>JBBQJW010000015.1:0-75367 GCA_038326325.1 Chitinophagales bacterium | reverse complement strand
CAAAGACCAGATTGAATCAGCACCGACAAGGCAGATACAAGGAATAATAAATACATCAGCAGGTGTGGTGCAAAATGCAGAAGGCATTCACATTCGAGGCGGGCGTACTTACGAAACAGGATTTTTTATTGATGATGTATCGGCAACTGACCCGCTGGCAGGCACTGGTTTTGGAATTGATTTGGGAAGCAATGCTATTGATGATATTGAAGTAAGTACGAGTAGTTCTTCGGTTGAATATGGCAACTCAACATCTGGAGTTGTGAATGCAAAAACAAAAAGTGGTGGTGATAAATTTGTGATTAATGCGTCAGCAAAAAAGGATAATCTCGGTTTCAATTCTGATTGGAATTCGGTTTGGAATAATTCAGTTTACGAATTAGGAATGGGAGGTCCTTTGAAATTTAAAAAAACTGTTGCACCTAAGTTTAAATATTATACATCATTCAAATTCAATTTCACCGATAACTATTTTAAGAATGCCGCCAATCAGGTTATATCATCTATTTATCCCGATACTTTTTGGAGTCCTTATCAGGATAATCGTTGGGCTGGAATGCTAAAACTCAACTATGATTTCTCGTCAACAAAAAAACTTTCATTCACATATCTTAAGAGCATAACCATCAATCAGGATTTTAATATGCTTCGAATTACTGGTAATGATGTTGGATTCACACCGGGTTATCAATATAATTTTTCATTGCAACCCGATAATGCAAACACTTACACGCACGATACAAATCTTGAATCACTCGTTTGGATTCAAACACCAAAGCCGTCATTCTCGTATCGTGTAACAGCTTCACGATTGTTTGTGCATCTGCGGGCCGATGCAAATGGAAGAGACTGGCGACCACAACAAGTCAATAGCGAATTTGATCCTTCAAGCATTGTAACTTTTCCCACTCAATATTTCAATCCAGATGACAGTATCGTTTTTGTTTTACCCGGTCCTGGATTATTTAACAATGATGGAATCGCAACTCTGTGGCACGACCACTATGTTGAAGAATATTCTTTAAAATCTTCTGCAACATTCTATTCAAAAAATACCGGTAACAGATTTTATGTTGGTGGGGAGTGGAAACGAAGAGAAATGCAATGGATTGACATTACTCGCCCTTGGATTGGCGCACCTATACAATTACCTGATGGAAATTATACACAATCATTTCGCCTTGGTGATTTGAGTGATGCCTGGCATGTAATTCCTTTGCGAGGTGCATTTTACATTTCTGATAAATACAAATTCAGAGGACTGATTGCTGATATTGGTTTGCGTTATGAATATTGGTTTGCAGGAAAATTTGTTGATGATGCAATTGAAAATCCTGATGCACCAATTGATGATGTAATTCATGATGAGTATAAAAAACATACAGTTAATATTTTCGGAAGCAGAATGAAAATGCGATTGCTTCCTAAACTTGCTGCAAGTTTTCCAATAAAAGAAAATCAGGTAATGTATTTCAATTACGGACATAGTATGGTTGAGCCGCATCCATCATACATTTATACAGGGCTTGATCCATATTATGCAGATCGATCTACCTTGGCAAGAATTGGAAACCCTGATCTGAATCCTGAAGTCGATATTTCATATGAGTTGGGATTGAAATCGCAATTAGGAAATAATGATGCACTGAATATTTCAGTTTACTGGAAAGATAAATATGATTTCATAACAAGCAGTACTATTTATATTAAAGATGTAACAGGAAGAGAAATCGCCCGAACTATTCATATCAATTCTGATTATGCAAGGGTTAGAGGAATTGAAGTTGGGTATATCAAACGAATAAAAAAATGGTTCAGCGGACAATTGAATGTTTCATATTCATCAGCAACAGGTCAAAGTTCATCTGCTTCTCAAAGTCTTTCTCAAATTCTTGCAACCGGAAATTCTGTTAGCACAAAAGAAACTCCGCTTGCGTGGGATTCACCAATTGATGCAAAGGGATTTGCAATTTTTACTGTCAATAAAAAGGAGAAAGGATTATTCAATTCAAAAGTGTTGAATCATTTTACCTTTTATACTGAAGGAATTTTCAGAACAGGGAAAAGATACACGCCATATTTATTTGAAGGGAACGAAGAATATTCGGGTAGACCAATTTATTCTATTGATGGAAATCCTGATCATCAGTTTCAGAAAATTTCTGTACCATCGTTTTGGTTGAATGCAACACTTCGCAAGTGGATTGACTTAAAGAAAATTGATCTCGCCTTTACTTTAGAAATCACAAATGTTCTTAATAATAAAAATTCATTAATAATTGACCCTGTTACAGGTAGCGCATATAACTATGGAGATCCAGTACCAACCGAATCGAGAGATCCTAAATACATTGACCCACGAGATTATCGCTCTTATAATACACCTCCGGAAAATCCTGCAAGGTTTGATGCACCGTTACATTTCATGTTTGGCATAGCAATTAAATTCCGATAATAAAATTTATAGACAATAAACATTTTTATGTGTTGTTTTTTTTTTGAAAACCTTGTTTTTTAGTCTTTCTGGTTATCTTTGTCGAGAATAAAAAAACAACTATTCAAAACATCAAAACAATAATTATGAAAGCAACCAAAAAATTCCTTGTGCCGGTTTTGTTAACGATCGTGTTTGCATACAGCATTCCCGTAAAGGCGCAGATGATGCAGGATGCAAAGAAGTACTACAAAGGAACTTCTATTACTCTTAAGGGAGGAATCACCAGCGCGTATACTGATATCAGAACTTTTGATTTCGCTCGAGTTTCTGCAGGCGAACCTAAAGTTTCAGAATGGAAACCTGGATTTGGTATTTCCATAAATCGTATGTGCAGCAGTGTTCTTGGTGTACAGGCAAATTTTCTTTATGGAAAATTATTAGGTATTTCTAATTACCAAAATAGGGCTGATATAAAAGCAGGTCATTATTTTGAAGATGCAAATACCTGGAAAAAATTAGGTTTCTCTGAGCCAATTTATTTTTCTACCAACATTATTCATGGTAGTGCTGATTTGTATGTTAATCTTTCAAACTTTGCTATGAGTTTAAAAAAGGCAAATCAAAAACCAAAGAGTAGCAGAAAATTTTGTGTTTATTCAACTTTTGGAATTGGCTTTGTTTCTTTTGACTCTAAAATAAGTGCATTATACAGTACTAAACCAGCTGGTTATGATTCTATTTTGCCTTATGTTCATTATAGCAATTATGATTCTGCTCATTATGGTAATCAATCTAATTACATTGGTGGTTACTTACGCGGTTATTCTGGAAAAGCATTTGAAATTGAATTTCCTGTTGGACTTGGAATCAAGTATAAAATTTCCCGTGCAATTGATTTGGGATTAGAAAACACAATGCACTATGTTGTTACTGATAAATTGGATGGTTATGTTGGTGATTTGAACAATGCAGTTAAGAAAAATAATGATAAATATATGATGACCAACTTAACTCTAACTTACAAGTTCGTTGGAAAGGATGAAAATAAGGATTACATCGAGTGGATGGATCCAACTGAAACTATGTACGACGAGTATCAATTACTTGCCGATAAAATGAGAAAGATGACTACCGATTCAGATAATGATGGTGTTGCTGATATTTTCGATAAAGAACCTAATACTCCTGCAGGAAATAAAGTTGATGGTTCTGGTGTTAGCATGGATGTGGATGGTGATGGTGTTGCTGATTCTAAAGATGCTGATTTGTTCACACCCAAAGGAGCAACAGTTGATGCTGACGGAAAACCAAACGATGCTGATGGTGATGGTGTAGCTGATATTAATGATAAAGAACCTAATACTAAACCAGGTGCATTGGTTAACTATCAGGGAAAAACAATTAAACAAGACTTTTCAACCGGAACTTCTGGCGGATATATTCCACCGACAATTTACTTTGATTTGAATAAGAGTGAAGTAAAGGGAATGTATTATCCTGAGTTGAGTGAATTGGCTAAATACATGAAAGCTAACACAACTGTTAAAATCAATGTTGTTGGTAATGCTGACGAAAGAGGTTCTGATGGTTATAACAATGATCTCGGAATGAAGCGCGCAAATGCTGTGAAAGATTATTTAGTAAAATACTATGGCGTTGATGGTGGAAGAATAAACACCTCTTCACAAGGTGAAAAAAACCCTTTATTAAAATCTGCTTACAATGTTAACCGTCGTGTTGATGTTGAAATCAGTAAGTAAATAAAAATGTTTTGATGTTGAATGAAGGGCATTCCGGTTTCGGAGTGCCCTTCTTCTTTTATATGACTTGCGGTGAATTTATTTTATTGCTTTCAAAAAGTAATCCCAAAGAATAATCCCAACTGTTACAGAAATATTAAATGAATGTTTAGTCCCGAATTGAGGGATTTCTATTGCTGTATCTAATAATGGTAAAATTTCTTCACTCACTCCTTTCACTTCATTGCCGAATACGAGCGCAATTTTTTCTTCTTTATTAAATGAATAATTCTCAAGTGAAATACTTTTATCAATCTGCTCGATTCCAATAACTTTAAATCCTTTTTCTTTTAATTCAAGAATTGATTCTTGCGTTGTATAAAAATATTTCCAATCAATAGAATCCTGTGAACCAAGCGATGCTTTAATCAAATCCCGATTAGGTGGTGTTGATGTAATGCCGCAGCAATGAATTGAATTCACTGCAAAAGCATCAGCTGTTCTGAAAACACTTCCTGTATTGTGTGCGCTACGAATATTATCTAATACAATTACCACATTCGACTTTTCCATTTTCCTGAATTCATCAACTGTCGGACGATTCAATTCCTCGTTCAAAATTTTTCTCATCTTATTTCACTTTTCCCGTTTAAAATTTATCAAATGATAAATCTGTTTGTTTTATTTTGCCTGCATATTTAGCAACACAATTTGAGTAAGATAAAAGAAATAAAGGAAACGCCTTTAATGGCGCAGTATAACAAGATCAAGGGAAAATATCCTGATGCCATCCTGCTGTTTCGTGTAGGTGATTTTTATGAAACATTTGAACAGGATGCAGTCATCACTTCAAAGGTTGTTGGAATTGTTTTAACACGCAGGGCAAACGGTGCTGCATCATTCGTGGAGTTAGCAGGGTTTCCATATCATGCGCTCGATACTTACTTACCTAAGTTAGTGAAGGCAGGTTATCGTGTAGCCATCTGCGATCAGTTGGAAGACCCAAAACTGACAAAGACCATTGTCCGCCGAGGTGTAACAGAAATGATTACACCAGGTGTAACAGACAACGAAAAATTATTGGATCATGGTTCGAATAATTTTTTATGCGCTATCCATTTCGATCAACAGTATTATGGAATGGCTTTTCTGGATATCAGTACCGGCGAATTCTATGCAGCACAAGGAAATGCAGAGTATGCTGATAAGATGTTGCAGACTTTAAAACCAAGTGAAATTATTTTCAGCAAATCGTATCAGAAGGATTTTAAATTACAATTTGGTTCGAAGTATTATACCTATTCAATTGACGATTGGGTTTTTCAGTTTGATTACACCAACGAACTGTTACAGCGGCATTTTCAGGTTCAATCGTTAAAAGGATTCGGGATTGATGAAATGAAACCTGCAATTATTGCCTGCGGCGCTGCGTTGCAATATTTATCCGATACTGAACATCCGAACCTTGGTCACATTACTTCTATTTCAAGAATTGAGGAGGAAAAATATGTTTGGCTCGATAGGTTTACCATCCGAAACCTTGAATTATTACAGTGTCCTCACGAGAACGGGAAATCACTTTTGCAGGTGATGGATCATACCCTCAGCCCAATGGGATCGCGCATGTTGCGGAAGTGGGTAGTTCTTCCATTAAAAGATAAACATCAGATTGAAGAGCGGTTAGATATGGTCGAGTTGTTTATCCGCGAACCGGAATTATTAAAACAATTACAAATCGGGTTAAAGCAAGCAGGCGACTTAGAAAGATTAATTGCACGAGTTCCACTTGGAAAAATCAATCCGCGTGAAGTTATTCAGTTGCGAAGATCATTGGTTGCGATTGAAAAATTAATCACCGATTTTCAATCTCATGCTGAGTTGCAAAATATTTCCGGTCAATTAAATCCATGCGTTTATATCCGTGAGAAAATTGAAAATACTATTCATGAAGATGCACCGGCTTTAATACAAAAGGGTGGTGCGATAAAAAATGGAATTTCACCGCGGTTGGATGAATTCCGAAATCTTTCTCATTCTGGAAAAGAATATCTGTTACAGATTCAAAAAGATGAAATTGAAAAGACAGGAATTACCTCTCTGAAAATTGGTTTCAATAATATTCATGGATATTATCTTGAAGTAACAAATACACACAAGAGCCGAGTGCCTGCCGACTGGATTCGCAAACAAACTTTGGTGAATGCCGAGCGATATGTTACACCTGCGTTAAAAGAATACGAAGAAAAAATTCTTGGTGCCGAAGAAAAAATTCTGGAACTTGAACAACAACTCTTCAATGGATTGGTGAACGAACTGAACGATTATGTTCAGGTGATACAATTGAATGCATCCGTTCTCGCGCGAATTGATTGCCTGCAATCGTTCACCACGCTTTCGTTAAAACACAATTATCACAAACCAATTTTGAATGATGGTTTCAGTATCAACATAAAAGATGGAAGGCACCCGGTGATTGAACAACAATTGCCATTGGGAGAACAGTATGTTCCGAATGATATTTTTTTAGATAACGATTCTCAGCAAATCATCATCATCACCGGTCCGAACATGGCGGGTAAGTCGGCACTCATTAGGCAAACTGCTTTGATTGTTTTGATGGCGCAAATGGGATGCTTCGTTCCTGCATCATCTGCGCGAATTGGTTTGGTAGATAAAATTTTTACAAGAGTAGGAGCGAGCGATAATATTTCTTCAGGTGAATCAACCTTCATGGTGGAGATGAGTGAAACTGCCAGTATTCTCAACAACATCAACGATCGCAGTTTGATTTTGCTAGATGAAATCGGAAGAGGTACAAGCACCTTCGACGGAATCAGTATTGCCTGGGCAATTGCAGAATATTTGCACACAAACACTAAGGGAAAACCGAAAACACTCTTTGCCACTCACTATCATGAGTTAAATGAACTGGAAGAAAAATTTTCACGCATTCGCAATTACAATGTGGCAATTCGTGAAAGCGGAAACAAAATTATTTTCCTTCGCAAATTAGTAGAAGGCGGAAGCCAGCATTCATTCGGAATTCATGTGGCAAAGATGGCGGGTATTCCAACTTCGGTTGTGGAGCGGGCTAAACAAATTCTTGCAGAGATGGAATCGAAAACCATAGGCAGTGATTTGAAGCAAGCGGTGCGCGAGATAAAACCAAGAGAAATGCAACTAAGCATATTCGAATCGACTGATCCTAAAATGAAAAAATTAAAAGAGCAGGTAGAGAAAATTGAAATCAATACATTAACACCTGTTGAAGCATTGATGAAATTGCATGAGTTGAAAAAGAGTATGGAGTAGTTAAAACTATTCTTTTCTCATTTATACTTTAGAATTTCCTTTCTCATTTCGCTGTGGCTTTTATATTTGCCGGACAATTAAAAAATTAATTGTAAAAGCGGGAGTAGCTCAGTTGGTAGAGCACGACCTTGCCAAGGTCGGGGTCGCGAGTTCGAGTCTCGTCTCCCGCTCAGTTTTTCGAGGATATACCAGATCCCCGATTATGTTTTAATTACCGGGATGGTGGAACTGGTAGACACGCAGGACTTAAAATCCTGTCGCCCGAAACGGCGGTGCGGGTTCGATTCCCGCTTCCGGTACAAAATTCAAGTAAAAATTTTTTTAATTGAGTTAGTATCATTTTAGGTATTTAGCAATTTGCTAAATTATTTTCGCGAAAACATTCACAATTGCTTACCGAATTTTTATTAGTCCTTCTTCTCATTTGTATTAGCGGAGTTTTTGTGCTCGCTGAAATTGCGTTAATCTCTTCGCGTAAAGCACGATTGGAGAAAGAAGCAAAGCAAGGTCGGCTCGGTGCTAAAGTCGCACTCAAGTTGATGGAGAAACCGCAACAGTTTTTATCTGTTGTTCAGGTTTACATCACCCTTGTAAGTTTTATCGCCGCAACTTATGGTGGTACTGCCATCGCACATCACCTTACAGAATATTTTCAACAATATGAATCGTTGAAAAAGTATGCTGATTTTTTAGGTATTGCTACAATTGTATCACTCACTACTTATTTCAGTTTATTGCTTGGAGAATTAGTGCCGAAAACTTTAGGAATAAATTATCCTGAAAGAGTGGCTATGTTTTTTTCTCCCATCATTAATGTACTTGGTTGGGTAGCAAAACCAATAGCTGTGTTTCTACAGTTTTCGACAAAAGTTGTTTTGAAAATAATGATGATAAAAACAAATGTGAACCGAAGTGTAACAGAAGAAGAATTGCATCACATGATTGAACAGGGATCGGAACATGGAATTTTAGAGAAGCAGGAGTCAGATATGATGCGTGGTATTATTCGTATCGGCGACCGGAAAGTAAATTCATTGATGACTCACCGTAGCGAAGTGATTTGGGTTGATCAAAATATTTTGGAAGAAGATTTATTGAAGAAGCTGAGTGAAAGTGTTCACTCGAATTTTCCAGTGTGTAACGGTGAACTGGATCAGGTCGTGGGAATGGTGAGTATCAAGGATATTTTTACTCAGTTTGCCGATAAGAAAAAATTAGATGTGAAATCGATAATGATTCCACCCATGTTTTTTCCGGAAACTATGCCCGCATTGGAACTGCTAGAAACTTTTAAGAAGACACACACACACACTGGATTAATAGTAAATGAATATGGTTCGCTCGAAGGAATTGTGTCGCTGCATGATTTGCTTGAATCAATAGTTGGGGAATTACCAATTGATGCAACCGACGATGAGCAAATGTTTGTGAACCGCAATGATGGAAGCTGGTTGATTGATGGACTGATGCAGATAGATCAGTGTATTGAGTTGATTGGGCTGGAAGATGTTACAGATAAAGACAAGGGGGCTTACACAACTGTGGGTGGTTTTGTAATGCATCAAATGGGAAGAATACCGAAAGCTGCTGATGGTTTTACCTTTAAAAATTTCAAGTTTGAAGTAATGGATATGGACGGGCACAGAGTTGATAAAGTGCTCGTGAAAACTTTAGAACAAAAGGTTTAATAGTCTTTTCCGAAATTAAATTTTTCCTGAAAGCAAATGTTTGTCTTCATTAAAAGTAAATGTCAAATGAAGATGCAAACCAAATTCGAGTAACTTATTATTCAAATCATAATAAGGTTCGCCTGAAATCATAAGTGTAACACTTTTCGCAATTTCGTTTTCATATTTTAATGTGAAGAATAAAAGTTGTCGTTCTCTTTCAGTATAGTTTGAAACAGGAAACACACTTGAAACACTTTGCATTAATGGATTTCCTTTCGGTGAAATAAAATTTGTTCCTTGCCAATAAGCCATTTCAATCCCTGCTCCTGATTTTGATTTGAGTTTTACCTGTGCCCATATTCCGCTTCCATTTGTGAATTGTGAATACGAGCTTGGAAAAAATTCTTTAAAAAAAACATAATAACCGGCAACGCTAATTTCAGAAATAAAACTTTCTGGATAATGATCCCGTGGTTTTTTTTTGCTGTTGTAATACCAGCCGGAATTTCCTGATGAATTATCGAAATTTATTTTTATACACATTCCTCCCGCAGCATTCATCAATGTTGTGACATGAAAAGAC
The DNA here is from genome assembly GCA_038326325.1 of Chitinophagales bacterium. GTDB lineage: Bacteria > Bacteroidota > Bacteroidia > Chitinophagales > UBA10324 > UBA10324. Next base: position 65,626 of record JBBQJW010000015.1, on the reverse strand, counting down.
GAATCATTTTGATTGATTTGTCCGCCCTGGTGTAACAGATATGCCTGCAAAGGAAAAGTGAAAATGGGATTATAATTTTTAAATGGAAATATTTTTGCAGATAAACCTCCGAATATTTTTTCCTGAAAATCAGAACCTTTCTGAATTGCTTTATTCCAATCGAGCCAGGTGTCATTTTCAAAATGATTGAATTTCTGTTTCAGATTAAAACCATCCTCTAAATTTTCTATTACATGATTATCACTGAACCATAATGGTTCGATTAATCCATGCCCTTCTTCATTTCTGTAATTACCGAAACTGAAATCATTTGATTTATTTCTGACAGTTAATAAAAATGTTGGGCGAACTCTGAGAGAATCATCACCGAAATTTTCATGAACAAAGACTCCTGTTCGAAATGAAACTTTGTTATTTGGGTTGAATGTAACAGACGGATGAACTATTGTTCCAAACAAAGTATAACCTTCCATAATAGGAGAGAAGTATTCATAATCTCTCAGGTAATTGAAATTGTAAATTCCGATTTCTACTTTCTTTTTTTGAAATGCAGAATCATTGGGAGTTTGCGAAAAGGAAATTCCTGAACTAAAAAAAACAATGCCCGCTGAGAGCAGCAGGCATTGAGCGATTTTATTTTTCATTTCTGAATAAAGAAAAAATTATTGTTTCATCAGCTTTACTACTTGTGTTCCTTCATTATTATGAAGCGACACAAAATAAACTCCGGCAGAAAAGTCGCTTAACAAAATGGTTGTTGCTGTTTGTGCATGAATATTTGTTGCCTGTAAAATCCTTCCCGCAGCATCACGAATTTCATAATATTCAAACTTACCATTTGTAATAAGCATTGCTTTATCAGTTGCCGGGTTCGGAACGAGCATAACATTTTTGTCGCCTAAAATACTTTTTACGGCGTTTGGATCATTGTCAAGAATATTAACTGTTGTACTACCAACATTTCCAATGGCAGAATTATTTGTGGGATTAGAAAGAGTCAAAACAAAATGTTCAATTGGTTCGATGAGTGCATCATCAACAATGTGAAAGACTGCAAATTTTGATGTTGCATCAAGTCCCGGCCAAGTAATAGTTGTATCATTAAAAGTGAAATCAAGACCTTCAGTTGCAGTTGAAGAACCTGTAACAAGTGTTACATCTACGCTTGTGGGTAATGCTGTTGGGTTTCCTGAAAAAATTTCTATTTGTGCTGAATAAGTGGGCATGCTTTCCACAATTGTATCGGCAGTTACCCAAAAACTTATATATGAATTTATAATAACATCGTTATCATCAATCGTTATTATTTCTTCTAGTGTTCCTATTGTTGCATTATTAGTAGGATTGCTGAGAGTTGCTTTAAATGTTTCAGTTAATTCAACTTGGATGTCATCAATAATAGTTACTGTAACAGTTTGGTTTGCAGAGCTACCTCCAGGAAATATTACTGTAACAGGATTCCCCGTTAAATCGTAATCTTGCCCGATAATTGCACTTAAGTCACTTAATGTAAGTGTAACAGATGTTGGAAGTGCATTCGGATTATTAATTCCAAGCTGAAGTGTAACAAATCCGGCACCCTCACTTACAGATTGAGATGCATTTACTAAAAATACTGAAGGTGCTGTATCATCATCAGTAATTGTTACAACTTCATGTGAAGTTCCGAGTGTTGCGCTGTTTGAAGGATTGCTTAAATCAATATTGAATGTTTCAGTAGGTTCAACAACCGCGTCATTTAAAATATCTATAGTAACAGTTTGTGTTGCAGAAGAATTAGAGGGGAATGTAACTGCAACAGGATTGCCGATTAGATTGTAATCAGAACCACTTGCAGCTGTTACATCACTTGCAGTAAGTGTAACAGTTGTCGGATTTGCGTTTGGATTATTTATTCCAACCTGAATAGAAATTGTTCCAGCCGATTCGATTACTGATTGAGCGGTATTAACGATATAAACTTCGGGGATTACTGTGCAAGGAGTCATAGTATGAGTACCTAATTGAGTAAAATCATTTGATGCAAAAACATTCCATTCATTTGCACCGGTTATCCAGTCGAGTTGACCATTATTTACACTTGCCATTCTTGTTAATGTGTGAAGCAGTGTGGAACCTGAACCAACTGGCCATGAAGCACCAGGATTAACTCCTATTACCCCGATAATATCGATAGTGTCATTACTTGCCGTATCAATTAATGCTACAGCATCATTACCATTGAAATCCAAAGCTCCGCTGGTTTGATTTGCTAAAGCAAGAACGGTTGCGTTTGCTAATGTATTAGCTAAAACAAAAGCAGCACCTGCATTCAATGTTCCTTGTAAATAAATTGACGAAGTAGTTGACCCGCCATTAAACGAAATCCAAACTTTGTAATCTGTGAGGTTAATTGTGGAAGAGGTAGGATTATAAATTTCTAACACCTTATTGTTGTTTGTACCTTCTATGTATTCTGAAAAAAATAAATCAGAACATGGAGCTGGATTTTGTGCCAAGGCAACTGCAGTTGTTAGAAGGAAAATTAAGGAAGTAAAAATTCTTTTCATTTGTATTTGTGTTTGCGTCAAAAGTAGCCAAAAAAAATTCGTGAATGTTGAATTGCATAGAATGAAAAAAGGATGTTTAACAAAATGTTAATTCCGTTCGGGAAGAATAAAATGCTGCAATTACTTTAGCGAAAATTTTTTCTATGCCTATTAAAATTATTGTGACCGGGGGAACCTTTGATAAGGAATATGATGAACTGACAGGGAAACTATTTTTTAAAGACACTCACCTTCATGAAATTCTTTCTCGCGGAAGAAGTCAACTTGAAGTAAATATTGAAACACTTATGATGATTGATAGTTTAGAGATGAACGAAAAGCATCGTGAATTGATATTGAAGAATTGCAGAGAAAGCGCAGAAGCGAATATTGTTATCACTCACGGAACTGATACAATGGAAGTGACGGCAAAAGTTTTAGGTGAAGCGAAAGTTGCGAAAACAATTGTGTTAACAGGTGCCATGATTCCCTATCAGTTTGGTAGCTCAGATGGATTTTTTAATATGGGTTGTGCTTTATCGCTCGTGCAAACTTTACCCTCCGGAGTTTATGTTGCGATGAATGGAAAATATTTTCATTGGAATAATGTAAGGAAGAATAAAGTGGATGGAATTTTTGAAACGATTTCTTAGAGAGATTGCCGCAGATTAACAGATTTATTTTTCACTTTTATTTTTCACTATTCTAAATCTTCCCTTCAATCATTAAAAGTTTCGCTTTCATCACGGCAAGTTGTGTAAGCGCATCTGTAATTTTTCCATTCATCACTAACTGATACACTTCTTCAAAAGGCAATTTCTTGACTTGAAGTTGTTCTGTTTCTTCTGGTTCAGAATTCGTAAAAGATAAATCTTGAGCGATATAAATTATTCCATATTCATCCATTGCACTGTTACTTAAATGTGTTTCTATAATCGGAGTCCATTCCTTCGCTTCTATTCCTGTTTCTTCTAATAACTCTCGTTTTGCTGATTCGAGTAATGGAATATTTTTTTTACCACCACCTTCTGGGATTTCCCAACTGTATTGTTTAAGAGGGAAGCGATACTGACCAACTAACCATGTATTTTTGTCTTTATCTAACGGAAGAATGCCAATAGCGGTGTTGTGAAAATGCACAACACCGTAAATTCCTTTTCCGCCTGATGGATTCAATACATCAAATTCTGTTACACTTATCCAGGGGTTGTCGTACACTTTTTTTTTATTCTGTATTGTCCACGGATTTTTATTCTCGTCAATCATTTTTCCAATCTTGTTTTAAAAGTGATTCAACTAATTCAGGTAATCCTTCGCTTCCCTTTTTTGCAATGCAGGTAATGTTGCGCACATAACTCACATCAGGAATGTTGGGGTCGACTAAAAATTTCGGAACTGTCGGGTGCGCATAATTTATTAATCCTGCAGCGGGATAAACCTGTAACGATGTTCCTGCAATAATTAATATTTCTGCTGTGGCAACTTCTCTCGCTGCTACTTCAATCATCGGCACTGCTTCGTTGAACCACACAATGCATGGACGGATTTGCGAACCCTTCGCGCATTTATCTCCGATTTTTATATCATCGGCATATTCGTAAATTAAATTAGCATCAAAAGAACTTCTTGATTTTAAAATTTCGCCGTGCAGGTGAATTATATTTGTTGAACCGGCGCGCTCGTGCAGATCATCAATGTTTTGTGTTACAACTGTTACATCAAATTTATTTTCGAGTTGAACGATTGCATAGTGACTTTTATTCGGTTGTGCATTCAATACATCTCTTCTTCGTTGATTATAAAAATCTAAAACCAATTGCGGATTTCGTTTCCAACCTTCAGGTGAAGCCACATCTTCAATGCGATGTTCTTCCCACAAGCCATCGCTGTCGCGAAAAGTACGCAGGCCGCTTTCAGCGCTTACACCCGCGCCTGTTAATACCACAATCTTTTTTCGCGTCATCCGGAATTTTCTTTTGTAAATATGCAGAGATATGATTAGCCATCTGAAAAAGTTTTGGAAAAAATATTTACTCTGGAGTGTTGGAATTATTTCGTTCGTGCTGATAGTTGCATTTGCAATTAATCTTTATGTTATAAAATCTGCTTCCGGATTACTCTATAATGATGTGAATGAAATTCCTTACAGACGCACTGCATTGGTGCTGGGCACGAGTAAGTATGTTGCCAAAGGAAAACTGAATTTATTTTATCAAAGCAGAATGAATGCGGCTGCATTGCTTTATAAAAACGGAAAGGTGAAGCAGTTTATTCTGAGTGGTGACAACGCGACCATGAGTTACAACGAACCGATGACCATGAAAAAAGATTTAGTTGCATTGGGAATTCCCGACAGTGTTTTGTTTTTAGACTATGCGGGCTTCAGAACTTTAGATGCAGTGATTCGGGCGAAAAAAATTTTCGGACAAGATAGTGTAACGGTTATCTCGCAGAAATTTCATAACACACGCGCCATTTTTCTGGCTGAATATTTTGAGTTGAATGCAATCGGATTTAATGCCGAGAATATTTCATTTGCCACAAGTCCGAAAACTTACCTGCGCGAATACTTTGCACGGGTAGCTGCTTTTATGGATCTAAAAATATTTCATACTCAACCCAAATTTTTAGGTGAGAAGGTTTTATTGCCGAAGTAAATTAATTATTAATATTAATCTGAGATAGACCTCGCTTTCTAATAATAGTTGTCTCAAATGCGTGTTTTTTAAACTTTGCAGAGTATTTCTGCTAAGTTAATTTTCATTCTGCAATTTCATTCCGGATTTAAGCTTTGCCAAAATGCGAATTGAATAATAAAATTACCATTGGGATAATGCTATATTTTTTTATTGAACACAACCATCAACACAAATTTATCATCGTTATATAAAAGACTTGAAATTTGATTGAAGAGAGGGACAATAATCTTATAAGGCAGTGCATTGAATGGGACAGAAAGGCCCAGAATGCGCTTTATAAAAAATATTGTTCAAAAATGTTTACAGTGTGTTTTCAATATTCTAAAAACAGGGAGGAGGCAGAAGATACTTTTCATGAAGGATTTATGAAAGTTTTTGAAAACTTAAAACATTTTGCAAATTTAGGTTCGTTGGAAGGTTGGATAAGAAGAATAATGGTGAACACTGCCATTGAAAAATACAGGAAAAATGCCCGAATGTTTGTTGTTGTTAATATTGATAACAACGAAGATTTTAGCAGTCATTATTACAGCGATGATATTCTTAATCAAATTGGGACGAAGGAGTTAATGCGGCTCATTCAAAATTTACCTCCTGCTTATAAAATGGTTTTTAACTTGTATGTATTTGAAGGATTAAAACATAAGAAAATTGCAGAGCAGCTCGGATTATCAGAAGGAACTTCAAAATCAAATTTGTATGAGGCAAAGGCAATATTGCAAAAGCAAATTAATCAAAGTAATGGCGTATTAGAATTAACCGGCAGACAACATGAACGATAAAAGAAACATAGAAAAAGTATCGCGCACTGCATTTGATAATTTCAAGATGGATGCACCTGATAATGCGTGGGCTAAACTCGATGCAGACTTGGACAAAAAGCAAGCGGCAGTATTTAAGCTTAGAGCAAATCGGTTTAAACGACTTTCCATTGTTCTACTCCTGATAATATTTTCTTTTACCGCATGGCAATTTTTAATTTCTACTTCGGGGGCAAAAAAATTAAGCAGGATTCAAGTTGAAAATAAGACATCAGCAAACAAATTATCATCGAATAATTTTGAACCTAAAAACAATTCCAACTCAAATATTTCTTCCGGAAATTTAATTTCTTCAAAAAATGTAAATGGTACTGTAAGCAAAAATTCGGTTAGTGATAAAAATGATTTTAATAAATCGAAAAACTTACAATTAACAACTAAAGTCAATTCAATTATTAATGAGAAGGGTAAATTGCAAGCAGGGAAAGAAAAACAAAATGACATTTCAAATGTTTTAAATATTCCAACTGTTAAGAATGAAAATATTAAAGAATCAAATTCACCAATTCCAAATTCAATTTCAAATGAAGTTGTGAGTGTTACCAATGATTCAATCCAAACAAACGAAGCAGCTCAAAATATTTTAGCAAAAAATAGTATAGAAAGCAGGTTGTTACAATCTATTGACACTAATACATCGGAACTTGGTTCTTTTATAAAGAACGATTCGATGATTAGGAATAACATTCAAACAACTTCTCGTTTATCAGTTGCAGTTTTTTATTCTCCGAATCAATCACAGTCCATTTTAAAAGATAATACCAATAATAATTTTGATGATGTGGCCATGTATAACAATCGTGAAAATTCAAAATTCTCTTTTACTACAGGTTTAAACTTTAAATATGATTTGAATAAAAAATGGACTTTGCTAACCGGGGCATCCTTCTCTACCATTTCTAAATCGTGCACTATACAAACCATGTATGCGGCAACCAATGCACGCAATGAAATACATTTTCTGCTGCCGACATCTAATGGAATAATTGAAATGCCTAACGATGTAAGTCACGCAAATCTTAAGGCAGGCGATAGTTTGACTGCGACTGCGGTTTGCAATCAATTAATAAAATTTATAAATGTTCCTATTATGATTGGATTTCAAATTCCTAAGAAAAAAATTACTTGGTATGCTAACGCAGGTGTTTCAGCCAATTTTATAATTCAGGAAAAAGCGAAAATAAAAATGAATAATTCTGAAACTACAATCATGAACCATGTAAGTGGATTAAAAAAAATGAACTTTGGTTTTCTTATTGGAACAGGAGTTCAATATAATTTATTTGATAATTTCGGAATATTTATTGAACCCATGTTAAGAGGTTCATTTACTTCAATCACAAGGAGCACCGCTGTAAATTCTTATCCGTACTCTTTAGGATTGAACCTTGGCGTTTCACTACATTTTTAACAATACTATTTATAGCGGTATTTTTTTTATTTGATTGAGGGCAGTCGCTTTTTTATTTTATTTTTTAAATATTTTCAGCTTAACACAACCACCACTCTCTGGTTTTCATCAATAGTTATATAATTCAGTATTTGAAATTATTTTAAAAGATAGTTGTCATTTATGGGTTGTAGAATAATAAACATAATTAAAAACCAAATTAAAATCAAAGACAATGAAAAGAAAAAATCAATTAGCAGGAATAATTGCAGCAGCACTTATCCTTACATTTTCAGCATGTAAAAAAGAAAACATTCTTACAAACCCGGGTGCGTTGGGTTCCACTTCAACCAATGATTTAATTTCTGAAAGAGGAACAAATCCTGATGAAGCAGTATTTACTCCAGATGCAACTCGTCATGGACAAAACTCAGGATATGTTTATACAGAGAGTAATGATGCCGAGCAAAATGTAATTTACATTTATGAACAAAATGCAAACGGTACTTTAACTGCTGACGGTACAACAGCTTCTGGCGGAACGGGCACAAGTGCAGGACTTGGCTCACAAGGCGCAGTGGTTTTAAATGCTAACCATCATTTGTTGTTTGCAGTGAACGCTGGAAGCAATTCTATTTCATCATTTGAAGTCCATAACGATGGAAGTTTAACACTTGCTCACACAGCAAGCACTTCAGGAATAAAACCTGTAAGCATCAGTGTTAACCAAAATCTTGTATATGTTGTAAATGCAGGTAGCGATAACATTGCGGGTTTTGTTCTTGGTAATGGAGGCAGTTTAACACCAATCAGTGGTTCGGTACAATCGCTTAGTGCAACGGGAGCAGGAGCAGCACAAATATCTTTTTCTCCAAACGGTAATTATTTATTCGTAACAGAAAAAGCAACCAACATGATAACAAGATTTCATGTAAACGGAAGCGGTGTTGCAGGAGCAGGAACATCTGTTGCATCAACTGGTCAAACACCTTTTGGCTTTGGATATGCTCGCGGATACATGGTGGTTTCAAATGCGGCGGGTGGAGCAGCAGGAGCCGGTTCTGCAACTTCTTATTCAGGAATTAATTCAGGAAATTTAAATGCTGTAAATGGTGCAGTTGCAGACAATCAAGCTGCTCCTTGTTGGATTGCAGTAACACAATTTGGAAGGTATGCTTTCGCAACGAATACAGCAAGCAATAATATTTCTTCTTATTATGTTGCACCTAATGGGTCACTCTATTTAGTTCAGTCAGCAATTGCGAGTGATGCAGGTCCGCTTGACATGGTAATTGCATCAGACAATTTCAATGCATACACTCTTAACGGAGCAGCACATACTATTGGCGAATACAATCGCACATTGCTTGGCGGATTAATTTCTATTGGCAGTCTTGCTAATATACCTGAGCATGCAGCGGGATTAGCTACCTATTAAAATTGTGAAGTATTGGTTTTCTCTAAAGCGAAACTTCACTTTAGAGAAAACCAAATTGATATTTCTTTTTTACCAAAAGCAACTTACCTCTTATTAGTAAAACTCCTAAAGGAGAATTCTCAGAAAAAATTAACAATCAATAAATTCAAAATTCACAAAACAATTAATTAAATGAAAAAATTAATTTTTCCTTCTCTTTGCCTTTTATTACTTGCGACAGCATGCAAGAAAAAGGATGACACTCCTGTAGCAACCGCTAAGGATATTAATACAGCAACAAGAGTAAGCGTTGACAGATTTAGTGCTACGGCAGGACACCTTATGGTTCGCACCGGAACAAATGGGCTACCAGCAGCTAATGCAGCAATTAATTTTGATGTGGCGCCATTTTTTACTATGGGCTTAGACAGAACAGGAGCTCATGTGTTGTATTATAATTTTGATGTTCAATCTACAACTCCCGACGACATTTTTGTTTTGTTCAAATCCGGTGCAACCGCTCCGCTTTCCGGACAAAATAATATTGTGGGAACCATACCAGGCGATGCAGGTTACAATGATTTTTGGTTAATGAAAAAAGTTACTGTGCCCGATAATTATGTGCCTAATTCACTCACAAGCGAAGATGAAATTTTATCATCAGGATACTCGATTGAAACAACTACAACCATTGTAAACTGTCCAATTGTACCCTATGGTTCAACTGCTGCTAAAAGCAAAACCGCAGGAGTGGCAAGTGCCTTAACATTTGGATGGTATAAGGGAATGGCAGTTGCCTATTTTAATTTTGATGAAGCTGCAATTATGGCTTCAGGAAGTTCAGTTCCTCTTTCACCGATCTATGTAATGTTTGCAAATAATATGTCGCCTGATAATGGTTTTAAAACTGAACCCGGAACATCACAAACACACAATGTATTGGCAACAATTCCATCTGATGCAAGTTATTCACCTCTTTGGAATGTGAATGTGATTGATACATCTCATTTCTCAATGATATCAAATTTGACAACTGCTACTTCATTTACAAGCGTGGTTGCCGGTGCAACAGTAAATTGTCCAATTGTAAAATAGCATTTATCGAACACATCAATAAAACAAGTGGTTAGGTTTTGTTGAGGGTGAATTTGACACTAACGGCTGGAAGAAGAAATTCTTTCAGCCGTTTTTTTATAGTGTAACAGTATGTGTCCTTGTAATTCTACAATTCTCGAAGAGGTTAAAAAGATGAGTGTAACGGTTTATAAACTGTTTAAAATTTACTGTGCAATAAAAACCTGAATCATTGCATTAGAAAACAGAAATTAAAACTTTAAATTTGTGAAGCATGACTGATGAAGATAAAAAAGACGAGAACAAAAAATTGAATGGTGTAAGCGAGCCATCGGTTGAATATCCATTTCAAACTCCTGAATCAAATAGGACTGTTAAGTTCTTTTCTTCGTTTGAAGAAATGGAAGATGATAATTATAAATGGCTCGCAACGCTCACTCCTGAGCAACATCTGCAAAATGCAACTGCAAATATTAAAAGAATATTTGCTGAAGATCTGAAAAAAAATCCGCGCATCGGCAATAAAATCATTTTTGAAAAATGAATATTTTTCTGGATGAACACTTTGCAGCGGTATATGAATACTATTTCTTAACTGTTACACTTACTTTTATTTAAAATTTAGCAGGTTTTAATTCTTCACTGCCACCTCATAAGGATCAACACTCACTTCAGCTTTATAATTTGGAATAAACTGAAGTGTATTCAAATCAACTAACTGAACATAACCGTTTCGTCCGCCACAGGTTGAAGTGTGGTGCGGCACAGGTCCGTTTGGATTTACATTCCTACTTGGAATAATGAGCAGATTGTTTTTATCATCGACACCTATGCCATGTGGTTCAGAAAAATTGTTCTGTAACACTTTTACAATTTGATAAGTATTGTAATCAATTATATATACAGAACCTCTGAAATTTGGATTTGTGGTCGGGTCTTCTTCGCAAGTTACGAAAAGGTAATTGTGTTTTTCAGAAAGCTCCATTTCCAAGGGATAAGTTCCGACCGGAATAATATTTATTAATGAATCGTTGCTGCGCTGAAACACGCGAACTTCGTTTGATGCCTGACAGGTGACGAAGTATTTTGTTTCATCGGGGCTCAATTGAATCTGGTGTGGGTCGTAAGTTCCGTTGTTGTTATTCGCAATTTCTCCAGGGGCAATTACTATTTGTTGTATGTCGGGGAGAAGGAAATTTGTGACATCAATTTTCAAAATATAATTTCCGTATTGCGATGTTACATACAAGGTTTTAAAATCCGCTGGAGCAGTTATGCCATGTGGGTTTACAAAAAGTGTGGCGGCAGAATACATTTTTATGAGTGTGAGGTTTTCTAAATCAACATAAGCAATTCGTCCGTTAGGGCTGAAGTCAACAATAAATGCGTGTTTACCATCAGATGAAATAGTCATGGTGTTCCAACTGCCTTGCGTAATATCAATTTGTCCGATGAGCGAATCTGTTACAGTTGAGAATTTCTGAATTACACTTCCCGCAGCAAAAATCACATACAAATATTTTCCGTCGGGCGAAGTTTTAATGTCGTGCGGCACTTCAATTACTTCGGGGATAATCCCGACATCAATATATCGCATTGCCAATTTTGTTTTCGTATCGAACACTGTTACATTGTCGCAGCCCTGATTCGTTACATAGTATTTATTCCGGTTCGGGTCGCCGCTGAACGCAACTTCGCCTGTAACAGATGGCGCTCCTTTATTAATCCAGTCCTGTAACAGCACCACTTCATCATGTGTGAGTTTTGTTCCGTTCACAGGCATAGTAGGAGAGAGTTTCAACCCCAAATCATCATAAGTATTTACGAAGTAGCAGAGCCAGCTTTGGTCGGCACGAAATGGAATTATCACAGAGCCACTGCTTGCACCCTCAAAAAGTTTGCTCCATGTTTCGAGTGAAAGACCACCTGTGGCAGCTTTACTTGTTTCGTTGTGGCAACCGGCGGTGGCGCATTTTTTCACCATTATTTCTCCAATGGCACCCGGATAACCCTGCAACTCAGTTGTTGAAATATCTTTTTTGCAGGATGAAATCAGCAAAAGAAAAAAAGCAAGGTGTAACAGTAGTAAGCGGTTCAAAGTTTTATTATTAGCGATTGCAATTTATATCATGCATTGAAATAAAATTCAGGTCGAGCGATTATTGACTCATTGAAAGTGTGCGGCGCTTAAAATTTAAAGTTGCTTTATGTTCAAGCAATAAATCGCAGCCAATCACTCCGTCGATAGGAGGGAGTTCAACCTGCCGGTAAGTTTCATTTATCTGCGAGAGGTCGAGTATATGCGCATGATAATTTTTTATCCGAAGCTTCCCGATTTTCATTAGCGGAATAATTGCTTCTTCACTTTCAATATTGCTGCTTCCTAATCCCGTGGTTAGTTGTTCTGATTTGTGCGTATATAATTCGGTGTGATGTTGAGCTATAAACTCTTTGGCAAAAACAGTTTTAGATGCGCCGGTATCAATCAGCAGGCGCGCTGTTACACCATTCACCTTTACCGGAATAAAGCAGTGAATGCCGTAATCCTGAATGGATAGTATTTCTATATTGATTTTGTGGTGCGGCATATTATAAAAAAATCCGTTGATTAGTTTGATGAGAAATACTAATCAACGGATTCGATTTGTAAACTGATTTTATTTTAAACTGTTACAGTCATTTTGTCGAGCACTTCCATAACTTCTTTAACAGCGATAGACGAATCGTTAAGCAATTTTGATTCTTCGGCGTTGAGTTTCAGTTCTATTATTTTTTCAATCCCGTTTTTACCCAACATCACAGGCACACCTAGAAATACATTCTTCAAACCATATTCACCATTGAGCCAAGCACAACAAGGATAAATTCTTTTTTCGTTTTTAGCAATCGCTTCCACCATTTGCGCAGCAGCAGCACCGGGTGCATACCAGGCACTTGTTCCCATCAGGTTCACTAATTCGCCGCCGCCTTTTTTGGTGCGCTCAATAATGGCATCAAGTTTATCTTTTTCAATTAATTCTGTTACAGGTATTCCGCTTACGGTTGTATATCGTGGTAGCGGAACCATTGTGTCGCCATGACCACCCATTAACACCGCCTGAATATCTTTTGGTGAACAATTTAATGCTTCAGCTAAAAATGCTTTGTAGCGTGCGGTATCAAGAATGCCCGCCATGCCGAAAACTTTTTTCGAATCAATTTTCGCAGTGAGAAAAGCGCAGTAGGTCATTACATCGAGTGGATTACTCACCACAATCACAATTGTATTTGGCGAATACTTTAGAATGTTTTGTGTTACACCACGAACAATTCCGGCGTTGGTCGAAATCAAATCGTCGCGGCTCATGCCAGGTTTGCGCGGAAGACCTGAGGTGATAACCACCACATCAGAATCAGCAGTGCGTGCATAGTCGTTTGTTACACCTACCACTCTTGTATTGTACATATTTATTGCGGCAGTTTGCCAGATGTCGAGGGCTTTTCCTTCGGCAATCCCTTCCTTGATATCAAGCAGAATTATTTCGCTTGCATAATCGCTTTGCGCAATAACATTCGCGCATGTGGCTCCAACATTACCGGCACCTATTACTGTTACTTTCATTTTGTGTTTAAATTTTAATGCACGCAAAAATAAAATTCCAATTCAATGTGCGGATGATTTTACTCAAATCATTTCCAACATTTATCATTTAGCCTGCGCACGAATAGTTTTTATTTTCGCCGCAGCAATGACATTCAGCAAAGCAGTCTGGTTTTTAATTAAGAAAGATATTCTTATTGAGTGGCGGCAGCGATATGCGTTCAATGGAATTATACTTTATCTCGCTTCCGTAGTGTTTCTCATTTACATTTCGTTCGTTGAATTGAAACCTGAAATGTGGGTTACACTTTTCTGGATTGTGATGTTATTCACTTCGGTTAATGCAGTGGCAAAAAGTTTTTTACAGGAAGGCAGAGCGCGATGGCTTTACTATTATTCCATTGCAAGTCCGCATTCAGTTATCGTTGCGAAAATGATTTACAATTTATCGCTAATGCTCATGCTTTGCATGATTGGTTTAGGAATTTATAGTTTGGTATTGGGTAATCCAGTGTTACACCTTGCTTATTTTATTCTGGTCGTGATACTCGGGAGCATTAGTTTCTCCCTCACATTCACACTCATGAGTGCGCTTGCATCTAAGGCAGGTAACAGCGCTATGATTATGCCCGTACTCAGTTTCCCGATTGTGGTTCCTACACTTTTATTGTTAGTGAAATTATCGCTCGAAGCAATTTATGGAGGAGTGTTAGAGTGGCCACTAAAAGATTTTGCTTTACTCGTTTCTTTAGATGCTGTATTGCTGGTTATGGCGATGTTATTGTTTCCGTTTTTGTGGAGAGATTGAATACAAATGAAAAACTAAAAGTGAAAAGTGAATTTCAATCAATATTTCTTCATTAATCTGCGATGATAAAAATCTCTTTGTTGATTCCCTTACTGTATTAATATTGCGCCGCCTTATAAATGACAATGAATAATTGGATGACTAAATGGTGGTGGAAGTTTTTAGCAATTGCGCTAATGCTTTTCACAATCATTATGGGAATGATGGCAACAGTTCCCGCACTTCCGATTCTGCACGAAACAATACGCAACCTTTATTATCATGTTCCGATGTGGTTCGGAATGACATTGATGTTAATGGTAGCAATGATTTACAGCATTCGTTATTTAAGAAGGGGAAAAATGGAGCACGATATTCTTGCAGCTTCATTTACTAAAGTCGGATTGTTGATGGGGTGTTGCGGAATCACTACTGGAATGTTGTGGGCACAAAGCACCTGGGGAGTTTTTTGGAACAACGACCCTAAGGAAACTGCTGCTGCAGTCGGATTGCTTTTATACTTTGCTTATTTCGTGTTGCGTAACAGCATGGACGATATGGATAAGCGCGCTCGCGTTTCAGCAGTGGCAAACATTATTTTCTACTTCACTTTTATTCCCATCATATTTATTGTTCCGCGTTTAACTGATTCTCTGCATCCAGGCAACGGAGGCAATCCCGGTTTCAATGCATATGATTTGGATAATGGTATGCGTGTTATTTTTTATCCCGCAGTTATTGGCTGGTCATTACTCGGCACCTGGATAGCAAGTGTAACAGCCCGCATAGAAATACTTAACAGCAAATTTCATTTTGCAATTAATAATTCAGCAAGCAATTCAGCAAAACAATTAGAAAGTAAATTCAGTTAGTTACAATTGACCATTCACAACAATGTTTTTTAAAAAAATAATTTCATTTCTTCTTCTGCAAATAATCACAGTAAGTGCATTTGCACAGCGACCTGATAATACCATTGAAATGGCTGATGTAATGCGTAGCAACGGTAAAATCTATGTTGTGATTGCAGTGCTGCTTACTATTTTTGCGGGGCTTCTAATTTTTTTAATCAGTCAGGAAATGAAATTGAAAAAATTAGAACGAAAAATTAACGAACACATTTCAAACCAAAACAATAATCAATGAAAAAAGGCGCAGCGCAACATGAATACAGCTTCTTTGGGAATGTTGAAAGATACTTCGATAAAGCCGCAGCACACACTCAGTATCCAAAAGGATTACTAGATCAGATTAAGGCGTGTAACAGTGTTTACAGAATGCGATTTCCAATTAAGATTGGGAGTGAAGTTGAAGTAATTGAAGCATATCGAGTTCAGCATAGTCAGCATAAAGTACCTTGCAAAGGAGGCATCCGTTACAGCATGGCTGTAAATCAGGATGAAGTAATGGCTCTTGCCGCTCTTATGACATATAAATGCGCTATAGTGGATGTTCCATTTGGCGGAGCAAAGGGTGGAATTAAAATTGACCCGAAAAAATATACTGAAGATCAACTTGAAAGAATCACACGCCGTTACACCGTTGAGTTGATGAAAAAAGGTTTTATTGGTCCCGGCATTGATGTTCCTGCTCCAGATTACGGAACAGGCGAACGCGAAATGAGCTGGATACTCGATACTTATGTTGCATTCAATCCTGGTCAGGTGGAAGCTTACGGATGTGTAACAGGTAAGCCAGTTAGTCAGGGTGGTGTGCGTGGACGAAAAGAGGCAACCGGTCGCGGTGTGTTTTTCGGTATTCGCGAATTGTGCAATGTGGCTGAAGACATGAAGGCGCTTGGATTGACAATGGGTATTGAAGGAAAAAAAGTGGTGGTGCAGGGACTCGGAAATGTGGGATATCACTCTGCATTATTTTTCTGGGAAGCCGGTGCAATCATTGTTGGTTTGTCGGAAATTGATTGTGCACTCTACAACCCAAAAGGGTTAGACCTGAATGATGTAATGAAGTACAAGGCAGAACACGGTTCACTGTTAACTTATCCGAACGCAAAGGTTTCAAAAAACACTGCTGCATGTCTTGAGTATGATTGCGATATTCTGGTTCCTGCTGCTTTGGAAAATGTGATCACCGCAGAAAATGCTCCCCGTGTGAAAGCGAAAATTATTGCAGAAGGTGCTAATGGACCTGTTACACCTGATGCCGAGGAAATATTATTGAAGAAAGGATGCTTCATTATTCCCGACATGTATTTGAATGCCGGAGGTGTAACAGTTTCTTATTTCGAGTGGCTCAAGAATTTATCGCATGTTCGTTTCGGTCGCATGGACAAACGATTTACCGAAAACACCAATCTGAATTTTGTAAGCACCATTGAACGAATGACGGGTGAAAAAATTTCTGCCGGCGAACGCGCAGGGTTAACCCACGGTGCCGATGAAGTTGATTTGGTAAACAGCGGATTGGAAGAAACAATGATCGGTGCTTTTCACGACATTCGTAACACTTTGAAAGCAAATAAAAAAGTGAAAGATCACCGCACTGCTGCGTTTATTGTTTCTATAAACAAAGTGGCGGGTTCTTACATGTCACTTGGTATCTGGCCATAAACAATTTCTGAAATCATTAATACAAAATCCCGACAGAAGAAATTCTGTTGGGATTTTTTTTGAAAGAAAACTGTTACACCAAAAAAAAGACCGCCTCTTTAAAAGCGATCTTTAATTTTTTTATTTCTAAGGAAAAATTAATCTTTTATCACATTCCTGTTTACTGCATTATGAATTGGAGGCACAGTGCGCAAGTAAGAATAAATTGCTTTTGCTTCCGATTCGCTCAGCATCAGGTAAGGTTTCATTGGCAGGCGCGTGGTTCCGGCATTGTTTGGTTTCATACCATAGCGGAATGCTTTAATAAATTGTTCTTCAGTCCATGTTCCTATTCCGGTTTCGTTATCAGGAGTAATGTTGGCAGAGAGAATATTACCATCAGGCATTCTGTTTCCACCGCCTAAAAAGCCAACGGATTTGGAGGGAGTCTGGTAATCATTTTTAGCAAAGTCCTGTGAATGGCAGGTGTAACAGTCTAAATTCCACACTAAATATTTTCCCCACTCCACTTTATTGGTTGTATCGGGTTGCGCAATTACATGATCGGGATAAGGGAATGGTTTGAATGCAACGAAGCACAAAAACTTAGCAAGGAAACTTGGTTCGCACGGGCGGTCGGGTGTTGCATCGGCAGTCACCATCGGGTCATCGGAATGCAGGAATGAAATAATGGAAGCAATATCTTCATCGCTCATGTTAGGCAGTTTCGCCATCCACGGCGGTGCATATTGACCGTCGCGTTTTATTCCGGTGCGCAACAAATAAATAATTTGTCCATCGGTCCAGTCACCGATACCAACAGTTTTATCATGAGTAATGTTTTGGGAAAACATTCCACCGAATGGTAATTGGTGATTTGGATTCATATCATACCCCGTTAACTTTCTTGTGTTCGGATTCATGTGGCAATCGGCGCACAACATATTCGCCAGCACCCGTCCGCGCTCAATGCGACCGGAGTCGCTCACGATTTTAATGCCGGGGTCTTTTGCTTTGTAGTAAGGAACACCTCGCATTGAAATGAAAAGTGCAAATCCTCCTACGAGAACCGCAACAACAATCACAATAACTAAAAGAACTTTTAAAACCTTTTTCATTTTTTTTAATTGGGAATTTTGTTAAATAATCATTCGAAAAATAAAAAGATATTTTAGAAAAATAAAATTCGAGAAAAAATTGTTGTGAAGGAAGTTGTATAGAAAATAAATCATCGATACTCTACCAACTACGAAGCACCATCCACAAGCGATTAACCACCAACCATAACAACAAACCAATTTGTGCGTTTAATGAGTTTGGCTTATGAATTGAAATAAAGGAAATAGTTCTAAATTTGAAAAGCATGAAAAGCATTAATAAAGTCCTTCTGATTTTTGTTCTTGGTTCGGCCTTTAATATTCCGGTAAATGCACAGGATGGCGGAAGCGCTTATGTTCCGGTGATAGTGGTTAACAATGATTCGTTTCCAATTCTCACCTTGCCGGAAATAACTGTAGTTTCATTAAGAACTTTTGCTTCTTCGTTCGAACAGAATAAATTCAATTCATTAAAGAAAAATATTCTCATCGTTTATCCTTACGCAAAAAAAGCGGGGCAAATATTTAACGAAGTGCAAACAGAACTCGCAGATAAAGACAGTCGTCGCGATCGCAAAAAATTTCTTAAGGAAAAGGAAAATGAATTAGATGCCCAGTTTCAGGAACCGCTTAAGAATTTAACAACTACTCAAGGCGCCATATTGGTTAAACTTATTGCAAGAGAAACCGGACAGAACTGTTACGAGTTGATTAAAGAATTTAAAAATCCGATGTCAGCTTTTTTCTGGCAGAGTGCCGGAAGTTTATGGGGGTATGATTTAAAAGTTCCCTACGATCCGCAGGAAGATAAGGATATGGAACTGATTGTGCGCGGTATCGAGAATAATTTCTGATAACTGTTATTCGCCTAAATCAATATTCAGTTTCTGTTTCATCATGCAATTGAAATGACCTTTCGGGCATTTATCAAATCCGATTTTAGAGCAAGGGCGGCAACTCAAGTGTAACACTTCGTGCGAAATAATATTTGATTTATACAATTCAGCATACTTTGTTTTATTTCCGAAATACGGATACATGCCAAATGCAGGAACAGTGCTTCCCCAGAAAACATGAATTTTCTTTTTGAAAGCGGCAGCAATGTGCATCATTGAAGTATCGTGGGTAATCACAAACTTCGATTGACGAACAAGCGATGCAGATTGGTTCAGATTAAATTTTCCGCATCCATTAAATACTTTAAACGGAAATAATTTTTCCAATTCATTCCCTATGGACAAATCAGTTTTATCGCCAATCACAACAAACGGAAGCGTAACAGTTTCGCAAATTGCTTTCAGTTTTTCGAAGGGTAATTTTTTGGTGGCATGTTGCGCACCAATTACCAATGCAGCAAACCCATGAAGATGAGTAAGCGGTAAATCATGCATGTTTACTTCATCCTTTTTGGGAATAAAATAATCAAGCCCTTCGCTATCATCTGTTACACCGAGTGGTTTTGTTGTTTTTAAATAACGATTCACAATGTGCTTGTCTGGCATCATATTCCATTTTAGATTCACCAATAACCATTTTCTGAAATTCAATTTGTTAAACGAGCGAGCCGGCAAAGCGAGTTGCCATTTGATAAGAAAAGTTCTAAGGTTATGATGCAGGTCAATAATGAAATCGAAATTCTCTTTCTTTAATTCATTAATGGTGGATGAAAGATCACCATCAAACAAATGCACTTTATCAATATGCGGATTTGATTCCAATAAAATCGAGTATGATTTTTTTGTGAGATAATGCAACTCAACATTGGGCAATTGTTTTTTCAGGCAACGAATTACAGGAGTGGTTAAAATAATATCACCAATAGAACTGAGGCGGATGATTAATATTTTTTTTACAATCACTTCTTACGCAGTTGATTTTTGTTGTTTTAACGATGGAGGTTTCAAAGATGTATCAAAATGGCATATCTTGCTCGCGGTTCAAAAAATAATGAAACGAAAAATTCAATTCATCTGTAAACAAGCGCTCGCAATTTTTTTTCTGCTGGGTGTAACAGTTTATTTTACTAAAGCGCAGGATGCTACTTTTTCGCAGTTTTATTTTAATCAGTTGTATGTAAATCCGGCTTTCACCGGAATCAATTCAGGATTAAGAGCAGGAGTTAATTATCGTTCGCTTTGGACAAATATTCCAAGCAAATTCCCAACATATTCAGTTTCTATAGATGCGCAAGATCTTGCACTAAGTAGTGGAATCGGATTAAATGCATGGAGCGATACGGAAGGCGAAGGTGGTTTGCGTACTCAATGTATTAGCGGATTATATTCTTACCGAATGATTCTTTCACCTAAGAACTGGGTTTTTCAGGCGGGCTTTCAAACTTCCATCATTAATAAAAAAGTGGATTGGTCTAAATTGATTTTCAGTGATCAACTGCATCCATTGTTTGGAATTACCGGCCCAACAGGCAATCCATATCCTTATCAGCAGGCAACCACTTTTGCTGATTTTTCTGCTGGCGCACTTATTAAAGGAAATCAACGCAACAGAATAAAAAATTTAATTGCCACTTATACTTTCGGAGCGGCTATTCATCATATGGTTCAACCCGATGAAAGTATTCTGGGTTCAGGTTCACGATTGCCAAAAAATATTGTCATTCATGCCGGTGCAGTTATTCCGGTTCGTTACGAAGTGAAGAAATATAAAATTCTATTAGTGCCTAATCTGATGTGGGAACATCAAAGCACCATGAGCGAATTCATTGCTTCGTTTAATGTAACAATGAAACCATTGTTTGCTGGTCTATCTTATCGCAATCAAACTCCTTTGATTGCCGATTTTAAACGAGCCGATGCTATCATAGTGAATTTCGGTTTAGCTGGTGATAAGAACAAAGAATCTATCGTTTATAAAATCGGTTACAGTTATGATTTAACCATCAGCGACCTTCGCTCTAACACTGCAGGCACACATGAACTTGCTCTAATTATTGAGTTCCGCGAATTTAAATTCAACAATGCAGGCAGCCCTAAAAAAAGATTAGAGTGCCCTGATTTTTAAAGTGAGTTTTATTCGGAAATAATTATTTCCTTTTTAAATTATATCTCTAAAAAAAATGTGATAAAATGTGAAGTGCCACTATTCAAGAATTTTTTTTCTGCTTCACTTAAAATCTATTACTAATTCTTTTCGTTAATTTAGTATTAGGTGAAACAAAATATAGTTTAGAAATTCTCTTTATCACTTGGAATGGAGTGATTTTTTTAAAACAATGTTGAAAAGAAGGAGTAATAACTGATTATAATAGTTTGATAGAAAGCAATAATGTAGTTTATCTTTATTCCATCAATAATGAAACTTAAAACTAGAAGTTTTTTTAGTAATGTTCTCTTTTGTGCTTTGAGTATGATTTTAATAATCAGAAGCGAGTACTCTTATGCTCAATGCGCAGCACAGGAGACTTA
Source organism: Chitinophagales bacterium (assembly GCA_038326325.1). Taxonomy (GTDB): domain Bacteria; phylum Bacteroidota; class Bacteroidia; order Chitinophagales; family UBA10324; genus UBA10324. The sequence continues at coordinate 44,259 of JBBQJW010000015.1, read as the reverse complement.
TACTTCTAATCCAGCACCTATTAATGGACAGTATCCTACAAGTACGACGGTAACTTTTTGCTATTCTTTAAATGGGTTTTTTCAGACTGGAAATAATTGGTTAGATGGTTTTATTATAAATTTTGGAAATGGATGGGATCAGGCTTCTTTAACCCCAATTCAGTCTCCCAGTTCTTGTGATGGAATGGGAGTTTGGGGTTTTTATCAAACCGTTACAAGTTCTGGAAACGGGGGCACTTATGGTCCTGGTTTCTTTTATGACAGATATGATGCATTTGGATTTCTTGACACGAATCCGGGAAATGATTTTGGCGATTTTACCGTAACAGGAACTTGCCAATGGAATTTGTGTTTTTCATTAACTGTAAATCCGACTTGTTCAAGCTCTGACTTGTCAGTAAGTGTTTCTGCGGTGGGAGATGGGACAGTTGGTTCGTGGATATCTCAAGATTGCCCTGGAATTCCTTATTTAATGAGCACAGCAACCTGTGTTGCATATTGTACAGGGTTTGCTGTGAATGCAATAGGTATTGATCCAGGATGTTTAAATAATGATGGAAGTATAACAACTCAGTTAACAGCTGGAACTTTTCCTTATACTTATTCGTGGAACATACTTCAAACAACTTCTTCTATTTCTAATTTGAGCGCCGGAACTTATATAGTAACTGTAGTTGATACAAATAATTGTGTCGCTATGGATACGGTTACTTTGGTTCTTCCACCTTCAATTACTTCATCTGGTATAGTAACCAATGCAACTTGTTTAAGTTATTGCAATGGTTCAATTGCTGTTACACCCGGAGGTGGTCAAACTCCATATTCTTATCAATGGAGTGGAGGATTGCCACCGATTTCTAATCCGAATAATCTTTGCGCAGGAACTTATAATGTAACAGTTACAGATTTTAATTTTTGTACTACTACTAATTCATTTACTGTAACAGAGCCAACAGGAATGAGTATTAATATGACCCCAACAAATACCACTTGTTTTGGAATGTGTAATGGCGCAATAACAGCAACAGTATCTCTCGGAACTCCACCATATTATTACATGTGGCCAAACGGGACAACTACTAATTCTGTTTCAGGAATATGTGCTGGTATTTATAATGTTTCTGTTACAGATGCAAATGGTTGTACATTATTGGGTAATGGAAATATTGGACAACCACCTGCAATTATAGTAACGACTCATGTGCACGATGTGACATGTACAAATTTGTCAGATGGTTGGATTTACTTGACTCAACAATTTGCGACTCCCCCTTATTCTGTAATTTGGAGTTCAGTTAGTCAGGTTAGTGATACAATAAAAAACCTGGTAGCAGGAAATTACAGTGTAACACTTACGGATGTGAATGGTTGTACAGGAAATTCCAATGCAACAGTAATTGAGCCATCTCCTTTAGCACTATCAATTGCATCCACACCAACTTCATGTCCATTTTCGAGCGATGGAATTATCAGTGTCATTCCTTCAGGAGGAACACCGCAGTATATGTTTGAGTGGGTTAATCCATCGGGGCATGTAACACCCGTTGTAAATAACTTGCCAGTTGGAGATTATGAGGTTCTAGTAACCGATGCAAATAATTGTTCTGCAGATATTAGCGGTTCTATCGGAGCTGGTTCGTTGTTTATTGTCAATGCATACGGAGATACAGTTATCGTCAATGAAAATAGTACTCTTATCGGAGCTACCCCTAATCAGTCAGGAAGTTATTCTTATTCATGGGTTCCTGAATTTTCAACCTCAAGTCCATTTGCAAGTTCAACTATGGTGACTCCGGCAACAACAACAACCTATACTGTTACAGTTGTTGAATCAGGATCTGGATGTTTAAATTCTGATAGTGTTGTTGTAATTGTATTACCAACTACATACATTTTTATTCCAAATGCTTTCACTCCGAACAATGATGGTTTTAATGATTTGTTTGAATTGATAAAAGGTGAAATTGTAAATATTACCGATGTTCAGATTTTCAATCGATGGGGGCAACTTGTATATCGTCAGCCTGAATTGAGTTGGAATGGAAATAATCGCGATGATAAACCCTGTAGTATTGGGGCTTATGCGTACTATATCACTTATACAATTCAGGGAGATCCTACAACTTATAGGAGAGTAGGAAATGTTACACTTGTAAAATGAATTTAAACTGTAGTGTTTTCCTGTTGGGTTAATTTCTTATTACCCCATTTAATTTTCATCCAGACTCTTTCGTGCAAATAATATAATCCGACTTTTGTAAATACTTCTGTAAAACCAATTGCAAAAGCTTTCGAGAATTGATGTGTAACAAATGATGCAATTATAATTGTATCTAAAGTTCCAAAGAAGCGCCAACTGATTCCTTTTACAAGACTTCTCCAGTGTTTGTCTTTATAATGAATGATATTAGTTGTTTCTGTTTCGCCAATAACAGTTTGTCCGATGTGATAATTCATCCAGATTCTTTCGTGAATATAGAAGAGCAATATTTTAGTAAACAATTCAATAAACCCGATTTTAAGAGCAGTATCAATACTTCCTGTAAATAAATACGACAGAAAAATTGTATCGGCTGTTCCGATAATGCGCCAGGTTATTCCTTTGATAATACTTCTTAAATGCGATTCTTTCATCAAGGGATAAAAGTAAAACGATTAGGTCTATTTATAAAGTAGAATATAACATTATTTACGAATGGACGATTAAATTAATAAATTATTAAAATTAAAATTTAACCTTTCCTTTCACTGCATCTTCGAGCGAAGTGCCATCTAATATTTTTGCTGTTGCATCCCGTACTTTCTGCATCACCTTTCTGATTTCACAGGTCTTTTCATCTTTGCAATCATTGCATTTGCGATATGCAGATTTGCTAACACAACTTATTGGAGCAATTGTTCCGTCCAATGCTCTTACAATTTGTCCGACTGTAATTTTATTTGCTTCCCTAGCTAAACTGTAACCACCTCCTCTTCCCATCTGGCTATGCAGGATTCCTTGTTTCCGCATATCAAGCAGAATGATTTCGAGGAATTTCTTTGGAAGATTTTCATGCGCAGCTAATTCAGATATCTGCATCGGTTCTTTTTTCTTGCGCGTTTCTTTAGCGAGAAAAATGATTGCCTGTAAACCGTACTTTGCTTTTTTTGAGAGCATGGAATTTTGATTTTATAAATGAATGACTTCTCCGTAGGCAGCCGCAGCTGCTTCCATGATAGCCTCGCTCATGGTCGGGTGTGGATGAACTGATTTAATTATTTCGTGTCCTGTGGTTTCAAGTTTGCGGGCAACAACTACTTCTGCAATCATTTCTGTTACACTTGCACCTATCATGTGTGCACCTAACCACTCACCATACTTTGCATCGAAAATCACTTTCACAAATCCTTCTTTTGCTCCGGCGGCGCTTGCTTTACCTGAAGCACTGAAAGGGAATTTTCCAACTTTGATTTGAAGGCCTGCATCCTTCGCGGCTTTCTCAGTCATACCAACTGACGCAATTTCAGGTTGACAATAAGTGCATCCGGGAATATTATTGTAATCAAGAGGTTGAGGTTTTTTACCAGCAATATTCTCCACACAAATAATTCCTTCTGCCGATGCAACATGCGCAAGGGCAGGACCTTTTACAATATCACCAATAGCAAAAACTCCTTTCACATTTGTTTGATAAAAATCATCAATTAGAATTTTCCCTTTTTCTGTTTTGATTCCACATTCTTCCAAACCAATGTTTTCAATGTTAGTTGAAATTCCAACAGCAGAAAGAACAATATCACATTCTAAAACTTCAGTTCCTTTCGCTGACTTTACTGTGACTTTACAACTGTTACCCGATGTATCAACTTTTTCAACTGAAGCACCTGTCATGATATTGATGCCTTTCTTCTTATAAATTTTTTCTAATTCTTTCGATACATCTTCATCTTCAACAGGAACAATGTTTGGAAGAAATTCCGCCACTGTTACACTTGTTCCGATTGAATTATAAAAGTAGGCAAACTCAATTCCTATAGCACCCGCTCCAACTACAATCATTGATTTTGGTTGAGTCGATAGATTCATTGCTTCTCGATAGCCGATAATTTTTTTGCCATCCTGTTTCAGATTCGGTAATTCTTTTGAGCGACTACCTGTTGCGAGAATTATACTTTTCGCTGTGTATTCTGTTTTCTTTCCGGCTGCATCAGTTACTTCAACTTTACTTCCGGGTTTCACTTTTCCATTTCCGGTTAGCACTTCAATTTTATTTTTCTTCATCAGAAACTGAACTCCACGACTCATTCCAGTTGCTACATCACGGCTGCGCTTTACAATTGCATTGAAATCTGCTTTACCACCTGTAACAGTTATTCCATAATCAGAAGCATGATTAAGATATTCGAAAACCTGAGCGCTTTTTAATAATGCTTTAGTTGGAATACATCCCCAGTTTAAGCAAATTCCTCCGAGAGATTCTTTTTCTACAATGGCTGTTTTTAATCCGAGTTGCGAAGCGCGAATAGCAGCTACATAACCGCCAGGTCCGCTTCCAATTATTATCAAATCAAAGTTCATCAGTTCTATGGATTTTTGTCGGGTGCAATTTAAACAGAAAAAACTTTTTCATTCATAACAAAAAAGGCCTACGATGAGCAGGCCTTTTTAAAATGTCTATTTTAATTCTCATCTTAAGTCAACCACTTCAACTCCCGGATGATCTTTTGCGTTGAACGAAAAATAAGTATCAACCAAAACAGGATTAGGAGTGAACTTGGTGATTTCGTAAGTGTAACGGCTTCCGTTTTTATCAAATACTTTTGCCGAATAAATTGTTTTATCAACTTTATCAATCATTAGACGAACCTTGAAATACGGTTTCGTTTTATCGTTTGGTGTCATTTCAATTATCTGATAAATTTTTCCGTTGAGGGTTTGCTCTTCAACATAACCACACAGAAAATTCTTTTCATAAATTGTAAATATTTGTGTCGGAGTAATTGCGTCAGGATCGGGCTCGTAATTGTTTACCTGCACTTCGTTTGCATCTTTCAGGAAAGTCCAGATTTTAACATTGTCGCAGGTAATTTCCTGATTTGCTAATTCGAGTTTGTATTTATTTCCTTTTACATAAACAGTTCCGATCTGTGTATCGGTTACTTTGTTTGTGCTTCCTTCGGTTTTCATTGTGAAGGTTGCTTTCACTGCGGTAAAGCCTTTGTACTTTGTGCTTACACCAGATAAAATTGTTGTAGCAGTTTTTGTATCGGGAGCCTGAGCAAATGTATTTACACTTAAAAGTGTAACGGTTGCAATGAGTAGGAGCGTAGTTAGTTTTTTCATTTCGATGGCGAATTTATACTTTCTCGCCAAGGTTATTCAAGAACTGTTCCAATGCGTAAGGATCTTTAATTAATACCTCGCGCGCCTTGCTTCCCTGATTCGGCCCCACAACTCCAGCCTGCTCTAATTGATCCATTAATCTGCCGGCACGATTGTAACCTAATTTCATTCGGCGCTGAATCAATGATGTTGAACCTTGCTGATGCTGAACTATTAATCGAGCTGCCTCTTCAAACATTTCATCTTTCTCATCAGGATTAAATGCATCATCGCCACCTTCTCCTTCTTCATCAAGAACTTCAGGTAATAAATGTGCATCAGGATAACCGTGTTGCTGACCAATAAACTCAGTAACTTTTTCAACTTCAGGTGTATCAACGAATGCGCATTGCAAACGAATAACTTCACCGTTGATTGAAATCAACATATCACCGCGACCAATCAATTGTTCTGCTCCACCAGTATCGAGAATAGTTCGTGAATCGATTTTTGATGAAACTTTAAATGCAATACGCGCAGGGAAATTTGCTTTAATAGTTCCTGTGATAATATTTACAGAAGGTCGTTGTGTTGCTATGATTAAGTGAATACCAATTGCGCGCGCTAATTGTGCTAATCGAGCAATCGGAGTTTCAATTTCTTTTCCGGCAGTCATGATTAAATCAGCAAACTCATCAATCACCAATACGATGTAAGGGAGGAAGCGATGGCCTTTATTCGGATTCAATCGGCGCGAAATAAATTTTTCGTTGTACTCTTTTAAATTTCTGCAACCTGCTTCTTTCAAAAGATTGTAGCGCATATCCATTTCAATGCAGAGCGCTTTTAAAGTATTGATCACTTTTTTAGTGTCAACAATTATCGGTTCTTCTTCACCCGGAAGTTTTGCGAGGAAATGTTTTTCAATTATGCTGTATAGACTCAACTCAACTTTTTTCGGATCAACCAAAACAAATTTTAATTGTGAAGGGTGTTTTTTATAAAGAAGAGAAACCAACAATGCATTAATACCAACTGATTTTCCCTGACCTGTTGCACCCGCCATTAATAAGTGAGGCATCTTCGATAAGTCAGCAATGAAAATTTCGTTGCTGATAGTTTTTCCTAAAGCAATTGGTAAATCGAAATTCGTGTTCTGGAATTTTTCTGACGCAAGCAATGTGCGCATGCTCACTACTTCTTTGTTGATGTTCGGAACCTCAATACCAATTGTTCCTTTGCCTGGGATAGGTGCAATAATACGAATACCCAATGCAGCTAAACTCAATGCAATATCATCTTCAAGGTTTTTGATTTTTGAAATACGAACACCGGGTGCGGGAATGATTTCGTAAAGTGTAACAGTAGGACCAACTGTTGCTTTTATCTTTTGAATTTCAATTCCATAATTCTGTAAAGTGCCAATGATTTGATTTTTATTCCGTTCTAATTCTTCTGTATCAATTTTTATCTTCTCGCTACCATACACTTCAAGTAAATCCAATTCAGGGTATTTGTAATTACTAAGATCAAGAGTTGGGTCATACAATCCCATCTCTGTCGGGTTTGCATCTGTAGTTTCAACTATTTCTTCTTCGGGTGTTTCAACTATATCGAGTTCTAAATCTTCATCATAATCTTCCGGTTCTGAAATTTCTTCAGTCTCTTCTTCCGCTTCGTGATTTAATTCTAATTCCTGTGAAGAAACAACAGGAGCAAGTGTATTTGTGTTTGAAAGTGAAATCTCATTTTCGTTTCCTTCTTTTTTCTTGTTCACTGTTTCGCTGAAAGCCGGAGTTTCCATTGTGGGAACAATTGTAAATGCATTTGATTTATCAACTGTTACAATTGAATGTTGTGAAGCAAACTCATCGTCTGTAACCGTGTTTTCTTTTTCAACGCGTTTGAAACTGAAATTGAAAACAGCAACTAAGTATCCGAGAATACTGAATGATAATAATGTTCCGGTTCCAATCTGTCCGAGGTAGCCGAGTAAAATATCGGTGATGTAATTTCCGAATGCACCACCGAAGGGGAATATTTTATTCTGAAAAATAAAAGCGAGTGATGGAGCAAGAATCGCTGTAAGCACAAAGCAGTGACGGAATATTCGAAAAGTTGGAAGCAATTTTTTTTGCACCAACAGATTTAATCCGAAAGAAAAAATAACAGGTAGTGTTAAAAATGCAGCCAGCCCGTAACCATTCCAGATGAAAAGGTGTGACGCATAAGCACCGAGTTTCCCCATGTGATTTTCTGCTTTGATGGTTGCATCGAAAAATATTTTCCAACTGAAAGGATAAATGCTTGAGCGGTCGCCGGCACCTGTGATGAGGTATGAAACAAATGATACACCAAGGAAAACTGTGAACAGCAGAAAAAATAATCCGGATATTTTTATGAAACGCTCGCTGCGAACAAAGGTTATTGCCTGAGAAAACAGCGATGGCGCTTTTTCTTTTTTCTCCCGGGGCTTCTTCTCTTTTTCGTCTTTCGGTTTTTTTTCGCGGACAGTTTTTTTCTTCTCGGCTTTAGGTGCTTCGGCTTCTTCTTCGGCAAATATTTCTTCTTCCGGCTCAGCCAGTTCTATCACCTGATCGTCTAAGTCAAGTTCTATTTCGTCCTGCTTTTGTTTTAAGCGGTTTGATCTTTCTGCCATGGATGTAGTTTCCGTTAATTTATTCAAGGTGAAATGTATAACGACAAAAGAGGCGGATTCTTACCTGGTTTCAACACAAAATATTGTGAGTGTCTATTGAGGGAATGGGTAACTAAAAAATGAAACCTTCAAGCATAAATTGAAGTTGAATATTTCTCGTATTTATCTTCAATCTGAAATCATAAATCCACCATTACATTTGCGACTCAAAAATTTTACAGTCGATGAGTAATGCTTTCTTTAAAGTTCCTGTAGCCGTAAACGAACCGGTATTAAACTATGCAGCGGGGTCGCCCGAAAAACTGCTCCCTTGCCGGTAACCCTCACCCGTTGTCCGGTCTCCGACCGAAAAGCAATAACCGACAACAGATGATTTCCGCTCTTGTTAGTGTTTCACTTTTTCATTTCAAAACAAATATAACTCGACTCCGACCATGCGAGGTGTTTTTAGCTGCAAGCATTAAATACAGTGGGACAGGTGGGACTTTTGGGACTGTTTTTTTGTTAATAAAAATGTGGCTAAAGCCAGCAACCTTTTTTTTATCCGTTGCCTAAAGGCAACGGCAAGTGATTAGTTGCATTTGCGTGTGACCGTTACAGATTGCCAATTGTTAGCGAATGGGTTTACAGATTGCTTCGAAAGTTGGTTACAACTTTCTCGCAATGACAGACTTTTTTCGTAATGACAGCGCCGTAGGGTTTTGTAAGTGTTACAGTGTAACGGATTTCGCTTTCGGGTTAGTGTTGCTTGGGTTAGGGATTGACGCGGAAATCATTTTTTATTGTTTCTTCGATAAACTCAGAATGACACCGCTACGCTCAATAAAAAATATTGCAGCAGAAAGCCCGCCCCTATTTATTGTATTCAATAAATAGGGGAACCCCCAAAGAATTATTGATGCGGTTAAAAAAGTGTTTTGATAATTACATTTGCCTCCCTAAAAATTTTATTGCCAATGAGTAATGCTTTCTTTAAAGTTCCTGTAGCCGTAAACGAACCGGTGTTGAATTATGTAGCCGGGTCGCCTGAAAAATTAGCACTGAAAGCAGCGCTTAAAAAATTTAAATCGGAAACCGCCGACCTGCCGATGGTGATTGGCGGAAAAGATATTCGCACAGGTAAAACGGGCGAGATGCGTCCGCCGCACGAAACCAAACATTTGCTTGGTCATTTTCATAAAGGTGAAGCCACGCATGTGAATGATGCGATTGCCGCTTCGCTGAAAGCAAAACGCGATTGGGAAAATATGCCGTGGGAAAGTAGGGCTGCCATATTTTTAAAAGCAGCGGATTTATTAGCGGGTCCGTATCGGGCGAAGATTAATGCCGCAACAATGTTGTGCCAGTCGAAGAATGCTTTTCAGGCGGAGATTGATGCGGCTTGTGAGCTGATAGATTTTCTGCGATTCAACGCGCAGTTTATGACTGAGATTTATTCGCAGCAACCGCAATCGTCGAAGGGAATATGGAACCGCACTGAGCAACGCGCTTTGGAGGGTTTCACTTTTGCCATTACTCCTTTCAACTTCACAGCTATTGCGGGCAACCTGCCGACAAGCATGGCGATGATGGGAAACACAGTGGTGTGGAAGCCGGCGAATGCGCAGATATTTTCGGCGTATGTGATTATGGAAGTGTTGCGCGAGAGTGGTTTGCCTGATGGTGTTATCAATTTAGTTTACACGCCGGGACCTGTTACAGGTGATATAATTTTCGGGCATAAAGATTTTGCAGGTATTCATTTCACAGGCAGCACCGAAGTGTTTCAGGGTTTCTGGAAAACGATTGGAAGCAATATTGCGCGCTACAAAACTTATCCGCGCATTGTGGGCGAAACAGGAGGGAAAGATTTTGTGGTTGCTCATCCGAGTGCCGACCCTGCTCATGTTGCGACTGCATTGAGTCGCGGCGCATTTGAATATCAGGGGCAGAAATGTTCGGCGGCATCGCGTGCTTATATTCCTTCGAATTTGTGGAAGGAAGTTTCGGAAAGAATGGTGGCTGATATCCGCTCGATGAAAATGGGAAGTACTGAAGATTTCACGAATTACATTAATGCAGTGATTGATGAAAAATCGTTCGACAAACTTTCAGGATACATTGACGCGGCGAAAGCTTCGAAGGAAGTGAAAATTATAGCCGGAGGAAATTGCGATAAGAGCGAAGGATATTTTATTCAGCCTACAGTGTTACAGGCAGAAAATCCGAATTATGTAACGATGTGCGATGAGTTGTTTGGTCCTGTGCTTTCGGTTTATGTGTATGATGAAACTAAATTTGAAGAGACACTCGACATCGTTGATAATACTTCGGTGTATGCTTTAACAGGAAGTATTATTTCAAGAGATCGTAGTGCGATTGATGTGGCTTCGCATAAACTGCGCAATGCAGCAGGTAATTTTTATATCAATGATAAACCGACAGGCGCAGTGGTAGGTCAGCAGCCATTTGGCGGCGCAAGAGCATCGGGTACAAATGATAAAGCAGGTAGTGCAATTAATCTGATGCGCTGGTCTTCGCCACGAAGCATTAAAGAAACTTTTGTTACACCGACAGATTATAAGTATCCGTTTTTGAATGAGAGTTAAATGAGCTTTTAGGAATTAGCATTTAGCTGTTGGCATTTAATATTTACCTGATGCTGATAGCTAAAAACTAATGGCTCTCTCACTGCTTAAGAAACTTCGCAACCGAAGTAGTTGTAACAGTTTTTATTTCGACGAAATAAATTCCCGAAGGAAGTGAACTGACATCAATTACCATCTTCCTGCTTTGAGGTTTGACTGTTACACTTCGAATTGTTTTTCCTAACAGGTCTTTTATCTCAATAGAATTTACTGATACCAGATAACCGATTACGGTTAATTGATCACCAACAGGATTAGGATAAATGTTTATTTTATTTGAAAGCATTTCATTTATCCCCTCAGGGAAATAGGCAATTACTGTTGATGAACTCGCACAACCTCCTTCTGCTGTAACAACCACATAATAATTGCCGGATTGTATTGCCGTATAAACCTGATTGGTGGCTCCTGTGATAGCAATGGAGTCAAGATACCATTGATAAGTGGAAGCAGGAGAACAATTAAACACAGCACCGAATTGTGTAACAGTCGGTGGAGATGGAACTGCATTGATAGTAATGTATGCGGGATAAAACAAAGTGTCTTCTCCTTGTCCGTTTCCAGTAATGAGTGTTACATCATAAACTCCGGGAGCGCTGTAACAGATGAGTCCTGGATTTTGTTGTGTTGAAGTGTCGGGAGTTCCGCCTTCGAAAAACCAACTCCATGTATTCGGAACATTAGTAGATGCATCGGTAAAGCTGGTGCAATTGTTAACGCACAATGCACTATCAAGAGAATAAAACGATGTAACAGGTTTGCTTTTTTCGGTAAAGAATGAAGAAACAAAATTCGGAAGCCCTAGCATCACCACATTACCGCCAAGAGAAAAACTGTTGTCGGTATAATTGCAGGCAGAGCCAAGCGAATCAGGTTTGTTGATGACACTTAAAGCACCAGTTCCTTTTTTCGCGACATAAATTTTGCCATCGGGTCCCAACTGTAACGCCCTTATTTCGTCCGGGTCATATGCATAAGCGATGGGTTGTTGTGAAGCAATAATGTCAGCGGGTGTTCCGGCAGAGAGATCAAATTGGTCCAGTTGAAAATTTTGTGTAACAGTTGAATAATGCGATAGATATAATTTTGAATTATCAGGAGAAAATTCAATACCGTAACAGTGTTCGCCAATGTTAAAAGTGATAGGATTTGAAACAATTCCCGTTTGACTATCGAAGTTTAGTACCTCCGCAATGTTTAAATACCCGATCGCAACTGCAATCTTGTGACCATCAGGTGAAAATTTCATGTATCCGTAAGTTGTCGAAACCAATGCTGAGTCGTGAACAGTTCCTGCATTGCTAACAACAGGTGTAACAGTCAATCCCGCAGCCGTGAGTTTGTAAGCATAAAACCCATCAGTTCCGAAATCGTGCACCATCACCCAGATGTCGGAATCATTCGCTGCCATCACCCCGCACAGTTTTTCTGTAACATGATTTTGAATAAGAATATTCTTTTGCGCTGTTATATCACCCAGTCCGCCATCCAGATTCATGTCAACTATCGAATAGCGAAATCCATTTAGGCCTCCCAATTCGTCAACGGTAAACAGGTAATACAAATGATTGCTGAACGGCTGTTTAATAATCAAAGCAGACTGAGTAGAAGATACATCGCCCATGAGGTTATCACCGTTCGGCATTTGTACATGATTGCTGTTCCAGACTGTTACACCATCTGTATAGAAAAGTAAATCTCCTATCGCATCACTAATACTTGAAGAACCTTCGTTTGTATTCAACGCACCATTTAATAAAGGAGAAGCGACTCCTGCCGCGCTGAAATTCATTCCGGCAAAAGTTCCGAAATACCAATTGCTTACTTCAGGTTGACAATAAGCATTGCTCATCAAAAGGAGAAGACAGAAAGTAATTGTCTTTTTCATAGCAGTCGTTTTTATGAATTGTTAAATTTACAAAACTGTCCGGAAGAAAATAACTCAAATTAAAGATTCACTTTTTTGAATCAGTAATACATCTTTCTTAAATTTCTGAACAAATTATTTTAGGTTCACCAACTGAATTACCTTTAAATCCGAAACAAGAATCTGTAAGTTCATTTCAAATTGATTTTATGATTAAAAAACTTTTTCTCATCATTACCATTTCTCTTTTGAGTGTTACATCTTATGCAACACACATTATCGGGGGTGAAATTTCTTATAAATGCCTTGGGGGAAATTTGTATGAGTTCAAAGTGAAAATATATCGCGATTGTTTTAATGGGGTTCCACCTTTAGATGCTCCTGCTTATTTCACCATTTTCAATGCAAGCAATGCTGTAGTATGGAATGATACTGTTTCATTATTGACAGATAGTTTATTACCTGTTCTTTCACCGAGTCCGTGTTTGCAAGTTCCACCTAATTTGTGTGTAGAAGAAGGAACATACATTTTTACTGCGGTGCTTCCTCAATCAAATGGCGGTTACATTGTTGCCTACCAGCGGTGTTGTAGAAATGGCTCTATAATAAATTTGAGTGCTCCAGGTAATCAAGGTGCAACTTATACTGTTGAGTTGAATGATGCGGTTTTATCGCTATGTAACAACAGTCCTTACTTTGTTAATTATCCTCCTGTAGTTATTTGTGCCGGACAACACCTTGTGTTTGATCATTCGGCTTTCGATGCTGATGGTGATAGTTTGGTTTATGAATTGTGTCAACCTTATAATGGAGCCACAGGTGCAAACAGTCAACCCCCCACTGCAGCTCTGCCTCCTTATATAGGTGTAACATATCAGGCACCTTACACGGCAGCGAATCCGATTGATGGTAACCCTGCTTTGGCAATTGATCCTGTAACAGGTTTGTTAACTCTAACTCCGACCGTTATTGGACAATTTGTGGTTGGTGTTTGTTGCAAGGAATATCGAAACGGAGTTTTTCTTGGCAACCATCTTCGCGATTTTCAATTTAATGTGGTTAATTGTCAACCTACAGTTGTTTCAGCTATTCCGTCTTTAATAAATAATTGTTCGGGCTTTACTTTCACTTTTCAGAATTTCAGTTCAGGACCCATTACCCATTACCATTGGGACTTTGGAATCCCAGGTGTAACAGATGACACTTCCAATCAGCATTTTCCAACTTTCACTTATTCTGATACCGGAATTTATACAATCACGCTTGAAGTTTATTCAGCTACAGGTTGCGCAGATACTCAAACTGCTGTAGTATATGTTTATCCGAATTTATTTGCCGGTATGATTGCAGGGGATGGTTGCACTGATACACCTTTAGATTTTACTGATCATTCAACTTCAACCTATGGAGATATTAATTCATGGCTTTGGAATTTTGGTGATGGTGATACTTCGCATCAGCAAAACCCAACACACACTTATCCGAATTCAGGACCATACATAGTTAGTCTTATAGTGGGTACTGCAAATGGTTGCGCCGATACTGTTACACAAACAATAAATATTTATCAAAACCCCGATATTATTATTCATCCGAGAGATACTACTATTATTTATGGCTTATCAGTTCCGTTGTCGGTGCAAGGTGGTGCTACCTATTCGTGGTCTCCTGTTGATTATTTGGATAATCCTAATATTGGAAACCCTATTTGTTATCCTCAACAAACTACAACTTACTACATCACAATCGTTACGCAAAACGGATGTATCATTCTTGATTCAGTAATTGTTCGAGTGAATTTTGAACCGACTATTAATATTCCGAACGCTTTTACACCAAATCAAAATGGGAAAAATGATTATTTCCGTCCGTTGATTATTGGCGTTGTTTCAAATGCTGATTTCAAAATTTTTAATCGCTGGGGACAATTAATTTATGAAAGCAAAGACCCTTATACAACAGGATGGGATGGAACTTTTAAAGGTGTATTGCAGGAAGTTGGAGTATATGTTTTCACTTTCGATTGCAATGGTGCAAAGACCGGAACACCTTATCACTTCAAAGGAAATGTAACACTCCTGCGATAGTACAGTTTTAAAAATTATTTTCTGAAACCTCATTGTGAAAATCACAATGAGGTTTTTTTATTGTCGAATATTAATTGAATGTTATAAACTCATTCACTCTTTTTAAATCACCATTTGTAAATAATTAAATTTGCACTGCAAATAATTTATGGCGACAAAAGCAAAATCAAATAAATCAGATAAGCCACTTATACTAATTACCAATGATGATGGTATAACATCAACAGGTATTCGTGCGTTAGTGGAGGCAATGCGTGAACTTGGAAAAGTTGTGATGGTGGCGCCTGATTCTCCGCAGTCAGGAATGGGACACGCAATTACTTTAGATGATCCGTTAAGAATAGAACCGATACACATCTTCGATGGAATTGAGAGTTATCAGTGCAGTGGCACTCCCGTTGATTGTGTGAAGCTCGGAGTCGATAAAATTCTTCGTCGCAAACCTGATTTATGTGTGAGTGGAATTAATCATGGTAGTAATTCTTCCATCAATATTATTTATAGCGGAACTATGTCGGCAGCAATGGAAGCTGCAATAGAAGGAATTCCTGCAATAGGATTTTCTTATTTGAATTATTCTTTTGAAGCTGATTTCTCTGCTCCGAAAAAATATGCAACTGAAATTGCGAAAAGTGTTTTAAAGAATGGGTTACCTACAAGCACTTTACTCAATGTGAATATTCCTGATCTTCATCATAAAAAAATAAAAGGCATTCGCGTTTGCCGACAAGCAACTGCAAAGTGGGAAGAAGAATTTACTGAACGACTCGATCCGCGCGGAAGAAAATATTATTGGCTTACCGGAAAATTTGTGAATAAAGATCCGGGAGATGATACCGATGAGTGGGCGCTGAAGAATGGTTTTGTTTCGGTAGTGCCTGTTCAATTTGATTTGACTGCACATCACGCTATTCCTCGAATTAATTCTTATTGGAAATAATATGTTTAAGACGGATAAAATATTTGCAGGAGCAGTAACAGGAATTTTATTTCCTTTTATGTTCTTCGTTATTTTTTATGAATTAAAAGATTTGCTGATTGAAAAAAATCTGATACCTGATGGCGCTTTTCGATTACAGTTTTTGTGCATCATTAGTGTTGTGGCGAATGTGATTCCTGCTGGTTCATTCGTTCGGGCAAAAAAAGACCAGTCGCTGAAAGGAATTGTAGGTGTAACACTTTTAATTGTTGCAGGAATTATAATTTATTTCAACAAGGCATTGCTGAGCAATTCGTGAATTCGAAATGATAAATATGTTATCTCAGATTTATAAACGCAGATTTCTACTTTCTACTTTATCATTTATAATTTTCTGAGATGCGCTATTATATTATTGCAGGCGAAGCATCAGGTGATTTACACGCAGCAAATTTTATTAATGCATTAAAGCAACTGGATAGTAATGCGGTGGTTCGAGGATGGGGTGGCGAAAAAATGAAGGAAGAAGGAGTAGAACTGTTACACCATTATCGCGAAACCGCTTTTATGGGTTTGTGGGAAGTGATAAAAAATCTGCGTCGCATTTCTTCATTTCTGAATGAATGCAAAAAAGATATTCTGAATTTCAAGCCTGATGTTGTTGTATTGGTTGATTATCCCGGATTCAATTTGCGAATTGCGCAATGGGCGAAAGAAAATAATTTCAAAACCTGTTATTACATCTCCCCTAAGCTTTGGGCATGGAATGAGAAACGGGTTCACACAATAAAAAAATGTGTTGACTTAATGCTTTGCATTTTTCCGTTTGAAGTTGTCTTCTATAAGAAATATAATTACGAAGTAAAGTTTGTTGGGCATCCGCTGCTTGATGCAATGGATGAATCAAATGAACTGGAATCAAACAGAAATAAAATCGCTTTGCTTCCAGGAAGCAGAAAACAGGAGATAGAATCAATGGCTCCACTATTTAATCTATTGGCTGAAAAATATTCTTCAGAGAAATTTATTGTTGGTGGGATTTCCTCGCTCGACAAAAAAATTTATTCAGGATTCAATTCTCCTAACATTGAATTCGTTTGGGATAACACACACACAGTTTTGAAACAATCGAAAGTTGCGATTGTCAATTCAGGAACTGCAACCTTAGAAACTGCATTGCTGAATGTGCCGCAAATGGTTTGTTATAAAACCAGTAAACTCACTTATGCTATTGCCAAACGATTAGTAAAACTGAAATGGATTTCGCCGGTGAATATTGTTTTGAATAAAACTGCAGTGAAAGAGTTCATTCAGGATGAGTGTAACAGTTCAGCTATCGAAACAGAATTGAATAATTTATTGACTAATGAATTGTATCAGAAAAATATCCTTGCAGATTATGCTGAGCTGAAAAAACTTCTTGGCGGAAAAGGCGCTTCAATGAATGCTGCGAAATTGCTTTACGATTTTATTAGCAATTAATTCTTTCGAAGAAAAAAGTGCCCAATTATTCAGATTGAAATTATCAATTTGTTTTTTCCATTATCAAAACCACTTTATTAAAGTCAGCCGCGGCATTAATTACCTTTTTAAATTCTTCATATTTGGAAAGCGGATAATGAATCTGGCCATAATTTTCAATGATAGAAACAGTGACTTTACTTCCTTCCATTTTATAATTCGAATGAAAGTAGGTATCAGTTTTTCCATTGTCTATTACTTCAAAATCTAATTTCAAATCATCGAGGTTCGAAATTTTATATCCATCCGGAATGGTAAAAATCAATTCGCGGTGATACACACTTTCACTCTGAATATCAACCGGTGAAAGGCGAGGTTTCTCATTGTAAAGTTGTGATTGTTCGCCTAATAAATTTCCGATTTTAAAAAGATATCGATTGCCGGCGTGTTCCACTAACGAGTTGATTGTTACATCAGCATCGAATATCAAAGAATGATACTTTGTTGTATCGAGCAAATGGTCTGTAACTTTAACATTTGATAACACCGCATCAACACCAATTGCTTTTAAATAATCATTCTGAATTTCTTTTTTCTTATCATCGCTAAAATAAGAATAGTAAGGTTGAAAGGCAGCATGGTATCCGGCTACATTTTGTGTGAGATGCAGTTTTATTTCATCGAAATTCCCATCAAAAAAAATTGTTGCAAAAGTATTATGATGACTCATTTCTGTTGTTACAGCGGGAATATATTTTACTTTTCCAATGCCCGATGTAACAGCACCCACCGAAATTTTCTTTATAAATAATCCATCATTTGCCGACCACATATCCGGAATCATTCCATTGCGCATATCAGCATCAGTGGGAACGAGCCACAGATCAACCGATGGGACATGAATTAAAAAATGATCTAGAAAACTCCATGATTGAAAATCGCCATCGAAGCGTGCATACTCTCTGCTTGATGTAACAACTAATTCGTAAGAAATTTCTAATGCATTTAAAATAGCAGTGTACAATTTTATCATCCCTTCTTCATTGGCCACCTTATTGGTAATAATTTTTTTAATGTCGGCCAATTCATCGGCTTCAGCGTCCTGAATGCTGATATTATTTTTTAAGTAATTGTCAATAGCTATCAATTTATTTTCATCATCTGAATACGGGATTTGCTGTTTGCTTACAAATTTTTTTGCTTCAGATAACAATTTCATATCAGTAACATCATAAGCAGTCCAGAAAATATCTGATGCTTTTGGCCAGTCGTAAAGTTCCACTTTACTGCTTGCATAATTATAAGCAAGTTTGTATTCGACACGCTGTAGGTTGGCAGTATACACAGCATAATCCTCTTTATAAAGCATAGGAATTCCATCAGAAAAAACACGCAAATAATTCTTCTCTTTCAGGGAAGTATCTGTAACAGCCTGCGCAAGTCCATTATAACTCTTTGTTTTAAAAGCAAGGTTCGAAGGTGAGATAATAGAGTATTCGATGTTTTTTTTCGGATAATCGTCTTGTAAATATTCAGCACCGTAAATGGAGGGTTTTATTTTTATAGTGTATAAATATTCGACCTCGCTTCCTTTGTCAACTCCTTCGAGTGCAAAAATTTTATATGAACTTTTATCTGCAACATTCTCCAATTCCTTCATGCTTGATTGATTCACTTCTTTTACTTTTCCATCAGGTGTAATGGTTCGCGCCTTCACCGATATAATTGATTCATTTAAAGCATAAGGAACATAAACTTTGTTGAATTGTTCAATAGCATCATCATTATTGACATGGACACATTGATGCTTGGTAACATATAAATCCAATTCATTGTTAGAATTATAAATGTATTCGCGCATGATTTTATAAATCTCGCCAACGGCATTTAATTTTTGCTCGTCAACTGTAACAGTATGCATTGTCGGATTTTTAGCCCAATCGTAGTTGTTGTATTCAGCCATTCGGTTTTGCGCTGTAACAGTGAACGAAGCCGACAAGAAAAGGAGCGAAGCAATAAAAAAAGTTTTCATGTGTTAAGATTTTTTTAGAATAACTGAATCATTGTAAGATTTGTTGAGGGATTTTATCATGGCATTCCATTTAGAAAAATACTCTGGCTGCAATATGTAATACAGATTATTGATATGCTTATGCATAATAATTTTATTTCCTAATTGATAATAGGAAATAGAATAATTGAATTGTGCGTTATCAAAATGTGAATCAGGTGGAATGTATTCAGCTTTGTACCCTGTTGGAATTTCCAATGAATAAATCTGATCTTCGTAGTAATTATTATTTCTTTCAATTCCAATTTTTGTAGTTGCTGTATCAATCAATTCGTTATAAAATAATCTCCCAAGATTCATATTGATAAAAATTTCATTCGCTGTTTTGCTCGCGTAATCGGGTTGTGAGAAATAATAATGAATACGGAATGGTTTATCAAGTTCATTCTGATTTATTAATTTAAAACTATCAACTTTGAATTTATTATTTCCCATTCCTGTAACAGATGCAACATATTTTGGATAGTCCTGCTTGTCTCCATAAATAAATGGCGTGACATAGTAGTATCGATAGTAACAAATGGAATTAAAAAATCCTTCTCCCCTTACAAAAGCATCAGGTGTAACAGTTAAATAAACTGTATCTTTTTTATTATTGAAATCAGCGCTTACTTCTGGCACCTTTTTTATTTTATAGTGAAGTGAATCAATAGCAATCAGTGCTTCTTTTCCTTGAATACCGGAACTTGGATAGCCGAAAGGCATAAATCCGGCTGTTGCATCCAGAAAATAATATTGACTGTCAGGTGCTATGTAAGTTGTTATCATATGATTGCATGACTGTGCTGTTGGAACCTGTTCAAAAGTGTAGGGAATATCCCGGGTTCCAATCCAGGTTAAATATGATTTTACTCCGGCTTCTTTCAACAAAGCATGAATAACGCTTGCCATATCCTTGCAATCGCCATAGCGACGGTCACACACTAATGTTCCCTGACGCGGAATAAATCCTTCAAGCCCATCTTCAAATGCTATGTATTTGACATGATCTTCAACCCAGTAAAAGACATTTTTTACAATATCAATTTCTGAAGTTGAAATTTGTTTAAGTGAATCAGCAATTTGTTTTAGGCCAGGTGTAGCATCAGTTGTGTTTGTATTTTTTATAAATGCGTAATACCATTTATATAAATCATTGACATCAGAAAGAACATTTATTTTTTTTCCTTTTACAGTGTAGTCAGCAATGTAAATAACAATGTGCGGTAGATAATATCGGCCATTAGGTGCGTCCTTTTCATTTGGATACTTAGGTGCATTTTTCATTGACCATGTGTAAGTAATTGATTTACCTTTTGTTTCTTTTGTGAAATCAATTTTACCATTATCATTCATTACCTCATACTTAATATTAAATTCAATTGGAAAAGTGAGTGTGTAAGTAGAAGCTACTGAAGGTAGGTATGAATTGAAAAAGAAAATTGGAAGCAGATAAGGATTTTTTACATGAAGTGTGTAATCAAGCATCACCTTTGATCCGGCCTGCAAACCGGAAAACAGAATTTTTTTCTGCTGCGCGTCATCGTAAAAAATAGAGCGCTCTTCATCTTTTTGAGTTGTAATTTCTGATGGATCAAGTTCCGTATATTTATTTTTATTCAACACCATTGTCTTTGCTTTCAGAGATACAATTTCGTTGAAATCTGAAAAGTAAACCCGGCGTTCATCGTAGTAATGTGCATTTTCATTAAAGAGTAAAAGTTCGTCGCTCGAATTGTCGATGATATATGGTTCATCATCATTTAATGAGATAGTAACCGACTCATTATTTTTTAGAAACACACCATTAGCGTCAGGATATTCTTGCTTGTATTTTTCCAGATCGGCAAGCGGCTGTGCATGAACTGTTACACTAAAAAAAATTGCGAGGCAAATTGGGATTATTCGCATTCGGTTTTATTGATTTTAAATTGTTCTAATTAATTCACCGCAATAATAAATTTCAGTTTTAGCAAGCTTGCCTTCCTTAGTATAATATGTACAACTTCCATTGAGTTTTCCGTTCAGGTAGTGTAATTCTTTTTCTTTTTTTCCTGTGTCGAAAAAATATGTGCAAAGACCTGAGTAATCATTGTAGAAATAATTTTCATCAGATTTTAATTTACCATTCAAATAATAAAATTTGTCGTTTCCCTCCAGCTCGCCATGTATATTAGTGAAAATTTCTTTAACAGCCCCTGATGAAAAATAGTAAGTTGATTTGCCTTCTCGAAAACCTTTTTTGTAATCAATTTCCATACTTTTCTTTCCGTTTTTATAATAGGCTGTTACATTTCCTGTTGCATTTTTCAAAACAATTGGAGTTACTAATTTCCCGATTGTGTTTTCATAAGAATAAGAAGCAATTACGCCATCCTTATAATATAAAACCCCCATTACTTGGCCAGTTTCATCATAATATGTAGTTGGTCCAATGCGCTCATCATCTTTGTAAGAAATTGAAATATTTATTTTTCCATCTGGATAAAAATAAAGTTCAACACTATCCTGATTTCCGTTGGTGTAGTGTTCGCGTGAATCAGCAACTCCATCAATAAAATAATTGTGCTCACCTATTTTCTGATTCCATAAATAATTTCCGCTATAGGTAAGCTTACCATGATTGTCAAAAACTTCTTCCTTTCCATTTATTGCACCCATGTTATAGTCTGTTTGGTCAGCAATTTTTCCGTTCGGATGATAATGAATCAAAGCCCCATCAATTTGCCCGTTTTTATAAGGAGATTTCCATGCAATTGTATCGTTATAAAATTTACCAATGAAAGTTCCGTTGCCGTCCTTCAGAACAGATGTGTAAAAAACATTTCCTAGAGTGTCAAAACTTGAAATGGATTGAGTGAAACTGTATTTTGAATAATATTCGTACCACGGTTTTCCATTTCTGTTATAATCGGTTTCGTAACCAATGCGCGAACCGTTACAGTAAAAATATTCTTCCGAAATGGTTCCGTCAGGAAAATATTCACGCCAGGTTCCATCTTTTTTTCCAGCTACATACCAACCTTCTATTTGAATTTTTCCATTTCTGAAATAAGAAATATCATAACCATCATTGTCGCCGCTTTTCATGAAATAATCTTCACTTAAAGTCCCGTCTAAATAAAAAGATTGAAAATGTCCGGTGGCATCACCCTTTGTATATTCTTCGGTTGAAGAAAGTCCGCCGTTGCTGTAATAATATTCCCAATAGCCATCTTTTCCTGCATTTAGATACTGGCCTTTATATTTTACTGTTACACCATCCGGCCAATAGCCAATAATATTTGTTTTGCCATGTACTTTCTCTGAACGCGAAATTTCTTTTCCTTCTTTGTTGTAAAAAATAAGTTCATCTAAATTTCCAGAAACATAATGATAAACCTGCCATAACTTTCCGTCGTTGTCATATTCTTTGTAGGTTATCATATCGCCGCTGTTATTGTAAGTTGATTCCGATTCTGGAATGCCTGATGAATAATAATTTTTCCATACGCCAATTGTTTTTCCCTGATCGTTGTAATCACCTTCCTCAGTTAATTTTCCGGCAAACGAATAATGTTTGTAATGACCAGTTTGAATATTATTTTTTATTGCGCCTTCCGATTTTATTTTTCCGTTGTAGTAATAAATTTTGCTTTCACCATTTTGTTTTCCTCCAGTAAAAATTGAGGCTTCATTAAGTTGCCCGTTGAATGCATAAATTTTATCAGAGCCATCGAGCAAATCATTTTTATAAATCATTTCTTCTTTCAAGACACCTGTTTCGTAATAAATTTTTGCCGGCCCGTTGCGCATGCCGTTTTCATAAGTCACCTCCGAAGAAATTTGTCCGGTTGCATAATAATATTTCACAACTCCATCAATCAAGCTGTTTTTCAAGGTGCCTTCATAATTTTTTACACCATTATCAAAATAACCAACTTCAGTTCCATTTGTTTTTCCAGCAGAATAATGTATCACTTCTTTCAACATTCCATTTTCAAAATAATATTTCCATTCTCCTTCCTGCATTCCGTTTTTATCGAATGTGCCTTGTTTTTTTAATGTGCCATCTTTGTAAAAATAAATCCATTCACCTGTGGGAATTTTATAATCTTTATCAGCAAAGGAGCCAATCGACATTAATTCATTTCCGTTTTTGTAATAGTGATTGTTGTAATATTCTTTTCCGTTTACAACCACCGGAAATTTATTTGACTGATTGGTGAAATATGTAAACATAGCTGTAGTAAAAACCTTTTGTGTTTTTTCATGCGACTTAATATAAGCATCAACATCTTTGTTTTTCAGACTCTGTAAAATGTAATAAGAGAAGTCAGGAAAATATTTATTTTTTAAAATGTAATTGAAAGTTGGAACCAATTGTTGATTAAAAAATCCTTTGTCTGATGGGTTTTCCTGTAGTTTATCGCACATTAAATAAAGTTGTTTGACAACTCCGAAATTATTTTTCACCGGAATTTTATAGTCTGCTTTTATAGCGAGTTTGGTACAAATCAATGATTGTATTTCGTCAAAGTCATCTTCACCTTTTCCGAAAATTGTAGCCGTATCTGCATCCTTCACTCCATCAAACGGTTGGCAGTTTGTCATTTTCTCCATTGAAATTAAAATGGTTTGGCTGAAATCCAGATTAGGTTTCAACACGAGGTACATAGTGTAACACATAATGCCAGGAACAAACTGATCGAACTGACGGCAGATATAACCCAATTTCTGATAACTCGATGCATGAAAAGGATTGATTCGAATTGCATGCTCATAACACAACACAGCCTGATGGATTTTTTTCATGTTGGTGTAAGTGATTCCTTCATTGTATAAAAGGTTGTAATCGTTTGGATAAATTTTTAAACCCGCTTCGAAAACCGAAATGGAGCTATCGTATGCTCCCATGTAGTCGAGTGCCGATGCCAGCATGCTGTATAATCCGTTTTTATAAATAGATTGATAAGTAAGTGCCTCTCTGCAGGTTTTAATTCCGGCACTGAATTGTGAATCTGCGACCTCTGCCAAAGCAGTTTCATAAAGAGCAAGTACATAATTGGTATCGCTCCTGCAAATTTTTTTATACTCTTTTATGGCACCTTTATAATCAGCTTTTTCATAAAGATCGACTCCCGCATTTAAAGCATCGCCAGAATTAATTAATGGAATTTTTTGAGCGAATGAATAGCATGTGGTAAGAATAAACAGAAAGGCAATTGCCAGGTTTTTAAGCATATGATTTGGTTTATTAGGGAGTGAGTAATTTTATTCCGTTTTGTTAATCACAATCATTCTCTTTTTATTTTTTGGAATAGAAATGAAGGCGAATAATTTTTCTCAAGGATAATAATATCTATAGCACGAACAAAACATTCGAAACTTTTTTTTTGAAATATTTAGATTGAATCTTACGGAGGTTTAATCCGGCTTTGATTTGAAAACAAAAATCAGAAAAAAAATATTTTATAAATAATTCTCAATAAATATTTTGTGGAGAATATCGGAGTCGAACCGACGACCTCTTGCATGCCATGCAAGCGCTCTAGCCAGCTGAGCTAATTCCCCAATGGTAATTTCAGAAGGCGCGCAAATATATTCAGCTAATTAATTTTATCACACGAACATTCTTAAACTCTTTCATTTAATTTGACGCACCAAAAAATTATAAAATGGAAAAAACACAATCATACATCAATACCAATAAGCAACGATATTTAGATGAACTGTTCGAACTGTTACGCATTCCTTCAGTGAGTGCTGATACAAAATTCAAAGCAGATGTTTTAAAAGCTGCGGAGTTTCTGAAAAAGAAATTAAGCGATGGTGGTTTGCAGAACACTGAGTTAATGGAGACTGCCGGCAATCCGATTGTTTATGGTGAGAAAATTATTGATCCTAAGTTGCCAACTGTTTTAGTGTATGGCCACTACGATGTGCAGCCTGCTGACCCTTATGAGTTGTGGACTTCACCGCCATTTGAGCCAACAATTAAAGACGGAAAAATATTTGCGCGAGGCGCGTGTGATGATAAGGGACAAACCTACATGCATGTGAAAGCGATTGAAGCTATGATCGCGAATAACGAATTGCCTTGTAATGTGAAAGTAATTATTGAGGGTGAAGAAGAAGTTGGCAGCGCGAACCTGAATCCTTTTTTGACAAAGTATAAAGACAAACTGAAAGCTGATGTGGTGTTGATTTCTGACACATCAATGATCGCGAATGATTGTCCGAGCATAACAGTTGGGTTGCGAGGATTGAGTTACATGGAAGTTGAAGTTGTGAGTTGCAATCGCGATTTGCATAGTGGAGTTTACGGTGGGGCGGTCGCTAATCCGATAAATGTATTGTGCGAAATGATTGCTTCAATGAAAGATGAAAACAAGCACATCACCATTCCCGGATTTTATGATGATGTAAGAGAGTTGTCAGCTGATGAAAGAAAAGCGTTGAACTCAAGTCCATTTAATCTTGACGAGTATAAAAAGGAACTGAACCTTACTGAAATAGAAGGGGAGAAGGGATACACAACTCTCGAGCGCACTTCTATTCGCCCGACACTTGACTGTAACGGTATATGGGGCGGATATACAGGAGAAGGTGCAAAGACTGTTCTTCCGGCGAAAGCGCATGCAAAAATTTCGATGCGACTGGTTCCGAATCAGAGTTCAGAAAAAATATCGAAAATGTTTGCAGATCATTTTAAAAAGATAGCGCCGAAATCTGTTACAGTTAAAGTAACTGCTCATCATGGTGGCGAACCTGTGATTACTCCGACTGATACAGTTGCTTACAAAGCAGCATCAAAAGCAATGGAAAAAACTTTCGGCATAGTTCCTATTCCGGGTTACGAAGGTGGAAGTATTCCTATTGTTGCTTCCTTCGAAAGTATTCTTGGATTGAAAACAATTCTGTTTGGTTTCGGATTAGATACCGATGCGCTTCATTCTCCTAATGAAAATTACGGATTGTTCAATTTCTATAAAGGCATTGAAACCATTCCGTACTTCTATCAGAATTATGCAGAGATGAGTAAGTGAAAAATAAAATTGTCTCTCTGAGTTTATCGAAGAATAAAAAGAGCGTGACGAAAGTTGGGCTCTTTTTATTATTAAGAGAGAACTAAATTATTTTTAATCGGTTAGCATTAACAATTAACAAAACAAATCACATCATAAAAAAACTTCATGGTAAATCACGAATTGATTAAAAAAATTACAATTTATTCTTTCAGCAATCAGGTTAACTCAACTAATAAAACTTTAGATAGTTTATCTGATGAGCAACTCGCTTTGGAAATTGCTCCCGGAAAAAACAGCGGAATTTATTTACTCGGGCATTTAACTGCAGTGCACGATTTTTTACTTCCGCTTCTTGGCTTTGGTGATAAACTATTTCCCGAACTGTTTGAAGTGTTTATCAAGAACTCCGATAAATCCGGGCTTGTAAAACCCACTGCACAGCAATTGCGCAAACAATGGAGCGAAGTGAATGCAATTCTTCTTTCAAAAATTTCTGCACTCAGTGTTGATGACTTGTTCGCAAAGCACACATCAGTTTCTGAAGAAGATTTTGTTAAAGAACCACACCGCAATCGCTTGAATGTTATTATGAGCCGAATCAGTCATCTGGCTTATCATTCGGGGCAGATGGCTTTGCTGAAGAAAAGTTAATTGTTGGTTGGCTAAAAGATAATTAAAAAGAGTGCGACTAAAGTTGTGCTCTTTTTATTTATTGATGAGGTGAAGAAGTTTCTATCCGACCTTCAATAACAAAATCGTCGGAGCCAAACCATCTTGATTCTTCGTGGTTGCTGATGCTGTAATAATCTCCGGTTTTATAATCGAGCGACTCACTGAGATTGGCGACGAAATTTTTCGAATACAACTCAGCTTTTATTTCTGTTACACTTTGGTTTTTATCGAAATGAATTTCGAGTACCCGTGTTTTTACTGATTCGTCTATCGCCACATAACGGATGATGAAGGAGTAAGTGCTGTCGTTAATGATGCGCGAAGTATCTGCTACATATTTTTCGTTTAATGAACTTCCATGAATATCAGCTGAATAAAAACTATCGAACTCGCGTTTCCAGTCAACATCAATAAAACGATTTTCCTCACGGTCACCATTGACACTCGCAACTTTTAAAACAGTGGCTTTGGTTTTATTCAACTGCGCAATCTCTCCATCTAAAAAAGATTTGAGATCAAAGTAGTTGTTGCTGATGTTCGACTGCTGCTGACTGTTACAGGCCCCCAGCAACGACGCGATAAATAATATAGAGAGAAGTTTTTTCATTCCTGAATTAATATTTCGCCGGTCATTTCTTTTGACTGTCCAATGCCCATTACTTTTAAAATAGTTGGAGCGAGGTCAGAAAGTTTTCCGGATTTTAGTTTTGGTTTATAGTTGCGGTCAATTAAAAAAAACGGAACCGGATTTTTTGTGTGTGCGGTATTCGGAGTTCCATTTTCGTTTATCATATACTCAGCATTACCGTGATCAGCAGTGAGAAAAATTGTGTAGTCATTATCAAGCGCAGTTTCAACCACTTCATGCACACATTGGTCAACAGTTTCAACTGCTTTCATTACAGCAGAAAAAACTCCTGTATGACCAACCATATCAGCATTGGCGAAATTCAGACAAATAAAATCGGCGCTTTTATTTTTCAGTTCAGTCACAATAGCATTCTTCACTTCAAAGGCGCTCATCTCAGGTTTCAAATCATAAGTGGCAACTTTTTGTGAAGGAATCATAATGCGCGTTTCTCCTTCGAAAGGTTTTTCTCTTCCACCTGAAAAAAAGAAAGTGACATGCGGATATTTTTCCGTCTCGGCAATCCGGATTTGTTTCAGTCCATGTTGCTCAATCACTTCGCCCAATGTCATGCTCATATCTTCATTGGTGAAAATGTTATTTACATTTTTGAAGGAATGATCGTAAATCGTCATTGTCGTATAATGAAGATTCAGCGGCTTCATTTGTTGCTCCGGAAATTCCTGTTGCGTGAGCGCCTTTGTTATTTCACGACAACGGTCGGTTCTGAAATTAAAACAGATAACAGCATCTCCTTCTTTAATAGTCGCGAGTGTTACACCATTCTCATCGACGCAGATTTTGGGTTTTATAAACTCATCTGTTACACCTTCGTTGTATGAATCTTTAATGGACTGTAAAATATTTGCGGTGGATTTTCCTTTTCCGTTCACCAATAAATCGTAAGCGAGTTTCACTCGCTCCCAACGATTATCTCTGTCCATCGCATAATAACGACCAATTACACTTGCAACTGTGCCAACAGAATTTTTTGTATGCGCAATCAGGTCTTCCATAAAACCATATCCGCTTTTCGGGTCTGCATCACGACCATCAGTAAACGCGTGAATGAAAACTTTTTTCAAACCATTCTCTTTCGCGATATCAAGCAACGCTTTCAAATGTTTGATGGAAGAATGCACTCCGCCATTTGAAACCAAACCCATGAGATGCAGATTGCAATCTTTTGCTTTTGCATAATTTAAAGTGTTGAGCAACTCCGCATTTGTATCCAAAGTTTTTTCGCGAACGGCTTTGTTGATGCGAACGAGTTGCTGATACACCACGCGCCCGGCTCCAATATTCAAATGACCGACTTCCGAATTTCCCATTTGTCCTTCCGGCAATCCAACCGCTTCGCCATCGGTTCTGAGTTCAGTATTTGAAAACTGAGAGTATAAACTTTTTACATAAGTAGCTTTCGATTGTTGAATGGCATCTGCCGCCGGAAACTGTCCGTGTCCCCATCCATCCATTATTATGAGTATCGCTTTTTTCATGGAGGCGCAAAACTATGCTGAAAATTCAAAGCTGATAATTTGTGAATGGTGAAAGGAACGCGGAGCATTATGGTTTTATAATTGGAGCGGATTTGAAATCATAATTGATTTTATTGATCGTGATAATCCGGGTTCTATCTTTTAGCGGAAAGATTTATTCAGCGTTTAAAAAGATGTTGTTTTGAAAAGTTCCGCGACTGAAATGGTTTTCTATTTTTGGTGCATTAGAATGTTGGCAAAGAATTTGGTTTTAAGAGCATGATTCATAAACACAGAAACTCTCCTCTAATAAAAATGAAAAAGCTAATCTCGATTGCGTTTACACTTACGATTCTTTTCTCAGCCGTTAAATTGGTTAGTTCCGCTGATGTGCTCGACACTATTGGCTCCACTATCAGAAGCGGAAATGCGGTTGCATTGTCAGAATATTTTGACGCGAGTGTTGATGTAACCATTCTTGATAAGGAATCTGTTTACAGCAAGGCGCAGGCGCAAATGGTGGTTCGCGATTTCTTTTTAAAATATCCTATTACATCGTTCAGTTTAATTCATCGCGGCACTTCCGCCGAAGGTTCTCAATATGGAATTGGTACAATGGCGAGCAGCGGTGGTTCGTTCCGAGTTTATTTTTTAGTTCGTAATAAAACAGGAGTGAGCCTGATTAAGGAACTTCGTTTTGAAAAACAATAAGTGGACTGGAAAGAATTTATTACAGCCGCTTTTGAAGAGGATATTCGCGAAGGCGACCACACTTCTCTTTCCACGATTCCTGAGGGCCAGATTGGTAAAGCCATTTTATGGGCGAAGGATGACGGCGTTATCGCGGGAGTGGAATTGGCTCAAATGATTTTCTGGTATTTTGATGAATCGTTGAGTGTAACAGTTCTTGTTCACGACGGTTCACCGATAAAAAAAGGCGATAAAATTTTAGAAGTTGTTGGTGAAGAAAGAAATATTCTTTCGTGCGAAAGATTGGTATTGAATTGTATGCAACGCATGAGTGGCATTGCGACACTGACTCAGCGATTTGTGAAAGCCATTGAAGGAAACAATGCGAAAATTCTTGACACGCGAAAAACCACTCCGCTGTTTCGTGCTGCTGAAAAGTGGGCGGTGAAAATCGGTGGCGGCGAAAATCATCGTTTTGGTTTGTATGACATGATTCTGATAAAGGATAATCATGTTGATTATGCCGGGGGAATTACACAAGCGATTGAAAAGGCGAATCAATATCTGAAAGAAAATAATTTACAAATCCCGATTGAAATAGAAACCAGAAATCTGGATGAAGTGAAACAGGTGATAGCGATGGGAAATGTAAATCGGATTATGCTTGATAATTTTTCTCCTGAATTAATTCGCGAAGCGTTGAAAATAATTGATGGAAAATTTGAAACGGAAGTTTCAGGTGGAATTACATTGGAAACCATTCGCGCATATGCCGAAACCGGAGTTGATTTTATTTCCGTTGGCGCGCTCACGCACAGTTACACAAGTCTTGATTTGAGTTTGAAGGCGGTGAAGTAAATTCACCCAACGATTTTTCTCTATTACTTTTCGCTTTTCAAAACTGAAAGTGTTTAAAGAGATTCAACATATAATTATTCTGCTGAAGCGACTCGGCATATTGTTGTTGCTTTATTCGATCTGTCGAATGTTGTTTTATCTCTTCAACTCAATTTTATTTCCGACTATTTCTTTTTCTGAAGGTTGCTGGATATTCATCTACGGAATCAGGTATGATGTTTCAGCGATTGTGACGCTGAACTGTTTGTTCATAGTGTTACACCTGTTGCCGAATAAATTCTGGGAAACGAAAATTTATCAGGCTGTTCTGAGAATTTTATTCTATTTCATCAATAGTGTAGCGTTAATTTTTGAAGCATCGGACTTCGCTTACTTCAGATATTCATTCAAACGAATCACTAGCGACATCGTATTCATGGAGCACGACGCACCAACGCTCATGCCCGCGTTCATTCGTGATTTCTGGTACCTGCTGTTGATGTTAATCGCGATGTTTCTGTTCGCTGAATTTTTATATCGCAAAACATGGAACAGGAATCCAATTCAACTCCCCGCTAATTTATTCAACAGGACGAAATTGATTTCTTCATTGACATTAGTTTCATTTTTATTCATCGCCGCCAGAGGAGGAATTCAAACGCAATCATTTAATCCGAATAGCGGTGATATACATTTCCCGACTTCTTTAAACGCGCTGGCTCAGAACACTTCTTTCACTTTGCTTTATTCATTGGAGCATAAAAAATTAGAAGAGAAAAAATACTTGGGTGAAGATGTTGTCAAGAGCAAGTGTAACATCGCTCAATCCTTCAACGGAAATTCAACTTGCGTTTATAATCTGGAAAAGAAAAAATTAAATGTGGTCGTCATTATTCTTGAAAGTTTTTCAAGAGAATACAGCGGTTACTTGAACGGCAATGATGGATACACTCCTTTCCTTGATTCACTAATGAATGAAGGAATGGTTTTCACCGACGCTTGGGCCAATGGAAAAAAATCCATTGAAGGAATTCCCGCGGTTCTGTCTTCCGTTCCCGGTTTGGTGAACGAGCCTCTTTTAAATTATGGTACTTATCCTAATTTGAAAATGAACAGCATGGCGACTTACCTGAAAGAGATGGGATATAGCACCGCGTTTTTTCATGGTGGTTCAGACGGTACGATGAACTTTGACCGTTACATTAAGAGTTCTGGTTTTGATTCGTACTTCGGAAAAAATGAATATCCCAATCCCGTTGACGATGATAAAGTGTGGGGAATTTTTGATGAACCATTCTTTCAGTATTTCTCTACTAAGTTGAGTGAAATGCGGCAACCTTTTTTGGGAGCGATATTTTCTTTGACCTCGCATCATCCGTTCACGATTCCCGAACAGTACAAAGAAAAATTCAAAGTGGGAAAAGAACCGATTGAAGAAGTGATACAGTACACGGATTATTCATTGCGACAATTTTTCAAAACTGCTTCGCAACAACCGTGGTATAACAACACACTCTTTGTCATCACTGCTGACCATACCGGACCAACTACGGATGAGTATTATAAAACTCGAACGGGCATGTATCGCATTCCGATTGTTTTATTTCAGCCTGGAAATAATTTATTGAAGGGAAGAAACGACGAAGTGGTTCAGCAGATTGATATTTTACCAACTGTTTTAAACATGGTTGGCTATGAAGGAAAATTTATTTCGTTCGGGCAAAGCATGTTTGAAAAACAGAATGACAGAGTTGCAATCAGTTCACTTGGAAATATTTTTCAGATTGTGGATGGTCATTTCAGTTTACAGTTCGATGGAGAAAATCCGGTCGAGCTATACGATTATATTCGTGACCCGTTTTTGAAAAATAATTTAGTGAAGGAACAACCATCTGTTACACTAAAACTTTCTGAGCAAATTGAATCATACATTCAGGTGTTCAATTCATCCGTCATTCACAATACTTTATCAAAGCGATGAGCAAAGTTTTATTTCTCATTAACAGGAAATCGGGTGTTGGTTCTAAAAAAAATTTGCTCGCACTGATTGAAAAGAATGCGGCGAAATACAATCAGAAAATTGAAATTGATTTCTGGCAAAACGCAGTTGATGTTGAGCAGAAAGTAAAACAAGCCGTAACAGATAATGCTTCGACGATAGTCGCGGCGGGCGGCGATGGCACGGCGAATGTGATCGCGAAAAATTTATTGAACACGAATACTTCATTGGGAATTATTCCGGTTGGAAGCGGAAATGGATTGGCTCGTCATTTAGGGATTTCACTGAACGCGGGAAAAGCGATTGAAAATATTTTTACAGGGAAAGTAATTTCGATTGATACCGGAATGTTGAATGAACATTTGTTCTTGAGCAATTGCGGAGTGGGTTTTCTGGCGGATGTCATTCACTCGCATCATGGAAGTTCGTTTCGCGGATTGCTCGCTTACGCGCAACACATCACCACTAATTTTATTTCATCGAAAGCTGTAACAGTCAGCGTCGAAGTTTCAGGAAAGAAAATCAACGAACCGTTTTTCTTCATCAGCGCGTGCAATGCGAATCAGTTTGGATATAATTTTCGGTTGGTGCCTGATGCTTCTGTGGAAGATGGCTTGCTTGAATTTTTTCTCGTGTCGCAAATTTCTCCTTTGCAAAAAATCGGTTTTCTAATTAAAGTGATGCGAGGCAAATCATACAGCTTTTCAAAATCAAAATTGTTTAAAGCCGAAAACGCAGAATTAATTTTTGAAGGGGAAATGAAAGCGCAAATAGATGGCGACCCGATTCTGATTCAAAGTCCTTCGAAGATTCAGATTCTGAAAGGTTCTTTGAAAGTGATTGTGCCTAACTAGATTTTGCAGTGAAAGGAAATTTTTAAATTTTACTTTTTCATTTTTAATTAACTTAAGATGAGCAAGAATAAAAACCGCAGTGGAGTTGTTTACTCAACCAACGCTAATTTTGAATACAAAGAAGAAAACGCCTCTTCACAGCAGACCTTTCCACCCAAAATGCAAAAGTTGCAAGTGAAACTTGATTCGAAAATGCGTGCGGGGAAAACTGTTACGCTCATCGACGGTTTTATTGGAAATGTTGACGCGCTTGAAGCGCTTTGCAAACTTCTAAAAACGAAAGTCGGAACAGGTGGCTCTGCCAAGGACGGACAAATAATTATTCAGGGAAATCAGAAAGACAGAGTGATTGTATTGCTGAAAGCGGAAGGGTATAATGTGAGATAATACCTTTCTACTATAAACTTTTACACATTTCCAGTTTATAACTAACATGTTATTGAGTTAGTGGTGCGCTAACTTTATTATTGCCAACCACAACATCATGGATTTTTCTCACCTACATAATCATACGCAATTTTCTTTGCTCGATGGCGCTTCCTCCATTGATAAACTGATGGCGAAGGCAGTTGCCGACAAACAAAAAGCAGTTGCCATTACCGACCACGGAAATATGTTTGGTGTGTTTCAGTTTGCAAGTGCGGCTCAGAAGAACGGATTGCTCCCGGTGATTGGTTGCGAATTTTATTTGTGCGACAATCTTGCTGACCGGAAAGACGCTGTTCGTTTTCATCAATTGCTTTTAGCGAAAGATGAAACCGGTTATAAAAATCTGATGAAGTTGTGTTCGCTCGGGTACATGGAAGGATTTTATACTAAGCCGCGCATTGACAAAGCTGCGTTGCTGCAACACAAGGATGGATTGATTGCTTCGAGTTGTTGCCTGGCAGGAATTGTTCCGCGCACGATTCTTCGGGTGGGTGAAGCTGAAGGTGAAAAGGAATTCAAGTGGTGGCTCGAAAATTTCGGCGATGATTATTATATCGAATTGCAGCGCCACGATATTCCTGAACAGGATAAGGTGAATGAAATATTAGTGAGGTGGGCTGCGAAGTACAATGTGAAAATGATTGCCACTAACGATTCGCATTATGTGGATGAAG
Organism: Chitinophagales bacterium; assembly: GCA_038326325.1. Classification (GTDB taxonomy): domain Bacteria; phylum Bacteroidota; class Bacteroidia; order Chitinophagales; family UBA10324; genus UBA10324. The sequence goes on along the minus strand of JBBQJW010000015.1, from coordinate 10,016 downwards.
CAGATGCGGAAGCGCAGGATATTTTATTGTGCCTGCAAACCGGAAAGGATTTTAATGACGCAAAGCGAATGCGCTTTCAGGGCAATCAGTTTTATTTCAAGACACAACTAGAAATGAAAATTCTATTTGCCGATTTACCTGAAGCACTTGATAATACAAACGAAGTGATTTCGAAAATCACTAATCTGAAATTAGCCCGTGAGATTTTATTACCCGCATATCAGGTGCCTGAAGATTTTACCGATCAGTTGGCGTATCTCACACATTTAACTTTTGCAGGGGCGAAAAACCGTTACGGTGAAATCAATGAAGAAGTGCGTTCGCGATTGGAATATGAATTGAAAGTTATCAGCGATATGAAATTCGCCGGTTACTTTTTAATCGTTCAGGATTTTATTGACGCGGCAAAAAAATTAAATGTAGCGGTTGGTCCTGGTCGTGGTTCTGCCGCCGGCTCTGCGGTTGCTTATTGCATCGGCATCACCAACATTGATCCTATAAAATATCGTTTGCTGTTCGAGCGGTTTTTAAATCCGGAGCGGGTGAGCATGCCTGATATGGATATTGATTTTGATGACAACGGCAGGCAGAAAGTGATTGATTATGTGGTGAACAAGTACGGAAAAAATCAGGTGGCGCAAATCATCACCTTCGGAACCATGGCGCCAAAGATGGCGGTTAAAGATGTATCGCGTGTACTCGGACTTCCGCTGATGGAAGCAAACCGAATTGCGAAAATGATTCCTGAAACTCCGGGCATGAGTTTTTCGAGAGCTTATAAAGAGAGCAAGGAATTATTTGAGCTTAAAAAAAATCCTTCATCGCCACTTGTAGAAAAAACATTGCGCATTGCCGAAACGCTCGAAGGTTGTTCGCGCCACTCTGGTGTTCACGCGGCAGGAATCATTATTGCTCCGAGTGATTTGCGCGAATACATTCCGGTGATGGTGAAGAAGGATGCAGATTTATTGGTGACACAATATTCCGGAAAATATATTGAGAATGCCGGAATGCTGAAGATGGATTTTCTCGGTTTGAAAACACTTTCGATTCTGCAGGATGCATTGAAGTTCATCAAACAAAATCATGATGTGGAAATTGACCTTGATAAAATTCCACTTGATGACTCGAAAACTTTAGAACTGTTTCAACGAGGAGAAATGACCGGTGTGTTTCAGTTTGAGTCGAAAGGAATGCGGGAGTATTTGAAGATGCTGAAACCAACAAACATCGAAGACCTGATTGCGATGAATGCATTGTATCGTCCGGGTCCGATGGGAAATATTCCTGAATACATTGACCGCAAGCACGGAAGAAAACCAATTGTGTATCCGCACGAGATGCTCAAAGAAATTCTTGAACCCACTTTCGGAATCATGGTGTATCAGGAGCAGATCATGCAGGTGGCGCAGAAGATGGCGGACTATACTTTAGGCAAAGCGGATATTTTGCGTAAAGCGATGGGAAAGAAAAATATGGAGGAGATGCAGAAGCACCGCGTGATTTTTACAGCGGGTGCTTTGATAAACGGATGCAGCGAACAGGAAGCGAACGATATTTTCGATACGATGGAAAAATTTGCTGAGTATGGATTTAACCGCTCGCACTCGGTGGCTTATGCTGTTATTGCTTTTCATACTTCTTATTTGAAAGCTCATTATCCTTCGGAGTTCATGGCGAGCGCGCTCACGCATAACATGACGAGTGTGGAGGAGATGCAAAAATTTCTGAGCGACTGCAAACGCATTGGAATAAAAACATTAGGACCTGATATTAATGAGAGTGAAGAAGTTTTTACAACGCGACACGATGACATTCGGTTTGCTCTCACTGCGGTGAAAGGTGTAGGGGAAGCAGCCGTGAAAACTTTAGTGGAAGAAAGAAAACTCAACGGCGAGTACAAAGGCATCTTCGACATTGCACGACGAATAGGAGGAAAGGGAGTAAACAAAAAATTATTGGAATCGCTTGTGTACGCAGGCGCTTTCGATTGTTTTGAAGGAGTACATCGTGCGCAATATTTCGCAACTCCACCCGGAGAAAAAGTAAACATGATTGAGAAGGCATTCAGGTTTGCGGGTGTTGGAAATGAGAAAGGAAAAAAACAAATTGGGGCTTCGTTGTTTGGTGAAGAAGAAAAACACGATGAACCCAAGGAACCGACATTTCCTGAAGTGGAGCCACTTCACCCGATTGAGAAACTGCACAAGGAAAAAGAATCAACAGGTATTTATCTGAGTGGGCATCCATTGGATAATTACAGTCGTGAGGTGAATACTTTTCGTTCCTGTTCTATTGCGAATCTGGAGCAATTTAAAAATCAGGATGTGACATTAGTCGGATTAATTTCAGAAGTGAATCACCGCATTGCGCAGAATGGAAATCCTTATGGCTCATTCAAGCTCGAAGATTTTGATGGAGAAATTTCCGTTTCTGTTTTCACCAAAACTTATCTCGATACCCGAAAATATTTTGAAGCACCCGGTCAGTTGGTGATGCTGCGCGGCAAGTACAGAGAGAAGCGCGATTTACCTGACCAGTTTGAACTGAGTGTAACATCTTTCGAATTGCTTGAAGATGTAAGGCAGAAGATGGTGAAAAAATTGGTGCTCAAAGTCGAGCTCGAAAATGTTAACGATGCTTTTATAAAAAAAGTGCAGGCAATTCAAACCACATTCAAAGGCACTGTTCCTCTTCTTATTCAAGTGGATGATTTGGAAGACGACCTGAAACTTTCATTCAACAATCAGCAATTGCGTGTGGCTTATGATGATCTGTTTCTGAAATACATCAACAGGCAAAATGAAATGGAGTTGGTGTTGAATTGAGAATATCCCTTTACCGCAGAGGCGCAAAGACTCAGAGTTTTTCATTTATATTCTCTGCGACTCCGCGCCTCTGCGGTTTAATTTTTTTGAGATGTTGAATTCTACTTCCAATATCCAATATCCAATTTCAAACTTTCTCTTACATTGCTTTCCATCAAATACTATAAATGGAAAAAATTCTTGATGCTGATTCAACTCATTTAAAACGAGGCGATAAAAAGCTCATTCGTTCATGGGCGATGTACGATTGGGCGAATTCGGTTTACTCTCTTGTAATTACATCTGCAATATTTCCGATTTATTATGATAGTGTCACACCTGTTGAAGTGGAAGCTTTTGGAAGAACTTATTTAAGAAGTGCACTTTATTCTTATTCATTGTCGTTCGCATTTTTAGTTATCGCGTTTATTTCTCCGATGCTTTCATCTATCGCTGATTACAGAAGGAACAAATTATTTTTCATGCAATGCTTTTGTTTCTTAGGTGCGGTGAGTTGTGCGATGTTGTATTTCTATGACGGCTCAAATATTTATACAGGCATTCTTCCTTTCGCAATGGCTGGAATCGGTTTCTGCGGGAGTCTTGTTTTCTACAATGCGTTTTTACCGGAGATAGCTGAAGAAAAGGATCAGGACAGGGTAAGTGCCTTAGGCTTTTCACTCGGATATATTGGTTCTGTGTTACTGTTAATTGTAAACCTTGTAATGATCATGAAACCGACATTGTTCGGATTGGAAGAAGGAAAGCTTCCTGCTCAACTTTCTTTTCTCACAGTTGGAATCTGGTGGATATTATTTGCGCAAATAACTTTCAGCGCATTGCGAAATTTTCAGAAAGGGTACAATCAAAAATTAATCAAGAGAGAGAAAGCTTACGGTTCAATCTGGGGCGGATATACTGAATTGAAAAAAGTATGGAATCAATTGAAACAGTTAAAGCGATTAAGATATTTTCTGTTCGCTTTTTTCTTTTACAGCATGGCGTTGCAAACAGTAATGTACATCGCTACTCTTTTCGGAACTGATGAATTGCATCTTGATACTACGCAGCTAATTCTTACCGTGCTCATTATTCAATTGGTGGCCATCGGAGGTGCTTATTTATTTTCCAATCTGTCAAAACGCTTTGGAAATATTCGTGCACTTCGCATTGCTATTTTCATTTGGATTTGCATTTGCCTTATGGCGTTTGTGATGTTCAAATACCTGGCAACAGATGAATCAGCTAAATCACTTTATTTCTATGTCATTGCTTTTTGTGTAGGAATGGTCATGGGCGGAACACAATCTTTATCTCGTTCAACTTATTCCAAACTACTTCCGGAAACAGAAGACCACGCATCGTTCTTCAGTTTTTATGATGTGAGTGAAAAGCTTGCAATAGTAATCGGCACTGTTACATACGGACTTATTTATGAAATGACAGGAAGCATGTTGAATTCCATTCTTGCATTTTCTCTTTTCTTCATGATAGGAATGTTAGGGTTGTTTCGCGTTAAAAAAGAAATTCAAACACATTGACTTCATATACTCTCAGCAATTAATTTAGCGCGCGCATATGAGCACAAAAGTCAATTTATTTATTCCATGTTTTGTTGATCAGTTGTTTCCGCAAACTGCTTTCAATATGATTAAAGTATTGGAGAAACTCGATTGCGAGGTTTCATATAATCCCGCACAAACTTGTTGCGGTCAGCCTGCATTCAATGCCGGTTTCTGGAGCGAGGCACGAGCAGTGGGCGAAAAATTCATTCACGATTTTACTGACTACAATTATGTAGTTGGTCCGAGCGGAAGTTGTGTTGGCTATGTGCGGAATTTTTATTCGGAACTTTTTGATAACAGTGCTTTGCATAACGATTGCAAGCAATTGCAGAAAAATACTTTTGAATTCACTGAATTTTTGATTGATATTTTAAAAGTAAAAAACATTGGAGCAGAATTCAATCATAGTGTAACATATCACGATGCATGTGGCGCGTTACGCGAATGCAAAATCAAAACTCCTCCTCGAACTTTACTTGAAAATGTAAAAGGACTTTCTATTCTTGAAATGAAGGATTGCGAAACCTGCTGTGGTTTTGGAGGAACTTTCGCGGTGAAGTTCGCCGATATCAGTACTGCGATGGCGGATCAAAAGGTGGAGAACGCTATCAAGACCGGAGCAGAATATATTGTAAGCACCGACATAAGTTGCTTAATGCACATTGACGGTTATATCAAAAGAAATAATTACGATATCAAAGTCATGCATATTGCTGATGTGTTGGCGCAAGGATGGTAATCAATTGAAATATTGAAATTGACCATTCACCAAATGACACGCGAAGAATTAAAAACAAAGTTGATTGAAAATCATAAAAGTTTTATCTCAATTATTAACTCGTTGAGTGATATTGATTTTGTGTTTTCAGTCAATGAAAAATGGACAGCAGGGCAGCAGGCGGATCACTTGCTTCGCGCAGTAGAGCCAATAAATAAGATTTTTATCATGCCGAAAATCACTATGAGTGTCATGTTCGGAAAAGCAAACCGATCATCAAAATCGTTTGAGGAATTAGTTGAAAAATATAAACTGAAACTTTCAGAAGGAGGAAAAGCATCCGGACAATTTGTTCCGCCTACGATTGCATTGAACGAAAAAGAAAAACTGTTACAGCAGCTTTTAAAGGCAGCAGAAAAACTCTGCAAACATTTAGATGATTTTACTGAAGCGCAATTGGATGAATATATCCTGCCTCATCCTTTACTTGGAAAATTGACGCTGAGAGAAATGATTTACTTCACTATTTATCATGTGGAACATCATCAGAAAATTACTTTGAGAAATCTGGAGAAATAAAATTTATTGTGGAAAAATATTAATCGAAAAAATTACCAGTCCTTCCCGAAAGTAATTCCGCCGATGTGCTGATAGCCGTTTGGCGCGACATTGAATGAGCGACCGAAAAGATAAAACGCCTTCCAGGTTATTCCGTGTTTCCAATCCCACTTGATGCCTGTTTCCCAGCGAAGATTATCGAATTGATTTCCAAGATAGGAAATGTTATAAAACAATTCGCCGTCGGTATAAAGCGAATATTTTTTATTGAGTTTGAATTTGAAAGTGAGTTTTGGTCTTAGATATTTATTCGGAAATTTTGTGATCTGAAATTGTTTTTGAAAACGCAATCTGAAATCAATAGTAAATTTCTTTTTAAATTTATGATCAACTCCGGCATCAAAATACACACGGTATTGCATAACATCTGCTGCATAAATATCGGGTTTAAGATCAAATCGATAGTAAGCGGAAAGAGATAAGTGTTTTAATAAATCATAATCAACACCTGCTTCAAGTTGTAGTGTACCAACCTGCAAGGGGTTAATGATTTCACGAATCTGTTGATTGAAATTTAATGCTAATTTTTTTGTCGCTTTATATTTTAATTCACTGCTAAACCATGCACCACTGCCGATAATTTCCTGCGCCTGTGTTCGAAAATTCAGGAGAAATAAAATGAAGACGAATAAATAAAATTTAAATGGGACAGAAAAAAAACGCACCATATTTTTTTTGAAAAACGGAATCACTTATTTTTTTTCGGATCAGGCACATGATAAAATATAGTCACCTTAGCAGTGTCGTTCTGAAAATCAATGGTTTTTATTTCAGCACGATGAATATCCAAACCGGTGCGATCTCTTAAATCGGCTATTAGTGCACCATTGTTTTCCGGTTTTATATTTTCAATTTTTTCGTAAGTAATAGTTCTGAAATTTTCTTTGCGCATTAACCATAAATGTTCCATTGAATAAATTAGACCTACAATAACGGCGTTGGCGAAAAGTATTTCTGTTACACTTACTTTTTTTGTACTCATTGAATTTATCAGTGCCACAGCAATCACTAAAAAGAGATAAACCATTTCTTTAATCGGAATATCTTCTGTTCGGTATCGGAGAATCGAAAACACGGCGAACAAACCGAACGAAACACCGAATTCCATTTTCACATTATTCATTACATAGAGTAACATGAAAATAATTCCATTGAAAATAAAGTAGGTGAACAGAAAATCTTTGTTCCTGTATATTGGAAAATAAATTAGTCGGACAATGATATAGGTAATGATAAAATTAAAACCATAGCGAAGCAATAAATCAAAAAAATCAGCTGAGTCAAATAATTTATAATCCTTGAAATTAAAAATGTCGTTAAGCAGAAAGTGCATGTTCAATTTTATTTAGATTGAGTAATTTAGTTTTAAAATTATTTCTTTTCAAAGTTTTGTTCAGCAATAATTCGCCGAGAATATATTTACTGATTGAGGTGGCATAAATATTTTCAGCTTTCAGTGCCCGAGTAATCATTGAAATGCCCGAATGCACATCTTGTTTTATTTCAGCGATTATCAAATTGGGAAGGTTAATGGATTTCCCATTGCTGTTAAAAGTTAAATCAAGATCAATGGTTGCTCGTTCCATGGTTTGAATGTTAACCAGAGTGAAGCGATAAAAATCATTTTTCTGAATCGGAATTAATTTATCACTATCGAAGAGGGGTAACACCTTAAACAGCAACTGTTTTGCTGAATCATCTATTTGTTCAGGAATATCAGGGCAGTTGATTCTGAATTTTTCTGTTTTGCCTTTGTTGTTTTTTCGCTTCACTTCAAAAAAAGAAACTCCGCTGTCAGCATATTTTCGATAGCGAACTTTTAATCGATTTGCTTTTTGATTATGATGATGTAGAAAAAATTGAAAATCCGGGGTGTCAAAATATAAATTGTTGTATCGGTTCAATCGAAATCCTTTCACTTCTAAAACACTATAATCTTTTTTTACTAATGCTAAAATTTCAAATAATCTATCTGCTGAAAAAATATACTTGGTATCGAAACGATTCAGTAATTCAACATTATCCATTTCTGATAATGAAATTGGTTGCATGTTATTCAATGCATCTTCAACCTGTTTTTTGAATTGCTCGTTAAACATTTTTACCACGCATTACTTGGTGATTTTTAAATCACCCATATCAATTACCTGATGATTGCCTGTAATTTCCAATTCTTTTAAAACTGTTTTTTTTCCTCCATGACAACTGGTGTCATTTACCAAACAATTACTGTAAGCATATACTTTATATTTTCCTTTTTTCAAATAAGGAAATTCAAACGAGCCATCGTAGCTGCTTTCAACTTTATTACCAATTGCAGTTGCATCTCCGTAATTTATATAAATGTTTTCCTTGCCTGAGTAAAAGGAATCAACCGGAGTAAAAACATTATATAGGGTAACAAATAATTTTCCTTTAATGATTGATGTGCCACCTTGGCCAACTTGTTTTTTGCAGGCGTAAAAGAGAATTGAAAAGATGGCGAAAGAAATGAAAACGCGAAAATGAATTTTCATGATTATTGTTTAATGAATTTTTTTGTTTTTGATTTCCCTTCAGCAATTAATTGAACAAAGTACATTCCTGAGGAAAGTGTCACAGTATTTATTTCATTCGGTCCATTTCCGGCAGGAGTTCTGAACATTTCCTTTCCTGAAATATCAAAAATGGAAATCATCGAATTTGAATTTTTATTTGTTCCTGTAACAGTAATTGAAATAGTTTGTTCTGTAACAGTTGTAACAGAAAAATTAAAACCGGATGAATAAACTTCTGATACACCATTTAAACAAAAAGGATCGTAAACCATGCCGGGAGAACCTTCAGGGCAACCTGCAAACCAATTTGAGGCTTCATCCATTTTACCATGAACATCCAGTAATTCTAAAGTATAACCACCACTATCAGGTGTAACAGGCCACGGAGTTTTGTTGTCGTATAAAACAGAATACAATAACTTTCCATTAGCTCCAAATAACCGAAGTGCTTCACCCTTGTTTTTAAAACCAAAGAGTAAAGGACCATTCACATTTGTAACCGCCGGATGACGAGTTAAAAATTTTGTTACATCCTGACAAAGCACTCGGTAGCCATTTGCAGGAAGTGTTACACCATTCGGAATAAAAAAAATATTTGTATCCCTACTATCTTTAAAAGTATAATTATTTAAACTAATTGGGGAAGAAGTGGTGTTGTATAATTCAACCCAATCGCCTGCATCCATAAGCAAACTGCTGCTATAATTTATTTCGCTGAAAACAATATCCGGATTGCAAGGAGAGTAAGCCACACCCGGAGAACCGAACATACAGCCATCAAACCAATTGTGACCATCATTTACATTTCCATTATAATCACTCAGAGTCAAAGTTCTTCCCCATCCATCAGCTCCTCGAGGCCATGATCCTGTATCCTTATACATCACATTGATCATTAAATTATTTGAACCGTCGAACAACTGAACATTATCGGCGGTGTTACTGAAATCAAGATTCGATGGACCGATTTTATTTGTCACACCCGGAAAAATTGCATTGAACTTCAGCTGATCCTGGAAAACTACTAAGTAAGCGGAAGCGTTTAATTGCGTACCTGATGGAATGGTATAAGAAATAGTAAGCGCGTTCTTAATTTGCCAATTACTAATATCAACGGTTGACGCTGATTTATTATAAAGCTCAACCCAGTTTCCGGGATTCATAGTGGAATCGGAATTGTAATTAATTTCAGTAATCAGAATCGGAGATGATGATTGTGCAATAGACTGATAACATGAAAAAAGTAAAACCAATGTTAAAATGGCGTTGAAAATTTTTCGCATTTAATTTGTTTTAGGGTGCTCAAAAATAGAAATCCATTCCACCTTTAAAACTATTTTATATCATAGGTTATGCTGCCCTTCATTTCAGTTGTTATTTTCGCACTCGAAATAAAAATAAAAACCATGGCATTTGATATTGAAATGATAAAGAAGGTTTACGCACAGTTTCCTTCACGCATTGAAGCAGCCCGCAAATTGACAGGCAAGCCACTAACACTGACCGAAAAAATTCTGTATGCGCATTTATCGGAAGGAGTTGCAACCAAAGTTTATCAGCGTTCAAAATCGTATGTTGATTTTGCACCTGACCGCGTTGCCATGCAGGATGCAACGGCGCAAATGGCACTGTTACAGTTTATGCAGGCGGGGAGACCAACAGTTGCTGTGCCTTCAACTGTTCACTGCGACCACTTGATTCAGGCAGAAACAGGAGCTGTTGCTGATTTGGCAAAAGCAAAAACACAGAACAAAGAGGTGTATGATTTTCT
>JBBQJW010000014.1:0-93456 GCA_038326325.1 Chitinophagales bacterium | reverse complement strand
AAATCATGAAACTGAAATTTGTTCAGGAACTTGAAAAATCAATTACCAGAGACATTGTTATTATGACTGGAGGAGACCCCGTTATATTTGACAATCTCTTCGCTAAACCACCTGATTAATTTCTTCCGAACAGTTGTGGTCGTCTGACCAACAACAGGTAAGTCAAACCAAAATAATTCGGTCGGGTGTTTACAGTTTCCGCATAAATTTACCACCCATGAAAAACACCTTCACCCTTTCAGCTCTCCTGCTGTTGTTAACTGTTACACCTTTTAAAAATCTGCTTGCTCAAAGCACCGAAGGGCGCGTGGTATATGCCGAGCAAATGAAGTTCGACCACGACACGAGCCAAATGAAAGGGAATATGCCTCCCGGAATGCAAATGCCGAAGATGCCCGCATTGAAAATGGAATTATTGTTTCGCGGCAATGAAAGCTTGTGGCAATCGGTTCCGGTTGAAAACACGAATGCCAACACACCACCCATGCACGATGGCGGAATGATGATGGTGATGCGCAACGATAAAGAGGAGGAAAAAATGTACATCAACCGCACCGATAAAAAAGTGGTGGAGAACCGCAGCATAATGGATAAACTGTTTTTAGTGAACACCGACCTGCGCACCCTGAAGTGGAAAATAACAGGAGAGCAGGATACTGTGGCGGGTTACACCTGCATGAAAGCTGTTTTGCAGAACGACACCAATATTATTATTGCCTGGTTTACTCCGCAGATTCAGGTGCCTGCCGGCCCGAAAGATTATGGTCAGTTGCCCGGTCTTATTTTGAAACTCGATATCAGAAACGGCAAGCATGTGTATCGCGCTTCGTTAGTTGAACTGAAACTGTTACAGCCCGATGCCATTGTGATTCCAACAAAAGGAAAAGAAGTAACTGACGAAGAGTTTAAACAATTGCGTCGCGATAAAATGAAGGAGATGGGTTTCGGCGACGGTCATGGTTCGCACGACGGAGGTAATATGCAGGTTATAATCAAGTAAACATTCACCATTTAAAAACTCAGCTTTTCCCGAAGCGATTCCTTCGGAACAAACTTACCCGTTAATGAAAAAAACCTTTCTTGTATTTTCTCTCCTCCTCCTTCAATTCCCTTTTTTACTTACCGCACAAACTGTTACAGATCTGAAAGGTGTGGTGCTGAACGAACAGCACAAACCTTCGGAGTTTGCAACAGCAGTGTTGCTTGAAGCAAAAGATTCGGTGATGCAATCGTTTGCGCTCACCGATAAAAACGGCAATTTCAATTTAAGCGATGCCCCCAAAGGCGATTACATTTTGCAGATAACTTTTGTTGGTTACAAAACTTTCTTGAAAAATATTTCGGTTGATGGTTTGCAAAAAGAAATTCATATTGATACTATTTCATTGGAGAAAAACTCGAATGATCTGAAGGAAGTGATTGTGCAGGGAGATAAAATTCCGATTCAGCTAAAAGGTGATACAGTTGAATACAATGCCGATGCTTTTAAAACACAACCGAATGCTGATGTGGAAGCATTACTGAAAAAATTACCTGGAGTGGAAGTGGACAAAGACGGAAACATAAAAGCCCAAGGTGAAACAGTAAAGAAAATAACCGTTGACGGAAAAGATTTTTTTACCGATGACCCGAAAATGGCAACTAAGAATTTACCTGCCGATGCAATTGATAAGGTGCAGGTATATAATAAGAAATCAGAAACATCGGAGTTTACAGGAGTGGATGATGGAGAAACCGAGAAGACAATTAACCTGACTTTAAAAGACAATAAGAAAACAGGCAAGTTCGGTAGTGTAACAGTTGGTGGCGGGAAACAGGATGAAATGAGTACTGATGCCCGCTATTACGGAAAACTTAGCTACAATAAATTCAGCGCAAAGAATAAATTTTCGCTGATTGGTTTAGCGAACAACACAAACGAACAAGGATTCACTTTTCAGGATATATCAAGTTTTAGTGGAGGTATGCAAAATGTTTGGGACAATAATTTCTTTGGAAGAAATAATGATGCGGGAAGTTTAAGCGGAAGTGGCCAAGGTATAAGCGATAACCTGGCAGGTGGAATGAACCTGAATAATTCTGCAGTGAAAAATCTGGAGTTGAATCTTAATTATGTGTACAGTTACACCAATAATGTTCTTGACCAGAACAGCAAAAAGAATTATTTCGGGTTGGAAAATAATTTTATCAGCAGCACAACTTCCTATCAACAGCTGTTTAATCACAATCACCGTGCGAATTTGAAAGCGGTTTATAAATTCAGTGAGAACAGTAATCTTACTTTGAAATCAAACATGAATTACACTGCTGCTGATAAAAATATTCTTTCGATACAGGGAAATTTTGTGAGCGCTGAGCAGTTGAATAATTCTTCCACTTCCGATTCAAAAACAAATTCAAATGGATTGAACATTAAAAACAATTTAATATTCAAACAGAAGTTTAAAAAGGTGGGAAGAACTTTTGTTTTCGATGGTAGTTTTAACTGGCGCGCTTATAACAGCACAGGTAATTTGAATTCTTCGCAAACAACTTACGACACAAGCGTGGGGTTCATTACTAAACATATTTTGCAAAATCAGCTATCTGATAATCCAAGAAATACACTTGCATTAAAATTTACTTACACAGAGCCGTTAACTACCGAAAGTGTTTTGGAATTTGGGTATGTTCATCAGAATTCTTTGAACGGAACGAAGAAAACTTTTTATGACATTACTTCTAACACAGAAATTAAAGTGTTGAATGATTCACTCAGCAGCGACTACAACAATCAATATTCATTTGATAAGGGTGGAATTAAACTTCGCTACAACAAGGGCAACACAAATTTTGCTGTCGGTGTAACAGTTCAAAACTCCCTGCTGAATGGAACAAGTCAGAAATCAGATTTGCCGATTAAGAAAAACTTTTTGAAAACACTTCCGTCGCTTTCGTTGGTGCAGAAATTTGACCATGCCGGACGATTGAATTTTAATTATCAGGCGAAAGTGAATGAACCATCTATTGACCAATTACAACCTGTAATTGATAACACAAATCCTCTTGCTATTTATATAGGCAATCCCAATCTCGATGCTGAATACCAACACACTTTAAATCTGAATTACAATTATTTCAGTCAGTATTCTTCTACTTCATTATTCATCTATACATACACCACCTATGGAACAGGGCATATAATTAATGCTGTAACATTCGATTCGTCATTTGTGCAAACAACAGAACCTGTCAATAGCAAGTATCAGTTTTATACAAGTCTGTATCCTTCGTTCAGCACACCGATAAAGTTTCTTGGAGTTAAAATTGGTCTTGAACCCGGAGGCGAATACACTGATGGATTAATATTTATCAATGGAAGACAAACCGGTACAAAAACTTATAGCACCGATGTTGATGTGAGTTTAGAAAATAAAAAGAAAGATGCGATTGACTGGACAATAGGAACCGCTTATACTTTTAATCAAACGAAGTACGCAGGTAATGCAAGTGCATCGCAGAAATATTTCTCATGGGATTATTATGTTGAACTCGAAGAAGATTTTTCTGATGCGTTTACTTTGAGTTCTGATTTTCATTATAACATTTATAACAATTCATCATTCACTGCTCAGCAGGTAATTCCAATCTGGAATGCATACTTGAGTTTTCAGTTTTTGAAAAATGATAGAGGGGAATTGAAATTGGGCGCGCACGATATTCTGAATAAGGAGAATGGACTTACACAAACTGCATATCAGAATTACACTGAACAAAAAACGGTGAACACATTGGGAAGATATTATCTGCTGACCTTCGCTTATAATTTATCAAAGCTTGGTAAGAATAGTAATCAGCCGCAGTTTAAGATGGGCGGAATGCACTGATAATTATTTCTTAGGAATATATTTTTCTTTCTTCTCTTCTTTCGGTCCGCGATAATGAATGACTAAGCCATTTAGAAAATTGCGCAATATCTGGTCACCACATTCTTTATAATTAGGATGATCTTCTCTGCGAAAGAATGCACCCAGTTCAGCTTTCGTCACCGGAAAATCAACGAGTTTTAAAATCTCTACAATATCCTCATCGCGCAACTGAAGCGCTACTCTTAATTTTTTTAGTATGTCGTTGTTGTTCATTCGATAATTTTAATTGATGATATTTAAGTGTAACAGTTGATTTGAATTTTGACTTCCTAATTTCTAAAAGCTAACTGCTAAAAGTTCATTTCTCCTCAAGCAAATCCGGTCTTCTTTTTTTTGTTCGTTTCATTGCTTCATTGTGTCGCCACTCTTCAATGTTCTTAAAATGCCCTGACATTAAAACATCAGGTACTTTCCACTCATTATATACTTCTGGTCTGGTGTAAACAGGTGGTGCAAGCATGTTATCCTGAAATGAATCGAAGAGGGCAGAGGTTTCGTCATTCAAAACTCCCGGCAGCAATCTGATAATTGAATCAACTAAAACCGCGGCAGGCAATTCTCCACCACTTAACACATAATCTCCAATCGAAATTTCTCGTGTAACGAAATGTTCGCGCACTCGCTCATCCACTCCTTTATAATGACCGCACAGTATTGCGATATTATTTTTCATTGAAAGTTGATTCGCAATTTGCTGATTCAATCGTTCGCCATCCGGAGTCATGTAAATGACTTCATCGTAAACTCTTTTCGTTTTTAAGTGCTTCAGACAATTATCAATTGGTTCAATCATCATTACCATCCCTGCACCACCGCCATACTGATAATCGTCAGTTGAATTGTGTTTATCAGTTGAGTAGTCGCGGATGTTATGTATCTCCACTTCAGCCAATTGTTTTTGTTGCGCTCGTTTCAGAATAGAATGATCGAATGGGCCGCGCAGCAAATCTGGAAGTACAGTTAGAATATCAATGTGAAGCATGGCAACAAAAGTAAATTCTAATGAGGAAATGAATTAGGAATAAAAATGAAAGATCAGAATTTCAATATTGAAGTCATTGCCGTTAGTCGTTCCTTCAGCACATAAATTTTTCTCTGATTTATTTCAGCGACAAGTTGATAGTGCTTATTGATATAATTATTGAGTAGAGGAAAATTTTCATGACTCAATCCTTCCTGCTTTTTTATTCCCTGAAAGCGTGAAAGTGAAACATCTAAAAAAATCGCAGGTTTGTTCATTTCAAGTTCTGAAATATACTTTTCGAGAAAAGAATTGTCGCCATTCAATGCAGCAGTTGCTTCGTAAAATGAATTCACTCCGCTTGTTCCCTGCGTCAAACTTGTTTCAACATAATATTTATTTGCCCAGCCCCATATTGCTAATTTTTCATTGGGCGAAGAATACTTTCTTATCTCTTTTGCTTCAACACTTAATTCATAATTCCCGCCATTCCGAATAAATTTTATCCCCTTGTTGCCGGAATACATTATAAGTGTAACAGGAACGATTACAGTTAATAAACAATAAGTAGGGAATGTTTTGCTGAAAGAAAAACTTTCGATTACAAGCGGAAGAGCGGTTCCAATCATCATTCCTGAAAAAACAAATAAGGGAATGACTAATAAAAATTCATAGTGCGTAAAATCATTTCCAGGAAAACAAATCGACAGGTAACTGATTACTGTTACAGCAAATAAATAGATCAGGTTTCTTCGTGCAGATTTTTCAATTCTGCTTTTGTTTCTGAAAATAAAAACAGAACTAATGAGAATTAAAATCCCAACTGCAATAAAGAACCAAAGGAATTCAATTGTTTGAATAGCTATTGTAGCAACAATCAAATATTTTATAATTCCGGTTACATGAGAAGTAAGCCCTGTTGAAGCATAGTAAATATTTTGAAAAAGATACCTGCTTATAAAATTCGGAAATGAATTGTAGTGTAACAGATAAAAAAGTATTAAGGCCGAAGGAATAAATCCTCCAACAACAAACGACAAAATTGAAATTGTTTTTTGCTTCGAAGATTTATTTTGAAAGAATAGTATTTCTATAAGCAGGATTACTGAAATCACTAATGCAATTGGGACAGCCTGCAACTTTGCATAAGGAAAAAGACCGATTGCAATTCCTGTTAAAAATATTTTTGATATTGAACTTTTCTTTTGAATTAAAAAAATAAAGTACAGACTGACTGCAGTTAAAAGCATCGGCACCATTTCGCTGTTGTAAGCAATTGTATCGTGATTGATTTCGAACAGAAAAAATAAAATCAACGGTAATAGAAGGAGTGAAGCGATTGCGGAATTAAAAACTTGTTTGAAAGTTAGATAAGCAAACAGCAGCGAAGGAAGAATGCAAAACAACAATCCGAATAAACGAATAGAAGCATAGTTAAGTCCATCACTGATGTAACACATTAGCGAAAGCGGAGCATATAACAACGGGCCTCCTGTAAAACCATTTACATTTTTCCAAAGCACGCCACCATTTAAGAAAGTGGCGGCATTTGCAATCCACTGACTTTCGTCAGGGTTCTGTTCTTTTAAAACCAGATTGGGTAATCGTAAAATGAAAACTCCAACCAATGAAAGTGAAATAAAGAAGAATGGAGATTTTAGAATTCTATTTATTAGTGAGTTTGCTCTGAATATTTCTTTAAAGTTATTATAAACTGTTACACTCATTAGAATTACTAAAAGGCACAGAGATAAATTCCAGCCAATATTAAATGCAGTCGGATTAATTTTAATTGAATTAAAAATTGCTTCTGCAATTGAACCCGGATAATTTATATAATGATGATTCTCCAAATCAGGGATACTATTTTTTCAGTGTAACAGAATTACTTGGTTGTAACAGATGAGTCATCAAAGAGTACAATTTCAACTCTGCGATTGGCAGCCCGACCTTCTTCTCTTGAATTATCTGCTATCGGGTCTTCGAAATTGTAACCCGAAATTTTTATTCGCTGCCAGGCAACTCCTTTCTTAATCAGATAATCCATTACAGCATTCGCGCGTTTCTCCGATAAATTCTGATTGTATTTCTTTGAACCGACATTATCAGTATAACCTGTCAACTCGCATCGCATTTCAATGTGTCGTAGTAAATATTCTGCCAGATCATTCAGATTATTTTTTGATGTGTCGGGAATAATATCAGAAGCAGACGCGTAGTTAATATTTGTTACAGCAAATCTTTCCTGTTCGGCATCGTCAATTGAATCCTGTTTTGATTGTTGATCAGGAATAATTTTCCCTGCAAAAATGGCTTTGAAATCAAGCTTCGAACTGAGGTCAGGATATTCTTTAAACTTCGGTTGCCCCGGATCTTTTAAACTAATTAGCGAGCCAGCTTCCAACATCACACCACTGTCGTAAGCCAAATCACCAACATCGCCAATTGCGATTTTCAAGTGATATTTTTTATATGGAACAACATAACATGAAGCGGTCATAACAGCAGTTAAACCATCATATTGAATATTATTTACAATTTCAGGATTTAACTTTTTCTTTTTCGATTTGCTGATTTTAAAATCTGAGACCTGTGGCTTTTTGCGTTTTACTTTTTTGTTTTTCTGAGCAGGAATTTTTTTCTTCAACTCAGGTTTCTTGAAATAATCATTGTCAATATAATATTGGTTACTCAGTTTATTGTTAAGTGTATTAATACTTACTGGAAAATTATATCCTGGAATAGTTGCAATATTTACCCGTCGAACTTTTTCGCCGTTCACTATAAAGGCAAAAACATCATTGTATTTTGAACCAACATATTCAGGATATTCCTCTGAGCCGAAAACATAGTTGAACATAATTTTATTATTCAATGGAATAAAATCAAATTCAATTACAACAGCATCGCCTGAAATTCCATGACTGATTCTGTTAAGGTCTTTATCTCCTTTAGGTTTTTTTTTTGCTTTGGGGTCAGAGAAATATCCTGTTTTATAAGGGAGATTATTGGGAGCGAAGGCATCAAAAACACTTCCCGAAGAAAGGATAATTCCCTGATCAATTCCAATTGCTGTTTCTGCATCTTTAAAAAAACCATACCCAAGATGCGAACCTGTAACAGTAATGTTTCCAACAACAACTCCTTGGTTTCCTGCTAACTTTTTAACGAGGTCTTCGGCATTTAAAGTAGTGTCAACAGTAATTTGAGCTTGTGCCTTTTCAAACACAAAAATTTCAATTAAAAAAAGTAAAATAATATTCAGGCGAAAACGATAGCCGATCATGTGGGTAAAAATAGAATTCACAATTTAAAGTGGCAGTTCATTAACTACCAACGCAATCTTGATAACTTAAGTATGAATAATTCTCGTTCGTAAACTCTGAAATCAAATTTCCCTTCTTTCGCATAACTTTGACCGCAGAAAAAAATTGTTTTCAAAACAATGAAAAAGGTACACATCATCGGTCTTGGAATTATTGCAGTTGCAATCGGCATTATTGTGTCGATGGCGAGCGATTATAGCAGCTACGAAACTTTCTCTTCTTCCAAACTCAAAACAGGTAAAGATTTTCAGATTGTGGGTTATCTCGTAAAGGAGCGTGGGTTAGAATACGATGCTCAAAAGGATCCGAATTATTTTTCTTTTTTTTTGAAAGATAAAAATGGCGATGAATGCAAAGTTATTTTTCATGGAAGTAAGCCACAGGATTTTGAGCGCTCAGAATCAATAGTGCTCACTGGCAGAATGGATGGAGATAATTTCGATGCAAAACATATTCTGATGAAATGCCCAAGCAAGTATAAAAATGACCAATTGGATATTAACGGCTATAAGGAAGTTGATGCAACTCCGAAATCATAACCGATCATTTGCTTCAGGAATTAATCCAATTTACTGTTACACTTTACACTTAAATTTCATAATTTATAAATACAAAACAATAGCAAACACCATATGATATTTGAGAATGAGTTGAGGTTACCTGGTATTTTAGGTCAGTTATTTGTTATCACTGCTTTTGTTTCATCGATTCTTTCTGCTATGGCCTATTCCCTTTCAGCGCAATCGAAAGGCGAAATTTTGCAGAATAGTTGGAAGCGAATTGCACGAATGTTATTTGCGGTGCAGGCAATTTGTGTTGTCGGAATAGTTGTTACACTTTATTACATTATTCACGAACATCGGTTTGAATATCATTATGCATGGGAACATAGCAGTATGCAGTTGCCTATGAATTATCTGCTCGCATGTTTCTGGGAAGGGCAGGAAGGAAGTTTTCTTTTATGGATGTGGTGGAACATGGTTCTTGGGCTTGCTTTGATTTTCAGAACAGGAAAAAAATGGGAGGCTCCGGTGTTGTGCATATTTATGCTGGTACAGTGTTTTCTTTCTTCCATGTTGCTTGGAATTTATTTCTGGGATTATAAAGTTGGAAGCACACCATTTAGTTTAATGCGCGATGTAATGATTGGCGCACCAATTTTTCAGCGCGCTGATTATTTAAGTTTTATAAAGGACGGAAATGGATTAAACCCACTGTTACAGAATTACTGGATGGTGATACACCCGCCGATTTTGTTTTTAGGATTCGCAAGTACGCTTGTTCCGTTTGCTTATTCGATGGCTGCGTTATGGAAAAAAGATTTTACAGGATGGATAAATTCTGTTTTGCCGTGGACTTTATTTTCCGGGGCAGTACTCGGCACCGGAATTATGATGGGGGGTGCATGGGCTTATGAGTCATTAACTTTTGGAGGTTACTGGGCATGGGACCCAGTGGAAAATGCTTCACTTGTTCCGTGGCTGATTTTAGTTGCCGGCATTCACACATTGCTAGCATTTAAAAAAACGGGGCACTCTCTGCGCTCAACATTCTTATTTTTTCTGCTCTCGTTTATTCTTGTTCTTTATTCTACTTTTTTAACCCGAAGTGGAATTCTTGGCAACAGCAGTGTGCATGCGTTCACCGATTTAGGAATGAGCGGACAATTAATTTTTTATTTACTTGCTCTAACAATTCCTGCAATTATTTTATTAATCATTAACTGGAAAAAAATTCCTTCACCTGAAAAGGAAGAAGCAATGGGTTCGCGCGAATTTTGGATTTTTGTGGGAGCTGGAATACTTTTTATTTCAGCATTTCAGATAACACTTTATACTTCTATTCCTGTTTATGCTCCATTTATAAAGTGGCTGACTGGGTTGTTTGGAAATGCAGTAAATATTTCTCCACCAACTGAGCCTGTTCCAACCTATAACTCTTATCAATTGCCGGTTGCTGTTTTGATTTTATTGCTCTCATCATTTTCGCTTTACATGAAATTCAGGCAGAGCGATATGAAACAATTTTATCGCCGCATGATTATTATTTCTGCACTCACAGTAGTATTAACAGGTGTAACAGCGTGGCTTGGTGAATTATATTATCCGACACATATTGCGTTATTATTTGCATCCATTTTTTCTGTTACAGCTAATTTGTATTACCTGTTTACAATTTTAAAAGGAAAACATCGCCTCTATGGACCTGCACTTGCACATTTAGGTTTCGGGATTTTGATGTTGGGGATTTTAATTTCATCTGCCAACAAACACACTATCAGTTTAAATTATCGTGGAGTTGATTATGGTGAACGAATGAATAATCTGGAATTACACACCAATCAGTTTATGCCCCGCGACAGCCGCGAACACATGGGCGATTACATGGCAACTTATATTGGTGATTCACTTTCAGAACCAAATCATTATTACAAAGTGCGTTTCGAAAGAATGGATACTGTGAAAAATGAAGTGCTTGAATCGTTCGTGTTACACCCGAATGCGCAGATAAATCCGAAGATGGGTTTGATTTCAAATCCTGATACTCGTCACTATTGGGACCATGATATTTATACGCATGTTACAACAGTACCTGAAAAAAGTGATGATGAAGAAGTGAGTGAAGAAAAATTTAAGACTGATACACTTGCTAAAGGCGATACCATTTTCACAAGCAACAGTTTTGTGATTTTAGAAAATGTAGAGAAGATTGATAAAACTGAAAAAGTAAAAATGGTAGAAGGTGATTTATGTGTTGGAGCTAAACTGCATATAATTCCACTTACAGGAAAGGAATATTTTGCTGAACCGCTTTATTTAATTCACGAAGGAATGGCGCAACCGATTAATGATAGGGTAAGTGAGTTAGGTTTAATTTTCAGATTAAAAAAAATTATGCCTGATAAAAACAAAGTGGAAATTGATATTGCAGAAGTAAAACCACAGCAGGATTACATTGTGATGAAAGCAATTGTGTTTCCCTACATCAATTTAGTTTGGCTAGGAACGATAATGACTGTTACAGGGTTTTTAGTTAGCTTGTTCAGGATATTTCAGAAGAAAAAATCTAAAGTCAAAACCACTTAATAGCTTTTATGATTTACACCTTAATATTAGAGTTGAAATAATCTTATCTCCATGACGAGTTTTAAATCAGTTATTAAGGAAGTATTGCCAAATGCAATTCTTTTTGGGGTACTTGGTTTTCTTACAATAGAAGTCATGTTTTTGTTTCCAACTAAAAAAGAGTTCTATATTTTAATCCCCCAGTTTTTATTTATGATTGGTTCCATGATTGGATTTGGATTTTGGAAAAACAATTCTGTGCTTAATTATCTTAAATCTTTTTTAACTGGAGTAATCGTTTTTATTACGATGAACTCCGCAGTATTCATTAATGCAATTAATTCTAACAGGAAGTACGATTTGCTACATCCCGAGATAAATTATTTACTTCTTTATTCCCTTCGTTTTTTAATAATTGTTGGATTCGCAATAATTGTTAGCAGTGTGCTTGCGCTATGTTTTATTCGAAGAAGTAAGCTACATAAACTTTAATAATGGAAGGCGAGAGAATTAAGATTTCAATTATCGGCTACGGAAATCTCGGTTTTCATTTATTGAATCATTTGCAAACTGCAGGTCATTCAATCACTCAGGTTTTTACAAGGGATAAAAACAAGTATCAACTTACAAGTGAAAATATAGAAATGATTTCTGATTTGAAATTATTGAATAATGAAGCTGATGTTTATCTGTTATCGGTTAAAGATGATGCCTTATTAGAAGTTGCTTCGCAAATTTCTGTACCCTCGAAAATTGTTGCCCACTGCTCTGCAAGTGTGGGGAAAAAAGTGTTACAGCATTGCTCTGAAAATTTTGGAGTGTTTTATCCGTTACAATCTTTTACCAGAAATGTAGCAATTGATTTTACTCACATTCCATTTCTGATTGAAGGTGTAAATGAAAAAACAGTATCTGTTCTTAAAGAAATTGCTTCGTCGCTTTCTGATGAAGTATTACAGGTGAATCAACAACAACGATTAGCTGTTCATGTAGCAGCAGTGTTCGCAAATAATTTTTCGAATCATTTATTTTCTGTTGCCGAAGAAATTTTAGCAAAAGAAGATATCTCATATAAAATCCTTCTCCCTTTGATTGAAGAAACGGTTCGAAAAATAAAGGAACATTCACCTTCAACAATTCAAACAGGTCCTGCAAAAAGAGAAGATGAAAAAACAATTGCGAAGCATCTTGAATATCTTTCTTCAAATCCTGAATTAATGGAACTCTATTCCGTACTTACACATAAAATTAAAGAGAAAAAATAAATGGCGAGTCACCCTTTCTTTTCAAAACTAAAAAATTGTAAAGCCATCGCCATGGATGTGGATGGTGTACTGACTGATGGTTCTTTGTTTATTAATGAAGACGGAACTGAATTGCGCGCAATGAGTATCCGCGATGGTTATGCCATTCAGCTTGCTGCAAAAAAAGGATTTGAATTATGTGTTATTACGGGAGGAAATTCAGAAGGAGTGAAAATTCGTTTACACAAACTCGGAGTGCAATCAATTTATTCTGGTATTCAAAATAAGAAAGACACTTTTCTTCATTGGCTTCAGCAAAAAAATTTAAAGCCCGAAGAAGTTGCTTATATCGGTGATGATATGATTGATATTGAAGTAATGAAATTGGTTGGCGCTAAGGCTTGTCCCGCTGATGCCTGTAACGAACTTCTTTCAATTTGCGAATATGTTTCTCCGGTGAATGGCGGCAAAGGTTGTGTTCGTGATGTGATTGAAAAAATGTTGAAGTTGAAACTGATGTGGGAATAGTTAGTCTACAGTTGGCAATTGGCAATTTGATGTTTTCTAAACCTGATTTTTTTAAAGTGTAACACTGCAAATTGCAAACTGTCAACTTTCAACTGTCAACTGCCTCTCGTGTTTCCACCTCCGATGACTCCATAACCAATTTGAAGGTTGGTTGCGGATATCCCGTTCTAATTTTTCTGCAAACGATTTCATTATAAAATTTTCTTCGGTCGAAGCAGGTTCCTCGCTTATAATTTCAAATCGATATAAATAATATCCGCGTTTTAATTTTCGTGTGCTTGCATATAACACGGGGAGGTTGAGTTTTCGCGCAAGTTTTTCTGCTCCGGTAAAAAAAGCTGTTTGCTGATTCAGAAAATTGAACCAGACAGCATTCTGCAATGCAGAAGGAGTTTGGTCAGCAATAAATGCTGTAGCGGTTTGCTCCATTTGTTTTCCAATCAGGTTGCGCGCAATTAATTTTTCGCTGACAGGTTCGCAATCGAAACGACTTCGCAATTCAATCATTAATTTATCTGTCTGCTCGTTGTGCAATGGTCTGTAAACAACTTGAGAATGATAGTTGGCAGTTAATCCCATCATCAAACCATTCCATTCCCAGTTGCTGGTGTGACCGAGAAGAATTATTACACTTCTTCTTTCATCAGTATAACGATTAAGGTCAGGAAGATTGACAATGCGAATTCTTTTCTTCAAATCTTTTTTGCTGATACGATATGCTTTTACACTTTCAACTAATAAATCACTCATGTGTCTGTAATAATCCCGTCGAATAGTTTCTAACTCCTCATCTGATTTTTCCGGAAAACTATTTTTCAGGTTTGTAATTATTACAGCGCGGCGATAACGAAAAACATACTGTAACAGAAAAGCATTGAATTCCGAAAGCCCGTAAAGCACACTCAGCGGCAGAAAAGAGAAAGTCGAAAAAAGAAATCGAAGCAATTTTTTTTATTGGCGTTGAAAGGATAAATGTAACTACTCTTTATAAATGAAAAAGCTGATTGAATACTCAGGTTTTCATTGATGAAATTGCCTTCGACTTGAATTACATTTGCGCCCACTTAAAATAAAATGACTTTAGAAGAAGAGATAGCAAAGCGCAGAACATTCGCCATTATCAGTCACCCCGATGCGGGTAAAACTACTTTGACCGAAAAGTTTTTGCTGTTTGGTGGTGCAATACAAACTGCAGGTGCGGTAAAGAGCAACAAGATTAAGAAAGCAGCCACTTCAGATTTCATGGATATTGAAAGACAACGGGGAATATCTGTTGCTACTTCGGTTATGACTTTTGAATACAACGACAAAATCATTAATCTGCTCGATACACCCGGCCACAAAGATTTTGCTGAAGATACATATCGCACACTCACTGCAGTTGATAGTGTAATTCTTGTTATTGATTGCGTGAAAGGAGTTGAGGCGCAAACAGAAAAGCTGATGGAGGTGTGTCGTATGCGCGATGCACCGGTAATTATTTTCATTAATAAAATGGATCGTGAAGGAAGAAACCCTTTTGATTTGTTAGATGAGTTAGAAGAGAAACTTAATATTAAAGTTCGACCATTGAGTTGGCCAATAAGTATTGGTCAGTCTTTTAAAGGAGTTTATAATTTGTATGAAAAATCTTTAAACATTTTTAACCCAAGTCAAACGCGTGTAACAGATGACTTGATAAATATTAATTCGCTTGATGATGAGGAATTAGATAAATACATTTCTCCATATACAAATCAATTGCGCGAAGATGTCAGTTTGATTGAAGGAGTATATGATTCGTTCGATCACAAAGCATATTTGGCAGGGAAACTTGCTCCAGTGTTCTTCGGAAGTGCGGTAAATAATTTTGGTGTTCGAGAATTACTGAATGCGTTTACTTCCATTGCGCCACCACCAATTCCGCGCGACACAGATTTGCGTGAAGTGAAACCGGAAGAAAAAATTTTTACCGGATTTGTTTTTAAGATTCACGCGAATCTCGACCCTCGACATAGAGATAGAATTGCATTTGTTAGAATTTGTTCAGGTAAATTTGAGCGAAATAAATTTTACTCGCATACCCGATTACAAAAACAATTACGATTCAGCAGTCCTGCATCTTTTATGGCTTCAGCAAAAAGTATTGTTGAGGAAGCTTTTCCCGGTGATGTAATTGGATTATATGATTCCGGTAATTTTAAAATTGGTGATACACTTACTGAAGGCGAGCATATTCACTACAAAGGAATTCCAAGTTTCTCCCCTGAAATTTTTAAAGAGTTAGTGAATACCGACCCGATGAAAACAAAACAATTGGACAAAGGAATTCGTCAACTCACTGATGAAGGTGTTGCACAGTTGTTTACACAACAACCCGGAAACAGAAAAATTGTTGGAACAGTAGGAGAGTTGCAGTTCGAAGTAATTCAGTATCGTTTGCAAAACGAATATGGTGCATCGTGCTCATGGCGACCGTTACAGTTACACAAAGCATGCTGGGTAACAGCTGATGATAAAATTGAACTACAAGAGTTTGTTCGTTTGCGTGGTCAACAGATTTGTTTGGATAAAGATGACCACTTTGTTTACATGGCTGAAACCCGTTACATGCTGGATACACTAATGCAAAATCATCCGAAAGTGAAATTCCATTTTACTTCTGAATTCAAAAAGGATTTGGTAGCAAATTAAAGTTTACCAGAAAAATTAAAAGAGTTTTAATACATGAAAAAAATATTTTCCTTTCTTCTTTTTACAACTGTAACAGTTTCTGCATATGCTGATGGTGGAATGTGGCTGCCATTTTTACTTGACCAAACTGTGATGGGAAATATGCAGGCAGCAGGTTGTCACATGAATGCTGATGACATTTATTCAGTGAATCATACAAGTATGAAAGATGCAGTATTGTTGTTTGGTGGTGGTTGTACAGGTGAAATGATTTCGGGTGAAGGACTGTTGCTCACTAATCACCATTGCGGTTTCGGTTATGTACAGGAGCACAGTGATATCAATCACGATTATGTGAAGAATGGTTTCTGGGCAATGAATAAAAAAGAAGAGTTTGTCTGTTCAGGATTGAGTGTAACATTTATTGTAAGCATGGAAGATGTAACAGATAAAATTTTGAAAGCTGTCGATAATATTTCCGACGAGCAGAAAAGAAATTTAGTTATAGATTCAATAAGCAAAGCGATAAGCATGCAGACAATTGCTGGAACAAAGTATGGTGCTGCAGTTCGCCCAATCTACTATGGCAATCAGTTTATTTTAATTGTGTCACAAACATTTCGTGATGTGCGATTGGTTGGTGCTCCACCAGAAACAATTGGAAATTTTGGAGGTGATGATGAGAACTGGATGTGGCCAAGGCAAACCGGAGATTTTTCTTTGTTCAGAATTTACACCGATAAAAACAATGAGCCGGCTGATTACTCAGCAGACAATATCCCTTACACCCCTAATTACTTTTTTCCTATTTCAATTAAAGGAGTGAACGAAGGTGATTTTGCAATGGTGTATGGTTTTCCTGGAAGAACTACTGAATACATTTCGTCTTATGCAGTTGATTTTATTCAGAAAATAAGCGACCCTGACAGAGTAAAAATAAGAACCGTGAAACTGAATATCTGGATGGATGAAATGGAGAAAAACGATACAGTGAATATTCAATATGCTGCAAAATATTCAGGAGTTGCTAATGGCTGGAAGAAATGGCAGGGCGAGATGGATGGCCTACAGCGATTTAAAGTTGCTGATATGAAACACAGAAAGGAAGACTCACTGTTACAGTTAACTAATTCAAAGCCCGAATTTAAAAGTTACGAAAATATTCTTCCGCAATTGAAACTCGCTTATGATTCATTGGATGAATTGTATTTAACTGCTGATTATTATGCTGAGGCATTAAATGGAAGCGAGCTGATTTTGTTTGCGCAAAAATGGTTCGATGTGATTGATGTTGCCACGCTTCCCGAAAAACTTTCTACTCTTGAAAAACGGAAAACAGATTTGCTTGCAGCAGCAAAAGATTTTTATAAGGATTACAATTCAGGTTTAGATAAAAAGTTAACCGAAGAATTGCTGAAATTATTTGTTGAAAATATAAAACCCGAAAATTTTCCTTCACAACTCACCATCGACCTCGCAAAATTTAAAAATGATATTCATGCCTACACCGAATACTTGTTTTCAAAAAGCGTTTTAGTAAATCAGCAATTGGCCGAATCGGCCATTCAGAACATCGCTGCAGAAAAGAAAAATAAGATTGCCTTTGATCCGCTCATCCTTCTTGCGCGAAGTGTTGAAGAGACTTATGCTTTCAATTACACTCAACCCATTTCAAATTTAATTTTTCGAATCACTTCACTGAATAAACAATACATGCAATTTCAATTACTTGTTTCTTCTGATAAAAAATTATTCCCTGATGCGAACAGTACTCTCAGGGTTTCTTACGGAAAAGTGAAAGGATATTATCCGAAAGATGCAGTGCATTACAATTGGTTCACCACTGTTGATGGTGTGAAACAAAAGAACGACCCGAATTCTTTATTGTATAAAGCGCCTGATAAATTGCTTTTACTTATACAGAAAAAGGATTTCGGTCAATATGCAAGTGCAAATGGCGATTTGAATGCTTGTTTCATCACCACCTGTCATACAACAGGAGGAAACTCTGGCAGCCCTGTTTTAGATGCTGATGGGAGTTTAATAGGTACGAACTTCGATCGTGTTTGGGAAGGAACAATGAGCGATGTTTATTTCAATCCTGAAGTTTGCCGTAATGTATCAGTTGATGTCCGTTACACTTTATTTCTTGTCGATAAATTTGCGGGGGCTGGATATTTAATAAATGAAATGAAGATAATAAAATAGTTTTTTTTAAATAAATCAGTTTAGCTTAATTTTAAACCGCTAATAAAAATACCGTGAATAAAAGGACATTACTTTCAGTTGTTATTTTTTTCTTTTCATTAAATGCTTTTGCTCAAATTGAAGTTGGCGGTTCAACTGATGGAAAACCATCACCAAAAGTCTGGATGGAAACCAATACTTATAATTTCGGGAATGTTCCATTAGGCAAACCTGTTTCAGTAGTATTTGAAATTAAAAATACTGGAAACGCTCCTTTGAATATTACCAAAGCAGAACCAACTTGTAATTGCACCTTGGTTGATTTTACTAAAACTGAAATTGTACCAGGGGAAAAAGGCTTTGTAAAAGCAACTTACGATGCAGTATTAATGGGTAAGTTTGACAAAAGAGTTTTTCTTTATACTAATGCTTTTGATGGAGAAATGGATTTGATCTTGAAAGGTGAGGTGATTTATGTGAAAGAACAATAGGGTTTTATTGTCTATTTTATTATTGTCACATTTCCCGTAACCTCGATATTTCTTCCCGACCAGGTTTTAGCTTTTGCAACATATACATAAACGCTAACTGGACAATTTTGACCTTTGAATTTACCATCCCAGTAATTTTCCATTTCATTTGTATAGAAAATCTGTTCCCCCCATCTGTTATAAATAGAAAGTTGAACTTCACTCACACCTCTTGTTATATACTTGAACAAATCGTTTCTACCATCATCATTCGGTGAAAAACCATTCGGGAAAATGAGAAATGCAGGAAGAACAATCACATGTGTTGAATCAAAATTGATACATCCATTTCCATCAGTTGAATATATTGAATAAGTAGTTGAAGTGGCCGCAGTAAAGGTCGGGTCTAAAATGTTTACATTACTTAACCCGAATTCCGGTTTCCAGATATTTGAAACGCCATTGTGAGTTCCTGAAAGTTTTCCTTGTTCACCTTCTGTTAAAGTAATATCCCAACCGGCATCTACAATAGGAAGTGGCCAAATTGTAACCACAACCGATGCGGTATCCTTTGGGCAACCATTAGCGCCATCAACTTCCACATAATAAGTTTCAGTTGATGTTGGTGTTGCTGTAACAACCTGATCAGTAGTATCACTTAATTCATTGTTTGGCCACCACTTAAAAAGTGTTCCACCAGATGCTTTTAATAATGCAGATGTTCCGAAACAAATAGAAGTGTCATTAAATACTGAAGCAATTGTTGGTGGAATTAAATGAATAATAACTGAATCAGTTCCTGTGCAATATAATGTGGTAACTGTTACAGCATAAGTAGTGTTCTGTGTTGGATTGGCTGAAGGATTCTGACAGGTTGAACAACTCAATCCGACTGAAGGAGACCAGGAATAAGTTGCATTATTTACATTAACACTTAATTGAAGAGAGGTGTTAGTACAAATAAGAGTGTCATTTGTAATTGTTATAGGTAAAGCACCACCAATAGTAATAATGTGTGTGAAAGAAAAACTTCCGCCTGTTGTGAGACTAATAGTAAGTGTAACAGAATAAGAGCCGGGCCCCGGAAAATTAAAAGTAGGGCTTTCCTGATTTGAAGTATCACTCGTTGAATTCAGATCACCGAAATCCCAGTGGAGAGTATATGGATCAGTTAAAACTGTATCAACAAAAAGCAAATTATCATTTCCTGTGCAACCCGCATAATTAATAACAGCGTGCAATCCTGTGGTAAAAAACCCTTCATAAAAATCAGGTAACCCCAATGTACTTGATCCGCCATTAGTTAAAGCAACTGCATTAGACATAAATGTGCATGCAGCTCCTGCATTATTTGGAAAATCAAATCGGCTTATACTTGTTGCGCTCGAAAGGGCGAGATATAATTTCTGATCAACACCTGTTTGCAGTGCTCCATAATAATCTGTAACAGAACTCGCAACTAAAATTCTGCTTGCCAGAATTGTTGCTGAATTACCACTTGTTAAATCATATTGATAAACGACTGATGGATCAGGGGAAAATCCAAACTCAGCAACATAAGCTTTTGTGTTATCAGGAGAAAATGAAAATCCATACGGGCCAGATAAACCACTTGCATTAGCAAAATTATTATCGGAACAAATCATTCCAGTTACCATACCAGTATTATTATTAAAAGAGAATAATTCAAAAATATTTAGCTGTTCATAGCAAGCTAACCCAAGTAATAGACCGTCACTTGAAATTTTCATATAACCGATTGACTCTGCATTATTTCCTGAACCAATATCGGAATGAATAGAACCTGCACTTGAAAGAACAGGAGTCAAGTTTACTCCGGTCGCAGAAAACTTGAAAGAGGCAAAAGTGTTATTATCCCATTCATGTGTAACAATCCAGTAATCCGTACCGTTTGCATCTGCTGTAACAGTTACCTTTTCAGTTGTTGGTGTTAACATCAAAACATTCTGTGATGTTACATCTCCTAAACCACCGTTAAGATTCATATCTACAATTGAATAATTTAAACCACCTGTTCCTCCATATAAACCTGCTTGGGCATCTACTGTAAATACAAAATATAAATTTGTGCTACCGGGTTGTTTAACAATAATAGCAGACTGCGATGAACTTGAGTTTCCCCCAAGGTTTGAAGCACTTGACATTACATTATGATTCTTATCCCAACACAAAATGCCATCAGAATAAAAAAGAAGATTTCCGGCAGCATCAGAAATAGTTGCACATCCTTCAGAAGTCGAGACCGAAGTCAACACACTATATGAAACAGGATTTCCCGAATTAAAATCGAGACCTGCTCCATAACCAAAAGTCCAGTTATTTGCTTCACCCTGTGCTAATACATTCACACTATTGAGTGAAAAAAGACAGAAAATAAGAAAAAGGTTTTTCATCCTATATGTTTTAATCTTTTAAAGGTAACAGCATTTCGTTACTAATGTCAATAGCAGCAGTCACTTACCTGTCATAATTTCATAATTCTCTTACATACCCATTTCATTTTTGAAGTGTACTTTTAAGCGCTAAATTTTTTCTATATGAATTACTGGTTAGTAAAATCTGATCCTGAAACTTATGGATGGACTGAATTAATAGAGGATAAAAAAACTGATTGGACTGGGGTGCGCAATTACGCTGCTCGTATTCATTTGAAGGGAATGAAAAAAGGCGATGAGGTTTTATTTTATCACAGTAACGAAGGAATGGCAGTGATTGGAATTACAAAAGTGACCAAAGAATTTTTTCCCGACCCGACGACTGACGACCCTGCATGGGTCGCTGTTGAACTTACCGCTTTAAAACCGTTTAATAAACCTGTTACACTTTCAGAAATGAAAACAAAAAAGGAACTTTGCAACATAGGGTTGATAAAAATTGGTCGGCTCTCAGTTATGCCGCTTACAAAAACTGAGTTCGATTTTATTATGAAGATGGGAGTGAAATAAAATTGAAGAATTACTATTTTATTAAGTGTTACACTATCTTTTCAAGTTAAGTATCATTCTGAAAGTCGTTCCCTTACCAAGAACTGATTCTTTAACAAATAATTTTCCTTTGTGATAGTTTTCGATTATTCGTTTGCAAAGCGAGAGGCCTAATCCCCAGCCGCGCTGTTTTGTACTGTATCCTGGTTTGAAAACAGTTTTAAATTTTGAAGAAGGAATTCCTTTGCCATTATCCTTTACATCAATGATTGCATGTTCGTTGGTTGAACTTATATAAATATCAATCCGTCCTTTTCCGTCCATTGCATCGAGTGCATTCTTCAATAAGTTTTCAATTACCCAACCAAACAGTGATACAGAAATCAATGCTCTAATGTTTGCGCCTTCTGTCTGATGTAACACAAAATCAACTTTGCCGCTTGCGCGTTGCCGTATATAATCAACCATTGTTTCAATTTCATTGTATAAATTCTCTTCAGACAATACAGGTTGACTTCCAATTTTGCTGAAACGATTTGTAATGGTTTCGAGCCGCTGAATATCTTTTGTCAACTCAGGAAGAAATTTTTCTTTAACATTTTCAGGAAGTGTTTCATCTAAGTAATCGCCCCAGGCACTGAGGGAAGAGAGCGGAGTTCCCAATTGGTGCGCAGTTTCTTTTGCCATACCAACCCAAACACGATTTTGTTCAGCGCGGCGAGAACTGCTGAACGCGAGATAGGCAATGATTAGAAAGAAAACGATGATGAACGATTGTATATATGGGAAATAAATTAACTGCCTTAACAGATACGAATCGTTGTAGTAAATAAAATTTTTAGAATTCTGAGAGTAAACAATTTCAATTGGTGGTTTTTCTTTTTTCATTTCATCAAGTGTCGCATTTACATAAGCCTTATCATGTTCTGCGCGGGCCGAATCAATATTTTTAAAACCAATCACTTTTCCGTTTTCGTCAGTCAGAATCAATGGCACAGTTGAGTTACTGCTGATAATTTCAAACATGAAACTGATGTCAAGATTGTCTGACGGGTTATTTAATTTTTTGTAAACATTAGCGATAAGTTCTACTTTTTTTCTTTCTTCTGCGGCTAATTTTTTTGCGAGATAATTTGAATAAACAATTGTGGCAATTACAATTGAAGTAAGCGACCCAATTAAAAATATTTTCCAGTATTGTATAGAGCGGTATTGGTTCATTTAGGGGTTGGAGTCTTTTTCTGCAATGATCTTTTAAACTGATCGAATGCTTCTTTCTGTTTTTGTTTTGTTATTGAACTCTCATTTTCATTGGAAGAATCTGATTGATTGAAATCAATTTCTTCAGTATGTGTCGTGTCTTCAAATTGCATTGGCTCATATTCTTCGGGTGCCTTCCATTCTTTAATTTGTTGCTGCTCGGTTTGCTGTTTGTTAAATTCCTGTTGTAAAATAGTTTTTAAATTTTGTTTTTCAGACTGCACATCAGTTTTAATTTTTTCCTTCACTGATTTTTTATCGTACTTAATTACCGGGTCTGATGCTGGTCCTTTCATAGTAATATATAAGAACATTAATCCGTCTCCATTTTGTTCTACAGCATCCGGGTCAAAATCTTTTTTAGCTTTGAATTTATTCGAAAGCAATTGTAGCAGATTTAATTTAATGCGGTAGTCAATAATATTTTCAAATGTATGAGAGCCGGATAATTCAAGTGTGAGTGAATTGGTATTGATAAGCATGGTTGGAATATTAATAGTGCTGTTCCTGATTTCAATCTGATTTTTAAGTTGTGAGAATCGAATGTTTTCCAGCTCAGAAATTTTCACAAAAGCGGAAAGTGATTTCATTGGTGCGAAATTATTTAATTCACCTTTGTCAACTGTTACATCTGCAACTACTACTAACTGGTCATAATCGAAATCATTTTTCCTCCATCCGCTTTTCAGAACTAGATTGGTGGTGAGAATTCCTTTCAGATTTTTATCAGTGATTTCATTTTCGCCCCAACTATTAAATTCATAAAACAGTTGATTGATATCTATGTTTTTGCAGGAGAAAGTTCCATCCAACAATACATTATTCCAATTGCTGAAATTGAGTTGAGCATTAATATTAGCAGTCCCTTTTTCTGCATCCATTGTGATGTTGTTAAAAAATAATTGAGAGCCGGTACAAACCAATGTTCCTTTAAAATTATTCGCGTTGAATTTATCATTATTGAAATGACCAACACTGAATTTCACATTCCCTGAAATAATATCAAGCAACGAAGCCATTGCTGTTGAACCACTTTCGCCTTTTTGTTCGGAGGTATGGTTCTGACTGAAATCATTCGCATCTAATTTATCAGATGTAACAGTCAGGGTAGTTCCGATTTTAAGATTTGAGTTTTTATTTTTTGATGAATTGAAAATGTAGGACAGAAGGTTAGAACAGTTTCCTGAAATAGTTATATCGGATGTAACAGTTTTAGCAATAATATTTTCAATTACCAAATTCCCATTCTGCAATTTCAACGAAGCATTCAAATCATTAAAATCAGTTCCGTTGTAATTCATTTTTCCATTGGAGAGAATTATTTCTCCACCTGATTTTATTGAACTGAAATCGGGTGAAGAAGTGAGCTGACTAACTGGACCGGAATAATATACTTTGTTTAATCTCAATTCGCCGGAAGCATTTTTCAGTTCAGGGATTTTAAACAGCGGATAAATTTCTGATAAATCAAGAACAGTATTCAATTGCAAATCAATAAATGGTCTCCTGAAATTTCTCATTTCTAAACTGAAGTCAACACGCTTTCCGTTAATTGAAGCATTTGCATTTTTTAAACTTACAAGACAACTCGATAAAGTTCGTGAAGCGCCATTTGAAAAGAGCGCATTAAAATTCACATGCTCGAAACTTGCGTCAATAGCTGAGTTGCTGATAGTTGCATCTTTCACACTGAAATTAAAACTGATGTCGGGGTTTTTCTTTGCTGAATAATCTCCATTGATTCGTCCCTGTAACAGTAGGTTTCCTTTCGAGTTATATTCTTCCAGATACTTTGAATATTGAGTCGGTAGTATTCCTGAAAACGATTCAATACCTATTTGCTCCCCAATAAATGTTAAGTCAATAAATGTTGAAGTTGGTTTTACTTTCACTTTACCGGAAGTTGTGAAATTGAAATTTTCAACTTTGATTGATGTGTTATTGATTGCATACTCATCATTCTTCAAGTCAATTACTAAATCAGTTTTGATGTTAAGTTCTTTATCATGTAAATAATCGTCCGATGAAATGAAAAGGTGTTTACAGAGAAGAGATGATTTTATACTTAGTTTTAAAAGTTCGGCACCGAACTCACCACTGATTGTTCCATCGTGCATTTGAAATTCATACAACTGCTGATGTTCGTCGTCAGTAAATTTTGTTTCCAAATCGCTGAGCTGAATTTTATCAATATTTACTGTTACATCATCAGCACTTTTGTCTGTTCCTGTTTTGAAAATGAAATAATTGCCTTCGCCTTTTTCGTTAATCATTACATTCAGTTTTCCTTTGCCTACAATTATTTTTTGAAGTGTGTAATTGCCGCGCCATATATCGAGAATGTTAAAAAGGAGAGAGAGGGATTCTGTCTCTAATAAATTTGATTTACTGTCTTTATAACTTTCTCTGATTTCTACATTCTGAAAACTGATTGAAGCATAAGGGAAATTTCGCAGCACCGAGAAATTAATTTCACCTTTCACTTTTACTTCGACAGCTAATTGCTTATTGATTTCGCGAACGATGAGTTGCTTTATGTCGTTGCCGAAAATTGTGCTGATAAATATTCCTGCAACAATGATTAAAAGAAAAATCGCTCCGACTATCTTACTGATTTTAAGAAGCAGAGATGATTTTTTTTTAACAGGAATTTGTTCTTCCATACTGATGAGCGAAATTAAATCAACTATGAAGTCTATCTCTCGAGGAGATAGTAGAACAATCAACGCAGTAAAACCGCTTGTCTTATTTTTTACTTAATAAAAATGTGTTGAATAACGAAATAGGAGAGTGCTGAGACTGAAATTATCAGTGAAATATTACTTAGTTGATTGAGGGTTGATTAACGAATAAATAACTGAGTCCAGAAATTTTCCATCGAAGAAATAATTTTCTTTAAAGTATGCTTCCTTAACAAATCCGTTTCGAACTAATAATTTTATTGAAGCCGAATTATCAGGATTCACATTTGCTTCGACAGAATGAAGTTTCATTTCTTTAAACCCATATTCTAAAATTTTCATCATCGCTTCCTGCATCAATCCTTTCCCCTGGTACTTTGTGTGTAACACATATCCGATTTCAGTCCGATAATGCTCTTTTACCAATCGCCAGAAACTGATTGTACCGATTAGTTTTTTTTCACTTTTTAATTCAATCCCCCAGGTTATAGACTCGTTTCTATTTTGGCTTTCTGTAATTGAATGAATAAAAACTGAAGCATCATCAATTGATTTTGCAGGTGCGCGATCTAAATATTTTAATATCGTTTCATCTGACCGCTGAAAGAAAACTTCATTCGAGTCACTCATTTCAACTTGCCTTAACAGTAATCGTTCTGTTTCAATTAATGGAAAGGGAGTAAAATTTACTTCAAGCATTTTTATAATTGAATGGCGAATAACATTAATTCTTCTGTTTCTTTTTCGAACTGAAATAATTTCTCAAAAATAAACCCTGATTTCTGGAGCAGTTGAATTGATTTTGTATTTCCTTTTTCAGTGATAGCAACAATTCGTTTTAAATTTTTATTTGCTTTTGCATCAGCAAGAATTGCTTCGGACGATTCGAAAGCAAATCCTTTTCCTTCATATTGCGGAAGAAAAGCAAAACCAATGTCAATATCCTCCAACGAATCGCGTTTGATTAATCCGTTAATGCCGATTGGGATATCTTGGTCCTTTAACTTTACCGCATACAATCCGAAATTATTTTTTGAATAGCTTTTTTTTGGTCCGTTTTCGATGTAGTTGACAGCATCATCCAAAGTTTTAATCCCTCTGTCGCCGATAAATTCTAACCATCTCGGCGAATTCAGCAATTCGAAAATAAATGGCGCATCTTCAGGAGTAAGTTCACAAAGATTTAATCGAGAGGTTTCAAGAATAGTCATGGTTCAATTTTAATATTGATTGAAGTATCACTTATATTCCTTCCACTAATTTTTTTATTTCAACTAAAATGGGATTCCATCCTTCACCATTGTTGTAAGCTTCGGTATATCTTTTCTCACCATCAGCAACCACATTGTAATCACCTTGTGTAACAGTTAAAATTGTTTTGCCGTTTTCGCTTTGCAAATCATAGGTAACAGTTAAATAATTTTCAGGAATATCCTCTATTATGGGATTATTTGGGTCAATAGTTGTGTAGGCAAGAAATTTTCCTGGATTTATTTCTGCAATTGTTCCCTTCACAAAAACCATATCTTTTCCTTCGTAGTTTCCTTTCCACAACAGCGAACTTCCAACTTTCCAATCCGAAACTGTTTCGCAACCGAACATGTATTTTTTTGTTTGTTCAGGATTGGTTAATGCATCCCATACTTTTTCAGTTGACGCATTAATGGTGATAACATTCTTTACAATTTTCTTTTCCATTTTATTTTTTTTGAAAATTATTTCAAGTAAACATAATACGAAGTTCGATTATTATTTCAATCAGTAAATCATTCAATAACCTAAAATCTAAATTTTGATTTCCTTCCATTTTCCTTTCCTGAAAAAATAAAATGTAACTATAGCAAGCACTGTTTCTGCTATAGGAATTGCAATTACTGCTCCTGTTGATTTCATATCTAAACCAACAGCAAGAAAATATCCAAGTGGAATCTGGAATAACCAGAAAACAAAAAGGTTAATGAGTGTGGGTGTGCGAGTGTCGCCAGCGCCATTGAGCGATTGAATCATTACCATCGAGATGCCATAGGAAATATATCCGGTTCCGATAATCATTAATGCGCGCGAACCATATTCAACTATTGCTTCATCGTTTGTGAAGAAACGAATAATGGGTGTCGAAAAAAACACAAACAAAACAGTTACACAACTCATGAAGAGGACATTGTATTTCACAGTGAGTAACACACTTTGTTCTGCACGATGAATTTGTTTTGCGCCAAGATTTTGTCCAACAAGAGTTGCTGCTGCATTACTCATTCCCCAGGCAGGAAGAATAAAGAACACAACATTGCGAATTGCAATCTGATAACCTGCCGATGCAGTGGTGCCGCCTGTTTCCGCAACCAATCGCGCAAGAATAATCCAGCTTCCGCTTTGTATGATGAACTGAAGCGTGGCCGGTGAACCAAGGTTAACGAGAGATTTTATCAGCACGCTATTTAATTTGAAATGATGTAAATGAAATTTTAGTATGCTACTTCCACGGAATAAATGATAGCACTGATACAGTACGCCTGAAGTTCTTCCAATCACAGTTGCAATTGCTGCACCCTTCAATCCGAAGTAATGAATCATTATAGGACAAAGAATAATATTGATGATACTCGCCAGCCACAAACTCCGCATTGCCATTGCCGCATCACCGGCTCCGCGAAAAATCCCATTAATGAGGAAGAGAAAAATAATTGCTGTACTTCCTCCAAACATGATTCGAGTGAAGATAGCGCCATCACGAACCACATCAGGTTTCGCACCCATGAGAGAAAGAATTTCAGGCGCAAAAAAAGTTCCTGCAATCGTGAGCCCGATGCTCACAATGAATGTAACGATGATTGCCTGTGCTCCCGAGTGGGCTGCGGCATCAGAATCTTTTTCGCCGATTCTTCTTGCAACAATTGCTGTGGCAGCAGAGCTTAATCCGATTGCAACTGAATAGAGAATTGTGATTACCGATTCAGTTAAACCAACAGTTGCAATTGCATTCTCACCGAGTTTGCTTACGAAAAAAATATCTACAACAGCAAACACACTTTCCAAACTCAACTCTAAAATCATGGGAATCGCCAACAGAAAAACGGCGAGCCGCAAACTGCCTTGTGTGTAATCATATTCTTCTCCTTTCAGAGATTGACGAATAATTGAAAATATTTTTTTGATAGATTAAAGATTTATAAATGGTTAATTAACTGTTACAGTTGAATTTCATAAATGAATATTCTTTTATTGACAGTATCAATAAAAAATCTTGAACGGTCGTATTCTTCTCCGGAACTCCATGTTTGAAATTCTTTTGTAGGAAGGAACCAAGCAGGTGTATCATCCGGCGAATCCCATTTTGTAGTATCCGTTGATAAATAGTTTTGTTTGATAAATTCATTTAACCATTGAGAGGTTGTTTCCAATTCCATGTACATAATGTACTCCTTCGTTAAGTGTGGTGATTGCCAGTATTTTCCATTCAGAACTTTAATATCTGAAGTTGGTTCTGCGCCCGACCAGTTTCTGTAACACTCGATTGCATTATCAGTTTTTATTTCACTGCAAGAGTTAAAAGAAATTATCATTAAAATCAAAAAGTAAAAACTATTTATTCTTATTGTCATTGGTTCTCTATGTATGCTTCTAGTTTTTCAATTTTTATTTTATACCTTCTTTGGAAAAGTTAATACGAGAAAAAATTATTTCCCATCATAAGCAGCTTGCAGTTTTTCGATTTCAATTTTATTCATCTGTAGCATTGCCTCCATCACACGATTTGCTTTTTCGCGGTCAGGGTCGCCCATTAATCTTCCAAGTGCTTCAGGAATTATTTGCCACGATATTCCAAATTTATCTACAAGCCAACCGCAGCGGCTTTCCTTTCCGCCCTCGGAAGTGAGTTTGTTCCAGAAGTAATTTACTTCATCCTGCGTTTCACAATTTACAAATAGCGAAATTGCTTCATTGAATTTTTGATTGTTGTCAGCCTCCATGATGTGAAAATTCTGTCCTTCGATTTGAATGGTTCCCATGAAAAAACTTCCTCCGGGGCCATTTGACTTGTTAATGATTTTTGAATTTTTAAAAACAGATGCGTAGAAGTCCATTGCTTCTCCTCCTCTTTTAGAAAACCAAAGGAAGGTTGTTATTTTTTGTGACATAAATTGATTTTGATTTTTTATTAATTGGTAATTATTGATTAATGACTCTCAGAATATTTTTTAAAGTTATTAAGTATTGCCTGCCAGCCGCCTTGCTGAAGTTCAATTGTATTTTCGTTTTCAGGTTCAAAAATTTCTGTTACAGTTGTTTCATTGCCGTTTGAAAAAAACTGAATCCATACTTTTCGCCCATCTTCAAGAACGAATTCAATTGATTTGTTTAATTCAATCTTTGAATAGATCCCTCCTAAATCGAAACCGAAACTTCCATCTTTTGCTTCCATTCTGATTGAGAATTTTCCATTAACATGAAGATTACTTTCTGCTTTTGGTGCGTGCCAATCGTCGGATGCGAAATACCATTTCGTAATGTGTGCAGGTTCGTTCCAGTGCGCCCACACTTTTTCTACAGGGTTGCATACTACAGTTTCTACTGTGATTGTTTTTGTTTGTGTGTTTTCCATTTTATAAATTGTGTTTAGGTTTTTCAATTATGAAATAATCGTTTTCAAAAATAATGAGTCGAGTTTTTCAAGACTCTCACTCCAACCTTGCTCCATTCCGTCTGCAGCCATTTGTTTATCAACATCGAGCTTAGTGAGTCTTGCATGTAGTGTAAGTTTTGTTTTTCCGTTATAATCTTCAAGTGTAACAGTATTAACTCCTTCAAGCCCCGCGATATTATTTTCATCTAAGAATCCTCTTGATGTGAAAACTAATTTAGTTGGTTCATCAATTTCAATGAATACGCCATTGCACCAGCTATTCGGAAAACCCATTTGGGGAGCATGCATATTAATTTTCCATTTACCATTCACGCGAGCATCTATTTCGCAATCAGGATTTGTGAAACCATGAGGTCCCCACCATTTCATCATCATCTCGGGATTAGTAAATGCTTTGAATACCAACTCGCGTGGAGCGTTGATGATTCGAACTAGAGTTACCTCTTTAATTGTTTCAGTTTCTGTCATGATTTTATTTTTTTATGATAGAAAATGTATGAACAAACACCGAGTGCAATCGGTAACAGCATGAATAATTCAGAAGCATTTATTCCACTTATAACAATGATTGAATAAGTTGCTCCAACTAAATCGAAAGCCATTCCTGCATAAGCCCATTCTTTAATACGCTCAGCAAAAATTCCATTCATAGGAATGATTATAGCTATAACTCCAAGAACTTTTGCCCATGCTATAAACGGAATAATATATAATGGGTACTGCAACAGCCCATTCATAAATGTAATTGCATCGGGTTCGTTCAAGATGTCAGGAATCGCTGTAAATAACATCAAGGCTGAAAATAAAATTGTAAATACCCAGTAAAGAATTTTAATCGTTTTTTCTGTCATAATTTAATTTTTAGATTTTAGTTTTTAATTTGATTCAAATAGTTTTCAAATTGACCAAATGTTCCGCCCCATCCTTCGTTCATTGATGAAAACCCATCAACAAAAGTTTTCACTTCTTCATCGCTTGCATTAATAGGAACTCCTGTCATCGTCATTTTTGTTTTTCCGTTTTCCTCTGTTAAAATAATTGTAGTCAATGTTTCAGCTGGCCAGGTGGGAGCAAATGGATGGCGGGTAATTCCTTCCGAAGCATCGGAGAATGAATCAATAAATACTAATTTCGAAGGGGGTACAATTTCTTTGTAAATAAACTTGCCAAACATTTTATTTCCATCTGGTGCAGTCATTGAATAGAGAAATGTTCCACCTACCTTGAATTCGAGTTTCTCAACATTCAATTTTAAACTAACCGGTCCCCACCAATTATTAAGGTGCTCCGCTTCAGCCCACATTTTAAAAACTAATTCCCGAGAGGCATTGAGCACTCTTGAAATGATAAATTCATTCTTGTTTGACATTTTATGGTGTTTAATTTTTGATTTTGGAATTAAGATTATTTTTTCAATGATGATTTTTTTGTTTCAGCTTTTTCTTCTTCGTTTTTGATGAGCTAACTCTCTTTTCACTTTTCATTTTTGACATTTCCACTTTAGCCTGTAGTTCCTGCAAATAAATTTCAAGGGCATCGAATTTCTGATTCCAGAATTTTTTATACTGAGCTACCCAATCGGCAACTTCATTCAGCTTTTCTAATTTTGCTTGGCAGAATCTTTCTCTTCCTTTAATATTAATAGTGATGAGTCCGCATTCAGTAAGAATTTTTATATGTTTTGAAATAGCTGGGCGACTCTGATGAAACCGCTCAGCCACCGAATTAAGATTCAATGAATGATGCGATACCATATTGATTATTGCTCTGCGGGTGGGGTCTGCTATTGCCTGAAAAACATCGCGTCTCATTTGTTGTATGATTGAATTATGTAACCAATCGGTTGCAATTATAATGAAACCTTTTGGTTACACAAATATTTTCTAAAAAAATTACTTATAACCCCTCATTAGATTAAAACTGTAACACTCCATCTGGATTATGTTCTGTAAATATTCTGGTTACATTTGACCTCCCTGAAAAAAAATGTTCATTTAATAATTCTGCACGGTATTAAGGGAAATTACTATCGCAGAAAAACCACAAAACTCCTTTTTACAATGGCAGATAAGAAAGACTTAGACTTTACATATACCACGATTGATGAAATATTCAGATTGAGTATTGGTCAAACAGCAGATTACAGCGGTGCTAAGTATGATGGCAATTTCTCAATGACTTTGGAAGAAGCTCAGAAAGCAAAGCACAAATTCATTGCCGACAGTTTAAATATTGGCAAGGATAGCAAGGTGCTTGATATGGCTTGTGGCTGGGGCCCTTTTTCAAAATACATTACTACTGAAAGAGGAGCAAAAAGCATCGGGTTAACATTATCTGAAGGACAAGCGGCAGCATGCAGAGAAAATGGTTTGAATGTAGTTGTGAAAGATTGCCGAACTGTTACACCTGCAGATTATGGAACTTTTGATGCTATCACCTGCATAGGAGGACTTGAGCATTTTTGTTCAGTTGAAGAATTCAAAGCGGGTAAGCAAGAAAAAGTTTACCATGATTTTTTTAACACATTGTATGACCTTCTTCCAGTAGGCGGGAGATTTTATATGCAGACTATGACTTTCAGTAAAAAGATGTTGCCATTCGAAGCATTTGATATTGAAGGCGACAGAAAATCAGATGCATATATTCTTGCACTAATGGAAAAACAATTTCCGGGTTCATGGCTTCCATATGGTCCGGAGATGGTGATAAAAAATGCTGCACCCAAATTTAAATTGATTTCGCAAAGCTCGGGGCGATTAGATTATATTGAAACAATTGGGCAGTGGCGTAAAAAATTCAGAGCATTCAATCTGAAGAAATATTTGTTGTACTTGTCACTTGTGCCAAGTTATATTTTTAATAAAGAGTTTCGCCATCAGGTAGCAGTGTTTCGTTTAAGCCCGAATCGTGTTTGCTTCGAACGCGAGATAATGGACCATTACCGCTTGGTGTTTGAGAAAGTGTAACAGTCTGTTGAGTTTAATATTTAATTCAGCAACGCAATAATTTTTTCCTGCAACATTTTTTTTTCTGTTTCTGACTTCGTTAGTTTGATTGCATTCTCAAAATTTATTTTTGCTTCAACTGACTGATCTAATCGAGAATTAATTTCGCCCAACAAAGAGTGATACAGATAAAAGGATTCTAATTTTTTTTTGTCGGGAATATTCTCCAGTGAATGAAGTGCTTTATCTGCACCATGAACCATCATTACTGCAACAGTTTTATTTAATTCCGAAATTGGTGAAGGTGAAATATCGCAAAGCCATTCGTACAATTCTAAAATTTTCTTCCAGTTTGTTTTACTGAAATTATCTGCTTTACAATGTTCGAATGCAATGGCTGCTTCGATATGATAGGAACTTAATTCATTTCCAAATGCTGCTTTGTTCATGTATTCACTTCCCGAATAAATCAAATCGAAATTCCATTTGCTTCTGTCCTGATAGGGGAGTAAAATAATTTCTCCAT
The DNA here is from genome assembly GCA_038326325.1 of Chitinophagales bacterium. Taxonomy (GTDB): domain Bacteria; phylum Bacteroidota; class Bacteroidia; order Chitinophagales; family UBA10324; genus UBA10324. Next base: position 60,113 of record JBBQJW010000014.1, on the reverse strand, counting down.
CAGTTGTCAATCGACTTTCACTTCTTGCGGTATGAAAACACATGAGTGCCATTAATGCAAAAACTTCAGGTAATTGAGTGTGTTGATTTTCAGTTAGCAATTTGCAAAGCAGCATTGCATCTTCAATCAAATCTTCCCTAATTAAATGTTCAGCATGAGTTGAGTTATATCCTTCACTAAATAAAAGATAAATTGAATTCAATACAGCATCTGTTCTGCTTTTTAATTCCTCCGTATTTGGAATTGCGAGTTTTATTTTTCTCTCTCTGAAAAATTCTTTCGTTCGATACAATCTTTTTGAAACTGTGTCTTCAGATGTAAGAAATGCTTTTGCAATTTCAGCAGTGCTGAAGCCGCAAAGTGTTTTTAAAATAAGTGTAATCTGATTGTCTGCCGAAATTTCAGGGTGACAACAAGCGAACATCATTCGCAGTAAATCATCTTTCACCAAATCTTCTTTCCAAAGATTTTCCATAGTTGTGGCGAGTGTGTATTCTGAAGTGAGAAGAATTCTATCGCCATCGCTGAAATCATATTGGAGCGAATGTTTGTTTCTTCGAATAATATCTATCGCTTTATTTTTTGCAACACGAAACAACCAGCCAGAGGGATTATCAGGGATTCCTTTGAGTTTCCATATACTCATTGCATCAATAAAGGTTTGTTGCACTACATCTTCGGCAGTTTCTAAATTTTCTGTTCCGAAAATTTTTGTTAAAACAGAAACCATCTTTCCTGCTTCATGCCGGAAAAGGTTATCGGTGAGTTTATTTATATCGTATGAAGCGCTCAAAATTATTTTGCCTTCATCTTATTGTTCTTCGCCTCGTGTGTAACAGTTGCGAGACCGAGTTCTTCCATCAGAGGTGGAATGTAAACTCCAAATCGTCCGCGCAATCCTTTCTTTAAACCATACCAGCCACCAACAGGATTTTTTGCTGAACGCCCCCATGCTTCAACTGTACCCTCCTTTGCTTCTTTTTGTTCATCAGTTCCACCTAAATCCATCCAGTCGTTGTGCTTCTTTAACATTGCATGTAAATCATTCAAGCATTTTGAATCATAGAGCAAAACAGTTTTTCCAACAGTACAAACGATCACTTCTTTTCCGTCTTTCACATCTTTATACATTTCGTATTCAGAAGTCCCTGGAGGCGTTTTTAATTTCCATGGGTTTTCCTTTGTTCCTTTTTCCTTTGCCATAAAATTTATTTTAATGAGTGTAACAGTTATAATTAAAAAAACTCCGGTTAAAACTTATTAAGAATTAAACCGGAGCTCTAATTTCAATTTATTAATTATCTCCAAGCACTTAAAATGCCGCACATCAAAATAGATGTAACACTCCAATAACCAATATTCACCAAGGACCATTGCCATCTTCGTTTTTCAAAAATTGCCATTGACACGAAAATCGGAATCAGCACAGTAATTGTAAAAATAATTCCATGAGCAAGCCCATGCTGGAAGGTTACATAACTGTGACCATCTTTTGGGTCTGTCACCTGCGAAGTTTCCTGCCCGCCATTTCCTGTTACCCAAACCCAAAAAAACATGGTAAGAAAATATGAAGTTACAAGTGTTAGTAAAAACATAATTGGCTTTGGTCCTTTGCCTACACTTTCTTTTGTAAAACCATTCGCTTTCATCCACACATTGCCCATTGTCATCGGATTATAGTAGATAAATCCAACAATCATTGGTATCAATGTAGAAACTCCAATAGCCATAAAATTCATGTGTGATTCCATTTGTATTTTTTTTTGTGAAAACGAATTTAACAATTCAGATTTTAGTTAGTGATTTTTTTACATAGTCATTTCCTGTATCTCTCTTACTTCTACTGCACCGTTATCGAAATCAAGAATCGGGCAACCATTTGCAATTAAAACTGCTTCATCAAATGAATCCGCTTTGCAAATCAGGTAACCGCCTACCATTTCTTTTCCTTCGATGTATGGACCATCTGTAACAGTTTTCTTTGTGCCTGTTACACTCTTGCCTTCGTTGCTTAAAGGTTGAGCGCCAACAAACTTCCCCTGCTTGGTTAAATCGCCCATCCAGGCGGCCCATTTTTTCATGTGTTGTTGCCATTTCTCAGGAGAGAGTCGTAAATTTTTTCCATCACCTCCTCTGAAGAGTAATAAATATTCTTTCATGTGTTTAGCGTTTTGTTATTAAGAAATTATTTGTTTGAATGAAGTCCAACATTATTTCCTTCTGAATCAATGAAAAAGGCCATGTTTCCGAAATCGCCAATGTTCGTCTTAGGCATTGTGATTTTTCCGCCGGCAGCTTCAACCTTTGAAAGTGCATTTGATAAATCTGGATTTCCGTTCAAATAAATTTTAGCGCCATAAGTACTTGGCTTGTGCATTGGTCCCTGAACAAGTCCGCCAGAGGCTTTTCCGTTTCCATTTTCTGAGGGGAAGAATGCCATTTGCATTCCCATCATTTCTGATTGTTCCATTTTAATTCCGAAAACTGTTTCGTAAAAATTTTTTGCGCGGTTCATATCTGTAACAGATATTTCAAACCAGTTGAGTGAATTTTCCTGTGCTGTCATATTGTTTTGTTTTTAATTATTATTAATTTTTTAATTATGAGCTTCGATCTTTTTTAATTTTAGAAAGTAGATGATAAACAGAATTGAAAATACAGAGTGAATGATAACAGGAGGAATAAGCATTGGCGGATACATTGCTCCATTTACAAATTGAGCGAGGAGTTGGAAGATGTGATAAAACAGAAGTATGCCAACCACATTTTTTAATGATTCATGCGAAGTGTTTTTTCGTGTCGCTGTAAAACTGATGAATGCTACAGCCAGAATGGCAAAAGAAAATGCTCTCGCTATTGAAGCAGAGAGCCCCTCTGCTCCAGGAAAAAACGCTGCAGGTGCATTGAACATTCCAAAAGCGATTATTGTTTCTGCGATAGTGTTAAGCCAAAGAATCCATTTCATTCCTTTAGTATTTTGATTCATGGTGTTTGATTTTATTATGATTAAATTTTGTTTTATGCTCTAATGACGAACGGAGATTTGAGATTTGGACATCAAAATGAAAATTATTTCCGGAAATTATTTATGGATAAATGCATTTACTTAATGGTCGCAATCGGTTAGTAGGCATTGGTAGCAGGTAGTTCCATCCATCGTTCGGGGTATTTGAGAGAATGAAAACCGAATTGTTCATATAATCCATGGGCATCTTTAGTAGCTAAAATCCATCTCCTTAATCCTTGAAGTTCAGGGTGTGATAACATTGTTTGCATTAACCATTTCGATAAACCTTTACCTCTGTGTTCTTCCAATATAAAAACATCACAGATGTAAGATGTTACACTAAAATCTGTCAGAACTCTTGCGAACCCAATTTGTTTTTTATTTTGATATAACCCAAAACAAATTGAATGCTCTATAGCTGTTATTGTTTTTTCTTTCGAACGATTTGCGGCCCAGTAGGAGGTTTGCAGATAGTTGTGAATTACATCAATATCCAATAACGATTGATCTGTGCTGATTACATAATCTTCTTTTGTTGTATTAATATGTTGCATTTGTAAATTTAAAAATAATCTGCTCTATCAAACTTCGGGTTCTTATTGGTGATACAGTTAAAAATTATTTTCCTTTACCGAAATGATCATCAATCACTATTGCTTCTAATAAGTAAGACTGTAACAGTTCAATATCGATTTCTTTTACTGAAAGAAAGTCTTTGTAGTAAATCTGTTTGCGATCGCCTTTGTCGAGGTAATTTATTTCATCCTGAATTAAGTATCCTTTTGAAAAGCCGAGGCGAACACCTTCGTATGATTTTTTTGTCCCCCATAAAACGGCAGCTGGCCAGATGAAGAAAATATTTTTATGGCGGCGATAGAATGGAACATTATACGATAGTTTTTCTGTTATACCGGGTATGCAATTGAAAATAATTCTGCGTAACAGTTCAACAATCTTTAGTTCTTCTTCGGGCAGAAATTCAAGAAACTCATCCACTGAATGGAATGAGACATTCTGCATTTTGGTTTTCACATTTTACTTATTGAAGATTGAAGTGCGACTCCATTTTTTAAAGTCTGATACACCACGCAATATCTTTCGGTGAGCTTAAGGAGTGTATCTGTTTTTTCTTTTGGAGCATCGTAATCGAGAATAAACTGTAATCTGATTTCTTTAAAACCAACAGCTACTTCTTTTGAAACACCCAATGTCCCTCTGAAATCCAAATCGCCTTCTGCTTTTACGATTCCGCTTTTTATTTCCACTTCAAGAGCAGTGGCAACAGCACTCAGTGTTACACCTGCGCAGGCAACTAATGCTTCTAAAAGTAAATCGCCGGAACAGGCCATCATTCCGTTTCCACCTGTGGCCGGATGTAAACCTGCTTCAACTAAAGCCCTGCCGGTTTCAATCTTGCATGAAACTCCTTCACCAAGCCGGCCTTCAGCTTTCAATATTATTAAGGCCGACTTTGGTTCGTTTTTATATTTTTCTTTCAGAGGAGATTGAATACTCTTTAGTTCATCAGCTTTCATTTCATTAATTCTCTTTGATAAGATAAAGTTTATTGTCCTCAACTAAATAGAGCATGGGAGCAATTTTAATTTTCGGATAGCGAAGTCTTAACCGTTTTGTTTCGCTCGATATAAAATCAATCTCATTTCCTATTTCGTGCATAGGCGCATAATGTTCGAAATGATCTTCTGCCTGATCTTTATTCCATCCTGCAACATCAATCAGCCCTTTGATAAATTCTGCTTTGCGCGATATTAAATTGACCATGCCACAATGATTGTGACCAATCAAAGCAATGTGATGCACACCCCCCACTGCAATAGCAAACGAAACTTTAAACTCACTGTAACGGAGATTAGCTCCGCCTGAACGAATAATGAAAGCAAAGTTATCAGGTATGTGAAGGTGTTTGCGGTTATCCATGCACATTCCAATTAGCAATTTGGCACTCTGATAGGTAGTGAAAGATTTGTTTAAATTATGGTATTCCAACAGGTCGCCGATAGGAGTGTTGCGGTACTCCGGCAAAATATCCTCAGTAGTTTTTATTGGTATTAACTCGCCCATGAAAAAGTTTTTTTAATTAAAAATTACTTTATTTATTACAATATTAGATGCATATTATTTAGGCCCACAAAGAATAGTAATTATTGTTATTTAGTAATAGTACCACCAATTTGTTTTCCAAGTTTTTCATATTCAACATCGTTGGGTTCCCATAGCTCCACTTTATTCCCTTCAGCATCTAAAATATGTACAAACTTTCCGTAGTCGTAAGTTTCAATTGTATCGGCAAGTGTAACACCCTCTTTTTTTAACTCAGTAACGAGGGCTACCAGATCAACTACTCTGTAATTAATCATAAAATCCTGATTCGATTGACCAAAATAATTGGTTGATTCTGGAAATGGGCTCCATTGTGTAAATCCTTTTTTTGTTGAATCGCCCCCTTGGTACCACTCAAAAACGGTTCCATAAGCATTGGTATTTAAACTAAGATGTGTTTTGTACCACTCTTTTATTTTGTCAGGGTTCTTACATTTAAAAAAGATGCCGCCTATGCCGGTTACTCTCTTCAATGATTTTTCTGACACCCTCTTGTAATTAATGAATGAATTAAATGCAAAACCAAATCCAAATGAAGCGGCTACAATAAGTAGTGATAATGATTTGTATTTCATCAGTAAAAATTTAACGCAATAAAATTATTTAAATTCAAGATATATCAAAAGATGTTTTAGTTAAATAACATTTATATTATAATACAAGGTAATAGATCTGATGGGTTCTTATGAAACACATTCATTGGTTAAATATTTTGTTGATCAAAAATTTAGCAGTCTTATTTGGGTGTTAACAGCCCAAGGATTTTAATTAATAGGAACATTAAAAATAAATCCAACACCAAAAATATTTTCGATACTGAGAGAGGTATCATCTTTAAAATACTTGCGGATTTTGGTGATGAACACATCTAAGCTTCTGCCAAGAAAATAATCGTTTTCGCCCCAGAGTTCTTTAAGCATTTCTTCGCGTTTTATTTTTTGATTTCGATGCTCAAACAAATACCTGAGAATATCACTTTCCTTTTCAGTGATTCGTTTTGTTTTACTCCCTATTGTTAAACTCTGGTTATTGAAATCGAATTTGTATTTACCGATTAAAGCAATTTCAATTTTCTTTTCAACTTTATTTTCAGGTACCCGGCGAATGATTGCTTTTATTTTCCAGAGTAATTCTTCTTCGTTGAATGGTTTTGTGATATAGTCATCGGCACCTAAACCATATCCTTTTAGTTTATCTTCTCTTAAAGATTTTGCTGTGATAAAAAGAATTGGAATTTTTTTATCCTTTGTTCGGATTGTTTTTGCCAATGAGAATCCATCCATCTTCGGCATCATGACATCCAACAAACACAAATCATAAGAGCTGGATTGAAATGCTTTTAACGCGACCTCTCCATCTTTACATAGTTTTATTTCAAATCCTTCCGACTCTAAATAGTCAACCAAGAGTACTCCAAGATTCAAATCATCTTCAGCTAATAATATTTTCAGTTTCTCTTTAGGCATTTGGAAGTGTAACGGTGAATGTTGTCCCCTCTCTTCTTTCGCTTTTTAGTTCAATAGTTCCTACATGCATTTTAAAAATCTTTTTTGTGTAGGCAAGACCTAATCCAAAACCTTTCACATCATGAACATCTCCTGTTGGCACTCTGAAAAATTTATCGAACACTTTCTTGTGATGCTTTTTTTCTATTCCTATTCCTGTATCAGAAACAACAATAATTAAATTCTGATTATTATTTAATGTTTGAATGGTGAGTTCAGGTTTTTCGTTTGAATATTTAATTGCATTATCAATCAAATTGCACATTGCATTTGTAAGGTGAGTTTTATCTCCGAGTATAATAAATTTATTTGCATTGAGATTCAATTTCACATTACCATGTTTGTTTTCAATCTGAATACTGATACACTTTAGCGAATCATGAATCAGTTGATGAAAATCCAATTCTGTTTTTTGCAAAGGAATTTCGCCTCGCTCCAATGCGGTCATGCTTAACACCTGCTCAACTTGTAATCTTAGTTTCTCATTTTCCTCGAGAATAATTCCTGAGTAATGTTTTATTTTTTCTTCTTCACTGATGTTTGAATCCTTGAGTATCATTTTTCCGGCTAAAGCAATATTTGTTAGCGGAGTTTTAAATTCATGAGTCATGTTATTTAAAAAATCAGTTGTGTGCTCTGATATTTTTTTCTCCTGCATTAATGAAAGAATCGTGCGCCACGAAAGAACAATCACAACTAAAATGAGAATAACAGATGAAATAAAAGGAACTCCCATCTCAGCAAGAATGAATTTTTCCTTTCCCGGAAAAACTAATTTCAGCTGAGAAATATTTTTATCAGCATCATCAACTACACATGTCTGATAACTTCCTGATTGCTTTAACGGATAGTTTTTTGAAAAATCAATCGCGTCCACCGTTGTAACCGTTACAGGTTGAACTTCAAAATAATAATCAATATGAATGTTGTAAAGATTCATGAAATGATTGAACAACGAATCCATTTTATGCTGCTGATTTTCTCCTTTTTTAATTCCGCCACACATTTGCTTATCAGCACTGATAGCTTCAGCGGTTTTAGTGAGAACCATATTCGCCTTTTCATTAAATAAATCCTCCTTCATTTTCGCAGTTTGCACTATCCAGTTCACCTGAATAAGGAGCACGGTTAAGAGCGCGATGGAAGAAAGAATGATAAATAAATAGATGCGGTTCAGTTTCATTTCGGGTGACAAAATTAGCCATTCGCAATAGTGATTGGTTTACATTAACAAGTCATTAACATTACAATAACTACTCAGTAACAAAATTACCTTTACACTGAAACTACTTTTGCGGGTGTTACTTCAACATTCACAAAAAATTCAACTCATGAAAACCTTCTCACTTCTTTTGGCAGTATTGTTTACCGCTTCTTGTAGCGCACAAAACAATGCAGGTTCAGCATTATTAAAAGTGCATGAACAAACAATTGCTTCTTCCGGAATTCCCAAATTAATAAACCCTAAAACAGATTATCAATACGAGAATTCAGTTTTCAATTCTATATTAGATAAAGAAGAAAATATTTGGTTTGGAACAACACAAGGCGTGTATTGTTTTGATGGAAAATTGTTTTATAATTATAAAACAATGGATGGGCTAAATGTTGAATCTGTATCTTGCATGTTAAAAGATAACAGTGGTAAAATTTGGTTCGGAACTGCAGGTGGAGTTATAAAATATGATGGCGGAACATTTTCAAGTTTGCGATTACCGGACGAAGATGCCAATTCCCTTTTCATTCCTATTGCAAATAATTTTCAAAATAAAAATTCAGTTGGTGAAATTATTCAAGATAAGACCGGAGTATTTTGGCTTGCTACTACTAAGCATGGTGTATATCGGTATGATCCATCGGCATCGCTAAGCACAGGTTCCAATGCGCTTATTCATTTACCTTTGTTCGATTGCCCTGATGAAAATGGTACATGCTCTATGTATAAAGATTCAAAAGGAAATCTTTGGTTTGTGAAAGGCGGATGCGGTATCTGTCATTATTCTTACCGCTTAGATGCAGCCAAGGCAAATGATGCTTGTATAAATGGTACCTGTAAACATGATTTGAATAATGCAAATAACCTTGCTGCACACAATAAAGAAATTGAAAACTCATTTACTAAAGTAACTACCGCTCAAGGAAAAAATATTGATTACACTACTTTCATCGAAGATAAAAACGGAACCATCTGGTTTGGCACCTGGGACAGTGGAGTGTATCAGTACGATGGAAAAAATTTCACGCACTTCGCAGGTAAAGAGGGAATGAATACAAGTTACATTGAATCTATGTTGCAGGACAAAAACGGAAATATATGGTTCGCCACCGGGTACAAGAGCGATGATGGTTTTGCAGGGAATGGTGCATTTCGTTACGATGGAAAAACTGTTACACATTACACTTCTAAAGATGGACTCAACACCAAAGGTGTCTTTGTCAGCAATAGTGCCTCGGGTATGCTGGAAGACAGTGAAGGCAAAATATGGTTCATAAGTGATGGTGGTGGTGTGTCGTGTTACAATGGAAAAACATTTACCGCTTACTCAACCAAGGATGGACTAACAAGCGATAATGTGCTAACTGTTACACAAGATAACAATGGAAACTTATGGTTTGGCACATGGGGTTTTGGCATCTGTCGTTACGATGCATTTACAAACAGGTTTGTGAGTTATACACTCTAAAAAATAGTTGCTAATTTATTTGGTTTTAAAACCCTTCTTCTCTTGCCGGTAGCCCCGAACCCTTGTACGGTCTCTGATGTTCATTCCAAATGTATTCATCGGAACCGACAAGCACTAACAAGCAACAAGATTACAAACCTTATTTTTTAATTGCGGGCGATTGCAACTGCGAAGCAATCATGAAATGCAATTAAAACAAAACAAATGAATTGAATAAATCGCCCGCAACTGGACACACGCGGGGCAGAACGGTTTTTTCATTTCCTATCTCTGCCTTCACTCTTATGTTTTTGCTTTTCTGCTTGTCAAGAAAGCTATAAGTGAATAAATTGCTCCGATTATAAGAAGATTGAAGACAAAATTAATCAGCGTGTCGCTTACGGAATGTGACCTGTTGTCAATGTCTATGAAAACATAAACAGCATAAGCAAGTCCCGCTATAAAAATTATCCACCCGATAAAAGATGCCGGGAGAAAAAATATTCCGATGCGTTTGAACCAAGGTAAATTCATTTTGTCTTTTTCATTTTGTCAAAGTTTTCTTTTAAGTTTTATTTCTGTCATGTCGTGAAGCTACTTACATGTTAGTTGTTTTGGTTTTCTACGCCACTTTAAAAAAGTGTCACCCAAGATAACAATTAAGATTGCTGCAATCAGGTTTGAAATGATTACTGCTATAGGTGTGTCATAAATGGGTATTCCAAGATTTAAGTAATAAGAAAGTCCCGAAGCTATTGCTACAGGTGTCTCAATTAAAGCAGTTGTAGCTCGTATTGGTTTTGGCAATGTTTCATGGACATAAAAAAAAGCAGTCGACAAACCTGTCAACAATAAAATAATTGTGAGTTTTATAATTAGTCCTTTTTTCAAGTTCTGTTTATTGATTTTTATTTTAGAGTATATTTTTGTGGTGTTGTATCCTTCACCCTCTGAATAATTTTATTTGCTTCAAGGTCAAGTTTTACCCATTCCATGTGCCATTGTATGGAACCTTCAAATTTTATTTTATTCTTTTTGAAGTCTTCGGTAATGGCATCCAATAATTCTACATGGGTTAGTTCCCCTTTTTTCTTCAGGTGATTTAATAATGCATTCTTCAAAGCATCATATTTTGAGTTGTTCATTGTGACGGCTTTTTTGCCTTCGGGATGTTTGAGTTGAATTCTTTGTTCCATTTCTTTATTTTTATTTTATTTTTTATGTTAATTTCTTGCAGTCAGTTTTGAGTTCCTACTGTCTCATAGCATGACGCACAACGGATAAGGTATAAATGAAGTTTTTAAAATTCTAGCAACAAGATTACACATCTTATTTTTCAATTGAGTGCGATTGCAACTGCAATGCAATCATGAAATACAATTAAAACAAAAAAATAAATTGAATAAATCGCCCGCAACTGCTGACTACTGCTCGTTTCATCTATTTTATTTTCGCAACATTAATGAAAATCCAAAGCAAATTAATGATTGTGAACCTTGCGTCAAAACCATAAATAAAATTCAGGCAAACAATTCCGCCAAGAATTATTAAGAAGCGTTTGTGTCTGCCGATGTAGTCAATTATGTGTTTCATTTATAGTTTTATCTGTTCGTTTAAAGCTCAAATGTTCCTTTTCTTCCTCCGTGTCTCTCTATGCGAAGCTAAAAGCAGTGAGGGGACACGGTTTAAAAAACTTATTATAAATGTCTGTTACAGTTTGCGGTTGCAAATGGAGTTTTAAAATTCATACTATAAAGATTACAAATCTTATTTTTTAATTGCGTGTGATTGCAACTGCGAAGCAATCATGAAATGCAATTAAAACAAAAAAATAAATTGAATAAATCGCCTACAACTGGGGGATAAACGAAGTTTTAAAAAAGGGGATTAGAAGTGATGATGTTCGTTAACCACCAACTGTTCGTTTACCTCTCGGAGCCCTTTTTTTAAAATTTTCATTTATATTTTTGTTATCGGCAGTTATACTCTAATGGTTTGAGTTTGCACCGTCATTTATTTTTCTTACTCGGCTTTCTTTTTTTATCTGATACAGATTTCGTAATTGTCATTCCGTGAATAATTTGTTTTGTATCCTTTACTTTAGTGAGTGAGTTTGCATGCGCCTCCTTTACAAGTTTTTTTATGTATGCTTTTGGAAATTCGCCTTTGCTTTTAACAAGAATGTAGCGATATTGATTTCCTTGCCCTAATAGAATTTTGTCAGGGTCAGAAATTTCAGAACCCCAATAAAAACCAAAGTGAACATTGTGGCTACTTCGTCCAACCGCAATGGAACAAAAGGTGTGTCCAACTTTTTCAGTTGGTGACCAACCAAAAGCAACTGCGTTGTAATTGTCATAGATTAGTTCGTTGGTGTTTGGATATAAGTCCCAAACAAATTCTCTCAACCACATTGCTATTTCTCTAATCTCTTCAGGAAACGGTGACAAAAATTTCAGAAGGTCTTTCGTTTGTTCTTTACTCATGGGTTTAAGCGGTCACAAATTTAAAGTTAATTTCTATCAGTCAGTTTGAAGTTGCTGCTCCCTTGCCAATAACCCCACCACCCGTTGTCCGGTCTCCGACCGACAAGCGATAACCAACAACAGATGAGTAGTGTCCCCGACCATTACAGCTAACGCATAAGGGATAAACGAAGTTTTAAAATTCAAGCAACAAAGATTACAAATCTTATTTTTTAATTGCGTGCGATTGAAAATCGTCCGCAACTGGCTTATTTTCTTGATAAACTCTATATAAAATATAAAGGCAAGCAGCGGTTATTATAACTATTCCAGACTGATTATGATATGCCGGATGGTCTGGCGGTTTTACTTTACCTGAAAAGGTTTTAATAATGAAACAACTGATATTGAATAAATGAAGAATGATGACAAAATAGAAAAGCTTATTTAAATATTTAAAGCTCCAAAGAATGAATGGAATTATGATGATAAATATAAAAGTAATGAATCCATGAATAATTCCACCGACTTCTATAGGACCAGATAGAGTAATTGACTCGCCATGACTTCTGTAACGAAGAATAACAAATAATAAATGAATTAAGTGATTGAAAGAAAACAAGGTTATTAAAATCAGAAATGAGTCCTTTTTCTTATCGTCTGCATAGATTTTTTTTAGTCCATAATAACCAACCATTAATAAGGAAATAAGAAAAATGAATGATGATATTCTGCCAGCATTACGAGCGCATTTGTCAAAAATAAATTCTGGTGTAATTGCAAAAAAATTATTCATATCGAAGCTAGTTGTCCAAACTGCCCATAAGTAAATTGATAGTTCTATACAACAAATAAGTGCAATCAAAAGTGGTATTCTTTTTTTTGTCAGCATAAGTAGTTTCATTTGATTTCCTGCTGTAACGAATTTATTTATCCTTTATTTTTTGAAGACATTTCAAAGTTAGCAGTGCCCCTAAAGCTTGCGCCTAACGCATAAGGCCTGACTGCTGCAGGCAGGGATAAACGAAGTTTTAAAATTCATTCTATAAAGATTACAAATATTATTTTTTAATTGTGTGCAATTGCAACTGCGAAGCAATCACGAAATGCAATTAAAAAAATAAATTGAATAAATCGCCCGCAACCGGGCTAGGGGAGATTCAGAGGAAGATTGAGTGATGGTATAATGTGTAGTGTAACACAGCTTCCCTTTCAGGTGAAACTGTTGGGACAAAAGATCAACTAACAAATCCTTCTCAAGAAAAAATTATTAATGTAACACCATTAACTTAAGATTTGCAGTTTTACTTCCAGTTTGCAACTGAACAAAATAAATTCCGTCGGACAGGTTTGAAGTTTGAACCATTTGGTTTGAATATGCTGAAGGGTATAAATAAATTTCTTTTCCCATCACATCAAAAATTCTTATTACCGCTTTATCCAATACAGGTTGCTGGTTTCCGGCACCAGGTAAAAAACTAATCACTGCATATTGGTCAGCAGGATTAGGATAAGCCGACAGGTGGAGCATATCATCTTTTATATTTTCAACAGCAAGTGCCGTAGTACATAAGACAGAATCTGGCCACCCACTTGAAACCAATAATGAATCAATCGGACCTGTTGTGCTTGTAATCGGCTGTCCTGTTATAAATTGATTGTCAATATAAACTCCGATAGCTTTATTTACTGATTGGAGGTTATAAGTGCTTTCGAAGCATTCATTAGAACTGTTCATATTGGTTAATCCGAATAAAATATCAGAAGAAGTGCCCGGATTCCAATAGCCGATGAATCCTATCTCATTGTTCGGTGTAAAACATAAAGCGTGAGGGCTGTTGTTGTTTCCAAAATCTAAAAACTTGCCCGATTGAATATTGCCCGATGAATCCATGATAGCTATCACTGTTTTGTATTCATTAATGCCTGTTACTTTTTTTGCACAAACAACTGCATATTTATTTGAATTAATTTCATAAAATCTACCTGAGGAAATAGTATCAGTGGTGAGCGATACAATATTTTTCGCCCATATTTTATTTCCTGAATGATCCAGTTTAATAATAGCTTCACCATTTGGCATTCCGCTATAAAAAATGGTCAATAGATAATTTCCCCCTGCCGTTTCCACAACAGTGCTGCCATAAGATTGAAAGATGTAACCTGAATCAACAGCCACAGCCCATTGCCTGTTACCTATAGAATCCGTTTTAATAAGCCAGCAATAATCAGCGCCATATTCCTGTGTTCCTGAAATGATAAAACCTTTGTCTGTTGTCTGTGCGAATGATACCGGGTGCTTCCACAACCCGTTTGGAGGATTATAAGCAGCAATGATATCGCCTGCGGCATTAATTTTAGCAACCACCGGCCGGTCGTTTCCGCCGTAATCATCAACGAGCATAAAATATTCATTGGGGATAAATCTGCTTTTTATTATTTGCGCCGAGGCAGAAGAGCCGGAGAATTTATAAGGGTGCTGCGAGAGAATGTTTCCGGACGAATCTAATTTTAAAATTGCAGTATGTGCCGACCCTGGTAAAAGCGTAGTATCTTCGTATGAAAACGATGCAAGCAGGTTGTTGTCATCCTGTTGCAAAAGCGTAAAGCCCGGAATCCCCCAAATCGTAAAACTACTTGAGGTCAATTCCTCCATGTAAGAGCCGTAATTTTTCCACCACAATTGCTGACCGTCAGCATTTGTGCGGATGATGTACAAATCATATAATCCGAAGCCACTGCTTTTCGTGTACCCATAAAGATAAAAGCCGCCTCCTGCTGCAGGTATAATGCTTATTGGCTCCTCACGACCAGGAGCTTGCAATATTTCCTTATAATGTATGGTTTGCGAAAAAATGGAACCCGTGCAAAGCATTAAAAGTAAAACGGTAAAGTAAATTTTTTTCATAAAAACAAATTAATGGAAAATTGTTCTGCAATATAGGAAATATTAAAATTGAACAAATTAGACAATTAAGAACACAACAATTGTAAGCATTCTTTACAAAGAAAAGTCTTTCAGAGAGGGAGGTTTGCCATTAAGAACGATTTACAGTGATGGTATAATGTGTAGTGTAACACCGAATCCGTTTCAGGTGAATTTGTTGGGGCGAAAAAGAGGAACACTAACAAGAGCGGAATTAATTGGGTGGGAGAGAATTTGCATCTTTCTGTTATTGTCATCACTCTAATTTCTGTTAATCATCACAGCCAGCCAAATAGTATCAATGTCTTGTTTACACGCCATGCAAAAAGTCCGGCAAGTCCGATGAGAATTATATTTAGTGTCAAACTGAACGGAGCATAAACTTGCATTCCGAGTATGATAGTTGTGAGGACGAGAAATAAACAAACTGTTGCAAGTCGTTTGCGAAATACTCGAAACGGTTTTACTGAAGCAAGAAAATTATCAGGCACATTTGTTTCCGCTGTGATGTTTTTAAAGAAACTGTCAATTTTTGGTTGAAGAGAAAGGTGGACATAAGAAAGCAAACCCATGAGTGTAAAAAGCAAAACTGTTTTTGCGAGAAGAATATAATTTGTCCAGATTGCTTGTATGCCCATCTGTCCAAAAACGAGTAAAAGAATTCCAGAAATGAAAACTGATAATTGAAAAACATAACAGCGAACTGCTCCGTGCCTGATAATGTTTTCCATGAAACTGTCGGTTCCGAAATTATATTTCGTTCCCATCAATGTCCGTTCGTTAACAACAATGAGATTGAAAAGCGGAATGGACATAAATACAAAACTGATAATATGCCACAACTTTAAAACTTGATAAAGATTGTCCATTGTCAGAAAGTTAAAAGTTTGTCAGATTCATTCATGATTTCGTAAAGGTCATTCATTGTTGAAAGCGGACACATTTCTGTTCCGCTTGAGTTTCGGATTTTGAAACAAGTTCCGCAGGCATAGATTACTCCCTTCAGTTGCACAAATTTTTCCATCTGCTCAATGATGTTGAATTTTTCGTTGCTCACGCTTTCCGCCTCAACACCTTTGCCGATTAGAAAAACTTTTACTGATTCATTTTTCCCGAGCGAAAAATTTCCGAAGCGGAAAGCATTCCAAACTGTCTCGCTGTCGTTGGTTGATATTACAAGCCCTATTTTCATTTGTCAAAGTTAGTAAGTTTCAAATTACGATGTCGCCAAATACTTGCTGCAAACGCATAAGGCCTGCCTGCCGCAGGCAGGGATAAATGAAGTTTATTCATACGACCTGTTTGTTTTATTTGGCTTCACGCTGTGCTTCAGAATAGTTATCCGCAATCAAAGTTAATCTCATAATCTGTTTAATCGCGGTTCAGATAACTGTTACACTACTGTGACCCGCTCCATGATTACAAATCTTATTTTTTAATTGCGTGCGATTGCAACTGCGAAGCAATCATGAAATGCAATTAAAACAAAAAAAATAAATTGAATAAATCGCCCGCAACTGGTTCAGGCAACTGTTACAGCTCTGTCCCGTGCTAATTGGTTGTCGGTCGGGAGACCAGACAACGGGAAGGGTACCAACAACGGAGCAGGATTAGTCAAAGTCGGCAGGTGGTAGAATAAATTCACCTGCTCTTGTTTTTTCTACATCCATTACAATTCTTTCACGAAGTTTAAATTCAAAATCAAAAATTTCAATCAACTCAATATCCTTCTTTTCAGGATTTTCATTAACAAATCTCCCAAGTATTAAAGAGCCAATTGCTTTATTAAAATCTTCAATAGAATTCCATACACCTACATTGATATAAGTTGTGTAGTGCTTGCTCTCTACATCAAGTGTGTGATATTTTTCTACCGATGATGTAATTGGTTTAGAAAAAAATTCTCGGAACAAACCTTCTTTTGATTTTGGTTTCATGCCTTGCCATTTGGCTTTGAACTTTTCGTCTTTCCCTTCTTTAATATACCATCTTACAATTACGATTACCATATTCTATCCGATTAAAATTTTTTCAATCTCTTCACTTGCTTTTTTAAGTGCATCATTGGTTTTGTTTTTCAGTTGCTGTGCTTGTTGTCTTAATCCGTTAATGTGTTCTGCAATTTCCTTTTGTTTGGTAGGCGGTGGAATTGGAATTGGAAAATGACTTACATCTTCGGGGGCTAAATGTCCGTTTGTTGCACCTGTAATGTTTCGTTTGATTTCTGTTTGGCTTAATGTGCTACGCAAAAAATGAAACACAAAAGAATTATCTGCTAAAGAATTTGTCTGAAACTTTACAATATCGCCACCTAAAAAATATTCGCCTTCATAATTCCACTGTGCAATTTTTCCAATCGTTGCACCTGTGATTACTACTAACACATCTCCTTGCTGTAACTTCTGCTCTTTGCTAAAAATATCTTTTGCCGTTAGAAGTTCGTCAAGCGAAATTGTTCCATCTGCATTTATGCAATTGATTTGAACTACTGAATTGTTTCCTTCCTTTTCCGTTTGGTTCGGCAAAGTTCCTTTAATCAGATTACCTGAAATAATTTCACGAAGTGGTTTTACTGGAAACTTTCCTTTATGAATTGCTTGAAGGTTGTCTATGAATTTTTGTTGATGAAAGAAAGGGTCAAAACGATTTCCCGAAATTGATTTTATGGAAGTAGTGTAAATTCTATTCTTCAAAATGTTTTCGGGTGGAGTAGGTAAAGTAATTCCCAACTCTTTCAATAAATAATTATCAATGCTGCTTAGAAGTTTTGATGCTTCGTTTTCGTTTTTTGTTTTCTGCTCAATTACTTTTCTACTGATTTGTAAAACTCTTGGGTCGTTGATAATTGGAATAGAAAGTAAAGCAGGGTAATCAAGTGCAGGTCGTGTTCCGCCTGTGCTTCTCCTTGTTGCAAGTTTTTCTCCGATGTCGGAATTGAGAAACGCTGCAAGCGTTTCACTCATTTCTTTGCTTCCTGTTTTGATTACGCAAATGTGTTGATTGATGTTGCCCTCAAAACCTTCGGGTGCTACGGATGCAACTGCCATTCTTCCAACTCCTGTAATCTTTACCAACAAATCATTTCCGAAAACCTGACTGCGTTTCAACATTCCACTGTGTGTTTCCTCGTTTATGTATTTGCAATCGTCAAATTCTAAAATTCCAGTTGGCGAAAGGTTTTGCACTCGTAAAAACGGCTTGCCGTTTTCCTTTTCAGTGTAATACTTTTCGCTTTCAGTTGTCTTTGGCGTTGCTCCGCTTGCAATTTCAGTTACATAATCACGAAGTCGTTTTGGCTTTTTAGCCAAAACTTTTTTCTCTAATGCAACTAATGAAGGAACATAATAAAAAGGGTCAATGCGTTTTTCAAGTTCGCTTTTGCGAACAAGAAAAACTTTATCGGGATTTAGTTTTTGTGAAATGGTAAATGCGCTCATTGCTTTTCAGTTTTGTTTATGTGTGCAATGAACTTTGATAATTCATTTCCGATTGCTGGCAGTTCGTTGTTGTTGGTGTTTCTTCCTGTTGCATCATAACCAATGTCCTCTGCTATTGCCATGAAGATGGGATAGTCGTCAAGTATTTGCTGCTTTGCAGCAAAATACTTTTCGGTCATTTCTTCTTTCAGGTTATTGGTCTTTACAGTGAAAGTTGCTTGCAACTTTCCTTTGTCGTTTTGAATGAGTTCTGCAATTTCTTTTTTTGATGCTTTCGGGTTTTTCTTTTTTGTTTCTTCTTCTAACTTTTTGATAGCAGCAATTTTTTCTTTCTCGTATTGTTCAATCGTTGCCACAAATTTGCTATCCGTTTTCAGTTGCTCTTTCAACTTAATTTTTTGTGCAGAAATTTTATCTGTGTTTTTTCTTTTGTGTTTACGCATAAACAAAACAGAACTTTTAACTCCCGCACCTGTGGCGGTGAAAGCTGTTTGCGGTAATGAAACCACTGCAACAATTCTATAAAGTTCTTCAAGGTTATCTCTTACATATTGCATACTGCTGTTAGATAGAATTCCGTCAGGAATTACAATCGCTATGTAACCATGTTCCACTAAAAAATGATAGCACTGTTCTAAAAATAAAACTTCGGTGCTTTGACTGTCTCTTGGTTTTTTCTTTTCTGTAACAACTGCTTTGATGTCTAACCAGTCAACCTCTTTAACTCCTAAATCATACAATCCCAAATATGCCTTTTCGGTTTGCTTAATGCTGCTACCGAAAGGGGGATTGGTAATGATGTAATCAAAAGTGTTGTAGATAAAATTTTTGTTGCCCGATTTTGCTTGTAATTCTTTATCGCTGAAAAGTCCGTCTGCTGCAATTACATTGGTGTGTCCGTCATCGTGAATAATCATATTCATTTTTGCGGTTCGTGCAATGTCGTCATTGAGTTCAATGCCATAAAGGTTTTTTTCTGCGAAGTCATGCCAATATTTTCTGTGTTCTTCTCGTTGGTCGGGGTCTGTTTTGTAGTTGGGAAAAATTTCGTTTGCTTTCTCTCTGACTTTATCTAAAGCGTAAAGTAAGAAGCCACCACTTCCGCAACTTGTGTCAAGCACCAGTGAGTTGTTGTCTATTGAAAGTGTGTCCACAATAAATTTTACGATTGCTCTTGGTGTAAAGAATTGTCCGAAGTCGCCACGGAAATGACTTCCCATAAAAGTTTCAAATGCTCTGCCTTTGCTGTCAAGGTCTGTTTTCTGCAAGTAAATTCTTTGCAGATACTTTACGATGGTTTGTATTTCTTCGGGTTTGAGTTTGATGTCCTCTTTGAAAACTTCTTTGTCGGTGTCTTTCTTTTTCCCTTGCTCATAAATTTTATGAATACGGTCTGCTAATTCTTCAACTGTTTCTTCTGCGAAAATTTGAAACTCATATGCTTCGCCAACTTTTCGTGGATGCTTTTCATCCCAGAGTTTGCAAAAAATAAGTTTGTTGAATTCGTCAAACGCATCATCGGGTTTTCGTTGTCCGCCTCCCCAAAGTGATTGGTGTGCCTGAATGAAAATTCTTGTCAGTTCGTTTTCGCTTACAACTTGGAGTTCAAAGAATTTTTGTTTTGTTCCGTATTCAACTTCGGGTTCACTTACTTTGTCAGAGTCGGGTTGTGCAATACCACCTTTCACATATTTATACGGTGCAAGTTTTTTTACTCCGAACTGTGGAATGTCGGGAATAGTAATTCTGCTTTTCGGTTTCTTGTCGGGGACTTCGTAATACTCGTTCTTGATACGGTTGGTAACCCAAACATATTTTGCTCCTTCGGGAAATGCGTAACTGTATGCTTGGTCAACTGCTTTATTAAATTCTTGGTCTGTGACGGTTTCCTTTTTACATTCTGCAACTATGTAAGGACTTTCAAGTTCATCGTCTGCGTAAACAATGATGTCGGCCTCTTTTGTTTCTGAACCCATTTGCACTGAAACAAATTGCTTTATTCTGTTTACAGGATAACCATAAATCAAGGTGAGTGTGAGAAAGGTTTCTACCTGAACTTTTTCTTCGGGGTTGATGTAACTCCGCCTTTTGTTCTGATGAATATAGGTTACAAAGTTTTTGTCCTCATCAAAGCGGATAAGTTTCTTCTCAATTCCTTTCTCAATTAGGTTCATATTTATGAAATATTTTTTGTTTTTTAAGAAGTAAAGGTAAATTTTAGATAGACACTTTGCTATGGAAAAACAACGCATTGACAAAAACACTCTTTCATTTTTTTTTCGTGTTACCAGCTTCACTCCACAGCAGTACCTTTATCAAGCAAGCAAGCTGTGTATTAAAATTACTTTCATGTGAAACTACCGGAGCACAACCCTAGCGTTTTTTAAAACCTCCAATATTGTTTTCAATATGTTGCTATGAATTTTTTTTGAATACTCTTACTTTCATTGGGGTTAATAATAATTAAATTGCCAATTGGTTTCGGTTGCATACCCGACTTTGTTAAGTCAACTTCATCGCAGATAATTATCGGTCATAGTCCGGCAATCGCAATGCGAACCAAAAAGCGCAGTAACGAATTTTTAATTCATTGCTTTTACTGACTGTTATGATATTCAGAATGTTCAATTCAAACATTAAATGGCTAAAAACTAGCCAAGCAATAATAATTTCATTGCTTCAATTGCTTTGTTGCAATCAATGAAAGTGCAATTCATTGCTTTAGATGATTTATTTCAGGAAATGAATGTGGCTCTCATACATGTGATTCAGCATTTCAGCGATACGAAAAACAAAGAGTAACCATTGAATCACTCTTTCAAACATTAAATGGAGGGTTTCTAAGGTATGAAACTAAGAAAGTAAGCAGTGAGTAAGGCGAAAATTGTATTTGTCCTGCCGCTCAAATAAACTGTTACAGTGCCCTAAACAGATAAAACTGTATCGTTTTATTGCTTAAAACCAGTTAAAAAATGAACTAAAAAAATAAATATTTTAAGTATGGTTTCGGTCACCCTTTTTTACAGACATAGAAAATAAAATTGCTGTTTTTTTGCTTTTTTCGGGGGAAAGGGTTGCGAAAATATAAAAAATAATAACACGATTTTTTTTCAATGTTAAAAAGTAAAAGACCACAAAAAATAAATTTGGAAACCACATTTCACGAACGGTAAGTTTGGGTTTCACAAAAATTCATAACCATGAAAAAATTGATTCCCAGCCTTGGATTAGCTCAGTTGACTATCCTTGGATTAGCACAGTTTGTTGAAATGATATTGCTGGCAATGACCGGCAATCCGAATTTCACAGTACCCACACCAACCCTGGCAGCCATACTTGCCAAGTTAGACGATTATCGTAAAGCCATTACTGACGCTGACGCAAAAGTGCCGGGAGCACTTGCGCTTCGCAATCAATTGCGGGTTGAGCTTTCGATTATGATACGCGACCTCGCCAATTATTGTGTGCTTATTGCCGCCGGCGACCCTGCCATATTTTTAACAAGCGGTTTTAAACTGCGCAAACAATCGCAACCAGCACCCGACCCGTTAGATGCAGCAGCCAATGCCCGCCTAATGTCCACTTCAAGCGAAACTGAATTGAAATTGTTTTTCGACCCGGTACAGTACGGCAAGAGTTATGAAATTTATATAAGCGAAAACGATGATCAGCATTTTGCATACCTAACCACTATTTCCAGTCAGCGATACATTATCCGAAGTTTAATTCCCGGCAAGCGCTACTTTGTAAAAGTAAAAGCCGTTGGCCCAAAAGGAATACAAGGTGGGTTCAGCAATGTAGCGAGCAGAATAGCTGCTTAAGGTCAATTAAAAACTAAAAGCGAAGAGTGAAAAATTCTTCGTTCTGCATTCTTTGTTCTTCAATAATTAAAAAAATCCGCATGGCTGCTACATTTGTGCGGATTTTTTTATGTGCTTTTATTTCTCCGAATTGAAGGAAATGCACAACGGTTTTAATATAGCATAAAGGATATAGCGCTTACGGTTGAAGGTTTAAGGAATAGTTATTCAGAAGCAGCGCCTTTAAATTATTGGCTGATAATCAATAAATTGCAATATGTGATTATTTAAACTACCCATAAAGGTGTAACCTTTATATTTTAATTAGGGTATAAGGTTCAAAACAACCAAAAAAATAACCACCATGTCACCACAAGAACACTTAGAATTTTTGATTTCGCATTATGAAGCTAAATTTCCTAATTTAGATTCGCCAATGGATTGGCTTACCACTAAAACTGCTGAAGAGTTGATTGATGCCTTTAAACTGGCTAAAAAACAACCTTTGACCCGGGAACACTTTATTATGGGTAAAAGAAAAATCAAAAAGCTCATGAAAATGGGCATGTTAGAAGCCGCTTAATCAAATTAGTTATACTATGTTAAATTTCAGTTCATTAGTTGCAGGCAATCACATTGTTTTAAAGATGAAACAAGAGGATGATTCCTTAGATAACCCTGCAAAATCCTTCGACTTTTACATAAAGAAGAAGAACCGCCGACCAAGGTCAAAATCAATTAAAAAATTCAAGAAGTCAGCCGCAAGCTGATTAGTAAAGAATAGGTTTTGGTTTTTGATTTTTGAAAACATGAAAGGAGCTCTCAACAGCTCCTTTTGTGTTTTTAGTATATACCGCAGGCAAAATGTTATTAACATTAGGTAACTATAAATAGGTAGTCTTAGTATAAGACTTAAGATTTCTCAAAAAATGGGTAGCACTAATTTTTGCAGAGGAACATTCACCTTCCTTTTTATACTGGGAATAACCTCCTGGGGACTAAAGGCGCAGCCAATAGCTGATTTCAGCTTTACTGCTCCGGTTCCTAACTGCAATCCTGCAGTTTACCCTTTCATAAACCTTAGTACCGGTGTTGCTCCGCTTAGTTATAAGTGGAATTTTGGCGTTTATCCGGGTGTAAACTCAGTTTTTCAGGACCCATCAACTACTTATTTAAATTGCGGTGATTATACTGTTCAGTTAATTGTGACTGACGGAAACGGTGATAAAGACACAGCTACCCAGAACATCACTGTTTACTGTATGCCAACTGCAAATTACTCGGTTGATAATGTTTCGGGATGTATTCCAATGTCGGTATCGTTTAACAGCAGCACTTCAGTTGCCGGAAGCGGAACCATTACGGGTTATGTGTGGGATTATGGCGATGGTTTTGCTGGAATGGGTTCATCACCCAATCATACTTATGTTGATGAAGGGTGCAAGCAGGTTACACTTATTCTTACCAACTCGTTTGGTTGTGTGAATGATACTACTATCAGTGATGTGCTTTGTGTTTACACGCCACCATCAGCAAATTTTACTTCTTCAGCTACCACTTCGTGTTCGGCTCCTTTTGTGGTGAACTATACCGATTCAAGTTCTGCCGGTTTAGCGCCTTACACTTATCAATGGATATTTGAAGGTGGTGATCCTGCAACCGATACCTCTGCCAATCCGACTGTTACTTATAACGCTGCCGGTAGTTTTGGTACTACATTAATAGTTACCGATGCAAATGGGTGTACTGATACCATTGTTTATGATAATTATGTGGTGATTGCGAATAACACGGCGAACATCACACTCAATACCGATCATGGTTGTCCTCCGCTTACCGTTTCAGCAGCAGGAGTTGCTTCAAGTACACCAATAGGATGGAGCTGGACAATTACTCCTTCAGGAACAATTACAAACGCTACTTCACAAACTCCTTCTGTTTCAATTACTGATACAGGTGTTTTCTCGTTGTGTTTGACAATTGATTTTGGTGCGGGATGTCTTGCACAGAACTGCACAACCATAACAACGCATACAGCACCGAATGCTTATTATACAATTGATGGTTTGCTTGCGACTTGTTTAAGACCGGCTCCGGTTTCGTTTATTGATTCGTCAACCGGTTCAAATCTTTCTTATGCATGGAGTTTCCCAAGTGGAATACCAGCAAGTGCAAATACTTCAACCCCTGATACCATTAATTATGTTGCCTGCGGAACTTACTCATCAAGCTTAACTGTAACAGATGATTTCGGATGTACGGATTCTTATGCTACTCCGTCTTTCTTAACCATTACTTGCCCTGTTGCCAATTTTACATTAGACCCATCGAGCGGTTGTATTCCGTTATCAGTTAATTTTAATTCAACTACTTCAACCGGAAACCCTGTGCAGTGGGATTGGAATTTTGGTGACCCTGCAAGTGGTGCTGCTAATACCGATAACTCGCAAAACCCAGCACACACTTACAATACTCCCGGCTGTTACACCATCACACTTATCACCACAAGTGCTGAAGGTTGTAAAGACACCATTGTAATTCCGAATGCTGTTTGTTGCAGCACACCTCCTGATGTTGCTTTCATTGCAACTCCGTTGATTAACTGTGCTAACCTGCCTATTTATTTTACCAATCAATCAACTGGAACTTTTCCTTACTCAACTTACACCTGGGATTTTCATGGTGTGCCACCATATAACAATGAATCGAATCTTCAGAATCCCGCTTATATTTATGAAGATACAGGTTGGTTCGATGTAACACTTATTGTTTCGAACTACGGTTGCAACGATACTTTAACCATTGTCCACTATGTGCATTTATTACCTCCTGTAGCGCACATTGCTTATACAAGAAGTTGCGCTCAACCTTTCGTTATTAATTTTGATGGAAGTGCTTCGCTCGGAGCAGATACTTACACATGGGTTATCCCCGGCGGAAATCCCGGAGTAGCTTTTACTCCAACTGTATCAGTTACCTATACTACCACCGGAAATCACACTGTATCACTCTTCGTCACGAACGATTCAACAGGTTGCACTGATAATACAAGTGTTACAGTTACCATTCGCAATGTGGCGGCACACTTTACCGGAAGCCCTTTATCGGGTTGCGCTCCTTTAACATCGTGCATGAGCAATACTTCGGTTGATGCTGTGAGTTACGCATGGTTGGTCACTAATTCATCAGGAACAACAGTTGCAACAAGTACTGCTACTTCACCATGTTTTGTATTAGCAACTCCAGGAGTTTATAGTGTTCGTTTAATTGCTACCGACCAGTTTGGTTGTAAGGATACTTTGTATCGCCCGAGCTACATTACCGTTTGGGGACCGATTGCGAATTTCATTGGATTCCCATTGAGCGGTTGTACTCCGTTGTTAGTTAATTTTACTGACCAGTCAACAGCGCCAACTTCAACCATAACCGGATGGAGCTGGAACTTCGGTGACCCTACGAGTGGAGTGAATAATACATCAACACTTCAGAATCCTTCACACACTTATAATAATGCGGGATATTATACTGTTACACTTGTTGTTACTGACAATCATGGTTGTACAAACACAAAAACAAGAACCAACTATATACACGCCATTCACCCCGATGCTTCTTTTATTTTAACGGATACAACAGTTTGTTTAGGAACAACTGCCTGCTTCATCAATACATCAGCAGGAACAGGTTTAACCTATGATTGGGATTTCGGAAACGGAATAACTTCCACTTCATCAAACCCCTGTTACACTTACACGGTTAATGGTAATTATTCCATCACCTTAATTGCTACTGATGCGACAGGTTGTATTGACACCGCAACTTATGCTGACTATGTAAATGTTACACATCCTACCGCAAACCTTGTAGCTGATACACTTGGTTCTTGGTGTCCTCCGTTGACTGTTCACTTTACTAATCTGAGTGTTGATGCTCCTTTAGGTTCAACATATTTCTGGAAGTTTGGCGATGGTCAGGTTTCATCGGCGCAAAATCCTTCGCACATTTATAACATTGCCGGAATTTTTGATGTAACACTTATTGTCACTAACCCGAATGGCTGTAAAGACACCATCGTGTTTAACGATTACATTACCATCGGTGGACCGCAGGGTTACATTTCATTGCTGCCAACAAGTGGTTGTGTTCCGCACTATACCTGCTTTCAGGCAGTTTCATCAACAACCATAAACTTCACCTGGAACTTCGGTGATGGAACTGTTACAGTTAATGGAGATTCGATTTGTCACACCTATACAACCACGGGTTCTTTTTATTCTGAATTGATTTTGAATGATGGTGTAGGTTGTGTGTATGCTTTACCAATTGGAATAGTTGTAGTGAATGGTGCGAACTGCGCATTCAATCTTGATAATCCATTTCTTTGTCAGCATGGTACTGTTCAGTTCACCGATTCAAGTTATGGTACTTCACCCGTATCACAATGGGACTGGAACTTTGGCGATGTGGCGAGTGGTGCGCAGAATACTTCTGCATTGCAGAATCCAAATCACTACTTCGCTTCTCCCGGCACTTATGTTATCAATTTAGATATTACTACTGTTGATGGTTGCACAAACTCTGCAACTGATACAGTTGTGGTTGCAGCAGCGCCTGTAACCTATTTCGACAGAGTTGACTCATCAACCTGTGCTCCCGATTCAGTTCATTTCTTTGACCAGACCATTTCTTCAAGCCCAATCGTTTCTTACTTCTGGAATTTCGATGACCCAGCAAGTGGTGCGGCTAATACTGATACACTTCCGAATACAGTTCACTTTTATCCATTCCCCGGAACTTATAATGTAACACTCACAACAATCGCAGCTAACGGTTGCAGCGATAGTCGCACATTACCGGTTTATGTACACGATACTGTAATTGCGGATGCGGGTCCTGATCAAATAATTTGCTCCGGAACAAGTGCTTTACTAACCGCGAGTGGGGGAGTGCAATATGTATGGACACCGGCTACTGGTTTAAGTAATCCTAACATTTCATCACCCATTGCATCACCTGCTGTTACAACTACTTATACTGTTACAGTCAGTAATATTTACGGATGTTTTGATGTTGATAGTACTGTTGTAACAGTTGTTCCATTACCCATAATAACTTCTGTTACACATAACAACGATACATGTGGTGTTGATCATGCTCAGGCAATTGTTCTGGCTTCAGGTGGAACTCCGGGTTATACTTATAACTGGAATTCTACCCCTGTTCAAACAAATGATTCAGCGATAAACCTTCACGGAAATCAAACCTATACAGTAATTGTAACTGACGCTAACGGGTGTACTGTTTCAAATTCTGTTTTCATTACTGATTTACCCGGCCCCAATGCAACAGCACTTCACACGAATACCACCTGCGGAAATATTAATGGTACTGCATGGGTAACTACAACAAGTGGTAATGGAGGAAATGTATATGTATGGAATACAGGCGCAACAACCACTACAATTTCTCCATTAGCGATTGGTGCCTATACTGTAACAGTCACCGATCAGTTTGGTTGCAGCAATGTAAAAAATACAACCGTAAGTAATACAGCAGGTCCGACAGGTACAATCGCCGCTAATCCAACAACCTGTAGTAATAACAACTCTTTTGTCAATCTTTCCTTAAGTGGCGGAACTGCTCCCTTCCTGTATATCTGGAACACCGGAGCAACTACTCAGGATTTGAATAATCAATTAGCCGGAAGTTATGATGTAACAATTACAGATGCGAATGGATGCACATTCACTGTTTCAAAAACTGTTACAGATCAACCAAGCCCGTCATTGTCACTCACTCAGGTGAATGCAACTTGCCAGGTAAATAACGCAAGCATTGATGTAACTGTCACTAACGGTACCGCTCCATTTATTTACAACTGGAACAACAACGCATATAACACACAGGATTTATCAAGCATTTATTCCGGAACTTATTCGCTTACCATCACTGATGCAAACGGATGTACAGACGCAATTACCACTATCATTACTGATACACCAGTTCCATCAATCGCATTCACAACAATTTCTTCAACTTGCGGAAGCAGCAATGGAAGCATTGATATAACTGTTACAGGTGGTGTTACTCCATACACCTACATCTGGTGGAATGGAGAAACAACTCAAGACCTCGATAGTATTCCGGCAGGTAATTATGGAATTACAATTTTAGGTGCAAATGGTTGCACTGTTGATACCATCATTAATCTGAATGATATTACCGCACCTGCATTAACAATTAATGTAACAAATAACACTTGTGGATTGGTAAATGGAAGTATTGATTTAAGTTTAGTAGGTGGAACATTACCATTCATTTATCAATGGAGTGGGGGAGAAACAACTCAGGATGTAAGCAACCTCGCAATTGGAACTTACAATGTAACTGTAACAGATGGCAATGGTTGTCTCGCTTTCGGGAATACCACGCTTATTAATATTCCGGGAGCTTTACTCGCCTCAACTTCTGCGAACTCAACTTGCGGAAATTCAAACGGTTCGGTTGATTTAATTGTAACCGGTGGTACTGCACCTTTCAGTTATAACTGGGATAATGGAGCGACAACAGAAGATTTAAACGGGGTCGCTTCAGGAATTTATAATGTAACTGTTACAGATGCGAATGGTTGTACTGCAGTTGAAAGCTCAACTGTTAATAATACCGATGGCCCTTCAATAACCTACATTACGCAAAACTCAACTTGCGGAAACAGTAATGGCGCAATTGATTTAACGGTTGTTGGCGGAACAGCACCATACATTTTTGATTGGAACAGCGGAGCGTTTACAACTGAGGATATCTTAAATCAATTTTCAGGGAATTATGATGTAACAGTAACCGATCAGAATGGATGTACCATCGGCGGAACAATTACTTTAAATAATACCGCCGGTCCCGCACTTTCAGCCACAACTTCTAATCCAACCTGTGGTTACTCTAATGGAAGCGTTGACTTGACTGTTACAGGTGGAACATCTCCGATTAATATCGATTGGAATTCAGGTTCTTATTCTTCTGAAGACCTTGACAGTCTTTATCCCGGAACTTATACTGTTATTGTAACAGATTCAAATAACTGTAGTGCTTCACTTTCAGAAGTACTTATTGATGTCGCGGGCCCTACTGCAAGCGCGGTCGCGGTTGATGTTACCTGTGCAGCGAACAACGGCACAATTACCTTGACACTTACAGGAGGAACTTCGCCTTACTCTTTTATTTGGAGTAATGGAGAAACTACTCAAAGCTTAACTAATCTTTCAACAGGAATTTATAGTGTAACAGTAGTTGACGCCAATCTTTGTTCGACTGCAACATCAACAATTGTAAGTGATGTTCCAGGTCCATTCTCATCAAGCGCGACTACAAACGCAACTTGCGGAAATAACAACGGAAGTATTGACCTGTCAGTCGTTGCGGGAGTAGCTCCTTACAACTATTCATGGAGTAACGGCGGAACCACTCAGGATTTAATCGGACTGGCAATCGGTTGGTACTTCGTTACAATCACTGATCAGAATAATTGTGTATTGATTGATTCAGCTGAAGTCATAAACATTAACGGACCATCATTATCAACCTCAACACTTGATGAAACTTGCGGAAGCGCAAACGGCCAGGTTTATCTGACGGTTAGCAACGGAACTTCACCTTATGTTTATCAATGGAGCAACGGCGCATTAACTCAGGACTTAAATTATGTTCCCGCCGGAACTTATGTTGTGACTGTTACAGACAATAACGGCTGTACCGCTACAACTTCCTCTTCCTTTATAAATATTCCTGGTCCTACTTCTTTAAGTTTCGGTTCTCAGAATTCAACTTGTGGAAATTCAAACGGAATGGTTTGGGTAAGTGTAACAGGTGGAACCTCTCCTTACTCATATCACTGGAATACTTCTCCGGTTCAGGTTAATGACACGGCTTACAATTTAAATGGCGGAGCGTCTTACTCGGTTACTGTTACAGATGTGAATCTTTGCACCATTGGCGGAACAATCACTCTGACCAATATCGCCGGACCAACTTATTCCATCGCGCACACAAATTGCACTTGCGCGGAATTTAACGGAGCAATCGCGCTAACTACTATTTCAGGAACCGCTCCTTACACTTACACATGGAGTAATGGAGAAACAACTGAAGATATTGATTCTTTACAGCCCGGCGCTTATTCAGTCACTGTTGCTGATGCGAATGGATGCACTGTTACGGCTACCGCCACAATCACAAATATCTTTGGCCCTTATCTCAGCTACACTTTCAATAACACAACTTGTGGAAATAATAACGGGTCTATTGACCTGACCGTATCAGGAGGAACAGCGCCATTCTTTTATGACTGGAACTCCGGACAATTTGCTACCCAAGACCTTGTTAACCTTGCTGCCGGCGTTTATTCAATTCATCTCGCCGATGCAGCAGGGTGCCAGGTTGACACCGTAGTTTCTTTAACCGACATCGCAGGACCGACTGTTACAGCAACTCCTCAGAACTCTACTTGTGGTTATAATAACGGATCTGTGGTTGCAACAATAAGCGGAGGTTCTTCGCCTTTCACTTATTCATGGAGTAACGCTTCAATTGATTCTTTCGCGGTAAATCTTATTGCGGGCAATTATACTGTTAGTGTAACAGATACGAATGGATGCTTAACTACTGCGAGTGTAGTGGTTTCAAATATCACCGGGCCATCAGCGACTGCGACTCACATTGATGAAACCTGCGGAAACAATAACGCAAGCATTGATTTGGTTATAATTGGTGGAACTTCACCTTTTACCTACGATTGGAATTCGGGAACTTACTCAACACAAGACCTTAGCAATCTTTCGCAAGGAACCTACTTTGTGGTAGTAACCGATTCAAATGGTTGTCAGGTTATCGCTTTGCAAAATGTTGACAGCTTACCTGCTCCTTCATTAACTTCATCTGTTACAGCCGCTCCATGTTCAAATATTACCGGAGCAATTGATATAACTGTTACAGGTGGAACTTCTCCCTTTAATTATAATTGGAGTAACGGAGCGACTACTGAAGATTTGAATTCATTAACAGCAGGGATTTACACTTTAACTTTCACCGATGGAAGCGGATGTTCTGTCATTGATTCATTTACTGTTACAGGAACTATTCAACCAGCACTTTCACATATCGCGACAAACGCAAATTGCGGAAATGCGATCGGTTCAATTGATCTAACAATTACAAATGGAACCTCACCTTTCACCATCACCTGGTCAAACGGAGCAACTACTGAAGACATCGACAGTTTAGGTGCGGGATTATATGTGGTTCATGTAATTGATTCAGCCGGATGTACAGCCAGTGACTCAGCAATTATTGTTCAGAATTTCAGTCCTGAGTTAACTATCTCATCAACGAATGAAAGTTGTTCAGGAAATGATGGGACAGTTTCTCTTGATATTGTCGGCGGAACATTTCCATTGACATTTATATGGAGTAATGGCGCTACAATCGAAGATATTACCGGTCTTTCTGTCGGAACTTATTATGTAACTGTTACAGACGCTAATGGTTGTACCGCCGAAGCTTTCGCTGATGTAATTAATACCATTTCTCCAGCCATTTCATACACTTCAGTTAATACCTATTGCGGACAAAATACCGGTTCAATAGATGTTTCTGTTTTTGGAGGTTCTTATCCTTTGAACTATATGTGGAGTAATGGAGCAACTACTGAAGACCTTTCTTTGCTTGTTGCTGGAATTTATACTTTAACAATAACCGACGCAGCGAATTGCGTTGCTTCACAAACAATCACCATAACAGACGCTCCGCTAATTTCTATTGCTGATTCAATTATTCAGCCTTCATGCCTTGTTACTTCATCAATTAATTTGACTGTAACAGGCGGGATGGGTTCTTACAGTTACTTATGGAGTACAGGCGCTACTACTTCTTTTATCTCCGGAATTATCGCTAGCACTTATTTCGTTACTGTTACAGATAGTGTTGGTTGTGTTTCTATTGGTTCTTATGTGATAAACCCTCAAACTTCTGTTTCAGTAGCGCTCGATTCAATAATAACAGCGGGCTGTAATAACACAGGAGCAATTTTTGCAACTGTAACAGGTGGTTCGTCTCCATTTAATTATTTGTGGAGCAACGGCGCAACAACTGAAGATTTAACAACCCTTTCACAGGGCACTTATGATTTAACCGTTACAGATTCGTTAGGATGTATTGCGCTTCTCTCTGCGACAATTTCTAATAGTACACCACCTTCAACTTCAATTGTTGCAGTAAATGCAAATTGCAACCTGGCTACAGGTAGTATTGATTTAACTGCAACAGGTGGAACAACTCCCTATTCTTATATCTGGAATAATGGTTCGACCGTACAGGATATATCTTCTCTTCTTGCTGGAAATTATTTTGTGACTGTAACAGACGCACTCGGTTGTTCAACGATTGATTCCAATGCAATCGTGACTTCTTTAGCGCCAACAACAGCTATTACTTTCTCAAATGCGACATGCGCCCAAGCAAGCGGTTCAGTTGATTTGACTGTTTCAGGAGGAACTTCACCTTACAACATTTCCTGGAACAATGGTTCAACTACTGAAGATTTAAGTGGTGTAGCCGCAGGAAATTATTCAGTGACAGTCTTTGATGTGAACGGGTGTAGTGTAACGGATAGTACGATTGTCTCTAATAGTAACGGGCCGAGCGCGACTTCAACACAAATCAATTCTTCTTGTGGTAGCAATAATGGTTCGATCGATTTGACAGTAACAGGTGGAACATCACCTTATACTTTTGTCTGGAGTAATGGAGCAACGACTGAAGATATTGATTCTTTGTTTGCGGGAAGTTATCAGGTTACAGTAATTGACGCGAGCGGATGTAATGCTTTCGCGAACGCGACTATTCAAACAACAACCCCAGCCACCTCTTTAATTGTTTCAACCGCCGCTTCTTGTAACCAATCAAATGGTTCAGTTGATTTAACTATAACAGGAATTTCACCAATTGTATTTGCATGGAGCAATGGTTCTACCACGGAAGATTTAGCTTCAGTATCCGCGGGAACATATTCAGTCGTGATTACTGATTCTTCAGGCTGTGTTGCAAATGATTCAGTTGTTGTAAATAATTCAAATGGCCCAACTTTGACTGGAGTCGCTTCAAATTCAACTTGTGGAAATTCAAATGGTTCTATAGATGTGACTGTTTCTGGCGGTTCAATTCCTTATAATTATAACTGGAGTAATGGGTCAACAACAGAGGATGTTTCATCGCTGGTTTCGGGAACTTATACTGTAACAGTAACTGATGCAACCGGTTGTTTTGTGATTGACTCATTTGTTGTAATCAATACTTTATCTGCCTCTTTATCCATCACCTCATCTCCTGCGAGTTGCACTCAAGCGACTGGAACTATTGATTTAACAATAGTGGGAGGGACTTCACCTTTCAATATTACCTGGAGCAACGGTGCGACAACTGAAGATTTATCAGGCGTGTTAAGCGGAGTTTATTTTGTGACTGTAACAGATGCTTCTGGTTGTTCAACAAACGACTCGGTAAATGTTGCAGAAAACCAAGGCCCGGAAATTTCATTTGCCTCAATTGATGCGGGTTGTTCAAACAACAATGGTTCAATTGACCTTTCAATTTCAGGTGGAATTTTTCCTTTCACATTCCTATGGAATAATGGAGCTACCACTGAAGATCTAATTGGCATTTCAGCGGGAAACTATATTGTTGTTGTAACTGATGTAAATGGATGCACAGCAAATGCGGTTACAGATATTTTTGCTGCCTCATCTCCTTCAACTTCTATTATTCCGACTTCAGCAAGCTGTAATCAGAGTAATGGTTCTGTGGATTTGACTATAACAGGAGGAATTTCACCATATAATTATATTTGGAATAACGGACAAACTATCGAGGACTTAAACAACATTTCATCAGGAACATATTTTGTGACTGTTACAGATGTTGCAGGATGCGCCGTTGTGGATTCCGCGATTATCAGTAATACAAATGGTCCGAGTATTACCTCGTCTTTAATTCAATCAACTTGTGGAAACGCAAATGGCTCTATTGACTTGACAATTATCGGAGGTTCTTCTCCATACAATTATTTCTGGAATAATGGTACAACCTCTCAGGATGAAACAGCCATTACCGCTGGAAATTATTTTGTAACTGTAACAGACGCGACTGGTTGTTCCGTCATTGATTCATTCACTATTACCACCTCTGCTTCACCAACTCTTACAAGTTCATCAGTTAATGCGAGTTGTGGTCAGGCGGATGGAGCGATTGATTTAGCAATTGCCGGAGGAATTTCTCCGTACTCAATTTTGTGGAGTAACGCGGCGACGACGGAAGATTTGAGTTCAGTGATAGCGGGAAATTATTCTGTTACAGTTACAGACGCTACGGGCTGTACGGCTTCAGATATTGTTTCAGTATCCAATAGTAATGGCCCGGCTGCGACAGTTTCGACTATTAATTCTTCTTGCGGAAATAATAATGGTTCTATTGATATTACTGTAACAGGTGGAACTTCACCTTATACATATAACTGGAACAACGGAACTACGAATGAAGACATTGATTCTTTATTCGCGGGAAATTATCAGGTTACAATTACGGATGCGAGTGGTTGTAATGCATATGCGGTTGCATCCGTTCTGACTACGATAGCTCCGAATTTGATTTTGAGTGCGGCTTCTACTAACTGCAATCAAAGCAATGGTTCGGTAAATCTTACTGTAATAGGTGGAACAGGTTCTTTTAATTATACCTGGAGCAATGGAGCGACGACAGAAGATATTACTTCGTTGTTTGCGGGAAATTATATTGTAACAGTAACTGATTCTTTAGGATGTTATAGCGTCGATTCAATTCCCGTAAGCAACCTCAATGGCCCGACTATTTCAATAATTACAACTCAGCCTTCTTGTCTTTCAGCGATTACATATCTTGATTTAAATGTTGCGGGTGGGGTTGGCGCTTATTCATATAACTGGAGTAATGGCGCGACTTATCAGGATATTTTTTCACCGCCTGCGGGAAATTATTATGTTACTGTTACTGATGCCGCGGGATGCTCTGTTATTGATAGCGCTGCGATTAACAGTTTCTCTTCACCTTCAATTTTGATTGACACGGTTATAAACGCTAATTGTTCAATTACAGGTTCAATCGCTGTTACTGTTTCAGGTGGAAACGCTCCATACAATTATAGCTGGAACAATGGAGCGACTACTGATAACATTTCAAACCTTTTAGCCGGCAACTATTCCCTCACAGTAACAGACGCGAGTGGGTGTATTGTTATAACCTCTTCGAACATAACTTCAACTGTAGCGCCTGCTGTCTCAATGACAACTGTTTCAACGATCTGTAATCAATCAAATGGAAGTATAGACCTGACTGTAACTGGCGGAGCGATTCCATATAACTATAGTTGGAATAATGGTTCAACAGCTCAGGATATCAGCAATGTCGCAGCGGGTTCATATACTGTTACTGTTACTGATTTGAATAATTGTGTTGTCATTGATTCTGTTTTTGTTGGAAATACAGCAGGGCCAGTCGCGACTGATATTATTGTTCAGCCAAGTTGCACCGCCTCTACCGGCTCAATTGATTTAACTGTTACAGGAGGTGCTGCGCCATACGGTTTTGCATGGAACAACGGCTCAACTACTGAAGACCTGAATTCAATTAGCGGTGGTTTTTATGATGTAACAATTTCTGACGCTTCCGGTTGTCAAACATTTGGTAACTACTTATTGGTTGGAATTGCTCCAGTGAGTGTTACGGTAAATACTGTTTCACCAATTTGCGTGGGAGATTCAGTTCAACTTAATGCGTTTGGCGCCGCGACATATTCATGGGCTCCAAACTTTGGTTTATCCGCGACTACAGGAAGCGGGGTATGGGCTTCTCCTTCAGTGAGCATGACATATACCGTTACAGGATTCAATATTCTCGGATGTTTTGATACTGCGATGGTTGTTGTAACAGTTCACCCTGTTCCAACTATTTCCGCTACACAAACAAGTTCTTTAATCTGTTATGGTGACTCAGCGAAAATTGTCGCTTCAGGCGGAACATCTTATACATGGTCGCCAAGCTCTAGTTTATACTTTACCTCATTTACTACCGCGTTCGCTCATCCGACTTCAATTACAACTTATACTATAACCGGAACAAATGCTTTCGGGTGCGCTTCTTCAACAGTAATTGTTGTTGATGTGCTTCCGCAGTTTATCATGACAGTTTCTTCACCTGATACCGAATTGTGTTCGGGTGAATCAACAACATTAATCGCTACCGGGGCTGTTAATTACACTTGGTCTCCGTCAACAGGATTAAGCGCGACAACGGGAGCGAATGTTACAGCGACACCTACTCAGTCAATTACTTATTATGTTACAGGAATAAACGCGAATGGCTGTGATTTAACCGATTCGGTAATTGTAATTGTTCATCCACCTGTAGTGGTAAATATTAATCCAGTTAACCCTACAATTTGTATTGGTTCTTCAATTAACTTGAATGCGACGGGAGCGATAAATTATATCTGGTCGCCTTCTCAGGGATTGAATACTCAAATCGGTCCGACCGTTATCGCTACTCCAACTGTTACAACTACTTATATCGTCACCGGAACCGACAGTTTTGGTTGTGTTGGATTTAACGCGGTGATCGTGACAATCGGAACTTCGCTCACGCTTTATTTAAATAACAACGCTCCGGCGATTTGCAATGGTACTTCCACCACTCTTGTTGTAAATGGCGCTTTCAATGCGACATACGACTGGACGCCTTCTGTTACATTCCTCGACTCAACGGGAATGACTGTAACAGTTAACCCAAATTCAAATTCAACTTATACTGTTTTGGCGACTGACAATAATGGTTGCACTGGAACAACAACAGCGACGGTTACTGTAAATAACCCTCCGGTAATCAGCGCGACGAATGCAACCGCTTGCTATGGCTCATCAACCGCTTTATCTGTCAATGGCGCGGTAAATTATTCATGGTCGCCGGTAGCGGGGTTAAGTAGTAGTACAGGGGCAAATCAAATCGCCGCGCCGGATTCAACAACGACTTACACGATTATTGGAACCGACTTAAATGGATGCGCTGATACGACACAATCGATTTTTGTAGTAAACCCATTGCCGGTTTTGTCCGCCACTCCATCTGTTACATCAATCTGTAACGGTAGCTCCGCGACAATCACGGCAAGTGGAGCGATCGCGTATCAATGGGTCCCCTCACAGGGATTAAGTTCAAGTACGGGAACAATCGTAACGGCTCAACCTCTTGTGTCAACGACCTACACGATTTTTGGAACTGATTCAACCGGATGTTCAAATTCTGTTACAGCGATTGTAAATGTTGGCGCTCCAGTAAATATTATTAATACTCCATTGTATCCAACGCTTTGTCTCGGAGACAGTCTTGTAATATCTCTTGCGGGTGCGTCAACTTATCAATGGACTCCATCAATTGGATTGAGCGCGAGTACGGGCGCAACAGTCGTGGCTACTCCTTTGGTCTCAACCGTTTACACTATTACAGGAACTGATTTGAATGGATGTACTGGTTCAGCGATTGTTAGCATAACAGTTTATCCGAACATAGTAGTGAATGGAACAAGCGCTTCAGTATGCGAAGGTTCGAGTGTTACACTCACCGCTTCAGGAGCCTATTTCTATATCTGGACTCCCGACCCGACTTTAAATAGTTATTATGATTCATCAGTTATCGCGACACCTGTCGTTAATACTACATACACGCTTACCGCGATGAACATGTATGGTTGTATTGATACTGCGTTGTTCGCTGTAAATATTAATCCTATTCCGGTTGTAAATCTTGATGGATTGGATCCATTCTATTGCGTAGCGACTTTACCAGATACTTTAATTGGAACACCAGCTGGTGGAATTCTTTCCGGCTATGGTGTTACAGGAAACACCTTCAATCCGCCGATAGCGGGAATAGGAGGTCCATATCTCGTAACTTATACTTATACTGATTCTTTGGGATGTTCAAATGCTGATACAGATACAACGCAGGTTGGAAACACCGCGATGATTATCGCTTCAAGCGTAAATTCCACCATCTGTAACGGTTCGTCGGCTATATTGAATGCGATGGGCGGTGTAACATTTGTCTGGTCTCCTTCAAACGGTTTAAGTAACACCTCAGGAGCCACTGTGATCGCAAACCCGACTTCAACAACAACATACTATGTGAGCGGAACAAACGCCGCTGGTTGTGTGGGCGCGGATTCAATAGTTGTAATCGTCGCTCCATTAATTCCCCTTTCAATTTCCGCCAACGCTGATTCTATTTGTTCAGGAAGTTCAACTTCAATTATTGTTACAGGCGCATTGACATATGCATGGTCTCCCGCGGTACAATCTTCGAACGCTAATGGCGATACGGTGATCGTTTCGCCTTCTGTTACATCAACTTATACTGTTACAGGGGTGAACGCCGGTGGATGCTCTACTGACGCGACTGTTGTAATAAATGTTCTATCACAACCTGTCGTTACCGTTAACAGTCCGGGAATTTGTTCCGGTGACGCCGCGTTACTTATTGCGCAAGGAGCCTCAACTTATAACTGGATTTCAATTGGTTCAACAAACGATTCTGTAACAGTTCAGCCACTTGTAACTACTTCATATATTGTAGTCGGAAGCGTGAATTCATGTTCTGATACCGCGATCGCGGTTGTGAGCATGCTGGCGGCTCCAATTGTTTCTGTAAATAACGATACGATTTGTTCCGGCTCAACAGCGACTCTTGTCGCGAATGGCGCTTCGAATTATACATGGTTGCCTATGAATGTAAGCGGAAGTTCAGTTTCTGTTTCACCGACTGTTACATCTACTTACACATTAATCGGAAATAACGGATCTTGTGTTGACACGACTATCGCCATTGTCGTGGTAAACAATTCACCTGTCGTGAGTTTCTCGGGATTACAGCCAATTTATTGTTCGAATAATTCAATAGATACTTTGGTTGGAGTTCCATCGGGTGGAATATTCAGCGGGGCGGGAGTGAGTGGAAATATTTTTGATCCAAACGCTGTTTCAGGAAATTCAACAATTACTTATTCCTATACGGATATTAACGGTTGTTCCGCTTCAGATTCCCAAACAACGGTAATTAACGGAGGCGCCGCTGTTACAGTTAATCCTCCACTCAGTACTATCTGTAATTCATCCGCCGCATTTATTACTGCAAGTGGTGCGAATACCTATACATGGTCACCTTCAACTGGATTGAATACTACAACCGGAGCGCAGGTAGAAGCAATGCCGACATCAAGTATCACATACACTGTTACAGGTATTACTGCAAATGGATGTTCGGGTCAGGCTACTGCAATTGTTAATATTGCTTCGAATCTTGTACTAAGTATCAATGCCACAAATGATAGCATTTGCGCGGGACAAACTATTTCGATCACCGCACTTGGTGGTACTGATTATATCTGGTCGCCAACAACATTCTTAAGTTCTTCAACAGGTTCAACTGTTTCCGCGTCACCAACTTCAAATATCACTTACACTGTTATCGCTACGAATGCAGGAGGATGCAGCGGACAAACTTCAATCCCGATTACAATGCTTCCGAATCCTGTGGTAACTGTAACAAGTGATACGGTTTGCGCTGGACAATTCGCGACTCTCGTTGCAAGCGGAGCAACAAATTATCATTGGTCAACCAATGCCTTAGGAAATACTATTTCGGTAAATCCAGCGACAAGCGCTTCATATATCGTAATTGGAATGAATGGCGCTTGCGCTGACACGGCTACGGCTTTTGTTTCAGTAAATCCATTGCCAGTTATTAGTGCGGTTTCTTCCGGAAGCTTCATTTGTAATGGCGGAACTGTTCAGCTTGATGCGAGCGGAGCGACAACTTATTCTTGGTCGCCTTCAACCGGATTGAATAACACGACGGGTTCAAGTATAACAGCTTCTTTAACTTCTTCTGAAACTTTTACTGTTATTGGAACTGACTCGAGTGGTTGTATTAATTCACAATCAGTTCCTGTTACAGTTGCTTTACCTGTTATTATAACAACAAATTTAATTGACACGACAATTTGCTACGGACAATCAGTAATTTTAAATGCCGGAGGCGCGAATAATTTTATCTGGACTCCTTCAACAGGTTTATCTTCTTCAATAGGAAGTTCTGTAACAGCATCACCAAATACAACAACAACTTATACAATCATAGGAACAGACATAAATGGATGCACCGGTGTTATTCTTATTACTGTAAAAGTGAATCCGATTCCGACTGTAACAGCTTCTTCAACTTCATCAACTCTTTGTGCTTCATCATCTTCGACACTTACTGCATTTGGTGCTGCATATTATATCTGGTCTCCATCAATTGGTTTGTCTTCTTCAACTGGAAGTATAGTAAGTGCAATTCCGACTTCATCTATTATTTATTCTGTAACAGGAATTGATTCATTCGGATGTGCCGCGAGTGCTTCTATAAATATTGTTGTATTGCCAGTTCCGATAATTACAATAAATTCAACTAACCCGACAATTTGCCTTGGAGCGAGTACTACTTTGAGTGCGTCTGGAGCAAACACTTATTCATGGTCGCCTTCATCTAATCTTAATTCGACAACTAATTCAAGCGTAACGGCAAATCCAATTGCGACTACTACTTATTCAGTTAGCGCTATTGATTCAAATGGTTGCTCAGCTACTTCGACTTCTGTTGTAACAGTTCAACAACCGCCAATTTTAAACCTCAATGCTCT
Source organism: Chitinophagales bacterium (assembly GCA_038326325.1). GTDB lineage: Bacteria > Bacteroidota > Bacteroidia > Chitinophagales > UBA10324 > UBA10324. The sequence continues at coordinate 19,378 of JBBQJW010000014.1, read as the reverse complement.
TGATTCAACTTTGTGTTTTGGTCATTCAACAATTTTGAGTGCAAGTGGAGGAACGACATATAACTGGAGTCCTTCAATCGGATTAAGCGCGACATCCGGAAATTCAATTACCGCCAACCCATCTGTAAATTCAACTTATACCGTTACAGCAATTGACGCCTTCGGATGCCAGGCGATAAATCAGATCGCTGTTTATGTCCTTCCAAATCCGGTTATAAATGTTACACCTAATAACCCGACAATCTGCCCGGGAGATTTCACTACTCTTGTAGCTATGGGCGCGTTGAATTATCAGTGGTCAACGAACGCTCTTGGAGATTCAATTTCCGTAAATCCAATTTCAAATACATCTTATACTGTTACAGGTACTGATGCGAACGGATGCTCTGCGATTGATACTGCGCTTGTAACAATTAATTCTCTACCGACAATATCTGCCGCATCAACTCAGAATAATTTCTGTCAGGGACAAACTACAATTATCACCGCGAGTGGTGGAATAGATTATACCTGGTATCCTGCCTCCGGATTGAATGCCACAACAGGATCAACTGTAACAGCCAATCCTTTTTCTACAACTACTTACACAATTGTAGGAACAAACAGTAACGGTTGTACGAACCTGACCACTATTGAAATTACTATTTATCAATTGCCAATGGCTGCAGCGGGACCTGATGTTGAATTGTGCGAAGGAAGCAATGTGCAGTTGAACGCGACTGGAGGAACAAGTTACGAGTGGTCGCCGCAAACAGGTTTGGATAATCCCTACATAGCGAATCCAATTGCTTCGCCATCGTTCTCAACTTCATATATTATCAATGTCGGAAATCAGAATGGTTGTCATGCTTCTGACACAATTAATATTTCAGTTCACATGAAACCATTAGTTAATGCAGGACAATCGCAAACCGTTTGTTTCCCTGATACTACACTGTTACATGGAGATGGTGCAACATTCTATCAATGGTTTCCTTCTGATTATCTAAATGATTCCACATTACAATCTCCGACCTGCACACCTCAATTTGATATTACTTACACATTAACAATTAGCGATAGTTTCGGTTGCGCAGCTTCTGATACTGTTACCGTAAAAGTAAAAAGACCTTTTAACATCAACGCTGATCCTGATATTTCTATTTGTAGAAATTCCGACGCTCAATTAAACGCCACCGGAGGTTTCAATTACCAATGGTCGCCTTCAATGGGATTAGACAATCCATTTATTCCGAATCCAACGGCTTCACCATCGTTCACAACCACCTACACGGTATATTCTTCCGATGGAATTTGTTTTTCTTCTGAAGATACAGTTGTTGTAACAGTAAACCAGCTACCTCAGGCTTTTGTAGGAGCGGATGTTGAATTGTTGTATGGCTCAACTTATCAACTATATGGATATACTAACAGTGGAAATATTTTGTGGACTCCTTCTGATTTCTTAAACTGTAATACTTGCGCCGATCCGATTGTAAACCATTTGAATACTCCGATGACTTACATTTTCAGTGTAACGGATTCGATGGGTTGTCGAGCTGAAGACTCGGTTCATATTAGCTTGACCTGTAATGAAGACTTGGTTTATGTACCGAACGCTTTTACACCAAACGGAGATAACAAGAATGATGAATTCAGAATCAGGACTTATGGTTTAAGTCAGGTAAAAGCTTTCAGAGTGTTTAATCGTTGGGGAGAAATGGTATTTGAAACTTATGATGTAAGCAAAGGATGGGATGGAACTTATAAAGGTGAAGCGTGTGCCCCTGCTGTATTTGTTTATTATCTGGAAGGAACTTGTGCCAATGGACAATCCGTATTGAAACAAGGTAATGTTACACTTATCAGATAGAAAGAGTTTTCAATTCACAATTGTTATTCATGATGATATTTTTCTCCTTTCAATATTGTAAAGGCACGGTATAGCTGTTCGCAGAAAATCAGTTTCGCTAATTTGTGAGGGAAAGTGAGTGAAGAAAGTGAAATCAAATCACTTGATTTCTTTTTTATCTCTTCTGAAAAACCAAACGCTCCTCCAATAACAAACACTAAATTCTTTTTTCCCGAGTTCATTTTTGTTTGAATAAAATCGGAGAATTTTTTGGAGGTGAATTGCTTTCCATTCTCATCCAATAAAACAACAATTGAATCAGAAGTGAAATATTGTTCGAGCAGTTTTGCTTCAGCTTTTAATTGTTCAGTAGAGTTTGAGATTGAAGAAGCTTTGAGAATTTTTGTTTCGAAGGAATTATATTTCTTGATTCGCTTTTCAAATTCTGTTACACCCTCGATTATATATTTTTCTTCTGAGCGTGTGAAAGAGAGAAGGAGAATTTTCATTGAAATTATTTCAGAATAGAAATTGCCGCCTCTTTATCCTGCTTTAATTGTTCTTTCAGTTCATCCAAAGAAGAAAACTTCTTTTCGTTTCTTAATCTTTTTACAAAATGAATTTCCAATTGCTGGTTATATAAATCTGAATTAAAATTAAGCAAGTGAACTTCCAACTTATGATGTAGCCCATCTACTGTTGGACGGAAACCAATGTTCATCATGCCTTTTAATTTTTCATTCTTCCAATTTACTGTAACAGCATAAACGCCATCAGCAGGAATTGATTTGAGCGGGTCATTCACTTCAATGTTCGCGGTTGGAAATCCGATTTTATTTCCGAGTTGTTGGCCATGAACTACTTGGCCTGTAACAGAGTAGGGGTGACCGAGTAAATGCGTTGCAAATTCAATATCTCCTTCCTGCAAAGCAATCCGAATACGAGTACTGCTGACGGCAATATCATCTACTAATTGTTTGTTAAGCTCCTCAACTTTATAATGAAATTCGGTTTCAAATCGTCGAAGCATTTCAATGTTGCCATCGCGGTGATGGCCGAATGAATGATTGTATCCTGTAACAATAATTGACGGATGAAATTTCGCTACTAAAAAATTCTGCAAATAATTTTTTGCAGAGTGTAACGAAAATTCTTTGGTGAATGGAACAATAACTAAATGGTCGACACCTTCTGATTCCAGCAATGAAATTTTTTCTTCAAGAGTTGTGAGTATGCGTAGCGATTTATCATCGGGATAAACTATCAACCGAGGATGCGGATGAAATGTGATGAGTACGCTCTCACCATTATTTTCTTTAGCAAGTGTTTTTATTTTCTGAACGAGATGACGATGCCCTTCGTGTACACCATCAAAAGTTCCGATGGTTACAACGGGGTTTTTAAACTCAGGTAAATTCTCAATACTGCGATAAACTTTCATTCTGATAATTCTCTTTTTCCTTTAATACAAATGCAGTGAATGCTTCAATTGTCATCGCATCTTTCACATTAAAATCTCCGCTACGAATTCTTCGCAGCGCAATGATGTGCGCACCGTTTCTTAATCGCTCACCAAGGTCATGAGCCAGCGAGCGAACATAAAATCCTTTGCTGCACACGATTCTGAAATCAACTTCCGGCAATGCGATGCGAGTGATTTCAAATTCTTTTAATTCAACCCACGATTTTATTCTTTGAAATTCTTCTCCGCGCCGTGCCATTTTATAATAGCGAACACCGTCTCTCTTTTTCGCGGAGTGAAGGGGAGGAGTCTGAGCGAATTCGCCGATAAAACTTTTAGCAGTTTCATGAATCATTTCGTTGGTGATGTGCTCGGTTGGGAAAGTAGCATCAACAGGTCTTTCCAAATCATGTGACTCGGTTGTGGCACCTATATAAAATGTTCCGGTATATTCTTTTTCTCCGGAGTTTAACTGTAACATCTCCTTTGTTTTCGCACCGGTTAAAATGATCATCAATCCGGTAGCGAGTGGGTCGAGCGTTCCTGCATGACCAACTTTTTTTGGACGAGTGAGTAAACTCACTTTCTTCACCACATCAAACGAACTCCATCGTTCCGGTTTGTCAATTAATAAAACTGTTCCGTCTTTAATTTCCTGCAAGGTCATAGCACTGCAAGATTAATCTTCATAGCGAGAAGAATAAGAATTACCGCGCCGATAATGATTCTGTAAATACCGAAATATCTGAAACCATATTTATTCAATATTCCAATGAATGCTTTTATAGCGATAAGCGCAACAATAAACGCAACTACATTTCCAATCAATAATAATTTGATGTTTGAGGAATCAATGAGCTCATAATTCTTTAACAACTTATAACAAGTTGCTGCCGCCATAGTGGGAACCGCAAGGAAAAATGAAAACTCAGCTGCTTGCTTGCGATTTAATTTTTGTGAAAGTCCGCCAACAATTGTTGCACCGCTTCGCGATACTCCGGGAATCATAGAGATAACCTGAAACATTCCGATTTTTAAAGCGGATAGATAACTGATTTCTTTTTCCGGTTCATTTTCGTTCGCTGAAAATATCTTATCAATGAAAAGCAAAATGATTCCACCAAGTAAAAGTGCGAGCGCAACTGCTTCAACACTGCCAAGCAAAGCATCAATTTGTTTGTCGAGCAACACGCCGAAAATAGCTGCAGGTATAAACGCGATAATCAGTTTGTAATAAAAATCGAGCGATTGAAAAAATCTTTTCCAGTAGAGAACAACAACACTGAGTATTGCACCAAACTGAATATTAACGGTAAACATTTTTACAAATTCATCGGGCTGAATACCAAGAATCGCAGTGCCAATTATCATGTGACCTGTTGATGAGATGGGAAGAAACTCCGTGAGTCCTTCAATAATGCCGAGAATGATTGCCTGGAAAGTGGTCATATTCTATTTGATATTAGTGTTACAGTAGTAAATAAAAAAGTGAGAAAATACTTCTACTTCTTCACCTCACTTTTCTTATCAGCGTCGTCATCGCTTTTGTTATAAGCTTTAATAATTTGTTTCACCAAACGATGGCGAACAACATCGCCTTCATTAAGAAACACGACTCCAATGCCTTCGATATTTTGTAAAATGTCGAGCGCTTTAAACAAACCGCTTCGCTGATACTTTGGCAAATCAATTTGAGTTAAATCACCCGTGATAATCGCTTTCGCGCTTGGGCCAATTCGCGTGAGCAACATTTTAATTTGCGAGTCGGTGGTGTTCTGCGCTTCATCCAATAAAATATAAGCGTTGTCGAGCGTTCGCCCGCGCATGAAAGCGAGGGGAGCAATTTCTATGGTGCGGTTCGCTAAATAATAATTGAGTTTATCAGACGGAATCATATCGTCAAGCGCATCGTAAAGCGGGCGCAGGTAGGGGTCAATTTTTTCTTTCAAATCACCAGGCAAAAATCCGAGACTCTCACCGGCTTCAACAGCGGGGCGCGTGAGAATAATTTTTTTAATGAGTTTATTTTTCAACGCACGAACAGCCAGCGCCACAGCAGTATAAGTTTTTCCTGTTCCTGCTGGGCCAATAGCGAAAACAATATCATTCTCTTCCGACAGCGTCACCATTTTTTTCTGATTGGCAGTTCGCGCTTTCACAATCAAACCATTCGCCCCATACACAATCACATCTTCGGCAAACTTGAATGCATCAAGTTCCGATGGGTTCGAATCGGCTAATAAATCTTCAGTGGTTTTGTCGCTGATGCGCCCGTACTTCTCCACAAACTGAATCATCATTTTCACTTTATCATCGAGTGAAGTGAGTTCTTCATTGGTGCCCTCGGCTTTAATGAGGTTGCCGCGCGAAACAATTTTCAGTTTCGGGTAAGCCCGTTTAAGCAGTTGAAGTCTTGAGTTGTTGATACCGAGAAATTCTACAGGGTCTATAGCGTCGAGCGTAATTGTAAGTTCCGTCAATTGAATATCGAGATTTTGTTTGTCAAAGATAAGTTCACAAAAAAAAACAGTTTTTCTTTTTATCCACTTTTCTGTTGGTCGCGCATAGATACATTATTTGATTTCTATGTTGTTCTTTGCGAAATAATTTTACGCTTGAAATGAATTGCATTACGCTCACCACTGACCTCGGTTTAAAAGATTATTATGTGGGGGTGTTGAAAGGCGAATTGCTGAAAGCTATGCCAGATGCGACTATCGTGGACATCACGCATGATATTGAATCGTACAGTTATTCGCAGGCGGCATTTGTGTTATTAAATAGTTATCATCATTTCCCGAAGGGAACCATACACCTCGTTGCTGTTGATACAAGCAGTTTCAAAGGAATGAGGCACCTGGTTATTCAACACGACGATTATGTATTTATTGGTCCTGATAACGGATTATTTGCATTGTTGTTTGAAAATAAAATACCGGAGAAAATTTTCGCTTTAAAGAATGATGATGAGAAACACACGATTCCCGTTTCGGATTTGTATGTGAAAGCGGCGAAGCGTATCGCTGATGGAAACGCGATTGAAGAAATAGGAGAGAGTGTTACAGCTATCACGCGAGCGGCTTCTTTCCGGCCAATCATCAGCGTGAATTATATTAAAGGCACGGTGGTGCACATTGATAAATTTGAAAATGTGATGCTGAATATTCGTAAGGAAGAATTTGAAAACACGGGGAAGGGAAGAAAATTTGTAGTGACATTTAAACGAAATGAAGACATTGGCCGGCTTGAAACAAATTACAATTCGATTCGCGATTCGGAAATTTCGTGTCTCGTGAATTCCGCTGGATACATTGAATTATTTATGAAACACGGAAACATGGCTGGATTGTTAGGATTGCAATTGAACAACATGGTTCATATTGAATTTAAATAACGCTGGTTTAGAGTTTCGGTTTTTTTGTTTAGGGTTAAAAAAGTTTTAGAAAAATGATAGTGAGAATAGTTAAGATGGAATTTAAACCTGAATGTGTGCACGAGTTTCGTTCGTTGTTCAGTCGCATAAAAGATAAGATTTCAAATTTCGAAGGATGCATGCATCTCGAATTACTAAATGAATCAGGTGCGAGCGATGTGATATTTACTTACAGCATTTGGCGTGATGAACAAGCACTAAATAAGTATCGCTTCTCTGAATTGTTCAGAAGTACATGGACAGAAATCAAACAATATTTTTCTGCTCCCGCTGAAGCATGGAGTTTGGAATCATTGGAACGAGTAAAATCTTATGAGCAGGTTAGAAATAATTAAAGGAAAATTTCATCGCATTTACATTGATGAAAAATTAAAATCGCTGATGAGGTTTCTGCGAAGAGGAAATTATTCTTCCATTATCGTTCTCGCTGACTCAACAACCGAACGGTTGTGTTTACCAAAGTTGATTGAGTTATGTCAACTGAAAAAATTTCATTTGCTGACTGTTACAGCTGGCGAAGAAAATAAAACACTTGCTTCAGCAGAAAAATTATGGGAGCAATTGCTTCTTGTTGCCGATAGAAAATCGTTAATCATAAATCTTGGAGGAGGAATGGTTACTGACATCGGAGCTTTCACCGCTTCGGTTTTTAAAAGAGGAATTGATTTTATTCATATTCCAACAACTTTGTTGGCGATGGTGGATGCTTCGATTGGTGGAAAGAGTGGCGTTGATTTCGCCAATCATAAAAATCAGTTGGGAACATTCGCACAACCGAAGGCAGTTTTTATTTACACCAATTGGTTGAAGACCTTATCCGAAGAACAGGTGTTAAGTGCTTATTCTGAAATGGCCAAGCATGCAATACTGAGTGGAAGTAAACAGTGGGAAGAGTTTGTTGTGAATTTCGGGAAGAAAGAATCCGTTGAAGAGCTGATTGTTTCAGCGATAAAATTCAAACTGAAAATCACTGATAAAGATTTGCATGAAGAAGGAGCAAGGAAGCAACTGAACTTCGGTCATACCGTTGGCCATGCTATTGAAAGTTTTTGTCTGCTGAAAAAGAAACCAATTCCACATGGTATAGCTGTAACAGCCGGAATGATTTGTGAATTGAACTTGTCGGAAAAATATTTCGGATTGAAAGCGAATCCTTTTGGCGAACAGTTGGAATTTCTGACTGAGAAATTTCCGAAAATTAAATTTAGTGAAAAGGAAGTGGATGAAATTTTATCATTCATGTCGAGCGACAAAAAAAATGTGAAGGGGAAAATAAAACCCGTGTTGTTAAAAAGGATTGGTAAACCTTACTGGGAAAAGGAAGTTTCTATTGAAATGATTCGTGAGTGTATTAATTCTTATCGGAAAATTTGATGGCGATTATCATAAAGCATATTGATAAACCAGTTCGGAAAGAAATCAATCTTCCAGCTTCAAAAAGTATCAGCAATCGTGTTTTAATTATTAAGGCGCTTTGCGAAAAGAAGTTCGCAATAAAAAACTTATCAAAAGCGGACGACACAGAATGTTTATGGTATGCTTTGCAATCAAAATCAAAAACCATTGATGCTGGAGAAGGCGGAACAACTTTTCGTTTTCTGTTGGCTTATCTCGCAAATAAGGAAGGCGACTGGAAATTGTCGGGAAGTAAAAGATTAATGGAACGGCCTGTTACACCTCTATTAGAAGCATTAAAAAAACTCGGCGCTTCAATCGAAAAAAAATCAAACCATTATTTAATAAAAGGAAAACAATTATCAGGGGGTAAACTTTCCATCGATGCCGGAATCAGTTCTCAATTCATTTCTGCTATGTTGCTGTTTGCTCCTTCGATGAAAAAAGGATTGCAATTAAAACTGAAAGGAAAAATTGTTAGCAGTTCATATATTGATATGACCGTTGAATTGATGCGCGAATTCGGGATTGCTGTAACAATGAAAGGAAAAACAATTTCTGTTACACCCGGAAAATATCAACCGAAAAATTTTGAAGTTGAAGCCGACTGGAGTGCTGCATCTTACTTTTATGAATTAGCAGCATTAAAACCTAAGAGTAAAATTTTATTGAAAGGATTAAAGGAAGATTCAATTCAGGGCGATAGGATAGTAGCAGAGCTATTTGAAGTGTTCGGAGTGAAAAGTGAATTCAGTTTAAAAGGAGTTTTAATTTCTTCGGGAAATAATTTAAATCACGATAATAAATCAAAGACGAAATTGATTTTCGATTTAAAAGATAATCCTGATCTTTTTCCGGCGCTTGCTGTAACAGTTGCAGCAAAAGAATTCAACACTGTATTTAAAAATATTTCACATCTCAATTTAAAGGAAAGTGAAAGAGCAAATGTTTTTGAAAAAACATTAAATCAATTGGGTTTTCAGGTGAAGCAAACGAAAAATACTTTCTCAATAATCGAGAATGTATTCCAACCAGAAACTCGAAACCCGAAATTAAAAACTTATAACGACCATAGAGTGGCGATGAGTCTCGCTCCTTTAGCCACTGTTTTCAATTCTGTTACACTCGAAGATAAAAAGGTAGTGGACAAATCCTTTCCTGGATTCTGGAAAGAGTTTGGTAAGAAAAATAGTTGAGTTATTTTCATTCATAAATTTTAATCAATGAATACCACCCCTGTTTTTGATTCACACTTCATCATTTCAGAACTGAATAATAATCTCGAGGATTTTAAATCAATATTGTCAGCCATTTATCGCGAGCAATATTTATGGAAACCAGCATCTGAAAAATGGTGTCTACTTGAAATTGTTTGTCATTTGTACGACGAAGAGCGCGAAGATTTCAGAGAGAGATTGAGTCAGGTTTTAGTAACTCCAGATTTGCCGTTTCGAAAAATCAATCCTGTTGATTGGGTTACTAGTCACGATTATATAAATCAGGATTATCATGAAATGTTGAATCGCTTTTTAGATGAAAGAAAAAACTCGATCAGATGGTTGAACTCACTTGCTTCGCCTGATTATAAACTTTTTTGGATGCATCCAAAGGCCGGACCTGTTACAGGTGAGTTATTGTTATCAAACTGGCTTGCTCACGACTACCATCATTTCAGGCAGATAACGAAATTGAAATATGATTATCTTAAGTCTCAGGTATATTCTGATTTGAAATATGCAGGTGAATGGTAGTTGAATTTTCATTTTGCTGATTTAAATTATTTTTGAGTGCTGCAGAGAAAATGAAAACCAAAATTTTAATTACAGGCGGAGCGGGATTTGTTGGCAGTTCGCTGGCTATTTCTCTTACGATGAAATATCCTGACTATCAAATTATTTGTATGGATAATCTCAGTAGAAAGGGGAGCGAGTTAAATCTTCCACGATTGCAATCGGCTGGAATAAAATTTATTAATGGAGATATTGGGAATAAAGAAGGTTTCAATTCAGTTGGTGTTGTAGATTTTATTTTGGAATGTGCGGCTGAACCATCTGTTATGGCGGGAATAAATTCTTCAATTGATTCTCTATTCAATACAAATCTAATTGGTACAATAAATTGCTTGGAGTTTGCAAAAAAGTGTAACGGTACTTTTCTTTTTCTTTCTACCAGTCGAGTGTATCCGATTGAACCGATTGAAAAATTACTTTTCACCGAAACAGAAAATCGTTTTGAATTAACCGATAAGCAATTAGTTGCAGGTGTAACAGCAAAAGGAATCGCTGAGAATTTTTCATTGGAGGGTTATCGCTCCTTTTACGGAACTACAAAACTCGCTTCTGAATTAATCATTAACGAATACAATCGTTTCTACGGGTTAAAATCTGTTATCAATCGTTGCGGAGTAATTACCGGTCCTTGGCAAATGGGGAAAGTTGATCAGGGAGTAGTGGTGCTTTGGCTCGCGAAACATTTCTGGAAAAAGAAACTATCATACATAGGTTATGGTGGTGAAGGCAAGCAGGTGCGCGATATGTTACATGTAAAAGATTTATTTCGATTGGTGGATTGGGAAATACACAATCTCGATAAGGTAAATGGAATGACTTTTAATGCCGGAGGAGGAAAACCAATAAGCGTATCACTTAAAGAACTTACCACATTGAGCGAAGATATTACCGGAAATAAAATTCAGATTGATAAAGTACCTGAAAATCGACAAGCGGATATTCGAATTTATCTGACTGATAATTCTAAAGTTACAGCTGCAACAGGATGGGAGCCCTCAATTACTCCGAAAGAAATTTTAGAAGATATTTATTTGTGGCTTCAGGAAAATCAGGAAGCATTAGAATCAATACTTTCATGAAAATAGCAATTATTACAGGTTCAGCAGGATTAGTAGGAAGTGAGTCAGTTGAGTTTTTAGCTGACAAGTTTGATAAGGTGATTGGAATTGATAATAATCTCCGTCAATATTTTTTCGGGAAGGAAGCTTCCACTGAATGGAATGAAAAAAGATTAGAATCGAAATTCAATAATTACATTCATTACAATGCTGACATTCGTGATGTAACAGTTCTTGAAAAAATATTTAAAGAATATGGGAATGATATTTCTCTTGTCATTCATGCCGCCGCTCAACCAAGCCATGATTGGGCAGCGAAAGAACCCTTCACTGATTTTACTGTGAATGCAAATGGAACTTTAAACATGCTTGAAATGACAAGACAATATTGTCTGAAAGCAGTTTTCATTTTCACATCTACCAATAAAGTTTATGGAGACAATCCAAATTTCCTTCCTCTTGTTGAGTTTGAATCAAGATGGGAAATAGATAAATCACATCCTTATTTTAAAGGAGGAATTGATGAACAGATGAGTGTTGACCAAACGAAACATTCTCTTTTTGGTGCTTCAAAAGTTGCCGCAGATATCATGGTGCAGGAGTATGGTAAATATTTTAAAATGAATACGGGAGTTTTTCGTGGCGGTTGTTTAACCGGCCCAAATCATAGCGGAACTCAGTTGCATGGATTTCTTGCTTACTTGATGAAGTGTGCTGTAACAAATATTCCTTACACCATTTTCGGTTATAAGGGAAAACAGGTGCGCGATAACATTCACAGTTTTGATTTAGTAAATATGTTCTGGCAGTTTTATTTAAACCCAAAGCAAGGAGAAGTTTATAATGCAGGAGGCGGACGATATGCAAATTGCTCAATGATGGAAGCAATAAAATTATGTGAAAAAATATCAGACAAAAAAATAAATATCACCTACTCCGACACTAATCGTATTGGCGACCACATCTGGTACATCAGTGATGTTACAAAATTTAGACATGATTATCCTGAATGGAAACAGAAATATAATTTGCAGGACACCCTGTTACAGATACATGCAGGACTTACGCAACGAGAAAACTAAATTGCTAAATTTACTATAAGCTTTCAGTCATTTACTTTAATGAATTTCTGAACTAATATTTCGTTTCCTGATCTCACTTTTACAAAGTATAAACCCTGCGCTAAATCATTGGTGTCAAAATTAAATTCGTTTGCAGGATTGAATTTCTGAGTTTGTGTTTTCAATACTCTGCCAGACATATCTGTTAATACAGCTTCTACTTTTGCTGATGGTTCTGTCATTTGAACTGTTACATCTATGAAATCAACAGCAGGATTTGGAGCAAGTACAATTGATGATACAGTATTTTTTATTTCCTGAGTTCCTAATGCCCAATTGACTTTAAAATTATGAATGTATTCAGCTCCAAAGTCTGCCGGAAAACTTTTCAGAATCAAAGGAAAATCTGCTCTTTTTAATCTTGCATATCCACTGCCTTGTGATGGGTTAGCCCAAAAATTCAAACCATCCTCACCGCCATCAAAAATTTCAAAGGTGTAACAGTTGTAAGCATCAATGTCTATCGTATCGCGGTAAAAAGTATTTGATGAAAGATTATTTCTATCAACAAGCACAACTCCTCCTGTTCCTCTTAACTGATAAGATGTTTCATTTCCGTTTGCATTTGTTTTCACCTCTAAAACAAATTTCTGAATGACATTACTTATAAGATTATAAATAGCAGGAGCGTTAAAGTGGGTATGCTCGGTATTGTTCGCCAGATTTAAATCTGTTCCGCTGTTCGGACTGCTAATAGTTGCATAAAATTTATTTGAACCATTACCAACCCACCACATTGATGGAAGTGTTACATCTGCTGTTTGAAGAAATGGGAGATTTCCTGTCCAGTCATATGTGTAAACTGTACCACCATCTAATCCATAAGTTATGGTTGCAGAAGTTAAAGGAGTAGTTCCACCGTTTCTGATTCTAACCTGTGGCTCTGAACAAATCGGATTGATGCGGCTCCATTCATCGTGGTCGTTAGGAGCGAGTATATCATACATTTCTGCATCAAGTGAAAAGTTTGGTTGTTTGAAACTGATCAATTGACAAGCGATAACATAGTTGCCGTTGAATAAGCCAGGCGGATCATAATCAAGGTCAAGTGTAACACTATCGCCGGGTGTAACATAAGGTGTAAGTTCCCAATCGTATTCGCGCACTTCAGAACCGGGACACCAATTTGCGCGTTGATAAATCCATGTTCCTCCTTGCGGAAAAAGAGGGTTGCGACCGCAATCATCCCTCCAAATTAATTGATTGAAATGCTGAACACCATTCACTTTACCATACTGACTGTTCTGACAGAATTCATCGCATGCGTAATTGGGCTGTCCGTTTTGTCCATGACCTGTTGTTATAGTTCGCCACATTGTATTCTGAGCAAGTGGATCAATCTTCACACGAAGTGGATGCAGATAAGTTTCCATCAGCGAGTTATGTCCATAATCTCCGTTCCACAAATTAACTACGCTGATTGGATCGCGGGCTGGTTTACCTTTTATCATTAGAAATCTCATGTCTAACCATTCCTGCCAATTGCCTGCTGATAGGTGAACAGAGTCGTGTAACAGTGGAGCAAGATTAGTTAAATCATACACCCATGTTCTTCCATTTGAACCAAGAGAAGTTCCGTTTCCATATAAAGTTATGAATCTGCCTAACTCATATCGGTTAACAATCTCGAATGCGGGTCCATACCAGTACCATAAATGTTTATACAAAACACTATCGGGTGTAATACCTGTGGTATCAATGGTTCCATCGGCGTTATAGGAATAATTCGAAGAAGGGTAAACCCAAATTGTATCAGTTGGTATAGTTGGCGTAAGTGTATCACCATAAATAACAACAGCTATGGAAGTGTTTTCTACTGTATCAATTTCGATTACAGTATCAATATGTGAAGTGAAAACATCTTCATTAAAAATAATATTCGGACGCTCGTATAGTTTAGTATAATTTCTGAAAAGTGTTTGTGCAGGAATTAAATTATTATCAATCTGTCCCATAATAGTTGCAGTATAATTTCCGGACGAACTATCCATAAATGTTACACCATTGTGATCGTTGAATTTATAATAACAAAGCAGGTTGGAATAAAACGGATGGAGTGCATCTAAATCCTTATACATGTAGGCACGAATAGTTGTGGAATCCAATTCAACATTCCAAACAGCAAACTCATCCATATTTCCACGATAAGATTGTGCACCATTCCAATTCCCTTTTCCAATTCGGAAGTAGGCTATATTTTTCATCAAGCGAGTCATACCACTGCCACTAAGAAATAAATTTCCGTTACAGTAAATATTCATTACTCCTGTTACACAGTTTTTAGTGAAAGTCCAGTAGTTCCATTGACCTTCAATTTGAGAATTAGATGCTGCGGAATTGATGCGATCAAAATTGCTTCCCGTGTTTCCGGCATCCCAATAAATATTGTTATTGCTCCAGGGACAATGTGCATTAAGCACTCTTTGACCAAGTGAATCTACTGCTTCAAAACAAGTTCCATCGTTTGGTTGTGTTGCAGGGTCTCCATAAGCCCAGTAAGCAATTGTGATAAATGAATCCACATTAGCAAATGCATTTCCGGGCACCTGAATGAACTCGTCAGCATTGAAGGAGACATCGCGATCATTATCGGTTGAGGTAATTCCGCCACTGAATGTTTCAGGGGTAGTCTGTAACACATCATCCCAACCTGTTATGTTGTTATCGTAACTTATTTCGACTAACACATTTGAAGTTCCATTCCAAGAATATGGTTGTGTAAATTGAAAAATATTTAATCCGGAAGTGAGATAAGTGTTGTGATTATATACTTGTAACCAAGCGGCTGAGAGTTGGCTATCTTCCAATGAATCAAGCGGAGTAAGTGCAATTCTGATTTTAAGATGATTCAATTCTGTTCCCCATGAAAACGCCGCATTAAGCGTAAGAGAGGTAATATTTCCGGCAATAAGTCCCACATTTAATTCACTTGCTTTGTAAAGATAAACCGTACGAGCACGAGTATCTGTGCCAGTATGAAATGGATGAAAGGATTGAGTAACTCCTGCCCCAATAGATGATGATGAGGATGAATTTAAATTGTCAATTACTAATGAATATTGTTC
The DNA here is from genome assembly GCA_038326325.1 of Chitinophagales bacterium. Lineage (GTDB taxonomy): Bacteria > Bacteroidota > Bacteroidia > Chitinophagales > UBA10324 > UBA10324. Next base: position 4,223 of record JBBQJW010000014.1, on the reverse strand, counting down.
TGAATAATGATATGATTGAGACGGATTATTCATGTATGGAAACGAATCAGGAGCAGCATTTTCAATCATGAAACTTGGATGATTGAAAAGTGTGCTATCAATTTCACCAGTGTGGTCATATAAATAAGTGTAGGTAAGATAATCCCACTCGCCGCATTGGGTAGGGTCGGGGCAATGCAATTTATATTGCATCAGTATTTTTCTGTAATGGTTTGTATCAGATGGAAAATTAAACCACGCGTCCTGCGGTGATTGATAAGTAAATGTTTGGACTATTGTTGTGTCTTCTGTAACAGTTTGAGCAAATAACTGTTTGTTAAAGGAAGAAATTATGATTACTGATATCAGGAGTAAAATTTTTTTCATAACGAATTATGGTTGTGCTGTAAATGTAAATGGTAAATCCAATTTTATTAATTGAATTTAAAGTGAAAAAACTATTGGGTGGAAATTGAAATACTAAATCAATTCAACACACTTGCAGCAGGATTAATTTTTTTGCGTTCGCCAATTTGTTGACGCCACATGGCATAATACAATCCTTTCAGTTCAAGAAGTTCGTTATGCTTTCCTGATTCGATAATTTTTCCGTGTTCAAGAACAAAAATATTATCTGCGTGCATGATAGTGCTGAGTCGATGCGCAATCAGAATCGTAATGTGTTGCCGCTTGTCGGATATGCCACGAATAGTGCTTGTTATTTCTTCTTCGGTAAGTGAATCAAGCGATGAAGTTGCTTCATCAAATACCATCAATGTTGGTTTGCGTAACAGTGCGCGTGCAATGGAGAGCCGTTGTTTTTCTCCACCTGATATTTTCATTCCTCCTTCTCCTATGACGGTGTCGAGTCCTTTATCGGCTCTGCTGAGCAATGAATGACTTGCAGCTTTTTCCAATACATCAATGCACTCGTTGTCGGTTGCTTGTGGATTTACGAAAAGTAAATTTTCGCGAATTGTTCCACTGAAAAGTTGCGAATCTTGTGTTACAAATCCAATCTGGCTTCTTAAATCATCGAAGTTGATTTTGTTTCCTTCGGTTTGGTTATAATAAATAGTTCCTTGTCGAGGGCGATATAATCCGACTAATAATTTTACTAAAGTTGTTTTACCGCTACCGCTCGGTCCAACAAATGCAAGTGTATCACCAAGGTTTACTTTAAAAGAAATATCGTTGAGCGCATTGTTCGCGGCGGTGTTGTGTTTGAAACTTACATGGTCGAATACCAATGAATTAACCCGTTCAATCATTACAGGATGAACAGGTTGGGGTTCCGGTTGTTTATCCATTATTTTTTTGAAGTTGCCAAGAGATACTTCGGCTTCGCGATAGACATTAATAATATTTCCAAGTTCCTGTAACGGTCCGAATATGAAGAATGAATAAATGAAGAGCGATACAAATTGTCCGGGTTGAATTTCCTGACGGAATATCAGGTACATCATTAATCCAAGAATGGTTGTGCGTAAAAAATTTACAATGGTTCCCTGAACGAATGATAAACTGCGTATGTAACGAACCTTTTTTAATTCCAATCCGAGAATTTTTATAGTGGTATTGTTTAAGCGACCGATTTCCTGTTGCGATAATCCTAAACTTTTTACCAACTCAATATTGCGGAGCGATTCGGTGGTAGAACCAGCAAGTGCAGTTGTTTCACCAACAATGACCTTCTGAATTTTTTTTATTTTTTTACTCAGCACCGAACTGATGATGGCGATAATCGGAATCATAGAAAAATAAACGGGAGCTACAATCCAACTGACTGTGAATGCATAAACTGTTACGAATATGATTCCGATTACAGAAGTGAACAATACATTGATAAATGCATTTAATAATTTTTCTACATCGCTTCGCACCTTCTGTAACACTCCGAGTGTTTCGCCGCTGCGTTGGTCTTCGAATTCTTCGTAGGGCAATTCGAGAGAGTGTTTGATTCCATCGGTGTACATTTTAGCGCCGAGTCGTTGCACAATTACATTCACTGTATAATCCTGAAAGTTTTTTGCGATGCGTGATACCATTGCCACACCCATGCTTGCTAAAAGCAGTAACCCAACTCCTTTAAAAAATTGTTCGTTGCTGAATGTTGCGAACTTCAATGCATAGTTGTCAATTATTTTTCCGAGAATAAAAGGATCCATCATACTGAATGATTGGTTGATGGCTGCGAGCACTAAAGCGAGAATGACTAATGGATAATAATTTTTTAAATAAGCGGAAAGTATTTTCATTTATCGTGGGCTGTTCTGATTTAGTTTATTTCAATGAATAAAGTGCGAAGAAAGTTCAGATAAATTGAAAATGAAAAAGTGGATTTTTAACACTGAGGGATTGAGAGGTATTGAGAATTTATTTTTGGGTTCGTTTATTAATATAAAGAGGAGAGCAGGGAGAAGTTTTGCTATAAGCTGTTGTTCTGATTTTTATAACGAAGAGATTTTTTGTTTGGAAGTTTGAAAATAAAATTATTTTCACTCGCCCGAAATGCGCTTGTGGTTGTTTGAGTTTTTCAGGTGGTTGTTCGTGTTTAGTTTGAGATAAATTGAGTTATTGATAAAAAAATAAAGAAAATAAAACGCAGGGTTGCTGTTGGGTAGGTCTGCTTGAACAAAAAAATTTGGCACCCTATAAAAATAAAACGCAGGGTTCCCGTTGGGTAACCCTGCTGAGACAAAAAGCTTTGTACACTCCAGTAACAGGATTGAATGATGTTTGCCAAGCAGCAAAAAATGAAGTGCGCTCTGCTTTTGGTTTTAGTTCTGCTGAGTTTAAGCAAGTAAGCAAAATTCAGTTTAAGAAGTTGGTGAAGATTGTTTAAACAGCTCCTCCAGCTTCGGTGCCCGTCTCCAAAGGAGAGGGAAGTTTCGCAGGTGCTTGTTCGAGTTTTTCAGTTATGTGTTTGGGTTTAGCAACTGACAGTATGTGTTTGGCAACTGACGGTTCTGTTTTTTCAATTGGCTGTTCGAGTTTTTCAGGCGGTTGTTCTGGTTTATCAGCAGGTAGTTTTAGTTTTTCAGGTGGTTGTTCGGGTTTAGTTTTGGATAAATTGAGTTATTGAGGAAAAAATAAAGAAAATAAAACGCAGGGTTGCTGTTGGGGAACACTGCTTGAACGAAATTTACTTTATGTAACTTAGAAATCGGAACTATAATTCTGTAATAGCTAAATTTGAAATCCAAGTGCTATCGTATAACGAATAAAGCTGAAATTGAAGACTTGTTTCTTCCCCACTAATAAATATATAGCTGTGGTTAGACCAATCACTTATTTCATATGCACCAGGTGAAGAATTAAAGTAATGTTGTCCGTACCAATTTGAACTGGTAAAAGCATAAAATGCAAAACTTGGATTATTTGCGAAATCAGGATAACCTTTGATTTTAACATCACAACTTATACGATATGAAGTAGTCCTTTTTATATTATTAATAACTGAATTAAATTGTATTGAAGGAGGATTTACTTGAGTGCTGCCATGCGAATTAACAAGTAAAAGACAATTTTTACCTAAATAATAATTAGGTAAAATACTATAAGAAGCTGTTGAAGGTTTTTGTACAGCCCAATTTGTATTGAGGCAATCTATTGTGATGGAGTCACCGCAGAAAATTTCAGGTGACGCAACTGTAAGAAAAGATCTTTCCTCTCCGTAAGAAGTACCAACGCTATTGGTTGCGTAAGCACGAAAATGATAAGTTGTTCCGGGAGAAAGACCTGTTGCGGATACTGAAAAATCTCCCAACCCTGAACCATTTGTAAATATCATATTCGAAACTGATGAAATTGAAGGAGCTGATGATGTGCCAACAACAATACCTCTTTCTGTTACAGTACTGTTTCCATCCTTCGTTATGGAACCTTCTAATATTGCACTTGTGGTATTTATGTTTGATTCTACAGGAAACGCGGTTGACACAGTAGCGAATGTGATTTTTTTCTTACACCCAACTAAAAGTAATGTTGAAGTGATAATGGTAAATAACAGAAATCGCATTTTTGTTTTGTGTAGCATTACACAAAAGTATAAAAATCTTTGGGTGTTTAATTGGTCAGTTGCGTCCTGCTTCTCCGCCATTGTTGGTCTCCTGACCACAACTGTTCGGAAGAAATTAATCAGGTGGTTTAGCGAAGAGATTGTCAAATATAACGGGGTCTCCTCCAGTCATAATAACAATGTCTCTGGTAATTGATTTTTCAAGTTCCTGAACAAATTTCAG
>JBBQJW010000013.1:0-106422 GCA_038326325.1 Chitinophagales bacterium | reverse complement strand
CTTAAAATCAAAAAAACTAACAACAATTACAAATGAAAAAGAACTCAATGTTCATCGTAGCTATAGTAGCTACTATCTCTTTCCTCGCTGCGTGTTCAGGGGGTAACAAAGACCAAATCGTTCACAAATGGAAATTTTCTGAAATGCAGAGTCCAATGATGGATCGCATGATGAAAGAAAATGAAGGCCGTTGCATGGCTATGGACGACAGCATGAAAAACTGTACTGACACAACTAAAATGAAAGAATTCAAAAGTTCAAAAGAAATGATGGAATCACAAAAGAATATGATGACATCTATGATGGATAAAATGAAGTCTGAAGGTTGGATTGAATTTACAAAAGATGGTAAATACAAGCAAAACATGAGCGGAACTGAAGATGAAGGAACTTACACTTTAACTGAAGACGGTAAATCGTTAATGACTACCGATTCAAAAGGTAAAACTGATACACTTAATGTTGATGCTTTAACAGCGTCTGACATGACTTTATCAACTGCAAAAGATTCAACAAAAATTATGTTCACTGCTGAAGCAGCAGAAGCAAAATAATTTTTTAAATAAAATTTAATTACAAACCCTCTTCGAAAATTTCGGAGAGGGTTTTTTGTTTTAAAAACCCCAAACAATAATTTCTATTTAGAAAATTTATTTTCAGAACAACTTACTACTTTTCTCCAATGCAAAACGGAACTATAGAAATTTGCTGCAACTCTATTCAATCTGCATTAAATGCGCAGGCAGCAGGTGCTGATAGAATTGAATTGTGCAGCGGATTAACAGAAGGCGGCATGACGCCCTCTCTTGGATTGATTGAAGAAACTATCAGCCAGTTAAAGATTCCGGTTTATGTATTGATTCGTCCGCGTGGAGGTGATTACTGTTACACCGACGAAGAACTTAAAGTGATGATTCGCGATATTGAATGGTGCAAACAAAGTGGCGTGAAAGGGATTGTAAGCGGAGTGCTCACGGAAAATGCAGACATCAATCGTGAGAAGACACAAATGCTACTGAAAGCAGCAACTCCGCTCGATTTTACTTTTCATCGCGCCTTTGATGTGGTCAATGATCCACAAATGACTATTCAGATTTTAAAAGCAATCGGATGCAAACGGGTTCTTACTTCAGGAGGAAGTGCCATTGCGTATAACGGAAGAAAATTAATCAGTGATTTAGTAAGAGAGGCAGGCATCGGACTAAGTATTATGTCTGGTGGTGGTGTGGACGAAAATCATATTCAGGAGCTCATTCTTGAAACCGGGATAAAAGAAATTCATTTCTCCGCTGTAGCAATTCTAAGAGCTTACGACAACAGAGAGTGCCGACAAACAACTCCGCAAACTGATTTAATAAGAGCAACACAATTAGTTCAATTAGCCAGACAAGCTTTTGCTCAATGAAAAAACATTTATTCACTCTGTTCTTTTTATTAAGTGGACTTATTTCAGAAGCACAAGATTCATCGTTATTTCTTGGTGATATAAATACGAAGTGGGAATTTCTATTTCAAAAATCTTCAACAGATTCAGTTTGGCTGAGCACGAGCTATCAGCATTCAATTTATTGCGACTTACAAGCAAATAAAATAATTCCAAATAATTTTCTCAACGAAAATCCTGATTCATTTAAATGGGTGAGTGACCGGAAATGGAAGTACCGGAATACTTTTTCCTTAACAGAAAAAATTCTGAAAAAGAAACACATCGTTATTCGTTTCAATGGTTTAGATACTTATTGTACTGTTTGGCTGAATGGAAATAAAATTCTTGAATCGGATAATATGTTTCGGTCTTATGAAGTGGATGTAAAAACTCAGTTGAAAAAAGGTGAAAATCAATTGCTATTTGAATTCACGCCACCATCTGAAATTGTAAAACAAAAATCCGCTCAGCTTCCCTATGAATTACCGGGGCAGGAATATTCTTTTCATCGCAAAGCGGCTTTTGGTTTCGGTTGGGATTTCGCACCGAAGCTAATTTCGTGTGGAGTATGGAAACGGGTTGAATTAATTTATTGGGGTGAAGAATGGTTTGATGATTTCAGAATGACTGATGTTCAATTGAATCAGCGAACATTGACGGATTCATTCGCGATTATTGACGCGATTTTGAATTATAAGGCGGAAGGAAATTTTTGGAACGAAAGTTATCCGAACCGTTACACCGGATTACAAATCATTGACACCGCAAATCATATTGAATTAATCGACACCGTTTTTTATTTGAGTCGGAATGGGGAAACCACCATCCATTTCAAAATAAAAAATCCGCGACTTTGGTGGTGTAACGGTTATGGCGAACCCTACCTCTATCATCTGAAATTCATTTTAAATTCCGGCGACGGAACACAAAATTTATTTACTGATGTAAAAAATTACGGAGCGCGAACAATTAAACTCATTCAACAATACGATAGCATTGGTTCTACATTTTATTTTTTGTTAAACGGAGAACGAGTATTTGTGAAGGGCGCGAATTATGTTCCGCCTGATGCAACAATGAATATGAGCGTGACAAGAGAAAAAAATCAGCGTTTGATTTCATTGGCAAAAGACGCGCACATGAACATGCTTCGCGTGTGGGGAGGTGGTTTTTATCCTGATGATGATTTTTACAATTTGTGCGACGAAAATGGAATTATGGTTTGGCAGGATTTCATGTTTGCATGCGCCATGTATCCTGGAGATACCGCTTTTAGCAATACAACCGGAAAAGAAATTATTGAAAATGTTTTGCGCATTCGTAATCATCCGTCGCTTGCATTGTGGTGTGGCAATAATGAAATTAAAGAAGGCTGGTTCAACTGGGATTGGCAAAGACAATTTAAATACAGCTTCAATGATTCCGCAAAAATCTGGAGTGAATACCGGAATCTTTTTGATTCGAAACTTCCGCTTTTCCTGAAAGCTGCAGACCAAAAAACTTCCTACTGGTCTTCCTCTCCATCCATCGGCTGGGGACATAAAGAAAGTTTACTTTCAGGTGATTCGCATTACTGGGGAGTTTGGTGGGGAATGGAACCATTCGATTCGTACATCAATCACACTGGAAGGTTTGCGAGTGAATATGGTTTTCAATCCTTTCCATCGTTGTATTGTTTGCAAAGCTATTTGAAACCTGAAGAATTATATCTCTACTCTCCTGCCTTAAAAGTTCATCAGAAACATGCAACAGGTTTTGAAACCATTCAAACTTATTTGAAACTGGATTTTGATACCACATTAATTTTTGATGATTATGTCTATCTCTCTCAACTGTTACAGGCAAAGGGAATGTCAACTGCAATTGAAGCGCATCGCCGAGCGATGCCCTATTGCATGGGGACAATGTTCTGGCAATTGAACGATTGCTGGCCTGCAATTTCCTGGAGTTGCATTGATTTCTCAGGGCAACCGAAAGCATTTTATTATCAATTGAATCGGCTCTACAATACTTATCTCCTTTCGCTTACGAAAAATAAAAATCAGATTGAGTGCTGGATAATTTCTGATTCACTGAAAAACACAACCACTCAATTGCAACTCGAACTCTGGAGTTTTTCCGGAAAACTTTTATGGAAAAAAAATATGGATTTAGCGATTGACGCGCAGTCGAGTAAAATATATTTTCAACTGGCTATAGATTCCATTCTGAAAAAATATGACTCATCCGAAATTGTATTGCACGGAAAACTGTTATATGGAGATAAGATACTTTCAAATGCTGATTACTTTTTCGCTTCACCAAAAAACCTGAAACTTCAGAAGCCGGAAGTGAACTTTAAAACAACTAAAAACAATAGCGGTTTACCTGTGGCATTTACTGTTTCATGTAAGAAACCGGTTCTGAATTTCTACATAAGTGCAACAATGTCACCTGAAGAAAACGAGTTGGGAATTATCCCCTCTGATAATTATTTCAATTTATTTCCCAATGAGAAAAAAGAAATTAAAGTAAATGGATTTAGTTCTTATAAAGATTTTGAGATTGATAAAATTAAAGTTCAGTATAAATGTTTGAATACCCTTGCAAAATAAATTGACTATTCACCCTTTTTAAACTTCAAACCCACATCGGGCAATAAACCCAACTGAATACTTACTTCATTCAATTTAAAAGATTTGAGTTTTAATGATTGAGAAAATGCGGTTGACTTAAATAATGTTTTCAGAATAACTGTTGTGATTTTCTTGTCTTTGTTTTCTTCGAGAATATTTTCTCTATCCTCATCCGAAACTTCATTCAGAAAATGATAAGTCAAACTGAAAGTTGGTGGCAACCCAAGCGAAGTATTTATTTCAATCAATTCAAATCCTGATTTTGTCATGTGTTCACTTAAGTCTGTGATTTCTTCCAAAATAGAATTCGCTTTTTCCTTTGTCGCATTCTTAAATTCATTTATCACTTCACCTTTATCCATTTGAATAAAGTCATTCACACTGTCTGCAATTTTTCCCATTGCTTCTTTCGCCTGATCAAAAATTGATGCCATAAAATTATTTTACGAAGTCATTTTTGTTTTATATTCAAGTCTTGTAAACTTTATTAAATCGGTCGAAGGAATTTCTGTTACACCTGCCTGACGAAACAAAGTCACTAATTGTCCGCGATGATAAGTGCTGTGATTCATGCAGTGAAGAATTGCTTCAAATATTTTACTTCTTCCATTGTCGCCATTCATCATCTTGTATTCAACAACTTTTTCAAGACTAAGAATATCCTGGCATTCGCCCATCTCATCAAATGCAGAACTTGTATCGAGCATTTGTTTTATCAATCCATCTTTTGACCCATTAAAAAATTTACTTGGTACTTCTTTCAACTGCACCTCCTGAATTCTTGAGAGCCAGATATACTCAGCATCCCAGATGTGAAGAAAAGTTTTTCGGATTGATTTAAAACTGCTGTTTACCTCAGCGTCAAATGCGTTACCATCCAATGCTAACGCAATGCTTCCGAGTTGCATATTCGCCCACACATTGTATGAAGTGTAAAGCTGGATGTATTTATTCAGTGCCATAGGAAAATAATTGAGTAAAATTAAGGTTAAAGAATCCGACTAAAAAAATTCTGCACATTTGCAGCGAACAAACATCGGTTACCATGAAAGACAGAACAAAAAAAATGTATAAAGGTTTCGGAAGCACTTGCGTGCATTCACAGGTTGATTTGCATAAGGCGGTGAATACACACACCGAAGCCATTTATCCTACTTCCACTTACTCGTATGATGATGCCGCGGAACTGATGCAGATTTTTAAAGGAGAAAAACAAGGTTACATCTACAGCCGATGGCACAACCCGACAGTTGAAATGGCCGAGAAAAAAATAGCTGCACTCGAAGCCTGGAATCTGAAAAATAAAAACGGCGAACAACTCGAATTGACTGCAAAAGTTTTCAGCAGTGGTATGGGTGCCATCTCTGCTTTGTTCCTTAGTTGTTTAAAGCCCGGAGAGAAAGTAATTGCGCAAGGCACTTTGTATGGCGGAACCAATGAACTGTTACATCAGGTTCTTCAACCCCTGAATATTGTTCCTGTAATTACTGAATTAAAAAATCTTTCGATGGTAGAAGATGCTTTGAAAAAAGACACTTCAATCAAAATGATTTATATCGAAACACCTGCGAATCCTACGCTTGATTGTTACGACATTGAAGCATTGAGCGCGCTTGCAAAAAAATATAACTGTTACAGCGCCGTAGATAATTCGTTTGCAACTCCTTATTTGCAGCAACCGTTTCAGTACGATGTTGATTTTGTGTTACACTCTACCACAAAATTCCTGAATGGGCATGGAACAGCTATTGGCGGTGTATTAGTTGGAAGTGATAAAAACTTCATGAATAAAAATATTCAGAAAATTTTAAAGCTTGTTGGCGCAAACGGAAACCCTTTTGATTCATGGTCGCTTGTTCAAGGGATGAAAACATTGGAGTTAAGAATGGAACGGCATTGCAGTAATGCAATGAAGGTTGCTCAGTTTTTACAATCTCATTCCAAAGTTTCACAGGTAAATTATTGCGGATTGACTTCTCATCCCGATTATGCATTGGCAAAAAAACAGATGCGCAATTTCACCGGCATGATGAGTTTCGATTTGAAAGGCGGACTGAACGCGGGATTGGAGTTAATGAACAACATTTCTTTCTGCACACTTGCAGTATCGCTTGGAACTGCTGATACTATTATTCAGCATCCCGCAAGTATGAGTCATCTTCCCGTACCACGCGAGGAAAGATTAAAATTTGGGATAACTGACGGCTTGATTCGCCTATCAGTTGGAATTGAAAATGTAGAGGATATTATTGAAGATTTGAATTGCGCCTTGGAAGCCGTAAAATAATTTTCAGTCGTGCTGAATAATTTTCAGAATCTGCAGATAAATAGAATACTGTTTTTCTTCGATTCTGTTTACTGCAATAACTTTTGCATGATTATATCCTCCCATATAATATCTGCTGAACCAAGGCAGAACTGAGGTTGCCTCAAGAAAAGAATATTGCAAAGCGGTATTCAGAGCGAGGTACATAAATGCACTTGTAATAAGCAACGAATTAATTCCATCGCGAACATCACCTACATAAAATTGTCCAAGTCCCGGAATTATCATTGACAAAACCTTCGAAGTATTCGGATTGCGCTTTTGAACTTTCTCTGCTTTTGAAATGAGTTTTGTCAATTGACTTTTAGTTATGGAATCACTTTCCATTTCAAATAACACCGATTTACATTCTTCAAATTTGTTCAATCCGTAATAAGCCGTTGCGAGATAAATATTTTTTGTGCTGTTGATTAATGCATCATCCGTTACACTGAATAATTCCTGTAATGCTTCGAGATATTTTTTCTGGTAAATAAAAATCGCTGATTTACTTAGCGAAATAAGATTTTGCAAACTATCATTTGAAGTGGAATGATAAGCATATTCATAATATTCATTCGCTCTATCATAATCATTCATCATAAAATAAACATCAGCAGTGTTCAGCAAGCATTCAGTGTTTTTGAATCCGTTACCAAAATAATTTACACGCTGAAATAGTTTTATTGCTCCTTCATAATTTCCTTCGTTCTTCATTTGAGTGGCCAGATCAAATACGGCAGAAACATCCTGCGCCTGAACTGTTACACTCAACAACAGACTAAAGATTAATGCTGAATAAGTCAGTCGCCTTTTTAAGCAATTCATTTTCGTGTTTGTGATTAAAATCCTTTGCCGACTTAAACGAGCCGTAAATATTTCCAAGATAAAGCCCGGCGCCGAAGCCCCCGAATATCCATCCATAAGCGCTCTTTACTCCTTTTTCATTAAATCCTCGATACGCCTGAATGCCCGATGCACCAATTAGTACCAATGAGAAAATCGCGTCCTTCCAATCACCAGTATAAAACTTTCCGGTGCCTGGAATAATCGTTGACATGGACATTGCCAATGCCGCAGAACGATGTGGCAACTCTTTATACTCTTTAAACACAACGGAGTAAGGAGCAAATGCTCTTGTGTCAGAATAATTATTTGTTAAATAAATCTGTTCTGCACTCTTCCAGTTTTTCCGCATAAGATTTTCATTCATCAATAAATAATCGCGGTCTGAAGCGGAAAATGAAGTTTCTGATTTTAGAAATGAATCGGCCTGTAAAAAATTTCTATTCAGTAAAAGAAGAATTGAATATTCCTTTGCTATTGAGGAATTCATTTTTTCATAATCCGGAAAAATCAGTTTGGTTTTCGCAATCCCTTGCTGATACATACCTCCTTTACGGTACGATTTCATTAATAGCAATGATGCTGAATCGCTTTCCGGTTCAAAAAACAACCATCTCTCATATTCCTCTGCAGCTAATTTGAATTGACCAGATTGATACAAGTAATCAGCAAAAGATTTTGTGTGCTGTATATCAAAAAGGTTCTGTGCACGACAAAAGTGAAAAGTGAAAAGTGAAAAGGCTACAATGAAAAAAAATATCTTCTTCATCAATTCACCGGATCAATAAAAACTTGTTTGTTCTGGTCGTATTTATATTTTTCTGGACTTAGACCGTTACACCTTAACAATCTGTCGAACCCTGCCATTGCTCCTATAATTAAACCTTTCTTGCGAATAGATTGAATCATGTATTCAGAACACGAGGGAGTAAAGGTGCAGGAGTTACCATCCTGCGATGAAATAAAGCTCTTATAAAAAATAAAAAACGAGGTAAATAAAAAATCTGTTCCACTGTTCACCCCTTTGTAATTGTAGCGGTGATGATGAACTCCAGGATCCATTGCAGATGACAACTGATTAAAATCAACATTCACTCCTGCATGTTGCGAAAAACAAAAATTGCTACTGAGCAGGAAAAGTAAAATTGTAAATGTTGTATTCATTCAGGTCGTTTACCACCACATTTTTAAAGGTGGTGATTTTATAAAATTCTTTTCCATCGATATAATTGATCTGGGTAATCTGCCCAGGAAAGTCAAGCCCCTTGCTATTTTTATATTCTTCAAAGAATTGTTTAGATAAAATTTTCTCATTCTTATCAAAAAAGACTAATCCAAAAAGTTGTTTGCTTTTTTGTGAGATTAAAACATTACCCGTTAGTTCTTTTAATTTTTCATTTGTAGGGCTCCAGGTTGAAATAATTAAACTGTCTTCCTTTTCAACATTTGTTAATTTGAAAGTACCACTATTTTCCAACCCGTAATTTGACATTTTAGCAGATAACGCAAGATTGTAAATAGAAAAATTTAAAATATTGAAAGCAGGTTTTTTTTCTATAATCACTCCATCTTTTACTCGGTAAAGGGTTGAATCAGTGAGCACCATCGTTTCCTTTTCAGGAAACTTAATCTGATATACTAATCGCTTGGCTGTTTTATCAAAGTAGATAGTTCCCATTGTGAGCGATGACTTTCCATCTGCCAATGTTTCCTTTATAGAGAAGTCTGCCTTCACCCTAAAATACTGTTGTCCAAGCATTGGCTTGGACAACAGTATAAAAAAAATTAATAAAATTCTTAATTGCACTTCAAACTACTAATAGAAACTGCCTCCGAAAATTACAATTTCAAAAATAATCCACAACACATATACAGCTGCTCCAACTAAGCAACCATAAAGTGCTTTTTTGGTTTCATCGCCATCTTGTGTTACTAAATAAACTACTAATACTCCCAAAGCTGAAAGTACGCATCCCCATAAGAAAGAAGGAATACCAGCAGGTCCATCAAGTAATGAACTACTGATGCTGGTTTCTTCAGAAAGGTTTGCAGTAGCAGCCAATTTCTGACCTTCTGCGTTCATTGTACTGATGGTTACACCATCGTTCTGATTCACAAAATTTTCAACAGCAACTACACTGTTCATTTTGTTGTTAACAGCACCCTTATCGTAACTGAAAAGAGATGCGTTGCCTGCATTTGCTGCAAAACCTGCAACCGCAAAAGTGCCCGCGAGAATTAAGCTTTTAATGTTCATGTGTAAAGAATTTTTGGTTAGAAAGTTTTTTTGATTGGAAACAAATGAAGGAAAGAAATACCGAAGAAACAAACCTTTAATAAAATTTTCTTTCCACTTTAGTTTAAGTGATTTGATTTAAGCAGTTTGCGTTACAGCATCACGATTTATTTTCTTTACTAATCCTTGTAAAACATTGCCTGGACCACACTCATAAAATTCAGTTCCGCCGTCAGCAATCATGTTCTGAACAATCTGGGTCCAGCGAACAGGTGCTGTTAATTGAGAAATTAAATTCGTTTTTATTTCTTCTGGGTTTGTAACGGCTTTTGCATTTACATTCTGATATACGGCGCAAATAGGATTCGAAAAATGGGTGGAATTAATTGCATCTTCTAATTCCTTTTTTGCCGGTTCCATAAGTGGTGAGTGAAATGCTCCTCCAACCTGTAACATCAATGCGCGCTTAGCTCCAGCCGCCTTTAATTTTTCACAAGCAATTGTCACACCTTCTATTGAACCGCTTATAACTAACTGTCCCGGACAATTATAATTTGCAGGAACAACAATGTGGTCTGTTACACTTGCACAAATCTCTTCCACCTTTGCATCATCCAATCCTAAAACTGCTGCCATTGTGGAAGGATTTAATTCGCACGCTTTCTGCATAGCGATCGCGCGCTTGGAAACTAACAGCAGCCCATCTTCAAAAGTCAATGCCTTATTCGCCACCAAAGCAGAAAATTCCCCAAGTGAATGTCCTGCTACCATATCGGGCATAAAACTTTCGCCAAGTGTAACAGCTCTGATTACCGAATGAAGAAAAATGGCAGGTTGAGTAACCTTTGTTTGCTTCAAATCCTCTTCAGTTCCACTGAACATTAAATCGGTAATTCGAAACCCAAGAATTTCATTTGCCTTCTCAAAATAATCCTTTGCCGTTGAATTATTGTCGTACAGATCTTTTCCCATTCCGACAAATTGGGCTCCCTGACCCGGAAAAATGTATGCCTTCATAAAAGTGAAAAATTAAAAGTGAAAAGTTAATTGTCTCTGTTAAATTATTAATTCTAAAATCTAAACTCCTAAATCTAAAATGGTCTGGGGAAATGTCCGCCAACTTTTCTCATGTAATCACGATAATTATCGCCGAATTTTTCAATCAGTATTTTCTCTTCTGATGTGGTTCGGATAATCAGCATCACAAATAGTGTAACAGTCAACGCACCAATCAACAGATTTGCAGAAATAAAAAATAGACCGCAGTTGAAAAAAAATGTGGTGGTGTAAATCGGGTGACGGAGATATTTGTAAATGCCTGTTGTAACTAACTGACTTGCTTTTCGGGCTTCTACAGTTTCGGTAATATTTTTTCCAAGAGATTGAAAAGTCCATATCACAAATGGCAATGACACAGCACAAAGAATTACTCCGGTTAAATAGAACCATGAATATTCGCGCCAATCGGCAAACGAAATCCATTCAGGAAAAAAAATAAAAATTAAACTACCGAATGTGAGACCACTTCCAGCAATTCGCAATGGAATTGCAACACCCATTCCTTCCTTTTTCACATCAAGCGAATCACCTCCGGCCTTTGTCGCTCTGATTCTGTAAGCGGATGAAACAATTATGAAAAGAAAAAAGAAAACTGAGTAGGTTATTCTGAGGGTGCTTTCGTCCATTGTATAAAAGGTTATTATGTTTTTTAAAAAATCAAGATTACTGAATTTCTTTTTGCCAATTAATATCTATTGTGAATATGCATTTCTAACCGGGAGTTATTTTTTGACGGTAAATGAAAAATATCGACAAGTGTTTTCAAAGAAACAAAAATGAAAAGAGCGAGATAGGAACCTACTGCATGGCCACTAATAGTTGAACCGGGAGAAAACTGCAATGCAAATGCACTCAACACAATTGAAACATGTATCACAATTATCCTTGCATCGAAAAACAGCGAGAAGGCATTATATTTTTTGTATTGATTTTCATTCGAGAGTAAATAATTAAAAATAAAATCGAAACCATGACTCAGAATGAATCCTGTTACCGCAATATTGAAATTGAAATCGCGAAAGAAAACTGCCGTAAACATTTTCATTGAATCATTTTTATCTGCTTGCGAAAATCCAATGAACGCAACAAGAAACAGCAAATAAAAAAGTAAAAGAAATGTTCGTGCAATAAAAAATTTTATGGCACTCATTATTCTTTTCCATTGCGATGGAATTATTTCACCAACATCATGACCTGTTGCAAAAATTATTTTGAGCGAACTGAAAAAAGAAAGTATCAATGTTTCGAACCAGTAGAGATAAAAAAAAATAAAAACAGTCCAGTATCCCTGAGAATATAAATACAGCGGAAGAAAATTTGCAAAAAGCAAAATGACAATGTAAAGACTTCGGTTGCTTTTAGTCTGGTTCAAAGTTCAGGTTTATAGTTTCGGATTTAAAGTTTTATTCCTTCTAATTTTTTAATGTATTCAGTCTTCACATAAAATTCATTCAAATCAACTGCGAAATTTTTTTTATTTAATCCATTAATCATCACCTTCTGCCAACCTGTTGTCGGAAATATCCGAATGTAATTTACTTTTCTGTCAGCATATTCACCTGTAACACTCGCAACAACCTTAATTGGCAAATGGAAATCCTGTACATCAGCATTCCATTTATAATACAGTTCTAAATTTTTTCCCTTCGGTTTGAAACTATAAGTAAAAACCGGAGGGGAAGCATAATGCAGGTATTGATTAAAGAACCAAGTATAATCCATTCCTGTTTTTTGATTGATGTAAAAAATAATTTTATCGGTGTTGGTATTTTTCAATCCAAATTGTTTTTGCAACCCGATTAAAATGGAAAAGAATAAATCGTCGTTTGCAAGTGCATTGCGAAAAGTGTGTAACATCCATGCGCCTTTGTAATACTGATCGTTGTCGCCATGTTCATAGTTTACACCATAAGGCCCTATGATGGGTTGCTTGTCCTCAATATTCCATTTTTGATTTACTAAATAAGTAACAGAAGTATCATAACCGCGAGTGCATTCTTCATACAATGCTTCGGAATAGGTGGCAAAGGATTCATGAATCCACATGTCGGCTAAATCTTCGCAACTCACATTGTTGCCCCACCATTCGTGCGCTGTTTCATGAATGATAATGTAATCGAAACCCCACTTGTTATTTTCATAATTATTACCGTAAGCTATGGCTGTTTGATGTTCCATTCCCCAATAAAAACTCTCTACTAATTTATATCCATCACGATCGAAAGGATATTGGCCGAAATATTTTTCGTAACATGCAAGCATCGTTTTCACCTGCTGAAAATGTGGCTTTGCTTTCCATTCATTTTCTTTCAACACATAATAATCGAGCGACAGTTTAGAACCGTTGCTACGCACAAGTGTATCAGTCACCAAAGCGTAATCAGCTAAGTTGAATGTAACATTGTAATTGTTAATCGGATAACTCACCTTCCAAACCCAGTTGGTGGTGTGATCAGGAATATCAAAATGTTTTACAAGTCTTCCGTTGCTCACGCATGTTAAACCGGTTGGCGTGTTAAAAGTCATTCGCATACTATCGGGCTTGTCGCCGAGATATTCTTTTGTTGGCCACCACAAACTCGCCCCCTTTCCTTCGCACGCCACTCCAACCCAATCTTTTCCGTTCGCATCTTTTTTCCAAACAAAACCACCATCCCACGGAGGGTTTTTTGCACTGATAGGAGTTCCGCTATAAGCGATAAATAATTTTCCGGAATCCCCCTTCTGCATTTCATTGGGGAAGGTGATAAAAATGGCATCGGCAATTCGTTTGTATTTTAATTCCTGATTGCGAAAAACAATTTTGCTTATCGCCATACTGCTGAATAAATCAATCTGCAGTTCTGTAAAATTTTCCTTTGTATGAAAATAAATGGTGTTGGTTCCTTCAATATTTTTCTTGAAAACATTGACACGAACAAACAAATCATAATAGTAAACATCGTAGCAGGTTCGCTGTGGTCGCAATCCGCCGCGCAACGAATCGGCTTTGCTGAATTTTTGTGTTTGCGAATAAGAATATGTCGCCAATAAATTGAAAAGAAAAGTTAGCGAAAGAATTCGAAATAATATTTTCATCGGTTTCAAATGTAATAATCAAAGCAAAATTTAAAACTCATAATTAGATAAGTTGAAATGATTTATCCGGGCTAAAAATATATCTGTGCTTTATTCGTCAACCTGTTAATCTTTGCCATTTTCATGCATTCTCGCACCATTCCTGTTCTCATTTTAATTTCAGTTATACTTATTGTTGACCTTTATAGCTTTCAGGCTGTTCGGTTATTAGCATCGTCTGCGTCTGTTTACTTGCGGCGATTTTCATATTCAATATTCTGGGTGCTGAGTGCGGGAAGTGTAACAGTCATAGCTGTTACAGCATTAAGTAACTGGCACACATGGAACACCGGCTTCAGAACTTATTTATTCGCTTCAATATTCCTTCTGTTCTTTTCAAAACTCATCATTAGCATTTTTCTTTTAACTGACGATATGTTGCGTGGCGGTCGATGGCTCACACAGGCAGTAATTTCTTCGGATAAAAAAGAAGGCATCTCGCGTTTAAAATTTATTTCACAGGCGGGAATGGTAGTATCTGGGTTTTTCCTTTTCAATTTCATATATGGAATGGTTAAAACCGGATTTAATTACAGGGTATATCGTATCAAATTAAAATTAGCGAATCTTCCTGCTGCTTTTGAAGGAATGAAAATCGTTCAGATTTCAGATTTGCATACTGGTTCATTCATAAGCACAGAACCAATTGCGCGCGCCATTAAAATGGTGAATGACGAAAAACCTGACATGATTTTTTTCACCGGCGATTTAGTGAATGATGTATATACCGAAGCGCTTCCTTTCAAAGAAATACTCAGCACATTAAAAGCACCACAAGGAGTTTATTCCATTCTTGGCAATCATGATTACGGCGATTATTATCAATGGAATTCTGCTGAAGAAAAAAAACAAAACTTAGAAAAATTAAAACTGTTACAGCACGATTTAGGATGGAAGTTATTACTGAACGAACATGTGCGAATAGGTGAACCCGGAAATGATATTGCTTTAATTGGCATTGAAAATTGGAGTGCACTAAGCGGTTTCTCCAAATACGGCAACTTAGCAAAAGCATATTCTGGTGCTGAAGATGCAAAGTTGAAATTATTGCTTTCGCATGATCCGACTCATTGGGATGCTCAGGTGAATAAAAATTACAAGGACATTGCTGCAACATTCAGTGGTCACACGCATGGCTTTCAATTCGGTTTTGAAATTCCCGGGTTGAAGTGGAGCCCCGCACAATGGATTTACAAACAATGGAGTGGTTTATACGAAAAAGGAAATCAAAAATTATATGTCAATCGCGGACTTGGTTTTTTATTTTATCCGGGAAGAGTTGGTATTTCTCCTGAGATTACTGTTTTTGAATTAGTGAGCTAATCAAATTGAAACTGTTACACCATAATATTCTTTTTCAAATTTATTTCTGATAAATAAAAGCAGTCGTATAATATTTTACAAATTGAGGTTTGCGGGTCATTGTTGTTTTATCAATAAATTTCAAAAGTGGAAGCAACATTTTTCCGGGAAATATTTTTTTATTCCAGATGCTCATGCCTCTTGACGGAACCCGCATTACAGGTTTCACTGAAATTTTTTTAAACCCTACTGATTCAATTAACCGACAATAATCTTCAGTCCTTCTATAAATGTGTTTGCCACTTGCTTGAGTATTAGTCATAGTTTGCTCAAACAAATAAATTTTACCTTTCGGTTTAAGTATTCGCCTAAACTCAGCAAGGTATTTTAAAATATCTTCATCAGAAATATGCTGTAACACCCAGTTTGAAAAAATCTTATTAAAACTATCTAATGAATAAATCAGCTCAGTTCCAGATAATAATTCAAAATCAACATTCTTACCCTTTTTTAATTCTCCTTTAGCCACCTCAAGCATTTTCTCAGATGAATCAACCCCTGAAATTCTGCCAACCCGATTTGAAAAAAAATAAGTTATTCGTCCAACACCACACCCGAAATCAAGAAGCTCATCTTCCTTTTGCGGCTGTATGCTTTCAAGCATGTAACACTTTGTATAATAATCACGATAGATATTTGAATGAATAGCATTCGGTGAATTGCTAGTATCAAGAACAGCATTGTAATTTTTATGCTCGTTAGCGGATTGGTTAAAAAAATCAGTTACTTCCTGTTTTTTAATTCCTGAATTTTTAACATCATCTTCCATAATCTGTATTTGAATTTATTTGTAATAAAAATTTTTTTAAAAGATCTTAATTCAGTTATTCCAAACCCTCTTTTAAATCCTGAAATACCTTGTGTAAATTTTTTATTTCCTGAGTCCAACTCCCTTGAAACCTGCCCAAAATAAAATTTTGTTATTCCTTCCTTTATAAACAATTTCATTAAATTATAATATAAATAATGCCCAGCACCAATCTCATTTTTAATACTGCCCCCAAAAAGAGAATAAGCTGTTTTACCATTTTTAACAAATAAAGAAATAGCAAGAACATTATCTCCAAACTTTACCTGGTGAACAGATAACACTTTCTTATCCTCTAGGTTTGTAAAATAAGAATTTACATAATTTCTATATGGAGGCGGCTTAGGAGGAAACTGCTGGCTGAATATTATTTCCATTGTATCGTTAAATACTTTTGAATCATTCAATTCAGAAAAAACTAATTGACTTTCATTTGTCTTTTTCAGATTGCGTTTGGTGTTTCGATTAAACCCCTCAATCAATTGCTCAGCAGATTTATTATCCATATCAACAAAGCCGGAGTTAAATTCAAATTCAAAAACAATTTTCTCTTTTATTGATAACAACAACTCGTCTTGTCCGTAAACACCTTGAACCGTATACTGCACAATTCTATTTTCTATAATAAATTTATGAACTGCGTTCTTAAGTTCTATTAAACATAACTGCAAGCTGCTAGAATCTATTAAATTGCTATCGTAAATAATTTCTCCGTGTTGTAAAAGAGATTTTGAAATAGCTCTGGTAAAAAATCCCAACTTATTGCTTTCCCAAAATAAAAGTTTTACTCCCGCAATTAGTTTCCCTTTCTGTTTCAATTCAAAATAAACAGGTTTGTTTTTAAAATAATTTTGAATTGAATCATAATAAGATGACTGAAAAAAATTCGAATTGGTTTCTGCAAGAGCATTCCATTCGTTAAAATCAGCAGGCGAGTTCCAACTTACATTAACCACAAAATCAACCATCCACTTTAATTCTTTGAGTCGCGAAAATATATAAACAGAAATAATATCAAGTCAATAACTTGAAAAAGTAAAAATGAAATAATATTTGATTAATTACAATATAAGTTCCATGCTGAGAATATATAAATCCTACCCTCTTTTTTTTAATTCAATAATATACCAATAGTAGGTAACAAATTCAGGTTTCCGTTTCAATGTCATTCTTTCTAACAGATAAAGCAGTGGCAATAAAAATTTCCAGTCCTTATTAATGCGTTTCCAAATACCAATTGAATAAGAAGGCATTCTAATTACCGGTTTAACCTTTAGAAATTCGAAACCATTATTTGAAAAATCTATTTTCAAATCATCAATTGACCTTAAAATAGATTCACTATTATTTTTAATGGTTTTTTCCTTAGCGTACTCAAGTAAAATTAATTTCCCATCATTTTTTAAATGATTATTAAAAAGCTTAAGGTTACTTTTTATTTGTTCACTTCCTAAGTGCAAAATAACACTTGCCGTAAATATTTTATCGAACATTACTTCAGGAAAAACAGGATTAACTGTATCTAATAAATGAAACTCTACATTTTTATTTTTAAATCTAACCTTTTGCAACTCTGCAATTCGTAAAAGATCAGGTGATATATCAACCCCATGAATTTCTTTTACTTTTTTGGAAAGCGGAAAGGTTATTCGTCCCACACCACACCCGAAATCTAATATAAAATCACTTTTCACTGGCTTTAATGCATCAATAAGAGCTCTTCGAGTTAAATAGTCAAGTATTATTCCATTAAACCTATCATTTTGATTTAAAGAATTATAAAGTACAGCATTAAAATCATTATGATATGCAGCCCTCTTGCTATAATTTTCAATTATCTTATTCTGATCAATATCACTCATCTAATTTTAGTTGGTCTGTAAACTTATTTCTATTTAGCTTAATTATCTTTTAAAATTTTGTTTTAAAAGCAAGAAAATAACCTTCAAAATATTTGTAACTTATTTTCGAAACCCAGATAGAAACAATAAAAGAAATTAAATAAAACAAAATGGAAGCTAATAAATTTCCATGAAAAATAAATTTTGAAAAAACATAAGAGAGAAAAAAAATAACAATGGCGTGCAATAAATATAACCCATATGTGATTTTCCCCCAACCAGTAAAAATTTTAAACCTATTTAATTTAAAAATTGAGTTTTTTGAATAGTTCTGCTCAAGAATAACAAAAGCAAAAAATAATGAAATTAATAAGCGATTGTAAAAAACAAAATATTGATCTTGAATTAAATAATCAGAAAGGAAAATATAGGTAGTACCTGAAACCAATATTATTCCAATTTGAAATCTGGGCATCGATTCAAAGAAAAACAAAACTCTTTTCTTATTAATTACCATCCACGCAGATAACGCTCCAACAGCAAGGTCTGACATTACAGAAAGAGAGTGGAAATAAATAATAACAGGTTCTTTAAAAAAAATAAAACGAAATATCCCACTTCCTAAAATTACAAGAAAAAAAACAAACAAATAAAATCGCTTGGGGATTAAATAAATCATTAATGCATAAACAAAATAAAATTGTTCTTCTACTGACACTGACCAGGTAATAGATAAAACATCATATTGAAAAGCACTTGTTGCATGTTTAATGTAATCGAAATTGGATAGAAATAACATATATAAAGAGGGGTTATAGAAAATTACCATTGATGATCCGTATAAATTTGAAAGAAATGGAATAAGAATAAATCCCACTACTAAAACAAAAAAATAAAGTGGCCAAATACGCAAGGCTCTTCTAATATAAAATGCCTTTATATTAAACATCCCCGTATTATTCTGTTCTATTAAAGTGATATATGTAATTAGAAACCCACTTAGAACAAAAAAAAATGAAACTCCCAATTCACCGTTACATAAAAAATGAATTATTGGAAAAAATATATTCCCCTCCAATTTATATTCCTTTAAACTATAAAAAATTGTATGCCTGTTAAATACTAATAAACAAGCGAAAAATCTTAAACAATCAAGATTTGGAAAATAAGTTTTTGAATATTTTATTTCCTTATCAATATTTTTAATTAGCAATCGAAATATTTTAAAACAAATAAAAAAAAAATTTTGCTATTATTTTTTTTAGTTCTTAACTTTTTAAAGATTCAACTATCCAACTTAAAATTTCGCTTCGAAATTTAGTTAAAAGGAAGCAGCATATTAAAATTGTATAGTTCTATAAATGCAGAAATTGCGTCGTTAGTAATTACTATTCATTATATGCCGCATCAAATTTGTGAAAGCGTAATAGTCTGGTAACAGTGGATCATTCATTGAAACAATATTTCATTGTAATTTGCACCACATACTAAAATCAATACAATGAAAAAACACTTACTTCTTCTGGTCACACTTTCGCTCTTTTGTTTTAATTCGTTTGCGACTCTACAAACTGTTACAGTTCAAAATTATTCTTTCACACCTTCTACTTTTAACATCAATCTCGGTGATTCAGTAAAATGGGTTTGGGTAAGCGGGCAACATACAACCACCTCTACTACAATTCCGTCAGGGGCAACAACATGGAATCATAACATTAACTCTTCGTCAACTTCATTTCTTTATGTACCGAATAAAGTTGGTACATATAACTACCATTGTGCAATTCATCCAACAATGATGATTGCTTCATTTGTGGTTAATTGTCCGACTCCTAATATTACAATTACGAATCCTCTACCTATTATTATTTGCGCGGGCGGAACTGCTCAATTGAATTCATCTGCCTCAGGAGGTGGTCCGTTTACTTATCAATGGCAATCGCAGTTCAACGGCGGTAATTGGACCAACATTGGTTCAGCTACCAACGCAAACTACACAACTACCGCTGCAACAAGCACTATGTCGTACAGAGTAATTGTAACCAATAGTTGTCAGAACACCGGCATTTCGCAATCTGTAACTGTTACACCTCAGATTCTTTCGCTCGGTGTAACACCGTTTCAATCTTCAGTTTGTGCAGGTTCGTGCACAAACCTTACGGCAGCTTTAACCAATGGTGGTACAGTTGCAGGAACTTATGCGTGGTCGCCATCTGCAGGTTTAAATTCAACTTCAGGTGCTACTGTTACAGCTTGCCCTACCAGTGCAACTACCTATACTGTCGTGTTTACTTCGTCGGTGGGTTGTACGGCTTCTGCTAATGCTTTTGTTGGAGTTAATATATCGCCAACTATTGTTGGAACATCATCAAGCTATACTGTTTGCGGCGGAACCTCAATTCAATTGAATGCAACAGGTGGAGTTACTTATTCATGGTCTCCTTCAGGAGGATTAAGTAATCCCAATATTTCAAATCCGACAGCAACTCCAACAGGTAATACTACTTATTCTGTTACAGGTGTAAATGCAAATGGATGTTCCGGTATTGATACTGTTGTTATTCATGTTGGTGCTCCATTTCAATTAACGCAAACTCATACTAATGCTACATGTGGAAATTCAAATGGAAGTATTGATCTTTCAATAATAGGTGGAAGCGGAGTATTTATTTATCACTGGAGTAATAATGCCACTACACAGGATTTAGCAAATATTCCTTCAGGAAATTATGCTGTAACAGTTACTGGTTTTGGGGGATGTATGAATGTATTAACTGTTGCGGTCACAAGTTTAGGAGGACCAACTCTTACTTCGACACATGTGAATGTTTCCTGCAATGGAATGAATAACGGAAGTATTGATTTAACAGTAAGTGGAGGAAATGCTCCTTATACTTATCAATGGAATAATGGTTCGAATTCTCAGGATATCAATAATCTTGCTGCAGGAACCTATATTGTAACAGTAACAGATGCTAACAATTGCTCATCTGTTAACAATGCAGTGATAACTCAACCAACTGCAATTGCTCTGACTGAAACTCATGTTAATTCTTCATGCGGAAATGCAAATGGAAGCATTAATTTAAGTGTAACAGGTGGCACTGGTACATATACTTATCATTGGACACCAAATAATGCAACAACGCAAGACCTGACAGGTTTAGTTGCCGGCACTTATGAAGTTATTGTAACTGATGCTAATGGTTGCACTGCATTCCTCGGAGTTTCAATAACAAACATTTCAACTATCACACTCACACAAACACACACAAATGCTTCGTGTGGAAATGCAACCGGTTCAATTAATCTTACCATTAGCCCTGCAGGGAATTATAATCATTACTGGAGCAATGGTGCAACAACTGAAGATATTACAGGATTAGTTGCCGGAAGCTATACTGTAACAGTTTACTCAACAGGCACTGGTTGTGTCGCTACACTTACGGTTAATATAACCAATGGAAACAGCGGTACCTTAACTGAAACGCATGTAAATGCAACCTGCTCTGGTTTTAATGGAAGTATAAATCTTTCTGTTTCTCCTGCGGGAAATTATAATTACATCTGGACAAATGGGGCAACCACACAAGACTTAAATAATATTCCTGCTGGTACTTATTCTGTTACAGTAAGTAACAATTCCGGTTGCTCTAACTCAACAACGGTAACTGTTACAGGTACTTATGCCCCTGTTGTAACAGCTGTTTCCGGAAATGCAAGTTGTGGTTTAAACAATGGTTATGCAGAATCAGCTGCTGCTTCCGGAGTTCCACCTTACACCTACTTATGGAATACTGGAGCTACAACTTCGTTCATCCAGTCGCTTGCACCGGGTGTTTATAGTGTAACTGTTTTTGATCAGAACCAATGCTCAGGAACTTATACTGTTACAGTTGGTCAGAATGGAACAGCTCCGGTTGCTTCAATTCAAAGCGGAACAGCTTCCTTTTGTAGCGGAGGGAATGCAGTATTAGTGGTTTCTCCTACAGGAGCTTCTTATCAGTGGAAGAAAAACGGAACTACAATTGCCGGTGCAACTAATATCACTTACACTGCTTCTGTTTCCGGAACATTTACCTGCACTGTAGTTTATACCTGCGGTTCACCTACCAGCAATGGAATAGTGATTACAAAATTAGCAACACCAACTGCAACCATCACTGCTAACGGACCAACTACATTTTGTGCGGGTCAGAGTGTTACACTGAATGTGAATATTCAGGCAGGGGTTTCTTACCAATGGAAGAAAAATGGTGCAGTCATTTCCGGTGCAACAAACACTTCTTATGTAGCCACTACAGCAGGAAACTATCGCTGCTTAGTTACAAAAAATGCAACCGGCTGTACTAAACTTTCAGGCAACATAACTGTAACAGTTAATTGTCGCCTTGAAGAATCTGCTTCAACAGGAAACACTTTCAAATATTATCCGAATCCGTTCAATACTGAATTGACCGTACAATTGAATTCAGTTTCTACAGTTGCAGTTTACAATGTGCTTGGTCAGAAGAAGATTGAAATGAAGGATGTAAACGGAGAAATTAAACTCGGACAAGATTTACAACCTGGGATTTATATTCTTGAAGTTCGTGAGAATGGAACAGTGGTTTCTTCGCAACGAATTGTGAAAGTTGATTAATCATTAAGAGATTATTCTAAAATAAAAAGTCCTGTTGAAAATTTTCAACAGGACTTTTTATTTCTATTCCTAAAACAGGAAAGTGATTATTTCATCTCTTCCAATTCCTTTCTGATTTTTTCTTTCAATGCATCTGTTACAGTAGTGAGCGGAAGTCGCACATGTGGTTCACATAATTCCATTTGTGATAATATTTCTTTTACTCCGGGAGGATTTCCTTCCACAAACATCAACTCTGTAATATCTAATAAGTGATAATGATCTTTCTCTGCTAACGAAAATTTTCCTGCCAAAGCTGCCCGAACCATTCTTGAAGTTTCTTTCGGGAAAGCATTTGCTGCAACACTAATCACTCCATCCATTCCAAATGAAATGCAGGGAACTGTTACAGGATCGTCGCCGGAAATAACTAAAAATCCCTTTGGTCTGTTTTGCACGATGTGCATCATCTGAATAAGATTGCCGGATGCTTCCTTAATTCCAATTATTTTTTCTGAATCATTTGCCAATCGCAAAGTTGTTTCGGCAGTCATGTTGCTCATGGTGCGCGACGGAACATTGTAAAGTATAATCGGTAAAGGACTATTTGCAGCGAGTGTAATAAAGTGCTGATAAATTCCTTCCTGCGATGGCTTGTTATAATATGGACTTACTGATAGAATAGCATCGTATCCTTCCAGATTAAAATTATTCAACTGACTTACCACTTCGCTCGTATTGTTCCCTCCTATTCCGGCAACTAACCCAATTCTCCTTTTTGCGTGGTTAACGACAAAGGAAAAAACTTCCTGTTTCTCGTCTTTACTCAGTGTAACAGATTCGCCTGTAGTACCAAGTACAACAATGTATTCGCACTTGCCCTTTATAATGTGGTCAACAATTTTCCCAAGCGCATTGAAATCAACCCGATTGTCTGCAAAAAAAGGTGTAACAATCGCAACACCAGTTCCTCTCAGTTTCTGCATAGCTTAAAGAATATGTAAGTAATGTTTCACCTGCTCAATATATTTCTGCAGGGTTTTATTTCCTTTCAAATCAATCATCAGATCATAGCAATACATCTTTTCAGGATTATATAATCCAACCCGGTATGATGCCTGTGAAAATGCAGCAATATATTCGAGTGGAATATTTTCCTGCACACTCACATTAATAAGGATGTCAAATTTCCGTCCGATAAATTCATCAACCAATAATCCCTGAGGTTCTAAATACCAGTTAAGGTTTTTTTTATTGAAGTACGGAAAATTAAAATTGATAGCAGGCTTCGGAATATTATAAAAACCAAAGAGATAAATTTTCTTCTTGAGCGCTTTCAGCGAATCGGCAAACTGATTAATGATTGCAGTCTGGTCAACATCAGTCGCATCGAAAATAATTGCAATCTCCTTCGCGTCGTTGATGTTAAGCAATTGCCTGTTTGCATTATGATGCTTCAACTCCTTTTTAAGGAAGTAGAAATGAAACCATTTTTTTATTTGCTTTATCATGTTGCCTGCAAATTAATATTAATCGTTAAACACTCCCATTGAAGAGAATTTTTCAATCCGCTTTTCAATTCGCTCCTCGGGATTCATCATTTCTAATTCGTTCAGTAACTTTTTGATTTCCTTTTTAAGTGTAACAGCCATCTCATCGGGGTTATTATGAGCACCACCAATGGGTTCGGGAATTATTCCGTCAATGAGTTTAAATTTTTTCATGTGTTCAGGGGTCAACTTCAATTCTTCAGCCGCCTGTTCTTTATAATCCCAACTATGCCATAAAATAGATGAGCACGATTCGGGAGAGATAACAGAATACCAGGTATTTTCGAGCATCATTACTTTATCACCAATACCAATTCCGAGCGCACCACCGGATGCACCTTCTCCAATGATGATACAGATAACAGGAACTTTTAAAGTGGTCATCTCAAAAAGATTTCTTGCAATGGCTTCTCCTTGCCCACGCTCTTCAGCTTCAAGCCCAGGATAAGCCCCGGGAGTATCAATGAGTGTAACAATTGGAATGTTAAACTTCTCCGCCATCTTCATCATACGCATGGCTTTGCGATAACCTTCGGGATTCGCCATTCCAAAATTGCGGTATTGGCGTTGCTTCGTATTCTCACCTTTCTGCTGACCAATGAACATTACTGACTGGCCGTCAATTTCGCCGAGGCCTCCAATCATTGCTTTGTCGTCGCCGAAAGTCCGGTCGCCGTGCAATTCTAAAAAACGACTGCAAAGTTTATTGATATAAAAAAGCGTATAGGGTCTTTCAGGATGACGGCTCAATTGAACACGCTGCCATCCGGTTAAAGAATTATAAATATTCTTTTTTGCGCCATGAATTTTTTCTTCGAGTTCGGTGAGTGCTGAGTCAACATCCACCTTTCCGCTCTCTCCTATTTTTCGAAGTTTAACCAACTGCTCGTTGAGTTCTTCAATCGGTTTTTCAAAATCTAAATAAATCATTCCGTGTTTGTTTAGTTCCTAAGATTGAATTTAAAAACTTCAACCTTCACTTCTTCCTTCAACAAAAATATTCATTTAAGGTTATTATGAAAGTAATTGTAAATAGTGAATGAAATGGTACTAACTAAATTCCTAATACCTCTTTCATTTTTGAATAACCTGTTTTACTGAGTGGGATTTTAACTCCTGATTTCAGCAGAGCGGAATACGATTCCTTTTCCATTAGTTCAATTCGTGTGATTTGTGAAAGCTGAATGATATAAGACCTATGTGCGCGAACGAAATCCTTTTCATTTAAAGAATTTTCGAAGAAGCTCATGGTCTTCTTTTTCATGAAAACTTCTGAAGCAGTGTGAATCTTCACATAATCATCACAAGCTTCGATGTAACAGATTTCTGTTACAGGTATAATACGAATTTGATTTCCGGTTTTAACCACAACCCTATTCTGCTCTTCATGCTGAGGCGATAAATTTTTCATTAATTCTTCCGCTCCTTTTTTTGAAGAAGAATTTTCATGCTGACTAATCCATTTGCTTATAGCTTTATCGAATCGTTCTTTGCTGAATGGTTTGAGCAAATAATCAATTGCATGTGCTTCAAATGCTTTCATCGCATATTCATCAAATGCGGTTGTGAAAATGATTGCAGGTGGTTCTTCAATCAGTTCCAACAATTCAAATCCTGTAATCTTAGGCATTTGAATATCTAAGAAAATTAAATCAGGTTGATGTTGCTGAATGGCTTTTAATCCTTCAAATCCATCGCCACACTCCTGTAACAGTTCAATGTTTTTATGTGATTGCAAATATTCTTTTACAAGAGAACGAGCAAGTGGTTCATCGTCAATAATTAAACACCGAATCATAATTGCGGAATTTTAATTGTGGTTGAAAATATGTTTTCGATGGATTCTGTTTTTAACAAATCATTTCTCGAAAACAAAAGGAATAACCTGCGTTGCACCGATGACAATCCAAAGCCGGTTCCCTTTTGCGCTGTAACTGTAACAGTGTCAAATGGATTCTGAATTTCAATCTTTAAATAATTTTCTTCTGCAGAAATTTTAATTCGGATTAACACTTCACCAACTGAATCATACAATCCGAATTTAATAGCGTTCTCAACAATCGGCTGTAACAGTAATGAAGGCAATTGCATTTTATTTGTTTGTTCGTCAGTGATAATTTCTGTTTTCAGGCGATGACCGAAACGCACTTTTTCTATTTCAAGATATAAACCAAGATGTAACAGTTCTTTTTCAAGAGTTGAAAATTGCTGCTCATCCTTTTTCAAAGTTCCTCTCAGAAAATCGGATAGTTGTTGAATCATTTTGCGAGCTTGTTCAGGCTGAGAACCGGCAAGCGCGCTGATTGAATTTAAACTATTAAATAAAAAATGCGGTTGCAATTGCTGGCGAAGATTAAACAGTTCAGCTTCTCGAGCGAGTTTTTCTGCTTCTGTTTTTCTCGCATCACTTTTCTTCTGCGTTTTAAAATTGTACCACAACCAAATCAACAGGTTCACACATGAAACCATCAGCAATACAAATGCGAATCGTAACAGTATGGTGTGTTGCAAAAACTGCATGTACTCATCGTTACTGATAAATATCCAACGCATTATCCATCTGAAAATAAAAATGATAGCTACTGAAAGAATGATACTCCATTCGAAAAGGTAAACAAGATTTTTTTGTGAAGGTTGATAAAACCGGAGCGTATTAAACATGATATAAGCTGCAATTCCAATCAGAACATTATTCAGTTTGCTGTCAACTACTGCGATCTGCCAATTGAATCCGAATGAATACAGTATATAAGCATGAAGCGCAATCCAGCACAATGCAGCGATTGAATAAATAATAATTACTGAATAAGATTTCTTTTTAGCAGCCACGGCTTTTATTCTGATTGTTATTCAGAAATTTTTATGCAGTTGCAAATTTATTCTTAAACATTTCCTGAAGGTGAGAAGATTTATTTTTCACTTCGCTGATAAATGCTTCGGGAGATTGTTCTTCCTGCGTATTAGTGCAAAGCAGTGTTCCTGATTTCAATTCTGATAATTCATAGACTGATTCGACATCAATAAATTTCCATTCCACTTTTTTTCTGTTTGTTGATGGAAAAATTTCCTCTTCATCAAAACCGATTTCTTTTGCTTTATGAAAAGCATCATCAGGTGTAACAGCCTGAATCAATCGCAACTGAATATCGAACTGCGACCTTGTTTCATCTGTTACAATTATTCTGAAAATTATTTTAGCTAAAAACCATTTCATACTAACAGGGTTTTATTAATGCGATTAATAACTTTTAATATCAATGCCGCCGAAAACACAATTGCCTTCGAGAATCAAAATTTTTTCAGGATCAGTTTTTATGGAAGGTGATACAGATCTTTTGTCTTCAACTCCTCCAAGAATTGCATTTATCTCTGATCTCAATTCCCAATTCGATGGAATAATTAAACTCGTACCACCAAACACCTGATTGATTTCTAATCTCACCGGTCCTTTTATATCCGCATTGCTCAGGTTAATTTCTGTTCCACCGAAAACACAATTCACTTCACCCCCTTTAAAATCTTTAGTCATTACATTTCTTTTCATTCCACTGAACACGCAGGTGACATCCAAAAATTCTTCAGACGCAGTAGCTTTTGAATTATATCCACTGTAATCGCGTCTCCATCTTTTTTTCCAATTTTCGCGACGATAATTGCGCGGCCGAAAAACCATAAACAGTCCCACACAAATTAAAACTATGGGCCATAGATATTGTTTCATTTGTACATCAGGATAAAATTCATCAACCATCATCACGCTACCGATAATGATTGGAATGAGCCATCCACTACCCCGAAACAAATTTCTGAATCCGAGAAAAATTCCAAGCACAATTAAAAACATCTGCCAGGTAAAAACCCAATCAGGAAAATAAATTCCTGCCTGCTTCGCCAGCAATACTCCACCGGCCGCAACAATGACTATTCCTGCAAGCACACGCCCGGCAGGATTATGACGATTGGGAATTCGGTTTTTGTTCGAGTCAAAGTCGGGATGATTGATTGTTTCCATTTGATTTTTTTATTTGATGCGACAAACCTATTTGTATGCGCAACTTCCGGCAAGGACAATTAGGTATGAAACAGATTGCAGTCGGTGAATAGCGGAAATATGGAAGGGAACGAAACAGTAAGATTATTGATAATTCCCGTTTTAATAATCATTGCAATCACAGGTGAAAAGTTATTTTTGAGCATTGCGATTAACTTCCCGTTATGAACAAAAAAAAATTAAAGACACTACTGCTTAGTATCCTTATTGTGTCACCCTTTATTTCTTATTCGCAAAACATCAGCGGAATAATAAATTCCTATACAAGTGTAACAGCCATTACCGGAGTTAATATTTCCGTTACATCATCCGTTGGGTTTTCAGTTACAGGAAAAGTGCTCATCATTCAAATGAAGGGTGCAGCGATTAACCAAACCAACACACTTTCGTATGGCGATATTCTTTCTTACAACAACGCGGGCAATTACGAATACGCAATTGTTACAGCCATAAACGGAAATACGATTACCATTCAATCTCCGCTTTGCCGCCAATACACCATCGCTGATTTAGTCCAGTTGATAACTGTTCCTCAATTTACAAATCCAACTGTAACAGCCACTCTGCTTGCACAGGATTGGAACGGCACAACAGGGGGAGTTCTTGTTTTTGATGCGAGTGGAACTGTTACACTTAATGCAGATATAGATGTAAGCGGAAATGGATTTACAGGAGGTGCAACATGCCTGAGTGGTTTTGGATGTAGCAACACAAATTTCTTTTTAGGGCTGGGTTCAGGAGGAGTTAAAGGAGAAAGTATCGCGCAATATATTGGAGGTCAGGAAGGCGGTATGGGAAAAATTGCGAATGGTGGTGGTGGTGGCAACCCCGGAAATTGTGGTGGCGGAGGTGGCGGAAATTTTGGTTCAGGTGGAATCGGTGGTAATGAATACAGCGGTTGCGGCACTACAGGAATACAGGGAATTGGTGGTTCTGTTGTTTCGAATACCGGACTAAAAATATTTATGGGTGGCGGCGGTGGCGGCGGTTTCAGCGATAACTCACAAAGTGTAACACCCGGAACAGATGGAGGCGGAATTGTGCTAATCACGGCATCAGCAATTGATGGAAATAATTTTTTCATTCGCTCCGATGCACCCAACCAGACTTTGGTTGCCAATGATGAATCGGCTGGAGGAGGTGGCTCAGGAGGTTCAATTATTTTGGCTGTTCCGAATTTTTTAAGTACTACTAATATCACAACCAATGGTGGCGATGGTGGAAACACCTATAATAATATTTTCACCGGGCAGTGTCATGGTCCAGGTGGCGGTGGCGGTGGTGGATTGCTTTGGATAAGTGGTGCCACACTTCCTGCATCTGTAAATTACACTGCAGCAGCGGGACAACCTGGCTTAGTGCAGAATCCGGCAAGTAGCTGTTACAACACTTCTTTTGGCGCAGCAGCAGGAAATGCCGGAGGGGTTTTATTTAATCTCCCGCTTGCGCAATTGTTAGTACCTGTTGATTTGGGACCTGATACTTCGCTGTGTCCGTTACAAACTTTAGTACTCGATGCCGGTGCGGGTTATGCTTCCTATGTATGGAACGACGGAAGCACAACTGAAAACATCAATGCTTTGCAAACTGGGGTTTTTGCTGTAACAGTGACCACCGGTAGTGGCTGCACCGATATTGACACTGTTACACTCTCACTGCTTCCTCCTATTATTTTTTCTCTTGGAAACGATACAACAGTTTGTCAAAACGAAATTGTGCTTTTAGATGCCGGAAACGGATACGCTGGATATTTATGGAACGATGGTTCTACCGCACAAACTTTTCCGACCAACGATTCAGGATTAGTAAATGTAACAGTTGCAAATAATCTTGGTTGCACAGGAACCGACACAATGATGATTTATTGGAATATTCCCCCACAACCTGATTTAGGAAATGACACTTCTATTTGCATAAGCGGTTCGCATACCTTTGATGCAGGAACAGGTGCTACTGCCTTTGTTTGGAATGATGGCAGTACCACTCAAACTATAACTGTAACAGTACCCGGCTTGTATTCGGTGACTGTTACAGATGCTTTCGGCTGCACGGCACAGGCAGGAGGAAACATTCTCGGTTATTTTAATCCGCCAGACCTTGTGATGCCCGATACTTTTATGTGCCCCGGTACTCCTATTCAAATTATTGCCCCCGGAACTTTTACTCATTATCTGTGGCAGGATAGCTCTGTATTTTCTTCCATCATGGTTAACATGCCGGGAGTTTATTCGCTTACTGTTACAAATTTTGTCGGGTGTTCTGCAACTGATTCTTTTTTAGTGCAAGAGAAATGCCCTGTGCTGCTTTATTTCCCAAATGGGTTTTCGCCGAATGAAGATGGAATAAATGATGGCTTCTTTGGCATTGGATTTAATATCTCAAGTTATCATCTTGAAATTTACGACCGCTGGGGGCAATTGATTTTTATAACTAATGATATTCATGATCACTGGGATGGAAAGAAAGATGATGCGCCTTGTGGTATAGGTGTATATATTTTTTATTCGAAATATTCGGGAGAGAGTGATGGTGTAATTACTACCGGAGAAGTAAAAGGAAATGTAACACTGTTAAGATAATCCTATATAACTCCCGTTTATCATTTCAGAATTTTATCAATTAATTACCGAATCTATATTAAAGCGTCGCCTGAATAACATTGGCCCTGTCTTTCCAGTTTGTTTTTTTGAGTCATTAGGTAAAAGTTCGTAGTCATAAATCGTCAGTAACAAGCTGCTAGGTTGCTTTTGCTTTCCGCAGAAATACAATAGAACACTGATGACACTGATGTAACAGATTCAAACTGATTTCTGAATATGATTAACTGCTAGCTGCTAACTGCTAGCTGCTAACTGCTCACTCCTCCCACCGTTACACCACAAAAATCGCCACTGCTGCACTCCAGTCGCTGGTGCCGTTGGGTTTGTTCATGGTGCGCACGCGGAAATATTTTTTCTGACCCGCTGTTAAATCACTAACTGCTGTTTTAGTAATCTGCGTAATAGGCAAATCGCTCCAGGCAACACCATCGGCGCTCATCTGCCACATGTACACTGTTTTTTTACCTACCGCCTTAGCCGAGAGTAAAATAACACCCTCACTGGTACTGTTTGTAGCAATGATGGGAGCTTTCACACGCACACCATTCAGTTTCACATTAAACCCCGCCGATTCAATAATGGCAATAGCTGTGGCGGCATCGGCAGAAGCGTTGGCAATGAGTTGCACATATGCCACCAGCGCAAGCAAATCTTTGTAACAGGTATCGTAAATCAAATCGCGGGCGGCGGCGGCACCTACAATACGGGTTTTAACTTTTGTTTCGGCAATTTCCAGGGTGCCAATGTTGGTTGTTACAGAGGCAAGTGTCGGGTTCGGAGTAGGGAAGTAACCAACCGCCGCGCCGATGTTTAGCACTATCGTTTTCATGTTCAGAATAAAGTCGCCGACCTTGCGAAACTTTGATGCAGTAAACACCACGGCCGGAATTTTTGATTTTGTAGGCATAAAAAATTGATTTTAAAAGTTTAAAAAAATTGAAATTCCATCATCGGCATCGTTACCATTCAGCAACAATGCGCTTTACTATTCTCAACAGGTTGGCGATCGCGGCCGCACAAACCATTGCCGTGTGTGTTTGTTCCGGTAAAATGTTACAGGCGACTGTTGTTCAGATAAATGTTCAATGTAAAGTGTTACAGGTAATTTATTTAGGGCTACTTGTTCCCTGTCATGTGCAAACAGTTTAATCATCAGCAGTACTTGTTCCATGCAATGAGCTACAGGAATAAAAAACAACACCAATAGTTCAGAATATAGCCATACCTGAATAGAATGGTATGTGAATGGAATGCGGTGTAGTGTTACAGTGCTCCTGTTACTTTTGCAATACTTTTCTTTACAAGTAAATAGTGTAGCGTAAAGTGTAACAGGTGAAGTATTTCTCATGGCGGGGTGAAATTTTCTTTTGTAAAATTCCAACAGCGCAATGACCCGTGTAATCCAAAATAATGTTAGCAGCAATCAACTAATTAAAACAGGTGACCGCAAGGTGTATCAGTGCGGTTCGTTTATATTGCGATAGCCAGATAAACGCCATCGTCATTAAAACCTATTTTGCGTGCATAGCGAGCCAGTTCGCGCATATTGTGTGTATCAGATTTAAAGCGCATTTCGCGCAGATAAGTATTTACGGTATTGGGGCTGATGCCCATGGCTGCCGCAATCATTTTTACTGGGAACCCGCGAACTACATAACCAAGCACTTCCATTTCGCGATTCGTTAATCCATCGGGGTATTTCATACACTTGAATTTTTTCTAAGTAACGACAGGATGGGGAATTAATTGCTCAACACGGTGTCATTTTAATGTAAAAGTTATTGTTTAAAGTCCGATGCCGACTGTTACACTCCATCTTATATTTAAGGTGTTAGCTATTTTGATTATTGTTGTGAAGAAAAAAACCGAGTGTAAAAAGGTATGGCAAAGCAGGTGAAAAATAAAGCAGTAAAAGAAAAATCAATAGCTGTTACACTTCAGTACCATCATCAGATGGAAATAAAAAAAAAGATCAATTCATTTACGGAACTATTACCGTTGCCCGAAGGCTTTGATGCGCCAATTGTCAGGGCTGACCTTGCTAAACTGCTTAATATGAGCGGAACGGTTCTGCCCGAAAACTTTTTTTATGGTTTTGAAGATACAAAACCGCGCCCCTACCTGCAGAGCATGATTTTGTCGCGGAAACAAAATGAAATTAAAATTAATTGCTGGCTGGGGTTTAAGCAACAGCAACATTTTAATTTATTGCTTAACCCGTTTTTAATATTGAAGCTTGCAATAAAAAAAGCAAAAACCCTGGGTATAAAACCTTATAAAGAACTATCCATAGATACTGTAAATAATATGTTCACTTTTACCTTTCCTGTTAAAAGAAATATTGCTGAATGTTATTTGGAAGCATTAAAAACCGGGAAGCAACTATTTGACGAAGTGATTGATGAAGTAAAACAGGAAATAAAATCTTCAGAATAAAAAACTTGACAACTCACTCTTCACTTTTCGTTCTTCACTCTTCACTATTCTTAATTATCAATTATCCATTTTCAATTCACATTTTATGGTTATTGTTGTCAAGAAGAAAAAAACAATAAAATATGTTTGAACAATCTTTTAAAAATATTGATGATATACTTTGGAAGGAAGCGGGGTGCAGCAACGAACTGGATTATGTAGAGCAAACCTCCTGGATAATCTTTCTGAAATATTTATCCGACTTAGAAAAAGAACGCGAAGCGAAAGCCGAACTCACCGGCAAAACTTATGAGCCGCTTATTAAAAAAGAATTTCAATGGAATGTGTGGGCAGCTCCGAAAGGAAAAGAAGGCAAGCTCGACCATCACAAAGCGTTGACGGGTGATGACCTGAAAGATTTTGTAGATGGCAAACTGTTTCCTTACCTAAAAAAATTTAAAGTTGATGCCGACCATGCTAACACGATTGAATATAAGATTGGAGAAATTTTTAGCGAGCTGAAAAATAAAATTCAGAGCGGGTACAATTTGCGCGAGATAATAAACTTAGTGGATGAACTTCGATTTAATTCGAGTGCAGAGAAGCACGAGATGAGCCATCTGTATGAAGACAAGATAAAGAACATGGGCAATGCAGGGCGCAACGGCGGCGAGTATTACAGGCCGCGCCCGCTGATAAAAACAATTGTGAAAGTAGTGGCACCTGAAATCGGAAATAAAATTTATGATGGCGCGTGCGGCTCCGGCGGTTTCTTAACCGAATCGTTTGAATACCTGAAGCAGAACAAAAATCTCTCGACTAAAGATGCTGTAACACTTCAGACCAAAACTTTTTACGGCAAAGAGAAAAAATCACTCGCCTACATTATAGGTATCATGAACATGATATTGCATGGCGTGGAAGCGCCCAATATTATTCATACGAATACGCTGAGTGAAAACCTCGCCGACATACAGGACAAAGACCGCTACGATGTGGTACTCGCCAACCCACCGTTTGGCGGAAAGGAAAGAGCAGAAGTACAGCAGAACTTTACGATAAAAACAGGTGAAACCGCTTCGCTGTTTTTGCAGCACTTTATAAAAATATTGAAAGCAGGAGGCAAGGCAGGCGTGGTGATTAAAAATACTTTTTTGAGTAACACCGATAATGCCTCTGTGAGTTTGCGCAAACTGTTATTAGAAACCTGCAACCTGCACACCGTGCTTGATTTGCCGGGGGGAACCTTTACCGGCGCGGGAGTAAAAACGGTGGTGTTGTTTTTTGAAAAAGGTACTGCCACAAAAAAAGTGTGGTACTACCAACTGAACTTAGACCGCAACCTCGGCAAAACCAATGCGCTGAATGAAAATGATTTGGCTGACTTTGTAACACTACAAAAAGCTGTCACCCTGAGCCAGTCGAAGGGAGAAAGCGAAAACTCATGGACAATAAATATTAAAGACATTGACCAAACCACTTTTGACTTGGGCGCCAAAAACCCAAACAAAAAAGCAGAAGCCGCACTGCGCCAACCCGAAGAAATTTTAGAAGAAATGAAAATATTAGATGAAGAGAGCACAGATATTTTAAATTCTATTTTAGAATTGATATGAAACAAGGGTGGGAAATAAAGAATTTTATTGATGTATGTGAATTGGTTGGTGGAAGTCAACCATCAAAAGATGAATTTATCTATGAACCAAAAAGTGGATACATAAGACTAGTTCAAGTCAGAGATTATCGAACAGATAAGTTTGTTACATACATTCCAAAAGCAAAAGCAAAAAGATTTTGTAATAAAGAAGACATAATGATAGGTCGTTATGGGCCACCAATTTTTGGAATATTTAAAGGAATTGAAGGTGCGTATAATGTGGCTTTAATGAAAGCTGTTATTAATGAGAAAATTTGTAACAGAGATTATTTCTTCTTATTTCTTAAAACGGACAAACTAAGAGAGTTTGTAGAACATTCTTCAAAACGAGCTGCTGGTCAGGATGGGGTAAGAAAGGAATTATTAGATAAATATCCTGTACCACTTCCCCCTCTCCTCGAACAACAACGGATAGTATCAATATTAGATGAAGCATTTGCCGCCATAGCCAAGGCAAAAGCCAATGCCGAACAAAATCTTAAAAACGCTAAAGAACTTTTTGAGAGTTACTTGCAAAGTGTGTTTGAAAATAAAGGTGAGGGTTGGGAGGAGAAAAAATTGGGAGAGGTTCTTCAAAAAACAGAAACGGCTGACCCAACCAAAAAACCAAATAAAGAATTTATTTATCTTGATGTATCGAGCGTTAATAAAGAAACAAAAGAAATTGAAAATGCAACTGTACTAAAAGGTAAAGATGCACCAAGCCGAGCAAGAAAACTTATAAGAACAAACGATGTAATTTTTGCAACTGTTAGACCAACGCACAGCCGGGTTGCTTTAATAACAAAAGAATATAACGAGCAAATTTGTAGTACCGGTTACTTTGTTTTAAGAGCAAAGGACTTTCTTAATAGTAATTTTATTTTTTATTTTCTCTTAACTTATGGATTTAACAAGCAAATGGAAAAACTTCAAAAAGGAGCAAGCTATCCTGCTGTAACAGATAGTGAAGTGAAGAATATAATCATTCCTTTTCCAAAATCCTTAAAAGAGCAACAAGCCATCGTTAAAAAACTTGATGCCCTCTCAACCGAAACAAAAAAATTAGAAAGCATCTACGAAAAGAAGATAGCCGATTTGGAAGAGTTGAAGAAGAGTGTGTTACAGAAGGCGTTTAGCGGAGAGTTGCGCAACCCCGAAGGGGCAAAATCATTAGCGAATGGCAACGCCATTCGAGATAAAAAAAACAAACAACCAAGCCCTGAAGGGGCGTAATCTAATAAAGATGGGTGCAGCCCATCGAAAAACATGGGACAGTCACTCGTAAAAAACTACATGCACATCGTATTCAGCACCAAGCACCGCGAGCCGCTCATACATCCGCCGGTAGAAGCCGAGTTGCATAGTTATTTAGGAGGCATCTGTAAAAACTTAGAGTGTCCGCCAATAAAAGTGGGAGGATACACCGACCACATTCACATCCTGTGCATGCTCTCGAAAAAAATTGCATTGATGAAATTATTAGAAGAAGTAAAATCGCATTCATCAAAATGGATAAAGACAAAAGGTGATGATTATAAAAACTTTTACTGGCAGGATGGATATGGCGCATTCTCAGTAAACCCAAGTGAGATTGACACGGTAAT
Source organism: Chitinophagales bacterium (assembly GCA_038326325.1). Taxonomy (GTDB): domain Bacteria; phylum Bacteroidota; class Bacteroidia; order Chitinophagales; family UBA10324; genus UBA10324. Next base: position 70,327 of record JBBQJW010000013.1, on the reverse strand, counting down.
AAACTACATCGCCAATCAGAAAGAACATCACAGCAAAAAAACATTTCAGGACGAGTACCGCGCCTTCTTAAAAAAATACGAAGTGGAATATGATGAGAAGTATGTGTGGGATTAATATGCCGCCCTTGCAGGGCTTGGGTTTCGTGGCGATGCCACTTCATAGGGCTACACCCTATGTTAGTGCTTACCACAGGGCTGCACCCTGTTACCACAGGGCTGCACCCTGTGTTGGAATATTATGCCCTTTCAGGGCAAGCCACGAAGTGGCGACATATGCTAACGATGGGTGTAGCCCATCGCATCTAATGACAGATAACACTCTCAGCCACGAAGTGGCGACATATGCTAATGATGGGTGTAGCCCATCGCATCTAAGGATGGATAATACTATCAGCCACGAAGAGGCGATATACGCTAACGATGGGTATCGTCCATCGCATAAAAGAAAAACATGAACGAAGCAGAAACACGAGCGGAACTGATAGACCCGAAGCTGAAAGAAAACGGATGGGATGGCAAAGCCAACCCCGAAGTGAAAGTGCATCGTGAGTTTCAGATTACTGACGGAAAAATAAAAGCTACCGGAGGAAGAGGCAAAGCAACCATTGCCGATTATGTGCTTGCTTACAAAGGTCGCAAACTCGCCGTGGTGGAAGCAAAGAGTGATGAGCAGCAAGTAGGTGAAGGAGTGGCGCAGGCAAAAGACTATGCAGAGAAATTAAAAATTGACGATACCTACTCCGCAAACGGCAGAGAGATATATCATATTGATATGGATTCAGCCAAAGAAGAATTGATAGAAAATTTTCATTCGCCTGAAGAGTTGTGGCACAAAGTTTTTCCTGTCACCAATCAATGGCAGGATAAGTTTGATGCAGTGCCTTACGAAACAAAAGGCGGCAGCATGGGCGGTAGATTTTATCAGGATATTGCCGTAGAAAAAACATTGGATGCCATTGCAGCAAAAAAAAATCGGGTGCTACTCACACTCGCAACAGGCACCGGAAAAACTTTTATTGCTTTTCAGATTGCGTGGAAATTATTTCACACGCGCTGGAATCTGAAATACGACGGTGGCCGCCGTCCGCGCATTTTATTTTTAGCAGACCGTAATATTTTAGCCGATCAGGCATACAACGCCTTCAATGCTTTTCCTGAAGATGCACTCGTGCGCATCAGTCCGAAAGAAATAAAAAAGAAAGGAAGTGTGCCGACAAACGGCAGTATCTTCTTCACCATCTTTCAAACATTCATGAACGGTCCGAATGATACACCCTACTTCGGTGAGTATCCGAAAGACTATTTTGATTTCATCATCATTGACGAATGTCATCGCGGCGGCGCAAATGATGAAAGCACCTGGCGCGAGATATTAAAATATTTTTCTCCGGCGGTGCAAATCGGATTAACCGCCACTCCTAAAAAAAAGGTGAATGTTAACACCTATAAATATTTCGGCGAGCCCGTTTTTATTTACTCGCTCAAGGAAGGAATCAACGATGGATTTCTCACGCCGTTTAAAGTTAAAAAATTTACCACCACGCTTGATACCTACACTTATCAGCCGGACGACAATGTGATTGAAGGAGAAATAGATGAAACCAAAACATACACTGAAAGTGATTTTAATAAAATCATAGAGATAAAAGCACGCGAGGCAAAGCGCGTAAAAATCTTTATGGATTTAATTAATCAGAAAGAAAAAACATTGGTGTTTTGCGCCACGCAGGAACACGCGGCGGCGGTGCGTGATTTAATTAACCAGTACAAAAAAAGCAAGGAGCCGAATTATTGCGTGCGTGTAACAGCCAACGACGGCGAAATGGGCGAAGAGTATTTGCGTCAGTTTCAGGATAATGAAAGAAGCACGCCGACCATACTCACCACTTCAAGAAAATTAAGTACGGGAGTAGATGCTCGCAACATCCGAAACATCGTGCTCATGCGACCGATAAACGATATTATAGAGTTCAAGCAAATTATAGGGAGAGGCACGAGGTTGTTCGACGATAAAAACTTTTTCACCATTTATGATTTTGTAAACGCAAGTGAAAAATTCAAAGACCCGCAATGGGATGGCGAACCTGAAGACACAATTGAAACAAACCCTCAGCCACCAAGTGAAAAGCCAGATGATAGCAATACTGATGAAGGTGGCGGAATTCTGGAACCACCGGAACCTCGTATAAAAATAAGAGTGAAGTTGCGCAATGGTAGGGAGTTCGATATTCAACACACGGTTTCTTCTTTGTTTATGGGAGCCGATGGCAACCCAATGACATTGGAGGAGTTTTTAGATAGTCTGTTCGGTAAACTTCCCGACCTTTTTAAAAACGAAGAGGAGTTGCGCAGAATATGGTCAAACCCTTTAACACGAAAAACTTTATTGGAGCAATTGGATGAAGCGGGTTTTGGAAAAGATGAATTGGCTACACTACAAAAAATTATTGACGCGGAGCAGAGCGATTTGTTTGATGTGCTGGAATTTATTTCCTACTCTAAAAATCCAATCACCCGCGAGAAGCGTGTTGCCAACGCGCAGAAAAATATTTTCACGATGCTCGATAATAATCAGAAAGAGTTTCTGGAATTTGTTTTATCGAAATACATTGAATCAGGAGTGGAAGAACTCGACCAGGAAAAATTACCAAGTTTACTTGAATTAAAATATCATGCGGTAAGTGATGCCGCTGAAAAGTTGGGCGGCATTCCAAAAATCCGCGAACTGTTTATCGGGTTTCAAAAACATTTATATGATGAGAGAGTTGCGGTGTAACAGTTAAAAAATTAATCAATAATAATATCTTCATCCTCTGTAAAGTCGTCCGAGCCGTCCAACAAGTCCCACCTATAACAAGCGAAAAACAAAATGCAACACCCAACCAACCCCGATGGTTTTATTCCGGTGCACGGTGGTTACCAAAATTTAATCAGTTATCAGAAGTCGGAAATAGTTTATGATGGCACAATGTATTTCACGAAACGGTTTTTTCAGAAATACGACCGCACCATAGACCAGATGGTACAAGCGGCGCGCAGCGGAAAACAAAATATTGTTGAAGCAAGCATGGCATCGGGCACTTCAAAAGAAACAGAAATAAAACTCACCAATGTCGCACGCGCCAGTCTCGAAGAACTGAAAATAGATTACGAAGATTTTTTAAGAACAAATAAATTACCCCTTTGGGCTAAGGAACATAAATTGGTTGCGCGGCTTCGTGAGTTAAATAAAATTCCGAATGCTAACTATGAAATATTTCGCAAGGCCATTGAAAACGACAGCCCCGAAATATGCGCCAACACAATGATTGGCTTAATAAAGGTTGTCAGTTATTTACTCGCTCAACAAATAAAAGCACTTGAAATTGCTTTTATCAATGAAGGAGGATTACGCGAAAGAATGTTTAAGGCAAGAATTAATAAAAGAAACAAAGAACACGAGTGACTGCTTAAGTACGATGTTAGAAGTCCCGCAAGTGCTTGAAGTCCTTTGAAAATGATATAGAATAATTACACAACAGCAGGTGTAACAGTTGCCCAGTTCGGTTCAATTTGCAATCGAGTGGCGTTAAATAAATAGATTTAAAATCGCGGCACTTAAGTGAGCCCGATTGCAATTTGAGCACAACCGAGAACGCATGGTTTCGTATAAAGTGGTGGAGGAAATAAATTCTGAATATCTTCGTTGTTATCAGTGACATAAAGTTGGCTACTCATGGGCATTCACAAATCAAATCATTAAATTAGTTCCTATGGTTACAGATGCTGAATCAAAAATGGCATTACTGGTTCTTGAATGGAAACAGCGGGAAAACGATCTGGTTAAAAAAAGAAAAGTACTGAATGAAAAGTATCAATCCTTATTTAAGGAGGTCATAAAACCGGCGGTGGTGAAAATTATTTCACCTCTTCGTAAAGCATTTGCATTCGGTACTTCAGTTTTTTTTAAGTGCAGCAAGGCATCTGATTTAAAAATAGAAATAAGAATAGCATTCTACGAATACAGAGCTAAAAAAACAGGGTCTTTGATTGCACGCTTCGGAATAAATTATGAAACCGAAAAATTGTTTATCAAAACAGAAAATCTGGGAACTAAAAATCTGATAACATTGGACGAAAACGAATTTACCTTTGAATTAATAGAAGATATTTTAACTGCTGAAGTGAGACATTTTTTGTTCAATGCTCCAATTAAGGGAGAGGGAGAGCTAGAACAGAAGGATTTTGAATTGGATAATGATGAGGATATTGCCGTTCAATCTGATTAAATCCTTCGTCGCGGTTGCGGGCAATTAATCAGTTCGTCCCGATTTGCAATCGGGTCGCGTTAAATAAATAGATTTAAAATAGCGGCACTTAACTGAGCTTGATTGCAATGTGCAGTTACTTCATTACTTCAACCACCTTAGCAAGCATTTTACCCACCACTTTTCCGTCACCAAATTGTTCAGTCATTGCAGTAGTGGCAGCTTTTACAGCACTATCGGTTTTACCCGAACTGCGACTTTCGATTTCATTTCGAAGGGGAGTTCCATAACAGATGGCTATAGCCGGAATAACAGGTGAGTCGGCAACAGTAGTGAATGTAACAGTTTCAATTGAGGGTGCAGCAATGAATCCCCCGTTTTTAAGATGTTGTGTAATAATGCCCTCGTCATGATAAGCATAAGGTATCCGTTTAAGAAACCCGGGAGGATCTGACGGAAACAATTTTTCCATGGCCGTTTGCACCACAAAGAAAAAATCATTCTGTTTTATATCGCCCCATACATTAAACAGAAAAACACCGCCGGGCTTCAGCACCCGCCTGATTTCGCTGTATGCTTTTGGCTGGTCAGGAAAAAACATAGCACCGAACTGGCACACCACCGCATCGAATGATTCATCTTCGAAAGGCAGTTGCTGTGCATCTGCTGCCTTCCACTCAATAGCATGTTTGAATGAATGCTGCGATGCCTGGTCGAGCATGGGCTGGTTTAAATCAGAGGCAACAATTTTTGTTTCGGCAGAAAGCATGGAATCAAGATGCCGTGTTACGGCTCCGGTGCCCGCTGCAATTTCCAGCACCCGTTGCGGTTGCCGGTGTTGCAGCCGTGTTACAATATCCTTTGCATAAGGATCAAAGAATATCGGAACAAGATATTGATCATACATTTTGGGAAGCTGCCCTATAAATTTTGAATCTTCGTTTTGCATTTTTTAATGCTGTTTGGTGAATTACTTTCCTGGGGTAAAATTAAATTTTATGCATCTTAACAGGAATTTTTTTTTCCAAAACCAAAACATATTTCTGTTATGCGCTATTCAGTTCCGGTACAGTCTTCCCGCTAAAATCGCGTAACCTCAAAGTGCCCAACAGCGTAAGGGAGACTTTGCGGAAACAGCAACAAGTTTCACAAGCTGCTTCAGTTGCCGGCAACAGGTGTAACAGTTTTATAATAAATTAAAAGTGAATCTTTTTATTCAGTTTAAGTATTTTTATTCTCTCCAAATAGCAAAACACCATGAAAAGAAATTTTTTACTGATTGCATTTATAGCTTGCGCCGTGAGCGCTTCAGCGCAAATTCCATCTTATATTCCAACCAATGGATTAATTGGCTGGTGGCCGTTTAACGGAAATGCGAATGACGAAAGCGGGAGCAACAACAATGGAACAAGCATGGGTGCGACTCTCACAACCGACCGCTTTGGCAACGACAGCAGTGCTTATCTGTTTGATGGAATTTCCACTTACATTTCCGTTCCGACTTCTGCTTCGCTCGAAAGCCCTACCGTAGGGGTAAGCATGACTGCCTGGGTTTATTTGAATGGTTATAGTTTGGTGGGTCAGGCATTCGGTCCTATAATGACCAAAAGCGATAACCCCGCGAATGCTTACATGTATCGTTTTACAATTGACATCAATGGGGTAAGTTTTTATGCAGGCACCAATAACTGGACTAATAATACAGGAGCGGCATATAATTTTTCGTTGAATCAATGGTATCTTTTAACGGCGGTGCTCGATAGTTTTAATTCTTATTTCTACATGAATGATTCGTTGGTGGCAACGAATGCATATACCACCAACATAACAGTTAACTCACTGCCGCTTGAATTCGGAAGAGATGTTCCCGGAGCTACTGAAGTGTTCAATGGTAAACTCGACGACATCGGCCTCTGGAATCGCGCGCTTTCGCACAGCGAAGTTTCAGTCATGTATCATAGTTGTCAATTGGCGCTCACCGCGCAGCCGGTAAATGAAACTGTTACAGACGGAAACGATGCCGCGTTTACTGTTGCCGCCAACGATACCGCGGCGACTTATCAATGGCAAAACAATATCGGTTCCGGATTTTCTAACCTCGCGAATGGCGGTCAATACAACGGTGTGAACAACGACACGCTGACTGTTACAGCTGTAACACCTTCAAACAATAACGAGGTTTTTCGTTGCGTGGTTGATTTGGCCGCGTGTGCCGATACTTCCGGTGACGCATTGCTCACAGTGCAACCAAACGGAATTGCTGAAATAACCGATAACAACAGTTTTTCCGTTTACCCTAATCCTTCAGACGGGTTCCTGAATTTTCATTTCAACAATACAAAACCTTCGGCTGTTACACTCAGCATTTATAACTCACTGGGTTCTTTAGTGATGCAAAAAGAAAACCCGGGTTCAGATTTTCGTTATTCCGTTTCTGAATTGGCCGATGGGTTATACATGGCAATAATGACGAATGGTAATTCCAACAAAATGATAAAACTGATTGTACGGCACTGAGTATTCCACTCGACTCTTTTCCGCTCGATTTGTAATCAAGTGGAAATTAAAAAACAAGAAACACAATCTGCTTGAGTTACAAACAACTAGTGTTACAGTTAAAAAATTAACCAATAATAATAGCTTCATCCATTGTAAAGCCATGCGAGCCAAGCAACAAGTCGCACCTAAATTGCCTGAGCAATGATTGATGTGATTGAATGATTGCCATGATTAAATAGAAAAAATAAAAGGAGAAAAAAGAAATAAGTAAAAACAAAATCACATAGTCGCAGGAATCAAAAAAATCATAGATTAAATAATTGAAATGAAAAAGGATATAAAAGAGAAGCCGGAAGAATACGAATCAAAAAGAATTTTACGCATAGTTGCCGACTCAGCATTTATTGATTTGCTTCCCTTTGATGACAGGGGGAAAATTATTGCTACACTTGCCTGGAGAGATGGAAAAAGCATGGGATATATTGCAAAAGCACTTTCTCTTTCCGAAGAACGCATAAAAATTTTATTAGAAAGAGCGATTCAGACAATGGCTAGGTTTATACGAGAAGTTCCCGAAATTGAGAAAATAAAAAAGGAGAATGAGGAACTCCTTAATCTCGTGAATGCATATCAGTCAAGATTTAATGCATTGGACGGAAAAGAAGAAGAAATAAAGACTGAAAATAGTTCATCGGAAAAACCAAAGCCCACTAAGAAAAAATTCGGCGATATAAAAATATTAAGAATGAGGTTGCAGGAAATGAATTTGCCCAACCACATCAAGTGGAAATTACTTTCTGATAAAATTATTAACCTTGCAAATCTTTCTTCATTCACGCCCTATGCTTTAGTTGCTCATGGATTTAATAAAAAGGATATTGAATTTTTAGGCAAGCTGTTAAAGAAACACAAACTCAAATTCGCAGGAATACTTTAGTGTCTTCACTTATCTCTATTCCATTGCCGGTAACCTAATGATTCAGTGGCGTGTAACAGTAAACCTATTGCATAAATCAACTAAAAAAATGGAACGCAGATCATCATGATTTTTATGATTTCCGCAGATAAAAAATCATAGTTGATCCTAATGATCATAAAAAAATCTGCGTTCCATACTATTTATGCATGAGGTCTAATAGAAAAACCTGAAATCACATAATGACAGGAATCATAGTTCAGACATTGATTGCTCCCGCCAGTTCGGCTCGATTTGTAATCGTACACAATAAAAAATAAGATTTGCAATCTGTTACAGTAAAAATAAATTGCATGTAACAGTTAATCTGCTCCGTTACACCTTATAATAATGCAACCCAATAGTATGCGAAGATTCAATAAGTGATTTTATTTTCAGGTAATCGTTTTCGTTCGAAACAAAATCAGCTTTCGTCACATCAATAATCAGCACCGGAAAATCTGTTACAGTTTTAAAATATTCGAAGTAGGTGTTTTGAATGCTAAGTAAATAATCGGCAGAAATATTTTGTTCGTAAGCCCTTCCGCGCTTGCTGATGTTTTGCATGAGACGGTCAACTTCGCAGTGCAAATAAACCAACACATCAGGTTCGGGTAATGTGGAGTGAATGATATAAAACAGCCGCTGATACAATTTGAATTCTTCTTCGCTCAGGTTAACACGAGCAAACAATAAACTCTTGATAAAAATATAATCGGCAACGGTGGTTTGCTGAAACATATCCTGCTTTCCAAGTGTGTCTTTCAATTGCTGAAACCTTTCTGCAACAAAAAATAACTCTAACGGAAAAGCAAATCGCTCGCGGTCGGTATAAAACTGTGGGAGAAAAGGATTGTCGGCAAATTGCTCAAGAACTAATCGAGCATTGATTTCGGAAGCAAACTTTTCGGTCAAAGAAGTTTTGCCTGCTCCGATATTTCCTTCTATCACAATATAGTTATGCATGTACGAGTCGGTTCACCGGTAATTTATCAGCACAATCTTCAAGCAACTGTAACACTTCCTTCTTTAAAACAGGATGAACAAAGTGAGAAGCAATTTCCGCTAATGGTTCCAATACAAATTTCCGTCCGTGTAAAAACGGATGCGGAATTTTTAAATCCGTTTCATCAATCACTTCATCGTTAAAAAATAAAATGTCGAGGTCAATGATTCTCGATTCCCATTTTTGATTCCGAACTCGTCCCATTTTTTCTTCAATGGAAATTAATTCCTTCATAAAATTTTGTGCGCCGCTCTTCGTCTGCATCAGCAAAACAAGATTAAGAAAGGCAGGTTGATTAGTGTTTCCCCATGCAGCAGTTTCGTAAACCGATGAAACTGTTTGCACCTCTCCCACTTTGAGCAATAACTCAATCGCCTGCTGTAACATTTTAGCCCTGTTACCCGCATTACTGCCTAAAGAAAGATAAACCTGATTCAATTTAATAGCGATGGAGGCGAATGTAAACACAATTCACTTTTTCGCTCAGCGATTACTTCGGAACACTTACTTTTGGCACCCTTTATAAAAACAAACAACTACTAAATACATAAACCCCCAATGAAACAGTTTTTTAAATTCTTTTTTGCTTCGATGCTCGGCTTTATAGTCGGCTCTATTGTTCTTACTTTTATCATGATTGGAATTCTGGTTGGAATCGTTTCTTCCGTTTCTGAACCCGACAAAAAACAGGCGGAGACTAACAGTGTGCTAACCCTCACTTTGGATTATGCAATTCCTGAGCAAACCAATTTTAATCCGCTGGCAACATTAAGTTTCACAGGTATGGAAACGAATGTTTCTCTGGGCTTAAATGATATTGTGAAACTGATTAAAAAAGCAAAAACAGATAACAACATCAAAGGAATTTATTTAAATGCCGGAACTTTCGGTAGTGGTGTTTCAACTGCAAAAGCAATTCGCGATGCACTGATTGATTTTAAAGATTCGAAAAAATTTATTGTCGCTTATGCCGATGCGTATTCGCAGAAAGGATATTATGTATCATGTGTTGCTGACAGAGTTGTTTTGAATCCTGCGGGCGTTGTTGAATGGCGCGGATTGAATGCACAAATAATGTTCTTTAAAGGAATGTTAGAAAAAATTGGAGTTGAAGTCCAGGTGTTCTATGATGGAAGATTTAAAACTGCAACTGAACCTTTCCGTTACGATAAAATGAGTGAATCGAATAAAGTAATGACACTTGCTTTACTTAAAGACATTCAGAACAATTATGTAACAGCAGTTGGTGCTTCGCGTAATATTGATACTGTAACAGTCAATCAAATTGCTGATAGCATGTTGATTCGCACTGCTTATCAGGCATTGCAATATCATTTTATTGATGAAGTTGGATATAGCGATGCAGCAAAAAAATACATGCGTGAGAAAATGAAGTTGGATGATAAGAAGAAATTGAATTTCATTTCTCTTTCGAAATATTCTAACACACCTGATAATGAAAAGAAAAGTTTAGATCAGGATAAAATTGCAATTGTATATGCACAAGGTGATATCGTGGATGGTCAAGGTGACAAAGACAATATTGGCGGTGACCGTTACGCTGCACTGTTTGAAAAATTGCGTCGCGACGATAAAATAAAAGCGATTGTGTTTCGCGTGAATTCTCCGGGTGGAAGTGCCGTTGCATCAGATGTAATCTGGCGTGAAGTGAGTTTAACAAAAGCAGTGAAACCGGTTGTGGTTTCAATGGGAGATTATGCTGCCTCAGGTGGATATTTTATTTCGTGCAGCGCAAGTAAAATTGTTGCACAACCAACTACGCTCACAGGTAGCATTGGTGTGTTTGCAATTATTCCATGCGCACAAAAATTACTGAACGACAAACTCGGAATTACTTTCGATCATGTAGGCACCGGAAAATTTTCTGACTTCGGAGATTTGACTCGTCCGTTTAACGATGGCGAGAAAATGATTATACAGAATGAAGTGGACAGCATTTATGCGCAGTTTAAAAAGCGCGTTTATACCGGAAGAAATCTTGCCCCGGAATTAGTTGATTCAATTGCCCAAGGAAGAGTATGGACAGGAACTCAGGGACTTGCATGGGGATTGGTTGATACACTTGGCGGCATTCAGGATGCAATTAATATCGCAGCGAAAATGATTAAGAGTAAAAACTATCGTATGGTTGAATACCCGACTGTTGATGATAAGTGGTCGAAAATTTTCAGTGTATTGAATGATGCAAAAGATGATGAAGTAAAATCTCAGTTAGGCGATTGGTATTCTATGTACGCACAAATAAAATCAGTAAGCGAATTGAAAGGAATGCAAATGCGTTTGCCTTATGCGATTGAGATAAATTAAGAATAGTGAAAAACTAAAAGTATAAAGTGAAAAATTAAAGCCGCTTCAATTGGAGCGGCTTTTTTATTCCTGCTATTAATATGATTTTAAAAACTTACTGACTCACCTCCAATATCACAAACTTGCCAGGCAAAGAATAAGGTTTTGCATTTTTTTCCGCAATTGATTCGTCAACTTCCTTTGTTGGCAAGTATAATTTATGCGTTTTGCAATCAAGTGCAATGGTGCGTGCCCATTTTTCAGTTGTTACAGTTTGAATAACTTTAAAATCGTTCGGAGAAATTTCCTTTACTACTGTTACACTTCCATCACCGTTAGAACTGAAAGCAGAATTTGTCGAAGCATCAAATGCTGCCCCATCCACATTTTCTCCAATGGGAAGTGTTTTAATTACTTTCCCTGTAAGGGCGTCAGTAATCACCATAGTTTTATTATCACACACACTGAACAGGCGATTATTTTTTTTATCGAAAGCTAATCCGCTTGGCTCCTTTCCGGGTGCCACCGACCAATTATTCACCACTTTCAAATCCACCGCATTTATTTGACACAGTAAACTCTTGTCTTCAATATTCAAATAAATTTTTCCTTCACTATTACTAACTGCAAACTCAGGATTCCCTTCTAACGGAATAGTTGCAATTACTTTATTCGTAACAGCATCAATTACAGTTGAGTTATTAGTTCTTGCATTGAAAGTAAAAACACGATGCGTGAATGGGTCGTAAAGAATTGCATCAGGATTTTTGCCTGTAACAGGAACTTTAGTAATCACTTCAAAAGTATTCAAATCAAAAACTGTTACAGACGAATCCTTTCCGTTGCTGATAAATCCTTTGTTTAAATCATAAGCAATTGCAATTCCATGAACTCCCTTAGTGTCTTCTATGGTGTGAATGAGTTTTCCGGTTTTTAAATCCACCACTTGAGTAACAGTGCTATGAGAAACAAACAAATGCTCGCTTGCTGTATCAACTATTAAATAATCCCAACCTCCATCACCTTCCAAATAAAATCGGTTTGTGATTTTGTAGTCGTTAGTTGATTGTGCTTTACAAATGAAAATGCTAACTGAAAGTATCGCTACTGTAACAGTTAATAAACTGTAAATTTTCATGAGTTGGTTTTTATTTTTTGATTCCGATAAATAATATTTAACAAACTTGGAAAAACAATCAACAGTAGTGGAAGCGCAGAAAGGAATCCACCAATCACTGCAATGGCAAGTGGTTGATGAAGCTGTGCTCCTGTTCCAATTCCAAGTGCGATGGGCATGAGTGCAATGATGGCTCCGAATGCAGTCATTAACTTTGGACGCAGTCGCGTAGAGATGGAGTAAATAATTGCGTCATCAGGTTTTTGTCCACCATTCATTGATTCACGAAACTGGAGAAATGTAAATATTGCATTCTCGCCAATGATTCCAACAATCATAATGATGCCGGTGTAACTTCCAACATTGAGTGGGGTGTTTGTAATAAAGAGCGCAACATAACTTCCTGCTATTCCTAAAACAGAAATCAACAATATTGTACAGGCAATTTTAAAATCACGAAACAGGAATAGAATTACTCCAAACACCAATAGACAAGCAGTTATTAAAATCATGAGCAATTCATCAAATGATTTTTGCTGCTCGGCATATGCGCCACCATATTCAATGTGATATCCGGTGGGAAGAGAAATAGTGGAAACAATTTTCTTTACATCATTCATCACACTTCCTAAATCGCGGCTTTCCAATCGTGCTGTAACGGCGCACATGTTCTGTAAATTCTCTCTTTCAATTTCTGCATCACCGCTATCAATTTTTATGTCCACCAAATTTTTTACGGGCTGCAATTTTCCATCAGGCAAAAACAAATTCAGATTGTTCAATTGCTCAATAGAATTTTTTCCAAAGTTCGAATACACCATGCGAACATTGGTGAGTTGATCGCTTTCAAAAATATTTCCAACTAAAGTTCCTTCAACGGAATTTTGTATTTGAGTTTGAAGATTTGCTGGTGTAATCCCTAATTGCGCCAACTGTGCTGAGCGTGGTTGGACAGAAACCGAAGGACCTGCAATCACAATTCCGTCAAACACATCCGCCGCGCCATCCACCTTTTCCACTTTCGCAGCTATCTGTCGCGCCAGTTGGTGTAACACTTTTCTGTCGCTTCCGAAAATTTTTACTTCAACAGGTTGCACGCTCGCCATTAAATCGCCAAGCATATCGCCAATCACTTGTCCGAAATCAATGCGCAGTGCAGGTTCACGAGCTTCAATTCTTGCTCGTATATCTTCAATCACCTGTTCTGTAGTTCGTGTTCTGTTTTTCTTAAGTTGAATTAAATAATCTCCGGTATTGGGTTCAGTAATAAAAAACCCCATCTGTGTTCCAATTCTGCAGGAGTAAGCATCCACCTCCGGAATTTGCAAAATAATTTTATTTGCTTCACTAAGCATATGGTCAGTTTCCTCCAATGAAGTTCCGGGTGGTGAAGAATAATCCATCACAATACTTCCTTCATCCATCTCAGGTAAAAATCCGGTTGTCAATCGAGGAAGAATGAACACAATGCTTCCGGCAAAAAGTAAAATGATTAGAAAACTGATGTAGGGTTTAGTAATGAAAAATTTAATCCAGGGTCGTGTTTTAACTTCATGTGAGTCATCTTCTTTTTTTCTACGCGAATCACTTGAAAGAAATAAATACACCACGGGCAAGAGCAACCAGGTAACAAAGAATGAACACACGAGTGTAACAATCATGGTGTTCGTCATCACTTTAAAGTAAGCGCCTGCTACTCCGCTCATTAATAGGAATGGAATAAAAATTACTATAGTGCTGAGCGATGAACCAATCATTGCCGGAAATAAATAACTCAATGCCTTGCCTACAATAGTTGAATATTTTTCATTCGGATTTTCTTCTTTCGTTCTATGAATTTGTTCGACCACTACAATTGCATCGTCAATAATTAACCCGATAGCTGCTGCAATAGCACCGAGTGTCATAATATTAAATGTCATTCCCATTGCATACAACACAATAACAGTTAAGCAAAGTGTGAGCGGAATGCCAACAAGAATGGTGGTACTTGCTTTAAACGAACGCAAAAATAAAATGGCAACAACTATTGCCAGCAACAAACCAATAAGTAAACTATCGCGAACACTTTTTATAGAATCATTAACAAAATCAGCTTGCTCATAGTATGGTTTGATGATTACATTTTTTGGTAATGCTTTTTTCAGTTCCTCCACCTTGGCATTCATGTCAGCCGATAACTGTAACAGATTTGCGTTTGGCTGTTTCACGACTGCCAACAAAATAGCTTCCTTACCGTTCGCGTTAATTTTTATATACTCCTTCGCTTCCTTAATTTCTATTGTAGAAATATCGGAAAGACGAACAATTCTTTTGCCGTCGTTACTCACGACTAAATTTTCCAAATCAACTTTGTTTCTAAGTTGCGCATCGGTAATGCTCAAATACATGCGCCGATAATCATTCTGATACCCATTGCTGCGAATGAATCCTGTTTCGCTTAATGACAGGCTTACTTTATCAGGTGTAACACCCAACGCGGTCATTTTTTCGGCATTGAGCTGTAACTGATATTCCTTTTGCTTGCCCCCTATCACACGCACTTCACTTACTCCGTCCACTTGCGAAAGAAATGGTTTGATGTTATAAAGCGCGAGCATTTTTAATTCAACCGGCGAGAACGAATTACTTTCCAGCGTGTATCCAATCACAGGTAGAATGGAGGGATTCATTTTCTCTACTGTAATCTCCACATCGGCAGGCAACAAATTTTTTATTGCGTTAATTTTCGATTCAATCTGTTGCTGGCTTTTATCAATGTCAACCGACCAATCCATGAACGCGCTCAACTCACAACTGCCGCGGCTCGTTGTACTTCGCAATAATTTTAATGAAGGAACCTGCTTTACGGCCTGCTCAATAGGGCGTGTAACACTCACCATCATTTTATCAACCGGCATCTGTCCAGCATCACAAATGATTTTTATTTTAGGGAATGTAATTTCTGGAAACAGTGACGACTGCATTTTGTCGTACATAAAAACTCCTGCTAAAAGAATGATAACAGAAACAACTGCAAGCGGGCTTCTGTAAGTTTTAAAAAACCGCATTATCGTTTTCCGTTTTCTATTTGAACAATAGCGGTATCAGGAAGGCCGTAATTTCCTGTCAATAAAAATTTATCAGTTGCAGAAAAAGTCGGTGAAAGAATTTCAACAGCATCAGTTGTTTCCATTCCTTTTTGTATCGAAATTTTTATTGCAATAGTATCGTTCAGCATTTTCATCACCCAGTATTCATCTTGGGTTTCGTTGGTCAATACAGATTCTTTCGGAAGTGTAACAACATTATCCTTTTTCGATTTCACCAATATCACTTTTGCAATCAGGTTTTCAGGAATCATAGTCGTTGACTGGACATGAATTAAAATATTTTGTGTTTGAGAAGCAGCATCTACCGAGGGCATTGCCTTATCAATTATTCCATTTATAGTATTTCCATCAGGCAATCGCAGTTGAACCGAGGAATTATTTTTCAAAAGAGAAATCTGCTCATAAGGAATGTTCATTACAAAAGAAAAACTTGATGCATCATTTATAATTGAAATCTGCTCTCCTTCCTGCACAAAATCTCCGTTCGCATAATTGAGTTCGTTGATGTAACCACTTGCAGGCGATTTCACAATTGAAATTCCAGTGAAGTGGAAGGAAGTATCAATTTTATTTATAGCGTTGCCAACACTTGTTGCTTCTTTTGATTTAATGGTGAAAAGAGTTTCGCCCTTATTTATAAAATCCCCTGGTTTAATTTTTAAATCACTGATATAGCCGGAAGTGCTTGCCTTCACAATTGTTTTTTGGAGGAAGGAAGCAGTTGCACTCAATTCAATAGTCTGTAACAGTGGGCCAACAATTATAGATGTAACAGTTACTGGAGTTGCATTTATTACTTCTTTAGTATCAGTTATATTGTCGCTGTTTCCGCATGAATATAAAAGTGCGAAACAAATAATCAGTAGAAAGTATGAATGATTTTTTTTCATTGAGTTATTGAATGAAGTAGTTGAACTGACTAATCAATTGAATGCGATTTATTTTCAGTTGTGAAATAGTGTTCTGCGATGAAAGGTAATTGGAAACTGAAAAAAGATAATCGGCAATTTTTAAATCTCCGGAAGGAAGCATTTTTTCGTAAGCATCAATTAATGTTTTTGAAAGTAATAGCTGCTGTTGTCCATCGGCGAGAATTTTTTCGATTCCTGCAATCTGTTCTATTAATTGAGTTTGTTTGATATTGTATTGAGCAATAAAATAATTCCGGTATGACTTATTTGAATTTTGTTCAAAGAAAATTTTCTGCTCCTGAAAGTTCCGCTGCCTTCCATTGTAAATAGGAACAGACAGATTTAATCCCAAACTTGCACCGAAATTTTTCTCCGGATGAACGGCGAGCGAGGAATTATAACCAGCATCGCCCATCACACTAAGTCTTGGTTTGTAGAGATATTGAATTTTGTCAAATGAGTTCTTAATTCTCAAACTATCAAAAACAAATTGCTGAAATAAAAGTGATTGTGTTACAGAATAATTTTTTGCGATTGAAATAGTTGGTGGACTCAAACTATAATAAGTTGTATCGGCTATGCCGCACAGGTAATTCAAAACATAAAAATCATTTCGTGCCTGTAACAGTTGCTGCGAGTAACTCAACTTGCGCTGATTAAGTGTAACTAAAAAGTTAAGGTAATCGGTTTGGTTGTAAACGGCTGATTGGGTGAGTTGCTTTAAAATTGCTTCTTCTTTTTTAAACAAGGCAAGCACTTCTTCTTCATTTCTGATTGACTCCTGTTCGCCATATACGGTGATGAACTGCTGCTCGACTGATTGTTTCAAATCGCGCTCACTGAGTTTTAATTTTAATGTGAGAATGTTTTTCTGAATATTGATAAACCCATATTGATTCATCAGGTTTTTCCTTCCAACAAGAGTGTAATTCACTCCGAGCAATGCATTCACATTAGCACCATTTGTAATTGCGTTATCATATCCAAAACCATTTATCACCGGAGCATACATATCGTTGCTTATAAAATTGACCTGAGGTTTCAACCCGGCGCGAATCAATAGACTATCGAGCGCGAGCGATTGTAGCTGATTTGTATTATCAATATAAACAGGACTGAATTTTATTGCTGACTGAATAAACTCATCCAGCGATTTTTGTTGTGCAAATAATACTGAACTCTTACAGCACAAAAGAATAAATAAACCGGACTTGAATATCCACCTGCCAGTTAAGCTTGCTTTCCAAAACAGAAAGAATTGAGATATAGACCTAGTATAATTTCCAATCATTAAAATATTTTCAGTGGAAGAAATTTTTTGCTGTGTTCAAACATAAAAAGAAGTTCTCCGACAAATCGGAGAACTTCTTCTCTATAAAAAAATTAATCCTTACTAGATTTAATAAACTTTCCTGACATATCAAACAGATAAGCCAATCCTTTTACTTCCACTTCATAAACAGAACCGGTAGGGCTATCAATTTTAGCAGTTTCTTTAATATCTGCATCCGGAACATTTTTTTTCATGTACTCCATAACTCCTGCAGGTAAATCTGCTTTCTCCACTGAAGCTTCTGTTTCGGTCCAGCTTCCGTCTACTTTAAAGTTAGCTGACACATCTTTTCCATCTAATTTAAACTCAGCTTCGTATTCCGTTTTGCCTTCCATTCCCCATTCAACATCCGTTGCTTTTGGAAATTTAGTTTTGAAAGCATCTGTAACAACTTTCGGAGGAGTAACACCTGCAAATGAATACGCAACAACTGCAAATAGAATTACGCTCATCCAAATTAAAATCTTTTTCATGGTTTTGAATTTTGTTTTTAGTTTTTGTTTTTGTTTTGAAATTAAATTTTTTTAAGGTTTTGGTTTTCCGCCAAACTTCCATTCTATTCCTGGTCGAATTAGCAGCGCCGCATTGTTATCATAATTTATGCCTAAAGATAAAAGCAGTTCTTTCTTCAGGTAAAATCCGAAACCAATTGCGCCAACCGTTTCTCCACCGGTTAATTCGGAAATCTGAATTGTGGAACTGGTAAGTGGAATTTGCCCCTCAGGAGTTTCTCCTCCAACGAGTGCGGAAGTGTTTCCGTACACTTCGCCGAACAATATACTTTTCTTTGATACAGTAAAAATGGTTCCGAGTGCATAGCCAAAAATATTTTTAATTTGTGCATCGGCAGGTTTACCAAGAATAGTATAACTAAGATTCAAGCTGGTGAAAAATTTCCCCGTTGTTTTACTTGCAATAAAGTAAGGCGAGTAATCTGTCTTACCGGTTCCTATTTTAGGATTATGTGTAATTGGAAATTTCACTTCTGCAGAAAGCGAAATGGAAGGCATTATTTTTTTCTCCTTTGCTATCTGAAAAAACAATGTTGCTTCCAAATCGCCGAAGTCGGTAGATGAATTTCCGATTTTTGGAGATATAGTTGTGAAAGCAACCGGCTCAACCAACAATGTCAATCGTTTTGCAATTCCAACTTCAATTGCCATGGGCAAAGCTTTTTCAGTTCCTTCAGTCGAAATTTGATATTCCAACCCGGTTCCTAACTCCACCTGACCAGGCAATAGTGGTTTTGATTCTTCCGTTTCCAATGCCTGTGATTTGGAATAGAAAGGAATCATTAAGATACAAATTAATACGATTGAGAAATTTATTTTGAATTTCATTTTGAATTTTTTTAATAAAAGAAGCAGCGAATAAATTCACAACTTCTTTTTTGTGAATGTTTAATCTGTTCCTTCTGTATTTTCAGTTCCACAATCGCAACTGCTGTCTTGATGGTTTCCCGTTTGCTTCACATTATCACCTTCCGCTCCTGGAGTTACTTCATTCTGAAATGTTCCGTCAACTGAAAAGTGAGCATAAGAGTCAACGCCCTTTGCAGAAAACCTGGCGCAATATGCTTTGCCATCAACATTGTACCATGTGGTGGCTGAATCGGTTGGATACTTCAAAGCAAATGCATCTGTAACAGTTTTTGGAACTGCATCAGCAGCCACTGTCGGGCAAGGTGTTGATTTCTGATTGTGCTTTTCGCAAGATGCAAATACACCCAATGCGACAAGCATTAAAAAAAGGTTTTTCATTTGTTTGTATTTAAAGTTTGAAAAAAAATTAAAAATGTAGTCTGAAACCAGCTGCACGAAAAAAATAATTATTTACAAGCTTGGCGGATGAAATATTCCACTGGCAAAATCAGAATAATAAAGAACAGATTTAATTGCCGGAACAATAATTTTCTGATTGAAAGAAATAAAAGTATAAACAAAAACATTGGCAACACTATAACTTAATTGATGCTGTTGGTGCTAAAAGGGCGTGGATGAGTGTCGCTTCTGCGCATCGCCGAAATCGTGTTTGTCAAACGAACCATTAATATCAAGCAAATGGTCCGTCACAAAATCCATCAAGTTCAAATCTGCATCCTCTGTAAGTTTGCAATGTTGATACATCTTAGGCAAATCAGGCATTACTGAAAAATCTCCCTGAGGTAAAAAAGCTATTCCACCCAAAAAATAAGAAAGAATTAAGATGGAAGTGATTTGTTTCATTGAGATGCTGAACGGCAAATTTAGTTTTTTATTTCCTGCATTTTTAATTCAATTTTTTATCGGGTAAATATTTTGTTTGCTTGTTGTTAAAATTGAAACATAGATTTGCTGCATGAAAAAGATTCTACTTTCAATTCTGTTCGCCCAATTTATTTTTTGTGTAACAGTTGCCCAAACGCCAACAAAGCCAAAACACCTTTTACCAAATGGTGAAGTTGACCGTCCGTTTACTTTTTTTGTGAAGCACGGTTTTAGTTGTTACACTGATGCGACAACAAGATTGCCATTCGCTGGAAGACCTGCTTACAATTTTGGAGGGGGAGTTCGCGAGGAAGATGATGATAAAGACAGCCCTGCTTTTTTAGAAGTGGAAGGATTGTATAATAAAGCTAATGGTGCAGACTCATCAAATAAATCATTGAGCAATCTTCAAATCAGTATGAATTTTTATTTTGTATTAACTAACAATGCGTTAAAAACCTTCAGGTGGACTGCAGGAACCGGCTTTGGATGGAATTCAATCAACGATAATTTCATTTCTAAAAAAACCTCGCAGGTAGGTTTCAACTTCGCTTCGCAAGCGGAAATGTTATTGAAGCATAAGCGCTTCAATGTATTTGCTAATTATCATATTCTTCCATTTACTCCAAAAGGAATGGAGCAATACAATTTCAACACGCTAAGTTTAGGAATGGGATTTTATTTCAGATAGAAATATTTTTATTCTCTTTAGCTAATCAGTTAAGAATATTTTTTGTGTTGTAACAATTTTACTATTGTGAGTTTCAACGAAATAAATTCCAGTTGCTAAAAAATTAAGGGTGAAATTTTTTGCATTTTCGTTTTTATTTAATGAGTTTTCAAAAACTAATTTCCCCGTATAATCAACTATTTTAATCTGTATTTCTTCCAATGAATTATTTTTTATAAAAAGATTTTTATGATTTGATAAAATTTGAAAATCGTTTTTAGCTGTTTTCGACTCATTTATGCCCGAAGGTAAACTCACATTATCGCTCATCAACCAGACAGTTGCATTCATAATTAATTTCTGATGATTCCCATTTGCATCAACAATGTATCCATCATATAAATTATCATTCGTATCACCGTTGCCATCATCGGCAGGCGAACTATCTCCCATTGCAGCAATTCTACCACTGCCGTAATGCGCATAAGCAAACATCACCTTCGTATTATCATTTAAAAATCCATTTTTAAAAACAACTCCTTTTACAGTCGCATTTATATTGGTGTCAATAGTCATATCAGTTCCACCACTCCATAAAACCTGTGTAACAGTTCCATAATTTCCATTCTCAATACTATCTGCTAAAGAGGTTATAACACTTGTGGATGTTTCGCTGAAATTGTTAAGGTTAAAATGTATTGCAAACGGATTTGCACTCATTAAATCATTCCATATAGCTGGCGAATCATAACCATCTCCATTGCGATCACTTTGATTGTGATCAGAAATCATAAATAATCTGCCCCCATTCTGAACATAATTGAGTATCGCTGTTTTTTCAGAAGTGGTAAATAAAATATTTGGCTCACAAACAACGAACAATTTATAGTTTGATAAATCTTGGGGGTTTGATGTGCTGTTATATGTAATGCTTCCTGTATAAGGGAGAGTCTCCACTTCATAACCCTGCTTTACACAATCAATTCCCCAGCTAGAAATACCACCGTTCCAATATATTCCGGTTGTATTAAGAGTAACAGAACTTTGTGAGGGAGTTGAAAATTGTTGTGCATTCGATTCATCCCCGTTGCCTGTTTGTGCATTGGGATTCCAGTCGAGGTTGTGCTGATCAGCATCAATTACCCAATCAGCATTGCCTGCTGTTTCAGCTTTTGTTGCATCAAATAAAATTTTTATTGTTTGCGGAAAAGCATTTGCCGAAACAAAAAATAAAACCATTGTTAAAATTATTTTCATTGATTTAATTTAAACTGAAATTTTATTTGCGATCAACTTTAATTATAAAATTTCATTTAATCAGTAATCACATCCTTTTTAGTCATGGTCAAATAAATAACAGTAAGTAAAATCGCAACAAGAAATAGCGCGCTCGTTACAACTGTGCCTAATGCCAACCCTCCATCGTCGGTTGATTGCGAGAGATAGTCGCCAATGGAGGCGCCTAATGGTCGAGTTAAAATATAGGCAATCCAAAAAGACAGTACCGCATTTAATTTCAAAAGTTTATGTAAGACAAAAACCAATGCAATAGCGCCCGCAAAAAGTAATGCCGAGTTTAAGTAGCCCACATTTAGTTTTTCGGCTAATAAATCTCCTGTGGCCGTGCCTAAAGCGAAAGTAAAAAGTATCGCGAGCCAGTAATATGCTTCTCTCCGGCTCGTATTTATTTTATGAACGGAAAGAGTTTTTTCACTTTGATACCAGATTAGAAATGTAATTGCTAAAGCGATTGCAAAGACAATAGATGTTACATCAAGAGATACTCCAAGGTTGTCGGTTAGATTATCTGTAATTAATGTTCCAACTATACTGATAAGCACTACCGCAAGCCAATAAATTTTCGGAGAATATTTTTTTGACCTGAACTGAAAGAAGAGCACAACAAGCAACAATAAACCCATTACTAAACTTGTACCGGTTAGGCCAAGGTTCAGGTTTTCATTAAGGAAATCGGCTGCGGTTTCACCAACGGTGGTACACAAAATTTTTATAATCCAAAAGTAGAGTGTTATCTCAGGTACCTTATTTAACATCGTAATACCCAAAGACATTCCGTTCTGATTGTTTTTTTCTAAAGTGCTCATAAATTTTTTCTTTAGGATGAAAGAATCATACCGCGATTATATATTCTAAAAAACCAACTTGGAATAAATATAGGCAATAAAAATTTCAATGTTTTTTGTATAGAAGAAAAAAAGACTTTGCAATTTCATAGCGAAAAAAGTAAAAATAATGCAGTCAATTACTGTTACACTCAAAATAAAAATCAGCAAAACGAAACTTCTCTCCTTGCCTTTAGTAAAAAGTGGCTCCTCGATTTTTCGCCACTATGATATCTTCACGCCCGTTGCTTTTTATTCTTCTTGTTTCAATTTTCGGGTGCAAAAAATTAGACCATTTAAATCCTCTCCTTCCAACAAATTCAGAATGGTTAGTTCCGATTGCGAACGGAACTGCATCACTTGGAACATTGTCACTTCTTGACAGCACGAATTTTAAAAGAAATATTCCCGCTCCCGATTTAGGTTTCCCGATTGGTGTAAATATTAATGTACCTGCATTTACTTACAATCATTTAGGTCCATATCCGATCGTTGTTTCTGACTGGGTGAAAGAGATTCATGTTCACACGCTTGCTGTCAGTTTATCACTGACGAATTCATTTCCGATAATTATTGGAGCCGGAACAACAATTACCATTCGTAACGGAGCTGATACGCTCAACACTCAGAACATTATTACTCAGCAACCGATTTCAAATGATGTTTTGCCTGGAGAAACTTTCTCCATCAATTTTCAACTCTCAGATAAAGTGATTGAAGACACCGTATTTCTTTATCTCGATAATTTTAATTCGTCTGCCCAAAACAATGTCACTTTTACAAATAATTCCTCTCAAATAGTTATTGGATTAAATGTTATTGCAGTTGATGAAGTGAAATTTTATACTGACAGAACAAAATCAATTCGTGATACTTCTGATTTTGAAATCACAAATCAATCATCAACTTCTACAATAGAAGACTCAACTATAGCGGGTCATTTAAAAATATTTATGGATAATGCGTTGCCGCTGAATGCAGGTTTTCAGATTTATTTTTTAGATGCTTCAAAACGAAATGTGATTGATTCGTTGTTCGATACACAAATTATTTTGCAAGGAGCTCAAACAAATTCCGCAGGCTCTCCTCTTGAAGTAACGCATTCAATTGATTCAATTAAAATAAGTGCGGCACATCTTTCAAAAATAAAGCAATCGAAATATGCTGTAACAGTTCTTGACATGAACACTTTTAATTCGGCATTACCTTTCGTTACAGCTAATAATGAAACTTATTTAAACATTCAGATAACAGGTGATTTAAAAATGAATTTCAAACTTTAAGAAAATCAATGGTTGATTTCAACAAAAAATATTTAACGGGTTCACTTTTATCAGGGCTTTTTTTCTTTGCTTCAAATCAAACAAATGCGCAGGTTTCATTTTCTCAATTTCAGAATCAGCATACTTTTTCGCAGGCATCGCAATACATGCCTTCGTTCATTGGGGAAGGAGTCCGCAAATTCAAGATTACTTTTTTTGATTTTTATGCTGACGCAGGAAATAACTCATTGACTTTAGACGCTCTCAATCATTTTCTTAACGCAAAGCAATTAACTGAGCAAACAGTTGATTCAGTTTTATCTGTACTAAAAAATCAAAATAATATTTATGCAGGCGCAGCTATTTCGATACTTAATACTGAATTCAATATCAGAAAGAAAACAGAAAGTAAATTCCTTTCCTTTTCATTAGGCGCTCGCGAAAGAATGGATATGAATCTTCTTTACAGCCAGAACCTGATTTCACTTCTTTATAAAGGCAATAAACAATTCGAAGGAAAAACCGTTACACTTGGCCCGCTTGCCATTAATTTCTTGCAATGCACCGATTATTATTTCGGGGCAAGAACACAGTTGAAATTTAAAGTGGGAAAAAATACTTTACTGAAAGTAAAACCTGCGATGCAGTTCCATTACTTAACAAGTCTTGCAAATGTTTACACAAAATCTTCATCACTCAGTTTATTTACACAGACAGATGGAAGAGAATTGGATTTGAATTACAATTATGATATAAATATTGCTTCGCCGGGAGACCGGGTTGGAGTTCATGGTTTGCTTGGAGATATAAATGCAAAAGATATCACTAAAAATTTTTTTAAAGGGGTAGGAAGCGGAACTGCTTTCGATTTTGGCTGCGGAGTTGATGTGAATGACTGGATAAAAATAAATGCTGCTGTAACAGATGTGGGTTCAATCAGTTTTAAAAATCATGCTGCTAATATTTCAAACAGTAGCCAAATTAAATTCGATGGTTTTGATTTGAGTTATTCTGAAACTACAACCGGAATAAAAACTCAATTGGACTCAATGGTTTCATTACTTAAGCCAACTGTTACAACTGCTGGGTATAAAGTTCCACTCGCGACAAAAGTTTTTGTAAACACTTCAATTAATTTATTGAAGAAGAGAAAGAAGAACAACACAGTTTATTTCCGTCATCGCTTCAACTTCACTTACATAAAGGGTTTCTCTGATTATCTTAATTCAACAAAAAAACCATTAGCAACAATTGGATACAACTACAGCATCGGGAATATTGTGAATGCAGGATTGGTAGCCGCTACTGGAGGATTGACCGGTAAAAGTTTAGGTGCTAACTTATCTTTTCAATTCAGCCATTACCAGATATGGATGAGTTCTAATAATCTTCTTTCAATAATTTCTCCCTACAACACTAAGAGTATCAACGGAAGCATTGGGATGGGTATGGAGTTTTAATTTCTTTTACCGGTAATATTCTAATAAGCATAGATTTGCCTCCACGAAATTTTAGATGGAGACACACAAGGTATTTTTAAAAACAGTATTTTATTTTTCTCTGATTGCAATTTCAATTTTGAATTTCAATTCATGCAGTTATCAGATTTATTACCCGCAACGATTAACAGTTTTCAATTACGATTCAGCGCATGAAACAAAAGTTATCACACGACCCTTCATGCAAATTATAGGTGCGCAGTTAGGAGTGTCGCACAGTTTTACTAATCATTTTTTTTTAGAAGGAAGCACACAATTAAATTCTGCAATTGTTCCGCTTTATAAAACTCATGATGGAACAAGCGCAACTGATTACGCATACTCGGTGAATGCGGGTGCCGGTTTTTTTTCAACCAACAAAGTTCATAGCGGTTTTGAAATTGTTCCGCAAGTTATTGTTGAACACAATCAGCTATATTTTAATTTCTTTCCGAATTATTATGCAAATACAACCCCCAATCATTTAACTCAAAGAATAAATTTTTTGATTCCGGCTCTGCAGTTTTCATATTTTCATTTTCCTGAAAAACGAAATAATATTTATTTAACTTGTCGCTTCTCTTATGTATTTGCTGATGCTTTAAAATCAGGAATTGATTTGAATAAGCCTTCAACCGAACGAGGATTTTATAATCAGAATATTTTTGTGGAGCCTGGATTGCAATTTGTACTGAAGAAAATCCCGAATGTTCGGGTGGAGTGTGCAACATTTATCGGATTAAAAAAAACTGAATTGATGGGCTACTTCTCTCCTGTTCAGTTAAGCTTGAGAATAAATCCTGAAATTCTGAAAAAGAATCCTGACTTGCTTTTAGACAAAATCACAAACGAAAAAGAATAAGGTGTTACACTTTACTTATTGATTCAATTTCACCAATCATTTTCATCGCTAACTCATTCGCCTGTTTTTCATTTTGGCTTTCTGCATAAATGCGAATAATGGGTTCGGTATTGCTCTTTCGCATGTGCACCCACTCGTTGCCAAATTCTATTTTTAAGCCATCTTGGGTGTTACAGGGTTGAGCGATAAATTTCTGATGAATGTTCTTCAGAATCGCGTCAACATCAATTCCTTTTTTTAACTCAATTTTATTTTTCGCAATAAAATAATTCGGATACGAAGTCCGCAATGCTGTTGAATTCATTTTAACTTCAGCAAGATGAGAAAGGAATAAAGCGATTCCTACAAGTGCATCACGACCATAATGTAATTCCGGATATATCACACCGCCGTTTCCTTCGCCGCCTATTACTGCGTTTACTTCTTTCATTTTGTTCACCACATTCACTTCACCTACCGCAGCGCCGCTATAAGTTCCTCCTGCTTTTTCTGTTACATCACGCAAGGCGCGGGTTGAAGAAAGATTAGAAACTGAATTCCCTTTCTTGTTTTTTAAAATATAATCAGCAATAGCGACCAAAGTATATTCTTCACCAAACATGCTTCCATCATCGCACACAAATGCAAGGCGATCGACATCTGGGTCAACGACAATTCCTAAATCAGCTTTTTGTTTTTTCACCTCCGCTGAAATTGCGGTGAGATTTTCAGGAAGCGGTTCAGGGTTGTGAGGGAAATTTCCATCGGGTGTACAGAAAATTTCAACCACTTGTGTTACACCTAATGCTCTTAGTAATTGCGGTACAGCAATTCCTCCTGTTGAATTAACCGCGTCAACAACAATTTTAAAATTCGTTGCAGCAATTTTTTCTTTTTTCACCATTGACAATTTCAAAATCAAATCTATGTGCTTCTGAATCCAACTATCATCAGTTTTATATGAACCAATATTTTCAATAGTTGGAAAATCATATTGTTCCAGTTCAGCAATGGAGAGAATATTCTTTCCGTCAGCATCAGAAATAAATTCCCCATTGTGATTTAATAATTTCAAAGCATTCCATTGTCCTGGATTGTGACTGGCGGTGATAATAATTCCGCCACCCGCATTTTCGCCTGTTACAGCTACTTCAACTGTTGGTGTAGTGCTTAAACCTAAATCAATCACTTCCATTCCCATTCCAATCAATGTTCCACCTACGAGTTGAGAAACCATCGCACCACTCTTGCGAGCGTCGCGACCGATAATTACTTTGTTGATGCGATTATTATTTCTCATCCATACAGCATAAGCAGCTGTAAATTTCACAACTTCAATCGGGGTTAAATTATCCCCTGGCTTTCCTCCTATCGTTCCTCGAATTCCTGAAATAGATTTTATTAAAGTCATGATTGATTTCTGTTTTCTCTTTGCGAATTTATATAGCGCGAATGTTTTTTATTTTTCATTTAATTAAAACTAATCAGATTAAAATGTTGAAATGAATATTATTAATGCCCAAAGTATTTATAAATATTTGTTCCGAAATAATAATGCGCAAAGCACTTATCTACTTACATATTTCCATTTTTCTGTGGGGTTTCACAGGCATATTCGGTCGGGCAATTGATTTAAAAGAATTGGTATTGGTATGGTACCGTTTAATTTTTACTGTTACACTTCTGTTGCTTATTCCTGCCTTCTCCAGAAAAATTAAAAAACTTTCGCTAAAGGAAATAAATCGGATAGCTTTAGTTGGTTTTTTAGTTGCTATTCACTGGGTGTTGTTTTATGGAAGTATAAAATATTCAAATATTTCAATCGGGTTAAGTTGCTTGAGTACGATTGCGGTATTCACTTCATTTTTGGATCCCCTAATTAATAAGACGAAAATTAATTTCAGGGAATTGCTCTTGGCTGTTTTTGCTTTAATAGGAATGCTTGTCATATTCAATGTTCAGGAATTGCAACGAACTGGAATAATCTTAGGTATAGGAGCTGCATTAGTCGGTTCTTACTTCACAATACTGAATGCTAAACTCGTAAAAGATTTCACTTCAGAAACTGTTACATTTTATGAACTCGCGAGTGGATTGATTTTTATAACCGCAGCGCTTCCTTTTTATCAGCATATTTTTCCTACCTCAAGTCTGATTCCTTCAGCAAAAGATTTAGTGCTGCTTTTATTTTTCAGTATCTTCTGTACTGTAATTCCATTCAATCTCTCGCTTAAAGCTTTGCAACATGTAACAGCTTTTACATCCAACCTTTACATCAACCTTGAACCTATTTACGGAATTATTTTCGCGTTTATTTTCTTTCATGAACAAAAAGAACTGAAGCCTGGGTTTTATTTAGGTTCGGGAATCATTCTCTCTTCAGTTGTAATTTATACAATTTATAAATATCGAAAACAATTGGTGAGCGCTGCATCACAAACACGGCAATATGTAAGAGGAAAAAATATTGAAAAAAATTAATCAGGGTTTCTTGCCATCATAAGTTACTAGGGCAAGCATATTATATTCAGGAGAGAAAGTTATCCTATAAAAATTTTTAAAGGGATAAGTTGAAAAGTCGAAAACTTTTTTCCATGTTGGATTTTGAACCGATGCCTCCATTATTTTTTCGTCATCGCTCAGCCAGATTGCATCGTTAGGTCCAACAGTAAAATCTTCTTGACCCTGCGGTAATTGAATTTCTCCAATCACCATTGACTTGCCAATGTCATAACACTTAATTCGCCAATTGAGCGAATCATATTTTTTCACATAAAACATCCAATTATGATTTCTTGCTTTCTGAATACATCTGCCGGTGTTCTCTTCCAATTTTTGCATATCACCTGAAGATGTATTGGCAATGTAAATTGTATTTTTCTCCAATCTCAAAAATGCAATCTGAGTTTCATCTAACCAACTGTAGTATCCAACATCTGTGATATCTGGAAACAATGGTTTACCTATTCCACCTGTAAATGGAAACTCCCAAAAGCGCTGCGACGAACCATCTGGCTCAATACTGATGCAACTGATTTTATCGCCATCATAACTCAACATCGGAGAATACTCTTTATAATATTCCGTACTCAAAACTTTTTTTGAAGCTCCCGTTGCAAAATAAAACTGATAGATATCTGTTTGATTTGAATTTTTATCCGACACATATAAAAGACTATTCATTGCCGGAAGAAAGTAGGGTTGATTATCGTAACCGGGATTATCGGTAATTTTTTTGTAGTTGGAAACCTGATAATTGTTTGATTCGCTTTTCTGTAACTTCAATAACCAGATGTCAGTTGAAGGTGGTGCATCTTGACCCAGCGACCGATAGTAAAAACCGGAAAGCAATATTATGGGTATCAAAATGATTTTCATTTGGGACATAGATAAAAAAAAACCGCCGACAATCAATGATTGTCAGCGGCACAATAATAGTTCATTTGCTTCTTACTTTAAAAGTGTAAAGTCACCACTTTTTACGATTTCAGTACCATCGTATAACCTGGCATTTAATTGATACACATATACGCCAACATTTAATGACAAGCTGTTAAATGTTCCATCCCAACCTCTTGTTTTATCAGTGCTTTGATAAACCATTTCACCGGTTCTATCATACACTTTAAAATCCATTGATGCTATGTTGTTGAAGTAATCATAGATGAAAAGAATATCATTTTTTCCATCACCATTCGGACTAAATGCAGTTGGTATAAATACATCTGGAACCTGTGTAACAGTTATAACAGGAGGTATAATAACCGGAGGAATAGGAGGAACAGGTTGCTGAACAAAGTATGCAACGATGTTATCGCTTGAAGTTAAATTAATACTCATTGTATCTGAAGTGGCACTTGGGTTTGGAGCATTGACCAATAACCCCCAATGATCAAAGTACCATCCTGAATTTGCCATTGCCTGAAATTTCAGATTTACTCCACCAAAATAAGTTCCTGTCCATGGATAAGAAGAAGGAATCAAAGTACTAATCATTGCATTTCCTGATCCGGGAGGCGAAACAGAAACTGTTACATCATAAGGTCCGGTTAAATTGTAACAACCGATTAGTGAACTATCAATAAACGCACAACGATTGGTAATAAAATCATGCATTGTTGATACATTGTTTTGCCAGCCAGCCATACTCCCTCCCCATCGGGCCACCTGGTTCGGCATTTCTGGAGTAATTACACCAATCATTGAATCATATAAAGCTATTGTTGAAGGACATGATAAACAAGTATTCATCAAATCAGCGTACCGATTAATATAAGCATCTTCAAAATCAGAATTAGCAAGCAATTTATTTAAAATATCCATAGTTGCCATGTTTGGGCCTTGATTGCTATAACTACCAGCTAAATCACAAGGATCGGCATTCCAACCTGTAGTTGGCCATCCAGTATAATTCTGACCGAGATTCCATGTATTATCTTCGTCCCACAAAACATAGCGCCACTTCTTTTTATTTCCTGCAGGATTTTTGCCATGCCACCACATTGTATTCCAATTAATCCAATCAGAATTCACAATATATGTATTCAAAATTGTATAGTCAATTATATTCTTTATGTTTAGTAAAGAATCAACATAATCGTAATTAGCTTGAATGGATAAATCATTAGCCATGATATATGCATAAAGACTATTCCATTGAGTATTTGTGCCATATTGAATTACCAATCCGCCCCAAAATCTTAATAAATCAATATCGTTTGCTCCTTGATTATAATAATACTTTGTATATCCGGCATGACTCATTCTTTCTCTAATTTCATATACACCCCAATATTGCCCGTTGATATAAACGATGCAGGCATGATTTGTCCTTTCATCTGTTTCCAAATCTGCTTTTTGTGAAAGTGTTTGCGTGAAAGCATCTCGAATATGGCAACTAACTGACGGACCAAACGGATAATTATCAGAAGCAGCAGCTTTTAATATAACTCTATCAAATTCAGTTCTATCGGTTAGCGTTGGATCAAATATTGGATAATTCATTTCATAACTATACCCATATTTATCATTGCAAACAAAGTCAACTCCTTTCTGAGGATAAGCCCAGGAATCATTTCCATGTTTACCTACATCTCCTGAACATTCGTATAAAAAACTTCCAGATGGTGTAAAGTATTCATAAGTAGAATAAATATCTTGCTGGGTTGCAAAAAGATTGGGGTATTGATCCGAACCAAGAGAAACTACATTTAAAGTGGTATTCAGATTTATGAAGTATGTATTTGTTTCAGTAAAACTTGCTGGCACACCGGCAACTGTGCTAAATGCTTTTGCTTTTATTAAAGTTGTTATTGAAACATTAATTGCCCCAGCATAAAGTGTTGATGTAACAGTCGGTTCAGATCCGTTAGTCGTGTATCTGATCTCCGTATTGGGTGTTGAACAACTGATAGCAATGTTTTGTGCTCCGGGATAATTTCCAGGTGCCAAATTAAAAACTGGTTTGGCTGCATATTCCTGCATAGCTCCATTATTTGCAGTTCCTGGAGTGGTAGTGGTAAATACTGACCAGGTGGCTGCACCATTTGTGGTTCTCCCTCTTGAATTATCTCTTAAAGTTGGATTCAAGGTTAATTGGTCAATGATAGTTGCACTTGAATTTGAAAGAACTATTTCTTCAGGTTTTGTTTGAGTTAGAGTAAAACTTGTGTGAAAAGGTGGTGCTGCAGAAACATCATTTCCTGAGGCCCAAACCAAAACAATTCCGTTTGCAGGAATACTTCCACCTGTAAACTGCCACTTTGTTGGGTTAGAAGATTTATCACTTAAATAATACCCGGATAAATTTATCGTCGCTCCGGTAGTGTTATAAAGTTCAATCCAGTTTTCAAAGCTTGAATTATTATCCTGAATGTCTCCAATATTCGAACACGAATACTCATTGATGACGATTTGAGAAAATGAATTTTTAGTGGAAACCACGGCAAGGAGAAAAACGAGTAACGAAAGTTTTTTCATTCTGATTTTTGTATAAATTGATTGCGTGAAAGTATATCACCTGCCACAATAATCAAACAACTTTCCGTTTAATTAATTCACATCTTTCTTACACCAACAAATTCATTGAAATTCATTGAAATAGACAGATTGTTTTGCCCCCCTGAAATATTGTAAACAGAATAACTATATCCGAAATTTATTTTTTTCACACTTAACTGAAACCCGAATGAAAAACCTGCGAGACTCTTTCGAACATCGTAAGCCAATTCCTGACGGCGTTGATGATTGTAACTCACATTAAATCTTAAACTTTTTCCGGCATCAATCTGCAACCCGAAGTTAGCGTGACGGAAAATTTTGTCGACAGTATATTTATTCACTTTCAGATTAGTCGAATCAACAATGAGTTGTTGCTGCGCTTCCGTTTTCGGATATCGAGTATCATATTGATTCAGATCGTGCAAATTCAGAAACAAAGAAAACGGTGTATGAACTAAGTGCTGACTAATTCCTGCTTCAATATTAAAAGGCAATTTGCTGGTTGAAGTTTCCGTAAAATCTTTTGCAACCACTCCAATGTTTTTAATTGCTGTGCCAATTGTAATTCCCTTAACTGAATCCTGAAAAACCAAACCCATATCCATTGCCAAACCCGTTGCAGCATAAGATTCAATTTTTGAATAAACATATTTTAATGAAGCACCGTAATTAATTTTTTCAGTGAGTTTGTTGGAATATCCTGCTGTAACAGTAAAATCTTTTGCATAAAAAGTTTTCCCTAAATCGTACCCATACTCATCTGTTTTATCAAAAATTCCATAGTCCAGAAACTGCAATCCCATTCCAAAGTTTCCTAACTTTTTAAATGAATGAGAAAATCCGGCAACTGAATTCTGAACATGACCTGAGAGCGGGGTATAATTAAAAAAGAAACTATTCGAGTTTCGTTTATCCAGAGTAGCAGGGTTCTGAAAAAAATATGCTCCCTCTTTATTCCATGTTGCCAAATCCTGACCGCCTAACGAAGCAATGTGCGATGATGTTGGAAATGTAAGGGATAAAAAAATCTGATTCCCTGCAGTCTGAGCAATGGAATAATTTTGTAACGCAGTTGTAAAAAGTGTAACAGTGAGTAGCGATGCTATTTTCATGAGCGGGTAAAAATCGGAAATGAAACGGAACTCTCTGATATTTATTATCTGAATAGTGGAAATGTATTGTACCCCATAATTAGACAAACATGATTTTTTTGTGCACGACTATGATTCTTAGTTTTCATAGGTGGTTTTGTTATCAATTATTGCATGTTTAAAATAAAAAATTAAAAACACAGAACAAATAAATTATTTAACAAAAAAATCATTTCACCATTTCATTTTAACTCTTTGGTTTACATTTACAGCCCGTAACTAATAAATTCGATTTTCGCTATGACCAAGTATGTTTTTGTTACGGGAGGTGTCACATCTTCTTTAGGAAAAGGAATCATTTCCGCCTCATTAGCAAAACTGCTTCAGGCACGGGGTTTCAATGTCACCATTCAAAAGTTTGATCCTTATATTAATGTTGACCCGGGCACTCTCAATCCGTATGAACATGGTGAGTGTTATGTAACAGATGATGGTGCTGAAACTGACCTTGACCTTGGTCACTACGAACGCTTCCTGAATACTCCAACTTCGCAGGCGAATAATGTAACTACCGGTCGCATTTATCAATATGTAATTAACAAAGAGCGCGAAGGTGCTTATCTCGGAAAAACTGTTCAGGTAGTTCCGCATATCACCGATGAAATAAAGCGCAGGGTGATGTTGCTAAGTGAGCAGGGAAACTACGATGTTGTGATTACTGAAATTGGTGGAACAGTCGGCGACATTGAATCGCTTCCTTATGTTGAAGCTGTTCGACAAATAAAATGGGAAATGGGAAGTTCGAATTGTATTGTAATTCACCTGACACTTATCCCCTATTTAAAAGCAGCGAAAGAATTAAAAACAAAACCTACTCAACACTCAGTAAAAGAATTACTAGAGTTAGGAGTACAGCCCGATATTTTAGTTTGCAGAACTGAGTATGCACTGAATGCTGAGTTGCGCCGCAAGGTTGCGCTCTTTTGCAATGTGAACACCAACGCTGTTATCGAAAGCATTGATGCAGATTCTATTTATGATGTGCCGTTGTTGATGCTGAAAGAGAAGCTCGACAAAACTGTAATGGGTAAATTGAAACTGACAGCGAAAGATGAACCCAACTTAGATAAATGGAAAGATTTTCTCGGTAAGCTGAAGAATCCAACATCAGAAGTTCGTGTAGCATTGGTTGGAAAATATGTTGAGTTGCAGGATGCATATAAATCTATTCTCGAATCGTTCATTCACGCAGGTGCTTACAACGAAACAAAAGTTAAGATTGATTTTATTCCGGCTGAAAATGTTAGCGAGATAAATGTTCATCAACTACTCGGTCAGGTGGATGGAGTTTTAGTTGCCCCAGGTTTTGGTGAAAGAGGTTTTGAAGGAAAATTGACCGCAATAAAATATGTACGAGAAAGCAATATTCCTTTCTTCGGAATTTGTTTGGGTATGCAGGCATGTGTTGTTGAGTTTGCGCGAAATGTTTTGGGATGGAAGGAAGCGAACACAACAGAGTGCGACCCGAATACTCCTTTTCCTGTTATTGATATGATGGAAGAGCAGAAAAAAATTACTGCGAAAGGCGCGACCATGCGGTTGGGTTCTTACGCTTGCCACATAAAAAAGAGTTCAAAATCTTATCAGGCATATAATAACTCCGACATTTCTGAGCGGCATCGTCATCGCTGGGAAATGAACAATAAATATTTAGCTGATTATGAAAATGCGGGACTGATGGCTGTAGGTTCAAATCCTGAAAGTGGTTTGGTCGAAATTGTTGAATTGAAAAAGCATCCCTACTTTATTGGTGTTCAGTTTCACCCGGAATTAAAAAGTACAGTTGACAATCCGCATCCGCTGTTCATCCGATTTATACAGGCAGCATTAGAACATAAACACAAAACAATAAACGGCGCTTCCACTCGTCAGGAAAATGTATCTGTTTATTCATAAGTTTGCCGCCCTCAAAAAAAAAGTTTGATAAAAAATTAAATGGATAGGAATACGATTATCGGCTTGGTGCTGATTGGTGCTTTATTATTGATGTGGAGTATTTTCAATCAACCTTCTGCAACTGAACTCGCTCAGCAAAAAAGAATAGAGGATTCCGTTGCACTTGTAAAAACAACGGCCGAAAAAAAGGAAGCTTCGAAGCTCGCGAGTACACCGAAAGATTCTGTTACACTTTCGTCAACCGACACAAATAAAGTTGCAACTACTGCGGCACCCGTTATTAATGCAGGATACTTTATTGACTCAACTGTTACACGCGAAGATTTTCTGACATTGGAAAATGATGTAATGAAAGTTACGCTCAGCAACAAGGGCGGAAAAGTTCATTCGGTTGAATTAAAAAAATATAAAACCTTTGATGGAAAGCCGATGGTTCTGTTTGAAGAATCGAGCAACAAATTTGAATATGTTTTTTTCACCGGAACCAATCAGGTAAACACCGGCGACATTTATTTCAAAGCTGAAAATCAATCAGCATTTGTTACCGGAAAAGATTCTGCTTCCATTCGTTACCGCGCATACTTAAGTGCCGACCGTTACATCGAACAGAACTACACCATTCGTGATGGTTCGTACATGCTTGGATATAAACTGAATCTGAAAGGACTTGACAGTATCATCGCTCAAAAAGATGATTACTTCACTCTAGTTTGGAAACAGAAATTGCTGAATGGAGAACACACAATTACAAACAACAGAACTTACTCAACAGTCTATTTTAAATATCCAAGTGAAAGTGCAAGCAGTCTTTCTACTTCTGCTGAGGGAACAGAAAAACTGACAACTTTTGTTGACTGGATTTCTTTCAAGCAACACTTCTTTAATACTGCGCTTATTGCTCCTAAAGTTTTTGAGCAGGGAAATGTGAAAGTATCACTCGACACAAGTAATACTTATGTAAAAACAATGGAAGCAGAATTGGTGATTCCATACAAGCATAACATTGATAATAATTATTCGATGAATTTTTATTTCGGTCCGAATCACTATGCGAGTTTGAAAAAATTTGGAATTGGTTTGGATGAAATCATTCCTTTAGGCTGGGGAATTTTCTCATGGTTCGCAGCTCCGATTAATAAATATTTTATCCTTCCGCTTTTCAATTTTCTGAATGGTTTCATTTTCAATTATGGAATCATCATTCTCATCATGACCATTCTTATTCGTGGTGTCACTTTGCCATTGACTTACAAGTCAATGGTATCTGCGGCTAAAATGAAAGTGTTGAAACCTGAGATTGATGAACTGAAAGAAAAATACAAAGACGATCAAGCAAAGTTCGGTCAAGAGCAAATGAAATTGTTTGGCAAAGCAGGTGTGAATCCTTTAGGTGGTTGTCTTCCTTTACTGATACAACTTCCGATTCTGACTGCGATGTACAGTTTATTCCCGAATGCGATTGAGTTGCGCATGCAGCCATTTTTGTGGGCGAAAGATTTATCATCATACGATAGCATCTGGAATTTTCCCAACCATTTCTCACTTCCCTTTTATGGCGACCATGTAAGTTTGTTCACTCTGCTCATGACTGTTACACAAATTGTAATGGCAGTTTACACAAGTCAAATGAATAATGTAACAGGTCAGATGAAATGGATGCAATACATTTTCCCTGTGATGTTGCTAGGCATATTCAATAATTTACCTGCTGCCCTCACCTACTATTATTTTCTGTTCAATGTGTTTTCAATCCTCATGCAGTGGGGTGTTCAGAAATACATGATTGACGAGAAAGCCATTCACGCTCAGATTCAGGAAAACAAAAAGAAAACTCCTGGAAAGAAAACCGGATTCATGGCGCGCCTCGAAGACATGCAGAAAAAACAACAGCAAGCCCAGCGCGAAAGAGGAAGAAAATAAACCAGTTTCATTTTTGGGGTGCCACCATTTTTTTGCGGTGTCATTGCTTCAGAAAGTGTAATCACTTTCTGAAGCAATCTCCTTTTTTAAAAACCGTTACACCTTTCAAATCAAAAATGCTGTCAGGCTGTTCACTGCAATATTTTATTGATTACAATAAAATGATTTCCGCTGCCATCCTTCACCCGATTTATCCCGAAGAATTCGGGAAGCAACACCGTATCGAAAGTGAAAAACTAATATACTTTATTGTTTAATAAATTTCCTCACCGTTACACTTCCATCCTTCATTCTCACCTTCACAAAATAAATTCCGGCAGTAAACGATTTAATATTTATCTGTGCCCTTGGCTTCGTTTGCTTCAACTTCACAACTGTTACACCAAGAGCATCAGTAATTATAATTTCATTCACTATTGACCATTCACCATTCACTAATGAAACTGTTAATTGTCCTTCTGTTGGATTCGGATAAACCATAAGTTCCAAAACACCATCAACCATCCACGAACCAACTCCCAACACATCTACAAACACGCAAGCAGATAGCATACTACAATTAAATCCATCCGTTACCCAAACTGCAAAATGCCCTGTTGTTGTTGCAACAAATGATTGAGATGTTGCACCCGAAATATTTGCACTGCTGACGCAGTTAAACCATTGATAGGTTACACCTGATAATTGCGCGGTTAGTGTATCACTTGTCTGTATCACAGAATCATTAACTGGAACCTGCATTGAAACAGTTGTAATAACAATACTATCGCATCCAACTGCATTATTTAGTGTATCGTGATATATTCCAGCTGTTGTTTGATAAGCACCTTGTAAATAAATACTATCACCAACGCAGAGTTTTATTGTTTGTGAGTTTGATAGCATACAGTTTAAAGTATCACAAGCACTTCCTGCTAATGCCCCCAAACCGTAATTAACCATATTTGGTAACCCTAATCTGCATCTGCCCCCATTCAAATTAAACGAATAAGGTTGAAAATTGCACCCTGAACCATATACATCGGGCTCAGTTATTACGCTAAGATTCATATTTGCTGTATCATAAATATTAATAGTGGTCATTGCATTGAAAAGATTTGCAATATAAATTTTCCCATTCGGGCCAAGTAGATGCTGACCAATAAGAAAACTATCCCTGTCAGTCCAAAGTAAAAACCGGCTCGCTAAAATATTAGATGAATCAAGATTGTATTGGAATAAACTGTCAATCCCGCTATTACTATAAATTGTTGAGGTATAAAAAATTTTACCGGAAGGAGAAAACGAACAACCATAAGTCTTAAAGTTGCCAAGATTTTTATAATTACTTAAAACACCCGTACATCTGTCAAAATCAAATAATGAAACATGTTTTTCAATACTCACTAAACCTAATTTGCTCCCATCAGGCGAAAACTTCATTTGCCCTGCTGAATAATTAGTAAGTTTTGGACCGATATTCTGAAGAAAAGGACCTGTTATTCCCTGCGGTGTAAATAGAAATTTATAAAAAATCTTACTTTCATTTTTATGTATAAGTATCCACCAATCTCGACCATTGCCATGTCTGACTGCAGTCAGTTTTTCGGTCAGAGTATCATTTAAGAGTAGATTTACTTTTGATATACAACCAATTGTTCTATCAATTAAAGCATAATAAAATCCATGCTCAACAATGGCAGTACTAGATGCATCTTGAGCTAAATAAAATAAGTAAGTAATATTCGAATCAATTAATGAAGGGATAAACAAATTACCATTTGTAATTGATCGGTCGCTTCCGATACTGTCACCATTTGGAATAATTATTTCGTTGTCATTGTAAATAGCCCCAAAAAAACCTGAGTATCCCAAGTACTGCGAACCTTCTGCCACATAATAAAGTAAGTTCCCATTCTTATCAGCAATTGAAGCATAGTTTTCATTATAGAAAGGAGTATTCATACTGACATTATAAACTATAGGATTTAAAGTGTCATTCCAGTCAACTGATATACTATCATCAAACACCCATACTCGATCCTCCTTCTGAGCAAAAGAAAAAAGAGGACAGAGTAAAAAGTAAAATATCAATATTCGACTTATCATTTTACAATTACAATTTTTTTCGTTCTTGTTGGTGTTACACTTTTTAAAACCCTTGCGTTCTTACATGCGAATAGTCCCAATGTAATCGTCGGGAGTGTTTTCACTGGCAAAATTTCTTCGCAGCACAAAATACTAAAAAACAAAAAAGCCCCCATAAATCGGAGTGGCTTTTAAATTTTCATTTTTAGTTTTTCAATTTTAAAGTATTTTACCCGAAGAATATTTCTTCAGTGTATAAAAACAGTGGACGCATATTTCTTAAACTTCTCATTTCATTTGCCGCAGGAATGCTTGCTGCATATTGGAGCGGTATTTATTTTCCTATTTGGTATCTCATTCCTGTTACACTTACCCTTTGTTTAATTTATTTTCTTGTTCACAGAAAGTATTTGTACACCATTCGCTATAACTGGCTGTACGGATTGAGTGTAACAGTATTTTTATTTATTGCCGGATTTTCTTTTTTCTCAGATGATTACGATTTGCATCACGCCGACCATTTTATCAATTTTAAGAAAGATGACTTCCTTATTCTGAAAATTAATCAGCCACCTGTGTTCAAAGAAAAATTTGTGCGTTGTGTAGTGAAGGCAGAGCAATCAGGAAACAAAAATCAATTTCATACTTGTTCAGGAAATGCCGTTGCATATTTCAGCAACACCGATGAAGCATTGAAATTTCATTATGGTGATTTGGTGATGGTGAAAAACAAACCTTCAGCACTTGATGCACCGAACATTCCTTATCAATACGATTACAAAGGGTATCTCGATAAAATGAATATTCATTGCAGCATTTTCCTTCGCGAAAAAGAATTTATTCCGCTGAATGAAAATGACGGATACACTTTATTACGCGTGGCATATTACCTACGCGACTGGTGTGTGACCTGCATTAAAAAATATGTTGCTTCACCGAAAGAGGCCGCTGTTGTATCAGCACTCACAGTTGGTTATCGCGATGAAGTAACTCAGGATATTGTGCAATCGTTTTCATCAGCGGGAGTCATTCACATCCTTGCAGTTTCAGGCATGCATGTCGGTTTGCTTTACATAATGCTTGAGTTTCTTTTGAAATTTTTAAACCGTAACAGTTCAACAAAAATTATAAAAGTAATTATTCTTATCAGTTGCATTTGGTTGTTCGCAATGATTACAGGTTTAGGTGGTTCAATTGTAAGAGCCGCTGCAATGATTAGTATGGTTATCATCGGAAAAAATCTAAAACGGCGAATGGATATTATCAACTCGCTTTGCTCTTCTGCGTTTCTGATTTTATTGATTTCTCCTTTCACATTTATTGATGCGGGTTTTCAATTATCGTTTACTGCTCTTGTAGGTATTGCACTTTGGGAAAGAAATTTTGCTCAGATGATTGAATTCCGTAATCCGGTGTTACACTTGGTCTGGCGAATGTGTAGTGTGAGCATGGCCGCGCAATTAGGAGTTTTACCACTCACTCTTTTTTATTTCAATCAGTTTCCTTTATTGTTTTTGGTTGCGAACATTATTGCTGTTCCACTTTCAACCGGAATTTTGTTTGGCGGTTTAGGACTATTTGTGCTTTCATTAATTCCTCCAATAGCATTGTATGCAGGGATAATTTTAAAAACTGCGACTCAATGGCTCGATGGCTATATCAATTGGGTACAATCGTTTTCATTCTCAACTTTAAATATTCCTTCATTCGGAATTGCGAGTCTGATACTTACCGCACTCGCACTTTATTTCTTTTATGAA
This sequence comes from Chitinophagales bacterium, assembly GCA_038326325.1. Classification (GTDB taxonomy): domain Bacteria; phylum Bacteroidota; class Bacteroidia; order Chitinophagales; family UBA10324; genus UBA10324. The sequence goes on along the minus strand of JBBQJW010000013.1, from coordinate 29,446 downwards.
TTCATTGAAAAAAGAATCCCTCGAAAAATCATTTACAGTTTATCAACAATGTTGATTGTGATCATTATTAATACTTATGCTGCAATAAATTATTTGGAGAAAAAAGAATTACTGTTTCTTCATTTCGGGAAAGGTGACTTATATGTTTTCAGAGAACGGAATAATGCGCTGATGATTGCTGATGACACATTGCTGAGCGATGCCTACTTCAGTCAATACACAAATAGTTTTCTCAAACACACTCCTGTTTCCAATCTTCAAATAATTCCGTTAAGCAGCATCAATGATTCATCTGCTCATTCATGGAAAAAGTTTAATTCTTACGGAAAATTTATTTCGTTTGAAGGGATGAAAGGTGTTTTGGTTGACGATAATTTTAAATCTTCTGCTGAACCTGTCAATCTTGATTTTGTGATTGGAAAAACCACTCATGCAAAAGCTGAAACAATAAAAGAAAACTTCACTCCTGATTACTGGATTGCAGATAGTGAGCAAAAGAATTTTAATTTCAAATTGCTAAAGAATCATTGCGCAGAATTAAGTTTACAACTCCATTATTTACCGATTGACGGTCCGTGGATTAAACAATTTTAACTATGAATGAATCTATTTTGTATGAAGTAACAGAGCGCATTGCTTATCTCACCCTCAACCGCGCAGACAAACGCAATGCACTGAATCCGGAAATGATTTCTGCACTGAAAGATGCCCTCATCAAAGCAAACAGCGATGTAACAGTTAAAGTAATTGTATTGAAAAGTAACGGAACCGTTTTCAGTGCCGGTGCCGATTTAGATCATCTGCAAAAGATGCAGCAGAACACTTTTGAAGAAAATTTTATAGACAGTTCGCAATTGAAAGAGCTATTTGAAACCATTTATACTCATCCGAAAATAATTATCGCACAAGTGGAAGGAGCAGCAATTGCTGGTGGTTGCGGGTTAGCAACTGTTTGTGATTTTACTTTCGCTGTTACAGAAGCAAAGTTTGGTTACACCGAAGTGAAGATTGGCTTTGTTCCTGCAATCGTGATGATTTTTCTGTTGCGAAAAATCGGTGAAGCAAAAGCAAAAGAGCTTTTACTTACCGGAAAACTGATTGATGCGACGCAAGCTGCTAAGTTGGGATTAGTGAACTCGATTTATTCAAAAGAAGAAATTGCCGTGAAGGTGACAGAATTTGCCATTTCAATTTGCAATGAAACTTCAGCGCAATCGCTTTCACTCACAAAAGAAATGATTGGTAAAGTGCAGGAATTGTCATTGGAGAAAGCATTGAACTATGCTGCTGAAATGAATGCAAAAGCCCGTGGCACTGAAGATTGCAAAAAAGGAATCGCTGCATTTTTAAATAAAGAAAATTTGAAGTGGTAATTCAATCTGCTATTTTCGAGCTCTCAAAAACACAAACCAAATGAAAAATTTAAAATCGCTGTTCGTTCTTTTTTTAGTCGCAACTTCTCAATCAACTTTCGCGCAAAAAATTTTTACTGAAGGAACACTCACCTATAAAGTAAGCGTGAGTGGAGTAACAGATCCGCAGGCGCAGGCAATGATGCAGAATATGAATTTGAACATATACATTAAGAACGACAAATTCGCGACTGTTATGGATATGGGAATGATTAAGACCAGAACCATCCGGGTGGATGACAACAAGTTTGTAACTCTCATGGATATGATGGGGCAGAAAATTAAAATGACTATGGACAAAAAACAATACGACACTAAAAAAATGAATCCAGAAGACTACACTGTTACAGTTACCGATGATTCAAAAGTAATTGCCGGATACAATTGCAAAAAAGCGATTATAAAAACCAAGGACGGAAAATCATTCTTCGCCTATTTCACCAATGAAATTAAACGAGATGGAACAACAACTTATTCCGGTCCGTATTCTAAAATTGACGGAGTACTTATGGAATACTCTATGGAGCAAAAAGGAAATACAATGACTATGTCGTGCACCTCAGTTGACTTTAAACCTGTAAGTGATGATATGTTTGTTGTTCCTGCTTCCGGCTATACCGAAATGACAATGGAGCAAATGCAGAAGATGGGAATGTAGTTGTAAATGGTGAATTGTCAATCAATACAAAATAAATCCTCCAAGAAATTGGAGGATTTTTTATTTCAGGAATTTTCCGGTGAATAATCCACCTGTGTGGAGACAAAGAATTTTACTTTCTTTTTGAAAAAAATTATTTTTTATCAAATCATTTACAGCAAAAAATAATTTGCCGCTGTAAATCGGTTCAAGCGGAATGGCTGTAACAGTTTTGAAATCGTTTATGAAATTTATCAGATCGTCGTTCCATTTCGCGTAACCACCAAAATGATAATTGTGAATGATGCTCCATGTTGCTGATTGTCTTTCTCCAATAAATTGCTGAACTGTTTCCTCCAGATATTCTGCTCCTTTTAAAACTGCAACTCCAATAACTTTTGTTTTTTTTGGCGCTGATAAAGCAAGTCCTGCGAATGTTCCACCGCTTCCAATGGGTGTAAAAACAAAATCAAATTCTTCATTAATAGCCGGTAAAATTTCCATACAACCTTTTACACCCAATTCATTTCCACCCCCTTCCGGAATAATGAAATGCTCGCCGAATTTATTTTGCAATTCATCTTGATACTTTGCTTCTCCTCTCCTTCTGTATTCTTCACGCGAAACAAAATTCAATTTCATTCCAAAACTTTCGACAGTTTTTAAAACAGGATTCAGTTCCGTTGCTCTTTCTCCTCGTATAATTCCAATAGATGTAACACTATTAAGCGAACAAGTTTTTGCAGTTGCGATAATGTGATTGCTGAATGCGCCACCAAAAGTGAGAACAGGTAACCCACTTTGTTTTGCGGCTTCGAGATTATACTTCAGTTTAAAAAGTTTATTTCCCCCAATCAATTCATCAATCAAATCCAATCGCAGCACTTTCCAACTCACTTTTTTTTCTTTTGTGAGTGTGGTTTCTATTTGTTGAATGATGGGATTGTAAGGAGGAAGAATCATTGAATATCTTTCAATCTTCCGCTGAATATTTTTTCTGCCGCAATTGTTTTTTCTCACCAACTATTTTTTTGCCTTCAATTCTTTTTCGTTTGGCGGCTACTGTTACACCGGTTTTTATTCGCTTCTTTTTTTTCTTTAGCGCATTCGTCAGCGACTCTTCTAATTTCTTTAACGCAATTTTCTTGTTGCCGAGTTGCGTGCGGTCTTCCTGCACATCTATCAGCAACACGCCTTCATCATTTAGCTTGTTCTTCAGTTTGTGTTGAATGAGATTTTTTTCCTCATCAGATAGGCCACTACTATTCTTTACATAAAAGAACAACTGAATGCGGGTGCTGACTTTGTTTACATTTTGTCCCCCCTTGCCGCCACTGCGTGTGGCTTTAATAATGAGTTCAGATAAAATGATTTTGAAATCCATAAAGGATTTACGATTGCTTTTTCCTTCTTCCTATTTCGTCGCGAACGGCGATGGCTTTTTCATAATCTTCTTTCTCAATATATTTCGAAAGCATCTCATTCAGTTCTGGTAAAGAAACTTTTGATAAATCTCCGGTGCTAACTCCCGAAGAAATTTTCGGTTCGGTTTTCTTCACACTTTTTTTCTTTTCCTTTTCTTCAGGTGCATCTTGTTCCTGCTCTTCAATAATCAAACCTGCAGAGTCAAGAATAAAATCGTAAGTGTAAATCGGACAGTCAAAACGGATTGCCAATGCAATTGCATCTGAAGTGCGTGAATCAATTTCAATTATTTCGTTATCGCGCTGACAAACCAACTGCGAAAAAAATATTCCATCCACCAGATTATTAATCACAATCTCTTTCAAATCAATGGCGAATGATGAACACAAACTCTTCATTAAATCGTGAGTGAGTGGTCGGCTTGGATTCATTTTTTCCAACGCAACAGCAATTGCCTGGGCTTCGAAACCACCAATCACAATCGGTAATCTGCGTATGCCACCTGTTTCACCCAACACCACCGCATACGAATGCGATTGTGTAATACTATGAGAGAGTGCGACTATTTCAAGTTCGATTTTTTTCATCCGATGTAAATATATTAAGCTCCTGATTTAAACTTTTTAAATGCTTCGTTCAACTTCGGCACAACCTCAAACACATCACCTACGATTCCGTAGTCAGCTGCCTTGAAGAAAGGTGCTTCGGGATCTTTATTAATCACAACAATCACCTTACTTCCATTCACACCCGCGAGATGCTGAATGGCTCCGCTGATTCCTAAAGCAATGTACAAATTGGGGCGAACCGTTAAACCGGTTTGCCCAACATGCTCTTCGTGCGGGCGCCAGTGAATATCTGCAACGGGACGAGAACATGCAGTTGCTGCTCCGAGGATTGTTGCCATCTCTTCCACCATTCCCCAGTTCTCAGGACCTTTTAATCCGCGACCTGCCGACACAACAATATCTGCATCACTTAACGAAATTTTTCCGGATGCTTTCACCACTTCCTTTACTTTCACTTTGCTTTCGGTTGATGAAACTGTTATATCAAGGTTTTCAACCGAACATTTGTTCTCCGTTTTCTCAGGAGCAACAGTATTCGGAGTAAGTGCAATAATTTTATTTTCAGAATGAATCGCATACAATGCAATTGCCTTTCCGCTGAAAACATTTTTGCGAATCTTCATTGTACTACCTTCCAATTCAGGAAGTGCAAATGCTCCTGCAACATATCCCGCATTCATCTTTGCAGCTAAAACAGGTGCAATCGCTTTGCCCTCATAATTGAAAGAAAATATCACAACATTGGCATTGAGTTTTTTTGCGGCATCGTGTAACACTTTCGCATACAACCCTGCTTCAAAATTTTTCAATGCATCATTCGCAATGCGATAAATTTTTGTTGCGCCATAATCGCCCAATGATTTTAAAACATCATCACTCAGGTTTTCAAATGAAACTACAAAAGCTTCGGTGCCCAATTGTGCAGCTACCTTTGCTCCATAACTCACCGCTTCAAAATTCGATTTCTTAAATGTTCCGTTCGCACTTTCTGCAAAAACTAATACAGGCATTTCGTGTTTATTGATTTCTTGTTTTTGATTAAATCACTTTCGCTTCGTTGTGTAACAGTGCTACCAACTCGTCAACATTATCGGCGCTCACTAATCTTACTCCTGTTTTTTCTTTCGGTAATTCGTAAGAAAGAATGGAAGTATAATTTTCGCTTGCAGCAACAGGCACAACTGTAATTGGTTTTGTTCTCGCGGCCATTATTCCACGCATGTTAGGAATTCGTGCTTCTGCCATTCCCTTGGCTGCACTCAATACAAAAGGAATCGATACTTCAACTGTTTCGTGTCCACCCGCTATTTCGCGATTGAGTGTTGCGGTGTTTCCATTTAATTCAAGGCTTGAAGCGAGAGAAACAAAACCCCAATCTAATAACCCTGCAATCATACCCCCTACTTCGGAACCATTGTAGTCAATAGTTTCTTTTCCGCAGAGAACAATATCAAATGCATTTGCTTTAACATATTCGGCAATTTGTTTTGCCACAAACATTGCATCAGCAGGTTCGGCATCAATGCGGACTGCATCATCAGCACCAATGGCAAGCGCTTTTCGAATAATAGCTTCGTTATCTACTGCACCAACATTCAATACTGTAACAGTTCCGCCCGATTTTTCTTTCAACTCTAAAGCACGAACCAACGCATACCATTCGTCATAGGGATTGATGATGAACTGAACTTTATCGTTATTGAATTTCGTGTTGTTATCTGTAAAGGCAATTTTGGTAGTGGTATCGGGTGCCTTGCTAATACAAACTAAAAATTTCATAGTGTTATTTCCGGATTGAAACTGCTTATGAAAACAGCTTTATTGAGGGGCGTAAAAATAACCGAAAAGTGTGGAGAGCAAAATGACAATTCAACAACGGAAATATCATTGTGAATTATTAAATTATTCTTTAAAAGTGAAATTTAGAAAGTCACTTCTTATTCCTAATAAAAATGAATTGTTTACGATTTCCTCATGCGATAAATTCTTTTCGTGCCCTTGCGATTTGCCTTGGCTTCAAGCACTTTTTCGTTTTCGCCACGCATAGTAACCTCTTGACGCCCGTGGTTCTGAGGTTCAAATTTTTTATGTTCCTCAATAGTTTGGGGATGCACATCGCTCTGCACCGGAACCATGTGCATTTCTTCCGCCTGCTTCAAAACTTCAATAACAGAAATTCCTGATGTTGAACTATCACTTTGTTTAACATTCTTTTTCGACTGTTTAATTTTTGAAGGAACAGGAGTATTCATACTTGTTGCCTTTACTGATTTGCTTTCGACAATTGATTTAACTTTTTTCTTTTCAATTGGTTTAGAAATTTTTTTTGTAGTCTTCATTGTACTCGTTTTATACTAACAACTACCTAAATAAACATGCCCGAAATTAAGAGGCACCAACCTTGTTGTTTGATTATTAAATCAAATTAAATTTTATGCCTCTCTTAACTGTGATTGTAACCATTATTGTTGTTGGAATTTTACTGTGGTTAGTAAACAAATACATTCCAATGCAATCAACCATTAAAAACCTACTGAATGCAGTGGTGGTAATCATTTTAGTGATTTGGCTGCTTAAAGTTTTCGGTGTGTGGGATTCGCTGTTTAATGTAAAAGTGTAACAGTTAAAGTAATTACTGTTTTCATTAAAAACTAATTATAAAAACAGGAATGCTTTGCCACAGTTGAGGAATATTTTCCTCACTGGGAGAAATGGTTTTTGCTATGAAACAATCAGAGCGATATTATTTCAATAACTTTTAAAATTTTTATTCATTTCAATTTTTGCAGAAGGAATTGCTTTACGAATTGCAGGAGCCACTACAGTTCCGAATAATTCTATTGAACGCATTACTTTTTTATGCTGCATTGCGCCAACACTCATGTAAGCGAGAAAACGATTGTTGTGAAACAATTCGTGCTCATATAAAATTTTATCAATCACTTGCTGCGGACTTCCGATTAACAAAGCACCCTTCGGAGAAATCATATAATCATATTGCTCGCGTGTCATTCCTGACCAACCTCTTTCCCTCCCAATTTTTGCCATTACCTGCGCGAATGGTGGGAAAAATTCATCTGCCGTTTTTTTTGAATCATCACCAATGAAAGCATGAGAGTTTATTCCCATTCCAATATTTTTTTCATCGTGTCCGGATTCTTTTGCAGCGCGACGAAATAAATCTACCAATTGAACAAAGTGTTCGGGTGTACCTCCAATGATTGCGAGTGCCATTGGTAAACCCAATGTTCCGGCACGAACTGCAGATTCAGGAGTTCCTCCTATTGCTAACCAAATCGGTATTTTATTTTGAGCAGGTCGGGGATACACTCCAAGATTATTTAAAGGAGCGCGATAATTTCCTTTCCACGAAATTTTTTCTGATTCATTTAATTTGATAAGCAGCTCTAATTTTTCTGAAAACAGTTCATCGTAGTCTTCCAGATTATATCCGAACAATGGAAACGATTCGATGAACGAACCTCGGCCCGCCATAATTTCTGCGCGACCATTTGAAAGCAAATCAACAGTTGCAAAATCCTGAAACACACGCACCGGATCGTCGGAACTTAAAACTGTTACAGCACTTGACAGTTTTATATTTTTAGTTTTCACAGCAGCCGCACCCAACACAACAGCAGGTGATGAAATTGCAAAATCAGGACGATGATGTTCGCCTACTGCATAAACATCTAACCCGATTTGGTCGGCAAGTTCAATTTCTTCCATTAGGTCGTTCAGGCGCTTTTGCGCTGCACCGCCATTTCCTGTAACAGTATCGAGTGGTAATTCTGCAAATGAGTAAAGTCCGAGTTCCATAATTGTGAGTGTAAATAAAAATGGGAACAATTAAGTTCCAACCTGCAGTTGAATTTTATTTTTGCGACCTCGCTTCAACGGGTTAACTATCAACAATAATTTTTTATTAATGGAAAGAACAGAACAACTGAAAATATTTATTGACGAAAATCCGGCAGATACTTTTTCGAGATATGCTTTGGGGTTAGAATATATTAAGCAGGAAAAATTAACAGAAGCAGAAATTTGTTTTCAATTTCTGATTGAACATCATCCTGATTACATTGGAACCTATTATCAATACGGGAAACTGTTACAGCAAGTGGGGAAAGAGGAGGAAGCAAAAACAGTTTATAAAAAAGGAATGGAACTAACAAAGAATACAAACCTGAAAACTTACAGCGAATTGCAAAACGCTTTAACAAATCTTGATCTGGGGTTGGAGGAGTGATTTTACCACGGAGGCACAGAGAACACAGAGATGGGCATCGAAATATTATTTTTTTCTGTGCGTAATAAATATCAGCGTGATAAATTTAAAGTTCAGGGATTTGAGACTTTAATTATTTTTCACTTTTAATTTTTCACTTTTAATTAAATTAAAATGCCTTCAGTAGATGTAGTAAGTAAATCGGATGCGCAGTTGCTTGACAATGCTATTAACACCGCACGAAAAGAAATTCTGAATCGTTATGATTTTCATGGGACAAAAACCGAAATTGATTTCGATAAGAAAGAAAATAAAATAACCATCACCACCGAAAACGAAATGCGCGTAAAAGCCATCGGTGATATTCTTATATCACGAGCTTTGAAACAACATGTTGATCCACGGTCATTCGATTTTGGTAAAGACCAGTATGCTTCTGGAAACATGATTCGGAAGGAAATAAAAATAAAAGCAGGCATAGACCGCGACAACGCAAAGAAAATGGTGAAGGATATTAAAGACTCGGGATTGAAAGTGCAGACGAGCATTATGGATGACCAACTGCGTGTAACAGGAAAAAAAATTGACGATCTGCAATCAGTGATGGCGCTACTGCGGAAAAATGAATACGGACTTCCGTTGGATTTTGTGAATATGAAAAGTTGAAGAAGTAAATAGAAATTATAAAGTAGATATTTTAAAATAAAAACTACGCAGCAAATTGTTTTATAAAAGTCATATTTCACACAATAGTGTTACACTTCATTCGTTTATTAAATTAAATTCATACGATGAGATTTATTAATTTTTTCTTTTTAATTTTTCTTATTGGAATTATTTCATCGTGTAACAAAAATAAAAAGACAAATGAAGCAGCGGCTAAAATGCAGCAGTTTGTGGTTGATATTTCTACTTACGCAAAAGCAATAGACACCGGGTTTTTTATTGTTCCGCAGAATGGTGCTGAGCTTGTTTACAATCAAGCCGACGAGCAACAAGGCATCAATCAGAATTACTTGAATGCCGTTGATGCATTTGGCAATGAAGAAATATTTTACAACGGGAAATTATCCGTTGACGATTACCGCTTAAACATTTTACGAAACCTGAAATCGCAAAAACCCATCTTTGTTTCGGAATCTGTTACAGACGATAATAATATTACTGATGCCATCACCAGAAATAAAAACGAAGGATTTATTCCATTCATCAGAGATGTAAATGATTATTACTACGAACACATTCCAACATACATTACGGACGAAGACACAAATAATATCGCTGCTTTAAGTGAAGTAAAAAATTATTTATACCTGATAAGTAATTCCGGATTCAGCGATAAACAAACAATGCTCGCGGCTATTGAGAATACAAATTATGATATGATAATAATGGATTTGTTTTTTGATGATGCGCCATTCAGTGCGTCTGAAATTGAACAATTAAAAACAAAAGCAAACGGTAAAAAAAGAATAGTGATTGCTTACATGAACATTGGTTCGGCAGAAAACTATCGCTACTACTGGCAATCAGATTGGAAGGTGAACCACCCCGATTGGCTGAAGAAAAAATATGCAGGATACCCCGATGAAGTGTGGGTTGAATTCTGGAACAGCGAATGGCAGAAAATAATTTTTGGCAATAATGATTCTTATTTGAAAAAAATTATTGATACCGGCTTCGATGGTGTTTACTTAGATAATGTGGAGGCCTATTATTTTCTGTATCATAAAAATTAAATAGCAATGTGTTTTATAAACAAGAAATTGCCTTCAGAATAAATTGTAAAATCTTTGCATCTTTCGGTCAACAAAAAACAACATGCGCTTTCTTATTAAAATTTTAATTACAGGTTTAGCAGTGTTGGTTTCTGCCTACCTACTTCCGGGTGTTACAGTGCCTAACATGCTCACCGCTATTTATGTTGCGGCAGTGCTTGCAGTGCTCAATGCATTTGTAAAACCTGTTTTAATTATTCTAACCATACCCATTACCATTTTCACACTTGGTTTTTTCCTGTTAGTGCTCAATGCATTTATGATTATGCTCGCCGGAAAAATTGTTCCGGGTTTTGTGGTGGATGGTTTCTGGTATGCTTTGCTTTTCAGTATTGTGCTGTCGATAGTTAACTCGTTGTTTGAAGCGGGTAATAGAGATAATAAGCAGCAAAGGGAATAGAAATTTTTAACGCCGGTCAAAACATGAATCATCTGTTATCGGTTATTGCTTATCGGTTCCGATGAATAAATACTGAATAAACATTGGAGACGGGATAAGGGGTGAGTGGGGTTAACTGCACCGGAGCAAATTATGAAAATTATTTATAGATTCACATTCAACAAACCAACCCTAAACCATGAAATCAAAGATTCACGAATACCTGTTGAAAAAAATTAATTCAATGAGTAAAATCAATATCAGACTGTTACACTTCATTGTTGTATGTATTGTAACTATTACTTCATCTTTCACAACCAATTCTTTTGCCCAATCGTGGAACCTAGTTGGGAACTCAGGAACTACCGCCGGAACAAATTTTATAGGCACTACCGACAATAAAGATTTTGTTTTTAAAACTAACAACACCGAAAAAGGTCGTGTAAAATCGAACGGACTGTGGCAGTTTGGTGCTTCATTTAACCTGGCTAAAATTGATTCGGGAGGAAATTTATCTTTTGCCGGAACAGCTGCTTATAAAGTAGCCGGAAATAAATATGCATTTCAGTATGCCGGAAACCCGAACTATGGTTTGTTTTTTAATTCCTCCGGTTTGCTTTATGAATTCAGAACAAGTTCTGCTCTCTCAGTATTTTCAATTGGCGCGAACTCCGGGAATGGGATTTTTAAAGGCAACTTAAAAGTCGGTGCATATACTTTACCTGCTACTGACGGAACAGTTAATCAGGTATTAAAAACCAACGGTGCAGGTGTGCTTGCATGGAGTGCGGATAATGGTTCAGCTTATACCGCTGGAACAGGAATTGGAATTGTTGGCACTGTAATATCAAATACTTCATTGAATACGGATGCACAAACACTCAGTCTTGCCGGAAGCACCTTATCAATCAGTGGTGGTAATAATGTTACACTTCCAACAGGAACAACTTATACTGCCGGAACAGGAATTGGAATTGTTGGCACTGTAATCTCAAATACATCATTGAATACAGATGCTCAAACACTCAGTCTTGTAGGAAGCACATTATCAATTAGCGGAGGTAATAATGTAATACTTCCAACAGGAACAACCTATACCGCCGGAACGGGGATTTCTTTTTCAGGAAACACCATTAACAGCAAATGGACTGCTACAGGAAATGATATTTATAATAATAACGCCTCGGTAGTTGGTATTGGTGGAGCACCCACAGATGTGAGTTATAAACTCAATGTAGTTACAAATGGATACTCTGGGATTTTAGTAACTGATCCGGGGGAAGGTTATATACTCAATTGCACAAAAACAGGAAATGGCGGAGGTGTTTACATTAATAAAAACTACACTGGCCCTGACCAAACATCAATTGCAGCTATTGAAGCGCATGTAAATAGTAATAACTATGCTATTGAGGGATATTCAACTAATGGCGGTTTTGGTTCTTTAGGAGGATTCAATGGCGTAGTAGGAACAGCAACCACAGGTAATGGAGTTGTCGGCAATTCAAATTCCGGATACGGAGCATATGGAAGTTCAGTCACAAGCACAGGGGTTTACGGATATTCAAATTCCGGTAATGGTACTTACGGAAGTTCATTCACAGGCGCTGGGGTTTATGGAACTTCAAATTCCGGTTTTGGAACTTATGGAAATTCAGGCAACAATGCAGGGGTTTATGGAAATTCAAATTCAAGTATGGGTGTTTATGGAATTTCAAATACAGGTATTGGATCTTATGGATATTCTAATAGCGGTATGGGAATGAGGGGTCAATCAAGTGCCCAATATGGTAATTTATTTACCACAATTTATGCCGGCGGATCCAATGGTGCTGGCTCTGCCTTTTCACTGCAAGGAAATTATGACGGTACTGGAAATAACGATGGTGTTGGGGTAATAGGAACAGCATTAGGTACAAATGCCAACTTTGGACTTGGTGGTTACTTTGAAGGAAATTATCTTGGAATTTATGCAAAAGGTGCTACCAATGGTAACGCAGCTTTGTTAGCTAATTCCAATGGTGCTACTTATGCAATTTTCTGCAGCGGAAACTTCACCGGAACCGGAACCAACTCTTACTCTTCCGATGCGAAGTTGAAAAAAAATGTTACTCCTATTTCAAATTCGCTTGATAAAATTATGGAGTTGAAGCCTTCTTCATATGAGTTTAAAGTGGGTGAATTCGGCGATATGTTTTTACCATCAGGAAATCATTACGGATTGATTGCACAGGACCTGCAGAAAGTTTTTCCTGAATTGGTTTCTGATAATAAATTTTATAACGACGATAAATCTTCGTTCAACTACCTTGCTGTAAATTATCAGGAGTTGATTCCTGTTTTGATTTCAGCGGTTCAGGATCAGCAAAAAGAAATTGAAACCGGAATTTCCACAGATGCACAGGCACAGATTACTGATTTACAAAATGAAAACACACAGTTGAAAAATGAAGTGGCCGACATAAAAAAGTCGTTACAGGATTTTCAATCTGCTTTATCGCAATGCTGCTCGGCTTATCAGGGGTCAACTACATCTGGAAATCTGAATCCGGAAACTGCTTCGTTACAGCAGAATGTGCCGAACCCGTTTATGCAATCGAGCTACATCCGTTTTTACATTCCATCAACTGCTAAAGCCGCATACATTCAGGTGAGTGATACAAACGGCAAACTGATGAAGCGCTTTGAAAATATCATGGCAGGTTTCGGAACTGTTACACTTCAGAGTGGCGAACTGACAGCAGGCACTTACACCTATAGTTTGTTTATTGATGGTAAACTCATCGACACCAAATCAATGATTCTGACTAAATAAATTTTCTGACATTAGAATTGTCGTTAGTATGAAAAAATCCGCACGACTGTTACAGTTGCGCGGATTTTTTTTGTGAAGAACGCAGAGTTTTTCACTCTTCACTTTTAATTCTACACTGCATTAAGCAGCAATCTTACTTCGTTCTTCACTCTTAGTTCTCCATTGCTCATTGCAGTACCACGCTTTTCGAATAAACTTTTCCGTTCTTTATTATTTCAGCCATGTAATATCGGCTGTCTGTTTTGCGTTAGGTTAGTGTTTATTATGAAATAAAAATTATCGGAGTCAGGTGTAACAGTTGAACTTAAAACCTGTTTGCTCGAAGCATCAGTAAGTGTAACAGTTAGTTTATCATCTTTTGCGCCGCGAATATTAAGGTTCAGGTTTATGAAATGATTGATAAATTAATTCAGTAAATTCCTGAAGACAACCTAAATCAAATTACAGTTGTTAATCCCGATTACCTGTAGGTGCTTTCTTCGTTCGCATTAAGCAAAACCAAAACATACAAACAGTTAAAGTGGTAAAAAACTAACCATAGAAAATATATTTCCTAAACACTAAGTATTTTAACACTAACTGCTGGAAGAAGAAATTCCTTCAGCCGTCTTTTAGTCCGAATTGCGAAGTAATAACTAGCAGCACTTAATAATGAGTATTGTGAAAAAAATTAAATCTGATAAAATAAAAAAGCCGCTCCGAAAATTATCGGAGCGGCTTCTATTTTTTCCAATTGGGTCTATTTCAGCTTAACAACTTTTGAATGAACAGCACTTGTTCCATCATTCATTTGTAAGAAATAGGTTCCGGAAGAAAGAGAGTGAACATCGAGAAAAATATTTATCGAATTATTTTTCTGCTCCAATACTTTTCTTCCTGCTGCATCAAACAACTCAATGAAAATGTTATTTGAATTTCCTGAATAATTAATCATAAGTTGGTCGTTCATCGGGTTGGGATAAATACTCCAGAAATTATTTTCCTTTCCCAACTCATCAATACCAATTGTGATGGTGTGGAATCCTGCAATGTCATTCAAATTGCGCGGCAACAATTTCCAGTTACTGAAAGCGCGGGTCAGAATTCCGTATACATAATCAAGTTGTTGATTCAACTGCAACGAATCGGTGTTGAATGTTGCACCAATATCATTCGACTCATCATCGCAACGAAGACCAGAAGTAGTTGAGGTATTGTAATAAACTTTCCACTCGCCAAAATTACTTGGAGCATCAGGATTTGTACTTACAGCATAGACCGTATCGTAACCGAGCAACATGCCTTCATATTTTTCGGTGTACAGATATCTTCCTCCAATAACACTATCGATTGGTATTCCGAAAATCGGAAGTATCTCAGGAAGCTGACCCGTAACTGTAAAGGTTGCACTATCTAAAGATGTTACACCAAAGTCTTCAATCACTTTTGCTTTAGTAATATTGATTCTATCGCCGCGATGCAAGGTGTAAATGTTAGACCCTTTCAACGCAATGCCCGACCATGGGATCTGAGCATCCTGAATAAACACTCTTCCCTCATCATACAAACTTGTAGTGCTCACAACAGTTCCTGAAGCATTCATGTTCGTGATTATTTCATTCACATAAGGCGAACTGAAATAGTTGAGTGGGTTAATATTCAATTGAGTAAGGCTCGTGATACCCGCATTCTTCACCAAGTAAAAACTATTTGTTCCTAATGAATCGGGGAAATTTGTATAGTACCCTTGATTATCGGTTGCTTTAATCCAGTACTTCACATAGGTGCTGTCCGGACCAATTGCAGGAATAGTTGCAGTCCAGATTGTTCCACTCGTGTTTGTCATTGTTACAGGAGTGAAACTATTATTCATTAAGCCGCTTGCATAATATAAAACAGCAGAAGCCACTGATTGATCGTCAGTAATGTGTGCTGTAACAGTTTGTGTTTGCGTCGTTGAAGGAACCGGATTGCTCAATGAAGTTGAAAGGATAGTTGGCGCCGCGTAAGTAGTCGGGCCAATATCACTTAATGTTAAAGGTGCTAACCAATATTCGAAAGGGCCAGTTGTTGTTTTGTATTCGATGATTACCCCTTTTACAAAAGCAAGAACTGAATTCACAACCGGCGTATCAAACGGTGCCGGAGAAAAACTTCCTGATGATGTACAAAAATTATCAGCCGTATCATTCCGAATCCAGCCGCTCATGTCGCGGATTTTTATTTTGTTTCCGAAATTATCCTGCAAACTCCAGTTGATTCTTGTGCCGCCACTTACAACTGTTACATCAACCACACGCACATTCTGCATCTCAACATAAACTCCTTCATATTTTTCTCCTGATGGAATTTGAATTGTTTGCCCGCCTTGTCCGTCGCTCACTTCAAAAGTGTCAATCGGAATTATAATTGGAGCAGGAACAGGATTTGAAATACTTGTTACAGTTGATGGAATCGGCAGCAACAATAGCTGAGTGTTATTTGAAAAGTGGGAAAGTATTCCGGTTGCTTTTACTGTATTTCCATAAACGAAATTATCCTGAAACAATATGTCAGTATTCATTAGCGCAACAGCTGTTGGTCCACTGCCATAACCAATAGCAGCAGGATCCATAATTACATGAATCGCGCTCCAACCACCAGTTGAATTCGGATCAGCTAAAAAAGTGCCTACACGACTACCAGTTGTACTCTGACCATAAGCACATGGATCAAAGATAACAACACCTTCTACCTGCACTGTGTCACCGACATAAAGCAAAGCAGAATCAACCCCGTTTCCGAGATTCTGATCATCTACATATTGCAGATTGTGAATGCTCACAAGTGGATATGTTTGAGCGAAAAGAATTGTTGGAGAAAGGAAAAGTAAAATGGAAAAAATTTTCTTCATGATTTATGTTTTGGTTTTTTGATTTTTATTTTTTGAATTCTATTATCGTTCGATGACAAATGTACCTGTCTTTACTATTCCTGTCTCAATATCTTTAACTGAAAATAAATAAATTCCCTGCGAAACTGCTTGCTTGCTTTCACTTAACACATCCCAGTAATGTTCTCCGCCAGATAAAACACGGTCGCTTGCATTGCCAGCATAATTGCTGAACCATTGCGCATCTTCGCCGCTATAATTTTTTTCGTGGTGTAACACTTTTACCACATCGCCAGCCGAAGTGTAAACTGTTATAGTACATCGCTCCGGTAAATTATAAAAACAAATTCTCCGTGATTGCGCAGCGCTCCAATCCCAGGCCGCTTGTATGTGATAAGGGTTCGGATAAACTCCTGGTTTAAGCGAATCTTTTTTTGAGTCATAAATTTTTACTTCAGTTCCACAAAACACTCTATAAGTATTAGTTGTGAAAGAAGATTCCAACGAACCCAAATTCAATTCTTTATTTCCTTCATCAAAAGAGGTAATCACAAAAACATATTGCCAGCCATTGAGCAAACCTTCAACCCGATAATGATAATTGTAAGTAGTATTATCTCCTTCAAAAGTTTTGGGGGATGAAAGTTTTATCGGTTCAAAACCATTGTTGTATCCAATTGCGTTTCCTGCTTTATCCCATTGTGCAATTTGATTTGTGTTGCCGGCTGTTTGCACATTTATATCATCACCGGCATTGCTTCTGTAAATTCTGTATCCTTCAAAATCCTTTTGTTTGCTAATGGGGTCAATAGAGTTTTCGGCGGCATCATCCCAGTAAATATCAACGGCTCCTACTGATGGAACCATTTTTACAAGTGGGTCAGCAGGTGGTGATGGAAGAATAAAGCGATCGAGTAGTTGATTATTATTTATGTCTTCACCTGAATCCAAAATTCCGTTTTCATTTACATCTTCTCCTAGATAAGTTCGCTTTGCCCAACCAAGATGTTGATTTAATTCTGTTCTTGCTTCAGGCGCATCAAGAGAACTTGCTGGTAATTGCGCTGCACATACAACTGCAACAGTGAATTGAATTTTCTCTCCGGGTAAAATTTCTTTTAATGGCCCTGCGGAAATTAAATCGACACGATTATCAGGAGTGCTTAATTGATTCACAAAACTTTGATCAGCAAAATCCTGAGAAGTCGACAATCGATTATACTTTAAAAGGTCGTCAGCCGGGAAAGTGCCCATATAAGAATCAACCTTATACTTCCAGAAATTTGCATTCACTTGTGGGGGAGTTAATCCCTGCGACAAAAATGCAGAAGCATTATGTGGATGAAAAAATTGATTGCGCCATTCAATTCCAAGAAACTGAGTTGCGCCATAAGAGTTGGTGTAACCCGGATCGCCATTCACATCATAAGCATACAACGCATAAAGCGAATCGATGTAGCCTGTTCCACCCTTGCTGAAGTAAGCAGAACCATTATCAGTAGCAACATTCACATTGCGAATAACAAGGTCGGTCCACAAACCCATGTAAACGCTATCCCATGTTTGAGTTGAATTGTTTGTGATGGTGTAATTGAGAATGACGAAGTAATCGGCGAATGAATAATTCCACGCATACGATTCGAGGTGAACATCAGCATGTAACGGTATGGTGTGGTCGGTAATTGGAATAGTAGTACCGGGAATAATTGTGTTAGCATCTGAAAAGTCCATCACAAAATCCTGATGCGAAACGGCTTCGGGCGAATAATGATCGCTGCTCGTGATAGTTGACCGCTCCGTTATGCTACTTCCAACAGGAGCGCTGAATTCAAAGCCGGCGGCTCCGGTGGTGTAACCACTCGCGGCATCAACCGATGCAGTAGATGTAACAGTCTGTCCATTAACAGTTGCGCCTATCCATATTCCGCCTTCGAATAAGTGTTCTATGCCTGAGTTAATCGGATATTCGAGTGATGGTTCAGCATCGGGGTTACTAATGATAACAGGATCGCCGATGGTTCCGAAATTAGAAATAGTCATTCCTATGTTGCCGATATTAACTGTTTTTTTTTCAAAGGAAGATTGGGCTGTTACACTTGTAATTACTACAAACACCAATAGCTGAATCACAAATAATTTATAACCGATTGCAAAAATCTTATTGCTCATTTCGACGCGCAATATAGAAAAAGTGAATGTGATGATTGTTAATAGTTGATTAAGCATCCTGAAAAAGTGCAATAAAATCAACCATTAAGAGTAAAAAAACATTTGAAAATTTACACATTTTTTTTCTTACAAAAAGGGCTTCCCAAGTTGGAAAGCCCTTTTGCATTTTTATTAAACTGTTACAGTTAATCAAACTTCAAGTCAAGTGCTAAGCCGCGTAGCTCATGAACCAATACATTGAATGATTCAGGTACAGTTGGCTTTGGTGGATTTTCACCTTTAACAATTGCTTCATAAGCTTTCGAACGACCAACGATATCATCAGATTTGATGGTAAGCAATTCCTGAAGAATGTTTGCAGCACCATATGCTTCGAGTGCCCAAACCTCCATCTCTCCAAAACGCTGACCTCCGAACTGAGCTTTACCTCCAAGTGGTTGCTGAGTTATAAGAGAGTATGGACCTATTGAACGGGCGTGCATCTTATCATCAACCATGTGTGATAGTTTTAACATATAAATAACACCTACAGTTGCTTTCTGATGGAACCGATCTCCTGTTTCTCCATCGTACAAGAATGTTTGTCCGTAAAGTGGTAAGTCGGCTTTCTTAATGTAGCTGTCAATTTCTTCAAGAGAAGCACCATCGAAAATGGGAGTTGAGAATTTCAATCCTAATTTCTTTCCAGCCCAGCCAAGAACAGTTTCATAAATCTGTCCGAGGTTCATACGAGAAGGCACACCAAGTGGGTTAAGAACAATATCAACAGGAGTTCCATCTTCGAGGAAAGGCATGTCTTCAACACGCACAATCTTAGCAACGATACCCTTGTTTCCGTGACGGCCCGCCATCTTATCTCCTACTTTCAGCTTACGCTTTTTAGCGAGATATACTTTAGCGAGTTTCAATACACCTGAAGGTAATTCATCACCAATACTGATGTTGAATTTCTCGCGCTTGAAACGACCAAGTTCTTCATTATACTTTATCTGATAGTTGTGAAGAAGAACTTTTATCATTGAATTAGTATCTTCTTCCGAAGTCCATTCAGAAGGATCAACTTGTAAGAAATCAACTTCACCCAATGCTTTCGCGGTGAGCTTTACACCTTTTACCAATACTACTTCACGATACAGGTTGTTAATTCCTTTTGAAGTTTTATCCTTCACCATTTTCAACAACTTCTCGATAAGAATATCCTTCAGATTATCAGCACTTTTTTCAAACTCCTTATCTAATTTATCAAGAGCGGTTTTCTCTCTTACTTTGGAATTCTTATCCTTCTTAGCTCGTGAGAAAAGTTTTTTATCAATTATAACACCTTCGGTACTTGGAGGTGCTTTTAAAGAAGCATCTTTTACATCACCGGCTTTGTCACCGAAGATGGCGCGCAAAAGTTTTTCTTCAGGTGTCGGATCTGTCTCTCCTTTTGGAGTGATTTTACCAATCAGAATATCTCCTTCACCTACATGGGCACCTACACGAATAATTCCATTCTCATCTAAGTTCTTGGTTGATTCTTCACTAACATTTGGAATATCCTGAGTTAATTCTTCTTCACCCAATTTTGTATCTCGAACTTCTATTTCATATTCGTCAATGTGTATGCTTGTGAAAATATCTTCCAGCACAACGCGTTCAGAAATTACAATCGCATCCTCATAGTTGTAACCTTTCCATGGCATGAATGCTACCTGAAGGTTTTGTCCAAGTGCCAATTCACCTTTATCAGTTGCATAACCTTCGCAAAGAATTGTTCCTGATTTTACTTTATCGCCTTTCTTAACAATCGGCTTAATGTTTATACATGTGCTTTGGTTTGTCTTTCTGAATTTCAACAGTTTATAAATCTTCACATCATCTTCGAAACTTACTAACTGTTGTTCAGCAGTTCTTTCGTAACGAACATGAATTTCATTCGCATCAACATATTCAACAACACCATTTCCATCGGCATTAATCAACATGCGACTATCTAAGGCTGTCTTACGCTCCAACCCTGTTCCCACAATCGGAGAAGAAGGACGAAGAAGCGGAACTGCTTGGCGCTGCATATTCGATCCCATCAAAGCACGGTTGGCATCATCATGTTCCAAGAAAGGAATCAAAGACGCACTCACACCAACAATCTGGTTCGGAGCAACATCCATGAACTGTACTGCTTCAGGTTCAACAATTGGAAAATCCCCCTGCTGACGACATTTTACTTTTTCTTCTTCGAACTTTCCTTTTGAGTCAATTGGAATATTCGCCTGCGCAATTACCTTATCATCTTCCTCTTCGGCAGTAAGGAACTGAACTTTCTTTTTATCAACTCCACCATCAGTTACTTTCAGGTAGGGTGTTTCAATAAATCCTTTATCATTAACCTTCGCGTGAACGCAAAGAGTAGAAATCAAACCAATGTTTGGTCCTTCAGGTGTTTCGATAGTACATAATCTTCCGTAGTGAGAATAGTGAACATCTCGAACCTCGAAACCCGCACGCTCTCTTGACAAACCACCAGGCCCAAGTGCCGAAATACGGCGCTTGTTAGTAATTTCAGAAAGTGGATTCGTTTGGTCAAGGAACTGTGATAACTGACTTGTTCCAAAGAAGGAATTAATTACTGAAGACAGGGTTCTTGCATTAATCAAATCAATCGGGGTGAACACCTCATTATCACGAACATTCATACGCTCACGAATGGTACGAGCCATACGAGCAAGACCAACTCCAAACTGTGCATACAGTTGTTCTCCAACTGTACGAACACGACGATTGCTCAGGTGATCAATATCATCAATTTCGGCTTTACCGTTTACTAACTGAACAAGGTATCTTACAATCGCGATAACATCCGCTTTTGTCAAGACCTTTTTTTCGATGTGTTCCTGTGTACCTAATTTACGGTTGATTTTATAACGACCAACTTCACCCAAATCATAACGCTTATCGGAGAAGAACAACTTATCAATAATACCACGAGCTGTTTCATCATCCGGCGCATCAGTTCCACGAAGCTGACGATATATATACTGACAAGCTTCCAACTCAGAGTTAGAAGTATCTTTATTTAAAGTGTTATAGATAATTGAATAATCAATACCTGAAGTTTCTTTTTGAAGAACAACAGTTTCAATTTTTGTTTCAAGAATCTGTTCGATGTTCTTTTCAGTCAACACCACATCACGCTCAAGTATTACCTCGTTACGCTCAATGGTTACAACTTCACCTGTATCTTCATCCACAAAATCTTCAACCCAACTTCTTAAAACACGCGCCGCTAAACGACGACCAATTTGTTTCTTTAAACCTTCCTTCTTAGCAGGAACTTCGTCAGATAGGTCAAATAATTTCAATATGTCAGAATCCGTATCGTAACCAATTGCACGAAGCAAAGTGGTTACAGGGAATTTCTTTTTACGATCAATGTAAGCAAACATGACATTGTTAATGTCTGTCGCAAACTCCATCCACGCGCCCTTGAAAGGAATCACACGGGCAGAGTAAATCTTGGTTCCATTCGGGTGTAATGATTGCCCAAAAAATACTCCAGGTGAACGGTGTAATTGACTCACAACCACTCTCTCAGCACCATTAATAACAAAAGTTCCTTTAGGAGTCATGTATGGAATATTTCCTAAGAAAACATCCTGAACAATTGTCTGGAAATCGATGTGTTCTTCATCGTTACAAGACAAGCGTAAGCGAGCTTTTAACGGAAGACTATAAGTTAAACCACGCTCAACACATTCTTCAATGTCATACCGTGGCGGATCAATGTAGTAATCTAAGAACTCTAATACGAAAATGTTTCTCGCATCGGAGATAGGAAAGTTTTCCTGAAACACGCGAAAAAGACCTTCACCCTTTCTGCTTTCAGGTGTGGTCTCTAACTGAAAAAAGTCCTTAAAGGACCCAACCTGAATATCTAAAAAATCAGGATAATCTATTCCGAATTGCAGCTTGCCGAAATTTATTCTTTCTTTAATTGATGCCATGAATTGGAAAAGTGCTTTTAGTAAAAATGAAAAAAGCAGGTAGCGCAAAAAGCGCTACCTACTGTATTATTTCACAAGTAAAAATTACTTGATTTCAACTTCAGCTCCGGCTTCAGTTAATTTAGCCTTAAGCGATTCTGCATCTTCTTTAGATACACCTTCTTTTACTGGTTTTGGCGCACCGTCAACAAGGTCTTTAGCTTCTTTCAAACCTAAACCTGTTAATTCTTTAACGATTTTAACAACCGTTAATTTCTGAGCTCCACCGCTTTTCAAAATAACATCAAAAGATGTTTTCTCTTCAGCAGCAGCAGCACCGCCTCCACCACCTGCCATCATAACAGGAGCAGCCGCAGCTGGTTCAATACCATATTCGTCTTTCAATATTTTTGCGAGTTCGCTAACTTCTTTAACTGTTAACCCTACGAGTTGTTCAGCAAATGCTTTTAAGTCTGCCATTGTATTTGATTTTAATTTTGTTGTTGTTTAAATTTTAGTTTGTTCTGTTTTCCAATGTCTTAAGAATACCAGCCAACTTGCCTCCGCTGGAAGAAAGGGCAGAGATTACATTCTTAGCAGGTGACTGTAACAAGCCGATGATCTCACCAATGAGTTCGTTCTTCGACTTGAGAGAAGCTAATGCGTCAAGCTGTTTATCGCCTACGAATACTGATGAATCAATATAAGCGGCTTTTAGAATGGGCTTTTCATTTGTTTTTCTGAAATCTTTAATAACCTTAGCTGGTGCGTTAGCCACTTCCGAGAACCAGATTGAGGTAGGTCCGTGAAGCGTGTCTAATAACTCCTGGTCAACTACATTGTTTGCTTCAAGAGCCTTGCGAATCAATGTGTTTTTTGCCACACGAATTTGCACACCTGCTTTGAAACAAAGGCGACGGAGTTTATTAATATCATCTACTGTAAGGCTTGAAGTATCGGCGAGGTAGAAGGTGGTTTTAGTTGAAAACTCCTTCGTGAGTTCGCCGAGTGTTACATTCTTTTCTTCTTTTGTCATGGCGATTAGTTTGCGCTAAGTGTTTTTACATCAACAGCTAAACCAGGGCTCATTGAGCTGGCTAATGTTACCGACTTCAGGTAAGTTCCCTTAGCTGAAGATGGTTTCATTTTAATAACTGTATTTAACAACTCGTGTGCGTTTTCGTTAATTTTTTCTTTTGTGAATGATACACGACCTATAGAGGCGTGGATGATTCCCTGCTTGTCGACACGGAAAGAAATTTTTCCGCCTTTTACTTCCTTCACAGCATCAGCAACATTTTCTGTTACAGTTCCTGATTTAGGATTCGGCATTAAGTTACGGGGACCGAGTATTTTACCCAACTTAGCGATCTTAGGCATCACTGAAGGAGTAGCGATAATTACATCGATATCAACCCATCCTTTTTCTACCTTTTCTACATATTCAGCCAAACCAGCGTAATCGGCTCCGGCTCCTAATGCTTCGGCTTCTTTATCTGGATTGCAAAGCACTAATACTCTTTTTGTTTTACCGGTTCCGTTTGGCAAAGCCACGGTACCGCGAATACTCTGATCAGCTTTACGCGGATCGATTCCGAGGCGAATGTGTAAATCAATTGAAGCGTCGAACTTTGTAGTTGACACTTCTTTTATAAGGGCTGAAGCTTGTTCTAAGGTATATAAAGTACCGTCCTTCACTTTGGCATTTACTGCCTTTCTCTTCTTTGTAACTTGCACGGTTTAAATGGATTTATTGGTAGGGTAAAAATTTGGGAACGCAAAAATAGAAATCTTTCTCACATCAACAACTGTGCGAAGAAAATTATTTCAAACTTTTATACAACTCAGTGGAAGCCAAAATTGCGTGGCGCAATAGTAAGGAAACAATTGTGAAAGAGAAATATTTAAGGAATTAAGGTAGTGTCTCAGTTTGAAAATAATTTCTTCCTAATTCTTTCAGCAACCTGAGCAAACCAAAAAGCCCATGCAGTCGCTAATATAAATAATGGTATAACTATATACCATTTATTCCATTCATCGGGTAAGTAAGGTGTAAAAAAAGCAAGAGCAATCCATCCCCACCAACATACAAAACCTAAAAATAGAGATATTGCCATTTTCATTTAGTCAGCTAATCTAACAATATCCTCAATGCTCATTAGCTTCTTTGTTAGCCCTGCTTCCATTGCAGGTGTTACACGCAATGTTTTGTGAATCTTAACAAAGTTGTAATAAACGAAGTGTAACGCTATGGCGTAACAGTGATTTTCTAACTTCTTTGAGAAAGCATTTGTAAGCCTTGTAAATCTTCTTATGTGCATTCTCATTGTTAGATTTTGTCTTTCAATGTAACTGGTTGAGATATGCTTTTCATTTGGGTTGCCACTCACTTTAATTTTCTTCGCTCCGATACATTCAGCAGGAGAATATTTCTTTTCTCCCTTTGATGAATCTGCTCCATACAATTTTACAAGTTGTGCAAAGTCAACACGAAATTCAAAAGCATTTTCTACCGCATCTAAATACGCTCTCAATCCATCAGTTGTAAGTTGAACTCTGTTGCGCAATCTCTTTGCAACATCGAGCATAAAAACATTTGCTGATTGAGCATCACGATTACCAACGAACCATGAAACAACCAATTTGTTATCTGCGTCCATTCCTACCCAAGTCCAAGCGTCACCAGCTCCATTCATTTCCTCTGTAACATTCTTTTGCTTCGCGTAAACGAAAGACCAAATTTCATCGCATTGAACACGACGAGAGTTTACACTCATTACATTTTCATCGTGGAATTTTTCACACGCACTACCAACATCAACAAGCAATTTTGTAACAGTATTAATTGATACATCAGCGATACGGGATGTTGCGCGTAAGCTACTTCCTTCAACAAGCAGGTTTATGATTTGCACTTTCTTTTCAATTGGTAATCTGTTCATCGTAATTTCTTTTGACGAAGCAAATATAATTGAATTTCTTGAACGGTCAAGCATAAAGTTCATTTTGTTAAAATTATTTCAATGTAATACTACATCTAACGAAAATAAATATTGCATTTATGTTTGTTTTTCGACAAAACATGTTTTAATATTGTGGTGTAATACTACATCAAAGAAATGGAAAAAGAAGAAAATAAAAATGAAGATGAGATTGACGCTCTCTTAAACTCCTACCTAGTACCCGAAGAAAACAAATATAAAGAAGGGTTGAGAAAGGCATTTGAGAATAAACTCATTGAACTTGGAATTTCCCAAAGCAAAGCACAAGATATAATTGGAGTAGAGATAAGGGGATTAAACGGTTTGCTTGATGGAACATCTACAAGGGTTGACATTCCTTCATTAATTAATTTGGCTCGCTTCTTAGAACAAGACCAAAGAGAAGTTACTACTTTATTTTTAGAATCATTTCAAAAATCAAATCAGTCTCCAACGACAGAAATTGATAAGAGAAGATTTATCATTATGAATTTTGACCTTATGCAACTTAAAAAGGTTGGAATAATAAAATCAACAACTGATTTTGACCATATTGAAAATGTTATCCTTGACCGTTTCGGATTCGACAGCATATTTGAATTTAAACGGAATAATTTATCCCCTGCTTTCAGCGCAAATAAACTTCACAAGGGCGGACTTATGACTGATTACTGGGTTGAATTTGGAGCAGAACATCTGAAGCATTTACGAAACAGATTTGATTTTGACAGAAAGGCATTGATTGATTTTTTTCCGACCATAAGGTGGCATTCTATAAATGTTGAAAAGGGGTTGCAAGAAGTAATAAAATCGCTTTACAAATTTGGAATCAGCGTGGTTTTTCAACCAAAATTTTCTATGCTTCATGTTAGAGGAGCGACCATTCCAGTAAATGGAAAACCATCTATTTTATTAACTAATCAAAATGGATTTTATCCAACCTTATGGTTTGCTCTTATTCATGAGTTGCACCATGTGCTTTTCGATTGGGAGTTTATTAAAGAGAATGGAGCGCATGTTTCAGCTGGTGAATATGTTGGCTTATACACCAAAGAGAACATGGAAAAAGCCGCAGATAAATTTGCTCATGATTATTTGTTCTCTGATGAAAAAATGAATATTGCTCTACCTGCTATTAACGATAAACATTTTGTTTCTGATTACGCATTTCAAAATCACATTCATCCAAGCATTATATATTCATTCTACGCTTGGGAACAAAAAAATAAAGGTGACAAAACTGTATGGGCAAGAACTAAAAAATTCATGCCATCTATTGATAAATGTATAAATACCTTACCTATTAATCCATTAGATAAATCTGTTAAGGAGTCTGCAACTTTTAATCGTGAACAATATTTCAAACAATAAATACAATGAAAAAAAGCATTGACAACAAAAAGTTAAGTAAACAACTTCTCAAGATTGCAGAAGATGAAGCATTACGCCAATCATTACTTTTTAAAACAGAAGGATTAATAAAAGATAAAGGGTCTGATTCCAGTCTCGACATATTACATGAGAAGATTCAACTGATAAGTGGAGTTGAAATTTCAATTTCTGGAATCAGAAAAATAATTTCAAATTCATTGAGAAATTATAAGCCCAAGTTTCGACTGGAATATTATGAGGAAATTTTTCGTCTGAATGGATGGAACATAGAAGATGCTAAAAAATACTACAAGCCAAAAGAAGTAGCTTTATATACTAATGAAATAATTTACGGTCGCTTTCCAAAAGAAGTATTGCCTGTTATTCAATGGAAAAATCCATTTATTAATTTCACACAAAGAGCGAATAAAAATTTTCAATGGTTAACTGAAGATGGTGAAATAAAATTGTTGAATTTTATTGACGATTCAGTTCGAGTAATGAAAACAAGCTCAGAATGGCATGAGTTTAAAGTAAAATATGCAAATGAATTTGGGCTACCTTTTCAAATGAGTTTGTTTGACTCAAATAAATAAACTCATTCAGTACCCCATCTTTTTTTTGCTGCTTTAGTAGCAATATCTTTTCTCTTTTTAGCAGATAATTTTTTTGCTCTTGCGTTGCCTCCAACTAAACCACCAAGCCGACCAAGAGCAACAGCAGCAGGGTTTTTCTTGTTCGCTTCTTTTTTCTCCTCAATATTTTCTGTTCCCAAATCAACAATAAACTTTGCAAGCTGATTTGTATCTCGAGGTCTTTTGGGTTTCTTTGCCATGTTGCAAAGGTAAATACAACTTGCTTAATCGGTCAAGCATTTTTCGAACTAAATTCAAACTGAGACACTACCGGAATTAAAATAGAATATAAAGATATATACTTTTGTATTAGTGTCCGATAAAAAATGAAAATACAATTCTTACATTTGTTATACAACTTGAATCAAATAACAGTAAGGATTATTCCGTAGTGAAAACATCTATGCGGAACAACTCGCCTTTTTTTTATTATACTATTGTGCCCTTTTCTAAAATCATAAAAACGGAAATTAAAGTTATTTTTTTATAGAAAGCGATTTGCAATCAAGAAGCAATAAAAATGGAATTTATAAAACTAAATTGTGTTTTACTCCCATCAATTAAAAGCACATCACTTTTACGAAAAATAATATCAACCATATTTTTTTTAAACCTTTCTTTTAAAACCAACTTTTGCAAATTAGAAGCGTAAAAATTCACGACAATATTTGACTTAAAGTTCAATTCTGTCGAGTTTTGAAAAATAAAGGATCAGAAAACAGAAGAGCAGAACCAAATTTTTACAGAAGTATTTTTTTGCGTCTATTAAGTGTATTTACAATCCTCATTTTTTCACCTCGAAATACTCACGCAAATCCGGCGCCCTTTCTTTCTTTTCACGATGCGGTATTGTATAGCGGAACAGATGGTCTGGTGGGAGCGGTTTATAAATTTGCCAATGTATCAGCCAACATAGATGCCTGGGTAGAAATAGTTAGTTTAGAAGGAGGAGCCTCTTTATCAGATATAGATCATTTTACAGCAGGATATTTTAAAGCATGGCAACCATTTGTTACCGCCGCCCCGAATGATACATCGGGCATCAATTGGAAAATTACTTTTAAAAAAGCGGGTACAACTACCGACACAGTACTTTCAAAAGTAGTAGTTACAGCTATTGATGTAGATGGTGACGGCGTCACTCTTCGCGAATTTGTCGAGGCTGTTTTGCCAAGTACTTATGCTGTTGGTGCTAACTGCAATTTAACCATTTCAGTAAATAACGGAAACCTGAATGCGATTTCACCAGTCACCAATCAGGCAAATATTGACACACTCGTGGTACTCGCAATGTTTCAAATGAAATTTATGAATATCAGCACCATTCTTTACAGAACAGGGGCTATATCTACCAAATCAACTACAGATGTGAGGCAATCCTCACTATATTTTAAAGCTTTTTTTTCGGATGAAATTGTTCTTCCTATTTCGCTCACCAGTTTTAATGCCGTTGCATCCGATGCTACCGCCAAACTTAACTGGGAAACTGAATCTGAATTAAACTGTTCAGATTTTACTATAGAAAGAAGTACTAACGGAATTGAATATACTTCATTGGCAAAAATTAAAGCAGCCGGAACCTCACCTACTAAAAATTCTTATTCATTTACAGATAACGAACCCGAACCCGGAAACAACTATTACCGGTTACTCATTTCAGATTTTGATGGGAGCACTACTTATTCTCCTGTTCGTCTGGTTAATTTTAAAAATAAAAACTCAACCGATTCGAATTTAATGATAGTGGTAAGTCCAAATCCTTTCAATAGTAATTTGAGAGTAAATTGCTTGTATGATAAGGATTGTAAAATTAAGTGCGAA
Source organism: Chitinophagales bacterium (assembly GCA_038326325.1). Taxonomy (GTDB): domain Bacteria; phylum Bacteroidota; class Bacteroidia; order Chitinophagales; family UBA10324; genus UBA10324. The sequence continues at coordinate 413 of JBBQJW010000013.1, read as the reverse complement.
ATCATTAACTCTTCCGGTATTTTGATTGCAACTGAACAGCGGTTGACTGAAAAAGGAAACAATCAATTTTATTTTGATGATCTTGAAGATATTCCTCGCGGTTCATACTTCGTTGTTATCACAACAGACAATAATTCAAAATCATTTAAGATTATTAAGCGTTGAGTGCTACTCTTTTTCTATAATAAAAAAGTACCACTGCTGTCCGATAAAAATTAAAAGAAATGATTTTTGCGGATGAAACAAAAATAAATCAGGATTCTTTGTAAAATTAAAAAACAACCTCCCCTAATTTTTTATGGGGAGAATAATTCCGGTTGGTTTTGTTTGGTTGTTAAAAATTCAAACTAAGCAAATGGATTTCGTAGGAAGTCAAACAATCGGATATAAATCATCAAATGAAAACGAATGAG
>JBBQJW010000012.1:0-114774 GCA_038326325.1 Chitinophagales bacterium | reverse complement strand
TGATGTAGCGCCTGTGCTCCATAAGTATGAAGTTGCAGTTGCTGAACACAATTGTGTTGACTGTCCGTTGCAGAAGTTTTGTCCGCTGATTGAACAAACCGGTAATTCATAAGCAACAACTGTTTTGCTGCAGCTGCTTGTACAACCGTTAGCGTTTGTTACAGTTACTGAATAAGTTCCACCAGATGTTACAGTGATACATTGTGATGTAGCGCCTGTGCTCCATAAGTATGAAGTTGCAGTTGCTGAACACAATTGTGATGACTGTCCGTTGCAGAAGTTAGATCCTGTGATTTCACATACCGGAAGAGTATAAGCTGTAACAGTTTTGCTGCAAGAGCTTGTACAACCATTCTGATTAGTGATAGTTACTGAATAAGTTCCGCCTGATGTTACTGTGATACATTGTGTGCTTGCACCTGTACTCCATGAATAAGAAGCCATTCCAGCAGTTGCACATAATTGTGATGATTGTCCCTGACAGAAATTAGAACCAGTGATTTCACATACTGGAAGATCATATCTAACAACTGATTTGCTGCAGCTGCTTGTGCAGCCGTTAGCGTTTGATACAGTTACTGAATAAGTTCCACCAGATGTTACAGTGATACATTGTGATGTTGCTCCTGTGCTCCATAAGTATGAAGTTGCAGTTGCTGAACACAATTGTGTTGACTGTCCGTTGCAGAAGTTAGATCCTGTGATTTCACATACCGGAAGATTATAAGCTGTAACAGTTTTGCTGCAAGAGCTTGTACAACCACTTGCATTTGTTACAGTTACTGAATAGGTTCCGCCTGTTGTTACAGTGATACATTGTGAAGTAGCACCTGTGCTCCACAAATATGAAGAGGCTGTACTTGCACACATTTGCGATGATTGGCCCTGACAGAAATTACTTCCCCCTGTAATTGAACAAGTGTAAGGCGGAGGTTGAATTATTGTATTTGAAGTGACTTTTGTACATCCGTTAAAGTCTGTTACAGTTACAGAATAAGTTCCTGCACATAATCCTGATACATCTTGAGTAGTTGCGCCATTTGACCAATTATAAGTATAAGGTGAAGTTCCACCTGAAACTGTCAAATCAATTGAACCATTACAAACACCATTACAAACTAAATCTACTTTAGTAGTTGAAACAACAATTGCAGGCCAAGCAAGAACTTGTCCGGCAAAAAGTTTTGTACAACCAAGAGCATTGGTAACTGTTACAGAATAAACACCGGCACATAAGCCCGTGACATCTTGATTAGTTGAACCATTTGCGTTTGCAGACCAGTGATAAGTAAATGGTGCAGTTCCACTGATTATTGTTAAGTCGATAACACCATTACACTCACCAAAACAAACTCTATTACAAGTCAAATATCCAACAGTTTGAACTGCCGGATTAATGGTGAATGAACTGATTGCTATTGCTCCTGTAACATCATGCACGGTAACTGAATAAGTTCCGGCAACAAGGCCAGAAATATCTTCAGTGGTAACTCCAGTACTCCATAAGTAGGAATAAGGAGAACTGCCACCCGTGACAGTTATGTTAATGGAACCATTCCCACCACCCCAACAAGTGGGCGAGGATGGAATGCCTGAGATTGAAATAGGAGAAGCTCCCATTTCATTTGTTTTGTTGAGCACGGAAGCGAAAACAGAATTCATTTCTTCCTTGCTGAAGGCTACTGATGTGTTTACTGTGAAAAGACTACAGTAAACCGTGACCAGTAAAACCAAGAGCGATGTACATCGAGCTTTCATAGGCTATTAGGGTTTAAATTGTTTAGTTTATTTATTGTTTGATTTAGATTATTCAAGGCTTATTATTTTAAGGAGGTCAAATATATTAGGGTGCCGTTGGTGAAAATGTGGTTTTCGACAAAAGCTATCTTTTTCAAGATGAGTTGAAGGTCAGGTCGGTTAAAAGGATTGTTTTTATCATCGGAAATAATTAAAATTCCTCCAACCGCAATAATTCAAGTTTATTTTAACTTAAATGTTCCTGCTTCGTTAAATTAAGTTGAACAATTTTTAATTTTCAATATTTGAAGCCGGAAATAAGAATATGACTATGATTCAATCAGCTGATGAGTTCAAACTAAATAACGAAAGCTATTTTCTTGAAGGTCCACATTCAAGAATAAAAGACTTTGGGTTTACCCTTGAAATTATGTTCGAATTCATAAAAGGATTCAGAACATTACACTTTGCCGGGCCTTGCATTGCTGTTTTCGGTTCCGCAAGATTTAGTACTGAACATCCTTCCTATAAAAGTTCGGTTGAGATGGGAAGAGAAATTTCGAAACTCGGGTTTGGAGTGATGACCGGCGGTGGTCCGGGGGTGATGGAGGCAGCAAACAAAGGAGCTTTCGAAGCGGGTGGAATTTCCATCGGTTGCAATATCAAATTACCGCACGAGCAAAAAGAGAATCCATACTTAACCCGTGAAGTGACCTTCGAGCATTTTTTTGTGAGAAAGGTTTTGATGTTTAAATATTCATATGCTTTTGTTGTGATGCCGGGTGGAATGGGGACTTTGGATGAATTATTCGAAGCGCTCACATTAATTCAAACAGGAAAGATTAAAGGATTTCCGGTTGTGCTTTTTGGAAAAGATTATTGGAATAATTTATTGAAAATGCTTGACACAATGATTGAGCAAAAAACAATTGAAGCGAAGGACTTAGAATTGTTTTTAGTGACGGACGATATCCAAGAAGCGATGGAGCACATTAAACAATATGTGACCGAAAATCCATTGCTACTTAGAAAGAAAATTCCAAGACCATTGAAATTTCTTGGGGAGAAAATTTTCTTTTGGCGATAAAAGTCAGTTGACAGTTGGCAGATTGTAATTCCTAAACTCCTATCAATTCAAATCTTCCATCTTCATTTAATTTTAATCTTGAAATCGGATTTTTTGTTGTGTGAAAAAACAAGCAAGCATAATTTTCTTCCGCGCATTTTTTTCCATATTGAATTCTTAATTCGGACGATTTTTTTCCATCATAATCATATTTCGCGGCGAACTTTCGAATCAGTTGCGTGCCTTGCGGTAATACATCTCCGCCATAAAAATATTTTTCATTTCCTAAATCAATCCAGAATACCTGATGATATTTTGTGTGACCGCCTGATATTTCGCAATAAATATTTTTATTGAATTGGGTGTTCCCTTTCAAAACAATTTTCTGTTTTCTGTTTTTGAGAAACAGCAATTTGTTTTCTTCGAATGACTTGGATGTTGATTTCGAAAGTGCTTCATTCATTTCCTCTTCCTGAAAAACATATTCCGCATTTGGAAACATGGGGTTCATTTCTCCATTCTCTTCAAAAGCAACTCCGCCAATGTGGTCTTTGTGAAGGTGACTGAGCAAAACAAAATTTATATCAGTTGAATTGTATCCGAGTTTCGATAGGTTTTCGATTATCTGAAATTCGCCTGTAACAGTTTTTAATCCTAAGCCCGGATCGATGATAATTAATCCTTCATCAGAAATAATTAAGAAAGGACATATCTCGACCAACAACGAACGAGGTCGGTCTTTTATCGAATCGGTTTCGGGATTGAAAGGAATAAAAATTTTCGATTCGTCAACGGTATAAGTTCCTTCGGATAATGGGAAGCAGTGCATTTGAATTTTTTGTCAGCCAGTTCTCTTTAAGAGATGTGTATTGTTCATAAAATATTTAATGCTGCACCAGAAACTTTTTCATGGAGTAATTATTTCCATCTGAATATTTCAAAACATAAAATCCGTTTTGAAGATTTTTGGTGCTGATAGTTTCTCCGTTGAAATTTTTATTCTGAAAAACTAATTGCCCTGTGTAATTAAATACCTCAACACTTGCTGAATTGCTTCGTTTTGATTTTTGAATGAAAAGATTTTCGTCGGCAGGATTGGGGTAAATGGAAATGAGGTTATTGTTTTTAATTTCATCAATACCTTCAGCATAATCTACAAAATTAAGGTCATCATACATTAAACCATCTTTATTTGTCTGGACACTATCGCTGATAAAAGTGAAACGATAAAGTGTTGTATCACCGATTTGAACATTAAATAAAGGACCGAGATCAGCAAACCAGACATTTAAATACTGCCAGCCATTTGAATTACCGGATAGAATGGGTTTTGCAGACCACCATGTATAATAAGAGGTATATGAAGTATCATTTATCAAATCAATCCATGTTGTTCCGTTGTCAGGCGAAACTTCAATTGTACCATAATCAGTGAGGGAATCAGAATTTACCCAATAATATCCTGAAATTGTTACAGTATGGGGATATGTCCAACCTTGATCTGCACGGTTTACTAACTCAAAACTTGAGGTATCGCTTACCGGATATGGATTTATATTATCTGTTACGATAACATTAGGAGTGGAGTATGCACTGATGAAAACTGTTTTTTGCGGCGCACTAATTTGCCAAAGGTTATTGTGGTTGATACTACTGTCCATTCTCAAATGAACAAATAATATTGTGTCTTCAAAGTTTAGATTATAAGATCCAAATCCTAATTGTGCAAACGAACCCGATGCAATCAAACAGAGTGTAACAGAAAGGAGAATTCTTTTCATAGTAAATTATTTCTTCTATAAAAGTAATTCGTTTTGCTAAAAGGACGGAAAGGATCTTGAAGGACAGAAGAAATTGCGTGTGTGTATGCTAATAGTTTAAAACCTATCTGTTAGTTGACGATATGGATTGGTGGATTGATTTTTCCTACAACCTTCGACTGACGGGATTGGATTTACTGCGATTGCAGAAATGATATTGAAGTGCGTGTTGGTTTTTCTTTTCTCCGATTATCTTAATACCGCAAGACGATCGGCATCTAATTTTATCAAAACAAAAAGTAAAATAGTAAATGACCACAGCGAGGAACCACCGTAACTGATGAACGGGAGTGGAATACCAATGACGGGAGCAAGCCCGATGGTCATGCCGACATTGATGAGGAAGTGAAAAAATAAAATGGAGGCGACACCGTAAGCATAAATGCGGGAGAACTTGGAGCGTTGTCGTTCGGCGAGTGTTAAAATCCGTGTCAATAGAAAAATAAACAGCCCGATAAAAAGTGTTGTGCCCCAGAAACCATACTCCTCACCTATCGTGCAGAAAATAAAATCGGTGTGTTGCTCAGGTACAAAATTGTACTTTGTGAGAGTTCCGTGTAACGGTCCCTTGCCGAGAAACCCGCCCGAGCCGATGGCGATTTTTGATTGACGAACATTGTAATCAGCATCTTTCACATTCACTTCCTGACCAAGTAAAACTTTTATGCGCTGTTGCTGATGCAGTTTTAAAACATTATTGAAAACATAGTTGGTGGTGGTTACATACAACGAAGCACCGACGAATAATCCACCGATGATGAAGTATGCGGCGCGGGTTCGCCGCACAAAATAAATGGATGCGCCAGCGAGTACGAGTAAAATTCCGATGAGAATAAATTTATCAATCAGCAACGCGAGAACCGAAAGCGTGAGCACGCCAACTCCCATCATTAATATTTCGCCGGGCAACCCGAAACGATACAACACTAAAAAGAAACCCAAAAACACAAGTGTGGAACCAGTGTCACCCTGGAGTTGAATTAACAGCGCCGGAAAAAATATTAAACACAGTGCTAAAAATTTATGTCGGTTGTTTTTGAGATTAATATTCTGGTTGCTTAAAAATTTTGCGAGTGCGAGCGCAACCGAAAATTTCGCGAACTCCGATGGCTGCAATTGAAAACTCCCAATCTCGAACCAGTTTTTATTTCCGTTTACTTCATGCCCGAAGAAGAAAACGCCGATTACCAAAACAACAACCGCCGCATAAATGAAGTAGGCGAATGTTGTGTAGAATTTATTGTCAGTGACTAAAATAAAAATGGCGAGTATGCCAGAGGTGCCTACCCATAGTAATTGCCGCATATACATTTGGCGCATATCAAAAAACGGTCGGGTATCATCTTGACTCGACGCGTACACCACCAGCAAACCAATAGCCACCAACACGCCATATAGCGATATGATGCCCCAGTCGAGGTTGTTAGAGGTTTTGCGTTTGTCCATCAGTTCAATGAAAAGTGAAAAGTGAAAAGTGAAAAAATCTGTTCATTTAATTTTTTGATGAATTTTCTTTGGTGTAACGGTCAACTTTATTTTTTTAATCCTTAGGCGCGGGCGCGTATTGGTGATGAATGATATCCGCATCAAACATTCGTTGTTCTAAGTATTTGCGTGGTGTTGAAATGGAGTCGTTTAAATATTTTTCAATCATCAAACTCGCGATTGGTGCGCCGTAAGTCGCGCCAAATCCAGCGTTCTCAACTATTACTGCAATCGCAATTTTCGGGTCTTCGACCGGAGCGAAACAAATGAAGAGTGAGTGGTCGTTGCCATGCGGGTTTTGCGCGGTTCCTGTTTTGCCGCCCATTGTTACACCCGGTATCTGTGCAATTCTTCCGGTACCGGCTTCCACCACTTCCTTCATCGCGTCAACTGTTACATCAAACCATTTTTTATCTATTGGAATGGTGTGCTTCTCTTTATATTTTTTTAAAAGGGTTGAAGTATCACTTTCAATTTTCCTTACTAAGTGAGGCGAGTAATACCAACCATGATTAGAGATCGTAGTCATTTCGTTTGCCATTTGTAACGGTGTGAATCCAATTTCACCTTGACCAATTCCGAGTGAAATAATGGTGACAGAATTCCACCTGTTAGCACCATAAATTTTATTATAATAATCGGAGCCGGGAATAAATCCATAACCCACTCCGGGCAAATCAATATCAATTTTCACCCCTATACCGAAACTTGAGAGATACGATTTCCAACTATCTAATCCCTGCGCAATGGTTTTGTATTTATTGTTGTCAACTACTCTTCTAAAAGTCATGCAGAAATACGCGTTGCACGAATGTTGAATCGCTTCGATAATATTATTGACAAACCCAGAGTGATGACACCCAACACGCAAACTCCCGACATAGTACGCACCGGCGCACGAGTAAGTGGTGTTTTGTTCTATGGCTCCATCCTGCAATCCAATCAAACCAAGCAGCGGTTTATAAATGGAACCCGGAGGATACGACGCTTTCAAAGGACGATTGAATAATGGCTTCAACGAATCAGCATAAAGTTTACTGAAATTTTTTCCACGGTCTCTTCCTGTAAGTAATCGCGGGTCGTAACTCGGACTGCTAATCATCGCGAGTACCTCTCCTGTTTTCGGTTCAATGGCGACCACACTTCCAACTTTCCCCTGCATTAATTTCTCACCATATTCCTGTAACTCTATATCTAACGAGGTGTACATGTTTGTTCCGGGAATGGCGAGAGTGTCGAGCGCGCCGTCGTTAAATGAACCCTGCTCGCGGTTGTGAACATCAACCAAAACATACTTCACTCCTTTTCTCCCACGCAAAGTTTTTTCGTAATACTGTTCGAGTCCGCCCGTACCGATGTAATCGCCCTGCTGATAATAGCCGTCCGATTTTTCAATCTGCTTCGGTGTTACTTCAGAAATATATCCGAGCACATGAGCCGCTGCCGGAAAAGGATAAGTACGAACAGTGCGAACCTGAGTGTAAAATCCAGGATACATAAACATGTCTTCCTGCAACTGCGCGTATAACTCCGGCTGAATTCCTTTTACGATTACTGTTGGCTTGAAGCGCGAATAATCATACGCCTTCTTCAAGTCTTTTTTGAAACCTGTTACATCAATTCCTAAAGTGTTACACAAGTTGGTGGTGTCGAATTTTTTCAGTTGTCCCGGAATAATCAGTAAATCATATTCCGCCTGATTGAAGAGAATGAGTTTTCCGTTGCGATCATAAATCAATCCGCGTGAAGGATAGAGTGTGACTTTTCGTAACACATTATTATTCGCGAGTTGCTGATAAGTTTTATTCAGCACCTGAATGAACAGTAAGCGCAAAACAAAAATTACTGCAATGATGATGAACACCATTTGCACCACATTTCGTCTTGATGCGAGTGTATCCATTTACCGTTATCTTGATTTCCGGCTGAAGAAAAAGAATTCAATCAATAAAATAAGCAATAGTGAAAGCGCGGTGCTGATAATTATTTTTAAAAGCATGAAACCAACCTGACCGAATTCCAATGTTTCGAGAAAGAAAAAAAACAGATGATGAATAACAATCAAGATGGAAGCATAGGTAGCAAACCAACGAAAGCCCATGTGACTTAATGTTGGTTTATCTGTGAGCTCGTAGCCACCTGATGGTTCAATTAATTTTAAAACTTGCGGCCGCATGAAACACAACAACACACTTGCAGCCGCGTGCATTCCCATTGTGTTCGCAAACATATCCATTGTTAGTCCTGAGAGAAAACCAATAAGGAGCAATAACCACAATGGCATCCGCAACGGGAGTAGCAAAAGAAAAAGCGGATAGATGTACGGATTAAAAACTCCAGGCAATTGCAGATTGTTCAACACCAGTACCTGTAACAGTACAAGTACAACAAACCTTAACAACTGAGAGAAGAATTCAATTATCATTTTGCGAGCGTTGTTCTAAAGTTTCCTGTTCGTTCTTCATCAGGTTGTTCACAACATACACATAAGAGATGCTGCGGAAATTGGTGGAGAGTTTTACTTCGATATCGTAAAAATTATCGTTGGTGTTTGGTGTGAAGGACGAAATGGTTCCGATTAAAATGTGTTCTGGAAATTTTTTCGATTCGCCACTTGTATAAATTTTATCTCCGTTCGCAATTTTAATTTGTTTTGGAATTTCATCAAGCTGTGCGAACTCAGGACTCGAACCATCCCACGAAAGCGAGCCAAGGTTTCCGCTGGTTCCAACTCTTGCACTCACGCGAAAATCGGAGTGTAACAGTGAAATGACTGAAGCATAATCAGCTGAAACATCTTTTACAATTCCCACAATTCCATCCGGACCAATTACAGCCATCTTCACATCCACCCCCTGATTTTTTCCTTTGTCAATTGTAATATAGTTATTGAGTTTATTGGTGGTGATGTTTATGACTTTCGCCGGAATGTATTTATACAATTGCTTGCTGGCAGAATCGTTAACTGTAACAGTCTGATAGGTTCCATCATAAAAAGAGCTTTTCAACTGACTGTGCAGCAAAGCATTTTCATCTGCAAGCCTTTTGTTTTCTTCGGTAAGGTGCAGATATTCAATGAAGTTATTATAAATCCCGAAAACCCTTGCTGAAATAACACTCGATGAATTTATAAATGCAGCGCGGTGATAACTCTTGTTGTTAAAAATTAAAAAAATGCTGCTCACTTCGAGCAACATAAAAAGTATGAATGCGTGGTAGCGAACGAGTAATGAAAAAATGTTGCGCATTCAATTTTGAGAGCTAAAAAATTTCTGTTTTAATTTATTTTCAAAGAAAATTTTAAATACTTAAACCAGTGTAACAGTCGAACAAAATATTTAAGACATGAGGAACGGATAACGCGAAATATTTTTTAATGCAATACCGGTTCCGCGTACCACGGCACGAAGCGGGTCATCGTCAATAGACACATGCAATTTTGTTTTCGCTTCTAATCGCTTATCCAATCCGCGCAACAACGCGCCGCCACCAGTGATATGCAAACCGGTGCGATAAATATCAGAAGCCAATTCAGGCGGAGTTGATTCCAATGCTTTCAAAACTGCTTCTTCAATTCGAGAAATGGATTCATTTACTGCGTGAGCAATTTCAGCATACGAAATTGTAATCTGTTTTGGAATTCCTGTCATCAAATCTCTCCCTTGCACAGCGTAATCGTCGGGTGGATTTTCCAAATCAGGAATCGCAGAACCAACATTTATTTTTATATCCTCAGCAGTGCGCTCACCAATCGCCATGTTGTGCTGGCGGCGAACGAAGTCAATAATATCAGCAGTGAATTCATCACCCGCTACGCGAATAGACTGGTCGCAAACTATTCCTGCAAGAGCGATAACTGAAATTCCGGTTGTTCCTCCACCAATGTCAATTATCATGTGACCAATAGGTTCTTCCACATCAATCCCAATTCCAAGCGCAGCAGCCATCGGTTCATGAATGAGATAAACTTCTCTTCCGCCCGCTTGTTCCGCACTGTCTTTTACTGCGCGCTTTTCCACTTCAGTAATATTAGAAGGAATACAAATGACCATACGCCACGAAGGAGTGAAAAAGAAACTCTTCGGGTGAATCATCTTTATCATTTCGCGAATCATAATTTCCGCCGCGTTAAAATCAGCAATAACTCCATCGCGTAATGGTCGAATTGTTTTTATATCCTCATGGGTTTTCTCATACATCTGCCTCGCACGCTTCCCCACCGCAATCACCTTTCCCGTAATTTTATTTATCGCGACAATAGAGGGTTCATCAACTACAACCTTGTCGTTGTGAATGATTACAGTGTTGGCAGTACCCAGGTCAATCGCGATTTCCTGAGTGAGAAAATTAAATAAGCCCATGTGTTGTTAAGGAAAATTTCTTGAGTGCGCAAAGGTGGAATTATATTCCGTATCACACGACTGTTTTTCCTTCGGAAAGGAAAAATATTTAACAATAGTAATGTTGGAAGTTTACCAACGACAATCAACATTGAGTTGTGAATGGTAGTAAAACAGAGTCAATAACTACAATTTGTCAGTGCTTAAAATGCCGTGTTCCTGTAAAAACCATTGCCATATTATGCTTATTGCAATAGTCAATACTGTCTTTATCTTTTACAGAACCACCCGGCTGAATCACCGCTGTTACACCTGCTTCACCTGCAATCTGAACGCAATCGGGAAAAGGGAAAAAAGCATCAGAAGCCATCACCGAATTTTTTAAATCGAATCCAAAATTTTTTGCTTTTTCAATAGCTTGCTTTAGCGCATCGACTCTTGAAGTTTGTCCGCATCCCATGGAGAGCAATTGCTGATTGCGCACAAGTGTAACAGTATTTGATTTTAAGTGCTTGCAAACTTTTGAAGCGAATTCCAAATCAGCTAATTGATTTTTTTCAGGGGATTTTTCTGTGGCAATTTTAAATTCAGTTGCGGTATCAGTTTTCAAATCTTCATCCTGTTCAATCACTCCATTCAAAATGTTTTTGAATTGTTTTCCTTCGGGAAGATTTTTTTTCTGTTGAAGAATGATTCTGTTTTTTTTCGATTTCAGAATTTCAAACGCGCTTGCATCGTAATCGGGTGCAATCAGAATTTCAAGAAATAATTCATTCACGAGTTTTGCTGTTGCTTCATCAATTTTCCTGTTCGTGATTATCACTCCGCCGAATGCGCTCACCGGGTCACCTGCCAATGCTTTCTTCCAAGCTTCAGATAAATTTTCATCGCTCGCCACTCCGCAAGAGTTGGTGTGTTTGATAACAGCAAATGTTGGCGCATTGAATTCTTTTATCAATTCCATTGCTGCATGAACATCCACCAAATTGTTGTACGACAATTCTTTTCCATGAAACTGTTCGAGCAACTCATTTAAGTTTCCATAAAAAACTCCCTCCTGGTGCGGATTCTCACCATACCGTAACACTCTCGATTGATGAACACTTTTTTTGAAAACAGGAAGTTGAGTTGTTGCATTGAAATAATTAAAAATTGCTGTATCGTAGTTTGATGTAACAGCAAATGCTTTCGAGGCAAAAAGCTGACGGTCGTTTATTTCTGTTACACCTTTTTTATTGGTAAGCAACTCAAGCACTGAAGGATATTCATCACGGGAAGCACATACTAAAACATCTTTAAAATTTTTTGCTGCAGCACGAATCAAACTGATTCCTCCAATGTCAATCTTCTCAATAATTTCCAGTTCCTCGTCAGTTTTCTCAAGTGTTTCTTCGAACGGATACAAGTCAACAATCACCAAATCAATCGTATCAATTTTGTGTTGCGCGAGTTCCACCCAATCAATTTCATTATCGCGGCGCGCTAAAATTCCACCGAAAACATGCGGGTCAAGCGTCTTTACTCTTCCTCCGAGAATAGCAGGAAAGCCGGTGACATTTTCAACCTTCTCACACGCAATTCCCAATGAAGAAATAAAATCATAAGTGCCCCCGGTAGAAATCAACCGGACACCTTGCTCATTTAGTTTTCGAATAATGGGTTCAAGATTATCTTTATAATAAACTGAAATGAGTGCTGATTTTATAGTGACTGCTTGTGTCATAATTATTTAAGAATTTGCGCTGATTATTTTGCGAGGGGCAAATGTAATGTCGGTTCTTTAGCAGAATAGTTGCAGTGAAAAGTTGTTGGTAAATTTTTCACAGCTCCTTCAATCAAAAATATTTTAGAAAGAATGTTAAGTTCGCTTCGATGCCAAATCAGAAAACAACAAGCACATTTTTTAATCGCCTCGTAATTATTTCAGGCACCGCTGTTTTCACTTACATGCTGTTTCTCTCACAGTTATTTTTTATGGAGCGCACCTGCTTCGTTGATATGTCGTTTATTCTTTTCAATATGTTGCGCGACCACACACTTGAAATTCAGGTGTATCGGTTTGGTTCAGCAGTCACGCAAATTTTTCCGCTTGTTGTCACATGGTTGCACTTTTCAATTGAGAGTATTGCAAGAATATATTCTGCTTCATTTGTTATCTGTTACTTTTCTATTTTTCTGATTTGCGCTTTTGTTTTTAAAAAATATTCTCATGCACTTTTAATGTTATTGTTCTCAACATTAATGGTTGCCGATACTTTTTATTGGCTCACCAACGAACTGTTACAAGGAGTGGGATTCTGTATTTTATTTTTTGCTTTCATTGAATGGGAACAGGAAAGAAAATGGAATCGTATTCTTTATTATTCAATAATTATTCTTTCCGCTTTTACAGCGGCATTTTTTCATCCATTAGTAATGGTTGCTTATATATTTTTCTGTACTTACAAATGGTTGAACAACAAAAACAAAGTCTGGGTAATTCTCTCTTTGTGTTTTGCATTTTTCTATTTAATAAAATTGAAATTCCTGACTTTTAACAGCTACGATTCCGGTCCATTCGAAAATCTTTACAAGGTTAAGGATAACACAAAGATTTTTTCGCAACTCGTATCTGCAAAAAATTTTAAGGAGTATTTATTTGAGCATTATTATTTGTGGTTGATTTCATTAATCGCAGTTTCTGTTTTTTATTTATTCAGAAAAAAATGGAAATCGCTTTTACTGTTACACTCCATCACATGGAGTTTTCTGTTCATTGTTATCACCGCGTTTGGCGATTGTTATTTGAAATTCTATCTCGAAAGTTTTTATCTGTTGCTCGGATTTTTTGTGAGCGTGCCGTTGTGTTTTGAAATCCTGCCTGAAATAAAATCATCAAAAATCCTGATTGCAATTATTTCTGTTACACTGATTATTCGTTGCTCCGACATTACACTTGACCATCAAAAATTTACTGCGCGATTAAACTGGATGGAAAATTTTTTAGAGAAAACAAAAAACCTTCCTTCGAAAAAATTAATTGTCAACGAATCACAAACTCCTCCCGGATTACTGATAATTAGCTGGGGGAGTGCTTACGAAAGCTGGCTGATTTCTTCTATGCACTCTCCGTTCGAATCAAGAAGTATAATTATTGACTACGATCTTGAACGACATATCAAGGTGATGAAGAAGAAAAAAATTCTGATTGGAATGTTTAAGAATTTCAGGTACTCATCTTTCGACAAAAGCTATTTTCATTTTAACGATACAAGCGAATATGTTTTGTTTGATGAAAAGATGCTGAGTGATTCGGTTAAATAATTTTTTTTACCGATGATTTCTGATTCAAAGAATTATCTTCATTCAAATCAGAAATCAAATTCAATCCGGGAGTTTTCCCGACTTCAATCGAACCAAAGCTTTCATCAATCTGTAAAAATTTTGCTCCGTTAATTGTTGCCCAACTTAAAAGTGTTTCTGTTTTAATATTTGAAAATTCCGATTGAATCGTTTTCATCTCATCCAAAATCGAAAGCACATTATTCGAAGCCAGACTATCCGTACCAATACAAACTTTATCCTTTACCAGTAGCCAGTTATTGTAATCCGGCAATCGGTTTTCGATATACAAATTTGCTTTCGGGCATGCACACCAAAATAAATTCGCAAATTCATCTGATATATTTTTCATTTCTGATTCAGTTGTAAAGGTGTTATGAACCAGCAATACATTTTTTTCTTTTGGAATAAACTGTAATAGATAATCGACACTTCGTTTTCCAGTTGATTGAAAGACTTCTGCTGAATTCAGTTTAAAGAAATCATCAATCAAAGTTTTAAAATCACCTGTTCCGTCTTTGAAGAATTGTGTTTCTGCTTCTGTTTCCTGATTATGAATACTGAAAATTTCAGGGAGATTTTCTTTCCAGTCATAAATCATTTTCATCAAATCAGGTGTAACAGAATAGGGAGCGTGAGGAGTAATGGAAGTCGAAAGTTCTTTTTCTCGCGCATGATGAAAAACTTTTTTTGCAACATCAAAATATTGTTCAACATTCTCAGGTCTGAAACCATACGCTTCAACGAAAGTGTGATAGTAAATAGAACTCTTTGATTTGGTTAAAAGTGAATGGTCGTCGTTGCTGATATCGCCGACTGCAACAATTCCATTATGAATCATTTCTTCGTTTGCATTTTCAATTTCCTGCAAAACGATTTCTATTTTTTCATTCCGAATGCTCAACAAATTTTTAATGAATTGCACCAATCCGGTTCCGCGAGCAATCCGATTTCGCATGTAGGATAATTCCAGATGGCAATGCGCATTAACAAATCCGGGACAAAGTGCTCCTTCAAAAAATTCAATTGAAGTTTTATCGTGACTATCTATTGAATCAATCGCCAGAATTTTTCCTGCATCATCAGTAATCACAACTGACTTCTCTAAAACTTCTTTTCCCGTAAATATTTTTTCAGCACTAAACTTTTTCATCTTCGACAAAAGTAATTTCCAATAACCCGAAACCATCAACTCGTAACCCATAACTTACCTATGACTTACATTTGCCGCCGCTATGAAAATTCAGGACAAAAAAAATCTTCGCCACCTCTCACTCGATGACATAAAAAAAATGTTTGATGAGATCGACGAAAAACCATTTCGTGCCCAACAAGTGTGGGAATGGATATGGCAAAAAGGTGCGCTTTCGATTGACGATATGACCAATCTTTCTAAGGAACTTCGCACCAAACTCAAAGAAAATTTCGATCTCTATTCTATTTCAGTTGATACCATTCAGCGCAGTGCTGATGGAGTTGTGAAAGTCCGTTTTAAAACTTACGACAATAATTTTATTGAAGGAGTTTTGATTCCTGCTGTTGACAGAGTTACTGCTTGCGTATCGTCGCAGGTTGGTTGCTCACTCACCTGTACTTTTTGCGCAACAGGTTTAATGGATAGAGAACGAAATCTCACCCACGACGAAATTTTCGATCAGGTTGTTCAACTAAATAAAATTTCTGAAGAATCACACAATCGCCGCCTCACCAATATTGTTTTTATGGGAATGGGAGAACCACTTCTTAATTACAGTAATGTGATAAAAGCAATTGACAGAATCAGTGCTCCTGATGGGTTAGTAATTTCTCCCCGAAGAATTACCGTTAGCACTGCCGGCATTTCTAAAATGATAAAAAAATTAGCTGACGACAAGGTTCGTTTTCGCCTCGCGCTTTCGCTTCATTCTGCCGACGACAACAAGCGCAGTAAGTTAATGCCCATCAATCAGGATAATAATTTAGAGAGCTTGACCGAGGCATTGCAGTATTTCTGGGATAAAACCGGCAACCGTATTTCTTTTGAATATGTTTTGTTTGAAGGAGTAAATGACACGCTCGAAGATGCTAAAAACTTAGTCGCTCTTTGTAAAAAATTCCAGTTGATTCATGTAAACCTTATTGAGTACAATCGCGTGCAGGGCGTGCCTTACAAGGGATTATCGTTTAATAAAATGGAACAATTTTCCTCCATTTTGGAAGGATATGGATTGAACGCGACCATTCGTCGTAGCCGTGGAAAAGATATTGATGCCGCATGCGGACAATTAGCTAACAAGAATTAATTGGGAAAAAATGATATACTTTTGTGTCCCTCTAAAAAAATCCACTTATGACAGACCTTGAGAAACTCGTAGAAAGGATTACAGCTTGCGCGACAACTGTGCATGAAAACATGGGTCCCGGCTTTCCTGAAAAACATTATCAGGAAGCAATGATTAAAGAAATGACCCGCGCCAAAGTTGTTTACACAACCAAGGAAGCAAAAACCAGAATGATTGATGGTGCTCAGATTGGTGCCAGTCGTATGGAATTTTTTGTTGAAAACATAATGATTGAATTGAAAGCACTGCCTCGATTGGAAGTGCCCCACATGGTTCACTTCAGCAACGGATTAAAAAAATCTGAAAAAGATATGGGCATGCTCATCAATTTCGGAACTCAGAAAATGCAGATTCGTACTCGCGTTAATGAGAAGATTGAAGTTGACGAAGCTTAATGAGAGTTTACAGTCTTTGCTACAAATAATTTTCAAAGCCATTCCTTTTGGGGTGGCTTTTTTATTTTCAGAATATTGAAATCCATTTTATTTATTTAATCAACTTTTATTCTGAATGCTGGAAAACAATTTGAAATTTGCCCTCATAATCTGAAATAGAAAAATTTATGCAAGCCATTATTCCTGTTGCCGGAGCCGGCACAAAACTTCGCCCTCACACTTACACGCAACCGAAAGCATTAATTCCGGTTGCCGGAAAACCGATTCTAAGTTTCATTATGGACGAACTGATTTCGGCAGGTGTAACAGAATATATTTTCGTGATTGGTTACCTCGGTGAAAAAATCCGCGACTATGTAGAGAAGAAATATCCGAACCTGAAAGTTTCATTTGTTGAGCAGGAAACCCGCGAAGGAATTGGTCATGCTATTTGGTTGACGAAAGAAGTTGTAAGTAAAAAAGAAGAAATCATTATCGTGTTGGGCGATTCAGTATTCGATGCCGACATGAAATCTATTGTCAACTCAGAATATTCGTTATTGGGAGTGAAGAAAGTTGATGACCCGCGGAGTTTTGGTGTTGCTGAAATCAATGACGATGACATGATTGTCCGCGTGGAAGAGAAGCCACTTATACCTCGCAGCAACCTCGCGCTTGTTGGTTTGTATAAGATAAAAGAGACAACAGCGCTTTTCGAATCACTTGCCTATCTTATTGAAAATAATATTCGTACTAAAAACGAATTTCAACTCACCGATGCTATTATGCGAATGATTGATATTGGAATTCCGTTTCAACCCTTTAAAATCAATAACTGGTTCGACTGCGGAAAAAAAGAAGTGTTGCTCGAAACAAATGCGACACTGTTACGCAAAGCGGGATTCGCCACGCTGCGCAATCCGCGATTTGAAAAAACAATAATTATTGATCCGGTTTTCATTGGAGAAAATTGTAAAATACAAAACAGTATCATCGGACCTAATGTAACGGTTGGTGATAATGCCATCGTTCAGAATTCAATTATAAAGGAAAGCATCATTGGTAATTTCACACAATTGGAATCGGTGAGTTTGCATAGTTCGGTTATCGGCAGTGACGCATTTATTCGCGGGCACAGTCAGAGTTTAAATATTGGCGACAATACAGAGATTGATTTGAGTTGAAATTGAATTCTCTTTCAATTTCATTTTTCTACTCGAGGGTTTCTTTCTTATTTTTATGAAATGAAAATTTTCCTTTAAGCAAAAAGTGAGTTTATGAAGAAGATTATTATTTCTGTTTTGATTTTGTTTTTTCAGTTTGAAAATTCTAATGCGCAGGGTTTCTTATTTGCAAAAATTTATTGTGATTCAACTGAAGGAATAGTTTCTTCAATTTCAGAAACCAATGATGGAAATTTAATTGCTTGTGGTAATTTTTTTTATAGCCATCAATATGCGGTTGGAATGATGTTAAAACTTGATATGAATGGAAATTTAATCTGGCAAAAAAATTTCCATTCAATTCACTCTTCGAGCACAGTGAAGCAAACTATTGACAATGGGTATATTCTTTATGGTGAGGGCGATACAATTATTGCAGGAAATACTATTGAAAGAATGTGTGTGATAAAAACTAATTCAACAGGTGATTCTTTATGGACGATTTCTATTCCCGGTTCTGGCTTTTTAAACAACCTTGAAATAACAAGTGATGGGGGATTTATTACTTGTTCTTTTGATACTGGTCTTTGCTTGACAAAAATTTCTTCTGCCGGAATTATCGAATGGCAAAACAATTACAATAGCACAGGTTGTAAAAAGGTTGTTCAAACTTATGATGGTGGGTTTATGATTGCCGGCGGTTTAACTCTTTTAAAAACAGATTCGGTAGGTGGAATGATGTGGGATACAAGTTTTACCAATTTTTTTGAACTTACTTCTTTAGTAAAACTTCAGGATAGTAATGTTGTTGTTATTGGTCGAACTGGAAACTACTCCTTAATTGGAATTTGGAAGTATGATATTAATGGAACTCAGATTTCATTCGACAGTTTAGTCGCTCCAAATAACATCGTCAATTATGGAAGCGCTCAAAGTTCAGATGGCGGCTTTGTAATTACAGGTGATGTTCTTGACACTTCAAGTAAATTTTATTGCATAAAATTTAATTCTCAATGTCAGCAACAGTGGAATTATAAATATAATAATCCAAACCCCGTTGCTGTTTCAGGATTTGAAGATTGCTTTAATGCCTTACAATCTTCATTAAATGGAAACTATTATTTAGTTGGCGGAACGCAGATAATTTTAGATACATATTACCCAACCTTAGTTTGCCTTTCTCCTTGGGCAACTTCAACTCAAAATTTATTTCCTTCAAACAATACTTATTGTACAATCACTTCAACTCTCAATTGCGATGTAGAAATTTTATTTCCGAAAGAAGAAAATTATTCTCTTTCCGTTTTTGATTTATCAGGAAAATTGTTGAATCAATTGGATGGAAATTCAGGTGAAGTGAGAAAGAATTTCAATCTCTCGTCGGGAGTTTATTTATTGGAAGTAAAAACCAAGGAGGGTGTTACATCAAAATTATTTTCAGTTGCAAATTGATTAGTTGAAATATTCTTTCCTGTTTTTATTTTCACATTACTTTCATCGCCGTAATGCAAAACCGAATCACTAAACTTTTTGGAATAGAATATCCCATCAATCAGGCAGGAATGATTTGGTGTTCGGGATGGGAATTGGCTTCGGCGGTGAGCAATGCGGGTGCGCTCGGTATTATTGGTTCGGGAAGTATGTATCCCGATATGTTGCGCGAGCATATTCGCAAATGCAAAGCCGCGACTAAAAACCCTTTCGCAGTGAATGTGCCAATGTTGTATCCCGACATTGACAAGCACATGCAAATCATTATTGACGAGGGAGTGAAAATCGTTTTCACCTCAGCCGGCAATCCAAAAACATGGACTCCGGTGCTAAAAGAAAAAGGTGTAACAGTTGTCCATGTAGTTAGCAGCGCACACTTCGGCCAAAAATCAGAAGCAGCAGGAGTAGATGCGGTTGTTGCTGAAGGTTTTGAGGCGGGAGGACACAACGGACGGGAAGAAACAACCACAATGGTTTTAATTCCATTGGTTAAGGATGCTGTGAAAATTCCGGTAATAGCTGCAGGAGGAATCGCCAATGGCAGAAGTATGCTCGCAGCATTTGCCTTGGGCGCCGAAGGAGTTCAGGTTGGAACACGGTTCGCTGCAAGTGTTGAATCATCGGGTCACGAATCGTTCAAGAAAAAAATTATGGAAACGCCCGAAGGCGGCACCAAACTCGCCATGAAAAAATTGGTGCCGGTTCGAATGATAAAAAATAAATTCTTCGAGCAGATAAATGAAGCCGAACAAAAAGGAGCAAGTGTTGAAGAATTAAAACAGATTCTCGGTCGTGCACGAGCCAAGCGCGGAATGTTCGAAGGCGATTTAGAAGAAGGCGAATTGGAAATTGGTCAGGTTGCCACGCAAATACATGAGATAAAACCCGCAGCAGAAATTGTAAAAAATATATGGGATGAATTTTTAACCGCGAAAAATGAATTAACCTCTCTCTGAATTTTTTCCTGACTTATTCTTAATACAAATTTTATTTAAGGGTTCACAATAGCAACTGCTATTCATCGGCTATTAAAAGAGTTTTGCTTCTGTAAAAAAAATTTTTATGGAAAGAAGCAGGCCGTCAGTTCAGGTTTATGAAAACTACACACCTGAAAATTTTTTAGTGTGGCAAACATTATTCAACCGACAAATGGTTACCCTGAAGCAACATGCTTCAGCAGATTATTTAAAATCACTGAAAAAAATCGGGTTCAGCACTTTGCGTATTCCTGATTTTAAAAATGTGAACGCGCGATTGCAAACCATGACCGGATGGAAACTTCGGACAGTTCCGTGTATCAGTCCCATTGACGAATTTTTTTATTTCCTTTCAAGAAAAGAATTTACAGCAACCTGCTGGTTGCGCGATTTCAGTGAGCTTGATTATATCGAAGAGCCGGATATGTTTCATGATGTGTTTGGTCATGCACCCTTACTCACCCATCCTGATTACTGCGCGTTCTTTCAACAACTTGGCGAAATTGCATACCGTTACAGAGACAATATTGATGCGATGACAAAATTGCAACGGTTGTATTGGTTCACCATTGAATTTGGAATGATTGAAGAAAACAACGAACTGAAAATTTATGGTGCGGGGATTATTTCGTCGAAAGAAGAAACAAAACATGCAATAAGCAATGAATCGAAGAAATTGAAATTCGATGTAACAGCCATGATGAATCAATCTTTCAGCACTGATATTATTCAGGAAAATTATTTCGTACTCGATTCATTTGAACAATTAAAAAATTCAATCCCTGAAATTGAACTGGAGCTTGAAAATACTTTAGCGAGAAAGGTTGCCTGAGAATTTCTGATTTCAAGACTTTATCAATTCGCTGGTTTTATCCCAGCCGCAATTCATCAATACATCAAGCACACTTAATCCTTTTACAAACTCTCCATGCAACTGTGGATATTCAGCAGGAGAAAAAGAAGTGTAACGGAGTCGAATATTATTTGCCGCAAACAATTCTTCGTCGTTGTATTTGCGCGCTCCGCTTCCGCTCTGGTAAATAGTTGCTTCTAAGTTTTTACAAATTTCGATGATGCGGTCATTTTTTTCATCAGAGGACAATCTCATTTCAGAGGCAAGTACAATTGGCGTGGTGATATTCAGTTTTTCACAGAACAATTTTATCAATTCAATATTGAGCGCTGAAAGAAATTCGTGTTTTGTGTTCAGTACATTTTCAATCAACGGAAAAATCTCTGAAAAGAATTTCGCCTTCGTGTAATTCAACTGAATGGTCTTAAGCATTTTTTTCTGCCACGGCTGGTTGTTATCAATCGGAATATCTTTTATCAGTTTGCTTTCGCTCTTGCGCACAGGAACTGAAATAAATAATTCGCCTTGTGCCGTTTTAATTTTTGTTCGGTTAGTAATTGAATTTGAATTGCCGCTTTGATAATCCACATTATCTAAAATCACAAACACATCGCACGAGTAAATTTTATTAAAATATCCAAGCCAAGGAATAAAATTGGGTTGATGTATGCAGATTACTTTCACCGGAAGAAAAAATTATTTATCAAATGTCTGCATAAAAATCGCAGCATTCATGATTGTCCACTCACGACCAGATGTAACAGTTTCTTTTTTTATTAGTTTTTTATCGACCAAAAAATGTCTGGCATCTAAAGCCATTTTCTGAGCATCAGAATGTTTCAGCCATGTATCAATTGGCGGTTGGTAGCCAAGTTTATCTACTCTCCATGCAATATCTTTTGGCATATTGTTTTCCATTGATTTCCTTAAAATATATTTTGTCCAGCCATTTCTGATTTTAAAATCAGTAGGTAATGAAAAAATAAATTCAACCAATTCGTGAGATAAAAATGGAAGCCGAACCTCACGGGAAAATGCCATAGAGTTTCTATCAGCATAAGTCAACAATTTTTCGAGCCCGTATTCTGTACTGAAAAAATTTAATGACTCGTTAAGACTAGTAAAAAAAACAAAAGGTGGAGCTTCATATCTGAACTCATTAAAAAAATCATTGTCAATAAAATTTAAATGAGATGGCTTTACAAATTTTCTTTTTAGTCGCCCAAGATTTGAAATTATATTTCTGTATTTCACTCGTGTTTCAAAGTTGCCAGAAACATCAAAATCTTTTTTATGCAATAGTTTATATCTAAGTAACTGTTCAGTATAATTTTTTTTATCCGTCAATAAAAGTTCAGCGAAATACGGTCTGAAAAAATGAAGGTATCCGGCAAGCACTTCGTCGGCGCCTTGTCCATCAAGCAACACTGTTACATTTTTTTCTTTGGCAAGCTTCATCACATTCCATTGCGCAATAGGAGAAGATCCGCTCATAGGAGCTTCTATATGAAAAATCAATTTTGCTAATTCATTTGGAATTGCACTTTCATCAATCCATGTTTCTTCGCGTTTTATTGGAATGAATGAAGCAACTTCATCAATGTATTTTCCCTCATCAAATACAGGATCATAAAATCTTGCTGTAAATGTATTTTGTGGAAATGGATTTTCTTTATTGAGATTATTAATAGCGCAAACTACAGCCGTAGAGTCAACGCCCCCTGACAAACTTGACCCGACAGGCACATCTGACCGCAATCGTCTTTTTATTGATTGAAAAAATAATTCTCTGAATTTTTCTTCAGCTTCATTATCAGAAATTGAAAGCCCTTTATTCATGTCAATTTTCCAATAGCATTTTTTTTCTAATGTTCCATCACGATTTATAATCAGGTAGTGTGCATTTTCTAATTTATGAATATTAGTAAAAAATGTTTCAGAGAGATTAAAAGGATTTTGAGTTACATTATAAGCAAGATAATAAAACAACATTTTTCTGTTTATCTGCGCCCTGTCACTTTGAGTAAGGAGCGATTTTACTTCACTTGCAAACCGAAAGAAATTTCCTTTTTCATATTCGAAAAAAAAAGGTTTTTCACCAAAGCGATCACGAGCGCAAAAAAGTTTTTGCTCTTCGTTATCCCAAATGGCGAAAGCAAACATTCCATCAAATTTTTCTAAACATTTTTCTTTATATAAATGATAAGAAGCCAGAATTACCTCGGTGTCACTATCAGAATGAAAAATCATTCCTTGATTTTTCAGCGTTTCGCGAAGTTCAATATAGTTATAGATTTCTCCATTGAAAGTGATAGTGTAGCGGTTCATATAGTGCATTGGTTGCGCGCCTCGCTCACTTAAATCAATAATGGAAAGGCGGCGATGCCCCAAGCATAATTTTTTGTTAGGAGATAACCAATTGCCTTCACCATCAGGCCCACGATAGGAGATGGTATCTGTCATTTTCTTAACACGCGCTGAATCAACTTCATTTTGAAAATTGAAAATGCCCGCTATGCCGCACATCTATAAATTTATTTTAGGTCAATGATAGATACAATTTTTTATTAATGGTTCAATGTTTTCCTTATATTTTCTACTTAAAAAAAGTTATGAATTGATTTCTGATAAAAAAGAAATCAGTTTCAGTTTGTTTGAGTTGAAACTGCAACTGTTAGTTATTTTATCTTTCGCTTTCTTCCCGATTATGGTAAACTCATTTCGTGACTGAAAAACTTTTTCGAAATACGGAATCCAATCAGCTTCAACAGGAACTAAAAATCCATTTACTCCATCTTCAATTATTTCAGTATTCACGGTGAGTGCTGTTGCCATGCTAACAATTCCGAGTCCCATGTATTGAATGAGTTTAAATGCGCTTTTGCCTTTTTGCTCAATCGTATTTTCAAGAGGCATAATTCCAATGTCCATTCTCAGAATATTTTCTGTTTCATTTTTTTCTGACCAGCGAATAAAATCAATGGGGAAATAAGCAGGTGTAACAAATGGCACATCGCAAACAATCAGCAACCGAAATTTATATTTTGAAGAAAGCCAATTGAGCGAGTTGACAACAATATAAAGGTTGCTCAAATTATTTCTTGCCCCCACCCAGCCAATTATTATTTCATCCTGTATAACAGAATAATCTTTTTTTGAAACCAAATCATAGTCAACACATGTTGGAAGCACTAAAATATTTTCATCCTTCGCTTGAGGATAAGATTGCTTCAATAGTTCTTTAAGATAATTTGTGCCGGGGAAAAAGTGAGTGTAATATTTAAAAGAATCAGAAAATTTAGTAGGATGCTCTAGCAATAATTTTCCATAAGTAGAAATCAATCGCGGTTCTCTTTTCGCTGCTGAAATATCATCATCAAAATCTAAAATTCTTACTGAGTGAATGGAGGAAAGTAGTTTTTCAAAAAAATGATTTCCGTAATCGTTAAACATCAGCAACTCTCTTCGCACAATTATTACATCAAAAAAAGCTGTTCGAAACAATTGCCAGAAGCGAATCCACATAAACCCCATCATAAAAAACGGCATCGAACTTTGATCCGAAGTGAGTTGCAGATATTCTCTGTACTCAAACACATATGCTGATTTCGCTTTGAAATTATTTGCATTCAGAATTTCCACCCATTTTTTTGTTCGATGGCGATTGCCTGCGCTTTCGGGTGCAAACACTTCTAAATAAAAAATACTTTGCTTTCTGTTTTTGAAAAAAAATCGTTTAAAAAATTTTTTCAACTGCTTAAAAAAAATAATACGAAAGAAAAAAATGTTTATCCAAACCACCAGCCACCAAAACCAGAAGAACAGAAAAAAATAAATGTTAATGGGTGCGCGTGAAATTTTCGACATTAAATCATTTCTCGGTAGTGTAACCTAACTGTTGAACAGCCTTCAGTTGATGCGATGTAAAAATGCTTAAATCCTTTTCGTGAAATCGATTGGTGCTTTCGGGAAGTTGCGGAATGGCTGAAAGTTTTTTTAACAACTCATTATCAAATTTTATTTCGGCCCATTCAAGTAAATTTTTTGTTTCCTCCTTAGCATTTGCACACAAATTTTCAAGGTGTAACACTTTGAAGTTTCCTCCAAAAAATTTTTCTCCTCTTTCAATTGCCTTGTTGTTCGCGAGAATCCAGTATTGCAGCATATCGGCAGGAGAATAGCCACTGATTCCATAATGACTTCCAAAATTGCGCAACTGAACATGATTGCTGCTGAAAGCCATATCAAATCCATTCCGAATCACCAGCAAATATTTCATATCCGGAAATTTTTTTGCAAGTAACGGAATATAAAAATGAGTGTTCGGCTCCTTCCATCCCCAGTATTTTTTATTTGGTGTAACAGTTAAAGTCCGAATCGATTTTGATATTTTCATAGGTAAAGAAAACCATTCTTTGCTTTTAATATATCTGTTCGAAATAAATTCATAAGTTGCAAATTGCACTTTCATTTTTTCGGAGAAAGAAGTTTTTTCATTCAGCATCCGCTTACGAAAAATTTCCAGCAACTGTAATTGCTCCTCTTCGCTTTTTGTTTTTAACAAATTCGGGCGACGAAATAAAAGTGTAAACCATAAATTATCATTCGGTTCATTTAACATATCACCCATGTAAACATCAGCAGTCATCAGCATTTGTGCAATCACACGAGTGCCGCTTCCGCCAACTCCGCCAACTACAATTGGCGAATTAATATTTTGAAAGTGACTCATCGAAAAATTGTCTTCTTAAAACCTCCCTGTATCCGAGCGAAATCATTTACAGATAATTAAGTTTATGCATCCACTCACTTTGTTCAGCAAAATTTTTTAAATCATCATGTTCAGCAGAAATAAATCGGGAAGTTCGTTCACTATCAGTTTCATCTTTTATTAATGACGAAAGTTTACTTTGAACAAACGATTCCAATTTAAGAATAGAAACCTCATCGCCCGAAATCAGCTTTTCAAAACATACATGTAAGACCTGTCCTGGAAATTGATAATCATAACCAAATGCCTGCACTGCATATTCTTCCCACAACTTTAAACCTTCTAATTTATTTTCCATTCTTGTTGAATGCCACTTGTCATTAAAATCGAATTTTAGATTTCGCTTATATAAACTGATTGCCACATCCATTCCGTTGCGATAAATATGAATCACTTTTGCTTTCGGAAAAATTTTCATCCATGAGTTAAGCGTGAAAGTATTTCGAGGGTCCTTCCATCCCCAGCTTTCGTCAGCCAAAAAAGAAAATGGCTTGAGTGGTTGCTTACCAATGCGTGAATAATGGCGAAGAAAAGAATAAGAATTAAATAGTTTAATGTCGGCATTAACCGGAACTCCAGCATGATCCCATGTAAATTTTTCCTTTTCCATCCATGCAACATTTATTCTTTGAAAATATCTCGACTCATAATCTTCAGTTAAATCATATCCCATGTAAATACCCGCACGACCGAGTATTCGCGCCAACATGCTTGTGCCGGAACGATGCATTCCAATAATAATAACAGGAGAAGAAAGTAAAGTCATTTTCAAATTTCAATCACAAATTAAATCAGCAATTTCATATTCTGTTGTTTGAAATTTCACCAATTGAATTTCCTTTGCAATTCGTATGAAAAAGAAAAACATTTTTATCGCGCTTGGATTTCTGACACTGATGATTGCCGGATTTTTTGGATGGGAAAAATATCAAGAATATCATGAACCCGCATTCAACAACGGCGATACAATTCCTGAAATCAGATTGCCAAATCAAAGCGGTGATAAACTTTCACTTTCTTCTTTGAAAGGAAATATTGTGCTCGTGCAATTCTGGGCTTCGTGGTGTGGCCCCTGTCGTTACGAAAATCAGGAACTCACATTGCTTTATAGTAAATTCCAAAATACTAAAATGAAAGATGGTGGCACCTTTAAAATTTTCAGTGTATCACTCGACAAAGACAAGAATGCATGGCTCAATGCAGTGGAACATGATAAAATGATTTGGCCCGATCAGGTAAACGATGCTGATAATAAGGAAACCGATATTGCCAATCAATTCAATATTCACTCTATTCCTGCAACTTATCTGATTGATCAGAATGGTATGATAATCGGCGTAAATCTTTCACCAATGCTTATTGAAAGTGTTTTGAATAAACGAATAGCTGAATAATCGTTCGAACACTTTTGTCAATCGTTTTACATTTGCGCGCCACTGTCAAATTGGCGAATAATCTCTCGTGGCAAATGGTTTGACAACTGCCTTAAATAATAATAGTTAACAATGGAAAATCAGGATAAAAACATGCAATCAGACGAACAGGA
This sequence comes from Chitinophagales bacterium, assembly GCA_038326325.1. Lineage (GTDB taxonomy): Bacteria > Bacteroidota > Bacteroidia > Chitinophagales > UBA10324 > UBA10324. The sequence goes on along the minus strand of JBBQJW010000012.1, from coordinate 87,509 downwards.
TATGAATCAGCAATCACCTGCTGAAAAGTCGACAGAAGAAGTGTTGAATGAAATGGAAAAAGAGTCAGCCGAAACAACTTCCGATGAGACAAAAAAGTCATTTGGTGAATTAGAAGAAAAAGCTGAAGGGCTGCTTGATAAAATCGGTTTCGGAAAAAAGGACAAGAACAAAAAAGAAATTGCCGAACTGAAAGAGAAGCTTGAAGAAATGAATGACAGATATCTGCGCCTTATTGCAGAGTTCGATAACTACAAAAAACGAAATGCAAAAGAGCGAATGGAGTGGATGAAAAGTGCAGGCCAGGATGTGATTCTTTCAGTGCTTCCAACGCTTGATGATTTTAATCGAGCCATGAAGCAAATGCAAAATTCAAATGATGTTACAGCAGTGAAAGAAGGTGTAACACTCATTTACAATAAACTGAAATCAACTCTTGAAACTCGCGGACTGAAGCAATTGGATTCCATCGGACAGGATTTTAATCCTGAACAACACGAAGCCATCACAGAAATTCCTGCCCCATCAGAAGAGATGAAAGGAAAAGTGGTGGATGAAATTGAGAAAGGTTTTATGTTAAATGATAAAATGCTTCGCTACGCAAAAGTGGTTGTAGGCAAATAATTAAAGCCGGAACACAGAAGAACAAAGACCGAAAATTTACAGCTAAGTACACAGGACTAAGGACTAAATTAAAAATGGCAAAAAGAGATTATTACGAAATTCTTGGCGTGTCGCGAACCGCTACTCCCGATGAGTTAAAAAAAGCTTATCGCAAAGTGGCGATGCAATTTCACCCTGACCGCAATCCCGGAGATAAAGAATCGGAAGAAAAATTTAAGGAGGCGGCTGAAGCGTATGATGTGCTGACTGATAAAGAAAAGAAAGATCGTTACGATCGATTCGGTCATCAAGGCATGAGTGGCAATGGTGGTTTCAGTGGCGGCGGACAGGCAGGAGGCATGAACATGGAAGATATCTTCTCTCACTTCGGCGACATATTCGGTGGGCAAAATAGTGGCGGCGGTAGTCCTTTCGAAAGTTTCTTTTCAGGTGGAAGAAGTAGTGGCAGTCAGCGCAGTCGCGGTGTTCGTGGCGGAAATCTGCGATTGAAAATTTCACTTACTCTAAAAGAAATTGCTGAAGGCGCACAGAAAAAACTTAAAGTAAAAAAATACATTACCTGCGATACCTGTCATGGTAATGGCGCAAAAGATAAATCGAGCTTCAACACCTGTAACACCTGTAAAGGTTCAGGTTATGTGCGCCGTGTGACTAATACCATTCTCGGGCAAATGCAAACCACAACCACTTGCCCCACCTGCAATGGCGATGGACAAACTGTTACGGCTAAGTGTAACACCTGTAAAGGTGAAGGTAGAATGTGGGGTGAAGAAACAATCACTGTTGATATTCCGGCAGGTGTAACAGATGGTATTCAATTGAGCATGGGTGGCCGTGGAAACGCGGGTGAGCGTGGAGGACCAAATGGAGATTTAATTATTCAGATTGAAGAACTGCCACACGAAGAACTCAAGCGCGATGGTGTAAATATTATTTACGACCTGCACATCAGTTTCATGGATGCTGCACTCGGAACTTCAATTGAAGTTCCAACAATTGATGGCAGGGCAAAAATTAAAATCAAGCCAGGCACACAGGCCGGAGAAATTTTCCGATTGAAAGGAAAAGGATTGCCGAACTTAAATGCTTATGGAAAGGGTGATGAATTAATATCGGTAAACATCTGGACTCCGAAAACACTGACAACTGAAGAACAAAAAATATTAGAGAAGCTTCGTGAGCACCACAACTTTAAACCCGGTAATAACAAAAGCGAAAAAAGTTTCTTTGAAAAGATGAAGGATTATTTTGATTAGAGCTTATATGCAAAAATCATAGTGTTGCCTTGTAACTCTGAATTGATATTTATTTCTCTGAAATCACTTTGGTCTTTGCGGTGAGCGGTTAATTCTTTTATGGTGAATCCATTTTTAACTAACAATTCAAGAATGTCTTTATAATCGGTATTAAAAAATTCCTTCAGGTTCGGAACATGAACTTCAATCAATAATTTCAATTTTGGTTGCTGTAACACTTTGTTCATTCCCTTCAGCACTTTTAACTCTGCGCCTTCCACATCTATTTTTATAAAATCAGGGTTCACCTTTTTTTGATCAATATATGAATCAATCCGGATGGCTGTTACCTCTTTGTATCTAAAGTTCGGCGCACCGTTGTTGGAAACTTTCAGCCGCGGATTCGGCTTAGTCGAAAACGGGATTTTTTCAGTTGAATCGTTATCCGATACTGCAAAGTTATTGATGGTAATGTTGGTGAGGTGGTTGATGACGCAATTTTTTTCAATAATAGAAATGCAGTTTTCATCCACCTCAAAAGCATGAACGGTTCCTTTAGAAGCAAGTAATCCGGAAATACACGCGAAGAAGCCAAGATTGGTTCCTATATCAAAAACACAGTAGTCTTGTTTTATTTCATCAATAAATAAATGCGTGGCAACGGGTTCATGATATCTTCCATTATCATATCGGGGATAAAACCAGTTCTTGGAATAAGAATCATTAGTAGAATATTTTACATCAAGTGATTTCAATTTCAATTCATAGTATTCAATATTTTTATACTTAAGAATATTATATCGCCGCTTAACGAAACTTACAGCTCGTTTAAACAGCCCGGCCTTTTTTTTATTTGTCATTATTGATATTGAATGTTTTTGATTTCTTTATTACCGACACAAAATAATTTTATTTCTTATTCCAAAAACAAAACCCCTGCGATATCTATCGAAGGGGTTCAATTATAAATTTTAATTAAAAAAAAACTACTTAAGTGCAGCCACCTTTTTCACTAAACCTGATTTAAGATTCGCGGCTTTATTTGGATGAATTACTTTTTTCTTAGCAAGCTTGTCAATCATACTCATCACTTTAGGCAATTCTTTAGTTGCGTCAGCTTTGTTATCGCTTACTCGAATATCCTTTATTGCGCTACGGGTAGATTTAGCTACATAACGATTCTCAACTCTGCGCTTTTTTGACTGGCGATCGGCTTTTTTCGCGTTCTTGGTATTTGCCATGTTGTTTCTCTTTTTTAAAAATGGACGGCAAAGATAGCTTCACAATCCATTTCACAAAATCAGAATTAAGAAAGGTGAAAAGTGAAGAGAATGACTTCAGTCTTTTACAAACTCTGACTGATGGTTGTCATTATTTGTTCCCGAAAACATCAAAATTTCCTGAAGCAGTTTCCAACCGTTGTTTCAAATAAACTGAATCGGAATACTGATTCAAATACCCTTCCTTTTGGAGAAGGTGTAGGTAAAGTTTGAGATATGATTTTTCACTACCATGAACTGCATCCACCATTTCTGAATCATTACTTCCATAGTTTTCAGGAACAGTAAAATCATAAACATAAAAACCATAATCTCTGAAAATGGGATAAAGCAAATTGTATAACTGAAAGAAATTCGGATAGTGTTCCTGATTTTTTTTCATTTCATATAAAACATGACTTTGAATAGGGGGAATAAATCCTGTTACAGTTATTTTATGTTTATTACAGAAGCGAAGTAAAACTCTTAGTTCATTTATTGATTGATTGTCGGGTTCATTTGCCCATCTGAATAATCCATTGTCATTTCTCACGCTATCGATAGCTGTTTTTATTCGGTTGCTTATAGTACCAGCAGAAACAATTCTACCATACGAACGACTTCCATCTTTTCTGTAACCCAATCCTTCCATTCGAGCGCTTATTCCCGACCATTCAATTCCTGAATCATTTTCCATCCACAGTTTGCTCCATTTTATTTTTCCGTTCATACAGTCAGAATAAAAATCCTGCCATCTTTCTATTCCATCCCAGTTATCAAACCAATCAAAATTGTTATAAACTAAATCGTTTTTTCTGCTAACCACTTCATCATATCGGGAATTAAAAAACCATTGATCAAGTCCGATGATTATTGCTTTTGGTAAATCCTCTTCAGGAATAGATTCAAGAAACGCACGAAGCTGCTCAATTCGTTTAAAAACCCCGCCTGTTGTATAAAATGAAATAGAGTCCTTAAAAAAAGCAGAACGAAACTGTAACACTCTTGATGAGCCCAGAGCAATTACTTTAGGCTTGCAATTTTCAACAGCTGCTAATCTGAAATAATGCGGGAGGTTTGAATAAGCAGTTCCGGAAATAAAATTTCGTCGGTCAATAGTTTGTGCCTCCAGTGTTTTAGTCACCCAGAATATTTCACCAGATTTATAAAATACAATCACAGTAAAAATGGCTACTACTATATATGGTAAAATAAATCGTATAAATCGAGGAATAAATTTTTCAAGATCGCGGTTCATCAGAATTGGAAGTAGATGAATGAAGTGTTATTAAAAATTCCGAACGCGAGAATGGAGATAATAAGCAAATGATAGGTGGTGATTCGAATCCACCGGGGCCAGTGTAACATCAAACTAAAAAATTCATTTCCCTTCATCAGTTGTTGAACCAATTCAAGAATAAATATTCCTGTAAAACAATAAACAAGCAATCCAGGTACAGTAATATTGAGAGCAGCAAAAGAAAAATTCCAATGTAATGAAGAAGAAATAATTATGAATGCATCGGTTAGTGAGTTTGAACGGAAGAATATCCAAGCAAAACACACAAGAAAAAAAGTGAGTAACTGCCGAGGAAAATTTTTGAGGAATTTACCTGATTCATTTTCTGTTATTATATTTTTTGATACACCAAAATATCGTTCAACAATAACATAGAAACCATGTAATGCACCCCAAACTAAAAATGTCCAGTTGGCGCCGTGCCACAACCCGCTTACCATAAAAACAATAATGAGGTTGATATAAATTTTTTTCATGGCAACTTTACTTCCTCCAAGTGGAATAAATAAATAATCGCGGAACCAGGTTGAAAGCGATATATGCCATCGCCGCCAGAATTCTGTTACGCTTAATGATGAATATGGATTATCGAAATTTTTCATCAATCGGAAACCCATCACACGCGCTGCACCAATCGCAATGTCGCTGTACCCGCTGAAGTCGCAATAGATCTGATAGGCAAAGAAAATAGTGGCGAGCACGACTGTTACACCTTCATATTTTCCCGGATGGTTGTAAACTTCATTCACATATATGGCAAGCCGGTCAGCAATCACAATCTTTTTAAAAAATCCCCAGGCCATTTGTTTTAAACCATCAGTTACACGCCGGTAATTAAAATCGTGTGCTTCGTAAAACTGGTGGATCAGATTCTGTGGTCGCTCTATTGGCCCGGCAACTAACTGCGGATAAAACATTACATACAACGAATAGATGCCGAAATTTTTTTCTGCTTTTTGATTTCCGCGATACACTTCAATTACATAAGCCATGCTTTGAAAGGTGTGAAACGAAAGACCTATCGGCAGAATGATATTGTAAACATGAGCGGGAACCTGGTAGTTAAACAAATGAGCGACTGAAGAAAATGTTTCGTTGAAAAAATTAAAATATTTAAAAGCAAAAAGTATTAGTGCAGTTGAAATTAAACTACTGATAAGTAACAATTTTCTTTTCGATCCTGTTTGTTGCTCCATTAAAATGGCAGCGAGAAAGTCAACAGAAATAGTAAGTGCAAGAATTAAAATATAAACAGGAATAAATGCCATGTAAAAAAAACAACTCGCAGCAAGTAGCCATAGCGCCCGGAAGCGATATGGCAACAAAAAATAAATGACAGTTACCGCCGGAAAAAAAAGAAGAAATGAAAAAGAATTAAAAAGCATTCAATTAATGTGGTAATAAAAATAATAAGAATGCAAATTAAGAAAATTTGATAGTGCTACTGCTTGCTCAACACAAAACAATAAGTGAAGTATTCTGCCAACTCGGATTTTCTGTTTAAAGTAAATTTATCTATCAAAGCAAGAAAAGGCAATAATAATTTTATTGCAGGAAGTTTATTCCATAACCACATGCCGCGTGATGGTACACGCATAACTGGGAAGGAGGAAATTAATTTTAAACCGGCCCGATTAAATAAATTTTTATAATGTTCGGTTGAACGGAATAAATGTTTGCCTGAGGTTGAAGTGGTTTGCATTTTCACCTGTTCGAACAAAAGAATTTTTCCGTTTTCTTTTAATATTCGTTTTAATTCATTCAACCATATAAAAGTTTCATCGTCACTTATATGTTGGAACACCCAACTTGAAAAGCATGTGTCGAATTGATTTTCTTTAAATGGAATTACTAATTCAGAAAGGAGGTAGTAATCTATGTTTTTTACTGTTTCATTTTTTTTTGCTGTTTCAATCATTTTACTATTTGAATCAACGCCAACAATTTTTTTTGATTTAAGAGAAAGTAATTTCGAAATACGACCAACCCCACAACCAAAATCAAGTATAGTTTGATTGTATCTTGGGTTAAGATTTTTGATGATGAAATGAACTGAAAAATAGTTTCGATAAATATTCGAATGTTCTTGTCCCAATGCTGAATCAAGAACTGCATTTTCATCCTGATGGGCAGCAACAGCCTTATTAAAATAATTCTCTACCTGTTTTTTGTCAATTTGGCTCATGTTCTTATAAAAATCTTTTGCAATCTATTCCAAATTTTCAATTGCATGGGCTTCAACACAAATCCCCTATGATAAGTCGGAAGTTGCTCTGCACCAAACCGCAATTTGAATTTTGTTATTCCTTCACTGAATTTTCTGTTTGATTCATTTACTTCCAATGAAGTTTCTCCTAATAAATAGTGATGGAAATTATTTGCTTTCAAATATTTCATGATTTCCCAATGAAGAAACTGTCCGGCTCCAATACTGTTTTTGATAGTGCCACCAAAATTGTAAAGTGATTTTAATCCGTAATTATAAAGCAGTGCTCCGCACAAATAATTTCCTTCGTGTTTTGCAAAGGCAAGTTGAGCTGCATTGTTTTCTTTTAATATTTCATATTCTTTTCGAATAAAATTTTTGTTTGGCTTGTGTTCCCATTGTGTTTTATAAGTTTCATCTAAGAGAAGAAAAAAAGATTCAATGTCATCAGTAAATTCAACTGTTACACTGTTCTTCTCCGCTTTTATTACTTCACTTCGGTGCTTCGGATTTATTTTTTTCCAAAGCTCATCTACACTTTTTCTTAAATCAATAGTTGCGATTCCTATTCTGCTTTCCCATATTTTTTTGTAATCCGTTATTTGAATTAAATTTTCAGCTTCGCCATAAAAACTATATTCATAAAATGATGTGAGTTTCTCTTTTATCAACCACGATATTATTTTTTCATTTAGTAGAAAACTAAATTTTTCTAATAGTTCAATTTTTTTTTTGTTGAATATAAATTCACTTCCTTGGGTGGCTCTGGTACTTATAGAACGAATAATAGAAGGCAATTTCTTTGATTCATAGTAATAGAGTTTTAATCCTCCTATTAATTCATCTCCGCTGTAACACTCAAAATATCGTGAATGATTATTAAAGTAAAGTTGAACTTCATCATAAAAAGTACTTTGCCAAATATTACTACATTGTTCAGCAAGTTTATTCCATTCTTCCTTTTTTGAGGGGCTATTTTCAGAAATCAAAATGCGTAAATCAAAATGCTGCATTCGTATAAATCTCTTGTTTCAGTTCAGAATACAACTCAAGTAATTTGTATTGCTCATTTTCCCAATTTAATTCCTTCTTTGCTTTTTGCACATTTGCTTTGTATTCATCATGTTTTTTTTCAAGTTCCAGAAACCCATTGTAATAAGCGTTGGGCTCATCTGCATTCACACAAACGCCGACACTATATTTTTCAATAATCTCCCGATGTTCGGGTTGTGCTGATGCAAGAATTGGAAGCTCAGCCATTACATAATGAAAAAGTTTGTTTTCCAAACCTAACCAATAACTCATGAATTGTTTATTCCATGTGCTTAACAAACCATAATCAGCTTCTTTGATTGTATTGACAATTTCACTAGGTTGAATTGCATCATGAAAATAAATATTGTTGAAGCCCTCTTTCTTCACCCATTCTATAATTTCCTTTTTATTTCCGCCCTCTCCACAAATAAAAACTAATGCTACGCCGGGCTTATTTGCAAATTGAAGTATTGCTGCTTCAATGTTTCGTGACTTCCAATAAATGTAGAGAGAGAAATTTAAAACAATTTTTATTTCAATACTAATATTTAAATCTTTTCTCAAGGTGTTTTTTGACTCCTTTATTTCTTCAAATTCTGCCATGTTCCTTACAATAACCGGCTTCTTTTTTAAGTGAAAATATTTTTCCAGATCATCTCCTAACGATTTGGAAACAGTAATTAACCTGTCAATTGATTTGGAAGATATTGCCTCGCGTCGAACTTCAATTTTGCGAACCACATCGGTTTTTAATTTTATCCATGTTGTTGCTCGATTGCCGTAATTAATGGGCCATGAATGAAACAATTCATGAGAGTCATAAATCAATTTTATTTCCGGTCTAATTTTTTTTACGATAGAACCAATGTATAACATCAGTTGATCATGACAATGTAATATGTCAAGTTGCTCTTTGCTAATCATTTTTGCTATTCGCGAACGCAATGCATAATTTTTAAAGGCAACAAATTCACTTTCAAAAACCCTTTTAATAATTATTCCATCTTGAATTTCACTAATTGGTAAATCATCTCTCTTCACTGCTAAAACTGTTAACGAATAACCCGCCTTTACTAATGATATTGCTTCGCGATAAACACGACTATCCATTGTAAATGAATTGTCGAGTAACATTGTAACTCTTGGTTGCTTAAATAATTGAAAATCTTTTTTTGTTTTACGGTGTAACAGTGTGTCATAAAAATTAATAAGTATTTTACTTTCATTATCCCAGTTTAATTCATTTTTTGCTGTTTTGAAATTTTGCAGGTACTTTTTTTTATTCTGCATTAATTCTTTCCAACCGTTATAATAAGCACCCTTCTGATCTGGATTCACACAAACTCCTAATTCATATTTATCAATAATTGCAACATATTCTGGTTGTGCTGTTGAGAGCATTGGAATTTCTGCCATCAGGTAACTGAACAATTTATTATCAAGTGCATACCAGTAACTTAAATCATTTTTATTCCAGGTCGGTATTAGCCCAGCATCACAACCGCTCAAATAAGTTGCGATTTCTTCATGGGGCACCACATCATGAAAATAAATATTGGTAAATCCATTTTCTGTTGCATAATCTTCAACTTGTTTTCTGTGTTCATCTGCAGAACTTATTACTACAAATGCCAAATCGGTTTTATTGCCAACTTCATTCATTACTTGTTTCATGTTTAAAGTTTTCAGATAAATATGAGCGCCAATAAAAACAAGAATTTTTCTTTCCGGTGGAATTTTAAACTTTTCTCTGATTATATAATTTCGTTGGATTAGTTCCTCTTGCAGTGGTACATTTCGAATGACTAACGGTTTTGTTTTAATAAAAAAATAATTTGATAAAACATCAGCCAATGATTGATTAACTGTGATTAAAAAATCTATTTTTTTTCCGACTTTTTTTTCGTTTCTGATTTGAAGTTCCCTAACCAAATATGATTTAAGAATGATGCTTGGATTTTTGGTTGTAAAATTCAAAGGCCATGAATGAAATAATTCATGTGAATCATAAATCAATATTGTTTCTGGGTTATACTTCTTAACCATTGCTCCGAGATTAAGCATCATATGATCATGGCAATGTATAATGTCAAATTTGTATGATGCTATATGTTTAGCAATGTATTTTAATTTTCTATATGACCCCAAACGAAAAATATCGTCCGGAATAATGCGTTCAATTTTAACTTCGTTTTTTATTTCACGAAAAGGCAAATTCATATTTCTCATACAAAACATTGTCAAATCAAAATATTGAGCTATAGAATTGGCTTCCTGAATAACCCGCTTATCATTGGTAAACGGGTTGTCTAATAACATAGCAATTTTTTTTCCCTTGACTGACTGAATAAAAGTTTGATTTAGCTTTTCAGTTTTAAATACTTTTCTGATTATTCTTGTTACAGGACGAACCTTTCTGAAAATATTCAGAATAGATGGATAGTCAGTATGCGCTTTTGGTGGGAGAGAAAGTATTTTTTCAAATTCAGATTCAGTAAGTCCGAATTTTTTCAGCACATAAGTTTTATCTTCTTCTAATCTTTTAGCATCTATTGGGGGCTTACTTATTTCAACAAGCGCATCTTCGCGTGATAACTGCCCCGAACAAATCATTGTTGAAAAATGCGAGCGCCTTTTATCGACATGAAATTTTTTGGGAAGAATATAGGATTGATAAAATCTTGTTATAATTGATTCATAATGCTTCCCTTCATAATCACGCCAATCCAATTCTTCAGCAATTATTTTTTTCGCTTCCTTTTTATTATAACTAATTTGATCCAGGATACGAATTGATTTAATTCCTTTTACATTTTCGAAATACCATTTTTTCAGAAACCCAAGAGTGGGAAAAGTTTTCAGTTTTCCATTTCCAAATTTTTTGAAAATGGCTTTGATATTTATTAAATCATTTTTGTTATGAATCCAACTTTCTGGTAAAATTCCTTCTGTAGGCAAATTTTCTCCGCTAAGAATATATTTTATTTTGTAATTGTTAGCTGCTTCATATAACGATGCAAAAATTGCGTGATCAGATGTTGCCTCAACATCTATGACTGACGCTTTTAAATATGCAAGTTGGAGATTACGGAACTCCTCCCAATTAATTACATGAGTTAAAAGATCAATTTCAAGCTTTTTCAGAATGTTTGAAATATTGCTTACTGCTAATTCTGAGTTCCATCCATTATCGCAATGCACAGCAAGTGGACGAAGCCCTAATTGCTTTACTATGTATGCAACATAAGTGCTATCAACTCCACCACTTACCCCAATTACACAATCATATTTTTTTCCTTTTCCTGCAAGTTTTATTTCATCAATTAATTGCTGCAAGTATTTATCACGCTCAGGAACCGGTAAAATTCTTTCAGCTACAACTCTATCATATAAATGACAATGATTACAAACTCCATCTTCATCAAAATAAATAGCAAAGTCATCTTCTGTTGAAAGAATACACCGTGTACAAATCTGGTAATGGCGGGCTGATTGCATTCGAAGCCCCAAACATAACTACCAATTCAATTCAGAAGAAGAAGGAAAAGAAATCATCACCGCTTTATGTTTTCCAGTAAACACAAATATGCTTCCTGCCGCAGCTGCAGAAGCACCGGAATTAATTGCGCTTCGCAAATCTTCAACTGATGAAGCTCCGCCACATGCAATCATCGGAATAGAAACAGATTTAGACAATTTACTAATCAATTTTTGATCATATCCTTTTCCGGTTCCATCGTGATGCACTGCCTGCAATAAAATTTCACCTGCTCCGGCATTTTCCAATTGCTTTACATAATCTGTTACACCATAAGTATTTCTCTTTCCAGAAGCAGAATAGAGAATATATTTTCCGAAAAAATTTTGTGTTACATCAACCGAAGCTACAATAGTTGAGCTGGCAAATTCTTTTGCTGCGCTTGAAATAAATTCCGGATTTTCTAAAGCAGTAGAATTAATAATCACTTTCTCTACTCCTGTTTTTATTAATTGCTCAATATCATTCAGTATTTTTATTCCGCCACCATAAGCGAGTGGCATAAAGCATTCGCTGGCTAAATCACGAATTAAGTCGAAATTTATTTTTTGATTTTTTTTTGATGCATCAATGTCAAGCACTACAATTTCATCTACTTCCTTTTCATTGAAAATTTTAATCGCATTGATCGGATCACCAACATATCGTGGCGAAGAAAATTTTTCTGTCTTCACCAATGCACCTTGCTGAATTAATAAAACGGGAATGATGCGAGCGCGATAACTCATTTCAGTTCTGCAAAATTTTTATACAATTCCATTCCGTAACGATGACTTTTTTCTGGGTGAAACTGCACACCATAAATATTTTCTTTCTGAATTCCAGAAACGAAATCATATCCATAATGTGTTTTTAGCCAGCCAATTTCATTTGGAACATTTGCAATATGATAGGCATGAACAAAATAAAATCGTTGTTCGGTCTTTGAATCAATAAGTGTAACAGTTTTCAACTCCTCTACCGAATTCCATCCCATGTGTGGAACACGAATTTGTTCTGCTGCCTTTCCAGGATTGAATCGAATTACCTCCGCGTCAATCCACCCGAGCCCTTTTGATTTTCCTTCATCGCTTTGTATGCACATCAATTGTAAACCAAGACAAACACCAAGCACTGTAATTTTTTCATTCAATACTTTTTCGTTCAGTGTTTCAACCCAGCCTCTTTCATTCAACAGTTTCATTCCGGTATCAAAGGAGCCAACACCAGGAAGAATAATTTTTTTTGCGCCTGATATTTCTTTTGGATTAGAAGATATAATGGAATCGACACCAATTTTTTTGAGCATGTTTTGTATGCTTGAAATATTTCCGGTTCCGTAATCAATAATGTGAATCATTGTTTTGCAAAGATGAATCAGTTGATGATTCGTTTATAAAGTTCCAATAGATTTTTTTGTTCCTGTTCCCAATTGAATTTTTGTTTTGCTTTCATCAATTCAGTACGAAAATTGTCAGATTGCATTAAAATCTGTTTCAGTCCTTTAGCAAATGCGCCCGGAATTTCGGGGTCAACACAAACACCTACATTATTTTCTTCCACAATTTTTTTATATTCCGGTTGAGCACTTGCCAAAATCGGAATCTCCGCCATGATGTAACTGAATAATTTATTGTCGAGCGCAAGCCAGTAACTTAAATCTTTTTTATTCCATGCTGTAACAATTCCAACATCGCAACCACTCAGCACACTTGTTATCTGATTGATTGGAATGAGTGGATGAAAAAAAACATTGCTCCAGTTATTTTCTTTAACAAAATTTTTAAACCACTGCGAATGAGAATCATCGCCGGTAATAATCACCACTGTTACATTCGGAGTTATTGCAATTTCTTCCAGCGCCTGCTCCATCCGCAATGAGTTGCGGTAAAGATGGCCGCCGATGTAAACCACAATTTTATCACTTGTGTGAACCGAAAATTTATTTCTCAGGTAGTCGCCCTTTTTAATCACCGCTTCGTATCGCGGAATATTCCGGGTGACCACTGCTTTTGATTTTAATTGAAAATAGGTCTGAAGAATAGCTGCAATGGATTGATTGACGGTGATTAGGTAATCTGCTTTTCGTCCGTCATTTTTTTCTTTTCTGATTTCTAATTTTCTAACAATCCATGATTTCAACCACAACACAAATCCCGGGGCTGTTACATGTAGCGGCCACTGATGAAACAACTCCCGGGATTCATAAATCAATTTTGCAGTTGGTTGTCGCCTTTTTATAATAATGCCGAGGTGTAACATTACCCGATCGTGGCAATGCAGAATATCAAAATCAGTTTTACAAATAATTTCTGCCAACGACTGTAACAGTTTATTGTTTCTGAACTTATAAATTTCAGGAGAAAAAATCCGTTGAATAAAAAGATTGTTCCGCGTTTCAATTTCAGGGAACCCATTCTCCTTCATACAGAACAAATGCAGTTCAATATCAAGCGAACACAAAGTCTCGATTTCTAATAATGCGCGACGATCAATTGATAAAGTATTATCGAGTAAGAGAGCAACTCTCTTCATAAATTTCTAATAAATAACTTTCATTACTTCAAATGCCTCAGCAAACTCGCAACCGATTTGCACCCCGCGCGCAGTTGCTAATCCGCGAATGAATCCTTCGTTTAAATATGCGCGATGAGATTGTGATTTATAGGCCTGTAATGCTTCTAGTTTTTTCATTACAAATTTTTCTTGCAGTTTTATAAAACAACTTGTTTGAAAATTCAGATTGTTCCAGGGTAATTCATACCCGAGAATGGATGCATCTTTAAAAGCGCGCAATCCTTCATTATGAATAACCTGATGGTCTTGATGAAGGTCAGATGAACACGGAAGAAAAACCAATTCAGGTTTTAATTCTTTTTTCAGTACAACCATATCTTCTAAAATATTCTGTCGAAAGGTGCTAAAGTGCCGAACATCATAATCAAACAACCGAAGATTTTCAGGGGGAATTCCAAGAATTTTAGTTGCAGCTTTTACTTCAATTTCCAAAGTGTCGGGTGCTAATCCCGGTTCAAGCGAACGACGACAGAGCGAAAATGCTGCGTAATAAATTTCTTTCCCTTCATCAACAAAACGAGCAATGGAACCACCCAGTCCAAGTTCACCATCATCAGTGTGAGGAGCTAAAATGAGAATTCTTTTTTTATTTATCATGATTGAAAAATCAATGGCTCAAATATAGTTTTAAGTTGTGTTGATGAATTTCTATTATGGAATCACTACTTTCAGAATAGAATTTTTTTGATGGTTGTTTTCTAAAACTGCAGTGTAACATCCTGAAGAAAGTTTCAGATTTAAGACTTGTTTGATTTTACTTTTATCAATTGATTGTTCGAAAATTTTTCTTCCCAATACATCATACAACACTATCGAATTAGAAATTTCGGTTTGGAAATAAATTCTTCCTTCAACATAAAATAATTTTTCAGTTGAGGTCTGATTCGATTCTGCAATTCCGGAAGAAAGAACTGTAAGTGCGTGTGTAACAGTATCGCTCAAACAATGATTTGTCACAACCTGTGTAACAGTATAAGTACCGGGAACATAAACATGAGAAGGGCCTTGTTGAGTCGAAGAACTTCCATCTCCAAAATTCCAATCGAACTGCGAACCATTCATATCGGTTGATTGAAAATTTACAGTTGTTCCTGTTGCAGAAAAATTAAACCCGGCAAAAGGAATGTTTCCACTTTCAAACCAAAGCGATAAACTGTCGAACACGATCGCATCAGCTGTTTGCTGTAACAGTATAGCCGTTGTATCGGGAATGGTTGAATAAAAAGTAGCGCCCACGGGAGATTTCTGATACAGCATAGCGTAAAAAACACATGCGGTTAAATAAGTGCCGTAAACAGTTGGATGACTTTCATCCGCCTGAAACAAATCAAAACTTAAACTGTCGCCGACAATTTTTTTCCAAGCCATTCCCACAGGAGCGACAGTAGCATGATTCATTTGCCCCATCTCTAAATAACTTTCGCGAAGCCGCTGCTGCACTCCCCAAAAAGTACATAGAATCGGATAACCAGCGCAATTCGAAGCGTCGCCATTCTTTTTTCCCCAGGTCATATAAAACATCGTTTCGGTGCACGAATCATTCGCATGAATCAAACTATCAAGTTTGGTCGCATAAGGATATACATCGGTTTGAACTTGTGATGGCGGGAACGATGGCATTTGACTTTGTTCCTGTAACACTACAAAATCCCATGGCTGCTGCGCGATTTTTGAAAGCGTGGTCGCGTTTGTCGTGTGTTGCAGAAATGTATATCCGCCAGGAGTGCTCGAATCAACAAACAACGAATCACCTTTTGATAACGCTAACTGTTGAACTGTAACAGGAAGATTATTTACTGAAGTGTAACTGTTGCCAATAAACAAAACAGATTTTGTTTGTGCTGAAATTTTCTGAATTGAAATAATCAAAATCAGAAATAGAAATATTTTTTTCAAAAAAAGGAAATTGAATTGTGAAAGAAATTTTTATTCGACAGTTGTAACCCAGAAATTATTTGAACCCATCCCCAAATTAATATTGATAAGATTGGATTGAATCAACTCTAACATTGCAAGAAAAGTAAAGATGGCGTGAATACGATTTTCGCAACTTTCAAAAATGGCAATGAACGGAACATTACTTCCGCGGCGAACCACTTCTAAAATTTTTTCGCGCGAACCTTCAATAGTATATGCGTATTGAATAACCTGATGCACTGGTTTGTTTTTGTCTTCTTCATATCGAGTCATCACTTTCTCAAATGCTTTAAGCAATCTGAAAAGTGTGAGTGTGTGTAGCTCCGCTTCGCCCGATAAACTTTCTGATAAAACTTTTAATTCGCCCACAGCATTTCCGCGTTCAAATTTTGCAGCACGCGAATCTTCGAGGTGTCGCATTTGTTCCTGTACCTCTTTGAATTTTTTATACTCCAAAAGTTTTGCAACCAATTCATCGCGTGGGTCAATTTCATTTCCGGTTGCATCAATATCTTTTCTTGGCAATAATAATTTTGCTTTCACACGCATAAGCGTTGCGGCCACCACAATAAATTCACTTGCTATTTCAATGTTCATCAAACTGGCCTGATGAAGGTAGTCAAGAAAATCTTTTGTGATTTGATAAATCGGAATGTCATAAATATCTAATTCATCGCGCTCAATAAAAAAAAGCAGCAGATCAAACGGACCTTCAAACTGCGGGAGTTTTATCTCGTATGTTTTATCATTCATGCGGGGTAAATGTATTGATTGTTATAAGCAACAGTATGTACCATATTAAGGATGTGAATAATTCCGATTAATATGTTAATTAATTATTTAACAATAAAAGAAAACCATAACAGCGATTGAAATTTATTGTGCCTTTATCAGAAATTATAACTGGAGGAATTGAATCTCGGATTTACAATGTTATTATAAATACTTCCGAACTGATAGCTCAATCCAACCGAACCATAATATCTGTAGTTGGTTTCCAATTGTTTTATCTGCAACAAAACTTCTTGCTGACTGGCTCCTGATTTTGGTAATGAAATCTGATCATGAATGATGGAAAAACTTCCGTATAAATCCAAAGACAATCCCTCGAACAAGCGAATGCTCGCAGAGCCGGAAACATTCAGACTGTTCTTACTGAAATCGTAGAGATAGGTTGAACCCGAAACAGTAAAATTTGTGCTTCCCCATTTTTGTTTAAAGCGCATTGAACTCCTTAATTTTTGTTGTACAACCGACTGTTTTATTTTATTGAAAATGGTAGTATCAATGTATTCACCTGTTTGATATTGCATCTCATAATAGAAAGTCCATAGTTTACGATTGGATTGTGCGTAAGGAAACACATCAAACTCCAGTGCTGGTCCCGCGCTCACCGCCCATTTGATATTATTATAAATGCTCGATGAATAGTCTGTGATTAATCCTGCTGACCAATGCTTGTTTAAGCTTTTTACATAACTCGCTCCTGAATATTTAGAATTCGACTCATTTATAAATTCAGTGGTGTCATCAAATTTGTAAATGCTTTTATTGTAATTAATGCTGGCGTAAAAACTCATTTTCATTTTTGCCGTTACTTTATCCGCTGAAATATTTCCATTGTAAGAACCGCTGGTTGATTGTTTTTCTCCATTCCAGTTTCCGTTTCCGCCAATAGAAAAAACCCAGCTATGCCAATGGTCAACCGTATCTTTTGATGTAACACTTAGTGTATCTTCCTGCGGCGAAGTGATGTTAATTTTTGAAACCATGGAAGTATGAGCCACATATCGCATCAACCCAACCGACAGTATTTGTGTTAATCCTTTTCGTGTTTCATCGGAAGTGTTGTTGGAATTCGCGGTGAAGAAAAGCGTGTCGTTTTCATTCAGAAAAATTTGTTGCCCCAAATAATAAATTGTGTAGGAGGTGCCACCGCTTCCGGTGTTTTGCATCGTGATTAAAATATGAACATCAGCTTCTTTTGAGTCGCGCACAAAATTTACGCAGTTGATTTCGGTGCGCATAAAATCTTCGTCGCAATACAGACAATCAAGATAAATTTTCAAAGCTCCTGCAATGCTGGTTTGTTTTGTTGCTTGAGAAAAAGTTGTAGTGTAACAGAATAGAAAAACAAAAAGAGCAAATATTTTTTTAGAGTAATATTTTATCGTCATGTCAATGAAGTTTTTGAATGATGAAATTATTGAGGGACTGAAAATACTTTTTGAATAACGATGAAATGGCATTAAAAATATTAGCTGAAATTATTTATTCAGCGATAAATCTTCAGAGTTAAGAATGGCTTTATAAATCGCCTCCTGAATATTCTTGCGCACACTGAGTGAATTTATTTTTCCGTTTTCATCATCAGGAAAAGTTCGGTTCGAGAGGAAAACAAAAATCAAATTGTATTGCGGATCAGTCCACACACAGGTGCCGGTGAACCCCTGGTGACCATAAGTGTTACACGATGCTTCACTGCAGCACGGACTTGCGCGGTCGGGGTCCGGTTCGGGTTTATCAAACCCCAAACCACGACGACAAATTTTTCCTGCCTGCGTGGTGAACTTCTGAACTGTTACAGGCGAAAAATATTTTTCTCCTCCATACTCACCACCATTCAACAACATCTGCATTTCAATTGCTAAATCATTTGCTGAAGAAAAAACTCCTGCGTGTCCACCAACTCCGCCGAGCATTGCTGCGCCCTGGTCATGCACATATCCTTGTATCAATTCATGCCTATAAAAATTATCGTAGTTCGATGGAACAATTCTGTCAAGCGAAAATTTATCGGTTGGATTGTAACCCATTGTTGGCATACCAAGAGGAGAATAAAAATTTTTGTCAGCCAATTCATCAATTGGTTTGCCGCGAATTTTTTCAGCAACTGCTTTCAGAAAATAAAAATCCAAATCAGAATAAACATAAGTTCCGTGCGTGCTCACAGGCGATGAATAAATATCTTCCCACATCGTATCAATGTATTCGGGCTTCATAAAAATATCTTTCGTGACTCTGATACTTTTATCTTTTGTTGAAATCGTGCTGTAAAGATTCGCGTCGAGTTTTCCGTTCGCATCGAGTGTGTGTTTGTAAAACGGAATGAATGGTTTTAAACCCGCGGTATGCGTGAGCAATTCTTTCAGCATAATATTTTCTTTGTTTGTCCCACGCGCTTCAGGTAAATAATCTCCGAGTGTTTTATTCAAATCAATTTTTCCGTCATCATACAGCTTCATGATTTCCATATTTGTCGCAGCAATTTTTGTTATTGATGCGAGGTCGTATAAATCATCGTTGCGCACCGAATCAATTTTATCGTAAGTGAAAAACCCAAATGATTTCTGATAGATGACCATTCCATCTTTCGCCACTAAAACCTGGCAGCCGGGAAATGCGTGGTCGAGCAACGCATCATCAACTATGGAATCAATTTTCTTCAGCAAGTCTTCACGCACCGCAACTTCTTCGGGCATTGTGTACTTCAATCTTATTGTAGAAGTGGTGAGCAATCCGATTCCTGATAAAATATTTTTCGAAGCACTCACCGGCAATTTTCCTTTTGCTTTTATTCCGCCGAATAAAAGTTGTGCCGCCATTTGTTGTGTAACAGTTTCGTCGTTGTAACACTCGAGTAACCAGTTATTATCTTCAAAAAATTTCAATGCATACGGACTTCCGAAAACTGTTACAACTGTTTTTTTCTGTTCGCTGATTGCATCAATGAAAGTTTTAGCACTTTGAGGGATGCCATAAAAATCTCCTGACTTTTTATTCATGTTGTGAACGCTGATAACTACAAGATTGTAATCTTTTAGCTTTGTAGTGAGGGCTGCATATTCTTCTTTCGTCGACTGCTTATCCATTTGAAAACTTTTTATCGGAGCATATTGCTCCAACATGGTTTGAAAGGAATTTTTACTGAAAGCACCAATGGCAACAGAAGCAATTCGCAGCGTGTCGAGTTTTTTAAATGGAATGAAATTGTTTTTGTTGTAAACGAGTGTGAGCGCATTTTCAATCAACTGTTGTTTCAATAATTTTGCTCCATTGGTATTCAAATCTGCGTTCAGGTTTTTAGTAGAAATATTTTTCTGATGATTTAATCCGCACCAGTATTTCGCCCGAAGAATTTTTTTCACGCGCTCATCAACTTCTGCTCTTGAAATAAATCCGCTGTCGATTGATGATTTAATTTGCTTGATTGCTTCGCCCACATTTCCTGAAAACAACAATACATCGTTACCTGCGAGCAGTGCCATTGCATCAACTTTTCCGGGAGAAGAGTAATTACTTACTCCTTTCATGTTCATCGCATCAGTAAAAATCAATCCCTGAAAACCAAGTTGCTGTTTTAAAATTCCGGTGACAATTGTCGGCGAAAGTGTTGATGCACGATTGTTTGTTGTATCAAGCGCAGGAACAAAAAGATGAGCGACCATCATACTGCCAACTCCTGCGTTTATCATTTCTTTAAAAGGAAATAATTCAAGAGAATCAATTCTTTCTTTCGATGCTTTAATTATTGGAAGTGTTAAATGCGAATCAGCATCAGTATCTCCATGGCCGGGAAAATGTTTTGCGCAAGCAATCACTCCACCATCCTGCAAACCGCGCATATATGCAATTCCTTTCGCGGCTACATTGTATTTGTTCTCGCCAAAACTTCTGTCGCCAATTACTGGATTGAGCGCATTGTTATTGATATCTACATCGGGAGCAAAATTTACATTCACTCCTATGCGCTTGCATTGCCGCGCGATTTCTTTTCCCATTAAATAAATAAGTGTATCACTCTGAATGGCACCAAGCATTTGTTGTTTTGGGAAATTCATTGTGCTGTCGAGGCGCATGTTTAAACCCCACTCACCATCTATAGCAATCAACAAAGGAACCGTACTTACATTCTGATAAAAATTTGTGAGTGCTGCTTGCCTTCCCGGACCACCCTGCATAAAAATTAATCCACCTATTTTATATTTAGAAATCATTGCGGCAATATTTAATTTTTCTTCAGTTCCCTTATTGCTATAAGCAGCCAACATAAACAATTGACCTAATCGCTCATCGGGAGTGAGTGTATTGAAAATCGAATCAGCCCAAGCGGAACTCTCCAATAAAAACGGAGGAACATTTCCATCAAATAATTTTTTTACCCCCGGCGTTGGCGAAGCCAGCGGCAGAATAAAAATTCCGAGGAGCATAATAAATGCAAGCAACTTTTTCATGTCTTCAAATAAAAAACAAGATGAAGCGAGGATGATTCAAACAGTGTAACGATTCTCCACAGCGTTTTGTTTGATTGTAATTTTTAACAAAGAGACACGGATTAATTATTCAAACAATTCGTGTTTATTTTCGCCAATCAGATTATGCTTTCCGAGATTCAAATTCAAAATATTGTTCAACAAATTGTATTGGGCTACCAACCTGAAAAAATATTTCTGTTTGGGTCTTATTCCAATGGAACTGCAAATGCATTCAGCGATTTAGATTTATTGATTATTAAAAGCACAAATGAAAATTTTAATTCAAGACCAAAAACTGTTCGTGAATTATTTATAAAGTATCCGTGTGCTATGGACATTTTTGTATTTACCCCTGACGAATTCAGTAAACGAAAAAAAATTTTCGGAACACTTGCCTATACAGTAAACAGGGAAGGAAAAATTATCTATGGAAACTAATTATCGTGAGTGGATTCAGAAAGCAGAAAATGATTGGAAGGCGGTTAAGATTCTTTGTGATTCTAAAAATTCTCCAGGCGATGTGATTGTTTTTCATTGTCAGCAACTGGCTGAAAAATACCTGAAGGGATTTTTAGTAAAAAATATTTCACCGCTAAACAAAACACACGATTTGTTAATGCTGATGAGTGGGGCCGAAAAATTTGAGCCATCTATTAATATGCTGAGAAAAGATTTTAATGAACTGAATGATTATTCAGTTATTCCGAGATATCCGGATGAGTTCAGAGAATACTCCCTAGTAGAAATTGAAAATGCACTCGAATGTGCGAAAAGAATCCGGCATTATTTCAGAAAGCAATTGGAACTGAAAGAAAAATAATTATTGCAAAATTTATTTTCGATTCAGATGCATCCAAAACAAATCCGCATACAAGATTTTAATTATTCGCTACCGACAGAATTGATTGCACAGTATCCGTTACCACGGCGTGATGACGCGAGAGTTTTAATCTATCGCGAAGGAAATATTTCAGAAAAAGTTTTTCATCAACTCGCTGAAATTCTTCCAGAGAAAACACTGATGGTGTTTAACGACACGAAAGTGATTCGTGCACGATTGTTTTTTAAATCAGGTTCCGGCGCCACGATAGAAATTTTTTGTTTGGAACCTGTTACACCTCATACTGATTTGCGACTTTCTGTTTTTGCGCACGAACCAACTGTATGGCGTTGCATGGTCGGCAATGCAAAACGATGGAAGGGCGATTCGCTTGAAAAGTTTTTTACAATTGATAATGCGGTTTTTAAACTGCGTGCCTCACTGGAAAAAAAAGATGGCGAAACTTTCCTGATAAAATTTGAATGGGACAATTATGATTTCAGTTTCGCTCAGGTGATTGAGTCGGCGGGATTTATTCCCCTGCCTCCCTATATGAGAAGAGAGGCTGAGCAAAAAGATTCCGATTCTTATCAAACTATTTTCGGTCAGCAGGATGGTTCTGTTGCTGCTCCTACCGCAGGATTACATTTTACAGAGGAAGTTTTTTCATCGCTGAAAGAAAATAAAATTGAAACTGCATTTCTTACACTGCATGTCGGCGCAGGAACTTTCAAGCCGGTGAAATCAGAAACACTGGAAGGTCACGATATGCATGGCGAAAGAATTTATGTGAATCGTATGTTCATCGAAAAATTGTTACAGCAAATCGAAAATGGAAGCCCGATTGCCGCAGTTGGAACAACATCGCTTCGCACATTAGAAAGTTTGTACTGGCTCGGAGTGAAATATTCTCTTGGCGATAAAAACTTTGAACTGAATCAGTGGGATGTTTATGAGTCTCCGCTGAAAGAATCAAGTGTAACGGTTACTCATGCATTGCAGTCGCTTCTGAAATATTTAGATGAAGAAGATAAAAACGAATTGAGTTGCGCGACTCATTTGTTATGCGCGCCGGGTTATCGCTTTCGCACCGCTGATATTTTGCTTACCAATTTTCACATGCCGCAAAGCACTTTGCTCTTATTGGTTTCTGCATTCATTGGTGATGACTGGAAAAAAGTTTATGACTTCGCCTTGGAAAATCGTTTCCGGTTTTTGTCGTATGGTGATACTTCGGTTTTGTTTCGGAAGGTGTGAATGGTCAATAGTGAATGGTCAATAGTGAATGGTGAATTTTATTGCTTCACAAATTTTTTCACTTCAATTCTTTTATTCGATTTCATCTGAACGAAATAAATTCCTGGATTGAAACTTTTTATATCGAGTTGTGTGCTTGACTGAGTTGGTTTAAGCTGAGTGATAATTCTTCCTGTAACATCGCTGATAATTATTTTATCGAGCAGAACACTGTTGAGGGATTCTATTGTGAGATTGTTGGTGGTTGGATTGGGGAAAATATTAAAATCTGAATTGCTTATTTCAGAAATGCCTCCGTACCAAATCCAACAAGAAGTATCACCTTGAAAAGGAACCCACGAATTTGTTAGATATTTAAAATGCTTTGACGCAATATAGTTTGCACCCCCTGTAGTGAATTGAATATTGTAACTTATACTATCCGTGTTTTCCCATTGATGAAAAACAGTATCATAATTTTGTATGAGTTTCTTGAAGCATAGGGTATCCCAAATAAAATTATTTACAATATCAAGATACTTTCTGCTCAATGGTTTCCAGGAAAAACTTAAAGTATCCCATCTGCTTCTTGAAACAAGGAAATTGTAATTCCCAATCGGATAAGATGCAGTATCCAATAAATAATTTCTCCATTGTTGAAATGAAGTATCCCATTGTTCAATTAATAATGTTTTTAGTTTTTGGCTTGTAGAATCATAAGCATAATTCCACTTTGTTTTATTTATCCATTGACCGTTTATTTTTTTAGTTGTGATTTCATCTAAAATTTTATTACCAAAAATTAGAACTGAATTAATTTTTTCGATTGTGTCCCATGAAGCTCCATTCCAAACAAGTTTAGTTTGTTGAGTTGGCAGCCAATTATCATCCGCAATTATTTTACTTGCTTTTTGAGGAAGTGAATTGATGATGGTGTCGTGATTGATATTATAACTCGCTCCGGAATTATCTACCGTATCATGAACTGAATAATACCATTGGCTAATAGAATCATTCCATTTGTATCGTGAAAAAGAATAGAACCTTGCGTATAAATTTTGATTATCTGGATTTGAACCCGTAAAAATATCAAGATGTTCATTGCGCCAATTTCCCTGAGAAAAAACATGATACTCCCTACAGGAAATTATAAAGGCACCACCTCGTTGTTGGGCCGATAATCGTGTTAACGAAAAAATAAAAACACAACAGAAAAATATTTTCGATTTCATTTTTAAAAATTGAATAGTGTGTTTCAAATTTAAGGTAAAAAGAATCCAGGCACTCAACTAAGTTCACTCGCCCGCACACAACTATCAATCAGAGAAAAATATTTCCACCCTCTCTCTTTCCAAAGTAAAAAATCATTCAGAGTTATTCATGGAAAGAAAGA
Organism: Chitinophagales bacterium; assembly: GCA_038326325.1. GTDB lineage: Bacteria > Bacteroidota > Bacteroidia > Chitinophagales > UBA10324 > UBA10324. The sequence continues at coordinate 63,137 of JBBQJW010000012.1, read as the reverse complement.
GGGGTTAAGAAAAACAATTGGTTCAAACTGTTACACATTTCAAAAGTCTGTATTACCAATGAACTCCCGAACCAATGAACTAAATCAAAATGTTCACCCATTGTTAAAAACCTCGCGAGCATTCATTTACATTGAGCGCATCAATCTTCAGCGATTACTTTTGCTTCCCGCTGAAAAAAATTATGTCCGATATTATTCAACTGCTTCCCGATTCCATTGCCAACCAGATTGCCGCCGGTGAGGTGATACAGCGCCCGGCAAGTGCTGTAAAGGAAATGCTCGAGAACAGTATTGATGCAGATGCCACAGAAATAAAACTCATCATCCGCGATGCAGGCAAAAGTTTAATTCAGGTGATTGATAATGGAAATGGAATGAGCGACACTGATGCCAGAATGAGTTTCGAGCGCCACGCCACTTCCAAAATAAAAAATATTGATGACCTGTTCCGCATTCGCACTATGGGATTTCGCGGTGAAGCGCTGGCAAGTATTGCTGCGATTGCACAAGTGGAACTGAAAACAAGATTGCGCGGCGAAGCAGTAGGAACTGAACTGCTGATTGAAGGAAGTAAAGTATTGAAACAGGAAACTGTAAGTTGTGCTGAAGGTACATCTCTCTCCGTGAAAAATCTTTTTTACAATGTACCTGCGCGTCGCAATTTTTTAAAAAGCAATCCGGTTGAGACCAAGCACATCATTGATGAATTTATACGCATTGCACTGGCGCATCCCGAAATTAATTTTCAATTGTATCACAACGGAGTGGATGTGTATCACTTGAATGCAGGAAATCTTCGTCAGCGTATTGTGGGATTGTTCGGTCATAATTACAACGAGCGATTGGTTCCTGTTGAAGAAGAAACAACTGTTACAAATATCATCGGCTTCATCGGCAAACCTGAAGCCGCGAAGAAGACACGCGGCGAACAATTTTTTTTCGTGAACAACCGATTCATCCGAAGCTCTTATCTGAATCATGCAGTGAGCAGCGCGTTCGCTGAGTTGCTTCCGCGGGAGTCGTTCGCGTTTTATGTTTTGTTCTTAGACATTGACCCGGCGCGCATCGACATCAATGTGCATCCGACCAAGCAGGAAATAAAATTCGAGGATGAGCGAATCATTTACACTTTCATTCTTTCCGCCATCAAGCGCGCGCTAGGAAAATATTCAGTGTCCCCGTCGTTAGATTTTGATGATGTAAACAGAACGAGTCATCTCACAAGTTTCTCGCGACCGAATAAAGAAATGATTGACGAGCCGAACCCGAAACTGAATCCGGATTACTCTCCTTTTCCTCAACACGCTGATGCGCGGACTTTTTCGAACGCGCAGAACTGGAAAGATTTGTATTCTGATTCGCGCAAGGGAGAAGATGTTGCAATTGCACCTGTAACAGAAAATGATTTTGCCTCGGCAACATTCACTATTCCGAGTCGGTGGGAAACAATGCCCGAAGAACAGACATTACTTTCCGCCGAAGAAAAAAATCACGCGCCTGTTCAGTTGCACGACAAGTATATTTTATCAGCAATCAAGTCTGGATTTATTTTAGTCGAGCAACATGCAGCACACGAACGCGTGTTGTATGAGCGCTACCTGAAACAGTTAAACGATAATGTTCCCGCATCACAACGACAGTTGTTTCCGCAAACGCTTCACCTCACCGCTCCTGATTTTGAAATCGCGAAAGAAATTTTAAGTGAAGTGCGCGCGCTCGGTTTTGATGTGCAGGAATTCGGCAATACTGATTTGGTAATTCACGGAACTCCTTCTGATATTTTAGATAAAGACCCCTCGAAATTGCTTGAAGAATTAATTGAGGGTTATAAGCGAAGCATGCAATCGCCGAAGTTGAACAAGCGCGAAGAAGTAGCGTTACAGCTGGCGAAGCAAGCCGCGATAAAAAACGGAACTCGACTCGCCGAACGCGAAATGAAAAATTTGTTAGATGAATTATTCGGGTGCGAAATTCCATCGCACACCGCCGACGGCAAATCCACTTTCATCAGTTTTAATATTCGAGATATTGAAAAGCAGTTTGAGAAACTCGGTTGAATTATTTTCGCAAAAAATTTTTATAATAAAATTTCATGAGTGATTTAAGGCCTTCCGGTTTTCAGGCGATGCCAATGGTGGTGAAAAACCTGCTCATCATAAACGGGTTGATGTATCTCGCGACGGTGGTGGCGGAGAACACTTATAATTTCGACCTGTCGCGGTATCTCGGATTATTTTATTTCACTTCGGAATATTTCAAGCCGCATCAACTTATCACCCACATGTTCATGCATGGAAGTCTGATGCACATATTCAGTAACATGTTCGCGCTGTGGATGTTTGGTTCTGTGCTTGAAAATGTTTGGGGACCAAAAAGGTTTTTAATTTTTTATCTCATTTGCGGAATTGGCGGCGCGCTCACTCACATGGCTTTCACGGCGTACGAAATTCATTTGGTGCAAAACGACATTAACCAGTTTTTTTCATCGGTCAATATTGTAAACTTTAAAAATCTTTTTGAAACGCATCAGGATTTACTTGGCGATACCGATTATGTAAATCAGTTGAACGCCTTTATCGGTTCTTGGTCGCAAAGTCCGGGTGATACCGCGAATATTCTTCAGGCGAAAATTCTCGCGCAGAAATTAACGACGATGGTGGCGAACATTCCGGTTGTCGGCGCTTCGGGGGCGGTGTTCGGCGTGTTGCTCGCTTTCGGAATGTTGTTTCCGAATACTTATTTGTATCTGATGTTTCCACCTATTCCAATCAAGGCGAAATATTTTGTGATGCTGTATGGCGCGTTTGAATTGTACGCGGGTGTAAGTGGAACGCAGGCCGGAGTCGCGCATTTCGCGCATCTCGGAGGCATGTTGTTCGGATTTATTTTAATCAAGTATTGGAATAAAAAAAGACGACAGGATTTTTTCTGATGGCTGAAAATTTTTTAATCCGCGAAATCAAAAACACTTTTTCACCAACAGGCAAAATGGTGAGTCGTCTGATTGTAGTGAACATCATCGTGTTTTTAGTGTTGCGATTGATTTCTCTTTTCGGGGATTTAAGTGGCGCCTATCCCGAAATGGATAATGTGATTTCGTATCTCGCGTTGCCGGCGAGTTTGATCCGACTGTTACACCGACCGTGGACGCTCATTACTTATGCGTTCACGCACTTCGATTTATTTCACATTGTTTTCAATATGCTTTGGTTGTATTGGATTGGAAGCATTCTCGCTGAATATATCGGCAATAAAAAAATCCTCCCTGTTTACATGATGGGAAGCTGGTTGGGGGCTGCGATTTACATTTTGTTCTATAATATTTTCCCCTACTTCAAAGAGGTGGTTGATGTTAGCACCTGCATTGGCGCGTCTGCGGGTATCATGTCAATTATCGTCGCGACCGCGGTTTTGCTTCCTGATTATTCAATCATGATTTTCATCTGGTCCGTTCGATTAAAATGGCTTGCCGCTATTTTTGTCGGTATTGATATTATCAGTATCAACTTCGATGGAAATGCGGGCGGACACATCGCTCATCTCGGCGGTGCTTTGTTCGGTTACATTTATATTGCATCTTACAGAAATGGAAATGATTTATCCGTTTGGTTCAATAATGTAGCTGATACGCTTGTTTCTGTTTTTTCGAAAAAGAAAAAACTGAAAGTTTCTTATGTGAAGCCGGAACCAAAATCCTCAGTGAAAAAAGAAGACGCTACAAAACAAAAAAAGATTGATTCGATACTTGATAAAATAAGTAAGTCGGGTTATGAAAGTTTGAGCACCGAGGAAAAAGAAATTTTATTTAAAGCCAGTAAAGAGAATTGAAAAAACTGTTGACCTTTCTTCGTAAATCAATGGTGGTTCTCTCGGCGCTTTTCGCGTTGTGTTTGTTAGCGAGTGTTAGCGCGAGTTATATTCCCCCGGGTAAAATTTGGTTTATCGCCTTCTTCGGATTGTTTTTTATTCCATTGCTGATTTTGAATTTCATCATTCTCATTTTATGGATTGTTGTGAGAATAAAACACGCAACGATTCCATTTATTGCATTCCTGATTTCAATTCCTATTATCATTCACACTTTCGGATTTCATTTTTCAAAGCAGAATGAAAAGAGCACTGATTCTATCAGTATAAAACTGATGAGTTACAATGTTCGCAATTTTGATTTATATAATTGGGAACACAACATCGATACGAAAAAAAATATCTTCAAACTACTCAACGATGAGCAGCCGGATATTTTATGTTTTCAGGAGTTTTATTCAAGTGACAAAGATGAAGGATGGACGAATGAAAAAGATATTTCAAAACTGTTACAGTTGCCTCAACATTATTTTAATATTTCAAACACAGTTGAAAAATATGAACATTGGGGTTTATGTACTTTCAGTCGCTTTCCTATTATTGATAAAGGAGCAGTAGGATTTCAAGGAACAAATATCAATGCCTGTATTTATACCGATATAAAAACTCCTTCCGGAATTGTTCGTGTTTACAATGTGCACCTTCAAAGTTTTCATCTCAACTATAAAGACTATGATGCAATTGATTTGAAAAACGATACTTCACTAAATATAAAATCAGGAAAATCTATTTTCAGTAAAATGAAACACGCTTATGTTACACGCGGTGTTCAGGTGAAAATTATTGCTGAACACATTCACTCATCACCTTATCCTGTTTTTCTATGCGGTGATTTTAATGATGTTCCATCTTCATTCGCTTACAATACTTTGAGAGGAAATTTGCAAGATGCGTTTTTAAAAAAGAGTTGGGGAGTTGGGTTTACTTATGATTATTGGATTCCCATTTTCAGAATTGATTATTTAATGATAGATCCTCGATGGAATATTGATGGTTATAAAGTTATTGGCGAAGATTTATCAGACCATTATCCGGTTGTTACAACTATTTCTCCTTCGACTGAATAAGTAATGAATTAATAGAATAGAATTTCGTGAATGGCTCTATGGTTATTATTTTGCGCCATCATTATGATTCAAAGAATTACAAAAACTATTCTGTTTTTAATTCAATTGCTTTGTGGCAATATTTTTTTATTGTCTGCACAGAACAGCGATTGCCCTACTGCTTTGTTTTTATGCAATGAAAACACTTTGAATGTTGCGGGCGGTGCATATAGTCAGGGCAGTATTGCAGAAGCACCTGGATGCTGGTTTGGTCATACTGATAATGGTTCTCATTGGTACACTTTTACCTGTACGCAGAGCGGAACTTTTACTTTTAGTTGCCTCCCAATGCCTTATGCCGATTTTGATTTTGCAATGTATAACATTACGGGGTCTGCTTCCGGAACCTGTAATTTAGGAAATATGGTTTCGTGTAATTATTCGGTCCCTGCCGGAAATGGAACTACAGGAATTGGATGCGCAAATGGTGCCGGGTGTAATACAACAGTTAATCTTGTTGCAGGTCAGACTTATGCTTTATTAATAAACCGTTACACCGCAGCATCCACAAGTGGGTTTTCATTATCTTTTGGTGGAACTGCGCAAATAGGAATTGTTGCTGATTTTACAAACACGGTTGCATGTCTCGGTCAGTCAGTCCAATTCACAAATACTTCTTCAACAGGAACTGGCGTAACATATAACTGGGATTTTAGTGATGGCGGAACTTCAACGGCAACAAGCCCATATCACCTCTACGCAACAGCCGGAACTTTTGATGTTCAACTTATTACTTCAAACGGAAGTTGTTCTGATACAATAATTCATCAAGTAACAGTTACACCTGGGCCAACTGTTACAGTTAATCCAAATTCCTCTGTGATTTGTTCAGGGCAAACCGTTGCACTTACAGCATCAGGCGCAACCACTTATTCATGGTCACCCAATTTATATTTAACATCTTCGACTGGAGCAAATGTTACAGCATCACCACCAGGAACAATAACCTATACTGTTACCGGAACTACAAATGGTTGCACAGGAACCGGAACCACAACCCTTACTGTTAGTCCTCTCACTACAGTTGTTAGCTCACCGTCAGCTTCAACAATTTGCGCAGGCGATAATGTTACGCTCATAGCAGTAGGAGCGAATACTTATTCCTGGTCACCATCAACAGGATTAAATATTTCTACAGGAAATTCAGTAATTGCTTCTCCAACCACAACAACAACTTATATTTTGACCGGGACAAATGCTGCGGGTTGTGCTGGATACGATACTACGATTATCACTGTAAATCCTCAACCAATTATTTTAATTAATCCTTCTGCTCTATCTTTTTGTATTGGTGGAAATATTCAACTCACGGCAAGTGGTGGTGTAAATTACTCATGGTCTCCATCAGTCGGACTGAGTGCTACTAATGTTTCAACTGTTACCGCCTCACCTTCAGTTACATCAACTTATTCTATTGACGCTACCGATGTAAATGGTTGTTCTAACACAACAACAATTGTTGTAACTGTTAATTCACTTCCAACTGTTACAGTAAACCCGATTGCCTCTTCAATCTGTTCAGGAGACAATGTGTTGCTTACCTCTTCTGGCGGAAGCTCTTACATCTGGTCGCCTTCTAATTCATTAAGTTCTTCAACTGGTAATACTGTTACAGCAACACCAACTTTAAATGTTACATATACTGTAGTTGGAACTTCGGTAGTGGGATGCACGGATCAGACAACTGTTACGGTTGATGTGCTTCCGCTTCCTGTAATTAATATTCTTCCGGCCAATCCCTCCATTTGTATTGGCTCATCAGTTAACCTGGCCGCAAGTGGGGCTAGTACTTACCTCTGGTCTCCAACTGCTGGGTTGAATAATTCTACCGGAGCAACTGTTACAGCATCTCCTAATTTAACTTCTTCTTATTCCATAACCGGGACCGCTGCAAATGGGTGCTCTTCTTCTTCATCAGTGACTGTTACAGTAAATACCCTGCCAACAGTTACGGTTAATCCTGCCGCCGTTTCAATCTGTGCTGGAAACAATATTCAGCTTAGCGCAATTGGTGCAAACACTTATTCATGGATTCCTGTTGTTTCGTTAAATAATAATTTAATTTCAAATCCGATTGCATCTCCAGCGACCACCACCACCTATACTGTAACAGGTTCTTCGGGTGTTGGATGCACAGCAAATGCAACTGCTCTTGTAACAGTAAACCCATTGCCTACTGTATCAGTAAGTCCAACTTCTGTCTTATTCTGCCCTGGAAATAGTGTTACACTCAACGCTATTGGCGCCATAAATTATTTATGGTCGCCTGCTATTGGTTTAAGCTCGAGCACCGGATCGAGTGTAACAGCTTCTGATTCTGCAACAACAAATTATTCTGTTACAGGCACCGACGGCAATGGCTGTTCGGCTATTGCATATGCCGATGTTGTTCTTGATCCTTATCCGGTTGCTTCATTCGATGTTTTCCCTTCGATCGGATGTTCTCCGCTAATTGTGAATTTTCAAAGTACAAGTTCAAATGGGGTAAATGCTGTCTGGAATTTTGGTGATGGGGCAAGCGGGAGTGGAAATTTTACTCAGCACATTTATACCATAGGTATTTATGATGTTCAATTAATTTCTTCAAACACAAGTGGATGTAAGGATTCTTCATCGCAAATTGCTGCTGTAACAGTTTTGCAAAGCCCTACTGCATTTTTTAACATGGATCCTCCAGCTCCGGGAAATGTTCCTTATACCGATAATCTTTTCAATTTTTCAAATTCATCAATTGACGCATCAAGTTATGTGTGGAACTTTGGCGACAATTCAACAGATACTTCCTTTAATACCTCTCACAGTTTTACTGAGCCAGGAGATTTTTATGTTGTGCTTACTGCAATTTCTGCAAACGGATGTTCTGATACCGCAAGAAGTCCTGTTATTTTAATTAAAGGAGAACCCACTCCATGGATTCCATCTGCATTCACACCTAATGGAGATGAAGTAAACGATATTTTTAAAATATATGGAATTGCAATTGCTGAAGTTGAATTCAGAATTTTCGATCGCATAGGTGAGTTGGTTTTTGAAACAACTGATCCAACTATTGGTTGGGATGGAAATTTTCTGGGTAAAAAAGCCTCAACTGATGTTTATGTTTATTATGCAAAAATAAAAATGCGTAGTGGCGATGATTATATTTTACAAGGAGATGTAACACTTATTAGATAGCCACCCAATACTTTTTAGTAAGATTTTATTTGTAAGAATGCGTAAGAGGAAATCAGTTAATTGCTACCTTACTGAATTAAAGTTGTGTATTTTTCACACTCTAAAGTTTTAGTTGTTCGTGAAATTTTTTGCTTTTTATATTTTTGTTTTTTTATGCTTTTGTTTCCATGCTCGGGCGCAATCGGCTATGGATCCTAAGGTGAATAATTTTTATTCATTCACCACTGAAAAAATTACTAATTCAACAGAACTTTCAAAATATTCAAAAGACAAATCGCATCCCGAATTCTCGAAACTTCCATTCAATTCCGGTTGTACTGAGTGTTTTGAAATTCTGGAACGAAGAACTGCTGATGAAAGATATTTTCTGAAAGAAGGAACTGAAGAAAGAGAATTCTTCACCCAGAAATCATTTACTCCAATGCATTATAAAGATGCAAATGGCAGATGGATAACAATTGACCCGCGAATAAAACCGATTGGTTCAAAAATATTCAGTGCACCCCAACAGCCTGTTCCATCAGTTATAAATTTGAATGAAGGATATACTTCGTTGCAGATTGCAGATAAAAAAATTCAATTCAATCAGGATATAAAAACTTACTTCCTCAGTAAAACTGAAGAATCAATTGCACAAAATTCTTCAAACAATGTATTCTTTACAGCTGGCGATGATGGTGTAGAGCAACGAAATTTCTTTCCGGGAATTTATCGTCAACTTATTGCAGAGCGGGGAAGCATAAAAGCAAATTATATTTTACAGCACAAACCTGAAATTCCGGAACAGGCAGAATGGATGGTATTTGAAGATAGCTGGACTATGCCTGATGGGTTCATTATAAAATATGCTGATGATGGATTTGCTACACCTGAAGGAATATGGATAGGGGATTTAGTTGTAATTGATGAAACGGGAAATGAATTTTTCAGAATATATCAACCGATTATTTATGATACCAATATTCCTGATGGAAAAAATGCCTCCGCGATTATTGGCTACAAAATTGAAAATGATAATGGCAAGTGGGTTTTAAAAGTTTTGATTTCTACTGCCTGGTTAAAAAATGAAAACAGAATTTATCCTGTAACAGTTGACCCATTGGTCTCTGCAACATTTGCTTATGCTTCTGCCGCTTATGGTGGAAGCGGTTATGCTAATGGTGCATGGACGAACAATGGATGTGGTTATACAATTAATGCAACAATGCCTGCCGGAGCGCAAATATCAAATTGCTTTTTCAGTGCATCGTATTCTACAAGTACCGGCTGCTCTAATACTTGTTGGATGTCGAAAGGTGCATTTGATTTAATTGGCCCTTGTGGTCGCTCACCCCAGCCTAATAATTTTTTCTGGACATGTGCCCCTCCGGCAGGAAATGCACCCGGCACCTGCAGCGGAATAAATTATGCCGCCCATGAGTTAACAAACTGTTTAGTTCCTTCATGCACACCAACTCCGGTAAATATTACGCTTCGTTTATTCAGAAATTTTTGTGTTGGCTCCGGGACTTGTGATAATACCTGTATTCGCTTAAACCCAAATTCATACAGCATTACCTTGCAGGGAAATACTGTTCAAGGAACTGTTACATCATCAAGCACCTCAGTTTGTGCCGGTGCGCCCGCAATCTTAACAGCGCATCCGCTTTATGGAGTAGCTCCATACACTTATACCTGGAATCCGGGAGGATTAACCGGTTCTCCTGTAACAGTCAATCCAGTTGTAAATACTACTTACACTTTAATAATTACTGATGCTTGCGGAAATACGGCCCAGTCTATTTCTGTTGTAAATATTCTTCCGACTGCAACAGCAAATTTCACTGTTACAAGTCCCGTATGTGTCGGACAATCATCCACAATAACTTATACAGGAAATGCAAACGGAACGGCAACATTCAATTGGAATTTTGGCGGGGGAACAATTATTAGTGGAAGCGGATCTGGTCCCTATCAGGTTTCATGGAACTCTTCAGGGAATTTCAATATTTCGTTAACTGTTACACAAGGTGGTTGTACATCTCAGCCTTTCGTTGTTCCTGTAACAGTATCTCCTCCTCCAACTATTACTGTAAATCCTAATCCTGCATCTATCTGTGCTGGTCAAACAGTTTTACTTACTGCAAATGGCGCAGCTACCTATACCTGGTCGCCCAGCACAAACTTAACCGCCACAACCGGAGCAAGTGTAACAGCATCCCCTTCAGCTAACACGACTTACACTGTTACAGGAACAGCAAACGGCTGTACAGGAACAGCAACTGTAACGGTTGTTATAAATGCATTGAGTACAGTTACGAGCACTCCATCATCCACATCTATTTGCTCGGGTGGAAATGTAACACTTACGGGAGCAGGCGCAGCCACTTATGTATGGTCGCCATCATTAAGTCTGAGTTCTTCAACCGGTACGACTGTAACAGCCTCACCGACCGCAACAACAACTTACTATCTATCGGGAACAAATGCAGGTGGATGTGTTGGCTTCGACACTTCTATTGTAACCGTAAATCCTCAACCGACTATCATCATAAACCCATCCGCTCCTTCTCTTTGTATTAGCAATACTGTTCAACTTACTGCAAGCGGAGCAAATTCTTATCTCTGGAATTTATCTGCAACATTAAGTAATACTGTAATTCCAAATCCTATTGCATCACCTAATGCAACTACAACTTATTTTGTAACCGGAACTTCATCGCAAGGTTGCACAAACACCTCTCAGGTGACTGTAACAGTTAATTCTCTTCCAGTTGTTTCGTTTAGCGGATTAAATACTGTAAATTGTTTTGCTCCCGGTGTAAATATTCTAACAGGAAATCCGGCAGGAGGAGTTTTTAGCGGTACAGGAATTAACGGAAATTCCTTTAGTGCCACACAAGCAGGTGTAGGTGGGCCATATACTATTACTTATAGTTATACAGATGCAAATGGTTGCAGCAATTTATCTACCCAACAAACAACAGTTATTTCAGGCGCGAATATTTCTGTCTCGGCAGTAAGCAATTCAATTTGCAATGGGAGCAGCACAAACTTATTAGCATCAGGAGGACAGACTTATACCTGGTCACCTTCAGCAGGGTTAAGTTCAACAAACAGTGCCAGCACTACTGCCCAGCCAACTGTTACAGTTACTTATTCTGTTTTGGGAATTGATATTAATGGATGCACGGGTTCGACAACTTTTTCAATCACTGTAAACCCACTTCCAATAGTGATTGCAACAGATGTAAGTATTTGCAATGGACAATCAGGAATTATTTCTGCATCAGGAGCTTCATCTTATATCTGGGGGCCAAACTCAGCATTAAGTTCAAATATCGGATCAAACACAACCGCATCTCCGGCTGTTACTACAACTTATACAGTAATCGGCACTGATGGAAATGGATGCTCGAATACTGCTACAGCAGTTGTAACAGTTAATCCAATACCTGTAATTGGTATTAGTCCGAATGCCGGTTTATTCTGTGAAGGCGGAAGTGTAACACTAACTGCGAGCGGTGCCACTAATTATTCATGGTCGCCTCCAGCGGGGTTAAACATTTCAATTGGGCCTACTGTTACATCAACACCAAGCTCCTCTGTTGTTTATACTGTAACAGGCACCGATGGAAATGGGTGCGCAGGAATTGCGGTTGCGACACTTACTCTAGACCCGATTCCTGCAGCTTCATTTAATGTCTTTCCAAATGTTGGTTGCGAGCCATTGCTTGTGAATTTTCAGAGCACAAGTACAAATGGAATAAGTTCTGTCTGGTACTTCGGTGACGGAACATCCGGAATCGGAAATACAACTCAGCACATTTATCCTGTAGGAATTTATGATGTGCTTTTGGTTTCTTCAAACATAAGCGGGTGCGCCGACTCATCATTACAATTATCTGCCGTAACAGTTTTACCAAGCCCGATAGCATATTTTAATATGGATCCTCCCGCACCCGGTAATCTTCCTTTTTCATCCAATCTTTTCAGTTTCACAAATTCATCTATTGGTGCTTCTTCTTATCAATGGAATTTTGGTGATCATACCTCAGACACTTCATTTAATTCAACCCATAGTTTTACAGAATCGGGAGAGTATTATGTGATACTTACTGCTACTGCAAATAATGGTTGCAGTGATACAGCGCAAAGTCCATTGATCATAATTGATGGTGAAGCCAAGCCCTGGATTCCTTCAGCCTTTACTCCGAATAATGATGCGGCTAATGATTTACTTAAGATATATGGAATAGCAATAGCCGAAGTTGATTTTCGTGTTTATGACCGTGTTGGTGAAATGGTTTTTCAAACCAATGATGTTACACAAGGTTGGGATGGAAATTTTCTTGGCATGAAATCTTCAACCGATGTATATGTGTATGTAGCAAAAGTTAAAATGCTGAGTGGTAAGAAGTACATTCTGAAAGGAGATGTAACACTCATCCGATAATCAGGAAATAATTTTAAGATTTATCCGAAAACAATTACCTTATCAAGGTAAGATCACCCTGAAGTGTAACAGTTAAACCGCTGTTCTTTGTAATCAATGCCCGATAAACATATACTCCCGTGTTAAGTGGTTTACCCTTATAAGTCCCATCCCACCCATCCTTGTATCCATCACCTGAATAAACCATTTCTCCCCATCTGTTAAAAATTTGTAGTCCGGTTGATGCAATGGTGTGTCCATAAATTTTAAACACCTCATTTTTATCATCGCCATTTGGAGTGAACGCATTCGGAACAAAAATAAAAGCTCCCGGTACTATTATATAAGGACCTTGTTTAACCGAGTCGCTGCAACCTACATCGTTATATGCAATAAGTGTTACAAAGAATTTTCCTGTGTCTGAATAAATATGATTTGGATTCATAATTCCGCTACTATCCCCATCACCGAAAGTCCACAAGTATGAAGTTCCATTTTGAGTAAGGTTTTCAAAAGTGAATTCATTTTCGTCCAATGCCAATTCCAAACCAGCCAAAGGATCAGATGTAAATTGTACTGTTGGCGTTGGTTGCACATTTAAATAATTCGAAATTGTTTTTGTATTGAAACATCCAAATTGATTATATGATGTTAATGCAACACTAAATAATCCAACTAAATAATTATGTGTGGGATTCGCAATTGTATCAGACGAATTATCTCCGAAATCCCAATTATAATTTGTTGCTCCTGTGCTAACATTTGTAAAAACGGTTTCAAGATTATCGCAAGCAAAAGTCGGAGCCGCACTAAAATCAGAAAGAGGAGTCGGATTTACATGAATGGTAAAAAATGTTGTATCACTCGTACAAATCGCTTGTGTAACAGCTAACGAAATCAAGAAATTTCCTGTGTCAGCAAATAAAATATCATAGGGTCCTTGTCCACTACCATTAGAAATAATTGCTCCCCCGAAATTCCAATCATAAAAAGCTGTGCCATTTGCGCTTCCTGTATAAACAATATTTACATCGGTATTGACACATGCTGGTACAGGTGTAACAGCAAACGATGATATTTGAACCGGGTTAACACTTATGTTCTGAGTGCTTACTGATACACAACCGTTGTCGGTAATTGTAAGTGTAACAGGATAAGTGCCTGCCGATGGAAATGAAAGCAAATAGGGTCCAGTTCCGCCTCCGGAAACAATTGTTGCAGTCCCAAAATCCCAAATTATGTTGGCTCCTGCATTCGAACTTCCGGTAAATGTTACAGTTGAATTCTTATCAGCACATACCGGGGAAGTGGTGTTAAAATCGGCAACAGGCGCATACAGTACATCGATGGAATGTGAAACAAAGGGAGAAGTACATCCCCCTTCAGTAACAGTGAGTGTTACAGTATGTGCTCCGGGTGTGTTCCAGTATATCTGATATGGACCTTGTCCTGTTCCGGTAGAAATAATACCGCCTCCGAAATTCCAATTATAAACTGCATTCGCTGCGGATGTTCCTGTATAAGTTACAGTAGTGTTTGCATCTGCACAAATTGATGGCGATAAGCTAAAGCTTGCATCAGGTATTGGGTTTACAGTTATAGTTTGTGATCCCATTGTTGATGTGCACCCAAAGTCCTGAACAACTAATGTGACTATGTATATACCTGGATTTGGATAAGAAATTACCCATGGACCAGCACCTCCCCCACTAATTATTTGCCCTCCGCCAAAATACCAATTGTAGGGTGCCTGAATATTTGCATTACCAGTATATGTAACAGCAGTTGCTCCGCCGGCACATGCAGGACTTACAACTGTGAATGTTGAAGTCGGTGCCTGTAAAACTGTTACCGGAACTGTTGTTAAGGCTGAAACGCATCCATTAAGTGTAACAGTTAAAGAAACATTATAGGTACCAACCGTATTCCACAATACTCCATAAGGACCATCTGCATTTCCATAGACAACAGTTCCTCCTCCAAAATTCCAGTTGTAAGTATTTGATGGATCCCATGCACCTCCAAAATTTATTATAGTTGTATCGTTTTCACATGCGCTTCCAACAACAATGTTTGATGTTGGCGGTACATTAACATGAACAATCTGAGTGGTAACCGCAGAAGTACATCCATTTTGAATAACGCTAAGTGTAATTGTGTGATTTCCCCAGTTTGACCAATTTATCTGATAAGGCCCTTGACCGCTTCCGCTTGCAATAATTCCTCCTCCAAAATTCCAAGTATAGGTAGCCGAAGCATTTGCATTTCCAGAATAAGTAATTAACGAATTCTGTAATTGACAAACCGGTGTTGTAACCGAAAAAGATGAAGTAACACCAGGTGTTACAGTAATTTGATTAATTGTTTGAATTGAAGTGCATCCGTTTTCAGTAACTGTTAGTTTTACATTTTTTATCCCTGAAGTATTCCAGTTAATCTGATAAGGTCCTAATCCTGTACCGCTAACAATTGTAGCCCCAGTTCCGAAAATCCATGTATAAGTTGCAGCTGCGCTTGCTGAGCCTGTATAGGTTACAGTGCAGTTACTTCCTACACAAACCGAAATCGGGTTTAAAGTAAACAAAGAAGTTGGAATTGGGTTAACTGTAACAGTTTGCGGAGTTGCTATTGTTATGCAACCGTTTTTGGTAACTGAAAGTGTTACAGTATATGTTCCGGCTGTTGCCCAACTTATTTGATAAGGACCACCATTACTTCCTGAAATAATTGTTCCCCCGCTAAAATTCCAATTGTATGTTGCCGCAGCTCCGCCATTTCCGGTATAAGTAATTAAACAGTTTTGTCCCTCACAAACCTGAGAAACAACATTGATGGTTGCCGTTGGTGGATTCAGCACCTGTATTACCTGACTGAATGTTGGTGATGTGCAAATTCCAACAACAACCTGAAGTGTAACAGTGTGATTGCCTGAAATATTCCATTGAATGTCATAAGGTCCTTGCCCGCTTCCACTGATAATAATTCCCCCGCCAAAATTCCAATTATATGTAGCGCCTGCAGGAGCATTTCCGGAATAGGAAAGTGTTACAGCTTGGCTTAAACAAATCGGAGACGAAACTGTAAATGAAGCAGTGGGTTGAGGGCTTACAAATATTGATTGTATGTAAGGTGCAGAAACGCAAGTTCCTCGAGTAGCCACTAAAGAAACATTGTAAAATCCGGGGGCAGAAAATGTATGGGTTGGATTTTGCAAAGTTGAAGTATTGCTTGCTCCTGAACCGGGATCATTAAAATTCCACAGATAGGTTGTCGCAGCAACTCCATTTCCTGTATAAGTAAACGCAGCATTTTGTGTGATGCATATTGGGCTTGTTGTTGTGAAAGTTGCAGTTGATGAAGGCAAAATAAATGCAAGTGATTGCGACTGAACTGTGTTTCCGCAGGCATCAGTTGTAATCAAAGTATAGGTTGTGTTAACTGTTGGATTATATGTAACAGGTGAGCCCGTAAACCCTCCCGGGTTCCAAACAAAAGTATAGGGTGGAACTCCATAGAGCGGATGTGCCGTATAAGTTAATGGAAACCCTGAGCAAACATTAAATGAACCGGTAGAAGATGTTACAGAACTCTGTACAGTTATTCCATAAAGTGTTACACTAAATGAGTTTGGTTCTAATCGTATACAGGTGTTATCACATGTGCCGGTTCCAACACAATACGACCTTCTTAATTTTAATGTAAGTTGAACAGGTGTAACAGTACACGAAGGAGTTAAACAATCTATCAGCGCTGGTTCAGCTAATGAAGAAGCTGTGCACGGAGGGAACTGTGCATTAGAAGGACATGTCCAATAAAAATTAGGCATAACAGGAGATCTTCCACAGGGACCAATTATATCAAATGCGCCATCTCCCAGCACACAAGAATTTGAACAACCATTACTTGTTGAATAACTTGCGCTGAATGCTGCATTGCTTGCAGTAGCATTAGCAGGAAAATTTATATTGATTGGATAACCGCAACTTCCATTTCCCCACGAGTTATTTGCATAGCCGCTTCCACCATAAACTGCAGAAACATAGCTGCCTGTTACAGATACTGTCGGGTCAATGGTAACCGGAAAATCTCTTTCAGCATCATTTAACCATGCAGATGAAACCATCAACTTAAGCTTCCAATCCTGATTTACTTTTTCAATTTTATATCCGATTACTGGAGAAATTGATTTGTCGTCATTTTCAAAATTACTGTCATACAAAACAGGTGTTGAAATTCTGAATTCTTCTTTTCCTGATTCATTCAATACAACTAAATCTCCAATCCAAATTCCATTGGGAGTTGTGTATCCTTCATCAGCATTTTTTAGAGAATAATTTTCAGGCAATGTCCATTCATCTTCAATCACCAACCATTTTGCTTTATCTGAAATTTCAGGTTTGTGTTGTAACACATAATTTGTTTCAATACTTCCCCTATCAGCAATTAATTGACGATAAACACCAGGAAGAAAATTCCGCTGCTCAATTCCATCATCTCCCGATGTAAAAAAAACTTTATTTGATGATTGTAGTTCATTCAACTCAGCGCTTGCATCTAAGCCATACATTCTCACATTCTTGTTAAAGAATATTTTCTTCAATCCCTGTAAACTTGTAAATCCATTTTCTAAATCCATCTCTACAGGAAATGGTTGTTGCATTGCATTAAAATATTTTTCGTTTACTTTTTTTATTCTTGGATCAATAGTTATCCAGTTTCCATTAGCATCTTTATAATGCATTGGTGTAAATGATTTCTGAATGGCAAATTCCTTTCCCTCTTTCCCATTCAATAAAAAATATCGTTCGTCTTCTTTTCGCTTTTCTAAAATTTCAAAACAATCCCTGCATCCTGCATTGTATGGAAGAACTCCAAATTCAGGATGAGATTTATCATTCGAAAAAGAATCAAGTGCAATTAAATTTGATTTAATATCAGTAGAAAAAGTATAGAAATTATAAACCTTTTGCTGCAACGGAACTCCTGTCTGCGCAAATAAACAGATAGGGAAAACTGAAAATAAAAAGACGAGTAAAATTCTTTTCAAATTTGGGTAATCCTTTTGGGGGCTGAAAGTTACGAAAATGTTAATAAACACCCCATAAAAAGATACATGCAGCGAAACGGAGTATGACCTATCATTCTGATGTTGGTGAATTATTACATTCGCAACTTCATTTGTAAAACACATTATGTCAAATATTGTTGAAATCAAAAACCTTCGGAAAGTTTATTTGAAAACCGCGGCAGTGGATGATGTGTCATTCACTGTTCCGGAAAAAAGCATCTTCGGAATGCTGGGTCCGAATGGCTCAGGAAAAACCACAACCATTAGAATGATTACAAGCATCATTATGCCCGACAGTGGACAGGTGCTTTTCGGAAATGAATTACTTAAACGCAATCACACATCGCTTATGGGTTACATGCCTGAGGAGCGCGGATTATACAAAAAGATGAAAGTGTGGGAGCAGTTGGTTTACCTCGCGCAATTGAAAGGTCTTTCAGCAAAAGATGCGAAGAAAAAAGTTTTTGAATGGATGGATCGGTTAAACATTAAAGATTGGTGGAACAAAAAAGTGGAAGAGTTATCTAAGGGAATGGGCCAGAAAATTCAATTCGTAAGTACAGTCGTTCACGAACCGAAATTGATAATTCTTGATGAACCTTTCAGTGGATTAGATCCTGTGAATGCCGATTTAATTAAAAATGAAATTATGCGGCTGCGTGATGAAGGGGCAACAATAATTTTCTCCACTCATCGTATGGAACAGGTCGAAGAAATTTGCGAAAGCATTGTGTTGTACAATAAAGGAAAAGTTATTCTTGATGGAAAAGTGGATGAAGTGCGCAGAAGATTTCGCCAGCATAATTTTTCTGTTCGGTATGAAGGCAGTGCACCAACAATGAATGATTTTCGTTTCAAAGTTCAATCAACAACCGATCACGAAATGATTGTGAAAATTGCAGATGACGCACAACCGAAAGATTTGCTTCGCACCCTAATCAATCAGGATTGCAATGTCATTGGCTTCAATGAAATTCTACCTTCCCTCAACGAAATATTTATTCAACAAGTAACTTCAACACAATCATGAACAAAATTCTCATCATCATAAAACGCGAATATTTAACACGGGTTCGCAAGCGGTTATTCATCATTACAACTATTTTAACCCCGCTTGCATTAGTTGCAATTGTAGCCGTGCAAATTTTATTAGCGAATGTTTCTAAGGACACAAAAAAAATTATTGTTGCAGACGAAAGCGGAATCTTTAAAAGCAAATTAGAGAACAAAGAACAACTCGAATTTTATTATGCCGATGAAAAATTTGAATCGCTGAAAAAAACTTTTAAACAAAAAGGATATTCAGGAATTCTGCATGTGCCTGCCGATTTTAACATGTACACCCCTGAAGGGATAGAATATTTTTCTGACGAACAGTTAGGGTTAATGCCCCAATCAAGTATTGAAGATGAATTGACAAATATTATACGAACAGTTAAGTTAGAGAAAATCGATATCTCTCCGGCATTAGTTGATCAGTTAAGTAAGAGTGTTACACTCAGCACAATTGTGATGAGTGAGAAAGGTGAGAAAGAAGGAAATACCGGACTCGCAAGTGGAATTGGTTTCGGAATGGGAATGATAATTTACATCGTCATGTTCATTTACGGTGGTATGGTAATGCGCGGTGTGCTCGAAGAAAAAAACAATCGTATTGCTGAAGTAATTATTTCAAGTGTGAAACCATTTGAAATGATGATGGGAAAAATTATCGGCATCGCGCTTGTTGGTCTCACCCAATTTGCACTTTGGATTATATTAATCATTGGTGCATTCACAGTTCTTGGTACAATGTATTCTCACCAATTGCAAGATTTGCAACATACACAACAAATGATTCCCGGTGCACAAATGCAAATGCAACAACAAATGGGAAAGTGGCAAGCAGTAGGCGATATGCAACAAAGTCTTGCATCCATAAATATTCCTTGGTTGGTTTTTGTTTTTCTGTTCTATTTTCTTGGTGGATACTTTATTTATGCTTCGTTGTTCGCAGCGGTTGGTGCAGCTACAGGTGATGAACCCGATGCTTCGCTGAACATGGTGATTACTCTACCTGTTGTGATATCATTTTTCATCATGACAAATGTTCCGAACAACCCGAATAGTGGGCTTGCAGTTTTTGCTTCGCTGTTTCCATTAACCAGTCCGATTGTGATGGTGGCGCGAATACCTTTTGAACCACCTTGGTGGCAAATTATTTTGTCAATGGTTTTTCTTCTTCTCGGATTTCTGTTGATAGTTTGGATGGCTGCAAAAATTTATCGTACAGGAATTCTGATGTACGGAAAGAAAAATAATTTGCGTGAAGTGGTGAAGTGGCTTTTCTATAAATACAATTGATGAGTTCAGTAATTAAATTTTTCTCTTCTTTAATTATTGTTGGAAATTTTATTGTTCAATTTTCTTCCTGCTCATCATGCAACAATAACAATCATGTAACAGTTGATACAACAAAACAGAAACCTGTTACAGTTGTTCATGTTCCTGAATTTGATGCCGACTCTGCTTATGTTTATTGCGGGGCACAAGTAAAATTCGGTCCGCGTATTCCCGGAACAAAATCACAACAGCTCTGCGAAGTGTATTTAGAAAAATTGCTGAAGCAATATTGCGATACTGTTTATGTTCAGAAAGCAAATGCGAAAGTTTACGATGGAAGTGAAAAACCGATGATTAATCTCATTGGAAGTTTTAACCCGAAAGCAAAAAAAAGAATTCTGTTGCTCGCACATTGGGACACACGACCATGGAGCGACCGCGATGCTAAAGAACCAAAGAAACAATTTGATGGCGCAGATGATGGCGGAAGCGGCGCTGCAGTCTTGATTGAGTGCGCGCGACAATTTCAAAAACAAAAACCTGATGTTGGAGTTGATATTTTGCTGGAAGATGTGGAAGATTTTGGTCCACCTTCTTTCGAAGAGGATAAATGGCGAGTACAGGAAAAAGATGCATACGCACTCGGCACACAATTTTGGGCGAAGCATCCGCACACACCAAACTACCGGGCGTTCTATGGAATTTTATTAGACATGGTTGGTGCAGTGAATGCGCGTTTTCCGAAGGAAGCAAGTTCAATGCGATATGCGCCGAGCATCGTGAATGAATTCTGGAGTCATGCGCAGTCGCTTGGATTCGGAAATTATTTTGTGAATGAAAATGCGAATGAAATTATTGACGACCACACTTATGTGAACACGATTAACGGAACTCCGACTATTGATATCATCAATCTCAGCAACGAAACTCCAACAGGTTTTGCATCGCACTGGCACGCGCAAACAGATGATATGAATTTGATTGACCGCGCCACTTTAAAAGCAGTGGGGCAATCAATATTGGAAATGCTTTATAAAGAGCCCGGAGACGATAATATTTAACCTCAGAGTTTCACTGAGTAAATACATCACAGAGTAACATAGAAAAAACACTGTGAACCTCTGTGAAAAACTTTGTGTGACTCTGTGGTTGATCATTTAGCATTCAGGTTGATTTTTTCTTCCTCGCAGTTCAAAATCAGTTCAGGAAAAAAGCGGAAGAAGCTTTTTTTCAAAACTTCATCGTATTGCTGCATAAATGCAGGCGCCTGTAACAGTAGCTCTCCTTTTCTTATTCGCTGCGCCATGCCGTTGAATGATTTTGTCATTCCTTCTACCTTCGCATAATTCAATAGCCAGTTTTCTTTTCTCATGTAGTGTAACATTGCTTTCGGTCGCTCGGGTATAATGGATGCGAATTGTTCAAACACATTATATGCTCTTGTTGTAAATGATTCAAGTTTATCAATGTTAAATTCATTCCAGTGTTTTGCAAGTTGATGGTCGTACAGCATATCAATCACCACTCCTGATAACAAACCGAATTGCGGCCGCAATAAAATTTTCAGTTCGCTGACTTCTTTGTGTGTATCAGTGAAGTAGTCAATGAAGCGGTGTAACAGAATTCCCTTGCTGATTTCGTTTTCATAGTCGAGATATTTTTTTCCTTTCACCGCATCAGCAATGAAACCGCCCACCATCAGTTTATCGCTGTTGCGCGCGAGCATTATGTGAGCAAGGTGATTCATCTTAATTCAAAAAAAACAACTCAAACAACAAAGAGAAGATTTTATCCTATTTATTCTTCACCGGAAAATCAGGAACAGGAGGAATATTTTTCTCCTGGGTTTTTAATTCTTCGAGTAATTCTTTAACAGCCGCGTCAAGTTGTTCATCAATGCCTGCGTATTCTTTTGCGGGATCATTGTCAACCACCACATCCGGGTCAACTCCGTGACCTTCGATGGCGAAACCATCAGCAGTGTAAGAAGTAAATTCAGGTCGGTCCATGAATCCGCCATCGACAAAGGGAAGCGAGCCGCGAATGCCAACGATGCCACCCCATGTGCGCTTGCCAATTATTTTTCCGAGATGAAGCGCGCGGAAACGATATGGAAAAATATCACCATCACTTGCCGAGTATTCATTCACGAGACAAACTTTCGGACCATAAAAAACTTCTGGGTTTGTAGTGCCGACTGTTACATTTCGCACCATGCTGTAGTAAACTAACTGCTCGCTCAATCTGTCAGCGATTAACGGAGACACGAAGCCACCACCATTTCCGCGGTCATCAACGATGAGCGCCTTGCGAGTGATTTGCGGATAATAATGTTTCATGAATTCATTGAGTCCGTCGTTGCCCATGTTCGGAATGTGCAGGTAACCGATTTTTCCGTTGCTCACCGAATCAACATAATGAATATTGTGCTCCACCCAATTGTAATAGCGCAATTGTTTTTCATCAGCAATAGGAACAACTAAAACTTTTCTGCTTCCGCTCATGTCAGATTTTGAATTGACAGTGAGTTCAGTTTGCTTGTTTGCTGTTCCGATTAAAAGTTCATTGATGTCTGTGACTTTGTTTGTTTGTTGTCCGTTGATGGCGAGAATAAATTCTCCGGCTTTTATGTTCACTCCAATTTCAGTGAGTGGCGAACGCAAATCATTGCTCCAATTTGCGCCGGGCAAAATGTTTGTAATTTTAAAATAGCCACTCGCGTCACGCGAATAACCCGCACCGAGCAATCCCATTTTTATTCTTTCTGGTTTTGGCATGTCGCCGCCGCCGACATACGAGTGACCCGTAGTTAACTCGCCAATCATTTCACCAATAACATAAGTGAGGTCGGCACGATGTTTCACATAAGGCACCAGTATCGCATACTTTGCTTTGATGGCATCCCAATCAACTCCGTGCATATTGGGCGCATAGAAAAAATATTTCATCTGCCTCCAACTCTCATTAAAAATCTGCGTCCATTCTTCAGTGTGATTCACATAAACTTTCAATCCGCTGATGTCAACCTTGTCATCCACATCTGCTTTGCCACTCGGAACATCAATCACATAATAATTGCTTCCCTTGGTCACCAACATTTTTTCTCCGTTCGCTGTGATTTTATAATTGTCGTAATCGCCAACCGCTGTTTCCTTTTTCTTCTTCAAATCATAAACATAAAGTTGCGCATCCTTCCCCTGCGAGTTTTTCTGATAATAAACCTTGTTGTTCAGCATTTCGATATTCCAGTAATTTCCGGCATCGCCCGGCAATGCGATTAATCCATCCTGAATTCCGGCAGCATCAACTTTCACTGTTACAGTCTCTTTCTTTTTTTCTTCGGAAGGTTTTGGATCCTGTGTTTTGGAATCCTTTGATTTATCAGTAGAAGTTTTTTCAGGTGTAACAGAATCGTTTTTTTTTATTTCCACTTCATCATTCACGGGAGCGAAAGGAGATTTTGTATCAGCGGAAAGAGGAAGCAGATAAATTTTCGACATGTCGTTGTAAGAGATTTCAAAATCTGTTGAGCTGAATGTTGGATTGAAATCGCGACTCGAAGTGAGCAGTAAAAATTTTCCATCATGACTGAATGTTGGTGAACCCACATCATACCAACCATCTGTCGCTTCAATTTTATTTTTTGTTTCAGTGCTGAACAAAATGATTTTGCTCTTGCTGTAAGCTTCAGGTCTTGTGTATGCAATCCACTTGCTATCAGGGCTCCAACTGAAATCCCGCATTTCCCAAACCTGCGACTGCTCCACTTGTGTAACAGTCTTCGAATCCACATTCACATATTGCAGACGAAGTTTTTTATCGCCCCACAAAATATTTTTACTGTCCGGACTCCACGCTAATTCGAATTTATAAGTGTCGGCATTTTTTGTGATTTGATTTGGCGCATCATCACCTGCTTGCGAGCGAATATAAATTTCATCTTCACCGGAAGCATCACTGATGTACGCAATCCATTTCCCATCGGGACTCCACACCGCGTTGCGCTCGTGCGACAATGAACTCTTATCTAAATTTCTGGTGATGCCTTCTTCAACCGGAACAGTGAACACATCGCCGCGCGAAACAAACAACAATCGTTTCGCGTCGGTTGATACATCATATCCTTCAATGAATTTTGTTCCATCAATCCATTCGTTTCTCGCGTCAGGAAAATCTCCTTCAAGTGTAACAGTCACTTTCGAAATAGTTTCTGTTGCCAAATCCATCACATATAAAAATCCACCACGCTCCCACACGATGTCTTTGTTTCCCAATGAAGCGAACTTGATATCGTAGTCGGTATAGGTAGTGACCTTGCGTGTTTCCTTCGAAGTTAAATCATAGCAGAATAAATTCATGGTGCGATCGCGGTCACTGAGAAAATAAATTTTATTTCCTGCCCACATCGGCTCAATATCCTGTGCAAGATTGTTTGTGATGTTCGTGGTTTGCTTCGTGTCGAAATCATAAACCCATACATCATCCGCCATTCCGCCTTTGTAATATTTCCAGGTGCGGAACTCGCGGAACACCCTGTTGAACGCCATCTTCTTTCCATCGGAAGAATAACTGCAAAAGCCACCACGAGGAACAGGCAATTCATCACTCAAGCCGCCATCAGTTGATGCAACAAAAAGTTGTCCCTGAAAATCATTGAACGATTCTTTGCGTGAGCGATAGATGATGTGTGAGTTGTCTTTCCAGGTCATCACAATATTATTAGGACCCATTCGGTCGCTCACATCATCGCGACCAAGAGTTGCTGTGTAGGTGAGTCGCTTTGGTTCTCCTCCTTCACTTGGAATGGTGAACACTTCTGTATTGCCATCATATTGCCCGGTAAATGCGATGGTTTTTCCATCAGGAGAAAATTTTGAAAACATTTCGTAGCCGACATCACTTGTTAGTCTTCGCGCAGTACCGCCACTTTTACTCACCGTATATAAATCACCCGAGTAGCTGAACACTACCTGATCGTCGTACACAGTTGGGAATCGCATAAGCCGCGCTTCCTGCGCAAAAGATTTGTTTGTGAAAAGTGAAAGGTGAAAGGTGAATGTTGCGAGGAAGAGAAAATGAAAATTTCGTTTCATAAATTTTGATTTTGGGTAATGAATGTAATAATTGGCATGAAATGAAAAAGCAATTACAAATTTATCGCGAAAAGAGTTTAATAGACTTAAGTACACTTAAAATTATCAGAACAATAAAAAGTATTTCAGATAGACAAAATGCTTTTACACAGTAAAGAATAAAATCTAAACTTGCTTGCTTCTCTTGCTCTATTTGCTCTTTAGATTTTATTTGAATTAAATTATCGTAAAATCCAGGCGAAGCATTGCCGCAAAATAGTTTGGGAATTTTTGCATATGCACTATCAAGGTCTCTTTGCTCAATTTTAGTTAATGGTACTTCATTGAAAACAAGAATATCATCATTGATATACCAATAGGTTTTTGCTTTTTCAATCCTGCATAAATCGAAAGCTCGAACAAGAGCCCAATATTTTGCAGAACTGGTAAAATGAAAATCTACACCATGAACAGTATCATTTGATAATAAAAGTTTCCTTATTGCTAATCTTCCAATTCTAAGATTGATTTCATCTTCAATTGATACACCTGAAATATTAATTACGAAATTTTTTCGCTTAGGAATTGGCTTCTTAAACTTTAATAATTCCGGATAACGAACATCTTTATCCCATAAAATAATTTGCATCGCTTTTTCTTTTGCGGGAATAGGGACTTTATTTAGTTGCCAAATACAGAGAATAGGGAGCAGGACAAGGCTGATTAATCCTGGTGGATATAGGAAGTATTTTATATTTTGTTTATGAGTTCCCATAAAATTCTATTCCATCTTCAATTAAACAAACGAACATAATCATTTTCTATTTTCACCATGTAAGTCACTTTCAAAATTCCAATATTTCAAATTCTCAAATCTCCCAATCACCATATATATTTGCGCCATCTTATCAAGAAAGACTGAGGGAATAGGCCCAATGAAGTCTTGGCAACCCATCGCGGTGGGTGCCAACTCCTAACCAAGTAGCAGCAGCGAACGGTGAAGATAAGGAAGGGTAAAAGTTCACTCCTCACTTTCAAGATAAGAAAATTAAAAACTGTCGCTTCAGTCAGCGCCTGTATTCAAGTCCCTCTCACTGAGAGAGGGATTTAGGGTGAGGTTCGAATGAAGAGATGAAAAATTCTTATCCATGAAAAACAAAACTCAACAACTCAAAGAGCTTCTCGAACATCGCATTCTGATTATTGATGGCGCGATGGGCACTATGATTCAGCAATACAAACTAAGCGAAGAAGATTACAGGGGAGAAAGATTCAAATCGCACGCATCGTCATTAAAGGGGTGTAATGATTTATTGTCGCTTACGCAACCACACATCATTGAAGAGATTCATAAAAAATATTTAGAAGCAGGCGCTGATATTATTGAGACCAACACTTTCAACAGCACGAGTATTTCGATGGCTGATTATCATCTCGAACATCTCGCTTATGAATTGAATGTAGCCGCGGCGAAAATTGCGCGCAAGGCTGCTGACGATATCACCGCGAAGAATCCGGACAAGCCACGCTTTGTAGCGGGTGCGCTCGGGCCAACAACTAAAACCGCATCCATCAGTCCTGATGTTAACGACCCCGGTTATCGCGGAATTACTTTCGATGAATTAGTGAAAGCATACAGCGAAGAAGTGAAAGGATTAGTTGACGGTGGCGTGGATATTCTTATTGTTGAAACAATTTTTGACACGCTGAATTCCAAAGCGGCGCTTTACGCCATCATGGAATTTTTTGACGACAACAATATTGAATTGCCCGTAATGATTAGTGGCACCATTACCGACGCAAGCGGAAGAACTTTGAGCGGACAAACAACTGAAGCGTTTTATAATTCAGTAGTTCACTCAAATCCATTAAGCATCGGTTTGAACTGCGCGCTCGGCGCCGATTTAATGCGACCATACATTGAAGAGTTAAGCAATGTCGCCGCCTGTTATGTGAGTTGTTATCCGAACGCCGGATTGCCAAATGAGATGGGAGAATACGACGAGAGTCCTGAACACATGGCGAGTATCATCAAGTCATTCGCTGATGCGGGGTTCATCAATGTTGTCGGTGGTTGCTGCGGAACAACTCCCGCTCACATAAAAGCGATTGCTGAAACGGTAAAAAATATTACTCCAAGAAAACTGCCTGTGATTGCGGAATAGATTTTACCACAGAGTTTCACGGAAAATAAATTAACCACAGAGTAGCACTGAGTTTTTTCACAGAGTCACACAAAGAATAAATGGAAGAAGATTTTATAACGGAACGAATTTTAAAGTGCGCTTTTAAAGTGCATTCGGAATTAGGTCCCGGATTGCTTGAAGGTGCTTATGAAAATTGTTTGAATTATGAAATGAATCAAGAGGGATTGTTTGTCGAAAATCAAAAAGCTCAACCGCTGATTTATGCTGAAGTAAAAATGGATTGCGGTTACAGGTTGGATTTTTTAGTTGAGAAAAAAGTTGTTGTTGAAGTAAAAGCAATTGAAGCATTTAACGATGTACATATTGCTCAAGTCATTACTTATTTGAAATTGTCGAAATGTAAAATCGGATTGCTGTTGAATTTTAATGTCAAAAGTTTGAAAGACGGAATCAAAAGAATAATTGTATAAAAAACTCAGTGTTACTCCGTGAAAAAACTCCGAGTAACTCAGTGGTAAAACCTTGGAAATGTCTGAACAGAAAATTATAAAACCTTACTTACGACTCAGCGGATTAGAGCCGCTCACGCTTACACCCGAAACTAATTTCGTGAACATTGGTGAGCGCACTAATATCACCGGCTCGAAAGAATTCGCGCGACTGATTCTCGCAGGTGATTACGAAGCGGGTGTCGCAGTAGCGCGACAACAAGTGGAGAACGGCGCGCAGGTTATTGATGTGAATATGGACGAAGGAATGCTGGACGGTGAAGCGGCGATGAAAAAATTCATCAACCTGATTTCCGCCGAACCCGACATCGCGAAAGTCCCCATCATGATTGACTCGTCGAAGTGGAGCGTGATTGAAGAAGGGCTGAAATGTTTGCAGGGAAAAGGAATCGTGAATTCGATTTCGTTGAAGGAAGGGGAAGAAAAATTTATCGCCGTCGCGAAAAAAGTCCGTCGTTACGGAGCTGCTGTTGTAGTGATGGCGTTCGATGAAAAGGGGCAGGCAGATACTTTCGAGCGCAAGATTGAAGTGTGCAAGCGCAGTTATGATATTCTCACGAAGGTGGTGAAATTCCCCGCGCACGATATCATTTTCGATCCGAACATTCTCACGGTCGCTACGGGAATGGAAGAGCACAATAATTACGCAAACGATTTTATCCGCGCCACAAAATGGATTAAAGAAAATCTTCCGCACGCGAAAGTGAGCGGCGGTATCAGCAACATTTCATTTTCGTTCAGAGGAAATAATGGCGTGCGCGAAGCAATGCACTCCGCGTTTCTGTATCACGCCATCAAAGCCGGTCTTGATATGGGAATCGTGAACGCCGGAATGGTTGGCGTGTACGACGAGATTGACAAGGAACTTTTAGAGTTGGCGGAAGATGTGTTACTCAATCGCCGCGCCGATTCAACAGAGCGACTGATACAGTACGCCGACAGAATAAAATCGAAAGGAAAAGTTCTGGAGCGCGACGAAGCGTGGAGAAATACTACTGTGGAAGAAAGATTGAAGCACGCGCTTATCAAGGGAATCGTTGAATACATTGATGTTGATACGGAAGAAGCGAGATTGAAATTAGGAAGACCGCTTCTCGTGATTGAAGGTCCGCTGATGGATGGAATGAATGTGGTCGGAGATTTATTCGGCTCGGGAAAAATGTTTTTACCGCAGGTGGTGAAGAGCGCGCGCGTGATGAAGAAAGCGGTCGCGTATCTCAATCCGTTTATGGAAGCGGAAAAAGAATTGAACAACGATGTGAAAGCCGTCGGGAAAATTTTAATGGCTACAGTGAAAGGCGATGTGCACGACATCGGAAAAAATATTGTCGGCGTGGTGCTCGCCTGTAACAGTTATAAAATCATTGACCTCGGTGTGATGGTTCCGTGCGAAAAAATTCTGGAAGCGGCCATCAGGGAAAAAGTTGACATCATCGGGCTGAGCGGTTTGATAACCCCGTCGCTCGACGAGATGGTGCATGTGGCGAAAGAAATGGAGCGACAAGGATTTAAAATTCCATTGCTCATTGGCGGGGCGACCACTTCGCGCATTCACACGGCCGTGAAAGTCGCGCCGGAATACAGCGGCGCTGTTGTGCATGTGCTTGACGCTTCGCGCGGTGTTCCAGTCGCCGGAAATTTATTGAGTGATGAAACGAAAGAAAAATTTCGCTTACAGGTAAAGAAGGAATACAACGAACTCCGTGAAACTCATTTGGGAAAACGACGCGATAAAAATTTCGTGTCGTTGAAATTCGCGCGCGAACACAAACTGAAAGTTGATTTCAAAAATCATCAGCCCGTTAAGCCATCGTTCATCGGCAATAAAATATTTATTGATTTTCCATTGGAGAAAATCAGAAACTACATCGACTGGACTCCTTTCTTCCAGGCGTGGGAACTCGCCGGAAAATATCCCGCCATACTTTCTGATAATGTTGTTGGAGTGGAAGCGACAAAACTTTTCAATGACGCGAACGCGTTGCTCGACGGAATTCTGAAAGAGAAAATGATTACCGCGAACGCCGTTATTGGATTTTATCCCGCCGAAACAATCAACGACGATGATGTGGTGATTTATGAAGACGAGGAAAGAAAAAAAGTAAAAGAAAAATTTTGCTTTGTTCGTCAGCAAAATCAGAAGGCGGCGACTGAATCTTATTATTCACTCGCTGATTTTATTTCGCCGAAAGAAAATAAGTCAAATGATTATCTCGGCTTCTTCGCTGTAACAGCCGGAATCGGAATTGAAAAATGGATTGAACATTTCGAAAAGCAGCACGACGATTACAATTCCATCATGCTCAAAGCGCTCGCCGATAGATTGGCGGAAGCGTTCACTGAATACATGCACGAGCGGGTGCGCAAAGAATATTGGGGCTATGCGAAAAATGAATCGCTCACCAGCGAGCAACTGATTCATGAAAAGTACGAAGGCGTTCGTCCCGCGCCGGGTTATCCCGCGTGTCCCGACCATACCGAGAAGAAAAAATTATTCGCGCTCCTCGATGCGGAGAAACAAGCCGGAATAAACCTCACCGAAAACTTTGCCATGTATCCCGCGTCATCCGTTAGCGGATTTTATTTCTTCCATCCCGAATCAAAATATTTTGGTGTCGGAAAAATTGAGAAAGACCAGGTGGAAGATTACGCGAAACGAAAAAACATTTCGGTTGATGAAGTAGAAAAATGGCTCTCGCAAAATCTGGCTTATAATAGTTTGTAATTTCAACGCATGAAACTTTCCAATCAATATGAAATCGAAATTCCGTTGGAGAAAGTAACAGGTTATGTTTTGTCACCCACTCATAAAATCGGGAGTTTGAAAGCGGCTTATTTCAGAAGTCATGGATTTACTGCAGAAAAATATTTTCAGTTTGTTGCGGCAATTCAACGACTCGTTTCGAAAAATGAAATTACCACTCAGGTGAAAAAGGAATATGGAGTAAATTTTATTGTTGATGGAAAAATAAAAACCCCGAAGAAAAAAATGATTAATGTGAGAACTGTTTGGATAGTTGAAGGTAAAAGCAAAAAAGCGCGGCTTGTAACGGTGTATCCGAAATAAAAATTAATTTTGTGTCAAATGATTAACAAACTCGACATTGTGATTTTGCAGGTTGACCTGCCTGAGCTGAAACTTACATCAGGCGATATGGGCACTGTTGTTCATGTTTATAAAAAACATGCAGCATTCGAAGTTGAGTTTATTGCCACAGATGGTTCTACTCTTGCTGTTACCACGCTGCAACCAAAACAATTGCGGCTTGCATCAGAGAAGAAGGAAATCTTTCATGTGAGAAAAGTTGCTTAATTTCTTATAGAAAAATGGCTCTCGCAGAATCTGGCTTATAATAGTTTGTAGTTTCAGTGGTTCATTTGTTCTTAGGGAGTGATGATGTTAGAAGTTTTCATTTCAGAATTTTGAATTTACTTTCACTCAAAATATTTCAAGGTGAAAAAGGTTTTACTCTTCTCTTTTCTCTTTTTTAGTTTTCAAATTATTAAAGCACAAACCTGGAATTCTAATGTCTTATTTGGATTTACTTGTGTCAATACAGATGAGACTCTTGTTAGTTCTATCGCCAAAGACTCGATCGGCAATTTGTGGGTCGCAACAGATACGGGGTTGTTCAAAAGAGTAAATGGATTATGGAGTTTTGTTTCAGATGCACCGATCGATTCAACCATCGAATTCATTGGTCAAAATCATACTGATATTGCTATTGATAATCAAAACAGAATATGGTGGTTAGGTCGTAAAAATCTTTATCATTTTAATGGAGTCTCCTGGATATTGTATAACAATTTTCCAGACTTTCATTTTTTTTCAGTCGAGACTGATGCTATCGGAAATGTATATGCGGTGGCCTTCGACACACTAAATAATGATGATAACATTGTTAACCTTCAAACAAATTCCACAGTGATAATTCCATTTTTTGCTGCCGAGCACATTTTTAAAGTAAATGGAGATTCCATATTTATATCAAATAGTGTATTGGGCATTGGTGTTTTTCATATCTCTACCGGAATTAGTATTCCGATGTATTCTAATTTCTACTCAAATTTTTCTAATGAAGATTATGGCGTAACTCCTAACAATACTTTATTTGAAATTTCTGACCAAGACATTAATTCAAATTTTGGCGCGATGTTATTTTTGAATGCTCATTCTCAAGACAGCGGGCTTTTCTCAATTCCAATTAGCGATTTATGTCAAAATGTTTTTTTCAATAATCTGAGATGCCGGTATTACAATGGAAATATTTATTACTTGACCTATAATGATACAAACAACATGTTTTATCAGATTTCCTATTATAATCTTCAAAATCAAAGTGTTTCAATTATTCCAATATCGGTGATGTTACCATATGAATTAGGTTGTGCGTCGTTTGAAATTATTGATGGTGAAATTATAGTAAGTGGAAATGCTTATCCGGGAACCCCAATGTTTTTTGTAACCTACGATTTGAATTCAGGATGCTCTGCAAATTTTACTATGTCGCATGACACAAGTATCGCGCATAACTGGTTTGCATTAAATCAATGTACTGGAAGTACCCCAATAAATTATTTATGGAGTTGGGGTGATGGAACTACATCAACAGGAGCAACACCTTCTCACATATATTCCAATCCAGGATTTTATCCAATCTGCGTTACAATTAATGACGGAGCAGGATGCACAAGTACTTACTGCGATTCTTCCACTTACATTTTTAAAGTTGAAGAAGATATGTCAATTGCAACTGTAAATGTTGTGACGCAATTACCAAATGGAACACCAACTGTTACACCTCAATCTGAAATTTCCCTTTCCCCCAACCCTACCACCAACGAAATAAAACTCTCCAATCTTCCGCAAGGAGAATCGCAAATCAAAATTTTTAATCTGCTTGGTCAGCAAGTGAAAAGCAAAAGCGTTACAGAACAAAACAGCGGCGTCAATATTTCTGATTTGCCTTCCGGCATTTATGAGATTGCAATTTCAAACAACGAAAATTTCTTTTGTAAGAAATTTGTGAAGGAATAAGCACCCCATCTAACTTCTTCTAAAAAGGGAGAAGAACAGACGCGAAACTTTTGTCATTCTCAAAACCCAATCCGCTTTCTTTCCTTTTGGGTGGTTTCCTGTTTGTCTTTGTTAAGCAAATAATTTATCGCTTCATAAATGTCTTTGAACTGCTTGTTGTACTTGCTTTCAAGTTTCTTCAGCGTGTCAGAAAATTCTTTGTAGTTGAGAGCAAATTCTTTCAGTGCGATAAAAGCTTCAACAATGGCAATGTTCATCTTTATCGCCTTCTTGCTTCTCAATACGCTGGCTAACATGGTTACTCCGTGTTCCGTAAACGCAAAGGGTGTAACAGCGATGTTTCTTTTGCTTTGCAGTGATGCGGTCACAATTTGTGACCGCATGTTTCTCCATTCGCTCGCTGTTAGCCGAAACATAAACCTTTCGGGGAATCGCTCCACATTGCGTTTCACCGCCTGATTCAAAACTTTTGTTTCAACTTCATACAATTCAGCAAGGTCAAAATCCAACATTACCTTTTGTCCTCTTATTTCAAAAATCTTCCTCTGAATTATTTGTAGGCGCATTTACCTTAAGTTTTTCGACGCTAAAAATAATTTCTTAAATGAAAAATTCGCCTAACTAAAAATAGTTGATAGCTATGTCTTTACGATTTGTGATGAAATGATGCGGTCACAATTTGCAACCGCATACCTTTCTAAATCCTTAATTCAGAAACAATCTCAATTCTGAAACGCGAAGCATTAATGAGTGTTATTAAAACAAAAAATAATTTACGAACTAAATCATAAATCTTAATTCGTTTTACATTCGCCACCGTGAACCGGATTTCATTTTTCATTTTTATTTCATTCGCCTGTTTCAGCGTTCTCTTTTCCTGCAAAACGGAATTAGAAGGAAACCTGAATGACAACCTCGCTCCTGAAACACACACCATTATTGATACAATCATTCGAATCGGCGCCGACAGAATGAACGCGCAGGTGGAGCTGCAATGGTGGGGCGACGACGCCGACGGATTCGTGAAAGGATATGAATTCACTTTCGACAGCGTGATTACCTCATCAACCGTATGGAACTTCACGACAAAACAAGACAGCGCATTTATTCTTTCCATTCCCGCCGGAAAAGACACCGTTGATTTTACTTTTTATGTAAGAGCCATTGATAATCTTAACGCGCCCGACGCGACCCCCGCCCGATTAGGATTGCCGGTAAAAAATTCCGCGCCTTCAGTCGCCTTCGTGTCAGGAACAAATAATCCCACTGTTACATTTCCTGTTGTTAAATTTTATTGGAAAGGAACCGATCCCGACGGCAACGAAAATTTATTGCGATACGAACTCTGCTGGAACGACACCGCGCAAACTCCTTACTCACTCGATGTAACAGCCACCAGCGGAACATTTATGGCGACAACTTTCACCACCGTTACACCGCCATGTAATGTTTTCGCGAACAACGATTTAACTGCACAGTCACTCAACATTAACGGAATGATGCTCAATGATACCAATCATCTTTTCATTCGAGCGATTGATAAATCAGAAGCGAAGTCGGCGTATGTTTCTTCTTATAAAATTTTTATAAAGAAACCTGTTTCAACTAATTTGTTAGTCGAAGCATACACTTCACCTGCGCAAAGTGCAACAGCCTTAACTTATTATTCGCAGAATCTCAGCGGCGCGGGTGTAACGGCATTCGACACGCTCAATCTTTTTAAACAGCAGGCGGGAGTTTACACGCAACTTGCCCCCGATAATTTAACGCAGTCGAGAATTTTTTCTTTGTTCAGTCACCTCGTTTGGTTCAGCAACGACGCAACAAAATCGTTGTCTATTGGTCAAAAAACTTTGGATAATTTTTTCAACTTAAACGGAAAGCTATTTATGGCTTTGTATGTAACATCCACTTTTGATAACCAGTCAACTTTTTTAGATTTTACTCCTGTTCAATCACTTATTTCTTTTCAGGATACTTCTTTTATACTATATGATACATCAAGTCTATTCCCTCAGCAAATCGGTTATCCATTATTAGAAAATTCATTCCTTACTACTAATACAAAACCATTTAATTTAAATCCAGGGGCAACTTCAATTTATAATGCAAACCTTACTGCAAGAAATGATAGTTCTTTAATAACATTTCCATGGAGCGGAATTTCCACTGTGATGGCTTCGAAAACAAATGGTAGCGGTCAGGTTAATTTTATTTTCTCTTCGCTCGAATTGCAGAAGTTAGACGGACTGAGTAATGCCACTGCACTTTTCCAGAAAATATTTATTCAGGAATTGGGAATGTGATGGAGAATTCAAATGAAAAATTTTCCAGAAGAATAATTCTGTTCGCAACACTTACTTTTGAAAAAATTTTTTTTGATGTTAACCAAAGCGCAACTCTTAAGCAGTATCAAAGACCTTCCTGAAAAATTTTCTTTTGATGATGTGATTGACCGCATCATTCTACTCGAGAAAATTGAAAACGGATTGGAGCAGTCTGCCAATGGAAAAATTCGCTCAACAAAATCTGCAAAAGAGAAGTTGAAAAAATGGTTGAAGTAAACTGGACTAACCTAGCACTCGATGACATTGAAAACATTGCTCAGTTTATAGCAAATGATTCTCTGAGGTTTGCGAAGATTCAAGCAGCAAGGTTTTTTCAGTCAGCAGAAATTCTTTCTTCGCTTCCGAAAGCTGGAAGAATTGTTCCTGAAATAAATAATGAAGAAATCAGAGAACTCATTCTTGGAAATTACAGAATTATTTATCAAATAGTTTCTAAAAAGAGAATTGATATCATTACTGTTCATCATAGTAAAAGATTGATAAGTAATAATCCATTGTTCGGATAAATTTTCATATTTCGCCTTTCTCGTATAGATGAAACACATCGCAATTTTCGCTTCAGGAAAAGGGACTAACGCGAAAAAGCTAATTGACCATTTCAGAAATAATTCCGAGGCGAAGATTTCTCTCGTCGCTTGCAACAACGAAAAAGCGGAAGTGCTTTCGATTTCTTCCATTGAAAAAATTCCTTACTTACTTATTTCAAAAAATGATTCTCCGCAAAGACTGATTACCGAATTGCGGAATCACAAAATAGATTTCATTGTGCTCGCTGGTTATTTGTGGTTGATTCCCGCCGAAGTGATTAAAGAATTTCCACACCAAATTATCAATATCCATCCTTCACTTCTTCCAAAGTTTGGCGGAAAAGGAATGTATGGAATGAAGGTGCATGAAGTCGTAAAAAATTCCGGAGAAAAAAAAACAGGAATCACGATTCATTTTGTGAATGAAGAATTTGACAAAGGAGAAATAATTTTTCAGGAGGATGTATTGATAGATGAAAATGATACCGCCTTAATCATTTCACAAAAAATTCAACGACTCGAACACGAACATTTCGCGAAAGAGGTAGAGAAGATTATTTCTCGATAATTATAGATAGACCGGAAGTGAGATTTATTCTTTCTCATTTATGCCATATACTTTCTCGTCTGATTATCTTCGCCGCTACTTATGGTTAAAGACACGCCCTTCACTCACTTTCATATTGCGCTCGGAGCCAAGATGGCGCCATTTGCGGGTTACAATATGCCCATCTCTTACACCGGAATTAACGACGAGCACAATTGCATCCGCAATCGCGTGGGCGTGTTTGATGTATCGCACATGGGGGAATTTATTCTGAAAGGAGAAAAAGCGCTCGACCTGATTCAGCGTGTTACCAGTAACGATGCTGCGAAATTGACTCCTGAAAAAATTCAGTACTCGTGTTTGCCTAATGATGTTGGTGGAATCATTGACGACTTACTCGTGTATCGTCTCGGCGAAAAAGAATGGATGCTGGTGGTGAATGCGAGTAACATTGAAAAGGATTGGAACTGGATTTCGAAATTCAATTCAGATGGGGTTGAAATGCACAACATCAGTGATAAAACCGCACTGCTCGCGGTGCAGGGTCCTGATGCGATTAAAGTGTTACAGTTGCTGACTGAAATAAATCTTTCTGAAATTCCGTACTACACTTTTAAGAAGGGAGTTTTTGCAGGAATAGAAAATGTTTTGATTTCAAATACGGGTTATACTGGCGCCGGCGGATTCGAAATTTATTTTGAAGGAACGAATGCAGATGTAATCTGGAATAAAATTTTTGAGGCGGGAAAAGAATTCGGTATTCAAGCGGTGGGTTTGGGCGCGCGCGATACATTGAGATTGGAAATGGGTTTCTGTTTGTACGGAAATGATATTGACGATACTACTTCCCCAATTGAAGCGGGACTCGGATGGATTACGAAGTTCACGAAAGATTTTACGAACCGCGCGTCGATTGAAGCGCAAAAGAAAAATGGCGTTGCAAAAAAATTAATCGCATTCGAAATGATTGACCGCGGAATTCCACGCCACGATTACTTAATTGTGAATGAAGCCGGAGAAACAATTGGTAAAGTAACGAGCGGCACGCAATCGCCTTCACTGAACAAAGCAATCGGAATGGGCTATGCGAAAACAGAATATGCTGCAGAAGGAAATAAAATTTTCATTCCAATCAGAGATAATAAAGTTGCTGCACAGATTGTGAAATTACCTTTTTATAAAAAGTGATTGCCACAGAAAAAAAATGTTGCCACAGATTCACAGATTTTGATTCTGAATAAAATTTTTGAATAAAAATAATTGCACTGATTCACGGATTAAAATTTCTTCATGACAATCATCTTCAAATTTTCAAATCAACTAATCTTCAAATCAATTTCTCGTGCCCGATAAATGTTCACTCGAAGTAATTCTTACTCCTAATCTTTTACCACTCTATCCTTTGCAGGGAAAAGTTGTGGTCGTGATTGATGTATTGCGCGCAACTACTACAATGACTGTTGCACTCGACCAGGGCGCAACGAAAGTGATTCCGGTGGAGAGCATTGAAGAATGTCTTTCGTACAAATACAAACCTGATCACATTCTTGCTGGTGAGCGCGGCGGACAAAAGGTGGAAGGATTTTCGTACGGCAATTCTCCGTTCGAATACATGGATGGGGTGGTGAAAGGAAAAACTTTGGTGCTCACGACTACCAATGGAACTCGCGCGATTAAATTGTCAAGTGACGCGAAAGAGATTTTGATTGGCGGATTTTTAAATTTCTCGGCGCTTACTCGTTGGTTGCTGAATGAAAGCACAGATACAGTTTTATTGTGCAGCGGATGGCGCGATAAATTCAATTTGGAAGACACCATTTTCGCGGGAGCAATCATTCATCATTTGAAAGAACATTTTTTGGTTGATAGTGATTCTGCTTTCGCCGCTGAAAAATTATATCTCAACTCGAGAAAAAATATGTTACACTTTATGAAGCAGTCGTCACACTATAAACGATTAGCTCGCTTCGGAGTGCTAAATGATATTAAGTATTGTTTGCGTCCCGATTTAACGAATGTGGTTCCGATATTAAAAGATGGGTGTTTGGTGCGCGCTGACATTTCGAAAGACATGGCTTGATTGAACCTTGAAGGATTGAAAAATTTTTATTCATGAACATTTTATTATTAGGTAGCGGTGGTCGTGAACATGCTTTTGCAAGAAGCATTTCGATGAGCAAATTATGTTCGCAGTTATTTATTGCTTCCGGAAATCCCGGCACTGCGCAACACGGAAAAAATATTTCAATTAGTGTAACAGATTTTGAAGCGATAAAAAAAAATTGTCTCGAAAATAAAATTGAACTGGTAGTTGTTGGTCCCGAAGATCCGCTGGTGAATGGCATTTATGATTTTTTTATTGGAGATACTGAGTTGAAAAAAATTCCTGTCATTGGTCCTTCAAAAGATGCGGCACAGTTGGAAGGCAGTAAAGCATTTGCAAAAGAGTTTATGCAACGACACAATATTCCTACAGCGGCTTATGAATCGTTTAATGAAAGTACAATTGAAGAAGGAGTGAATTTTATTCATACACTTATTACCCCTGTTGTTTTAAAAGCGGATGGTTTAGCTGCTGGAAAAGGAGTTTTGATTTGTGAAACATTAGACGAAGCAGAAGATGAATTTCGAAACATGCTTCACGGAAAATTCGGTGCAGCGAGTGAAAAAGTGGTGGTTGAAGAATTTTTGCACGGAATAGAAATGAGCGTGTTCGTGCTCACTGACGGAGTTCATTATTTAATTCTTCCGACTGCAAAAGATTACAAGCGCGTTGGCGAAGGTGATACAGGTTTAAACACCGGAGGCATGGGTGCCATTTCTCCTGTTCCGTTTGCTGATGATGCACTGATGAAAAAAGTGGAAGAGCAAATGATAAAACCAACCATCGATGGATTGCAACAAGATAAGTTGGTGTACAAAGGTTTTATTTATTTCGGGTTAATGATTGTGAAAGGAAATCCATTTATGATTGAATACAATTGTCGAATGGGTGATCCTGAAACAGAAGCGGTATTGCCAAGAATTGAAAGTGATTTGGTGGAATTATTTCTCGCGACCGCGGATGAAAAACTGAGCGAGAAAAAAATTTCCATCTCTTCAAAACATGCGGCGACAGTTGTGCTCACTTCAGGCGGATATCCTGAACCTTATGAAAAAGGAAAAGCGATTTCAGGAATTGATTCGGTAAAAGATTCAATTGTGTTTCATGCCGGAACAACAATGAAGAATTCAGAATTACAAACTTCAGGCGGACGAGTGCTGGCTGTAACATCACTTGCGAATTCGTTAGAAGAAGCGTTAACCATTTCAAAACGAAACGCCGAGCGGATAAAATTCGAAGGAAAATATTTTCGTCATGACATCGGGTTCGATGTTTTAAATTCTCAGAAATAAAATGGAACTCATTCACTCACTCATTGATTTCATACTTCATATTGACAAACACCTTACTGATATTATCGCGCAGTACGGAATGCTCACTTACCTGATTCTGTTTCTGATTATTTTTTGCGAAACCGGCTTTGTCGTCACGCCGTTTCTCCCCGGCGATTCTTTATTATTCGCGGCGGGCGCACTCGCTGCCAATGAAGCAACCGGATTAAATATTTTTCTGCTCGCTGTATTAATGATTGTCGCGGCTGTTACAGGTAACATGATGAATTATCAAATCGGAATATGGATAGGGCCTAAAGCATTTGAAATGGACAAATGGTTTCTGAAGAAAAAAAATCTGGAACGCACACAGGAATTTTTTGAGAAGCATGGCAATCTCGCAATGGTTCTCAGTCGCTTCATGCCCATCATCAGAACTTTCGCTCCGTTTGTTGCGGGAGTTGGTAAAATGCAATACAGAAGATTTTCAATTTACAATCTCATAGGAGGAACAAGTTGGGTAATGCTGTTTTTGTTAGTTGGATATTTATTCGGCAACATTCCATTTGTGAAAGAACATTTCAGCTATATTGTTATCGGAATCATCATCGCCTCTTTTATTCCGTTTGTAATTGCGTTAATGAAAGGAAGAAGTGTTCGCGTTTAATTTTAAAGTCGAAATAAAAATGAAAAAGTACAATTCAAATCTTTTGCTTTCTGCTTTTCTGTTTTATACTTCATTGTTGTTTTCGTGCCAACATTCATCTGAAAATAGTTCTGTAACAGTTGATTCAACCGCAAAAATTGATTCAGTAAAAAACATTGATTCTACTAAAGCTTTTAATTCAATTGCGCCTCATAACAGCACGAGTTTAAAGAGCGGCTCACTATTTCCAAAGCCGGCAAATTGGGTTGCTGATTATGAGCATATTCTCGACGAACAATCTTTCAATAAAATTGTTGCTTTGATTCAAGAGTTTCAAGATAAAACATCTGTTGAAATTGCCGTTGTAACAACTTCTACATTTGCTCCTTATGATTCAATTGGTTCCTATTCTGTTGCTCTTGGTAATGAGTGGGGAATAGGATTGAAAGAAATTAATAACGGAATATTGCTTGTTGTTTCGGTCACTCAACGACAAGTTAGAATCTCAACCGGATTAGGAATGGACCAATTGCTTCCTGATGATATGTGTTATAAGATAGTTTATGAAAATATTCTTCCCTCATTCAAACAAGAAAAATACTCAGAAGGAATTATCAGCGGTGTTAGTGAGATTATTAGAATGTTAGAAGCACAAATGAAACCAATGAAATTATAATTAATTTTGAATCAAATTTTTTACGAAACAATATGAATGATTTAGAAAAATACTTCCAAGAAAATAACGGCCGTCTCATTCATAAATGGATGCATTATTTTGATGTATACGACCGACATTTTTCAAAATATCGAGGAAAGGATGTTGCAATTCTAGAAATCGGTGTTTCGCAAGGTGGAAGCCTACAAATGTGGAAGAATTATTTCGGACCTAAAGCAAAAATTTATGGTATTGATGTAAATATTAAATGCAAAAACCTGGAAGAGGAAAACATAAAGATTTTTATTGGCTCACAATCCGACAGAAATTTTTTAAGAGAAATAAAAAAAAATATTCCTCCAATTGACATTTTGATTGATGATGGTGGACATACAATGGAACAGCAAATAATATCCTTTGAAGAATTGTTCAACTCAATAAAATCAGATGGTGTTTACTTGTGTGAAGATGTGCATACCTCTTATTGGCTTCAGTATGCTGGAGGAAATAAGCGCAGAGGAACATTTATTGAGTACAGCAAAAATTTTATTGACGACATCAATGCTTATCACTCAGAACAAAAATCATTTAAAGTAAATGAGATTACCAAAACCGTAGACTCAATTCACTATTACGATAGCATTGTAGTTCTTGAAAAAAAATCGCATAACGAACCGCCCTTTGCAAAAAAAACCGGAACACAGAGCCACAGAGATGGCGACCAGCCTTATGTGAGACCATCCATACCAGTGAGAATTTATAATCGACTTTTCAATATATATCAATTGAGAATTAATCAGCTGCTGCGTTTTTTCAGATTGAGAGGAGGCGAGATTGTTAAGAAATAATTTTTATTCAGAATTTTTTATCGCGATTTCGTCTCTGCAAAATAAAACGGCTTTATATAATTCGGTTCGAAGTATGCCACATCTGCTAAATCTCTTTCATTGAATTTTTTCAGTGCAATTGGTAAAAGATATTTTGCTGAAGTTTTAAATTCAGGATGAAAAGAATTTTTAGAATCAGGAAAAAAGTCGGAAATTTTTTTTGCGCCGTCGCCAACGAAAGAAATTTTTCCTTTTACTTTTTCAATCGTGTTTTCAAATTCTTCATTCAGCAAGGCTGCTCGACTGCGGATTATTGTTTCACATTTTGTATTCCATATTCCGTAATAAACTTCATCTCTTCGCGCATCGAATACGGCACAAATGTTTTCTTGTAATTTATTTTCGTTTGCAAATCCGTTTGCCAATGCTTCGAGTGTATTAATCGCAATCAATGGAAGCTGCGCGGCAAAACAAATTCCTTTCGCGGTGCTCACTCCTATTCGCAAACCAGTGTACGAGCCCGGACCCGCACTCACAACTACTGCATTTAACTCTTCAAATTTCCATTTCGATTCTTTCATCACTTCATCCGAAAAAACAGTAATTAGTGCAGCGTGTTCTCTACTATCAACATTTTCACGAATTGAAATAATTTCATTTTCATTACCTGTTGCAATTGAGCAAGTTGCTGAAGCAGTTTCAATCAAAAGAAATTTTAACATCAGAAAGTAGCAGATAATTTTTTCATCATATCACCTCTCTTAACAACGATTGTTGTTGTGTCGCCTTTCTTAAAAGCACCGAGTGCTTTCATGTAAGAATAAATATCCGAAACAGAAAAATCTCCAATGCTCATTATCACATCGCCTTTTAAAATTCCTGCTTTCGATGCGGTAAGTCCGTCGTCAACACCATCAACACGCAAGCCCGCGCCTTCATACATATAGTCAGGAACAATTCCGAGTCGCACTTTAAACTCTGTGATTTGGCTGGCGCTGTCTTGTTTTGTTTGTGTGAAAGCAAGAACTCCGAGTGTGTTTAGGCTATCAAGAATTTGTAATTCCATTTGCAAGATCTCCGCTTCTTTTTTGTAATCGAGCTTCCAAGCATCATCAGTCGGCTTGTGATAATCTTCGTGCGTGCCTGTAAAAAAATTCAGTACTGGAACATTGATATTGTAAAATGAAGTGTGGTCTGTTGGTCCGGTTCCGCTTTCACTCCATTTAATTTTCAAACTGTCGTGCATCATGTTTCTCAAAAAAGAGAACTGCGGTGAAGTACCAAGACCTGAAATCTCCATTCCCTTCTCGCGATTATATCTTCCAATCATATCCATGTTCAGCATGCAATTGATAGTTGCAGTATCGATAGTTGGATGCTCAGTAAAATACTTTGAACCAATCAACCCCAATTCCTCTCCCGAAAAATTAATGAAGAGAAAATTGTAGTTCGAATTTTTTTTCTGTGATAAAACAGAAGCCAACTGTAACACTCCAGCTGTTCCGCTCGCATTATCATCGGCGCCATTGTGAATGAGTATTGAATCGCCGCGATACAATGAGCCGCCATATTCATCATATCCTAAATGGTCGTAGTGCGCACCAATTACGATTGTTTTTTTTGCATGGTTGTCTTTGAAGGCGATTACATTATGACCTGTAACAGATTTTTTCTGAAGTCCTACGCTTAGATGAAGGGTGATTTTTTTTTTGATAAAATATTTTTTATATGATTCTTTCTTCACAAACAAAACAGGAATGGAAACAGGTGTAACATATTTTGTAAAATTCTCAACCGCGTCATCAACATCTTCTCTTGTGTTAATGAAAATCACTGCGGTTGCCCCTGCTGCTTCTGCATTTTTCACTTTCATAAGCAGGTCTTCGTAAGGATAATATTTTGAATGTGGATTTTCTCCTTCGGGTGAAGAAGTTTCAATCAGAAATATTTCACCGTTTGCAGTATCAACTTTTTCAAAATCATTTGTTTGAATTTGTTCAGCTTTAATTCCGAAACCAACATTTTGCAAAGTGCCTGTAACAGTTTTGCTTCCTGAAAAATTTAATGGGAAATAATCCTGTTCCGGTTTTAGCATGACGCGGTTCACTCCTAAATAATTTTCATCTGAAGAAGAATAACCAACTCCAACATTAGTTTCGAACGGCTGAAGAAAAGTTTCGTTGTAGCCCATTGGTCTTAGCCCAAAAGATTTGTAAATGCTGATAATATATTTTGAAGCAAGCCACTCACCGGCACTTCCGGTTTGTCTTCCTTCGAGTGAATCGGAAGCGAGGAAGTAAACATCTTTTTTCAAATTGCTTTCTGAAATAGTTTGTGCTGAAATAAAATAACTTGTTAAAAGAAGAACCGCGGTGATTGTGATTTTCATTTTTTGAATTTCAGGTTGCGAATTTAACTGAGCACAGCTGAAGTATAACTTAATAGTGCCAACTAATTTTTCATTCTGAAAATTGAACCCGGAAATAGTATTTTCCGTGAGAAATATTTTGAATGGTGAAAGAAGAAAAACTTTTTAATGAAAACGGAACTTCAATCATTGGCGCTGAAGTAAATCAGATGTTCGGCAAGCCCACACTCAAAGTAAATGGGGAAAGCATTTGCATGTTTTTTTAAAAAGTATGGTGTTCAATTTAAATGGTGATGAACACAAGTGCGCATTCGCAATAAACGGCTCGAAATTATTTGACCCATCAAGGATGGGACGCACGATGAAAGAATGAGTCAGGTTTCGTTCAAGCACAATAAAGAGTCGAGCGCGCTTGGAAATCTTCATTTGATTATGTGAAGAAAAATTGGTTTTAAAATTTTTATAAAAAATTATCTGTTCTTGTTTTTCAAATATTGTTGCAAATATTTTTCATTTTCAAGATGAATAACCTGTTTACGATCTGCATCTAAAAATTCGTAAGTCAGATTTTCATACTTCAGTTCAGGTTTCAAATCGCTAAGCATAGTAATGGAGAAATTCTTTTTCGGAATCACAATACCTAAACCAAAATCGCAATCAAGAACAAAAATGTCGAGTGCATTCCATTTTCTATTCCATTCAATTAAATGATGTATTGCTTTCCATGAATCTCCAGACCATTGACCAGTAAATCCTGGAATACTTAAAGTATCTGCGTGCTCCCGCGAATTTGCAGGCCATGCACATGCTTTGTCGGGAGGAGAACAATCATGCATAACAATTGCTCCATTCGGATTCAGAAAACGCAAAACATTTACAA
This sequence comes from Chitinophagales bacterium, assembly GCA_038326325.1. GTDB lineage: Bacteria > Bacteroidota > Bacteroidia > Chitinophagales > UBA10324 > UBA10324. The sequence goes on along the minus strand of JBBQJW010000012.1, from coordinate 18,247 downwards.
CATCAATCAATGTCTGAGCGTAAGTGTGTAGACCATCAACAAACGAAACATCAATTTTATTTTGCTCTAAATTTTTTTTCTGCGATTCAAAATATGCATCGCTGGTAAGGTGAAAATATTTATTGTTGATATTTTTAAAGTCTTGTCGTATAGAATGAAATTTATACCGCCAGTTAATTTTCATAGCTGGATCAACCGCCTGCTTGTACGAAGCGTGTACTTCCTGAAAATTACTTCCATTGGCAACACCGATTTCAAGATAATTTTTTGCTCTCGTGTGATTGATTAATAAATGAATCGCTTCAAGTCTTTCCATATATTTCTTTTTAGAATTTTGACAAATATAATTTTTGAATTGACAGAACTTGAAATTAAGACTCAAAATAATGCTTAGAGCAGTTTTTTGAAAAACCTGAAACAGACTTTATTTCAGGATAATGTGTTTCGCCTAATTTTATTTCGCCTGCAAAGTTGAATTATAAAGCGCCTGATCGTTAATCACATCAATCGCTTTTAAAACTTCGGGGTCGTTTTGCAGCGCATTCAATATTCTTCCGTTCTGAAAATAATAACGAGCGACAATTTCCTGCTGTAACAGTTTCATGATTTCATCCTTGTTCTTCACCAAATCCTGATCTTTGTCGTGACTGATTTTATTTTTGATTACATCGTAATCAGATTGAATGGCATCAATGTACTTTTCACTTTCAGCATTTTTCTGTAGCAGCTTCAATGCCTCTTCGGTTTTCGTTGTGTAATCGTATGGTTTGTCTTTTATATAATTCTGAAATGCATTCCAGTCAGCGTCGCTGAGTTTAAAATCTTTTGCATTCATAATTGAATCGTGTTGCTGACGATACTGCGTAGCAAAATCAAAAATTAAATTTTTCTCAATCAAACTTTTTGAAATCGGGCTGTACTTTGGCGCATCCAATAAAATATCGGGGTCAACTCCGCCACCATCATATACTGTTCTTCCGTCCTTTGTTTTGAAAGGAGTTTTTAATGAGTCCGCAATTTTCCCAACACTTCCATCTTCATTTCTGTGAGCGTAATCCAATGCCTGAATACATCTTCCCGAAGGGGTGAAATAATGCGCAGTCGTAACTTTCAATTGCGTTCCGTAACTCAACTGTCGGGTGGTTTGCACCAAACCTTTGCCGTAAGTTTTTTGTCCGACAATTACTCCACGATCTAAATCCTGCAAGGCGCCGCTCACAATTTCAGATGCTGAAGCGGAACCACTGTTCGCTAAAATCACCACAGGAATTTTTGTATCAATCGCATCGTTCAATGCTTTGTATTCTTTATCCCACTCGGCGACTTTTCCTTTTGTCTTCACAACGAGTTGTCCTTTATCTACAAATACATTCACGATGTTAACCGCTTCATTCAATAACCCACCGGGGTTGCCGCGCAAATCGAATACGACTCCTTTCAGTTGATTATTTTTCTCTAAATCTTTCAGCGCGTCAGCCACATCTTTTCCGCATTGCTCGGTGAACTGTGACAGTCGTATGTAACCAATATCTTTATTCAGCATTCCATGATAGGGAACAGAGTTGATTTTAATTTCTTCTCTCGGAAATTCTTTCACCATCGTGTTTTTATCTCCTGGTCTTTGAATCAGCATTTTAATTGTTGTGCCGGGTGAGCCCTTTAAAATGGTGCTCATATCGTCGGTGGTTTTTCCTTTTGTTGTCTTTCCATCAATTTCTAAAATCACATCGCCCGCCATGAGTCCGGCTTTGTATGCGGCGAAACCTTCGTACGGTTCAGCGATAGCGATGTAATCGCCCGACTTGCGAATGGTGGCGCCAATGCCTCCGTACTTTCCTGTTGTTTGAAAACGGAAACCTTCTATCTCCGCTTCGGAAATATAATTTGTGTAAGGGTCGAGCGAATTGAGCATGGCATCAATGCCGGTGCGCATGAATTTCGACGGGTCAATGTCATCTACATAATAAGTATTAACCTCTTTGTAGAGTGTGGCGAATATGTCGAGGTTCTTCGAGACCTCGAACAGGTTGTCGGTTACGAACGCGAGAGGAATGAGAACTGAGAGGGAGAGCGCAAGAATGAGTGACCACCTTTTTAGTTTGCGCATGTGCGTGTAGATTTTGTTTTAATGAGTAACGAAATTATGCGATGAAAGTATGTAACGGAAAATAAAATTTTTGAATTTGATTTTTTGACTGACTGACATTAAAAGAATAAAACTAATAGTGTAACACTTCAATCAATCCCTGTTTCAGAGTTTTTAATTGGGCAGAAGTTATCTCGCCAATTTTTTTTGTCAATCTTTCCTTTGCAATTGTTCTGATTTGAAAAGTGATAATTTCTGAGTCCTCTTTTAATCCGTTTGTTTTATCTTTCTTCAAAATAACGCATCCAGCATATTGTTTTATTTTAGATGTAAGCGGACACACGATACAAATATCCATGTGCTCATTCATTGAATTTCCACTTACAATTACAACAGGTCTTATCCCCCTTTGTTCTCTCCCTTTTATTGGATTCAAGTTAGCATACCAGATTTCGCACTGTTTCATTTATCAAGGAGTTTTAAATAATCTTCAATTCCCTCTTCAGCCAAAGAAATCATTTCGTCATCATTATTCGCTCGCTTGTATGATTGAATGAATTCATTTTTTCTATTCTCTTCAAAATATTTCAGGAGTGCATTCTCTATAATTTTATTCTTCTTTGTTTTCAAAGACTCAGCAAAGTGATTCAACTCTACAATAATTTTTTCAGGCAATGTGCTTGTGAAGGTAATTTGTTTTTGCATGTCTATATTTATTGAATGCAAATATAATTCTATTTGTTAATTACACTATTAATTTACAATATCAATTTTCATTTCACAGGGTCGTGCCCATGACCACCCCAAGGATTACACCTTGCTATTCTTTTTATTGCCATCCACCCGCCTTTGAAGGCGCCGTATTTTTTTATGGCTTCGATTCCGTATTCGCTGCAGGTGGGAGTGTAACGGCAAGCGGGCATGAGCCATGGAGAGATGGCTTGCTTATAAAATTTGATGAGCAGAATAAAAAACCAACTGAACGCTTTTGAAATCATTTTATTTTTTCGGACAGCATGGTGAGTGCGGCGATCATTTTTTGTTCGACGAATTGATACTCAGGTAATTTTTTATCGGAGAAGAGAAATGCCACGGCGAGATTTTTCGGATTGGTGGGAAGTGTAACAGTGAGTGTGTTTTTATTTTTCCGATACGATTCGCGCATCAGTCGCTTCACTCGATTACGGTCAACCGCTCGCGCGAAATTTTTTTTCGAAGCGCCCATAAGAATCTGCATTTGTGAGGGAACTTGTTGTTCGTGTTTCATCCAATAAACCCTGAATGGATATAAAACAAAAGACGAACCCTTTTTGAAGAGTTCGTCCATTAACTTTTTAGAATTGAGCCGCTCTGCTTTGCCGAATGATTGCGGAGAGGCGGGGCGGCGATTGAATGCGCCTGCCATCAGAAAATTTTTATCCTTTCAGTTTCTTCTCGCTTGAAACGGTGAGTTTCTTACGACCCTGACGACGGCGGGCTTTTATAACTGACTGACCTTCCTTGCTTTTCATGCGCTTGCGGAAGCCGTGCTTGTTTTTGCGTTTGCGGTTTGATGGTTGATAGGTCCTTTTCATGTATCGTAGTTTATGCCTTCAAAAAATTAGGGGTGCAAATATGTGTGAAGTTTCCCACATTTCCACATGCAATTTATCTATTCATTGTAATGAGGAATTCTTCGTTGCTTTTTGTACCCTTCATCTGGTCGAGTAAAAACTTCATCGCCTCTTCGGCGGTCATATCAGCAAGGTGATTACGGAGAATCCACATGCGCTGCAAGGCTTCCTTGTCGAGCAATAAATCTTCACGACGAGTGCCTGATGCGATCACATCAATGGATGGGAAAATTCTTTTGTTCGAAAGTTTTCGGTCGAGTTGCAGTTCCATGTTTCCGGTTCCTTTGAACTCTTCAAAAATAACTTCATCCATTTTCGAACCGGTGTCAATCAACGCCGTTGCGAGAATGGTGAGCGAGCCACCGCCTTCGATATTTCGGGCGGCGCCAAAAAATTGTTTTGGCTTATGAAGCGCATTCGCTTCCACTCCACCGGATAAAACTTTTCCGGAAGAAGGTGCGGTCGTGTTGTGCGCACGAGCGAGTCGTGTTATTGAATCAAGAAGAATCACCACATCGTGTCCGCATTCCACCATGCGCTTCGCTTTTTCCAAGGCGATGGCGGCGACTTTCACATGTTTGTCAGCTGGCTCGTCAAAAGTGGAAGCGATCACTTCGGCGCGAACACTGCGCTCCATGTCGGTTACCTCCTCGGGTCTTTCATCAACGAGCAGAACAATCAGGTAAACTTCAGGATGATTTTTCGCGATGGAATTCGCGACTTCCTTCAGCAACATGGTTTTCCCGGTTTTCGGTTGCGCCACTATTAATCCACGCTGACCTTTACCTATCGGAGTGAACAAATCCATTACGCGCGACGAATAATTATTCGGTACATCGCACAGATTTAATTTTTCGTCGGGGAATAATGGTTTCAGATAATCAAATGGAACGCGGTCGCGAATGTCGGCGGGAGTTTTTCCGTTCACGGAATCCACGCGAATGAGTTTAAAATATTTTTCTCCTTCTTTCGGCGGAGCGATGGTTCCTACAACGGTGTCGCCGGTTCTTATTCCGAATAATTTTATTTGCGCCGGAGAAACATACACATCATCGGGTGACGATAAATAATTGTAATCCGATGAACGAAGGAATCCATAACCGTCAATAAGAATTTCAAGCACTCCCTCTGAACTTACCACTCCGTCTAAGTCAACATTGAAAGCGGGTTGTTTTTGCTGAAATTGTTTTTGCGGTTGAAATTGTTGTGGCGGCGCTTGTTGTTGAGGTTGCGCGGGGGGTGTAACAGTTGGAGCGACGGGCGCGGGTTGTTGCGCCGCTTGTGGCGCCTGAACCGGAACGGCTACAGGTGTAACAGGTTTTTCATACTGCCGTTGCGGTTCTTCGCGGCGCGAATCAGGATTGTAATTGAATGAAGCGCCGCCAGATAAATCAACGGTTATAATTCCATCGGAGTACGATGGTGTTGATGGATATTCAACCGCCGGAGGAGTTTCTTTTTTCTCCCGACTTGAGGTCCGGGATGTTTCATCCTTATGTACCGGAACTGGTTTTTCTTTTTTCTCGCGACTTAAGGTCCGAGATGTGTCATCTTCCTTTTGTCCGGCGGCGGCGTGAGTTTTCTTTTCCTTCTCTTTCGGTTTTTCTTCATTGTCGGCCTCTACAGCGTCCGCTTTTTTAGTGCGGGGCTTTCGCTTTTTTTCGTCGGAAGGTTCAGCGGTTTTTCCACCAGACAGTTCGGGCGATACGGCTTGCTTGTCCAGGATTTTGTAAATCAAATCTTGCTTCGACAATTTTTTGTGGTCAGCAAGTTTTAGTTTTTCTGCAATATCGTGCAGTTCGGGAACGAGCATGTCGTTCAGTTGTAAAATGTCGTACATAATGTCAACAGTAAAAGATGTTGTTTATGGGCTTGTATGAAAATTGATTTGAATTTTTTTCCTCTACCTTAATCCTTATCAAACCTCATTCGTCCTTCAGGTACTTTCTCCATTGGGAAAAGGAAATTTGAATGAAAGTTTTTTTGAGAAGGGTAGGACAATTTTCAGAAAGTCCCTTTTATTTTGATTGTGATTATTATTTAGAAAGAAGCCTGAACAAGAAAACTCGGAGTAGTAAATACGGTTTGGAAAATTTCGACTCAGCAACCTGAACAGAACGGTTGATGGGGTAAAGGTAATCAGAGGGTTTAAAAGAGCAAATATTTTTTGGTCGTTCTTTCAATGAGCTGGAAATAATCTTACTCATTTCCAATTCACCTTTCTTCACTTCGTTTTAAAATTATCTTCGCCAAAAATTTTTCAGCCATTATGTTACAGTTAGCCCATATTCAGAATAACACAGAAGAGGTGCTCGCCCGTCTCGCCATTAAGCATTTCGATGGAACAAAAATTATTGAAGACATTATCGCCAACGACACCGAGCGCAAAAAAGCGCAAACAGAATTGGATAATACGCTCGCGAAATTGAATGTGGTATCGAAAGAGATTGGTGCTCTGATGGCGCAGAAAAAAAATGCGGAAGCCGAAGCTAAGAAATTTGAAACTGTTACACTGAAGGAACAGGCGAAGCAACTCGAAGAGAAAAAATCGCACTTCGAAAAAGTGTTACACGACTTGCTGGTGCGCGTGCCGAACCTGCCACACGCGAGCGTGCCTGCCGGAAGAACGCCCGAAGAAAATGTAGTCGTGCGCGAAGGGGGTGACGAACCTGTTTTAAAAGCCGACGCGAAACCTCACTGGGAACTCACCACTCAATACAACCTTATCAGTTTTGAATTGGGAAATAAAATAACGGGAGCGGGGTTTCCTGTTTATATGGGTAAGGGTGCGAAGTTGCAGCGCGCGCTCATCAGTTTCTTTTTAGACCGCGCGATTGCGGCGGGCTTTCTGGAAATTCAACCACCCCTGATGGTGAATGCCGATTCGGGATATGCGACCGGTCAGTTGCCCGACAAGGATGGTCAGATGTATTTTATGAATGAAGATGGTTACTACCTGATTCCGACCGCTGAAGTTCCGGTCACGAATATTTATCGTGATGTGTTGTTGAAGGAAGAGGAATTGCCGGTGAAGATGTGCGCATACTCGCAATGCTTTCGTCGCGAAGCGGGTTCGTATGGAAAAGATGTGCGAGGGTTAAATCGCCTGCATCAGTTTGACAAGGTGGAGATTGTTCAACTCGAACATCCCTATCGCTCGTATGTTACACTTGAGAAAATGGTGAGCCATGTAGAGGAGTTGGTGAAGTCGCTCGGGTTGAAATACCGCATTCTTCGCCTGTGCGGCGGCGATATGAGCTTCGCTTCGGCGCTCACTTACGATTTTGAAGTTTATTCGGCGGCGCAAAAAAAATGGCTAGAGGTGAGTTCTGTTTCCAATTTCGAAACTTTTCAATCAAACAGAATGAAGTTGCGATACAAAGACAAGAACGGAAAAATTAATCTCGCACATACTCTCAACGGCAGCGCTCTCGCGTTGCCGAGAATCGTCGCCGCTTTATTAGAAAATAATCAAACAAGTGAAGAGGGTATTCGCATTCCCGATGTGCTGCGACCTTATACGGGGTTTGATTTTATAAATTAGTTTCTCACTGTAACAGTTTTGATCGGACAATTGTGAGGGAGTAATATTTAAAAAACAAAAAATAATCTCTGCTTCAGCAATCAAGTATTATTACATCAGAATATTTTCAAAACCTTAAAGAACTAATCATGAATAAATTTTTACTCTTTCTATTGATCGTCGTTAGCGCAAGTGTAACAGCCCAAACAACTATTACTACAACAACTGTTTCAGGAACATGGACTTTGTCAGGTTCGCCCTACTTGGTTCAGAACTATATTAATATTCCTGTGGGGCAGAGCTTAACCATTGAACCGGGAGTGGATGTGAAGTTTGTTCCAACAACAAAACTTGTTGTTGATGGGCAGTTAATCGCTGCCGGAACACAGAGTTTGCCGATAGTTTTTGAAGCGACCGATACAACAGGATGGAGCAATCAAACTACTACTGCTGGTGGATGGAATGGTGTGCATTTCTTTGATAATAACGGAGCCGCAGATAATTCTATATTCCAATATTGCACTGTTAAAGATCAGAAATATGGTTTTCCTTATCTCGTTTATACTGTGAATGCCTTTACTTGCTTTCGCAGTTTGAAAATTCTGAACTGCACTTTCACTCATAATCACAGTGGAGTTGGGGCGAACCTCGCTGACCCTACTGTTAACCTCGCACTTTATCATGCGGGTGATACCATTGAATTTAATGGATGCACTGTTACAGATAATTATTCAAGTAATGGAATTATTCGAACCACAAATACCGGTGGCTACACACAAATTTTAAATTCAGAAATCGGCAACAACCATCTCGGCTCTGGTATCTGGGCGGTGTGGAATAATTTACTGATTGAAAATAATGAAGTACATGATAACGAAATGATTTATGATAATGCACCAATTAAAATTTCAATTGGTAATGTTATTGTTCGTGGAAATAAAGTTTACAATAATGTGTGTGAACAGTTGGCTGCAGTAGGTTGTCGCTCCGGTCATGTAACTATTGAAAACAATTTGATTTGCAACAACCAGCAAACAAGTGCCAATTGCGGACTCACGGGCGGTGGCGGTGGCATTCATCTTTCGCACAACGAAGGGGCGGTAGATTTTACTGATACTTATTACATCGTTCGCAATAATATTATCGCAAATAATTTTACGGCTTTTGGCGGAGGAGGAATTTATGTTTACCACGCCCGAGCAACTATTTCAAATAATGATATCATAAACAATTTCACTCCCAACACACTTGGAAAAGCAGTGCTCATCAATGACCCGATGTCGGAGGTATATATGAAGAATAATATTTTCTTTTCGAAATCAACGGCCGGAGTCGTGGATACAAACTTGATAATTTTTGTAATGTCGGCCAACAAAATAAAACTCGATTACAATTATTTACCCGCCGCTTATAGCTCAGTGTTAACTACATCTACAACATTTACTTTAGTTGGCCCAACAAACCATAATGTGATCGGTACCACGCCCGGCATGGTTTCCCCAACTCTAAATAATGATTACACTATAAGTGCATTAACTGCTGATTTTAATTTGCTTAATACTTCCCCCTGCAACAGTCAGGGTGATACAGTCGGATGTTTTACTGCAGCAATTGATTATGCAGGCAATCAAAGAATAAATGGCACAATAGAAATCGGTGCTTATGAACTCGCTCCACAAGAAGGAATAGAAAATAATTTAAGCGACGAATTAAATCTTCTTTCTGTTTATCCAAACCCTGTTACAGCAAATAATATGTTTCATGTTATTACTCCGGAAGCAAAAGGAGTTTTAACTATTCAGGATTTAATGGGAAGAATAATTTACTGTCAGACTGTTACAGCAACGGATAATCGCGTTAGTTTAATAAATGCTTTCGGCGGAATTTATATCATCAGTTTTCAAGGCAAGAAAAATTTCAAAGGGAAATTGATGTTGATTTAATTACTGTTTTAATTTTTCATTTAACTGAAGTTACCGACTGCTCAGCGGAAAAGATTTTACTTTTTCACCATCCGTTATATATATTCATTCACAGAAAATAAATCCGCCATGTCTAAATATTTACAATCGCGCACTGAATTAATCCGCTCTCTACAAAAAGCTTTTCGACTCGCTGTTCTTTCAAAGAAAAAAAATACACCTCCTGTTGATGAAATTGCCGATATGATTTCGCAACCTCGAAATTCTACACGCCGGAATTTTCTTTCAACAACCGTTGCTGCCGGATTAATGATTGGCGCCGGAGGTTTGATTGAATCTTGTAAAAAAGGTGTAACAGCTCTTGATGTAACAGGCAGCAGCGCAATGCGCAACGGAAGTTGCGACGCGAATATTGTGATTGTAGGTGGAGGAATGGCGGGGTTGAATTGCTGTTATCAATTGAAAAAGCAGGGAATTTATTCTAAAGTGTATGAAGCAAGTACACGAGTAGGCGGAAGAATTTATACTGCAAATAATATTGTGGCACAAGGTCTCACCACCGAACTTGGCGGGGAATTCATTGATAGTATTCATCACGACATGCTTGACCTGGCTTCAGAATTTAATCTGAATCTGATTGATACACGGGTTGCAAGTGAAACCACTTTAGTGAAAGAAGATTATTTTTTTAATGGTCAACACTACTCGCTTACTGAAGTGATCACTGCTTTTTTGCCTTATGCAACTCAAATACAAAGTGATATTGATTCACTTCCAAATTCAATAACTTTTCAGGATGCCCCTGTTTCCTTTGACAATTTATCCATTGCAGAATATTTCGATTCTATCGGAATGAGCGGATGGATTCGTGAAGCATTGGAAACCGCTTATCTCACTGAGTATGGAAGAGAAGTTGATGACCAATCATCTATTAATTTCCTCTATTTATTTTCTGCTGATGTGTCGCAAGGTTCGTTTGATATTTTCGGAGAGAGCGATGAGCGATATAAAATTCAGGGGGGAAATCAGTTGGTCATCAATAAAATTTACCAGCAGGTTCAGAACAGGGTTACAACTGAAAGAAAATTAGTGAAACTATCACAACTCGCAAATGGTACTTACAAACTCTGGTTCGAAAAACCGAATGGCACTACGCAATTAGTAACCGCAGATGCTGTGGTGCTTGCTATTCCATTTACAATACTTCGCACCGTTGATTTATCAGGTGTAACACTTCCTGATTGGAAAACAAATGCGATTCAGAATCTTGGGTACGGAAGCAATGCGAAACTGATGCTCGGATTTAATAATCGTCAATGGAGAAATCTTGGATACACAGGTTATACTTTCAGTGATAATGGAATTCAAACCGGTTGGGATAATTCTCAACTGCAAGCTGGAACAAAGGGTGGCTTCACTGTTTTTCTTGGGGGAACTGAGGGACTTAATTTAGGAAGCGGTTCAGCCCAATCACAAGCGAATATTTATTTACCAAAACTCGAACAAATATTTTCAGGTGTAACAGCGCACCACAATGGAAATGTTCAACGCATGCATTGGCCTTCACAACCATTTACACTTGCAAGTTATGCCTGTTATCGTCCCGGACAATTTTCAACGATTTGCGGAGCAGAGAAAAAACATGTTGGCAATTTATTTTTCGCAGGTGAACATTGTTCGCTCAATTATCAGGGCTTTATGAATGGAGCTGCTGAAACAGGTAGAAAAGCGGCGAACAAAATTCTTGCTTTAGTTTGCGGAGATGGTGCTTCCGACTATCGCGAAGAGGATGAGGCTAAGGCACTTCATTATCATTAATTCTTTGTTTCTATTCTGAAATGAAATTCTATTGTCGGACAAATTTGTAATCGGATTGCAAATTTGTTCAACTCATTTTAATTCAACTTCAATCAGGTAATTTTTTTATTGTTGCTCTCCGAATTAAAAAAATAAAAATCATGTCTTCTGAAATCTCGCTTATCACTTATAATGTCAATGGCATTCGCGCTGCCATGAAAAAAGGTCTTGTTGACTGGTTGGGCGAAAACAAATTTGACATTGTAATGTTTCAAGAAACAAAAGCACAACCCGGACAATTTGATGTAACAGATTTTGAAAAACTCGGCTATCACCATTATTGGTTTTCGGCTGAGAAGAAAGGATATAGCAGCGTCGGTATTCTCACTAAAATAAAACCTGATAATGTGTTTGAGGGAATCGGATTGAAACAATATGACAGCGAAGGGAGAATGCTGAGAATGGATATTGGCGATACAACTTTCATCAACACATATTTTCCGAGTGGAACCACTGGAGATGTTCGTCAGAATTTCAAGTACGATTTTCTGAATGATTATTTAAATTGGTTAAATGATTTACGCAAGACGCGGAAAAAAATTATTCTTTCCGGCGATTACAATATCTGCCATCAACCCATTGACATTCACGATCCGAAGGGAAATAAAAATTCATCGGGTTTTCTTCCGGAAGAAAGAGAATGGATGACGAAGTTTTTCGACAGTGGATGGGTTGATACTTTCCGTCACTTCAATCAAGCACCTCATCAATACACCTGGTGGAGTAATTTTTTTAACGCCCGAGCAAACAACAAGGGCTGGCGTATTGATTATCACAGCGCAACAAAAGAATTAGAAAGTAATTTGGTTTCATCTGAAATTTTACCTGATGTAAAACACAGCGACCATTGTCCTGTATTGCTGAAAATTAAACTGTAACAGTTATTTTTTATAAAACTTTCTCGACTTCACTTCTTCAAAAACAGTTTCAGGAAGAAGGTACCGAACCGATTTTTTTTCTCCAATCATTTTCCGAATTTCAGAAGAAGAAATATCCATCACAGGAACATCAAATATTTTTACATGCTCGTGATTTGTCAATGGAGATTTTAGTTTTTCACTTCTACTATAAACATAAATTTTATAGTCGCGCAAAATAATTTCGTAGTTCTTCCACTTCTCAAACGATTCTAAATTATCTGAACCCATAATCAAACAGAATTCGTGTTGCGGATATTTTTCTTTCAGATGAACAAGCGTGTGAATGGTATATGATGGTTGCGGCAATTTGAATTCAATATCACTCACTTTAAATTTTGAATTTTCTTCAGTCGCCAAACGAACTAAATGCAAGCGGTCATTATCTCTGAGCAAACTCTTTTTTTCTTTCAGCGGGTTATGCGGACTCACCACGAACCATACTTTTTGCAAGTCGGTATTCTCCGCCATAAAATTTGCAATCACTAAGTGACCGATATGGATTGGATTAAATGAACCGAAAAAGAGACCGATTTTCATTTTGATTTTTCGTGCGTGTAAAAGTCGAAAGGAAATGCGAAAGTTTCAGTTCTGTTACATTTCATGCTCACATAAAAATTTGTTAGCGATTTACGGTTTAGCCCTTACATTTGTCACTTCTCCAATACAATATGGAATACAATACACAGCGTCCGAAGATGGAAATTCCGGAATATGGACGCATCACACAAAAATTAGCCGAGCATCTTTTAACGATTAAAAATCGCGAAGAGCGCAATGCTGCTGCCAATGCACTCATAAATATTATGAGCATGAGCAGTCCGCAGTTTCGTCACATTGAGGAATATAAAAACAAGTTGTGGGATCATCTGCACATCATGACTCAATACAAGTTAGTTGTTGATTCACCTTACCCGATGCCGGATCCTCCGACTGAAAAAGATTTGCATGTTGCACCACTCGCCTATCCGAAAAACAAAATCAAGTATCGCAACTATGGGAAAAATTTAGAGCGCCTTCTTGAAAAAATTAAAGAAGATGTTACAGATCCTGAAATGAAAAAAAGTGCCGCAGAAACTGTTGCCTATTATATGAAACTCGTTCACCTCCAATGGAACGACAATCAGCATGTGAGCGATGATGTAATTAAAAACGACCTCGACATTATCAGTGGTGGCGAATTACAAATCGGCGATGATTTCAATCTCGATAATATCAAAGGTGAACCCCTAAAAGAAAAAGGAAGAGGCAAATCTGCATTCCGTAAAAAAGCATTTGTAAAACCTGTTCGCGCGGGCGGTGGTGGACAAAAGCATCAGCAATTCAGAAGGAAGAGATAATATTTTTCTTCCAAATTTTCATTGACAACATTTTATTGCAACGAATAATTAAATCGTTAAAACGATTTCTTTTCAATTTGTATTTTTCAATAACCCACGATTTAAATCGTGGGTTGCTAAAGATTATACTACTCTAACGGCTTCAGCCGTTTCGCGAATTTATTTTTTGTTCAGTTGATATTTTCTTCGTGAATAAAATTTCTATTCAGAAAATATTTCAATCGCCTTATCAGTTGATATTCGAACTCGAATTCATATTCACAATTCACCATTGACAATTCACAAACATGCCTGATGCATTTGAAGTAACCGGCGGTTACAAACTGAAAGGAGAAATAATTCCGCAAGGAGCAAAGAATGAAGCGTTGCAGATTTTATGCGCTGTGTTACTCACCAACGAAACTGTTACAATTAGCAACATTCCGAATATCGTGGATGTAAACATGCTCATTGATTTGCTTCGCGATTTCGGAGTGGAAATAAGAAAACAGAACGAAGACACATATTCGTTCCGTGCTGATAATATCAATCTTGATTACATGAACACTGCAGACTACGCGAAAAAAGCAGCCCGGCTTCGGGGTTCTGTAATGATGATTGGCCCACTGCTCGCGCGATTTAAAAAAGCATTTATTCCAAAACCAGGTGGCGATAAAATCGGAAGAAGAAGATTAGACACACACTTCATTGGTTTCGAAAAACTCGGTGCGAAATTTAATTTCGATTCGAAAGAAAATAATTTTACGATTGATGCTTCGCAATTAACCGGCACATATATGTTGCTCGATGAAGCATCTGTTACAGGTACTGCAAATATTATTATGGCAGCATCTCTCGCAAAAGGAACCACGACAATTTTCAACGCAGCATGTGAGCCTTACCTCCAGCAGCTTTGCAAAATGATTGTGCGCATGGGTGGAAAGATTGAAGGTATCGGCTCCAACCTTGTAACCATTCATGGGGTTGAATCGCTCGGCGGAACAGAACATCGCATGTTGAGTGATATGATTGAGGTGGGAAGTTTTATTGGAATGGCTGCGATGACACAAAGCGAATTGCTTATTAAAAATGCGCAGCCAGAATATCTCGGAATTATTCCCGATGCTTTTCGCAAACTTGGAATTGAATTGGAAATTCGCGGCGACGATATTTTTGTTCCCGAACAATCATCATACAAAATTCAAACTTTTATTGACGGAAGTGTAATGACAATTGCTGATGCTATTTGGCCCGGTCTTACTCCTGATTTGCTTTCAGTTCTTCTTGTTACAGCTACACAAGCAAAGGGAACCGTGTTGATTCATCAGAAAATGTTTGAGAGTCGTTTGTTCTTCGTTGATAAATTGATTGAGATGGGAGCGCAAATTATTTTGTGCGATCCGCATCGCGCCGCTGTAATCGGAATGAATCGCCAGTATTCATTGAGAGGAATCACAATGACAAGTCCTGATATTCGTGCAGGGGTAGCCCTGTTAATTGCAGCAATGAGTGCCGAGGGAAAAAGCATCATCAACAATATCAATCAGATTGATCGAGGTTATCAGAACATTGATACTCGCTTGAATAAATTAGGTGCAAAGATCAAGAGGATATAAAAACAGAAATTAATTTTTTGAATCTCGATTATATTTATCCGAAGAATTTTTTCTTATAAAAATTTCAAAAAAATAATTTCTCTTATGTTAAAAAAATTGTTTGTCATTTTACTGCTGTTTACTGTTACACTCCAGCATTCGATTGCGCAGAATTTTAATAAAACAAAAATGGATAGTTTGTTTGATGCGCTCGTTGCACACAACAAAGCCATGTGCAGTATAACTATTTCAAAAGCCGGTCAGGTTGTTTACAGCAGAGCAATCGGTTATAGTGTTATTGATGGCAACAATAAAACTCCAGCTACAACAAACACTTTATATAGAATTGGCTCCATTACGAAAATGTTTACTGCCACAATTATTTTTCAATTGATTGAAGAAGGTAAACTCAGTTTAACAACAACGCTGAAAGATTATTTTCCTGAGATTGCCAATGCAGATAAAATTACAATTGGATTATTGCTGAGTCATAGAAGCGGCATTCACAATTTTACTGATGATGAAAATTATTTAAAGTGGAACACACAACCGAAAACAGAAAAGGAAATGCTTGAAATTATTTCAAAAACAAAACCTGATTTCAAACCCGACGAAAAAACTTCTTACAGCAATTCAAATTTTGTTTTGCTTGGATACATCATCGAAAAAATCTGTGGCAATTCTTACAAAGAAGTTTTAAAAGAAAGAATCACTTCAAAAATCGGTTTAACAAAAACTTATGTCGGCGGAATTCCGGATTTGCAATATGGAGAATCCTTTTCTTACAACTCAGACGATGATAAATGGAAACAGGAAAGTGTAACAGATATGAGTATTCCGGGTGGTGCGGGTTGTATTGTTTCTACTCCTGAAGATTTAAACAAATTTACCGAGGCGCTTTTCAATGGAAAATTAATCAGCACCAGTAGTTTAAAGCAGATGGAAACAATGAAGGATGGTTTGGGGATGGGATTAATCAAAGTTCCGTTCTACGAAAAAACTGCTTACGGTCATACAGGAGGAATAGATGCTTTTCAATCGATGCTCACTTATTTTCCAATCGACAGTGTGTCCACGGCTATGTGCTGTAACGGTTTGAACATGCAGATGAATGATATCGCGATTGGTTTTCTGAGTATTTATTTCAATCGGCCTTATTCGATTCCAACTTTTAAAACGGTTACACTCTCTTCAAATGATCTGGATAAATACACCGGAAATTATTCTAGTGCTGAAATGCCCTTAAAAATTACAGTTACCAAAAAAGGAAAAACATTAATGGCGCAGGCAACAGGTCAATCAGCGTTTGAATTAGAAGCGACTGATACTGATGTTTTCAAATTCGCACAAGCGGGAATTGAAATGGATTTTCGTCCCGATAAAAATGAATTCACTTTAAAACAAGGTGGCGGAAAATTCTTATATACGAAGGATAAATAATTAAAATAAATGACTAAAAAAATTGTAGTGCTTGGTGCCGGAATGGTTGGTCGCACCATTGCAAAAGATTTAGCAAAAGATTATTCAGTTCTCTCTGCTGATATTAGTGATGAAAGTCTTTCGCAATTGAAAGACACTAAAAATATTGAAACACGAAAAGCAAATCTTACTGACGAAAAAGTTATTGCTGATTTAATTAAAGATGCAGATTTAGTTGTTGGCGCGGTTCCCGGGTTTATGGGGTTTGAAACACTGAAAACAATTATCAAAAACAAAAAGCAGGTTGTAGATATTTCCTTTTTTCCTGAAGATGCTTTTTTTTTAGATATAATGGCTAAAGAAAACAGTGTAACAGCCATTGTTGATTGTGGAGTTGCCCCAGGGATGGATAACATTATTCTCGGTTATCACAACAAACGAATGAAGGTAGAGCGGTTTGAGTGTCTGGTTGGTGGATTGCCCTTTGAGCGTAAACTTCCTTTTCAATACAAAGCGCCTTTCTCTCCTATTGATGTGATTGAAGAATACACTCGCCCTGCACGGCTGGTTGAAAATTTCGAAACTGTTACACGCCCTGCACTCACCGAACCCGAATTCATTCACTTCGAAAATATCGGAACACTCGAAGCATTTAATTCCGATGGGTTGCGAAGCATTATTAAAACAATGAAGATTAAAAACATGAAGGAAAAAACTTTGCGCTATCCCGGTCATCGCGAAGCAATGGAGTTATTACGCGACATGGGTTTCTTCAGTGAGAATGAAATTTTAGTAAAAGGAAAAAATATTCGCCCAGTAGATGTTTCTGCGGCAGTGATGCTTCCACAATGGAAGTATGAAAAAGGAGAAGAAGAATTTACGGTAATGCGCGTGACTGTGGAGGGTAATGAAAACGGAAAAACAATCTGTTACACTTACGACCTGTTCGATAAATATGATATAGAAACAGAAACCTCTTCCATGGCTCGCACAACCGGATATACCTGTGCGGCGGCCGCTCGGTTGATTTTAGAAAAAGGGTTTAACAGAAACGGAATCAATCCGCCAGAATATTTAGGCGAAGAAGAAAATCATTTTCATTTCATGTTTGATGAATTGAAAAAAAGAAATGTGATTTATAAAATGACCAAGCAGCTTCTATAAACTAAAAAACCCACTTCAATATTTGAAGTGGGTTTTTGTTTAGACAATTTTCTATTTCTGAATAATCAATCGATGTGTAACGGTTTGTTGGCTATTGTTGAGCACCACTTCATATAATCCATCAGCAACATTCTCGAGAAGGATTTTCTGTGACGAAGAATTTTCATTTGCAGTAATCACTGAATGATAAATCAGTTGACCCGTGATGTTGTAAATCGAAATCTCAGATTCATCTTTTATTGCCGGAAGCTCCAATATAAAGCTTCCGCCATTCGGATTCGGGAAAATGTTGAATGCAGTTTCAGTGTCTGTGTCTTCTAATCTCGGTGCAGTTTGGAAGGTTGTTAATGCTGAGAAAGCAGAATTGATTCCTGTGCCGCATCCTGACCGTACTTGATATTCATATTGTGTTGCCGCAATTAAAGTTGTGAGTGTAACACTTGTATTTGTGGTTGTGATATTTGTCCATGCAGTTGTTCCTGTCTTTCTGTAGCGAAAAAGAAAATTCACAGGAGAACAGGCACTGCTCCAGCTTATTGTTGCACTTGTGTTGGTCAAGGCTGTAACGGTCGGACTGATGGGAGCGGTACAAATTTGCGTCTTTCCACTTTTCGTCCTCCATCCTAAATTCTGATTACTGGCACAAAAGGCCGCAACTGAAAAATTATAAAGGGTGTTTGAAGCCAGTCCTGTGAAATCATAAAACAATGCTGAGCCGACATTTATTGCCGTACTCCATGTTGTTGTTCCTGAAATTTTATAGCGCACTTTGTAATAAGAAGCAGTTGGTGTTGCTGTCCAATTCAACCGTGCACTGCAACTGTAAAGATTC
>JBBQJW010000011.1:0-124634 GCA_038326325.1 Chitinophagales bacterium | reverse complement strand
AGTTCTTTAATTGTTTGAGTTTTCTCAAATTTCTTTTTGTACTTTTTTAAAGCTTTGTCTAATGATTCGCTTTCGCGTGTGTCGATGATTAACATGTGTGTTACCTCCTTTAAGGGGGACAAAAATAATTGTTCAAGGTTGATAAACAATAGGTAAATAATTTTAACCATTTGTGTGCTTATTACAGATGTAAGAAAGAGACATTTAACAGTTTAACAATCTGCAGTAATTACTTCATAAAAAAAAGGGCAACTCATAACCCATTCAGAGTTGCTCTTTAACTTTAAGCATTACAATAGTAATTGTGTGCTATGGAGTTTTAGGTTTGAACTTAGGGCGATTGCTTTTGCCACTTAATTGATCCAGTTCGCTTGAGTCTTTGCCAAACTGTTTACACCACCTTTTAATAACTACACATTCATTTTATGCACCACATCATTTTGTGCTTCAAATGCATTTTTGGTGGCGGCGGCGGCATCAAACTGTTGGTTGTATTTACTCACCATTGTTTCTTTAGTTAATATAGCTGCTTTCATTTCAACTGCTGATAACTGATGAGCAATTGTGCCCTAATTAATAACCGCACCCTTTTCAGTATCTTTCTGAACCATTCCATCTAAACGCTTGTGTGCTTTAACAATTTGGTTGCTGTGCTTTCTTTTACGAAATGCCACAAACCGCCCCTTCTTTTTCCCTGATGATTTTTCCATGATAAGGAAACATGTGGCGAAAATCTGCCTATACTTTTTCATAACTAATTTTGGTTTTAAAATTTTTCTTCTGATTACGGTTGTGTAATCAAACTATTAAACGATGAAACCATTGCTGTTGGAGCTGGCAATTATCTTTTTTATTATATATAATCAGGATATTTCTGTACTTAAATTCCAATTTAAGTATGGCTCGTTTTGAAATTCGATTTTTGTTATGGTTATTTCTGACCAATAAATTTGTAACCCCTAAATATCACCTCGCGCATGACCGATTTCGGTAAATTCCTTTCGCTCTTTCCTGCTCCTCCTGATGCAGAAAAACCTGATGAAAAAACAATTTCGTTTTTTAAAGATAAACTTCCGGAAGATTTAATTTCTTTCTGGAAACAATATGGTTTTGGTAACTACGGAAACGGAATGATAAAGGTGATTAATCCTGAATGGTATGGCGAAGAGTTGGGCATTTGGTTAGGCAGAGCAAATGACTGGTCACGCATTCCGATTCTCATTTCAGGTTTTGGCGATATTTATTATTACCGACGCATAAGTGATACAGACGAAGATGTGAGTGTGGTTGATATTCATTATCGTCGCATTCAGGTTTGCACTGATTATGTATCGTATTCGCTTAAATTTTTCTTCGAAGATTATATTACCAATGATGAATACACCGAACCTATCCTTCGCAAAAATTTATTTAAAGCGGCGATTGAAAAGCTGGATTACCTGCTGGTTGATGAAGTTTTCTTTTTTGTTCCTGCATTAATATTTGGCGGCGCCGAGGATATTCAGTACATCGAAAAAGGAACGGCGAATGTGCATCAGCAATTAGTTTTTCAGATGGGGTCTTAAATAGTAATAAGTAAAGGACTGTTACACCTTCGATTATCAATGTTCAATTCGCACGCCCATTACCAATATATCATCCAGTTGATCGGTGTTCCCCTTATACTCATCATGAAATTGAGACAGATGATTGTTCTGTTCGTGAAGTGTAACATCTCGTTGCTGCATCAGTAATTCTTTGAATCTTTTGCGGGTAAGTTTCTTTCCATTCGGGCCGCCAAACTGATCTGCATATCCATCGCTGAACAGGTAGAGAATATCTCCCTTCTTAATTTCTATTTTATGATTGGTATAAGGAATTCTGTTTTCGTAAACACCAATGGGTTGCTTATCGGCTTTAAATTCTAATAATTCATAAACAGTATTCTCACGCGCAATCCACAATGGATTATTTGCACCTGCCCAATAGAGTTCACGCGTAGTTCTGTTAAAGGCAATTAAACTTGCATCCATTCCGTCTTTTACTTCGCCATCAGTTCCTATACTTTCAATTAATAGAGATGCAACTTTATCAAGAATTTCAGCAGGTGCAGTTAACCCGAATTCTTTCACCGCACGGTTCAGAATATTGTTACACACGATACTCATAAGTGCACCTGGGACTCCATGGCCTGTGCAGTCGCATGCAGCAAAAAATACCCACTCCTTATTTATATTCACCCAGTAGAAATCACCCGACACAATATCTTTCGGACGATAAAGAATAAAACAATCGCCTAATAACTTTTCAATGGTTTCTAGGGATGGAAGCAGAGCAGTTTGAATTCGCTTCGCATAATTAATAGAGTCGAGCAATTCAGTTTTCTCCTGCTGAATAACTGCTTTCTCTCTTTGCAAATCAACAGTGCGAATATTAACCTGAGCCAGCAAATAATTTTTATGTACGAGACTGAATAATTCTTTCTCCTTAATGTTTAATCCGCTAGATGAAATATTTACAGGAGAGCCGTAATACTTATTTTCAAGGGTGAGTAGTATTTTTTTTAGGAGCCCAGTTTGTTTGCTGATGTAATGCTGTGGGTTTTTAACTTTTAGCATAATACAATCGTCAAAGAATATTTTGTTGTTATTTATTTCTGTTATATCGGTCCAGTTTATTTCACCGATTGCCAGCAATCTTGAATTGTCAATGATTCCTTTTTTGTTAATAGTAAGTCCAGGGTCTTTATTAAGTATGCGATTCAAAATCAAAATTACTGTTGAAAGACAAAATATTGCCAAGGCAGTATATACTGTTACACTTATTAAAATTGATAAAGTGAATGGATGACTATTAACAATGTGATAATAAATTTCATTGGAAAATGTATAGAGCAGGTAAAGCGATACCACAAATCCGAAATATTTCCGGTGCTTCTTCGGTTTAATTACAATATCATTCACTTGCTCCATTTTGTTATTTGATGAATCAATACTTTATCACAATAATACTATGAGTTAAAATATTAATTCAATTTTAAACGCTCTGCCTTTATCACCTCACCAGATGCCAAATCATTTAAATAAATTTCTCCGATACGAATGCGAATTAGCCGAAGTGTTGGAAAGCCAACTGCCGCAGTCATTTTTCGTACTTGTCGCTCCTTGCCTTCAGTAAGTGTAACAGAAACCCAACTTGTAGGTCCGTGTCGGTCGTCTCTAATCTTTCTTATTCGTGAAGGAAAAACAGGAGCGGGGTTTAGTTCAAATGCATTACACGGCAATGTCAAGTATTTTCCTTTTTCAGTCCCAATTTCAACACCCGCTTTTAATTTCGCAATGGATTCAACATTAATCAAACCATCAACCTGCGCATAATATTCTTTCTCAATTTTTCTGCTACGAATTAATTCGCTCATCTTGCCATCAGTAGTTAATAGCAGTAATCCTTCGCTGTCTTCATCTAACCGACCAATTGCCATTGTCCCTTCTGGGAAATCATACAATTCACCCAACAGCTTTTTCTTTTTTAACGGACATACAAACTGACTGAGATAACCATAAGGTTTATGAATAATAAAATGTTGATGTATGTCCATGAAAATTAATTCGGCAAAATACTAAGAGTGATACACCCGCGATGATCTGATTTTTCCATTGGCAACGATAAGCACTTCGCCCACTCTTAAATCATCTTCGCCTGGTGTCTGCCTGGTGTATTCCATAAAAACTTTTTCATTATCAGCCATAATACTGATTATTTCATAGTGTAACAGCGGCAATCGTTCAAATGCATCAGTCCACCATAAGTGCAGGGCAGCCTTTCCTTTTATCAATCCATTTGTTTCAGGTTGATGAATTTTTAATTTTGGACTGTAGTGTTCCGCATCATCCGCATATAATTCGAGCAATGATTTTAAATCGTGATTGTTAAACGCATCGAACCACTTGTATGCCATCTGTTTTAAATCGTTCATTAAATTTTATATAAACTGAAATTGAAAAGTACAAAATAAAAGAAGCGAGACAATTGCTTGCCCCGCTTCAAATTTAAACCCCCTTTAATAATTGAAATTATTTTGATATTGTTTTTGGCGCTGGTTTCACTTCTGGTTTAGAAGTCGGTTTAGTATTTGGTTTTTCACCACCTTCCCAATTTCCTTTTGAATCGAATTTTAATTTTTTGTCGCCAATCTTTACTTCATAGGTAATAGGGCCATTGTTAGCACCTTGCAAGGTTCCTGCCTCAGTAATTTTCTGACCTGCATAATTTTTACTTAAATAATCTTTAGCCGTTTGTGGCAATGCACTTTCATCTATCTGTTTCCAGGTGCGAATTAAACTTCCGTCAGCTTTGTAAACTACACGCATTGCTTTTCCATTTTCTTTGAATGTGGCAATGTAATTACCCGCCTTATTTGTTGACCACTTTGCCTCTTTCACAGCAGGATAAGCAGCGCTGAATTTGGTTTTAACAACAGCAGGCGCATTTACTTCTGTTTTTTCAGGTGCTGTTTGCGTAGTTGTTGGTTTAGATGTAGTAGTATTTGTTGTCGTTTTTGTTGGTGTCGTTTGCTTGGGAGCAGTTGTGGTAGGAGGCACTTTATTTGGCGACATTTTATTTGTATTGGTGGTACTTTGGGCATTTGCTCCGGAAAGTGCGAAACTGAGTAAGCATAAGCCGATAAAGGTTGTTTTCATTTTTTGTTTGATTTTTTTGTACTGAACTCATGACAAGAAACGAACCAATATAACTCAGGCCCAAATTTTTATTTTTTTTCAGTGCAGTTCACCATCCATTGAATACCAAATTTATCAGTTACACTTCCGTAGTAAGCACCCCAGAACATATCCTACAATTCCATAGTCACTTTTCCGCCTTCAGAAAGTGCATCAAATAATCTTTTTGTTTCACCGCGAGTGTCAGGTTCAAGACTGATGTGAACATTGTTTCCCAAATTCACATTAAAACCCATTGACTCGGGCGCATCGGTTCCCATAATAACATGACCGCCAACTATTGGCAATTCAATGTGCATTATTAAATTTTTATCGGCATCCGCCATTGGTGGCATGCCTTCCATAGCAGGTACATCTCCCATCCGTGCAATGCCGTTGCCACTGAATTCACCACCGAAAACAGATTTGTAAAAGTTAAATGCTTCTTCAGTATTGCGAACGAAGTTGAGATAAGTGTTTGTTCTTGCCATTTTAATTCGGGTTTTAGGTGTAAAAAATTTTAAGAGTTTTTAAAGCTAATGCTGAACAGCAATTTTGTGTGTAACAGTTTTGTTTTCTGATTTCAGATTTATAAAATACAAACCATCGGCGTAAGAAGAAAGATTGGCATTGAAAGCCTGCTGATTGAAAGTTTGTTGAAGAAGTTCTCTTCCTGTTACATCAGAAATTGAAACTAACACAGGAAGACCTTGTTCGTTCTTTATAGTCAATAACGAAGAAACCGGATTAGGATAAATTGTAAAAGCCGAGTTGTCGAAATCATGAATGCCCTCACCTGCAGAACAATTAACTGAAGCTCCGAAAATTCCCCATCCCGCTCCACTGATTCCGGTAACTGTAACAGTATTAACTCCGGTTGAATTGATTGTAATGTTCTGATACGAGTAATTTCCATCCAGGTTAGTATTGGCACCAAAAAAATTCCCATTGTAAAATAGTATTCCATCGGGTCCCGGTGATACACCGCAAACAACTTTTGGATTATAAGAAGCAGTTCCTGAATTTAATGGGTATGCATTTCCGTTTACTGAAATCAGTGCTGAATCATCGTCGTTCATTCCCCATACTCTGATGGAAGGATGAAATTGTGGTTGCACAAAATTTACTGTAACAGTTTGCCCGGCTCCCGACAACCAGAATGAATTAGCGAAAGTTGAGCAGCCATAACTTCCAACACTACAGCCCGTTGCGCTGAAAGTAAGTGTATCAGTGGTTTGAGAAGTACAGTTAACAAAGCATTGTGCTTGTACACTAGAGGTTTCAGCAATTGATATTGCTATCAGAAAAAAGACAACGAGCAACTGAAGTGATTTCATTTTAATGAGTTATTTATTTGTAAAAATAATTATTTCTTCTTTGTGTTCTTACTTCTACCACTTTCAATTAATACCTGTTGCAACAGAAATTCTATTTGACCATTCAGACTTCTGAATTCATCATTCGCCCACTTCTCCAACTCTTTAAGCGTGTCGGGACTGATGCGCAGCACAAATGCTTTTTTTTCAGCAGGCATTAAATTAATCTAGAAGGTTACCAGTTTAATTATAAAGTGTTCCGGTATTCACGACCGGGCTAACATTTTTATCGCCACACAATACTACCAACAGGTTGCTCACCATGGCTGCTTTGCGCTCTTCATCTAAATTCACTATTCCTTTTTCCGATAATCTTATCAGCGCCATTTCCACCATGCCAACTGCACCTTCTACTATTTGTTTTCTTGCCGACACAACTGCTGTTGCCTGTTGGCGCTGTAACATGGCCGCTGCAATTTCAGGAGCATAAGCTAAGTGACTGATACGCGCTTCGCTCACCACAATTCCCGCCTGGGAGAGTCGCTCATTTAATTCTGCCACCAGAACTTCATTCACTTTATCGCCACCACCACGGAGTGTAAGCAAGGCATGATCATCTTCAAAATTGTCGTAAGGATAAGTTCCTGCCAGATGACGAACTGCAGCTTCGCTCTGTATCAACACAAACTGATTGAAGTCGTTTACTTCAAACGATGCTTTGGCAGTGTCGCTCACATTCCAGACTGTTACAGCAGCTATTTCAATCGGGTTTCCGATTTTGTCGTTCACCTTCAATGATTGCCCATTCATGTTTCGTGCTCGCAACGAAATATTCTGACGCAGATAAAACGGATTTGCCCACAACATGCCGTTGTCTTTTACAGTACCCACATATTTACCGAACAGCGTGAGCACCTTCGCTTCATTCGGGTTAACGATAAATAATCCGCGAATGATAAATGCAAACAACAACATTAACGAAACCCCGACAAACGGATTTTCCAGAATGAGCGAAATGACTGCGGCGCCTAATGAAACTAAAGCAATCAGCAGCATTAAATAACCTGAAGGAGCTTTAAGATTTTTTTCGTGAACCATGATTTGTGAAATTTTTGTTTGATATTAATTTGATATCACAAAGATATTATCAACGATTTCACATTTCAAAGCTTTTTGTGAAAAATATTTTTTTGTAAGCACTATTTATTTTCATAAAAAAATCCGTACAAGTGTAACAGATTTTAAATTACAATGCTGGAAAAAAATTAATTTTTTCTCTATCAGCAATATCAAAAAAAAATTCCTACTACTGGGTGAGCGCCATGTTTACAGCACCACTTGCATTTAAATTTCCGTAACCAGTACTTGAGTTTGGGTTATTGGCAAATTGCGCAGTGCTCTTCAAACAATTAAAAACCTGCTCACGGGTGATGGAAGGTTTTGCACTCCAAACTAAGGCTGCAATTCCGGCAGCAGTAGCAGTGGCGCAGGAACTTCCACCTATATAAGTAGGTGTAATACCCGAAAATGGCAACGACAACGAATTGCGGTTTGAATTTGAATTGCGCTCCATTGGAATTGTAAAATCAACCTGACTACCATCGTGACATACTGTGCAGGTTACATTATTTTCTTTTACTCCGGTAATGGCATTGCACTGCGAATAATTAGCAGGATAAATTACACCCCACCACGATGTCCAACTATAGGAAGTGCCGGCAGCGGCAAAAAGCATTTTACCATTATTGTAGGCATAAGTAACACCATCATATAAAACACTACTGCTGAACGGATAACCAACCGACATGCTTACAATTTTTACATCAGGTCGGTTACCCATTAGAACCAATGCATTTTTTACTCCTAACTTTTCAGCAGATTCATCAAGCACAACATCGTAACATGCTCTTACAAAATACAAACTCGATTTATAAGCAACACCTGTAACAGCATTTTGATCATTGCGCGGGCCGGTAGCAAGTCCGCACATACTGGTTCCATGCGTGCACGAAGTATAGGCACTGGTTCCGTAAGTATATCCGGTTGTAACAGTCCGGTTGTTATTAGAATAGCCATTTGTAAACTGCGCTCCAAGTAATGGTTGAGTGCTGCTTATACCTGCATCGATTACACCAATAGTAATTCCTTCGCCTTGCGCAGTATTCCATGCAGTTGGAATGTTTACTGAATTATAATTCCACGGAACAATGCAAGCAGGAGTTGTAGTGGAATAATCTGTAACATCTAAAGCCGTTGTGGAAGCACTGCATCCAGATGCTGATCGTTCAATTTGATACGGCCAGTAATCAAGCGGTTCGATGTACCGGATATTTTCTAAATTACACAATGCAGTCAGTACATCTTTATCAGTTAAATGAAAAGTAATAATCGGCAGCACCTGATCGTCTTCAACAATAATATCTTTGGCTGTTACACTTGCTCCGTTTTTATTTAATCCATCCAGCACCAATTTAATAATTGCATCATGCACATTTTTCCATTCTGTGCTTTTAATATTAATAGTATGGATGATGGCATTCACATCACCAATGCTGTAAGGTTTATAACCAATAGCAACGGTGTGCTCCCCTTCCTGTAAGGCGCTCCATAAAGTTTTTATATCGACCCACTCCCATTTGAAATCGTTTTTCTCATATAAAAATTTGATCACCAGGTTATCTATATCTTCTTTGGCGAATGGATCTCCTACCGGCACTTCAACCGTATTTTGTTTTTGCTTTAACACATCGTTACCACCTGAAAACGGATTAGTTAATTCATTGTGTTTACATGCTACAATTGTGACGAGTAGCAAGCTGCATAGAAAAATTAAAATTCTTTTCATGTGTTTTTGGGTTTGGTCATGCTAATTAAATAAAACAATTGCAATTATTAAAGCACTGTTACACTTTCGAAAAATTATTTCTATTCCGTTGCCGGCAACCCTTCCTCCCCCCTGTTCTGTCTCGAACCAACAAGCATTAACCAATGACAACAAAGTTTTTATTCCTCTGGTGTTTTCGGATTTAAAGTTTCATCCAACCAACTATAAAATTCGCGCTGCCATAGTAAACTGTTTTGCGGTTTCATTACCCAATGCCCTTCGTCGGGGAAGTGAAGAAATTTACTCTTGATACCTTTCAACTGTGCAGCCTGAAATGCTTCCTGCCCCTGATTGAATGGCACGCGATAATCTAAATCGTTGCTGATAACATACATTGGAGTGTTCCATTTATCTACATAATTAATAGGATTAAATTTGGTGTATGTAACAGGCATTGGTTTCTGCCAGAAACTTCCTCCCATATCCCAATCGGCAAACCACATTTCTTCGGTAGTTAAGTACATGCTCTGCAAATCGAACACACCATCGTGCGCAATAAAAGTTTTAAATCGTCCGTTATGAATTCCGGCAAGCATGTAAACCGAATAGCCGCCGTAACTCGCGCCAATGCATCCCCGGCGGTTAACATCTACAAATGGTAATTTCGAAATGCTGTCGATGGCAGAGAGATAATCATCCATTGCCTGACCGCCCCAATCCTTACTTATGTCCTCATTCCATTTCGTACCAAAGCCCGGCAAACCACGACGATTCGGTGCAACAATTATGTAACCATTAGCAGCCATCAATTGAAAATTCCAACGGAAAGAATAAAACTGTGACACTGCACTTTGCGGTCCACCCTGACAATATAAAAGTGTTGGATATTTTTTTGTTGCATCGAAGTTCGGCGGATAAATCACCCACACGAGTTCCTGCTTGTTGTCGGTTGTTTTCACCCAGCGCTTTTCAATTTTTCCCATTGCGAGATTATCGTAAACTGCTTTGTTCACCGTAGTGAGCGGAGTAAAATCATTAAAATCACCTCCTTCAAAACCAAGTTTATAAATTTCGGAAGCATGATTCATATCACAACGGCTAACAATTAATGCGTCGTCAGTTATTCCAATAATTGCATTTACATCACAGTCAACATCAGTGAACCTACGAAAATTTTTCATCGAAATTTCAGCAATCACAGGTGGGAGTGTGATTTGAATTACAGTTTCAACAGCTTGATAAACTTCTGTGAAAAAGATATTTTTTCCATCCTTACTCCAGATTAATGAAGAAGCACTCTCGTCCCAATCTTTTGTTAAATCAATTCGTTGATTGGTTTTAAAATCATACAACATGATTCTGTTTTTATCCGCTTCATATCCATCTCGAGCCATACTGAGCCAGATAACTTTTGTTCCATCAGGTGAGAATACAGGATTGGTGTCATATCCATTTATTCCATCAGTGAAATTAGTGGTGGTGTTAGCCGTTAAATCGTAAGCATAAATTTCGGAATTGGTGCTGAGCGCATATTGCTTACCTATTTTCTTTTTACATACATAAAATATTTTTTTTCCATCATTGCTCCACTGCACATCTTCAGCGCCACCCATTGGCTGTTGCGGACAATCGAATTTTGTTCCTGACATTATATCATGCCCCTCTCCCATTTTCATGGCTGAATAAGTCGTCCAGAAAATATGTGAGTAGTAGCCATCTTCGTAGCTATCCCAATGGCGATACATTAAATCGGTATAAACTTCTCCATCTGTTTTAGGCAGGTCAGGATATTTTTCCTGAATGGTTTGGTCAATCTTCACATCGTGCGCATATAAAAAATGAGTGCCATCAGGTGAAACTTTCCCAACTGAAATACCGCCTTCAATATTTGTAATCTGTTTTGCATTCTTCCCTGTAACATCTGCTTCCCACCACTGCCCTTTATAAATATATCCAATTCGTGTAGCTGAAAGATACTGAACACCACTCTCGCTGCCGAGCGAATCAGTAATCTGCACAGGTGTAACGGTTGTGTTCGCTCCTTTCATTTTATCAGTTTTAGAAACTGATACGGTACTCATCGAATACAGATTGCGCTCACCCTTGTTCTTAACCATGTCGTAATAGGTAACACCGTATATGACCTGTTTACCATCGGGTGAAACAGCTTCACCGCTAACACGGCCGAGTTTCCATAATAACTCAGGAGTCATTTTTTGTTGCTGCGCGAATAATGGGTTGCTGGTGAAAACTCCAACAGCTGTGAATAGGGAGAGTAAGGTGAAAATTATTTTTTTCATTAAGTGTTTTTATTGAGGTGTCGAATATAATTGTATCCGTTGAATCAATATCAATTGCAGAATTCAAATTTCGAATTCACCTTTGACTTAATTCAAAAACTGAATTACGATGAAAGAAAAAACACGGTGTGGCTGGTGCCTGAAAGGCAATCAGGAAATTTATATAAAGTATCACGACGAAGAATGGGGAACTCCGTTGTTCGATGATCAATTGTTGTTTGAGTTTTTAGTACTTGAAAGTTTTCAGGCGGGTTTAAGCTGGCTTACTGTTTTAAAGAAGCGAGAGAATTTCAGAAAAGCTTTTGCCAATTTTAATGCTGTAACAGTTTCAAAATTCAATCAGAAGAAATTTGATTCGCTGATGCAAGATGCAGGTATTATTCGTAACCGGTTAAAAATTGAAGCTGCCATAAATAATGCTAAGATTTTTTTACAGCTACAGAAAGAGTTTGGCTCGTTTGCAAAGTATGTATGGAGTTTCTCCAATGGAAAAACAATTGACGGCAATCGAAAAACCATGAACGATATTCCTGCAAAAACCGAGATAAGCGATGCCATGAGTAATGATATGGGTAAGCGCGGTTTTAAATTTCGCGGCTCCACTATCTGTTACGCTTTTATGCAGGCAACAGGAATTGTGAATGACCATACGAATGACTGTTACAGGAAGAAAGAATTATTAACCACAAGAAAGAAATTGAAGTAGAGATATTTAACTTCGTCAAGTATTTTTTATTCAAAAAATTGTCTTACTGAAAAAATACTTCTTTCGGATATTGAAAATTTTTATTAAACACAAATGATTTGTCAGAAAGAGTAAGTAAAAAGGCAATTATATCAACCTTTTCATTTGAAGAAAGAAGAATAGGTTCACGAAGTTGAGTTGCTAAAGTTGAAGATGAATGAATGTCATTCGTATAATGATTTATTACTTCAGCCAATCTTTTAAAACGACCATCATGCATATATGGATAGGTGTATTCGATATTTCTTAGAGTAGGAATTTTAAATTTAAAAGAGTCGTCGGAATTCAAAGTGATTTTTGTTCTACCTATATCTTTAAGAAAAGGATCAAGTGATAATCCATTATTTGCAAAATCGTTAGTTGTAAAAAGTGGTTCTTTATGACATGATGAACAATTTTTCTGAAACAACTTATATCCATTTTCTTCCTGAGCCGTAAAATTTGTTTCGTGATTCATTGCGCTGTCGTATTTTGAATTTGCGCTCACAAGAGTCAAAAGAAATTGTGAAAGTGCCTTCAAAGTTTTTTCACCTGTCGCCAAAGAATCTTCAAATGCATTGTAAAATAATCTGCGATACATTTTTGATGCATTCAGTTTTTCAACTACTGATTTAATTGAACTTCCCATCTCAGCCATATTTGAAATTGGTGAAAGCGGTTGCATATCCAAATTATTTACAGCACCATCCCACATAAAAGATTTTTCCCATGCAAGATTCATGAGTGCCGGGGAATTTCTATTTCCAATGCTATCATTTATTCCGTGACTGAGTGCATGGTCAATGTGAGTGAAAGCCGAGAAGGGTGAATGACAGCTAGCGCACGAAATAATGTTGTTGCGTGAAAGCGCAGGCTCGTAAAACAATACTCGGCCTAACAAAATTTTATTTTCAGTTAATTGATTTTTTGTAAAATCATAAACCGGCTTTGGCCAGTGTTCAGGAACTGTAAATAATTTGGTTGAAATTATGAAAGCAGAAAAAAACAGACCCACAATAACAAAAAATGTCTGTTTCATCATTGATTGATATAAAAACATTTTGCTATTGACTTCGAAAAAATTATCGCTTGTTCATTTGGCGACATCACATGATTTTGTTCTGCTAATTTTATTGAGTCGAAAAATTTTTTCAAATCAAAATTAATTTCAATCGTTTCACTTGTCTTCAACTTCAAATCAATTTGCTGAATAGCATTGTATGGAAATTGATAACCACCAAGATGAAATTGAAATTCATTATTTCTCGAAGTGCAAAGTTTGCTTCTGCCTTCCAGCATCAGATTGATGTAACCGCTTTGCCAGGTCCAGTACATTCCTTTTGTCGGGTCTAAATCTCCACCCATTGCACCGGAAACATTTGTGATGCTGTCGATGCCGAGGTTAAATCTCACTTCATCACACTCAATATTCATTTTTTTACTAAGTAAAAATTGCAATGAATTTTTATCATCAGAATCAATCAGATGAAAACTATTTGGTTCGGTAAAAACTACCGTTCCATTTTTCAGCAACTGAAAATCTGAAACATAAAATCTCAGTGTTTCAAAAATTATCGAATCATTTTGGTTAAGGCGATAACTTTTGTTTTCAATTATAATGGGAACAGAATTGAAAACAGGATTGAAAATAATTTTAGTTGTTGCAATCTGTTGAGCAAATAAATTCACGCCAAGCAAAAAATAAAAAATAAAAAGCAGTTTTACTTTCATAAGATTTCAAACTGCTTTAAGTTATTTTTTAGTAGAAGAATCATTCAACAAATTATTCCTTTTTAAGAAATACTTTTTGAGTAATTTGATTATCACCGTTTGATATTTTTAAAACATATGTTCCTTCATAAACAGTTTTAACATCAAAAAAAGCAATGGTGCTTCCTTTATTGATTTTTGATTTAGCAACCAATTTTCCACTCAAATCAAACAACTGAACATCAAGATCATTCGTCAATAAATTGCCCGCCTGAATTATCAGTAAATCATTCGCCGGGTTTGGAAATACTGACACTTTCAATTGATTGAAATCATTGTTGCTTATTGAAGAAGTTGATGGAGTATAAGTGGTAGTAGATTCTGTTATTGAAGTTACTTTTCTGTTTGCATAAACACCATAAAATGTAGGACCTACTACATACGGATATGCAGAATTCCAATTGGCATTAACAGTTGCGAAATAACAATAGATGCCTAAAGGATATTCAGGTGTAACACAAACCCTTCCATTATGAACATCTAAATAACTTGGATCAGATGGATGAGCCACGAACTCATAATCCTCTCTGAAATAACCAAGCGGATAGGTTGTACTCACATCTGGCCCCGCTGTAACAATATTACCTGCAGGGTCAGTAGTTCTCGTTGTAATATTTCTTAATTGATAGCATGATTTCATTCTAACAATACCACCGGTTCCATTTGTATTTTGATAACCATAAGCTCCATAAATCGGGAAGCCATCATATGCATAACCAAGCAGTGGTGAATGAGCAGTGCTATCCATAACATATAATCCATCAGCATCATACAAATTACAAACTGTAGAAATAACACTCAAGTCAAGTTTAAATGCACTTGGGTTTTGATGATGATGATAATTGCCCATTGCCGGATGTCCTTTAGAACAATCGAAGCCAGGTTTTTCAGCGGGTATAGCATCTCTGTTCCAATCTTGAGTTGCTCCCATTCCACCTGGGCATGGTGGATTACCTGGACCTCCACATAACGCATTTGTTGTAGGATTCCATGCAACGCCATCTCTGTAATCAAACAATGCAACACCATTGATAAAAACACCTATGTCACCACCCGTTGTTGCTGTAACAGTTCCTGTATTTTGAACAGGAGATAATGGAAATTCAAATATGGCATTCTGATCTGATGCCTGTGATGGATTGCCATCTAAAAATGGTCCTGTTGGATAGGAAGGAATACCTTTCGTAGATATGTAAACATTATTGGTTGAATACTGAACTGACTGACAATTTACCAATATGCTATTGGTAACAGCAGTTGAGTTACCACTCATGTAGTAACTTCCTACGGCTGTTGTATTTTGCAACCATGAAGTTATTGCAGGACTAAGCTGCGCAGTTGAAAACTGAACTGTTACACTTAGAAAAAGGATCGTGTTTAGTATTTTTTTCATTCAGAAAAAGGTTTTGAGGTTGATTGGTTATGATTTATTAGATGATGTTTGTAATGAAAACTTGCGGTGCCGTTAAGAATTATTTATCAGTTTCTGATTATTTTTTTTCTGAAGGAATGATTTACCTCAATCATATAAAAACCTGCTGAAAATGCAGAAAGGTTAATTTCCATTGATGAATCATTCATATTTTTTACTTCATAAATATTTTGCCCGATTGAATTGTAAATGATTAACGATTCAATTTTTTCATTACCGTTATTTATAAAAATATTTCCGTTTGTCGGATTCGGATAAATAGAAACATCATTTTGCTGAATCTGTTCAACAGAATTAAACAAACAATTTACCCCGTTGAATGACGGATAATAAGTTTCAAATGACCCAGTACCATTCGGACATCGCAAGTAAGACATATCCGCTGTTTGAGCACCGTATGAAATGCTGTCAACCACATATCCGCCTGCATAAGAAAGAATGATTCTTTCGCCTGATGATAATAGTTTAAAGTTTGAATGCAGACCGCTCTGTGATGAATCTTCATCGGCCCAAACAATTAAATAACCGTGCGGAGCAACTGTAACATTTTCAGGAAAATCCCATTTCAGTGGATTCAGATTATCGTCGCTTAGAAAAGCATTATTTAAGCTCAGGTAATTCGAGGTGTTATTATACAATTCAATCCAGTTGTCATGTTGCCCGTTCTGATCTGTTACAGTCGCTACATTTCTCGCCATAAATTCATTTATCACCAGTTCACCTGCAGTTATTGCTGGGGCAGTTGCATTCAATAAATAAAATTCATGCTCGGCACGCTCAGGTGAAAACATTCCGGCATTACTATTTTCAGCATAGATGTAGTATTGAATCAAAGTAGAATTAACACCAATCGCAACACCAAAAACATTGTCGCCCGAAGCACCATCGCCATGAGCGCCATCATCATACATGAGCACTCTGATAAAAGGCGCCTCAACAGAATACCTGTAACCGAGATACACTGCATTTGAATTTGCATTTGTTACCGATGCAGTAACTGTTACATTACTATTTAAAACCGGATTTCCGTTTGAAGGTGTAACAGTAGAAATAGCAGGAGTTGAATAAGTAAAATCCGTCTGCGCGGATAAATAAGTCACTCGTCCATTCATCAGATTAGTTAATCCGGGAGCGCTTGTCATACCACTACTTACATCGGTTGTTAAATTGCTTTGATATTGAGCATAAGTAAAAAAACTATTCGGATCGGCATTTACTGCTGAATTAATAATTGATTGTAATGCCTGTGCTTCGGTGTAATAATTACTATTAGAAAAATTCTCAGCAAGAATTGTTCTCATGTGTGCGATGTACATGCGCTTATACATTGGCACTGCAAGTAATTTCTGAATCAACGGCCAGGCGGCATCATTCAGGTGTAACAGATGAGTCATCTGTTGTTTTGCAGTAGTGTTTTGCAACATTACTGTCCCAGTCTGACTGAAAGTTCCAAATGATTCATTCAAATCCCACACAACAGGAATAAAGCGATTGTAATTATCTTTATATAAATAATAGTTCTGTGAAAAACCGCCAATGTAGCTATCAAGATTCACGAGTGTGTTATCAAAAGCAATCATCCACAATGCGCGATCAACATCAATCATTTTTTCAATCGCACTTACATTATTTGCCACCGTATCGCAAAGTTTAATCAAATCATTCCAGCCGTAATCAGAATTCAATTCATAAGCAGGATAATAAAGCGAACTATCAGTTCCTAGATAAACAAGATTCGGTTTATCGGTGCTTCCCATGCCCGCGCCCCCAATCGGATTGCATTTATAAAAAGTATTTTGGTTAGAATAGAAATGATGCATCACAAACTTTTTCGAAACAGATTCAGAACTAACATAAAGTCCGATAAGAGTTCCATTGACTGTAACAGTTGAATAATTTGAAAGTGGTGCATCCATGTACTGACGCAGGATTTTATAAGATAAAACTTCGCGCAAGAAAGAAGGATCTTTTGAAACATTACTAAGTTTTACATCCGTGTAACCCTGATAATCCTGATCTTTATAAGTATCTAATTCAATGTGAAAAGGATTTTTTACTTGACTTGCATTATAGGTACTGTTGCCTTTATACCTAACTCCTACGCTATCGAAAACAGTTCCGTTAATCGAAACCGATTGAGCCATAATATAACTGTCGTTTCCTGCTGTTGCTGTGTCGAGCATGTAATCCCAGTTGCTCTGCGAAAATGTAATTTGAATGGATTGTATGGTATTGATGTCATAAAAATTCTGGGCCTGAATGTTAAGCGATACAAAAAGAATTAATAGAGTGAGCAGTTTTTTTTTCATAATTAGTTGTTTTAGAAAAATTTAGCGCGAACAAAACATATCCATTCTACGAGTTACCACCTTGAGTAAACAAACCAACTGCTTCCTGAGCAATTGCATTGAACATTGAAAAAGAAAATAGAAAAATCAGAAACTGATGCTTCATTAAATGAATTGTGTGGTCAAGTTAATTTTTTTTGAGAATTATCTTCTTTCAGAATGTGGTGGTGGAGCCATTTTGCGTAATGCTTCACCAATTAAATCATCAAATTTCTTTTGCTGTTCTGCAGTCAGAATATTTCTGACACTTTTGAAATGATAAAAAGTAAGT
The DNA here is from genome assembly GCA_038326325.1 of Chitinophagales bacterium. Lineage (GTDB taxonomy): Bacteria > Bacteroidota > Bacteroidia > Chitinophagales > UBA10324 > UBA10324. The sequence goes on along the minus strand of JBBQJW010000011.1, from coordinate 106,952 downwards.
AGTTCAATTTGCTTTTGATTGAGCGATATTGAATCCGCCATTTGTGTTACAGTGTTTGTATCAGACGAGGATTTAATCAAATCAAAATATCGATTATGAAAATCTCGTCCATTATCCTGTAATCTTTCCATTCCATCATGATGTTCATCCTTCAATTTTTCGAACTGAGACTTTTGTGCATCAGATAAGTTTAATTCATGAATCAAAAAATGCATAGCATCACGATCCTGCATTGGAGGAGGTGGTGGATGATGCAACCACATAAAGGATATTGATCCAATATTGATGAGTAATAAAATGACTATTACAATTTTTAGAAATCGTGAGTCGTTCATTTTTAATTTTATTTAGCTGTTTGTAATGTATGAAAAATATTCCGTTGCAATCGGGTTTGAATTTTCCAATGATTCAACTTTTGATTTACTAAAATGAACCAGCGAAAAAATATTCATCCCTACTAATACAACAACACAGGCAGCTGCTCTCCAAATCATTTTAGTTTTTATTAAACTGATTTTTCCATTTTGTTTTTGAACTCGTTGAAGAATTTTATTTCCTAAGTCGAATGGAACTTCAGCTCGGCTGATTGAGTCAATGCTTTCTAAAGTTTCCTGAATCTGTTTTTCTTTAGTGTTCATATTTTATTAGATGATTGTTGTTTTAAAAACTTGCGGTCACTTTTCATTTTTATCATAATACTCCTGAAGCAATTTCTGCAAATTCTGTTTAGCCCTGAATTGCAGTGATTCCACTGATGACAATGAAGTTTTCATTATCTCGGCAATTTCCTGATAGGAAACACCTTCAACTTTATGAAGAATAAAAGCAGTCTTTTGGTTTTCAGGTAATTTTTCAATAGCTGCAAACAAAACTTTGGAGCGCTCCTTATTTTCCAATTGCGCTCCAGCATGATTAAAGTTTGGAATATCCTTTATGGGTGTAACACCTTCATTTCCAAATAAACTCTGCACAAATGCAAATCGCTTCTTACGATTCTTCCTTCTTAAATGCTCTAACGATTTTGTAACAGCTATTCGATAAATCCAGGTAGAGAGTTTCGCTTCACCTTTAAAATTTTTTATTGATTGAAATATTTCTGCAAAAACTTCCTGTGAAACATCTTCAGCATCTTCCACATTCTGAACCATTCCTAAAGCAGTATTATAAACACTAACTTTAAATTCGTCAATCAGCAAATTAAAAGCAGCAATGCTTCCCTCCTTCAATTGCGATATGAGTAACTCTTCGTTCAAAAAAAATCAGTGATTTAATTTTTTTTTCTTTTAAAGAAATTTTCTTCCGGAAATTTATTCTTTCATGCAATCATAATGAAATTACGGGAAGAGACCATCTGAACTTATAAAAAAGCAACCTAAGAATTGCAATGAGTGCAATTGAAATAACAAGAAAAAACAAACTGTTACACCCTGTTTTTAAAAATAAAACATAAACAGAACTCCCGATAATTGCTGCACTCGCATTCAAATCCTTTTGCAGTATCACCGGAATTTCATTACAGAGCACATCACGAATAACACTTCCTGCTGTTACAGAAATAACGCCGAACAAAATTGATATAATAGTATTTAAGTGCAGCGCCAGGCAATGTTCCACTCCGTAAATAGTGAATATGCCAATGCCGATGCTGTCAATTATGAAAATCATTTTCGGAATTTTTATCAGTCGCCTTTTAAAAAGCAGTGCACACATCACACCGGCAATTACAATAATGATATAGTTGCTGTTCGCCACCCAACTCAACGGATAATTCCCAATAAGCATATCGCGAATGGTACTGCCCCCTAACGCGCTGATAAAAGCAATGAAGCATACTCCTACTAAATCGAGTTTGCGTTTTGCCCCTGCAAGTGTACCACTCACTGCAAAAACAAAGGTGCCTGTTAAGGCGATAAAAGTTGTCGAGTTCATAATTTGATTAAGTATTAAAATGAAAAAAGCCCGGTGCTTGCGGCATCGGGCTTCGAATTATTTTTGATTGGTTTATCTATTTACCTGCTAAAAATTCAAATTCCCGATTTGTTTGCATCCAGTTACAACAATGCATCATGCAACGCATATCGCTAAGCTTTGCCTGTTTACACTGTTTAGAAAAAGATGAAACGAATTGGTTCATTTGAGTTTTGTATTGATTTTATTGCGCTGCAAATATAAATGCCGCAACCGATTTACAATGTTAAAGAATTATCAACTTTCAAATCCTTCAATCTTTCTGATTTTTTCAATCAGCAAATCAGCCGTAAATGGTTTAACCAAATAATCATCAGCACCCAATCTTTCTGCTGCTCTTATTAATTCTGGTTCATTAAGATTTGAAATCAAAATTATTGGAAGATGTGGTCCCAACTCTTCTGCCCGCAAAACATTTAATGTTTCAAGACCTGAAAGCCCAGGTAATAAAATATCCAATAAAACCAGATCAGGTTTATGATCGCGAATTGTTTGCAGAGCAAGTATCCCTTCACCCACTGAGGAAACTTCGAAACCATATTCGTTGAGTTTGCCAACTAATAGTTCACGAATAAATTGATCATCGTCGACAATCAGTATTTTCTTTTTTGAATTCATATTGTTACAAAATAATTTTAGAACGAACGAAATTAAAATCTTTATTCTAGAGACAACAATTAAATTCTATAAATAAAAAACCCCGACAAAAAATATTCTGGCAGGGTTTTTAAAAAATTTTAAAAAATACTTTAACGAATCACACTCAATTGAACTCTGTCAACCTGATTATTTCCTGCAATCATTTTAACTAAATAATTTCCGTTGGTTAGTTGGTTAACAGGAATTTCATATTGATGGTAACCTGCTCCAATAGTTCCTGCACTTATGGTCATCACATTTTGTCCAAGCAAATTATAAATTTCAAAAACAACTTCAGATGCATCACCCAATCCAAATGAAAGTGTTGTTAAATCATTTGCCGGATTTGGGTATGCTGAATAAATTTTTGAGTAAATATCATTCTTTGGAGCTGTTACACTTGATGGAACTACTGAGTGATCAGTTGAACACTGAGTAAGGTAAGTATCAAAACCGGTTTGTGTTGGTGGATAATTTACATCCCAGAAAACATGTTTGTCAGGACACACAATTGAATAGGTAGGCCAACCTGTAAAGGTTCCGTAAGTGCCGCTGCTGTATGTTGTTGTAACAGCATCTGCGCCGCCTTCTGTACCGCTCGCACACGGATTTGAAACTCCTTGCGCTGTTCTGTATGCAGCAACAGAAGAATTGTTATCACCATTATCAATACCCCATATATCAAAATTTCCTGATCCGGAACCGTGAGCAACATACGCAGCATCAATAATTGGTGCGTATTGAATGCAATACCCGCAAGTAGTGAAAAAGAAATCGAGCATGATAGTCTTGTTTGTGGCAAGGGTTGAATAAAGTTTTAACTGAGCACCATCCGTCGAGGTCATTGTAAAATCAGAAGCCGGTGTTTGTGCAAACAAAGTCATGTTCAGCATTAATAAAAACATGGCTGAGAGTAAAAATTTTTTTATCATGGTTTTAGTTTTTTGGAATAGTAAATATAATTATTCTTCCGAATGAAAACAGGAAGTTTCAAACACGAAATCTTTTGCTTTCAGAATCTAATCAGACAACTCCTTTATAAATGAAAGTTTAGCAGAATTATAAAGTGAAATCCGCTTCGTCAGTTCAAGAGTGGAACTATAAGGTCCGCCTACCACATTTTCATTCACCACCCAATCCGGGATATTTCCTCCTGCATCCAAATGCATTTCTAAAATTATCTGCACACTGTCCTTATTTATTGGGGTGAGATAAGTTATAGATTGAAAATGTAACACTCTGACCATCCCTTCCTGTTCAGGAATATAATTTTCCATTCCGGTTTTTGAAAAGGTAACCACTTTTGTAATGGGATCTTGCGTAACTAAAAAATGTGCAACCACATCTCTATCACTTAATGGCCATGGTAAATCAGTAATCTGATAATTATAAATCTCCTGTTCACTAAAAACTTTTAGCGTTGAAGTTTCTTTACAACCATATTGCCACTTCGGATAATTTTTTGTGTCGAGCAACAAAGCAACAATAGCAGTCAGTGATGATTTTACTTTATTCACTACGCGCACTTCTTTAAAATTATAACCCTTCATTGGTCGGGTGTAAACGGCAATGCCATTTTCTTTTTTCTGTAACACCCAGATATAAGTCGGAGTAAATGCTGATACACTGCAGAAGATAAATAGAAATAAAAAAAATCTCGATCGGGTTTTAAATTTCATTTTTTCAATCGCTCGTTTTTCCTTCTATGTTAAAGAATGAAAAATCAATTAAAAGTTACAACGATGAATGTAGTTTTATTATTCAACAATTAACAACTATCAACGCACAACTATCAACCTTAGCTGGTGAAAATGAAACTAAAAAATCAAATATTTCACCTGTGAAAAAACTCCGATTATTTCTTTTAACATTCATCATCATTCCGTTATTCAACTGTCATCAGGCAGATCCGAATGAAGGGTTGATGGTTTTTCGTTTCAATATTTATAACGGACTCTCTTCACTCGATCCGGCTTTTGGTGCGGTGCAATCAAATTTGTGGTTAGATAATTTACTGTTCAACGGACTGTTACAGTTAAACGAGAAACTCGAAATACTTCCATGCATTGCAACCCGATGGGAAATTTCTGCTGATGGAAAAACTTACACTTTCCATTTACGCAACGATGTATTCTTTCACGACGATGAACTTTTCCCCAATGGAAAAGGAAGAAAAGTTGTCGCAGCCGATTTTGTTTACTCGCTCAGAAGAATCATTGATCCGAAAGTAGTTTCAAAAGGTGCGTGGATATTTAACGGAAAAGTCACCCCTGAAAATCCATTCACTGCTCCCGACGATTCTACTTTTATTATTCATCTCAACAATCCGTATGCTCCAATCATGGGCATTCTCACAATGCCCTATTGCAAAGTGGTGCCGCACGAAGTAGTTGACCGTTACGGAAAAGATTTTCGTGCGCATCCTGTTGGCACAGGACCATTTCGTTTTAAATACTGGAAAGAGAATGATGCATTGCTACTGTTGAAGAACGAAAATTATTTTGAAAAAGATTCTCTTGGAAAACGACTGCCCTATCTCGATGCGGTGTACATCACCTTCATTGAAAACAAGAGCACTGAGTTTTTAAAATTCCGACAGGGCGAGTTGGATTTTATTTCTGATGTTGATCCTTCGTTTAAAGATGATGTCCTCACTAAGCGCGGCGAATTGCAACCACGCTATCACAATCTGATGGTGCTTGATAAATCTGTTTATCTCAACTGCGAATACATTGGTTGCAATGTAATTCACGACCCCGAACACAATCCGCTCACCAATATAAAAGTGCGGCAGGCTATTGCTTACGGCATCGACCGTAAAAAACTCATGACTTACATGCGAAACAATATCGGCTTGCCTGCTGAGCATGGTTTTGTTACACCCGGCCTTTCATACTTCAATGCCGATAGTGTAACAGGTTATTCATACCAGCCCGACCGCGCAAAAAAATTATTGGAAGAAGCCGGTTTCCCCAATGGAAAAAACCTGCCCGAAATAAAATTGTATTGCTCCCCCACTTCCGAAGCCATTTGCAATTTCGTGGTAAATGAGTTGAAGGAACTCAACATCAACATAAAAATTGAAAGTATGGAAGGTCGCGCCATAGCCGAAATGAAAGTGAAAGGTACTGCAGATTTTTTTCGTGGCTCTTGGGTAGCAGATTATCCCGATGCCGAAACTTTTCTTGCTGTGTTTTACAGCAAGTATGGAGCACCACCCAACTACACTCGTTTCAACAACAAACAATATGATGCACTGTACGAAAAAGCAATTTCAACTGCCGATGCCATTGAGCGAAATAAAATTTATATGCAAATGGATCAGATAATGATTAACGAAGCCCCTGTTATTCCACTTTACTACGATCAGGTGCTGCGCATTTTACAACCTCGTGTAAAAGGTTTTTTAAATAATCCGTTGAATCTTCTGGATTTGAAAACAACTTACTTGCTTAAAGAAAAATGAAATCATTTTTCATTTGCAAGTTGATCTAATCTTGTTTAATAACTGAAAGTTTGTTTCGATACAAAATTTTGTTGCCTGACAAAATACAAATCAGATAAAGTCCATCGGTTACATCGGTTAATGAAACCTGCGGTTCATAATTATTATCATCGAATACTTTTTTCAGTATTTGTTTCCCCGATAAATCAAATATTAAAACACTTCTGTTTTTAATGTTGCCGGGTGTGGTAATAGAAATGAAATTGTTTGCTGGATTTGGAAACAAGTGAAGTTCAGAGTTAGAATATTGCGCGTTTAAATAATTCATTTCTGAAGAAGAATTAGTTTGACTCGTGGTTTCTAATGTTTTTATTTCAATCTCGCTATTAATAAAATTGTTTTCAATTTCTTCATACTTAACTCCTGCAGCGCATGTCGGAGTTAAAACAGTAGTTTGAGTATTGCTGAAATATACACCGTGCTGCATGTTGTTATAAGAATAAATTGTTTTAATTGTAAATGGAGCGGTGCCAGAAGGTATATTTAATTTTAAATTTACTTTTTTAAAATGCCCGCCTGTTACAGTAATATTTTTCCATAAAATAGTATCTCCACTTATAATTCCGCCAGTTGTATAACTATAAATTGAATACCCTGCTGGTTTAACAAAATAAATTTTCAGATTGTTAAATGTCATTGTCCCTGTATTGTCAATTCGTTGAGAAAACGAGCAAACAGTATTGCATTTGGGATTTCCATGAGTGTTATATATACCATTTGAATTAATCGTTGTATCAGGTCGCATTGCAAAGTTTTTATTATGCAGGTCTGATGTAACAGTAAAAATTTTAAAATAATTTGTGGGAAGGGAAGACATCCATCCATTTGTCTGACAGTAATAAATTGTTTTTGTTTGACCATAACCTACCCCAACAACATATTTTCCATTCGCATCAGTTTGTACAATTGTATTTCCAGGAGAAGTATAAAATTTAATGTTGGGAAGAACCGGTTCCCCGGCGTCTTTATGATTATTAAAATTCAAATCATTGTAAGCATATCCATCTATAATGCAATCGGAAAGAATTTTAAATGCGCTATCCTGAATAAGTTCTAATGGACAAGGTCCACCACACCCTTTTCTTGAGCCGGATTTATGTTTTGTAAATTCAATTTGAGAATCCTCGCCCTCAACTTTTTCGTTGTTAGCATTTACCGGATGCGGATTATATAAAATAAATTTATACATACCAATATCAACGCCTGAAGAAAAATTCCATGACAATTGAATTGTATGCGCATTTACAAAAACAAATGATGCTGTAACAGGATACAAAAGAAACTGCCAGTTCTTTGTTAAATAATAAGTTGCGTTTTGAACAGTGGCTCCAACCCAAATATCAGCATCGGCAGTAATAGTAGTTGTAATATTTTGCCCTTGGTGAACGCTGTCAGGGCTCAAAGTGAAAGTGTATTGAGCGTTTACATTACTTATACAAAAACCAAAAAATAAAAGAAAAAAACAAGCTGTTGATTTAGTTTTCATAACCCAATTTTTATAAATGTAAGATTAATTACTGAGGTTTTTAATTAAGAGTATTAGATAATCAATATCGGTCGCTTTTGCTTGTATAAAATTCCTATACAAGTAATCACCATCACTGAATTTTATTTCAATTAATTTTTTTTGATTGTCATTCAAATCGGGGAAATCATTCTTTATTTTCCATTGAAGAATCGGAAATAAAATATCGCGATACTCTTTTCGACGAATTGTACATTTATGTTTTAATAAAGTTTGATAAGCCTTTTCCTGTTTCTTATGGTTAAAATAAAAAATTGAAAGGTTAAGAATGCTTTCCCCATAATCTGGGTTCAACTTCAAAGCGTCAAGAAAATAACTCTCAGATGAATCAAGCGAATTCAATCTATCATATACAGCGCCCAAGTCATTTTTAATTTGAACGGAATATTTATTCAATCCATTTGATTCAAGAAATAAGTTTTTTGCTGTAATAAAATCACTCTCATTAAATCTTACTTTGCCTTCATACCACTGTAACGGAACGGATGAAGGATCAAATCGAAAGCACCATGATTTTGATGCTGAAATATTTTCTTCTTCTAATGACCAATGCTTTTCAAACTGCGCCTTCAATGCCTTATTGTAATACCACTCACCCTTTGCCCTATAATAAAAAACAGTTGTGCAAAATAAACTTGTAATTAAAAAGAATAAGTAGAGCAATCTGTCTTTAGAATCTCCTCTTTCTTCGATATTAGATTTTTCCTTTTCAAAAAAAGAAAAAGCAAAAATAATCATGAGCAAAAACCATGAATAAGTTCGCTCTTTAGGAAACGAGAATAAGCTAATGAACATGAATCCTGTTACAGCGCAAAAAAGGAATGCGAAAAATTGTTTCATTCTTCCTTCCCCTGAATTTCTAATTTGATGAAAAAGTTGAAATAAAATTATTGTGAAGAGCATCAGATATAAAAACAGGTTCACAATACCACCCTCAACCAAGAGCATTAAATAATCATTATGCGGATGTTCAACTTTCAGGAAACCCTCATCCATTTTTTCATTTCCAAACAATCCATATTTCTGATATAGAATCTGCCAGTTTCCCTGACCGATTCCAAAAACAGGTTTGTCTGAAATTATTTTCACACACTTCTTCCAAATGAGAAAGCGTTCACTCACATCGTTATATTTTGCTTTGCTTTCAAGTGAAGTTTCTTCAATTAAAGAAAGTGATTGAATTTTTGTTTTAAGATTCATAAAATATAAAAACCCAATCAGCAGAATTATTAAACCGGAAAATATTAAACCACTTTTCTTCTTTTTATTATAAAAGGAAATCCTCTTAAAAATTTCCTTTCTCATCAAAAGGAAATAAATCCATACTACAGTAAATAAAGCAAGTGTTACCGTTAAATTTTTTATAAGAAAAATAAAAATGAAACATAGGAGTGTAGCAAAAAGCGGTATGATTCTTTTTCTTCCATTAGAATTAAGTAATGAATAACAAACAAAAGGGAGTGAGAGGAATAATGTTTCCGCAAGAAAATTTTTATTATACAAAGTAGAAGCATATCTGTAACGGTCAAATAAAAATTCGCCATTTGGAAAAGAAATAGTAAGGTCTGAAGCAATTTGAAAAATTGAAATCGAAGAAAAAATAATTACCGAAATGCAAACCCACGAACTCACCTGTTCAATTGCTTGGTTGTTCATTTTAAACATCAAATAGCAAATGATAAACAGCAAAATACCAGATGCAAGTCTGCACCACTCAAAAAACGCTTCTCCCAAATTCAATGAAGAAAAAATTCTGATTAGCGTATAACCGACTAATAGAAAAAATACAAAAATAAAGAAGTTTAACCTTTTGCTTCCTGAACAATTTATTTTTTCTCCTGAAATAAATAGTTCAACAAATAAAATTGCCAATAGAATTGAAAGTGCTAAATATTTTGGTGAGAGGTCTGAGTCGCTTAATTCTTTAAATGACAAAAAAGGAATAACGATAAATAACCCTACCAATAAAATATTCGATCTTTTAAACAAGCGAGTAAAATTCAATTTCAAAATGAATTATTATATTCAATTATTGGAGACCTACTTGGTGCAAGGTAAAGAATTAAAAATTTCGATCTAAAAAAAAATTGATTTAGCAACATTGTTTTAAATTTAGTTAGAAAAACTATTTTGAAAATCTATTATTGCAAATGAAAATCTCCGTTATACTATGAACAACAAAATCAAATCAGTAATGCAAAAAATTATTTTCTGTTGCATCTCTATTTGTATTTCAATTGATTCATATTCTCAAACAAATATTGTCACTTATGCGGGAAACGGCGGCAAGGAAACTTTTTATGATGTAATGCAAATTACTGATGGCACCTTCCTGGTGGTTGGTTATGCCGATAATTTAGATTGGGTTGGTGGCGCTCCGCAAACACAACTGACATACACCGCTACCATTCCTAATTCACTTGGCACAAACCGTTACGGTTTCATTTTGCATTTATCAAAAGATTTACAAACCATTTTGCAGGTCGTTCATTTTCCGCAAGGCGCTGTTGAAGATATTCGTTTCATCAAAACAAATTCGCAACCCTACAAACCCACCGGAGATTTATACATCAGCTGTAACACTTCCGATAACGACACCAATAATGGCGGTTACATCATTGCAAAACTCAACAACAATTTCATCAATGGAATTCCAACCGCACTATCGTGGGTTAATGTGGTATGGGCAAAATCAATTGCGAAGGAGGCACATCCGTGGGATGTTACAAGTGATGGAAAAGTTTATTACATCAGTGGCGAGGCATATGCTTATGATTGGAGTGCTGTTTATTGTTTAAATCAAAACGGACAACGGACAGTAGTAGAAAATTGGAGAACGCATTGGCTAACTAACGGAACAGAATGGAAAGGAACACCAGCATCTGCAAATCCGCTTGGCAGTATTGATTCAGTAAGTTTCAGTGGTATTGTTTTGAAAATTTGGGGACGATGTGATTTGCGTTCATGGACAACAAATGATTACAACCTTACTCAACCGGACGAAAACGGTGGAACAAAAGTTGGGAAGTGGCCACTTGATGTTTTATTCAACGCTCCATGCGACCCATTGAATCCTACAGCTGTTAGCCCGGGTTACACAGGATATTCTGCTTCGGGGACTCCTGTTTACGGTGCTTCATCTATAACAATTGATCGAAGAAATAATGATGTATATATCGGAATGAATTTTAAAAGTGTATTGCCAAATGGCGGCTTACCCGATTTTGAACCTGCTGTAATTGCAATGGATTCATCAGGGAGTTTAAAATGGTGGAGTCGGTTGTATCACGAAATAACTCCGGCAGGTGATACTGTAAATTCTACGCCCGACCAATATGTAGATGCCCTTGCTATAGATTATACCAATAATAAATTAGTAGTTGGTGCAAGATGTCACGGAAATAATGTAGAAAATTTTTGGGAAGGAAATACCATCAGCTCAAACGGAAGTGCTTATGGTTTTCAAAATAATTTTACAGGCACACAAGGCAACATTCATATTTCGTGGTTAGGGAAATTGCAATTGAATAATGGTGCGCTAACAAATTCAACTTACATGGCGGAGTTAGCCGAAGGCACAGGTTCACTTGGAACTCCTCATACTGATCCGAATTTAGATGGATGGCCTGACCCAAATACCGGTTGGCCAAATGTGAACACAACCAAGATGGCAAAAAATAATTTAAAAGTCAGCAGCAATGGCGATGTGTGTGTGTTGGCTGTCGGACGAAGAACAATTACAACTGCAAATGCTTATCAGAAAATGGTGAAGCCAAACAATGGTGGACTTAGTGCATGGAATAGTTTTGTGAGAGTTTACGATTCACAATTTAATGTTCCGAAATATTCTTCGCTTGTTGTTGGCGTGTGGGATACACTCACTCAAGCTGGTGGAGGCAACACCGATTTTTATGGAGTTTACAAAACCAATCAGGGAGTAATTTGTGTTGGACGACAAACAGCCGACACAAGCGGAACACCAAATGGAAATAATATTCCGGTTACAAATGTTACACCCTGGGGAAGTTCAACTCCCCAAAACGAAAGTGCGATTCTCGTTTATTATCAATCCCCGAATCTTTATAATGAAGATGATAGCATCAGCAATGGCGTGAATCAGATTCATGAAAGTTTTGAGGAGGCAGATATTTTCGTTTACCCAAATCCAACATCAGGAATTTTAAGTGTAACAGTCAATAACGATTACTACAGTGATTTGATAAAATCGTATCGTGTCATTGATTTATTCGGTAGAATTGTTCAGAAGGGAAATTTTAATGGCGCTTCAATAAATGTAAGCGAACTCACTAATGGGGTTTACAAGTTGCAATTAAACAGCAAGGAAAATGTTTTTGAAAAACGATTTACTATTCTGAAATAAGTTTTTCAGGAATTTAATTTTTTCTCTCTTAGAAAAAGAAACAACGGAAAAGTTCCAGCCATTCCGAACAACATTGTTAGTACCCAAATCATCCAAACATTTTTTATTTCAAGTTTCTTCGATTCTTGATAACTCCAAATAAAAAAAACTAAAACAGCGAAAAGCAAATCAACTATAAATGCAGTTGAGATCCTATTGCCGAACATTCCGTTCAAGGTGGCCGTCGGGTCGAGCCACAATAAAACATTTCCTGTTTCAATTGATTCGTTCAACACGAAAATGTTTGGAGCAATAAATCCAAGAATGGCGATTAGGAGATAAACCTTTTTCATTTGTTAATAATTTTGAAGTGAAAGTAAAAGACGAATACAAAGCCCAAAAAAAGATTTGTGCATTCTTTAAACAGTATTTTTGTTGACTAAAATTTTGAAATGAAATCTATTGCAAAAATTATTGTCGTGGTATTAATTTTAATTATAATAATATATTTTCTGATTGAATACAATCATACTAAAAAAGAACTCGCAATTGTTTCAAAAAAATACAACGAACTGTTACAGTTAAATGCTACTAAAGATACTTTGATTGAAAAACAAAGCGACATAAAATCATACGACTCTGAAATTGAAAATGTAAAACGAAACCTAAATGCAAATCTTCGGGTGGTGACTGATGGCTTTTCGGTGAAACCTCTTGGAGGTATTTATGATGGTTATTTAAAAATAACTAACAACACTGATTATCAGATGGAGTCAATTGAAATAAGAGTTTCATATCTGAATGAAAAAGGTGCAGAGGTTGATTTTGCTGTTGGGAATTTTTATAAAATCCTTCCGAACTCAACACGAAGAATTAAAATTCGCGATTCAAAAAGAGGAACTCAACTGAAGGCCGCAATTACCAGAGTTTATTGTGCAGCGCTCGATTTGAATTGATGTAACAGTCAAAATAAATTTTTAATTCTTCAGTCTTTCAATTAGTAATGCGGCAACCAGTTTATCAATTGGAAAAGTTAATTGTTCTTTTAGTTGCTCATCAACTTTCAGCCAGCGAAACGATAAAACTTCTTTTGCATTTCTATCAGCAAAATCAAATGGCTCGACTGAAATTCGGATTTTAAAATCATCAACCGGTTTCACCAAATAATAAACACTTATGATTTGCTGATTAGTATGAAAACCAGATTGCTGAAAAAAATCGGTCGTGTAAAAATGATCTGTAACAGTTATCTGTTGACCAAGTTCTTCCTGCCATTCACGAATCAATCCATCTTTTAATCCTTCACCTAATTCCAATCCGCCACCCGGAAATTTTGTGAACTGCATTCTGTATTCCAGTTCATCAACCACCAAAACTTCATTCTTTTCATTCAAAAGAATTCCATAAACACGAATGTTAAATTTTTCTATCATTAGCACAAATATGAACGACAGACATTGCATTTTCATCTGTTGATTTAACTCTTCACACAAGCAACCAAGTGATAGATTATAGTATATTTTTGAACCGATAATAAAACCTACTTCTCACTAACCATCTTTAACAGCATGATGAAATTAAAATTGATTCTTAGCACACTTGTAATTACCGGATTTTGTTTAAGTGTGAATGCACAGATTGTAATAAACGAGGGTAGCAACAAAAACTATTCAACCATCGCCGATGAAGACGGCGACTTTCCTGATTGGATAGAACTATATAATGCCGGCCCAGATTCAGTCAGTTTGTACAATTATTCAGTGACAGATAATGCTTCATTGCCTGCGCAATGGACTTTCCCAAATGTGTTTATTCATTCGCACGAATACAAAACAATTTTTTGCAGCGGAAAAGACCGCAAACCAATTTCCGGATTCAGCAATGTGATTAATACAGGAACATTCACTCCCGTAGTTGGTTGGAACACTCACAATTTCACGACTCCCTTTTATTGGGATGGTGTTTCAAATATTTTAATCAATACTTGCTCTTTCAGTTCACTCGGTTATATCACCAATTCAATCTTCAATCAATCCGCGACTTCATTTCCCTCATCCTCTTTCGCTTTTCAGGATGGAAGTCCCGCTTCTTGTTCAGCGCAATACGGCACTATCGTTAATCAACGCCCAAACATGCAACTCAATGGTGTAACAGTTGGAACCGGAACCATTCAAAACTGTAACACCTGCTACCCAGCTCCTTATGGTAACTGGTACTGGGGTGCAAGACATCAAATGCTTATCCGTGCGTCTGAATTAATTGGTTCAGGTTTATCGGCGGGTTTGATAAACAGTCTCGCTTTCGATATTGTCAGCACTGATGCAGTTGTATATGATTACATTGATATCAATATGAAATTGATTTCTGAAACTTCCATTTCATCCGCGTTTCAACAGGTTGATCCGAATAATAATCTTCACACTAACTTTAAAATATCTGGAACCGGAGAGTCAGTTTACCTCTATAATCCTTCTCAGGTTTTACTGGATAGTCTGTATGTTAATGTTTCTAATCTTGATAACAGTACCGGCTCTTTTCCTGATGGTTCTTCAAGCATCGCGTTCTTTTCTCCCGCTACGCCAAGCGCAACAAACAATCTTTCCATTACTTACTCCGGATATTTATCCGCCCCGTCTTTTTCCATCGCGTCTGGTTTTTATTCGTCACCATTTACTGTAACAGTTACAAATCCGAATGTGGGCGCATCACAAATTTATTATACACTTGATGGCGGCGACCCGACTGATACATCAATACTATATAACGGAAATCTGATTTCAATTTCTTTTACTACCATATTAAGAGCGCGCGTTTTTCAGACTGGGGTTTTACCAAGTTCTATAATTACTGCCTCCTATTTCATGGGCGTAAATCATGTTACACCCATTTTATCTGTTGTAACAGATCACCCGAATCTGTGGGGAGCAACAGGAATTTTCGATAATTGGTGGACAGATTGGCAAAAGTCTGCTTATGTGGAATATTTTGATTCAACACATCAATTGATTTTTTCTCAACCTGCGGGAATGCAACCGGATGGTGGAGCGGGAGGAAGTCGTTCGCAACCTCAACATTCATTCAGGGTGACAATGGGTAATGATGTTTTGGGTGGTGGAGCGATAAATTACAAGGTAATTCCTGATCGCCCGAATCGTACGAAGTACAGTTCGTTTTATTTACGCAATGGAAGCAATCAGTACCTCACGCTTCCGTATAAAGACGCCGCGCAAGTGAAAATGATGAGTGGCGAAACAAATGGTTATTATTCAGCATGGCGACCTGTAACAGTTTACATCAATGGTTCCTATTTCGGCTTGTATGAGTTGCGCGAAAAATGGGACGCGGAATATTTTAAAACTTTAGAAGGCGCGAATACTGATTCAACTTCCATTTTATCGTTGAGTTATTGGTACGGACAGGTGCTTCGAGCATTGAATGGCTCGGTGGATACTTTCTGGAATAACTGGGCAAACTATTCTGCACTCAACACAACTGATACTGCATTCTGGAGTAATGCCGATCATAGCATTGACATGAAGTATTACGAAGATTATATTATGGGAGAGTCGTGGATGGGAAATGTTGATTGGCCTGGAAATAATATTAAGATTTATCGCTCGGATAAAACAAATTATCGCTGGCGCTTTTGCGTGATTGATGAAGAACTGGCAATGGGACCAAACAGTTGGACTGATTGTTATTTTGATCACATCAATTATATGTTAACTCAGGATCCGAATAATCCATATATCGGCATCTGGCTGAAAGGAATTCAGAATAATAAGTTCAGAGATTATTTTATCAATCGCTTTGCAGATTTGATGAACACTACCTATAAATTCGATCGCCTTTCCGCTATTGAGTATAACATGTACAATCAAACTGTTTTAGAAATGCAGAATGAATTTATGCGCTGGGGCGATCCAAATAACATTCCGACTGAGATGAATAATTTTTATAACAATCATTTGGTTTTTCTTGATCAGCTTTCGCAACGAACCAATATAGTTAGAAATAATATCCAAAGTGATTTTACTTTGCCACAACAGGTAGATGTAACACTCGATGTAATTCCGGCAGGTGCAGGAAAAATTCATATCAGTACTGTTACACCTGATACTTATCCGTGGGAAGGAGTTTATTTTGATGGTTTGCCGGTGAAGATTGAAGCGATTGCAAATGCAGGTTATCATTTCCTTCATTGGGGAAACAATCCTTTGCTTACAAATATTCAGAACAGCTTGTTCCTTGATACGCTTGCAATCAATGCGGTAAATTTCACTGCTTACTTTGATGTGAATGTTTCCGCTCCTACAATTTCTGATGTGCCGACTGATTTTTCTTTGTATCCGAATCCAGCAAAAAGCAATTTGTACTTAGTAAACAACAGCAACAAAATCTACTCAGGTGCCTCTTACGAAATTGTTGATTTGAATGGAAGAACAATTATGCAAGGCGAACTTTCTACTTTGAATAATCAGACTGTGATTGATACTCATTTACTTGCTGCATCAGCATACCTGTTGCGAATTCGTGATTCAAAAAATTCACCGCAGCAATTCAGGTTTGTAAAAACTTCGGAATAAAAAAAATAATTTTATTAAAAGTCTGAAACGGAGTCACTCGAAGAGGCCTCCGTTTTCATTTTGTGATTTACCTAAATGCTAATTGCTAAAAGCTAATCGCTCAATTCAACTTATACATTTTCCCAGGCATTCCCCTCACCACTCCATTTAATTCTAAAGTTAAAAGAGCTGATGCAAGTTGACTGCTGCTGAGTTTGAGCTGTAACATCAGCTCATCTATGTGAATGGTTTCGCGCAGCTGAATAATATCTACAACCAATTTTTCATTCGGTTCAAGGTCAGGAAATAGTTCACGCTGTTTTATTTTTTGACTTTCGCTTTCACTTTTTTTCCATCCCATCATCTGCACAAAATCCGCTGCTGATTCCAGCAGTGCCGCCTTATTATTTTTAATCAGATAATTACAGCCGGCAGAATAATTATCTCCTGCTCTTCCCGGAACTGCGAACACATCTTTGTTATAACTGTTCGCAATTTCAGCAGTGATAAGTGAGCCACCTTTCTTTCCTGACTCCACTACAATAGTTGCTTCGCACATACCTGCAACAATTCGATTTCGCTCAGGAAAATTTTCTTTTCTGAATTCTTCAAAAGTTGCAAACTCGGTGAGCAATGCTCCTTGCTCTACAATTTTTTCAGCAATGCTTCTGTGTTGTCCCGGATAAATTGTATTGAGCGGATGACCAAGTACGGAAATGGTTTTCAATCCCTGTTTCAATGCGGCTTTGTGAGCGGCGATGTCAATTCCAAAAGCCAGTCCACTTACAATCACAGGTTGATGCGGCGCAATTTCTTCAATGAATTTTGCTGTCCATTCTTTCCCGTAATCAGTTGCATTGCGAGTGCCTACGATTGAAATAAATCTTCCTTCATTCAAATCAATATTCCCTTTTACATAAATTAAAATCGGTGAATCAGGAACTTGTTTTAGTGCGTGCGGATATTTTTCATCAGTGAAAAACAGTGCTTCGATTTTGTGCTTGTGCAGAAACTGAATTTCCTTTTCTGCAATCTTAAAATCATCGAACGCGAGAATATTCTCTGCTATCACCGGACCCACTCCCGGAACTTTCAGCAATTGACTTTTCTTTTGCTTGAATATTTTTTCAACTCCACCGCAATAACTCACTAACGATTTTGCAATCACATCACCAACCCCTGATATTTTAGAAAGTGCAATCGCGGAAATTAATTGTTCGTCGGTTAGCATAATTGTGAGTGCGATAAAAATAATTTCATTTCAGAAACAAAGAAGTAATTGACCAAAAGTTTCTTAATCACGATTCTGCAATAATTATATTTTCACAGCGCAACAAATTCATCAATGAAAAAAATATTAATCCTTTCACTCTTCATTCTTCTCTTTTCACTTTTGGTTTCGGCTCAATCGTTCAATCCCAATTCTCCTCCCAACACCTTTCAGAGCAGTGAGAATCCATTGTACTGGAAAAACCGTCCACCGTTTCCGGGATACTGGCAGCAAGATGTGTCTTATAAAATTGATGCGAGCATTGATGACTCTGCTGACATTATCACAGGAAGTGAAACCATTCAATACTGGAACAACTCGCCTGATACACTCGACTATGTGTATTTTCATTTGTATCAGAACTTTACTGTTACAGGTAGTTACTATGCTGATTTAGTGAAAGAAAATAATGTGAAAGAAAAATTCGGCAAGTACGAATCACAAGGTTTGGGTTGCAAAGTTGAAAGCATTCAATCAAACGGAATTGATTTAAAAACTGAACCGGATAACACAATTATGAAAGTGTATCTGTTACACCCGTTGTTACCAAATGAGAATACAAGTTTCACTGTTACATTTAAAACTTACTGGGACAATGGGAGTCAGCGTCGTCGTTTTAAAGAATTTCCGGCTTGGAGTTTCAAGCATTATGACGGCGTGCATTGGTATCCTCGAATTTGTGTTTACGACCGGAAATTCGGATGGGATACACAACAACATCTCGACAAAGAATTTTATGGCAACTTCGGTACTTACGAAGTGAATTTAAGTTTTCCGAATAATTATGTTGTTGAAGCAACCGGCACTTTGCAAAATGAAAATGAATTAATTCCTGATACACTTCGGAAGAAATTAGATATTTCAAACTTCGCGCGAAAGCCATGGAACTCCGAGCCATCCACTGTCATTCCGAAAATAAAAGGAGAACGAAAAGTCTGGAAGTATTACGCAGAGAATGTTCACGACTTTGCTTTCACTGCCGACCCGACTTATCGAATTGGCGAAACAACATGGAACGGAATAAAAATTATTGCCATGTGCGAAGAACCTCATTGCGCCGGCTGGCAAACTGTTACACTCTTTGGCGCCGCTGTCGTAAAAACTTATTCTGAAGATTTCGGAATGTACGGTTGGCCAAAGTTGGTGATGTGTGATGCGCGCGACGGTATGGAATACAACATGCTGAATTTAGATGGTGGCTACGAACCAACCAACTACAGTTTAATAGCGCACGAAGCCGGGCACGAATGGTTTTACGGAATGGTCGGCAACAACGAAACTTATCGCGCGGCACTTGATGAGGGTTTCACACAGTTTATTGATTCATGGTGCCTGGAAAAATTATTGCGCACCGGAAAATTGCCGCAGGATTATTCGAAGAAGGGTTACTACTCTCACTTCAAAGATTCTGTTACAGTAAAAGATGGCGAAGTGTATCAGGGTTATATGAATGATGCAGTGAAGCGCGCCGACGAAAGTATTAATCAATCGAGCGATGCGTTCAATGGCGCGCTTGGTCATGGCGGAGGTTATCGTCATGTTTATTTTAAGACTGCCACCATGCTTTGGAATTTACAATATGTGATGGGCGATTCGTTGTTCAACGCGGCCATGAAACATTATTTCAATCAATGGAAATTCTGTCATCCGTACTTCGAAGATTTTCGCAACAGCATTATTCAGTATTCGCATGTTGATTTGAATTGGTTTTTTGATGAGTGGATGGAAACAACCAAGAACATTGATTATAAAATTGCCTGTGTTAAAAAAGTAAGAGGAAAAGCAGACCAATACAATATCACATTCAAACGAAAAGGAAGAAGTCAGATGCCGATTGATTTTTCTGTTGAAACAAAAGATGGAAAAACATTGAACTACACGATTCCGAATACATGGTTTGAAAAGAAAACGGATGGAACCATTTTGCCAAAGTGGTACGGCTGGGATAAGTTAGAACCGACTTATACCTCAACTGTTACACTTCCATCTCGATTAAAAAATGTAGTGATTGACCCTACCAATCGCCTCGCGGATATTTATATGCCGAACAATAGTTATAAATGTTCAACCAAGTGGAAGTTTGATTCGCAAATAAGCAATGCGCCTGATTGGAAACATTATGTAATTAAATGGCGACCTGATATTTGGTACAATGCTTTGGATGGAATAAAACCCGGATTGCATTTCGAAGGCGATTACATGCACTGGCGACATGTTTTTGATTTGAATGTTTGGTGGAATTCAAAAATTGTTGGTCCCTCTTACTTCAATTATAATGTTCCATATTCTGCAATTAAAACTTCTCCCTTATCATTTACATTCGATTATAAAGACAATATCAGAACATTTCCAAAGTATGTGAATTGGTATTCGAATCTTCGATGCCTTGATGGAATGAAAAAAGGAAATCTTGGTTTGGAAATTCTTTCAGGAACTAAAGATGTTTTCAAAGTTTATTTTCAAGCGATGAGAATGAATCAAAATAAATTTCTGTCGTTTGAATCTTTTGCCACGGCATCACTTTCCACTAACCAAAACTATTATTTGCTTTTCCCTTCTGAATGGACTTTTGATTCATGGAACAACACATTCAACTTCGCATGGAAACACAATTTCAATTACATCGGCGGAAACGGAACCTTGAATGTGAGTCTGCGCTCCGCCTCTTTATTCAGCGAAGCAAATTATGCGTGGCTGAATAGTGAATGGATCAATCACACTCACTTTTGGAAATTCGATATTGACACAAGATTATTTGCGCAATACGCAACCGGAACAATTCCTGAAGAAAGTAAATTGTGGTTAAGCGGAAATAATCCTGAAGGAATGTTGGATGATAAGTTCACTCGCAGTGTCGGATACTTCCCTGCAGAATGGACAACATTCGGCTCGGGCATTAATCACTTTCAGGATGGTGGCGGATTAAATCTTCGTGGTTATGCAGGTTATCTCGCTCCTGAAAAAAACAGCAACGGAAAAATCTATCTTACCTATAAAGGCAACTCAGGTGCGACTGTGAATGTTGAAGTAAAATTCAATCGCATCTGGAATTGGCAGCCAAGTGTTACACGCAACTCATTTAAATTTACTCCTTACCTGTTTGCCGATGCAGGAATGATAAGTGTACTGAACGCAGATGCAAAACAGCAACTCGCACCCATTAGAACTGATGCAGGCCTCGGTGCACTCTTAACCATAAAACGGTTTTTCAAGTTAGAAGAAATAAAACCATTTACTGTTCGTGCCGATTTTCCACTGTTTGTAAGCAGTCTTCCTTACGAAGAAACAAACTATCTTGCTTTCAGATGGATGATTGGAATTGGAAAATCATTTTAACGAAATTTATCATCTTAAAAATTCAATCTACTTTTAACCAAACATTCATAAAAATGAAAATCGCATTAACGCTAACACTCTCCTTGTTTTGTTTTTCTGTTGCTTTTTCGCAATCGCCTTTAAACAGCCCCCCAAACGAAAAACCTGAAATTTTTTCACGAACTGTTACACCACAAAAATTAAATCGCCAATTTGTTTCAGAATGGTACAACTACGGCGAAACCATTAACAGCATGGGTGGTAATGTAAATTACTATCGCAACTATCTGTTTCCTGACACTACCGTTCTGACTGAGTTTACGGGCTCGTTCGGTTCCATTTGGAAACATTCTTACGGGCAAATGTGCGACCCATCGTCACCCAACTTAATTAATAACACTTTGATAGATCAATATGCGACCTATACACTTGATTCAATTTTGTTATGGTATCGCTACTATCGTTTTCAAAATCAAAACCCTGATACAGTTGTTATTCAGGTTTACGAAGACAATAAAATTCATTTCAACGAATCGCCCTGGAGTGATGAGCGCAGCTACGGTAATGTTGACTACAATCCCACTCTTCGCAAAGGCGATGCTCCAAGTTATGAATACACCATTTTGTTAGGCGATGCTGATACAGCTACTGCTTCGCAACATCCAATATTAGTTCCTGTTGGTATAACTGTTCCTGCAGGAAAAAAAGTTGCAGCGACTGTTACATTCTTCCCAGGCAATCCTTACTCACCCGGCGATACCATTGATCCTGTTACAACAGCAACAGTCGTGAATAAAATAAATGCGTTTGCCATTTATGATTATAAAGACCTGGATAAAATTGAAAACCATTATTTCTATGATAACGGAATGCTTTGTACTCCGGGCATCAGATATGATTATGATACCTTGGGGTGGGCAGGCAGTTACATTGCAGGCAATGCCTACTCATCGGGATATTATTATTTAGATATGGCTTTTAAACTAACAAGTAGCAATGTTGGAATCAGCGAAAACTCTTCTTCGCTTTCCGTTGGATTATTTCCCTCCATTGTAAACGAAAACGAATTATCAGTTTTGCAAATTCAAAGCAACCTTAACGGAGTCGCTTTAATAAATGTTATTGATCTGACAGGTAAAACTGTTACAGAGTTGAATCAATCCGTTCAATCGGGAAAAAATAAAATTTCACTTCCTGTTCAATCGCTTACATCAGGAATCTATTTTGTGAATGTTGAAGTCAACGGAATTAAAGAGACAATGAAACTGGTGAAGCTGTAGTTTCATTTTAAAAATAATAAAACAACAAAGTACTGCGCGAAATTTTGTGCAGCACTTTTTATTTTTTGAAAGTCATGATTAAGTAAAATAATTTGGACAGGTAATGTTTCCTTAAGAAACAATTTTTCATTGTCAGTTATTTTTTGATAAATTTATAGAGTCAAATTACTGATGAAACACATTTACAAAATATTAAGTCTTTTACTTTTATTCAGTGTATCAGAAATTTATGCGCAGGATACACCGCTTCCAAATCAGGAATTACATTTTCGAGAAAACAAAAACCAATGGGATCCCCGAATAAATTTTATTGGATTCCTGAATGAAGGTTGCATTTACTTAGAGAACAATACCATTTCTTTTAAGTTGTTTGATGGTAACGACATTAAGAAAATGCACCCACGAAAAGATAAATTCGTAACAGTTCACAGTCACATTTATAAAATGCATTTTCAGGGGGCGAATCCGAATCCTGTTTTTGTTAAAGAATCTCCTTCACCAGAATACTATAATTATTTTATCGGAAACGATCCAGCCAAATGGGCAAGTGAAGTGAAGCAGTTTCAATCCATCACTTATTTAAATCTGTATCCGAATATTGATTTAAAAATTTATGGAATGGGTTTAACTATGAAGTACGATTTTGTGGTTCACCCTGGTGCTGATGTGAATGATATTAAGATTTGGTACGAAGGTCCTGATGGAATGGAGATTAAAAATTCAGAGTTGCATCTAAAAACTTCTGTAGGAGAAATTATTGAGGCACCACCTTATTCTTATCAGAATATTTCATGGGAAAAAATCCCCGTTCAGTGTAAATATGTTTTGAAGGATAATGTTCTTCAGTTTAAACTTCAGGATAAGTACAATGGAAGTAGCGACTTAATTATTGACCCAACTTTAATCTTCTCAACTTTCACGGGGTCAACTGCTGACAACTGGGGATTCACTGCTACCTACGATGAGCAGGGAGATTTATATCTGGGAGGTTATGTAAACACCGAACAATTTGGTGGTGCTTATCCAACAACAGCCGGTGCTTTTCAAACTACTTATGGTGGTGGAACAGGTGGAGGTTCTGGTAACGGAAATGGAAATGGTTTCTCAAGCGACATGGGAATTACCAAATTCAATAACACCGGAACTGCTTTAATCTATTCAACTTATCTCGGTGGAAGCGATAATGAAAATCCACATAGTTTATTTGTGAACTCAGCAAATCAACTCTGTGTTTACGGGAAAACATATTCAGCAAATTACCCTGTTACACCCGGCTGCTTCGACAATACTTATAACGGTGATGCAGATATCGTTGTAACAGTTTTCAATACAACAGGGACTGCTTTAGTGGGTTCAACTTACATTGGAGGAAGCGGGCAGGATGGAGTAAATTTCGATCCCCATGAGTTTGCATTCGGAAACCTGAAATACAATTACGGAGATGATGCGCGTGGCGAAATCATTTGCGACCCTGCTAAAAATATTTATGTTGCCTCTTCCACTTCGTCAACTGATTTCCCTGTTACAGCAGGTTGCTATCAATCAACAAACGGTGGTGGTCAGGATGGATGTATTTTTAAATTAAATCCGACATGCACTACACTTACATTCTCAACTTATGTTGGTGGCAACTTAGATGATGCAAGTTATTCGCTCGATAGAAAAAGCAGTGATAATACTTTGTACATCACCGGTGGCACAAGCAGTTCAAATTTTCCTGCTGTTGCAGGCGGTTTGAATCCTGCATACATTGGTGGTCCATGCGATGGGTATCTGTTACACTTAAGTGCAAATGGAACCTCAATTTTAAATTCTACTTTTTTAGGAACCTCATTTTTTGATCAGGCATATAATGTGAAATTAGATCAGGCAGAAGATGTGTATGTTGTTGGATTAACAGAAGGAACATACACTGTTACAGCAGGAACTTACACAAACCCAAACAGCGGACAATTTATTACAAAGCTCGACCCTGCTCTTTCAACAGTAGCATTTTCTACTGTGTTTGGCAATGGGAATGGACTGCCAAATATTTCTCCGACTGCTTTCTTAGTTGATACCTGTCAGAATATTTATGTATGTGGGTGGGGTACCTCGCAGTCACTTTTTGGTCATACTACTGATATGACTAATTTACCTTTAACGACTGACGCATTTCAAAGTACAACTGATGGAACTGATTTTTATATCATCGCTTTTAGCAGCAATGCTTCTCAACTTTTATATGCAACTTATTTTGGTGGTAATGGAGCAATAGAACATGTTGATGGCGGAACAAGTCGCTTCGACAAACGCGGATTTATTTACGAAGCAATATGTGCAGGCTGCGGGGGAAATTCATTAACACCCACCACTCCCGGAGTCTGGAGCAATACAAATAATAGTTCGAACTGCAACGAACTTGGTTTCAAAATGGAAATCAATTTATTTGAAGTAACTGCTCAGGCAATTGCTGATCCTGCCGCAACAGGCTGCGCTCCTCTCACTGTAAATTTTGTAAACAATAGTATAAACGCAACTATTTATTTCTGGAATTTTGGTGATGCATCAGGAACTACTTCTACTTTATTTCAACCAACATATACATACACAGTTCCCGGAACTTATAGTGTAATGTTGATTGCGGATAATCCAACAAGTTGTTTTGGTCCTGATACCGCATACACGACTGTTGTTGTTTTGAACACCTTTGTAAATG
Source organism: Chitinophagales bacterium (assembly GCA_038326325.1). GTDB lineage: Bacteria > Bacteroidota > Bacteroidia > Chitinophagales > UBA10324 > UBA10324. The sequence continues at coordinate 81,827 of JBBQJW010000011.1, read as the reverse complement.
CGAATTTCATTCCTGTTGTTCATGATTTTTGCGATTCAGTAGTTGTTGATTTTTCTGCAACAAGTTCTGGAACTGCAACTCAATTCTTCTGGACTTTTGGTGACGGCACAACAGGAGGCGGACAGAGTGTTACACATGTATATCATAACGACAGCAACATCGTAATAAGTTATGTAATCACATTAATAATTTTTGATTCAACAGCGTGTAACCCCGGCGATACAGTTTCACAAACTATTACCGTATCACCTAAAGTTAAAGCAGGAATCGGAAATCCTGATTTTACCGGCTGTGCTCCGCTCACCTGTAACTTTTTTTATACCGGGCAATCGCAAACTTCCATCTTCTGGGACCTAGGTGATGCAGGGGCTACAAGCACAATTGCTAATCCTGTTCATACCTACAACAATCCCGGAACTTATACTGTAACAGTCATCGGCTCTAATCCTGTAGCGTGTAACGGCGCTGATACAGCAACGAGTACTGTAACAGTTTTTGCACCGCCACCTATTCCTGCATTTACTGCCTCACCGACTACAGTCATGTTGTTTGAACCTATTGCATTTACAAACAGCACAATCGGTGGCGTTGATTACTACTGGATCTTTGGTGACGGAACCAACTCAACAGAGTATAGCCCAACACATACTTATCAGGACGGTGGCGATTTTCATGTTTGTCTTTTGGTAAACACAAGCACACCGTGCCCTGATTCTGTTTGCAGTAAAGTCACAATTCTCTTACCGCAGGCGGTTGATGTTCCGAATGCTTTCTCACCAAACGGAGATGGCTTTAATGATATTCTTTATGTGAAAGGGCAAGGTGTAACAGATTTTATTTTCAAAGTTTTTAATCGCTGGGGCGAAAAAGTTTTTGAAACAACTGATTTAAAAATCGGATGGGATGGAATTTACAAAACCAAACCGCAGGATATGGATGTATATGTGTGGGAGTTAAATGCGCTCATGGAAAACGGAATTCGCGTAGTTCGTAGTGGAAATGTTTCATTACTTAGATAATTGAGAACGATGAAAAAAATATTTACATCAATTGTTTTTCTTCTCATCAGTAACTTTCTGATTGCTCAGGATATTCATTTCTCGCAGTACTATGCTTCTCCTATTACAGTTAATCCTGCTTACACCGGAATGTTTAATGGCACCTACAGAGTTGGTGCAAATTACCGCAATCAATGGGCAAGTGTAACAGTACCTTATAAAACTTTTGCGGCTTACGGCGATGTCGGTTTAATGCACAAACCTTTCAATCATTATTTTACAGGAGTTGGTTTTTCATTGGTGAATGATGTGGCAGGAGATGGAAATTTAGCCACTACAAAACTGACTGGTAGCGGAGCATTACATTATGCATTAGATGGTTCTAAAAATTATTATCTGTCAATTGGTTTACAGGCATCATATATTCAAAAGAAAATTGACTGGAATAAATTGTATTTCGACCGCCAATGGGATGATGTAAATTTTAACAAGAGTCGCCCGAGTTATGAAGTTGGGTATAGTCCTTCATTTCACTATTTCGATTTTCAGATTGGTGCTTTGTATTCTTTCATCGTTAATAATAAATTGGGAGGTTATTTATCTGCCTCGCTCTATCATGCTCTTCATCCGAAAGATTCTTTTTATGGTTCTACTTACAAACTTGGAGGAAGACCACAGTTGAGTGCCGGAATTAATTACGATGTAACAAAAGCAATTACAATTTATCCGAGCTTCTATTATCAGAATCAGAAAAATGCCTCTGAACTTTTAACCGGAACAATGTTGAGCTATAAATTATCTCCCGATGATCCGTTAAGCAACAAAATATATTTTGGCACTTACATGCGGTTGAAAGATGCTTGGTATCCTGTTGTCGGGTATGAATTCTCTAGTATTCGTGTATTGCTTAACTACGATATAAATTATTCTGAGCTTCAACCTGCAAGCAGTGGTCGTGGCGCTTTAGAAATTTCCATTCAATACATTGGTAATTTCGGCCATCCTCCGAAAGGAATTATTGATATGCCTTGTCCAAGGTTTTAATTTTTTTTCATAAAATTTTTTTCTTTTTCTCAGAAAAATATTTCAGTTTTTTTATGCTGAAAATTCACCTTCTGAAAGGAGAAATTCATTCTAATTTTTTTAACAGAAAAGTTTTTACCAATGGACTATTGAAAAAATGTTATCAACTTCAATTTTCATTTTTCATTTTCCCTTGTGTATAATTTGTGAATAAAAAGAAGTAGTGCACCGATGCATGGTCTTCATTGCGCATATCTTTGACCGAAGTTGAAAACACAAATAAAATTTTCAAATCACTGAATGAGAAAAGTAATCTGTATCGCAAATCAGAAAGGCGGAGTTGGAAAAACAACCACTGCAATTAATCTCGCTGCAAGTCTTGCAGTGCTCGAATACAAAACCTTATTGATTGATGCCGACCCGCAGGCGAATTCAACTTCGGGTTTAGGAAGAGATCCCAAAAAAGTAAAGAAGAGTATTTACGAATGTTTAATCGGCGAAGCAAAAATAAAAGACTGCATAGTTGAAACTGATACACCTAATCTTTACTTGCTTCCTTCTCATCTTGATTTAGTTGGAGCAGAAATAGAATTAATCAATCACCCGAATCGCGAAAAAATTATGCGCGGTGTGTTGGATGAAATAAAAAAAGAATATCGCTTCATCATTATTGACTGCTCTCCTTCTCTAGGTTTGATTACCGTGAACGCATTGAGTGCAGCCAACTCTGTTTTGATTCCTGTGCAGTGCGAATTTTTTGCGTTGGAAGGATTAGGAAAATTATTGAACACCATAAAAATTGTTCAGAACAGATTGAACCCTGATTTACAAATTGAAGGAATTTTGTTGACCATGTATGATTCGCGCTTGCGTTTGTCGAATGAAATTATGGAACAGGTGCAATTGCATTTTCAGGAATTGGTTTTTGAAACTATCATTCACCGTAACACTCGTTTAGCTGAGGCCCCAAGTTTCGGTAAGTCGGCTGTAATGTATGATGCAGATAGCAAGGGCGCAATAAATTATCTGAACCTCGCGCGCGAAGTGTTACAGAAGAATGATTTGACCCGGATTAAAACCAAGGATAAAATTTTAGACCTCGAAACAAATGAGTAACCGCAAAGAAGCATTGGGCAAAGGCATTCGCGCATTGCTTGACGATATTGATGCGGACATTCAATCATCAAGACCTCAGGAAGAAAAAGCAATTGTATCGCAAGGACAGAGTTTTGTGTTGCCTCTTGATGCAATTGAAGTAAATCCTTTTCAACCTCGTCTTGATTTCGATAAAGAAAAATTACAGGAACTTGCAGACAGCATAAAAATTCACGGAGTAATTCAACCAATTACTGTTCGGAAAATTTCTGCAAAAAAATACCAGCTAATTGCCGGAGAGAGGAGATTGAAAGCTTCGCAGATGGCGGGCTTGAACGAAATTCCTTCATTCGTTCGAAGTGCCAATGATCAGGAAATGCTGGAGATGGCGCTGATTGAAAATACACATCGCGAAGACCTAAACAGTATTGAAGTTGCTATCAACTACAAACGATTAATTGATGAATGCAATCTGAAACAAGAACAATTAGCCGAACGAGTTGGAAAAGACAGAACGACTGTAACAAATTATTTGCGCTTGTTGAAATTGCCTCCCGATATTCAAGCAGCAATAAAAAATAAAAGTATCAGCATGGCTCATGCGCGTGCATTGATCACAATTGAAAATCCATTAGTGCAACTGCACATTTTTAAAGAGACTATTAAAGATGGATTAAGTGTTCGGCAAGTGGAGAAAATGGTGCGTGAGAATGTTACACCTCAGAAAAATAAAGGTGGTCGACCATCAAATAACGATATTGTTCCGGCACTGCCTTATGAATACAAACGAATTCAGGAGAAACTGCAATCGCATTTAGGTACTCGGGTAAACCTGAAAAGAATTCGCGGCGGAAAAGGAGAAATAAGTATTTCATACTTCAGTGATGAAGACCTTGAGCGCTTGGTTGAAATTATTGAGGGGCACTAAATGTTCAGAGTGAATTTTCTGAAAACAATTTTTATCTCCATCTTTTTTATCAGTTCAATAAATTGTTTCGCACAGAAAGACTCTGCTGTAAATAAAACTGTTACAGATACAAGTGTCAAGAAAGTTTTTCATTTGATTCCAAAAGAACATTCACCACGATTTGCAGGAATTGCTTCAGCCATAATTCCCGGGGGCGGACAGATTTACAATAAGAAATACTGGAAGTTGCCGATTGTATATGCTGCAGGTGTAACAGCCGGGTATTTTATTTACCGCAACTACACCATTTATAATAATTTCAAAAACGCGTATCTACTTGCTGCTGATACTGATTTAACAAATGACATTCAATCGTTCAATGTTTTTAATCCTTTGAAGAAAGAATCTTATTATCCGTATTTGTACGACCAATCGCGCAAGGCGGAGATTCAGGATATTTTCAGAAAGTATCTGGATTATAGTGTTATTGCAGGAGTTGCGATTTACGGATTGAACATTGTTGATGCTGTAGTTGATGCTCATCTTTATAACTTCAACATCAGTGACGATTTGAGCTTGAATATTCACCCTACACTTTTCAATATTAATTCCTTCACCACTGTTACAGGTGTTTCATTTCAATTAAAATTCTAGCCTGATAAAATTTTCACCAAATGAAACTCGCATTAATTGGCTACGGGAAAATGGGGAAGATGGTTGAATCGTTAGTGAAGGAGAACCGAGCTCATGAAATTGTTTCTGTCTTTTCTTCTTCAGGTAGTTTAAAATTATCTGTTGAAGCATTACAGAACTGTGATGCTGTGATAGATTTTTCTATTCCGACCGCTGTGCTGGATAATGCGAAAATTGTTTTAGAAGCTGGCAAACCATTTATCATAGGAACTACCGGCTGGTACGAGAACATGACTAAACTTGAAAACAGTTGCAAGCAAAAAAATGGCTGCATTGTTTATGGCAGCAATTTCAGTACAGGAGTAAATTTATTTTTTGTGCTTAATGATTTTCTTTCGAACCTGATGAAGACAGGAAAAAATTATTCTGTAAGTATTGAAGAAACGCATCATACAAAAAAAAAAGATGCGCCGAGCGGAACAGGAATTACTCTTGCAAATTCAATTCTGGAAAAAAGAAAATGGTTGAAGAACTCGAAGCTAAACTCTGATTCTTCAGTAGGCGAAAATGAATTGCCAATAACTTCAAACCGAATCGGAGATGTGATTGGTGAACACAAAGTGATTTACAAATCAGCTCACGACGAAATTTCAATCAGTCATTCAGCATTCGACAGAAAAGGATTTGCCGAAGGCGCAATTGTTGCAGCAGAATGGGCACTGAATAAAAAAGGATTTTTTTCATTCAGAGAAGTAGTGAAGGAAATGCTAAATGAAATTGAGTGAAATCAAAGACAATGATTCACCAATTGGGGAAATCACAAAACATATTCGCTTCCCGTTCAACTATTTTTACTTTCGCACACAATAAAAAATTCAAAATCACGATATAGCTGTCAACTTTTATCATTCATTAAAAATTTCAAAAACAAAAAAGAATGAATTGGAAATTCTGGAGAAAAAGCACAACAAGAAAATCGAAAACAAGAGAGTGGACGGAGGCTTTGATATTTGCAGTTATTGCCGCGACTATCATTCGCACTTTCGCCATTGAAGCATATACCATTCCTACCCCGTCAATGGAAAAATCGCTGCTCGTTGGTGATTTTCTTTTCGTGAGTAAAATGCACTACGGGGCAAGAATTCCGATGACGGTTTTAAGTTTCCCTTTTGCGCATAACACTATGCCTTTGTTCGGTGGCAAATCATATTTAGAATGGGTTGAGTTGGGCTATCATCGTTTGCCCGGTTTCAGTCACATAAAAAATAATGATGTAGTGGTGTTCAATTATCCAATGGAAGATTTTCGCCCGGTTGATAAGCGCGAAAATTATATCAAGCGCTGCATCGCCATTCCAGGAGATACTTTGAAAATTGTGAATGCAGAAGTTTTCATCAATGGAAAAAAGAACTGGAAAGCACCAAATCGTCAGGAGGATTACTTAGTTTATACTGATGGAAGTGCTATCAATGAAAAAGTTTTAGCTGAATTACATATTGATGAAGGTGGACCAACAAATTCAACAGGCACTTACAATTATCATTTAACAGATGCAGGAGTTGAAGCGTTAAAGAAATTACCTAATGTTAAAAAAATAGAACCGCTCACTTTGCAGGAAGGTTATAATCCGGAAACACTTTTCCCCGGCGACCCAAAACACTTTCCATATAACTTAGATAATTATGGTCCGATTGTGATTCCAAAGAAAGGTGTAACAGTCAATCTTACTCCTGATAATATTGCTTTGTTCAGCAGAATTATTTCTGTTTGCGAACAACATAAATTAGAAATGCGCGGCGACAAATTTGTGATTGATGGCAAGGAAGCTTCTACATACACTTTCGAAATGGATTATTACTGGATGATGGGTGACAATCGCCACAATAGCGCCGACTCACGCTTCTGGGGTTTTGTTCCTGAAGACCATGTGGTAGGTAAAGCATGGTTCATCTGGATGAGTTGGGATAAAGACGGAAGTTTCTTCAGCAAAATTCGTTGGGGAAGAATTTTCAATGGTATTCACGGTGGAGAATAAAAAAATAAATACTGAATAAAAAAGGTGCTTCGAAAAATCGAAGCACCTTTTTTGTTTCTAAAATTATTATCCAGAAATTAAATCTTCACTCCTTCACTTCGTTTTCATCTGAAGTTTTTCCATCAGCATCGTTTTCTGCATTGTATTTAAAAGATAATGCGCCTGAAGGGCATTTATTTACTGCAGAAATAATTTCATCAGTTGTTGCATTGCTCATTACAATCCACGGAACTCTTGAATTATTAAATACAGACTTAAGATTTCTCACACAGTTTCCTGAGTGCTGACAAATCTTTGGTTGCCAGGTAACAGTTATTTCTCCGTTGGTATATTTCATCTTCTTCGCTTTGTCATTTATTTCGAAAATGAAAGTTAGAAAAAATATTTTTGAGATTAGAAAAAGAATTACGGAATTGTAATGACTGTAAACTTCTTCTCAAATGGGTCAAATGATTCGTTGATGACATTGAAGAAATCCTTTCCCATTGATAAATAAAACGGAATGAAATTGTCGTAGCGCTCCTGCAAAGAATTTTCAGGGAATAATTTTTCTTTCAGCTTCCGGATTTGCTGAATGCTGTCTTCGTGTTTTTTCTTTTCTGCTTTCAACAATCTTTCTTCAAGCGACTGAATGAATTTTAAAACTCTTGTTTGCTCAGCAGCAATCTGATTCTCTAACGATTTATCCTGAGAAATGGTTTTTATTTTCAATTGCTGAAATAACTTTTCCAATTCAATTCGTACTTCATTCATCTCAAATGAATCACCCGCCTGTTGCTGAGTAAAAGATTTAATTATTTCCTCAACATCACTGAACAACGCCGTTTCAGAAATTCCGAATTTATTTATTCGCTGAGAAGAAGATTTGTCAATCACCACTGCACAGTTGCGGAGAAATAAAATCGGGAAAGCAATTTTATAATGCTCAAATAAATTTTTGAATTCCATGAAGTACGAAACTTCAGCGCCGCCACCGATGAAAGCAATGTTCGGCAAAATCATTTCCTGATAAAGCGGACGAAGCACCACATTGGGACTGAAATACTCAGGATGTGTTTCGACCTCCTTAAGCAATGATTCTTTATTAAAAGCGATTTCGGTATTCAGAACTTTCCACTCATCTCCTTCCCTCACAATTCGTTCGCGGATATTTTCTTTCAGATAAAATAAATTAATTGGCCTTGGTTTTACCTGAACAGAATATTTCGTTTCGAGCTTACTGATTGATTCGTTTACAATTTTTCCTGAATTGCTGTTGAACAATTCTTCGGTAATGATTGGTCGAAATATTTTTTTTAACTCAACATCATCACCATCAACAATCACCAGACCTTTTTCGCCAAAGAAATGATGTAACAGTTTTCGTGTTGCTTCAGCAATATTTTTACTTTCGAGATAAGAAGATTTCAGTAATGCAATTAATTCTTCAGTATATGTCGAGGCACCTGCAATTGATTTCAATTCGTCAATCAATCCACTTAAACTTTCAGTACTGAATTTTCCGAAGCTTCCTTTCTGTTCAGGATTCCATTCAATTCTTTTTCCGAAAAGGTGAATGTGATTGAGTTCATCCACATCGTGGTCTTCGCTTCCCATCCAATACACAGGAACAAATTTTTCAGATGGATATTTTGCATTCAGCATTTCAGCCATTTTAATTGCTGAAGTGATTTTATAAACCAGATACAAAGGACCAAGAAATAAATTCGGTTGATGTGCTGTTACAACTGTGAATGTATTTTCCTTTTTAAGAGTTAAAATATTCTGAAGTGTGACATCTCCATCTTTTAACAATTCACCATATTGTTTCAGAAGAGAATCAACTAATTCAGTTCTATAAAGTCTTTGAGTTCGTTTTGCTTTGATGGCATTTTCAATTGAACCTATTGAAGGTTCATATTGATAAAATTGCTTCAGCCACTCATCCCCTTTTAGATAATCAATAATAAGTTTTGAAAAGTATCCTGTTGATGAATAATCTAAATGTGTAACAGAATACTTTGTTGAGTCGCTCATAGAAATTCTTAATCCACTTTTTCTCCGTACAAATCAAACTCTTCAGCACTTGTGATTTTAATATTCGCGAAGTCTCCAACACGCAAGTAAGTATTTTCTGCGCCAACCAATACTTCATTATCAACTTCGGGGGAATCGTATTCGCTTCTGCCAATAAAGTAATCACCTTCCTTTCTGTCGAATAAAACTTTGACGGTTTTTCCAATTTTTTCCTGATTCTTCTTTCTCGAAATTTCCTGCTGCACATCCATCAACTCCTGTGCTCTCTTTCTTTTTGTTGCGACTGTTACATCATCTTTCAATTCATAACCACTTGTTCCTTCTTCGTGCGAATAAGTGAAAACTCCAAGTCTATCGAATTCAATTTCTTTTACAAACTCCACCAACTCATCAAAATGTTCCTTCTTTTCCCCCGGAAAACCAACAAGCATGGTGGTGCGAATAGCAATACCCGGAATTCTTTCGCGAATTGTTTTTATCAATGAAGTAATTTCTGCCTTATCGGTTTGCCTCTTCATCGCTTTCAGAATCGGGTCGCTGATATGCTGAAAAGGAATGTCGAGATAATTGCAAATATTTTTCCGCTCGCGAACCACATCTAAAATCTCAATCGGAAATTTATTCGGATAAGCATAATGCAAACGAATCCATTCCACTCCTTCAATATCTGCTATGCGGTGTAACAGTTCCGCCAATTTTCTTTCTTTGTATAAATCCAGACCATAGTAAGTCAACTCCTGCGCAATGAGCATGAACTCTTTTACTCCTTGCTTCACTAAGTTTTTTACTTCCGCTTCAATTGCTTCAATCGGCTTTGAAATATGTTTTCCGCGCATGAGCGGAATTGCGCAGAAAGAACAGGTTCTATTACACCCCTCTGAAATTTTAAGATACGCATAATGAGAGGGAGTTGTCAATAATCGCTCGCCTACTAATTCGTGCTTGTAATCTGCCTTGAGTGTTTTAAGCAATCGAGGCATTTCAGAAGTGCCGAACCAATTGTCAACTTCCTTCATCTCCTCTTTCAACTCATCGCGATAGCGCTGGCTCAGGCAACCTGTTACAATCAGTTTATCAATTCGTCCTTCGCGCTTCGCTTCGCTGTATTCAAGAATCGTGTTGATGCTTTCCTGCTTTGCATTATCAATAAACCCACAGGTGTTGATGATGACCACAGAACTATTATCGTCATCAGAATCGTGAACCACTTCATGATTGTTCGCACGCAATTGCCCCATCAGCACTTCGGAATCAACTGTATTTTTAGAACAGCCGAGTGTTACAACATGTACTTTGGGTTTTCGAAGAGTTTTTGTTTTCATTGAGCAGGCGCAAAGAAAATGGATTCTTTGCAGAGCGGAGAAAGAATGAGAAAGAAATTAATTAAAAGGCTGATGTCTACAAATTATCATAAACATCTTTACGATGGCGGATGCGAATGATTTCTATTAAGAGGATATTTTTTTCTATTGCATAAATCACTCGGTAATCACCCACTCTTATTCTCCATAAATCTAATTTTCCTTTCAGTTTTTTTATTCCTGGTGGAAATGGATTTTCAGATAGCAATTCAATTTTTGAGATAATTTTTATGACCTGAGGTTTCGAAATTTGTTTTAATTCCTTCAACGCATCTTCAGAATACCGAATGGAATACGATGTCATATTACAACTTGCCTTCCTTTTTCAAAATCATTTTTACATCAGAATGATTATATCGCTTTTGATTTTTTCTTTTTTCGGCAACGAGTTGGTCAGAAATATCTTCCCATAGCTTGAAATGTTTTTTCAAATCGATGACAACCGCTGTTTTGTTTCCGTTTTCGTCAGTGATGTATTGAATGCCGCTCATAATTTTTTTATCAAAGTTAAATCATTAACTGAATTGTCAGCAGTTTACATCTTACAATTTTATCACCGCAAACTGCCACTCATTTTCCTTTCGCCTGATACTTGTACAATTTATGATTTGAGTCAAGTGAAAACTGTTGATATGTAACACCCTGAAATATTTTCTCGTGCTTCAAAGTTGTAGTTGGATAGATTGTTTGTTTTGATGTTCCACAATCTAATACGACAGGCATTTTAAAATCACTGTTACAGTTGGTCCACTGGTACGCAAATTTTCCATCTTTATCCCAACCGAATTCCAAAGTCGGAATCGTTCTATTGTGCAGGTATTGATTAAAGAACCAATGATAATCACTTCCGGTTTTTTCATTCACTACGCTATTGAATTCTTCTGAAGTTATCTGATGATACTTGTAACGGTTAAAATATGTTTTCAGAATATCGAAGAAAACAGAATCGTTATCAATAGTTGAGCGCAATGTTTCCAGTGTGCATGTTCCTTTTGTGTAAACATCTTCGTCGTGATAATCAAAGTAACGAACACCAACCGGACCCACCATCGGACGCGCATTCATATTCTGCATTCGCGAGAACTGCACATAATTGTAGTACATCTCCTTTGTATATTTTGACTCGACATAAAGTGCTTCGCTATATGTAGCAAAACCTTCCTGCAACCAAACATCCGAAAAATCCTGTGCTGTAATTCCATTGCCCCACCACTCGTGCGCAGTTTCGTGCACGATGATGTAATCAAAATCGAGACTAAAGAAATTTTTGAAATTGCTTCCGTAAGCTATTGCAGTCTGATGTTCCATTCCCTCGTAAGGTGAGTTCACCAATTTGAAACCGTCACGATACCATGGATATTCACCGAAAGTCGTTTCATAAAATTTCAACACATCCTTAACCTGTTCAAATTGTGTTTTTGCTTTATCCCAGTTTTGAGGAAGCACATAATGATTCAGGTCAAGTGTTTTTCCTGTTACACCTGTATAAGTATCGTGCATCAGTTTCAACTTTCCGATATAAACCGTTACATCATAATTATTAATGTCGTATGAAACATGCCAGTGAAATTTTTTCCATCCATTAACCTCACTACTATCACGCAACTGACCGTTACACACTGCCATTAACCCATTAGGTACTGTAACAGAAATATCAACACTGTCGGCTTCATCTGAGTTATGGTCTTTGCAGGGCCACCACAAACTCGCTCCTTCTGTTTCGCACGCAACACCAATCCATGGATTTCCTAAATCATCCTTCGACCAGTCGAAACCTCCATCCCAGGGTGGCTTCTTGGCGATAATTGGAGTTCCTTCATAAGTCACAAGCAATTCAAATTTCCTTCCTGCTGTAACAGTGTGCGGCATAGTAATAAAAATCGCACCTTCCTTCCGCATGTATTTCACATCACCCACATCGGATGTAACAGAAATTAAATTCATGTTCGGATAAAGGTCAATCTGCAAAGTGTCGAAATCAGTTACTGCGGTAGAAACGATTTTAACAGTTCCGCCAACTGTATGATTCGTCGGGTCAATTTTTATATCGAGGTTATAATAATTCACATCGAAGCACGAACGATACTTAGTCATTGTGCCGAGTAGTTTTATCCGCTCTGAAAAATCAGGATACTTGCCCGGTTTCTTCGGAGTGTAATCCAACTCATGAACTGTTTTGCAACTCTGCAAAAACACAAGCGACAAAACGAGGGAGAATAAAAGATGAACAGAAATTTTTTTCATCATTGATTTATGTAAGTAGTTTCTAATTAATTCTTATTAAAATTCAATCTCTGAATCTGTAGCAAAATTCTTCAAGTATTAAAAAACTCGTCGCCTCTGCGTCTCTGCGGTAAAAAATCATTTCGAAAAAAGCGAATCAACAAACTCTTCTTTATTAAAAACCTGCAACTGATCCATCTTCTCTCCCACGCCAATATACTTCACCGGAATTTTAAATTGGTCGGCAATTCCAATCACCACTCCACCCTTTGCAGTGCCATCTAATTTTGTTAAGGCAATGGCTGTTACATCTGTCGCCGCCATAAATTGTTTCGCCTGTTCAATCGCGTTCTGACCAGTTGATGCATCAAGCACCAGCAACACTTCGTGCGGAGCATCAGGAATAACCTTCTGCATCACACGCTTTATTTTCGTTAACTCAGCCATCAGATTCACTTTGTTGTGCAATCGCCCTGCTGTATCAATAATAATAATATCAGAATTATTCGCCGCACCTGATTGCACGGTATCAAACGCAACCGCCGCCGGGTCTGCGCCCTGAACTTGCTTCACAATCGGAACCTGCACTCTGTCTGCCCATATTCCTAATTGTTCAATTGCCGCTGCGCGAAAAGTATCGGCCGCACCCAGCAAAACATTTTTTCCTTTCTGTTTGAACTGATAAGCAAGCTTCCCGATGGTTGTTGTTTTGCCAACACCATTCACACCCACTACCATAATCACATACGGCTTCTGATTTATTCCATCTGTAAAATCAACAAGGTCGCTGGTGTTGTTCTCCGAAAGCAAGGAGCGTATTTCTTCTTTCAGAATATTATTTAACTGTTCAGCACCGAGATATTTATCCTTCGCAACACGCGCTTCTAATCGGTCAATAATTTTTACGGTAGTTGTTACACCCACATCAGAAGCTACTAATGCTTCTTCAATATCGTCGAGCACTTCTTCATCCACTTTCGTCTTACCAATAACTGCCTTGGTAATTTTGGTGAAAAAATTCTCGCGGGTTTTCTGCAGGCCATCGTTCAGATCCTGCTTTTTCTCCTTCGTAAAAAATGAAAACAATCCCATATTGCGTAAAACAAAAAAAGCTTCTCCATCCGAAGAAAGAGAAGCTTTGTGATTTAAAAAACTTCTTCTGAATTACCTGCCTGCTAAGTATTCTTTCACTTTGTCTTTGTGCACCATTCTTTCTTTGTACACATAAGCACCGGTTTTTTCAGAGCGCTCAGAAACTATTACGCGCACATACGCTTTTGAAGCAGCAGTTTGTGCAGCATCTTTCTGAGTCTTCGCATTCTTTGAGGTTTTACCTGCGTCTTTTGCCATGACTGTTGTTATTTAATTTCTTTATGTAAAGTGTAACGCTTCAATCGTGCGTTAAATTTTTTCAACTCCAATCGCTCCGGAGTCGTCTTCTTGTTCTTGGTAGTGATGTAGCGAGATGTTCCCGGCTGACCGCTTGTTTTATGCTCGGTACATTCCAAAATCACCTGCACTCTTGTTTCTTTCTTTGCCATTACTGCGCAATTTTAATTCTTGACTAAAAAATAATTTAACTGTTCGCTCTTTCTTTTGCTCTTACTTTCTTCATTACTGCACTAATGCCGTTCTTGGTAATGGTGCGCACTGCTGAGGTAGTGATTTTTAAAGTAACCCACTTGCCTTCTTCAGGTATGAAGAAGCGCTTTTTTTGCAAATTCGGTTCGAACCTGCGATTGGTTTTAATATTAGAATGCGAAACTTTGTGTCCCGACAATGCTTTCTTTCCAGTAACTTGACAAACGCGCGCCATAAGGGTTTTTCTTTAAGGGGCACAAAAGACGGAAAATATTTTCTCTTATGCAAACATTAAATAGAAATAGTGAGGGGAAGAGTTTTTTGCGGGGGGGGGCCACCATAAGCAACGCTAGATCGGAAGAGAAAACAACTACTTACTTGACATTTGATTAATAGGTCAGCAAAAAATCATCAAGTAATACTATTTTGAACGAAGGTTCATTCTTCATAAAGGCTTGCAACCTCTCATCTGTTGTAATAATTAATTTTGAATCCGTTAAAGAAGCCGCTTCAAAGAGATAGGTATCACTAACATAATTTCCGGTTTCAATTAATTTCTTTCTTATTAAATCAGATAATTCGAAATCATCGTCATCAACAAAAAAACATTTTTCACTATCAAGTAAAACAAGTTTAAAAAAGTCGGTTAATTGCAAAAATGTATCATGATAATTCTGATAGTCTTTACTGAATTTGTAAATTTTATTTAAAAATGGACTAGTGCGTCTAACAAATATTTTATCACCTTTCTCATGAAATCTATTTAGAAATCTTTTTAATTTCCTTTTTTCTTCTATTGGTGCCTCAGGTTTAAAATATTCAGGAAGCCATTCATTGACAACAAATTCCATATTTATTAATCAGTAATTTTAAAGAAGGCCTTCATATTGTTTAATTCAGCTTCATAAAAATTTTTCAGCCCTCCCTTAATTTGTCCGTCAGAATTTATTTCTTGAAATTCTGTGTTGGTTTCCTTTCTTGTTTTGTTCAAATAGTACACTTTAACTTCTTCATTTTTGATATTTTTAGTAACTACATTTTTCAATAATGAATTTATAAAATGTTCGCTGTGAGTAGAAACTAAAAACTGCTTTTCTTCATGTTCGGCCATTTCAATTAGCACTGTTACTAGATTATCAATAATGGTCGGATGTAAATGAATTTCAGGCTCATCAATGCAAATAAATTTATTATTCTTCTGCATTATTTTAGCAAGAATGGTTACCAACTGATTTGTTCCTAGCCCCTCATTTACCAAATCTGAAGTAAACCCATTTTTTCTATCCATAGTTTGTAAATAAATACTTGCAATCCCCGGAGGGGAATAATGAGTAAATGTTCTTTCAACTATTTTTTCAAGATAGAAAGTTACTTTGCCTGCTAAGTCTCTGTCATTTGCTAGTAGCGTTGCAATTTCTTCTTCAGAAGAAATTTGAGCTCCAAGTGGAACCGGATTATAAAATGGTTGAGTGAATCCTCTTCTTAAGGGAACAAAATCAATTTTTGCAAATTCATTTAAAGGTAACTGAAAAATTTTTTTCAATAATGCAGTTGCCTCATTTATTATTTTTGTTTGAGAGGGATCAGCAGGATTCTCTATGAAACCAGAAGTTGTAATAGTTATCGGATTTCCAATAATACCATTCCAATTAAATTTTACTTGAAGAGATTCATTTTCAAATTCAAATTCCTCCTCCTTATTTGCTGGATATGGAAATGCTATTTCAAGTTTTGCTGAAAATTGATATGGCTTGAAAGATGTGATTTCCATAAAGGAAGTGACTTTTCCTATTGAAAGTTTATATGCGACTTCTAAACCATTTTCTTCAGCAGTAATTTCAAGGATTATATTTTGACTTTCGTCTTTATTATGAACTATTTGCTGAAACCCTCCCAAATTTATAAAAGGTAAAGTGAGACAACCATCAATACTTTGATTTGGGTTTGAAATAGTATTTTTTAAAACTAGCAAACTATAAATAAAACTTGACTTACCACTATTGTTTGCGCCAGTCAAAACAGTAATTTTTCCTATTGGAAGTTCTGCTTTTTTTAAACTTTTAAAATTCTGAATTTTAAGTTTTGTAATCATTTTATCGCCAAATTATAAATTGAATTTAGAGGCAAAGATAACATCAGTTTTTGTTTGTCTATGTTACACTTTCACTTCTTTTTTTACTTGTTGGTGTTACACCTCTCGCATCTGCCAGTGTGTTTTCACCAGCAGGTAAAATCCCCTCCACGCCGCACAAGATAATTTCTAAAATCAAAAAGCCCCGAATAAAAAAATTCTTCAGGGCTTTCAATTCTGTTATTCTCCTATCTATTTTTCAAAATCAAGATTCATTAGTTCGTTATTAATACCTGTTGTTGAATGCCCAAGGTTCTACATCTTTTGAGTCAAACAATAAAACTGGTAATCAGAAATACTTATTACTGCAAACTTTAACTTGGACTATATTCTTCTTCAATCAAAGAAGCATCGGTAAGCCGCGATTTTTTGCTGTTCATCCAGAAAGTGTAAACTGAAAACTCACCATTGCCCGTAATCAAAAAGAAAAGCAGCAGAACAAGTGTTACACCTGACAGCATCAGTTCACTCAATCCGGCATCAGCGAAATTAAAGTTCACATAAAATGTTGCAACAGCAACAATCGGAATTAGTAGGGCGCTTGAAAGTCGCGTCATTAAGCCGATGAGAATAAAAAATCCAAAGTATAAATGAATGCCGGCAAGAACCTGCGCAATCACAATACTTGAAAAACCAAACTGGTATTCTATCGTTTGCACCATTCCCGCCATATCAAACAAAAACCCAAAACCTTTTACTATCAGAATTAATCCGAGTACCATTCTTAAACCATCTGTAAGACCGGAGCGAAACCGATTGCTCCACGCGTCTAATTGCTGAGCTATTTTCATTTTTAGAAAAGTTTAGTGAAAAAAAATTTCTGACATTTTAAAAATCAATTTTATTCATACTTCTATTTTTTTATCCCGAGATATAACTGCCGAGATTTTCAATGATGTATTTCTGTTCGTTGATGATTGCTTTTACCACATCGCCGATGGAGATGATTCCAACCAACTCATCATTATTTATTACAGGAAGATGACGAACATATTTATCGGTCATCAGATTCATGCACGAATCAATATCAGTATCTTCTGTTACAGTAACCGGATTTTCGTGCATCACTTCGGATATGTGTGTGTCTTTTGAAGATTTTCCTTTCAGTATCACTTTGCGGGCATAATCCCGTTCGGTAAAAATTCCTGAGAGTTGATTTTCTGAAACCACAAGCAAAGCACCCAGGTTATTTTCAGCCATTATCTTCAGTCCTTCATAAACAGTTTCCTGCGGACTGATGGAGTAAATAATACTTCCTTTCTGATCTAAAATGTTTTTGACTTTCATTGTATTTTAATTTTAGAATGATGAAGAAAATTGTACAAAGAACTTGTGGCTTCCTAAATTATGATTTTATTTTCTTATTCAATCAACAATGTTTCCCTCGAAATTTCTCCCAAACATTCGGCCACTGTGTGGGATAACACGGTATTCCTCTCAACTCGCTTGTTCCGCGATAATTGAATATTCAATGAGAGTCTGAGATTTTCCATGAATTAGAAATCAATTCCATAATTGCGTCTTGAATCAATGACTCGGGTTATTTTATTCCATAATTTAAAGTGTAACAGGCAAGATGTAACAGTTGATCTGCTGAAAAAACATGGCGAGACTGATCAAATATTTTCAATTCAATTCCTCTTGACTGCTTTTCAAAAATTTATTGATATTTATCCCAACAAAATGAATTGTAATGGCATACAACGAAAAATTAGCGAACCGAATTCGTGAGCAGTTATCAGAACTTCCTAAAATAAAAGTTGAAGAGAAAGAGATGATGGGTGGATTAACTTTTATGGTAAACGATAAAATGTGTGTCGGAATAATTAAAGATGAAATGATGTGTCGCATTGATCCTGACATTCACGATACGCAAATTGAAAAACCCGGATGTCGTACAATGGATTTTACCAAACGACCAATGAAAGGTTATGTGATGATTGATGAAACAGGAATGAAATCGAAAAAAGATTTTGAATACTGGATTAATCTTTCACTTGATTTTAATAAACTGGCGAAAGCATCGAAGAAGAAAAAGAAGAAGAAATAATGAGCAACAAAAATCAATTTCCATCATGAGCGGGATAAAAAACAATAAGGATAAATTTTCGAACCTTCGAAAACATGTCGAAGCCACCGACCATTTTACTGATGAGGAGTTTAATCATTTCGTTTCCATTCTTACACCTGTAACACTTCAGAAAAAAGAATTTTTTACGGTTCAAAATGAACATTGCCGTTATCTGGGTTTTGTAAACTCCGGTTGTCTCCGCGCCTTTCATACTGATGATAAGGGAGATGAATTCACCATGTATTTCGCTTTCTTGAATTGGTGGACGGGAGATAAAACAAGTTTTTATTCCAACAGTCCTTCGCGCTTTAGTGTGCAGGCATTGGAAGAAACAGAAATCTTCCGCGCTGATAAAACAAACTGGGAAAAGGCATTGGATGAAATTCCGGCTTTCGAAAAGTGGTATCGTGTAAAAACAAGAAAGTCGTATGAAGCTACACAGCAAAAATTGATTGATACACAAACAGAATCAGCAGAAGAAAAATATTTAAAACTACTGAAGAACTCACCTGATATCGTTCAGCGCATTCCACAGCATTATATTGCTTCTTATCTTGGCATCAAGCCGCAATCATTGAGTCGTATAAGGAAAAATATTTTCCACTCGAAATAAATTATCAAGCAGTTTCATTTCTTAACATAGGTGAATGGATTCAGGCTTCCATTGCCTGCAGATTTGCATTGTCAAAAAAAATTTCACAACACAAAATTTAAAACAATGCAAACAACAAATCAAAAAGCAACTGTAGCGGTTGCAGGCGAAGGCAAAAAATTTAATGTACTCGGTCATGCTGTAACAGTCGTGCTGTCAAAACAGGAAACCGGAGGTAATTATTATGTGTTCGAAGTAGTTACACCTCCGGGATTAGGTATTCCTCCGCATGTGCACGACCGCGAAGACGAACTCATTTATGTAACAGAAGGCGAGTTCGGAATTATGCTTGGGGACAAACAATTTCAGGCGAAAGCAGGAGATGAAATATTTTTTCCGCGTCACATTCCTCATGCTTTTCAAAACATTGGAACCAAAGCAGGTAAAACTTTGTGGACTGTTGTTCCCGGGGGAAATTTTGAAGAATTCTTTGATAAGTTAGGTGCACTTCCTGCAGGCGAACCCGACTTGCAAAAGGTTGCAGAAATATTCGCTGCTTACGGAATGAAAATTTTAATTCCGGCAGAAGCGTAGCAGTAATTTTTTTTCTTATAAAAAAGCAGGCGCGAATTAATTCGCGCCTGCTTTTATTTAATAATTTTTAAAAGAGGAATTTACATCCCTGGCAATGGCATTGTTTCGTGCACTTCAATGCTGCATGCTGCATTCGACATTAAATGCGGATGACCCTGTAACAGTGATTTGGCTTCATCCATATTTTCTGCTTGCAGAATGGAGTAACCTGTAACATCCTTGTGGCTTGCTTTGCCTTTTCCACCTGGAATCAATTCTTGTCCGCCCATTAAAGGCGCTCCCAAGTCAACTAATTTGTCGCCGCACTTTTGCGCCCACTGCATCCATCCTTCCATTCCCTTTGCCTGTTCTTCAGGTGAAAGTTTTGCAGTCTGCGCAGCTAATTCTGCCGGAGCGTGGTAAATCACAATAAACTTTTTCATGGTTTTAATTTTGGTTTTGGTTTTTAATTATTTGTTAAAGTAATGAAATTTTACATTTCCATTTTCTGAATCGGGCGAACTTCAAGCTTTCCGTTCTCTTTAAAAATCGGACATCCTTTCGAAAGCTCGACTGCTTCATCAATGTCCTTCGCACTTACAATAAGATAACCTCCAACCATTTCCTTTGCTTCAATATAAGGACCGTCGGTTACAACTTTATTTGTTCCTGTCACCTGCTTGCCCGTCGGTTGCAGCGGGTCGGTTCCAACAAAAGCTCCTTTTTCTCCAAGGTCTTTCATCCAGTTCATCCATTCCTGCATATTATCCATTGCAGCTTTTGAATCATTTGCGTTGTGAGCGTGATTTTCACCACCTCTGAATAAGAACATAAATTTTTCCATGATGTTTTGTTTTAATGATTTGTTAGTTTTTTCAACCCAATGACGAATACCGTTTAAGGATTTGGACACGAAATGTAAAATATATTTTTGTAGGGGAATTAAAATGATAACTGAAATAGATTTCAGTCAATAACATTGTGCATAAAAGCCAGCACCATAATAACTACAAACAGAAAAGTGAAAATCAACAATTCAACTTTTCCATAAGCATTGATAAATTTTGAAAGAGAACTTTTTTTTCTTCCTGATAAAATAATTCTGTCGGAAGTTTTTTCTGATTGATTAAATAATGAGTTGAGCATTTTGTTTAATCGTTTTCAGTTATAACGAACAAATCAGTTACTCATTATGAGTTTGTATAATTCAAAATCCATATTGGGTTGCTGACTCATGCTGTAAGAATAATCGTCGGCTTCGGCTTCCACCTGAAATACACGGTAAGGGTGAAGTGAAACAGCAAAAGTGCTTTCAAGAGATTTATTGCATTCAAGGTAGGAAAAGTAGAACATATTTAAGAGCTGTTTTCTGAAGAAATCGTGTTCAATTCAGTTTGAACAGCCACTATTACCCATTAATAGGTATTAGGTTGCAATAATTTTAAAATTTCATGTTTTACATGGAAACATTCTACCTATAACATACAAGTTGTTGGAATAAAGACAATGAAAATATTTTCATAAATACAAAAAAGAAGGTCGAAGCAAATTGCTTCGTCCTTCTTACTAATCTCTTATAAAATGAAAAACTACTTGCTCATATTCATAGCAGATTGAACAGCATTATATGCATCCACAATGCCTCCGCTCACACAAAGTTTTTTCAGCTTTGCCGTCTTTTTTTCTGAACCAGGTATTGGTGTTTTACCAGTTGGTTTATAAACTGAAGACATAAGAATTTCTTTTACCTGAACCGCCGTTAAGTTTGGAAAGTAGGAACGGATGATTGCCGCCACACCTGCGCAAACAGGTGAAGCCATACTTGTTCCCTGTTCAATTTTATATTCTCCGTTCGGAACGGTAGAATAGATTTCTTCACCCGGCGAAAAAATATCAACTCCCTTTTTTCCATAGTTTGAAAATGAAGCTGCAGTTCCATCAGGTCCACTTGCTCCAACCTCAACCCATGATGCAGCGTAACCACTTCCATCAGTATATTTATCGTTCGGAAAATTATCGGTGTTGTCGTTGCTCTTCGCATCATTACCCGCTGCATGAACCAACAATACATCTTTAGATACAGCATATTTCACTGCTTCATCAACGGCAATTTTGTTGTAACCAAAGCCTTTCCCGAAACTCATGTTGATGATTTTCGCACCATTATCAGCAGCGTAGCGAATCGCGTTTGCAACATCTTTATCTCGCTCGTCTCCATCAGGAACACAACGGATAACCATGATTTTTACATTGTTAGCCACACCATCAATTCCCAGATTATTATTTCTTATAGCTGCGATTATTCCCGATACATGTGTGCCGTGTAAACCATCAGGTCCCTGATAATCATTATTGCCGTACCCCTTTTCATTTACATCATCGTAATTGTCCACAACAATGTTTCTTGGATCAAAGTCCACATTTAACCCATAGTTCACCATGCTTTCGTATTGCTTTTTTCCTTCATTCAAATCACTAACAACCGATTCGTAATCAGTAGTGCCTGTACTTTTTGCATAAGATTTTATAACAATTGCAGCGTATAATTTTTTCTGATCAGTTGAGGTATAATTTTGTAAATCATCAGCAGATAATTTATCTTTTCCAAGTTCTTTTTTGATATCATCAGCTGCAGTGCAGATATTATTAAAAAAATCAAAATTTTGTTTTGCATCATCATACTTAGCAGTGAACTCTTTTTGAATTTTCAAATAATATTCGTACTCAGTATTATTTCCTGTTGAGTTTCCATTTGCATATTTTTTTTTCAAATTGCGATACACTCGAGTCACTTCAAGATTATCCTGATTCACATCATTTCCGTCTTTTCCTCCAATGAAATCCCAACCATGAATATCATCCACATATCCATTCTTGTCATCATCAATTCCATTTCCCGGGATTTCCTTTTCATTCGTCCAGATGTCTGCACTTAAATCGGGATGATTCACATCTGCTCCGCCATCAATAACAGCAACAATAATCTGCGTTCCCGTTTTGCCTTGCAACAGTTTATCATAAGCAGCATTGGCTGCAGTTCCCTTATAAGAATCTGTAGTTGGATCAAGCAGGAACCAATTGTGAGGAGCATTTTGCGCAAAAGCAACCTGGACAGCGAGAAGAAACGCGAAAAGAGAGAATCGAAAGATTTTGTTAATCATTTTATGAGTTGAAATTTGAGCGGCAAAGTAATTTGATAATTGTGAGAACAAAAATTGAAGTTTATTTGAAGCAATGTTGAAAGAGAAACTACAACGAACAATTCCATACCGATATTTCATTTTGTATAAACCGTTCCGAGTGTTGTGTCAGTTTTCTCCATCGGAAGGAAAGAAAACGCTGAAAGATATTTTTGATTTTCCCAATGATGTTTATCCGGTTGGAAGATTGGATGAAGAGAGCGAAGGGTTATTAATTCTTACGAACGACACATCTCTCAACAATAAATTGCTTCATCCTGTTAACGAGCATTCAAGAACTTACCTTGTTCAGATGGATGGAAAAATAACTGATGAAGCAATCAGAAAATTAGAAAGCGGTTTTTCAATTTCTGTTCGCGGCGAAAAACACAAAACAAAAACCTCAACTGTATCAGTTTTAAAATCAGAACCTGAAGTTACTGCTCGCAATCCCCCTATTCGTTTCAGGAAAAATATTCCGACTTCCTGGATTGAATTGACCTTGACTGAAGGAAAAAATCATCAGGTCCGGAAAATGACAGCGGCTGTCGGATTTCCAACTCTGCGATTAATCAGATGGAAAATTGAAAAGCTGACAGCTGAGAAAATGCGAAGTGGTGATGTGATTGAAATGGAAGTTGAAAAATTACTTTCATTACTTAACCTCAAATGAATTTTTTATGAATAAATTTTCAGAAATCATTCTAAGATTATCGGTTTTCAGTTTCCTCGTTGCAGGAATCTATCATCTGGCTGCAATATTTTTTTTGTTGAATGAATTATCAGCTGATAGGAATTTCTTATTCATCCTTATAAATTTTTATTGCGCTTTTGAAATGAAATGGCAACACAAATTTTTCCTTGTCCCTTTAACAATTCTTTTGATTCAGCAATTGTATAGTCATGGAAGTTCATTCATCAGTAAATTTTCTTAGCATGAAATGGATTGGAAAAGTTTTTTAGTGATAATTGGAATTCCATTGATTTACTTTGCTTTCATTCATCAGGTATTTTATAAGAAGAAACAAAAAGAATAATTGCAATGATTTTTAAAGCAACAATAGCAGATGTAACAGCATTAAATATTCTCGTCAACTCCGCTTATCGTGGTGAGTCATCAAAGCAGGGCTGGACAACAGAGGCAGATTTATTAGGCGGCATTCGTGTGGATGAGGAAAAATTACTGGAGCTAATAAATAAAAAGGATTCACTTATTTTAAATTACCTGAATGACGAAAAAAAAATTATAGGTTGTGTTCATTTAGAAAAGCATGGCTCGAAATTATATCTCGGAATGCTCACTGTTACACCTGAACTACAAGGCGGAGGTATAGGAAAAAAATTGATGAAGGAGGTAGAAGAAATCGCAAAAAAATTCAACTGCTCATCGGTTTACATGTCGGTTATCACAGCGCGAAGTGAATTAATTGAATGGTATCGCAAGTACGGTTATAAAAATACCGGAATTAAAAAACCATTTCCATCAACTGACCCACGATTCGGTTTACCGAAACAACCTTTAGAATTTATTCTTTTGGAAAAAAGTATATTATAAAATTGGATTAATTTTCATCTACCTCTTCTTCGTTCTTAATAGTGAACGAAAAAGTTTTGTGAACAACGAAACTGATTACACCGATACTAACAGCTGCCGTTGCACGCGCAAGTGTAGGATACCATTGAAATTCTTTAATCAAAAAATTCATAAGAAAATAATTCAGCACCAAGGCCCCAAGCGCAACAGTAGTATATCTCATTAACTGATGACGCACACGCAAATCAGATTCAGTAAAAACAAATTTCCGTGTGAGATAAAAATTAGTCGTTAACCCGAAACAAAAAGAAATCATTAAGGCAACTGTTGGCGCTCCAATAGTTAATGATGACAGATGTAAATCATGTTTTTTAATTACATAATTGTAAGCGAGGAAATAAACAAACACATCGACGGAAGTAGCTGTGATAGCCGTAAAAAAATATCGCACCACTCGTAATCTAAAAACCTTCTTGCTAAAATGAATAATCACATTTGAAATTTAGAGCGTGGCAAAAGTGTGTCATATCTTTTTAACTTCAAACAGGTTTGTATGAAAAGACAACCTAACTGCGTTGTGGCTACGGAATAAATTTCATTTACATTCGTTTCAACATAAATTTTATCTCATGAAATTCAGATTGCTATTTTCTTTATTGCTGTTAATAACTACTGTAACAGTTTATAGTCAATCGCTGCTTGACAGTATCAATTGGAAACAGGTTTCAATCGGATACAATGTTCTTCGACCATCTGTTAAAAATGAAACTTCCTTTGATTTGCCGATGCTATTTGTAAAATATAGAACTAACATGCACAGTTTTGGCTTGTCGGTTGGAACGGCTACTATAAACAAAGGTTTTTTATATGGTTACGATGGCTTCCCTTCATACATTAAATCAACTGATTCAAATTTAATTATAAGATATAATACCAGCTATAAAACGGGTGGGACATTAAATCTTTGTTACGAGAAATATGAGCACCTGCAGCATAACGATAATATTGAATTCTATGTTGGTGCCGCGTTAACAGCAGGTTCAATCAGAGCGCAACAGGGATACAACGATGTTACCTATAATAGAGATTCACTTGGGATTTTAATGATGAATGATTCGCTCAGTCAGATTTATCATCAGGGAACGATTGGTAATTACAGAAAATATAAAGTGGGTGTTACACCTTATTGCGGATTTTTGTTTTTGCCGGATAAAGTTTTCAGTCTTGCATTTGAGACAAGTGCACCCTTTGTTTACGAACAGAAAATCCCTTTCAACTCCTTTGAAAAGAACAGTTCAGGGGTTTATTTTAATTTATTATTTTCTATCAACCTCATTGTGAATTTTGATATGAATTTTACTCATTTTGATTAAATGCAACTTAACTATGAGTGTTACAGTTAGCGAAATCCTCAATATACCTCTTGCATAAATGGGAAGGAATGTAAATTTTTTATGCTCATTAGGCTCAATTATGATTTTTTATCTGCGTTAATCATAAAAATCATAATGATCTGCGTTCGATTATTTTTTAATAGATATATCCAAGAGGTCTAAAAATGTAAGGGCAACTCGCTTTCGCGAATTGCCTTTACATTTTTAGAAACTTAAAATTTATGCGTCTGATTTTTCCGACTTCTTTTGTTTCTTAACAGTGATTTTCAGTTTCTCGGCATCCTTCGCATCACAATCCACCATCACAATATCACCGGCTTTTATTCCTGAACTTAAAATTTCTTCAGCTAAAGGATCTTCGAGATATTTCTGTATAGCGCGATGTAACGGTCTTGCTCCGTATTTTTCATCGTATCCTTTTTCACTTAGGAAATCTTTAGCTGGTTTTGATAATTCCATTGTGAATCCTAAGTGAGCCACTCGTGCATAAACATCCTTCATCAAAATGTCAATGATTACATGAATGTGTTCCTTAGTCAATGAGTTAAACACAATCACATCATCAATACGATTTAAAAACTCAGGAGCGAAAGTGCGCTTCATTGCATTTTCAATTACTGATTTGCTATGTGTATCAGCAGAAGCTGCCTTAGCACCGGTAGAGAATCCAATTCCACTTCCGAAATCTTTCAACTGACGAGCACCTATGTTTGATGTCATAATAATCAGTGTGTTCTTGAAATCAATTTTACGACCAAGACCATCTGTTAAAATTCCATCATCCAACACCTGTAACAGTACACTGTATACATCCGGATGCGCTTTCTCAATTTCATCCAGAAGAATTACAGAGTATGGTTTGCGACGAACTTTTTCTGTTAACTGTCCGCCTTCTTCGTAACCCACATATCCCGGAGGAGCACCAATCAATCGCGAAACAGAAAATTTCTCCATGTACTCGCTCATATCAATTCTGATAAGTGCATCATCTGAATCAAATAAATATCTTGCTAGTACTTTTGCTAACTCTGTCTTACCAACTCCTGTTGGTCCAAGGAAAATAAATGAACCAATTGGTTTCTTCGGATCTTTTAATCCGGCTCTGTTGCGCTGAATTGCTTTTGTAATTTTCAGAATTGCGTCGTCTTGTCCAATCACACTTCCTCTTAATTCATCAGCCATTTTTAATAGTCGCGCTCCTTCGCCCTGAGCTACTCGCTTAACAGGGACTCCTGTTATCATTGCTACAACTTCGGCAATATCTTCTTCTGTAACAGGATAACGAGCAACTTTTGTTTCTTCTTCCCAACCCTTCTTTGCTCCTTCTAATTCTTCCTGTAATTTTTTCTCTGAATCACGAAGTCGTGCGGCTTCTTCATACTTTTGACTCTTCACCACTTTATTCTTTTCCACTTTCACATCTTCAATCTTTTTTTCAAGATCTAAAATGCTTTGCGGTACATGAATATTTTTCAGATGAACTTTTGCTCCTACTTCATCCAACACATCAATTGCTTTATCGGGCAATAATCTATCGGTGATGTAACGGTTTGATAAATGCACACATGCTTTAATTGCTTCGTCAGAATAATTCACATTGTGAAATTCTTCGTATTTGTTTTTTATGTTGCTGAGTATAATCACTGCTTCATCAGCTGAAGGTGGTTCCACCAACACTTTTTGAAAGCGACGATCAAGTGCACCATCCTTTTCAATATACTGACGGTACTCATCTAATGTTGAGGCACCGATACATTGCAATTCACCACGGGCTAATGCAGGTTTAAAAATATTTGATGCATCAAGCGAACCTGTTGCACCACCTGCGCCAACGATTGTATGAATTTCGTCAATGAATAAAATCACATCGCGATTTTTTTCCAACTCGTTCATGATCGCTTTCATTCGCTCTTCAAATTGCCCGCGATACTTTGTACCTGCCACTAATGCTGCGAGGTCAAGCATTACAATTCTCTTGTCATATAAAACACGGGAAACTTTTCGTTGAATAATTCTGAGTGCAAGTCCTTCTACAATTGCAGTTTTACCTACACCAGGTTCTCCAATTAGAATCGGATTATTTTTCTTTCTGCGACTTAGTATTTGTGATACTCTTTCAATCTCAGTTTCGCGACCAACAATTGGATCTAAGTTTCCTTCTTCACCCATCTTAGTAATATCGCGACCAAAATTATCAAGAACCGGTGTGCGTGATTTTGCAGCACCTTGTTTGCGAGCAGTTCCTGCAGGAGATTTTGCTTTTTCCTCATCTTCAAATCCTTCGTCGTCGCCGCTTTCGCCTGGCAATTCTCCTTTAATATCTTGTTGAAGAAAATCAAGTTCATCTTTGAATCGCTCGTATTCCACTTCAAATCGGGTTAACAATTCAGTAGCAACAGCATCCTTATTTTTCAGAATTGACAACATTAAATGTTCCGTTCCGATGGTTTCGCTCTTCATCAGCTTTGCTTCCAAAATGGCAATCTTCAAGATTTTTTCCGCCTGTTTTGTCAGCGGAAGATTACTAACATTCAATGATTGATGCCCGCCTTTTTCGCGAATTGAATCTTCAATTGCTTTGCGCAACATCACTACATCAACATCCATTGCCTTTACAACTTTTATTGCAAGTCCTTCGCCTTCGCGAATTAAACCCAATAACAAATGCTCGGTGCCAATGAAATCGTGACCCAATCTCAGTGCCTCTTCGCGACTGAATGAAATCACTTCTCTAACCTTAGGTGAAAATTTAGCTTCCATGATAGTTGGTGTTTGACAAATTATGCTCCAAATGATTTTCGATATTCATTGTGTCAGTGTTATCGGTGTTGAAATTAATTGCTTGTGTCACAAATCAAAACTAAAACACTTTAATCACTTGACCGTTTTTACACACGCAACTGTTATTTGTTTCCAAAGGTTTCTTCTAACTATCCACAATCTGATTTTCTGACAAACTATTGACAAGATTTGCCATTACAAAAAACCCTATTTCAATTACGAACGAATTATAATTTCAGTTTTCAAAAATCAAAAACGAATTCTGTTTCTTTTAAGTATCGTTTAATTATGTAAGTTTGTGACTCAATAACAAAACAATCAGCATGAAGTTCTCAATAGACAAACAAGAAAAATATTCTGTTTTCAAATTAGAAGACGAAAAACTGAATTCTGTATTGGCGCCATCACTGAAGTCAGAAATGATTGTATTGAATGCCGAAGGAGTAAAAAATATAATTTTTGATATGAGCGGTATCCGCTTTGTTGACTCATCAGGGTTAAGTTCCATACTCATTGCCAACCGTCTTTGTAAAGGTGTTGGTGGTTCATTAATTCTTTGCAAGGTGAA
Organism: Chitinophagales bacterium; assembly: GCA_038326325.1. Classification (GTDB taxonomy): domain Bacteria; phylum Bacteroidota; class Bacteroidia; order Chitinophagales; family UBA10324; genus UBA10324. The sequence goes on along the minus strand of JBBQJW010000011.1, from coordinate 53,132 downwards.
CGACAATGTGTTGAAGTTGATTAAAATTTCTCAACTTGATTCTATTCTCACAATTATTCCTACTCAGCAGGAAGCCGTTGAAATGGTGATGATGGAAGAATTAGAGCGCGAGTTGAAGGCGAAAAACTAAAATGCCTTTTGAGGTTCTTATCTTAGGAAATAATTCTGCAATACCTGCACACGGCAGGCATCCAACCTCGCAGGTAGTTCAAATACACGAACAATTATTTTTAGTTGATTGCGGTGAAGGAACACAAATGCAATTGGCGAAATACAAAATCAAGAAAAGCAGGTTTAATCATATTTTTATTTCGCACCTGCATGGCGACCATTATTTCGGGTTGATTGGTTTGATTACTTCTTACCACCTGATGCGCCGGCAACAACCGTTACACATATACGGTCCGGCACAATTACTTGAAATTATCAATCTGCAATTGGCTGTTGCGAATACAACATTAGTTTACGAATTGATTTTTCATAGTGTAACAGATGATGCCACACATATTTTATATGAAGATGATGATGTAACACTCAGTTCGTTTCCGGTGAAACACCGAATACCCACAGCAGGGTTTTTATTTAAAGAGAAAACAGGATTACGAAAATTTAAAACAGAGAAACTCGGTGAGTTGGATTTCCCGTTTCAGATTATTGCTGAATTGAAAAAGGGAAATGATGCAGAGTGGGAAGGAAAAAAATTAATTGCAGACGAATGGACTCTACCTCCTGCGCAACCGCGCGCTTATGCTTTTTGTGCTGACACAATTTACAATGAAGAATTAAAAAAATACATTTCCGGTTGCGATTTGATTTATCACGAAGCAACTTTTATGGAAGAATCGGCTGAGCGAGCGGTGATTACTTTTCATTCCACTGCCCGACAAGCCGCCGCAATGGCAAAACTGTTACAGGTTAAAAAATTATTGATCGGGCATTTCTCCGCGAAGTATGATAACCTTCTTCCACTACTTGCTGAAGCAAAAGAAATTTTTGCTGAAACTGAACTGGCTATTGAAGGACAGCGATTTTCTATAGATAGAGTGGAATAAAAAAGCCGCGTTCATTTATGAATGCGGCTTTGCAATTATTTTGGATAAAATTTTTACTTGCTCAAAAATCAATCTAATGACATAGTAGCAAAAAAAGCTGTATCCTTTTTCTTAACTTCAAAAAGAAAACTCTTATTGCTTATCCATGCAAAACTGTCGAAATTCAGAACAAAGTCGCTCCATTCCCAATTGTAGATAATGCTTTCGCTCTGCTTCTTGCCATCATCATTATAAACAAGCATGACTAAATCCTTGGTTGAGCCATCTTTTGAATCAGGGGTATATTTTTTATCGGGTGCCGAGAAGAAAATATATGTGAATCCGTTTTTAACAATAGATGAAACGGACACATTTAAATAATCGGGCAAGGGATAATTGACGCTCCAGGTTTGCACACCTAAGGGCGAAATTTTAAGCACCTCAAAAACCCATTCGTTCGCAATCGAATTATCGTGAAGACCTGTGTGTATGATTGAGTATATGACAGATCCATCTGCCTGCACTTCGTGGGAAGCAATCCGCATACTATACTTACCGAGGTCAAGTGGCTTGTTGCCGTAATTTATATTCAGTTTACTATAAATAGTTGGTTGAAGAGGAAGTGTTTTAGTAAGCAATACACCAGTTGCTATATCATAAATAGTCACAAATCTCTTTGTTACCTGATATGAAAAATCACCCATAACGGTTTTATCAATTGCCATATAACCCAGAATAAATATTTTATCCTTAGTGCGTACATACGACTCAACATCACGCATTCTTTCAATCGGAAATGTTTTCATTTGAACTTTCCCTGTTTGCATATTGCACGAAAAAATATAATCGTTTACATCTTTTCGTGTCCATAAGACTAAACCTCCGTTAGCCTGAATAATTTTTTGCGGAATGGCATGAAGTGAAATAATTAGTTTTTGATCCTGATAAACAAAGGCACCAAACTCTTCATAAATATTCATTCCGGTTACCTGTAATTGAAATTTTGCTGAATTTATTTTTTTTAAATCCTTGTCGAAACAGGAAGCTGTTACATTATAGGCAGGAAGTTTATCGTCGCCTTTGCCAAATTTTCCTTCGCAATAAATAAATTCGGTAGTATCGAAATTAAAAAAAATCTGGGTGGAGGTGGTTAAGGAAGCACCATAAGTGGATGTATAAGAAGAGGATGCTTCCCATTCATCTAACAATGCCGCCTTTTCGGCATCCAGTGTTCCATCATCTTCAACCGGACACGCATATTTTTTTTTCTTTTTTTCTTCCTTTACAAACCCGGTGAAAATGAGAACAGGTTTGTTATTCAGGAAAATGAAATTAGAAGTTTTGGCATCTTCCAGATTTTCAAATCCATTGAGTGTTACAGTGTTCTGGCTGACTACATCGCCCTCTGAGTTCACTTTTACAAGATCAAAATTTTTGATTCCACTTGCTGAATAATAAGCATACACCCCATCTTCGCCTATAAAAACAAACTTATCGTCCCAGGCAATAGCATGTGTTGAATGTTCATTTATATTGAGCTGATGTTTTTGCGCCTGCACTTTAAATGTATAAGAGCACATCAGCAAAGCACCCAATAGATATTTCGTAATTGATTTTTTCATGTGGTTTTTATTGTTGTTAATTATTCAAAACTCTCTGCAATTTAATTAAGAAGTTTTAAGTGCAAAACAGTTCGACTGAAAGCCAATTAAAGATTTGATTTTCAATTTCAAACTGTTACACTCACACAACTTCCCCAAAATAAAAAAGCACTCCGATAAATTGGAATGCTTTTTTATTTCTGCAATTAAAATTTTTTAAGAACTCAAACTCTCTTCACGCTTGAGACTGTATTTCTCAATCTTGTTGTACAAGTGACTGCGCTGTATGTCAATTTCATCGGCGGTCTTGGAAACATTCCAAAGGTTGCGTTTCAGTTTAAAGTCAATGAATTGTTTTTCCATAAAATCTTTAAAATCCTGAAAGCGCTCGTACTTGTTAAAGATGGCTTCGAAGGGATCGCGCACATGATGTGCAACAGCATAAGTGAGAACTTCTTCCTCAGTAATTTTTGCATCGCTTAAAATCACCAAGCGCTCCAACACATTGTGTAGCTCGCGAATGTTTCCGCTCCAGTGCATGTTCTGCAATTCAAGAAGTCCTTTCGGCGTAATTACTTTTTTAGGAATACCATACTCAGCGCAAATCTCTGTTACAAACTGGTCGGCAAGAATCGGAATATCATCTTTGCGTTCGTTCAAAGTAGGCACATGAATCAATATCACTCCAAGGCGATGATACAGATCCATACGGAAATTTCCTTTATCAATCTCAGCCAACAAATCTTTATTAGTTGCGGCAATCACCCGTACATCTACAGTTATTTCTTTATCACCACCCACTCTTGTAATGCGGCTCTCCTGCAATGCCCGTAACACTTTTGATTGCGCGCTCAAACTCATGTCGCCGATTTCATCTAAAAAAAGTGTTCCACCGTTTGCCTGTTCAAATTTTCCGATCCGTTGTTTTATAGCTGAAGTAAATGCACCTTTCTCGTGACCGAATAATTCGCTCTCGATTAACTCGGAAGGGATTGCTGCACAGTTCACTTCTACAATTGGTCCTTCATGGCGATTAGATTTTTCATGAATCCAACGCGCTACTAATTCTTTTCCGGTTCCGTTTTCACCCGTGATTAAAACTCGTGCATCAGTCGGCGCAACTTTTTCAATCTTCTCATTAATCTTTTTTATTGAAGGCGATTTTCCAAGAATGGTTCTTGTTTTTGTCACCTTCAACTTCAATACTTTTGTTTCAGTGATGAGGTTGGTTTTGTCTAGTGCATTGCGAACGGTGATGAGCAGGCGATTCAAATCCATCGGCTTTGCTACATAATCATATGCGCCCTTCTTCACGGCTTCAACTGCAGTTTCTAAAGTGCCGTGACCGCTTACCATAATAACAGGAAGGTCGGGGTATAGAATGCGAATTTTTTCGAGTGCTTCCATGCCATCCATCTTCGGCATTTTTATATCGAGCAGCACTACATCATATTGATTCGCTTTCAAAAGATTTAATCCTTCGCTGCCGTCACCTGCTTCTTCTACTTTATAATTTTCGTATTCAAGAATTTCGCGCAGGGTTTTTCGAATACTCTTTTCGTCGTCTATAATTAAAATGTGAGCCATTGTGTTTTTTAGTTTTGGTTGGTAGGCGCAAAAATATAAACTGACTTATTAAATAGTCACAAAGTAATTAACGATTCACCACGAGCTTCTGAACTGACTCAATTTTTCCTTCATTTAAAAACTGAACAAAATAAATCCCCTCTGAAAAAGCAGTTAAATCAATAGTGGTAGTAGAAGAATTTGAAACCGGAATTTCATTCAATAATTTTCCTTCGACATCAGTAATCAACAATTTTTCATGCTGAAATTTTTCGGAAGGAAGAACAAATGCATAATCGCTTGTCGGATTTGGAAAGATTTGAAAAGCATTTTCTGATGATTGCAAATCTGTTACACTTGTGTTTGGAAAATCCTGATACCTAACACTGCTCACTGTTTCATTTCCTGCTAAATCATTTGTGTTTATCTGTAACATGGGCAATCCTTTGTTCACAGCTATCCATTTGTATTCATGTGTAACACGCGGAATTGGAAACCCAAATCCGGCTAAATCAATATAAATCGAATCATTGTCAATAATATCTGATTTCACCCTTAAAACCTGATAAGAACTTCCGCCAGGCAATATCAAAGTCCCCCATCCATCAACTGTAACAGTGCGTGTTCTGTACTGAAAAAAAGAAGCTATAGTTGGCAATTGAAAATTGTAAGCAGAGGTAGAAGTGAAGTTGTTGTTGTAGTTCAGAGGGAATTGATAAATTTCATCGGAAGGATTATAGATAACCGGAATCTGAACTCCCTGCAGAGTACCTGCAAATCCAGTTTGCTTAAATGAACTACTGCTGTTTTTATAAACATTATAGACATCAGTCATTGCGAAAGTCAAACCTAAATTCATTGAGGTACCATTAGCATGCTCCGCAAGATTGGATGTAAAAAAAGAAATGATATAAACTAAAGGCAACTGCGTATTTGAAATAAAAGTATCGGGTGTAACAGTTGTTGCAGTCAATGAACTGAAATCCCATGTGTGATTTGCGCCCGTGGTACTGAAATCAATTGTTCCTGTTGTTGCAGCTTGCGACATATTGTAAGTGTGTCCTGCAACAGGCATGTCGTTCGTGCAGATTGTAATCTGTGCGCTCAACAATGTTGGAATTGCAAAAGCAAAAAGACTGAGTAAAAATTTTTTGTTCATTGATTTTATTTTTTGCTGCTTAAAATTTATTTCTTCTGTTTAATTCTTTACAGGTTTTTCGGCAATAATATTTCCGTCTTTGTACTCCTGAGTTTTCATCGGAACACCATCCTCATTATATAATTTCCAGATGCCTGTTTTCTTTCCGGTAATGTAGTTCCCTTCTGCTTTAATTTTTCCTGTGTCGTAATATTCTTTCCAGCTTCCCTCCTCGTAATTTGCTTTATACATCCCTTCAGCTTTTAGATTTCCATTGTCGTAATAAGATTTTGATGGACCATAAATATCTCCCTTCTTATAAATGTATTGCACCAATAATTTTCCATTTCCATAAAACCATTGATTCACACTGTCGCGCAGTCCGGCTTTATCGAAGTAGCCATTCTCCTGTACTCCTCCTTCAGGATAATATGTTCTGCGCCATCCAACCTGCACTCCATTGATATAATTTTCTTCCATTCGCAATTTTCCGTTGGCGGCATAAGTTTTAAATAATCCGTTCTTAATTCCTTTAGTATAATTTTCTTCCTTCATCATGTAGCCGCTGCTGTTGAGCATTAAACTGTAACCTTCCTTTTCTCCATTGTGATATTCTTCAACTGTATATAGAAAATGATTGTCGAAATACGAGCGCCACAATCCTTCCTTCTTTCCTTTCACTAAATCACCGGCAGCATATAAAAACTGTGCTGTGTCATAAACATACATGTGAACAATGTTGGGATTGGAAGCATCCTTCTCCAGCACCGTATCCAGGTAAGCAGTCATACTTGTTGAATAAGATTGTGAAAAAGAAATCGCAGGCAAAAAAAGAATTGAAATAAGAGTGAAAAATTTATTCATGAATAAAAATTTTATTTTAAAATGATTTTGTTTTTAATGTTCATAGTAATGGAATCAATTCGCCAAAGAGTTTGAAGTAATTCTGCTTCCGTTCGTTCTTTCCCAACCGCACAATTATTACCTGTTTATCAGGGAACACCATGATGTGCTGACCAAGTAATCCCCAGCAACTGAAATCATTCGCACTGCTTTGGTTTAACCACCATTGGTATTTGTAATACTTCACTGAACCTTCCTTTTCTTCCGGTGTAACACTTTCTTTTACCCACGATTCAGGTACTACCTGTGTTCCGTTCCAGTTTCCCTTGTTTAAGTACAGTCTTCCGAATTTTGCGAAGTCAATTGCTGTTGCATTCAGACCGCAAAAAGTTTTTTCCAATCCATTCCTTTTTCGGTCGGTACTCCATGAAGCATTGTACTCAGTGCCGATGGGTTGCCAGATTTTTTCCTGAAGGTATTCTGTAACAGTTTTTTTCGTTGCTCTTTCAATAATCAAACCAAGTAGTTGAGAATTTCCACTCTTGTATTCAAATTTTGTTCCCGGTTCGTATTCGAGTTTCATGTTTTCAATTGACTTACGCAAATTCATTCCATAATAAAACTTTGCCGCATCGCTGAACGGACTGTAATATCCTTCCGAGAATTTTACACCCGAAGTCATCTGTAACACTTGCTTAATCGTTACTTTCTTTAATGCTTCATCTTTTATTTCAGGGATATAATTTCCGATTGGTTCATCTACGCTTTTAATAAATCCTTCGTGAATCGCTATTCCAATCAAAGCAGAAGTAAATGATTTCGCCATACTGAAACTTGCTACCCAACTGCTATCGTTATATTTATCGAAATATTTTTCGTAGAGAATAGTGTCGTGACGGATAATTAAAAATGCAACTGTTGACGATGCTTCTAAAATATTATCAAGAGTTGCTGTATCATTTTCAAACCCTTTAATTCTGAAACTTCCGGGAGCATTATGTTTTTGAGAACTATAAAAATGAAATGGCTGAGTGGAATGACTAAGCGAATGTTCGGGGAAAAATTTATAATCTGTAATGTTTGCAAAGTTGCGAACGAAGAAACGATAGACCTTGCACGACGAAAAAAGTGTAATGCAAATAAGCAGAGCAGCGAAAATCTTTTTCAAATCAATATTGAATTATTGAGGTGAGGCGAATGTATAAAAGAAAATTGTTGGCATTCATTATTCCGAGTGGTGGTTTTTGCCGCAATTTTTCTGAATAAATTTTTCGTGGTGTTATTGTTCACCAACTATCTTCGTCGCCACAAACAAAAAACCGAAATGGGAAATGTTGCTTTGTTATTGCTAATGGCTTGCGGAATAGTTTTCTGCGGAGGAGCATTGTTGGTTTCAAAACTGATAGCGCCACATTCCTACAATGCGGCAAAAGAAGCTGCATATGAATGCGGTGTTCCAACTATCGGCGCATCGTGGATTCAGTTTAATGTAGGTTACTATTTGTTCGCGCTGATATTTTTAGTGTTCGATGTAGAGTTGATGTTTTTATTTCCATGGGCAGTAGTGAATAAAGAAATGGGAATGCCTGCATTCATTGAAATCGTAATTTTTGTTTTCATTTTATTTCTCGGATTACTTTACGCATGGAAAAAAGGAGCACTGAAATGGATGTAAAAAAACTCAGAGATACTTTTCCCGGCGAAGTTCGCGATAACGAAGGCGGCGGAATTCTCACCGGCAAAATGGAGGATGTGATTAACTGGTCGCGCTCTAATTCTTTATGGCCACTTGTGTTCGGCACCAGTTGCTGCGCCATTGAAATGATGCACACTGCAGGAGCAAAACACGATTGGAGCCGCTTTGGTTTTGAAGTGGCTCGAGCTACTCCACGACAAGCTGATTTAATAATCATTGCCGGAACTATAGTTTACAAAATGGCTCCAGTGCTGAAAAGATTATACGACCAATTAGCCGATCCAAAATATGTGATTGCAATGGGTGCCTGTGCCATTTCGGGCGGACCATTTTTTTATAATACTTATTCAGTAGTGAAGGGCGCTGACCATGTTATTCCTGTTGATGTATATATTCCAGGTTGCCCGCCCCGACCAGAAGCACTGTTACACTCGATGATTACCCTTCAGGAAAAAATAAAATCGGGAATGACTAGGCAGGAAATAAGAAATGAAAGTCAACAACTGTTACAGCAGTAATATTTAAAGAAGTGAGGATAAAAATTTTATTTATCGTTTTATTGTCCTCACTGTTACACAACGCATTCTCACAGACAACAACTTCTCGTCCGAATATTTTATTAATAATGGTTGACGATTTAAAGTGGAACACCATTTCCATTATGGATTCAACTTATCCATTGCAAACGCCAAACATTGACCGAATAGGAAACGAAGGTGCTAACATTAAATATTATTCAACTAATTCTATTTGCATCCCAGGAAGAACATCTCTTTTAACAGGTAGATATGGTCACAAAACTGGTGTAATGAATAACAGTTCGTATCTTTCAAATGCCAACATTACATTGCCAAGAGTATTACATGATAGTGGGTATTATACAGCCTTGATTGGAAAGTGGATGATAAATTTCGCAAATCCAAGTCCTGACTTTGATTATTGGTTTTGGTCACCTACTTCCTCATCATATTTTAATGTTACATGTCAATATGGAAATTCTCCTCTTTCAACAACCGGTCATTTAACCGATGTGCTTACTGATAGCGCAGTTCAATTAATAAGCAGAATTGACACCCCATTTTTTCTGATGCTGGATCATGTTGCCCCTCATTCTCCATGGATAAGTCAGACACAATTTGATGGGATGTTCAATGGAGTTAATTTTAATCATCCTCCAAATTACGAGCGTTACACTCACAATTATCCGAGTTACTTGTATTCAGATTCAGGAACGGTTCTTCAATCAAACGATCAATATCAAAGTTCAATGAGGAGATATTCTGAGATGGTTGCAGGAATTGATCAAAGTACCGGTCAATTATTAGATGCGTTAACAGTTCGCGGTTTACTTGACAACACGATGATTATTTTCACTACTGATAATGGGTTTTTAATTGGCGAACATAAAATTGGAGGAAAGTATAAGCCGTATGAAGATTGTATAAAAATGCCGTTGCTCATTCGTTATCCACCTTGGTTTCAACCAGGAACTGTGATGAATAATAATTTTGCATTGAACATTGATATTGCGCCAACAATTTTAGATGCAGCAGGGAATCATGATTCTTCTTTTGCCATTGATGGACTTTCAGTTCGCGATTTTAATAATGGAACAAAAACACGAAAGAAGTTTTTATACGAACAGGCCCCTCCAGATTCAACAGTTCCTGTTCTAAGATCTTTTCGCGATGAACATTTTCAATATACAAGATATTATTGTTCCGATACCACTGAAGAATTATTTGATATGCAAACCAATCCGTATCAATTAGTAAATCTTGTTCATGATGCTCTTTATCAGAACACACTCTATCAGTATAGAATCAAATTGGATAGCATCATGCTTGCTACTGCTGATACAGGTACTTTTCCTCTGCTACCATGTTATTTAAAATCCGACTCAGTTACATTTTATACAGATTCAATCAGTGCAACTATCTGCAACGGTCAGCAATTTAATTTTAACGGAACTGGTTATGACTCAAACGGGGTTTATACAGACACTTTTACAGTTGGTGGCGGTTACGATTCGCTCGCAGTTCTTTTACTTGATGTAATGCCAACATACCAGAACAATACTGTTACAGATACAATTTGTCATGGCGAAACTTATTTGTTTAACGGACACACATTTTCAAATTCCGGATATTATTCATTTACAAATACTTCAGTTGGTGGTTGCGACTCCATCGTTTCACTTCAACTAATCGTTGACCATTTGAATGTTTCAATTCATAAATCAGGTGATACTTTAATTGCAAACGGAACTGGAAATATTCAATGGGTGAAGTGTAACGGTACAATAATTACCGGAGCAACCGATTCAATTTTTATTCCTGCAAACAGTGGAAGCTATGCGGCAATTTTTTCTGATGGAATTTGTTCTGACACCACAAATTGCAAAAATGTTCAGATTGTAAATGGAATAGAAAATATTTCATCTGGAAATTATTTTACAATTTTCCCTAATCCAGCAGTAACGCAATTGACGGTAAATCTGTTTCAACAAGCTCAACAAGACAACCCAACAATTTCTATTTCAGATATTTTAGGGCGAGAACTGTTACATCAACCTTTATTGCACGATTCCGAAATTATAAACCTGAAACCCTTTTCTTCAGGCATTTATTTTATAACTATTTCTAATACTGAATTTACTACTGTAGAAAAATTTGTTATAAGCAAATAAATATTTTGCTTAAAAAGAATAAGACAACTGAGAGTAAGCATCAATTCCATTAAATGAATTTGGCAATGCCCAAGATAACAATTGACCAGAGCCTATCAGCCAGTTAAAATGCCTACATATTTTCCCTTCTAAAAACAATCCTACATCAAATGACTGCATTCCCCCATAAGAAACTGAAATAGATGGAAAGAAATTTTTGTAATTGAAAGTTGATGAAAAATAAAACAACGGATAGTTTTCATACTGTGGTAAAAAACTAAACCCTGCATTCAATGCAATTTTATTCTTATCAATCATTCGGTTCCATGCAAAAGAAAATCGCAAAGGAAGATTTAGGTTGAAAGAACCTTGCTTTTGTTTTACTCCAAGATAATTTAAAATAGAATCTGAATTATAATTATCAATAGAAGTGCTTGCACCAACAAGAATATTTTCTAACTCTACTCCGTCAAACACAACTGAAGTATCCATTCCATAGAAAAGTGATTTTTTATTCCAGTGAATAAAACCTGCATCATTAATCGCAAAAAGCAATTGCGATTTACCGGCCGGAAACGCAATGCAAATATCAGCTGATACACCGGAGCCATTAAAAGCAAATGTGCTGTTGTTCGATGTATCATTTGTCTGATAAATAAATTTCGATTGCAGCCACAGGTATTCTCCCATCGGTGCAGTAAATAGTTTTGTAGTACCCATTGTTAAAGAGTTAACATGGTATCCCTGTAAAAAACTCAGCGAAGCATTTATCTGCCAGGTGGAATCTGCAATTCCTGACACAGTTGAAAAGAGCAAACGCACTCGATGAAAATCCATATTTGTTAATCCGCTGCCTCGCAAAAACGCTGTATCATTTTCATATTGTGCATTGCCGAAAAAAACAAGATTGAATAAATCCTGACGGTAGTAAAGTATCGATTGTGATTCATCGCTCACTTCCAACCCTATGCTGTGCTTCTTCATTCTGGTGCAAAAACCTGCACCATATTTAAATCCTAATTCAGCGGTATTGAATTCACGCGAGTGCTTTTCCGCATTATCCTTTATTGCATTATCTAAAAATCCGCTCTGCACAATTTTTTTTGAAAAAGAAAATGGAAGCGAACTTCCATTCACATATCCCTTTCCCGAAGTAAAAATCATTGTCCGGGAAGAATCTCCACTAAAACTAAAATGATTAACAGGTCCCATCCAACATAAACCATCATAACTGCTTTTTAATCGCTGATATGTCTTTGCTTTGGCTGTTACACTTTCGGTTTGTGCGAAAGAAGTAAAAGGTGAAAAGTGAAAAGTGAAAAGTGAAAGGATGAAAATTATTTTTTTCGGAATCATAAAGTCATTTATTGACCAACGAGGTAAGTAAATTTTCCAGTGAGTTTAACAGATAGATTATAAGTATTATAAATCTTTGTATAATCCCCGCAGGCAGTTGTGGATTTGGTATCGAAAACTGCACGAATGACTGCCTTTTTTGCATTGCGAATACGATTCATTTTATTTTCATCAACCACAACCTGCAATGTTGAGCGCAGTGGTTCAGAAACTTTGCAATTACCATTGAGCGGTGCAGCAGCAATTTCATGCGGCGCAATTAATAAACTATCTAAGAATCCGCCCCACTCATCAAATAAGTACAATTGTAGATTTGCCTGTAACGGTAATCCATTATCTGCTGTAACAGTGAATACTCCATCTTTAATTGCGTCAATTCCTTTTGTATTTCCATTCGACAAATCAAATGTAACAGTATCCTGAAAAACCAAACCAATTGCCTGTAACGACAGCGGCATACTCACATTGAGATTCACATTGAGCGGGCTGTTGTAGTAAGCGAAATCATTGTAGTTGCTTGTGTTTCCATTCGGATTAACAAACAAATCAATATGGTACTTCATTTTATCGGGTAATACTTCCACTAAGTTTTTTATGTTGCTGTTTCCGCTGTTTAACATAAATGAAAGTATTGAAGGAGTGAGCGGTGGGTCAGTAGCTCTATTCAGATTTTGCGGAGAATTAATTAATGAATTCACCAATGAAATCTGCTGATTATTTTTTGAATTCACTGCTGTAAGTTCATACAAATTCATTCGTGCATTCACACCTACTCCATTTTCAATATCTATACCAACTGTTACATCTTGCAATGAAAGGCTTCCACTCTGTATATTTTTAAACAAATCGAAATTCACTTCTTCAGGTCCGAGCGTTAAAATTTGTTGCCCTAAATATCCTTCAATGTAGGCCGGCACTACATCCACCAAACCATAATCAATGTAAATACTATCAGCAGAGGAAAGTGTTTGCGTTTGACCTGTCGAATCAATTCGCGCAGTTAAATGATTGACAAAAGAATTATAACTATTGTGATCGAGTCCGGTTAAATCCAATCTGTAGTCTGCCAAATCATATTCCTGTACAAGCGAACTTAAGCCCCCAACAGGCGCAGGAGGCAAATCAGTTGTTAAATTAATTGAATCTCCAAACTGATTGGTTGCACCGGGGAAACTATACTTGAAATGAACGAGTTGGCGAATTGCGCTGTGAATAGTCATTCGCAATTTGCCAGAATGAACATCAACAAATTTCAATTTCGCGCCGCCACTCAAATTGTAAACTGTTTCCTGATATTGATTAATAATATCCTGCGATGGAAAAATTGCAGTTGCAGATGTAACAGTCATATCGCGCGCTTGCATAGTTATGTGCAATGCATCAGTGGTATCTATTAAAACAGGTCCTGCGCTTGCTGCGCAATCGAGATCAACAATTTTGAAAACCAAAGTTCCCTCTACAGTTTTCCCTGCAAGGTTTACTGATTTTGTAGAGGTGCTGCCAGAAGAAATATTCGTAAAAAAAGTATCAGCGACAATTGTTCCGCTGATTTGATTTTTAATTTGAAACTGAATATTCGTGATGTCAATTGGGAAACCATTATTAATTGTGATATCGAGAAAGCCGTGCGATAAAGTTGCAGTCTGAAAAAACTGAGTCGCGTTCACATTATTATCTCCTGAAGATTGATTGTTAATGGCAGGAATATTTGCCATTTGTCCATTGCTATTGATAATGAATTGTCCCTGCACTCCCATCTGTTGTGCTGCCTGGCCAAGAGTCAAATTATATTGAATAGCCTGATTTGTGAGTGCAAGATTTGTGAGGTTGTATGTTCCCTTCACAATTGTATCAGGAATCTGAAATGCACCATCGCCCGGAATAAGACTGTACAAAGTACTTTGATACACCAATTGCAAACTGCTATCGGCATTAGACTGTAACAGTGTGTCGCCGACAATATTTCCGATGTTAAGATCTGTTTTCAAAATCGGAAGCAACATCGAAGTTTCCCACGATGGTTTTGGTTGAATACTTTTTTTACAAGACGAAAAAATCAATAGCATTCCTGCTACAGAAATAAAAATCACCTGCCTGAAAATTTTATTCATTCGGTTTGAATAGTTCGGTGGTGAATTTAGAACAATTGAAGAACTGAATTAGAAAAATGTTCGTGTAAAAGATGTCTTGCTGAGTTTATCTTAGCATTACCGAGGAGAAAAAAGTCAATACTGAATTCCTAAAAGCTGAAGTGTCGGAATGTTCAACCCTCCTATCGGCAATTCATTTTGTTGTTGGAATTTTTTCAGTGAATCAAGAGTTGTTTCGCCCAATTCATTTGAGAAATTATCAGTTTCAAACCCGAAACCCTTCAATCGTAATTGTACTTCTTGAATAATTTTTTCTGTCAATTTATCAGAGCACAACACTTCGGTTTGAATTTGTTTTGTATCTGGGTTTGCTAATTTTTTCAAAACAACAAAAGTGTAAGTGGCAGGAAATTCAACTTTCTTTTTCGAAGGCAAATCAGCAGTTTCATAAACTGTAACCTGTTTGAATTTTTTCGCTGAGCGGGTGAACTCATGTTTCGGTTGCTGTAACACTATATATTTTGAAACAGTTTTTGATTTCCCATTCCCCATTGAAACACTTTCTTCTGTTACATCAAATATTCCGGGAACAGATTGCCAGGTAGAATCGCCTGAAGCATATTGAATAGTATCGGTTGAAACAAGATAAGACTGCGGAAGCATTAAAACCTTTTTGTGTTTTGGATTCTGAACAGCAGGAATTGTGTCGTAACGATAAATCATTGGTGTGCCACACATAGTGTAACATCTGGCTGTATCTGTCTGACAGAAAGCAACTGTTGAAATAAAAATGCAAAGACAAAAAACTAAACTGCGCATGTGCAACAAAGAAAACCAAAGTTCTTATTCAATTGGCGAACAGACATAAAATCGCTCCACTAAAATCTGTGAATTAAAATTTCAATTGGTTTCTTTTCTTTGACCAATGCAGAAAATAAATGTGTGCGTGTTAGGTGCGGGCCCCGGAGGAGCAACTGCCTCTTTATTTTTAGCATCGAAAGGAATTCCCTCAGTATTAATTGACAAAGCAAAATTTCCGCGTGATAAAGTTTGTGGTGATGCATTGAGCGGGAAAGTGGTGAGTATTTTAAAAAAACTAAATCCCAAATTAGTAAATCAACTTTCATCATCATCATCATCATCCATTCATGTTCCATCTTATGGTGTGAAATTTTTTGCTCCAAATCTTAAACACATTCGCATTCCGTTTAAAAAAGATTATCCGGCTGTTGGTAATGCGCCGGGTTTTATTTCGAAGCGAATGGACTTCGATAATTTTTTAGTTGAGGAAGTGAAGAAGCAACCGCTTATTCGATTCATTGAAAACACTTCACTGAAATATTTTAAGAAAGTTAATGACGAATGGTTAGTGGGGTTAAATGAAAATGAAATTCTTTTCAGCACTAAACTTTTGATTGTGGCAGATGGGGCGCACAGCTCCTTCGCGCGTGAGTTCGGAGGAATTGAAGTAGAGCATGAACACTATTGCGCCGGCATTCGTGCATACTACAAAGGTGTAACAGATATGGATGAAGAAAATTTTATTGAACTGCATTTTTTAGATGAACTGCTTCCCGGATATTTCTGGATTTTCCCTTTACCCAATGGCGAATCAAATGTTGGAATCGGAATGCGCAGCGATATTGTGAGTAAACGAAAAGCAAATCTGAAAAAAATATTACCTGACTTGATTGAAAAATACCCGACACTGAAGGAGCGATTTAAAAATGCAGAACTTATTGATAATATCAGAGGATATGGTTTACCACTCGGTTCGAAGAAGCGCGATATTTCAGGTGATGGATTTGTTTTGGTTGGAGATGCAGGTTCGTTAATTGACCCATTTACAGGAGAGGGAATTGGTAATGCAATGCTGAGCGGAATGGTAGCAGCTGAAGTTGCAGAAAAAGCAATTAAAACAAATGATTTTTCGAAAACTCTTTTGAAAGAATATGATGTAACAGTTTACCGAAAACTCTGGAACGAATTAAGTTTAAGTAAGCGCCTTCAAAATTTATCGAAGCATGGATGGCTTTTCAACTTTGTAGTGAATAAGGCTTCAAGAAATAAAACTGTTCAGGAAACAATCTCGTGCATGTTCAACGATTTAGATATTCGTAGTCAGTTGCGCAAGCCTTCGTTCTATTTTAAGTTATTGTTTGGATAATTTATTTGCCAATTTTTTTATTTAAAAAATCCGGCTATTATAATGCGGGTCCACCATCAACAACAGATTCAATAACTGATTGTACCGTTGAACTAACATTGTTTAAGAAATCGAAACCTGTAATCGCTTCTAATTGATCAACTGTTACACGATAATTTCCCCATGGTTGAGAATTTACTGTTTGTGCATTCGGCATATCAACCGATATCACTCTTGTTGCGTTTGTCACTCGAGTTATATCATTAGAACCAATTGGTAAAACCAAAACCACTTTCCATACATGGGCTGGAACATTAATTAATCCGTTGTCAATGGTGTAAGTGATTCCTCCAAGACTTCCGGTGCCCCCTGAACCATATCCTCCTGAAATAATATACAATTCATTTCCCTGATCCATTAAAGTGCGGCAGTAATCTTCAAGAGACTTCCATGTCTGTTGATTATTAATCGGCGCTTGCGGAACAATGTTGCTCATTAAAAAAGTTGCTGCATTATCAGTGCTGCTTCCATCACGATCATCTGAAGGACACATATGTCCACGATCAAATCCGCTGTTAGTGTAGTTTGATGTAACAGCTTTGAAAAAAGAAGAAGGCAATTGATTATCTGGGCTAAAACAATCGCATCGCGGTGCGGCACCCTTCCAGGCAGAACTCAAATGCCAGCAAACCCAATTTGCCTCGCCAATTGAATTGTTGTAACTCAAAACATACTGCGGTTTTACTAGCAGGTAATTATTCGGGACATTCACATCTGTTACAGCGCCACTTGGATTTCCCATTGCAAGATTATCATCTCGAGTTGCTACTTCACCAGCTTCTTCAATTGTAAAATCATCAATATTGAGTTTGCCGCCTGTTAGTTTTTTTATCCTGAAACGAATAGTTGATAAAACATTAACCTGAAAAATTGTTGCACTTAAAGATGTTGACGAAGTTGTAACAGTGGTTCCGACTTTTGTCCAAATACTTCCAGCATTTACTGATTGCCAGAGTTCCCAATTGCTATTTGATTCAGAACCATATTTTGCGTGATAAACTGTAACTTGTGTTACACCATTAGGCATATCAAAATTCATGGTGAGTTTTCCGGTTGATTGAATGCGCGCTGATTTTGCTCCGTTTTTACGGTCGTATGATGAATTCCCGATCAATGCATTTTCAAAATACCATGCTCCGGTTGAAAGTGTAACAGTTCCGTTGCTATAACTTGTTTTTGTTCCGCTTTCAAAAGTTTCGGGGAATCCTGTTGAAATTCTTAATCCTGAATTTTCAATCGGCGATTGAAAATTCCTTTTAAGCATTTCATCTTTCTGACAAGCAGAAATAAAAACCGTTATCGTTACTACCCAAAATAATTTTCTAAACATGGCTGGTAATTTTGAATTTTAAAGGTATTTCTGAATTGATTAATCAGCTTGTTAATGAAGCAAGGATATTCACAGAGTACTAAATTTCTGTTGTTTGTTTTACTATCGGAAAATTACTGTAATCTATCTTCTTCTCCTGAAAATTACCACTTTGAATACTTGTATCCCTTCAAGCTATAAAACAGGATGAATAAATAGCATGGAACAAGAATCCAGTATGCCGGCTGATGACCGATGAATGGTAAGTCTGCTAATCTGCCGTAACACAACGGAAGTGTTGCGCCGCCGGCAATTGCCATTATCAATAATGCAGAACCTGTTTTTGTAAATTTCCCTAGCCCTGAAATTGCAAGCGGCCATATTGCAGGCCACATCAATGCATTTGCTAAACCGAGTAGTGCAATGAATAAAACAGAAATATATCCGTGTGTATTTACAGCGCCAATACTGAAAATAATTCCAACAATTGCTGAATAGGAAAGTGCTTTTGATTGATTGATAAATTTCGGTATTGAAAAAATTCCAATGATGTATCCGACAACCATAGCGATTAAAGTAAACGATGTAAAATTTTTGGTTTCCGAAATCGGAATGCCTTGTGATTGTCCATAACTACCAATTGTATCACCTGCTAAAACCTCAACACCCACATAAAGAAACAATGCAATTACACCTAATACCAAGTGAGGAAATTGAAAAACATTTGTGTTCAGATTTAAACTATCTGCTTCAACAATGCTTTCATTCTCTTCTTCAATTTCAGGCAACGGGGAGAAGCGAACTAATATTCCTAAAGCCGCAAGCACAGCTGCCATAATTGAATAAGGAATTATAACGCGCGATGCGAGTTCATCTAACTGATTATTTTTTTGCGCGATGTCCATCAGCTTTAATTTACTAACTAAAGAATCTGCATCAGATAAAATAATTGCACCTAAAATTAAAGGAGCGAGCACTCCTGCAACCTTGTTGCATATTCCCATAATCGAAATTCTTTTCGCAGCACTTTCAATTGGGCCAACAATTGTAATATACGGATTCGATGCAGTTTGCAAAATCGAGAGTCCTGTTCCGATGATGAATAAACCGGTGAGAAATAAATTGTAGTTGCGTGTTGATGCTGCAGGAACAAACAATATGGCGCCAAATGCCATGATAAATAATCCGAGACTCATTCCGTTTTTAAAACCTGTTAACTTCAACACATAGGACGAAGGCAATGCCATAACAAAATATGAAATGTAAAATGCAAAAGCAACCAACAGTGACTGAAAAGTATTTAACTCACACGCGATTTTTAAATATTGTATCAGAGTTCCGTTAAGCCAAGTGACAAATCCAAAAATGAAAAAGAATGCACCAAGGATAAGAATAGGAACGATGGAAGTGGGTTTATTTGAAAGAATATTCTTTCTATTACTCATACCTTCATCAAGCAAAGGGTTTGAATAGTTTTTGTTTTCACTCATGCGGAAGAATTTTCTGTTTTATAAGTTTCCGATAAATGTAGAATCACTGAACCATTTCAGATAGCAAACAAATTGACAATAGTTTATCACTCTGTATTACAAAATGCTACAGACCGAAAATAAAAACTGTTACACTACATCTATTTAAATCGTATCGCATCAACCGGATGCAATCTTGCGGCGGATAGTGCAGGAATAATTCCCGCTACCAAACCAATCACTGCTGAAATACTTACTCCAATAATTATATTTTTCATACTTAATACAAAATGAAAATCAATTGCTTTGTTTGCTCCGAGCAATATAAGATACACGAAAATTAATCCCAACAATCCACCAAGCACTGATAGAATAATTGATTCAACTAAAAATTCCAGAAGAATAAAATAACTCTTTGCGCCAAGTGCTTTTTTAATGCCAATAATATTGGTGCGCTCACGAACCGACACGAACATAATATTCGCAATACCAAAACCTCCAACCAGTATTGCAAAACCGCCAATGATTAAACCCACCCAATCCACAACCGAGAAAAGTCCGCCAATCGCGTTCGACAGAAAACTGATTTGATTCATAGCGAAATTATCCTTCTCTGTTGGTCTTTGCCTGCGAAGACTCCGCAGCACTCCACGAATTTCATCTTTCAGTTCTTCGAGTGTTACACCTGGTTTTGCCTTCACTAATAAGTTAGGTTCTATTTCGTCACCATCAACATATACTCGGGTTTTTAAAAAATTATATGGAACCATTACCTGATTGTCATTGCTGTTTTGCATAATGCTTTCGCCTTCCTTAACAAATACTCCTACTATGCGCACCTTTCTATCAAGAAGAGAAATCTCTTGCCCTATTGCATCTATTCCTCCCGGAAACAATTCATCTTTCACTGTAGCGCCAATGATGGCGACAGGTATTCCTGAAAACGATTCTTCCTGAGTAAAAAACCTGCCTTCGCCAAATTCAAGATTCTGAATTAAATCGTAGTTGTATGAAACTCCATTGATAAAAGCATTCTCCACACTGTTTGCGCCTTGCTTAATCACTTTATCTCCCATATAGATATTAATCCCTACTGCTGCCGCGCTTGGGATTTTATCTTCCATCATTCGCATCTCGTTATATGTTCCATGTGGTCGTTTATAGTATTCCCACCACGGATAATCGTTGCCGAAGCTCCAGGGCCATTTACCTACATAAATAATATCGTTTCCAAATTTATCAATGCTGGTTTTTAAATTATTCTCGAGCGAATCAACCGCAGAAAAAATGGTAATAACACAAAAAATACCAATTGAAATTCCCATCAGCGTTAAAAAAGTCCGAAGCCTGTTCACCAATAATTCATGCACCGCTGAAGCAAAACTCTCTGAGAAAATACGGAAGATTAACATTGCGCTTCAAACCTAATTGTTTTATAGTAAATGATATGCATTACAATGATTTACTGAAATTGTTTTTGAGAAAGATTAAAAAAAATAATTCATAAGCCATTGATGCGATTATATTTGCGCCCTTCAAAAAAATAAAAAGCCGTAACTTTTTAATTATGAAACTTTCACAGTTCAAGTTTGATGTTCCCCAGAATCTTATCGCGCAAACCCCTACCAAGAATCGTGAAGATTCGAAGTTGATGGTGATTGAGCGCAAAACCGGAAAAATCAAGCACAAAAAATTTAAAGACATTTTAAGCATCTATGGCGAAGGAGATGTGTTTGCCATGAACAACACCAAGGTGTTTCCGGCACGCATGTATGGTCGCAAAGAAAAAACAGGAGCTAAGATTGAAGTTTTTCTGATGCGCGAACTGAACAAGCAGATGCGCCTTTGGGATGTGTTGGTTGACCCTGCAAGAAAAATTCGCGTTGGTAATAAATTATATTTCGGTGTTGACAGTTCGTTAGTTGCTGAAGTAGTAGATAACACTACAAGTCGCGGTCGAACCATTCGTTTTTTGTTTGATGGAACCGATGATGAGTTGCGCGAAACTTTATACTCACTCGGCGAAACTCCGATTCCGAAATACATTAAGCGCAAGCCTGATGAAAATGATAAAGAGCGTTACCAGACTGTATTTGCTAAAGAAGAAGGAGCTGTTGCAGCACCATCTTCAGGTTTGCACTTCAGTCGTGAGTTGTTGAAGCGCTTAGAAATTGCAGGTGTACATATTGCTGAAATGACTTTGCATACAGGTCTTGGTACTTTCCGCCAGATTGAAGTTGAAGATTTATCAAAGCATAAAATGGATGCTGAATTTTTCAGCATTGGTCCTGATGCCTGTGAAATTATTAATAAAGGTATTGACGAGAAGAAACATATTGTATCAGTCGGCACCACTACAATGCGTGTGCTTGAGAGTGCAGTGAGCGCGAGCAAGTATGTTAAACCACAACAGGGCTGGACAAATATTTTTGTTCATCCGCCTTATGATTTCACTGTTGCTGACAGCTTGATCACCAATTTCCATTTAGAGAAAACAAGTTTGCTGATTATGGCTTGTGCTTTCGGAGGTTATGATTTAATTATGGATGCATACGCACTTGCTGTGAAAGAAAAATATCGTTTTGCTACTTATGGTGACGCGATGCTCATTCTGTAATTACTGAAATGGCGCGCACAACTCAAAGGCGCTTTGTTATTGTTCCGGCAGGTGGAAGCGGTTTGCGTATGCAATCGAATTTACCGAAGCAGTTTTTATTGCTGAATGAAGTTCCGGTCATCGTGCATACACTTCTTTTGTTTTCAGGGGTGGAAGGAATTGAAAAAATTATTGTTCCGATTGCTGATAAATGGAAGGACTATTTCAATGAATTGAAAACAAAATATGCGTTGCCTGAAATAATTGAAACTGTTACAGGTGGAAAAACCCGATTCCATTCAGTAAAAAACGCATTGAAGGTTTTACCCGATGAGGGAATTGTTTCGATACACGATGCCGCGCGACCACTAGCATCGAAGGAATTAATTGAAAAATGTTTTAGTGTAACAGAAAAAAAAGGAAATGCGGTTGCAGCTGTCGCTCTTCGTGATTCGGTTTATAAACTAAAAAAGAGCGAAGCGAAAAGTGTGAATCGAAATAATTATCGCCTCGCACAAACTCCGCAATGTTTTCTGCTTTCAGAAATTAAGAAAGCATTTAAGCAGACTTACTGGGAAAGTTTTACTGATGATGCTTCTGTATATGAAGCGGCAGGATATAAAGTGAATTTAGTTGAAGGTGAAAACACGAATTTCAAAATCACCAACACGGAAGATTTATTGTTTGCCGAAATTATTCTGAAGAACAGAAAATAAAAAAGCGAAACCGTTGGGTCTCGCTTTAGTTAACTGAAATTTTTTATCAATCAGTATTCGTCTTCATTGAAGAAGAAATCGTCGTGCGTTGGATAATCGGGCCAAATGTCTTCGATGCCTTCATACAATTCACCTTCGTCTTCCAGCTCCTGTAAATTTTCAATTACTTCCTGCGGTGAACCACTTCTGATTGCGTAATCAATCAACTCATCCTTGCTGGCAGGCCAGGGTGCTTCTTCGAGATACGATGCCAATTCAAGACTCCAAAACATATTCTTTCAGGTGGTTTTAACTTTGCGCAAAAGTATCTTTATTCTTTACACCTCAAAATATTTTTTTTAAAAGATAAAATGGGGATGTGAATAACGATACAACCCTTTACAAACGCGGTTTCCAGGGTATCTCTTCCGCATCGGCGTCATGCGATATTTTTCGCGAGAGCACAAAAAGGTAATCGGAAAGGCGATTGAGGTACTTAATAACGAGTGGCTCAACAGGTTCATTTTCTGAAAGCGCAACAGCTAATCTTTCTCCACGACGACAAACACATCGTGCAATATGACAAATGGAATTTGCAGCAATACCACCTGGCAAAACAAAAAATTTCATCTCGGGTAAATGCTCATTCATTTTATCCATTTCATTTTCGAGAAGTGTAACATCTTCTTCTTTCAAATCCGGAATTTTCATTTTCGATTTCTCCGGGTCGCTCGCGAGCGATGAGCCAATGGTAAATAACCGATCCTGAATTTCTTTCAAAATGTCTTTCACTTTCACATCCGAAATACTGTCGCTTGTAAAACCGATGTATGAATTCAGTTCATCAACAGTTCCGTAAGCTTCTATGCGAATATGATTTTTGGGAACACGGGTGCCGCCAATTAACTGAGTGGTTCCGGTGTCGCCTTTTTTTGTATAGATCTTCATACTAACTAAAAGTGAAAAACTAAAAGTGAAAAACTATTTCTACAACCAAAATTATTTCGCACGGAGTTAAGGAGATAAATAGAGAGGAGTTTCATTTTGAATTTTTTCTAAACTGTTACATCTGCAATAATCTTGTGGTCATTCAATTCATCTGAATGAACAACACCATCTTTCAAACGAATGATGCGATGCGCGTATCTTGAAATGTCTTCTTCATGCGTAACAAGAATGACAGTATTTCCCTGTTTATGAATCTTATCGAGTATCGCCATGATTTCGTACGAAGTTTTACTGTCGAGATTTCCGGTTGGTTCATCAGCGAGAATAATGGATGGAGAATTTATTAGCGCGCGCGCAATCGCCACTCTTTGTTTTTGTCCGCCACTCATTTCGTTTGGCTTGTGTTCTTTTCTATCACTCAACCCAACTGCATCCAACATTTCCGATGCTTTATTCATTCTGTTAGTTCTGTTGGTTCCATTATAAACCAATGGCAAAGCAACATTTTCAATCGCTGTCATTCTTGGCAACAGATTAAATGTTTGAAACACGAAACCGATTTCTTTATTCCGAATCACCGCCAACTCGTCATCCACCATGTGACTCACATCGGTTCCGTTCAGAAAATATTTTCCTAAAGAGAGTGTGTCAAGGCAACCCAGAATATTCATGAGCGTTGACTTACCAGAACCCGATGGCCCCATGAGGGCGACATACTCGTTCTTTTTCACTGAAAGTGTTACATCCTTTAAAGCTGGAATCACCACGCGCTCGAGCACATAATTTTTCGCCACATTTTCCAATCGGATAACTTCTTGCGCCATTATTTTCCTTTTAACACTTTTGGTACTTTAATGTAATCACTGTCTTTCACCGGCACATTCATCATGGCCTCCGCGTGAGTGATGGTTTGTTTCACCTCGTCTTCACGCAACACATTTTTTTCATCGGTGATGTAAATGAGCGGTTCCACATCATCGAGTTTCAGTTCATTTATCTTCTCCACGAAACCGAGAATATTTTGCAAATCTTTTTTTATCGCTTCGCGAGAAGTGTCGTCAAACTCGAGTCGAGCGAGTTCGGCGAGGCGGTTAATGAGTTCGTTATTTACTTCCATGTTCTTTCAAATCGTTTTCAATAATAGCGTAAACTTTTTTCTGCAAACCATCAATGTCATCCAATGTCATTCCTTTCGTCGGGATTGGTTCGTGAACGATGGCTCTCGCAACTCCGGGTCTGCCCCAGACTTTTTTTTCTACATGCAACATTTTCCAGTTATCTAAAAATGTAACAGGCACAATTGCAACTTGTTTTTCTATTGCTAACCGAAAAGGTCCGTTTTTAAATTTCTCTACTTTAGGTGGGTGCGGCGCGATCTTTCCTTCTGGAAAAATAACCAAACTGTCGCCATTGTCAATGCTCTCCGCTGCCAGTCGGAGTGCTTTATAACTTTCAGTGATGCTTCCACGATTGACGGAAATATCAATGGTGCGAAAAAAAATATTGAAGAGTGGAATATTACTCAACTCTAATTTCGCCATGAAACGAAAGTGGCCGCTGTAACACATGGCGAACAATGGAATATCCAAATAGGAGAAATGATTCGGACAGAAAATATATGCTTCATTTTTTTTCAGCTTCGATTTCCGTTTAACTGTGTAAATAATTCCGGTAAAAAGAAAAAGCAACCACGCCCAGACCCTGCGAAGATTATTTGCTGCCGGATAAAATTTCTTATTGCTGAGTAAAATATAGAAGAGTGGAAAAAGTAAAATGAATATGAGCGCGAAAACAAAGAAGTACCAGTAAGCCCACAAAACTTTCAGAAAGTATGCTATTCTATTCACGGTGGCGAAAATAAAAACAAGTGACAAGAAAAACCTGTTCTTAGAATTTAAGATTCGGAAAATAAAAAACCCGGCAATCATTGCTGATACACCGGGTCTTATTGAGACATTATTTTTACCAAAACACCTTTCAGAAAAAATTTAAGTCTCTTACTTTAGATTGCTTCACCGCTGCGATTACACAGAGTTTCGCAATGATATTTTTCAGAATCCAACCAATGCAATCCCTGCTGATACAGGAGTTAAGTCAGGTGCAGTTCCACTATTGAATAACGGAGTCATGCTATAAGTAACAAATAAATCGAGCCAACTGTAACCGATGCGGGCTGTTACACCGTAGTGCATTTTGTTCAGATTAAAATCGTCGTGAACTTTATTTGATTCCTTATCTGCCTTTACTGTTTTTGTGTGCGCACCGATTAAGTAACCTGCATAACCACCAATAGCAAGGTTGAAAGACTTTTTCGGATGCTTAGGATTAGTTTCAAAACGAAGTGTAACAGGCAGGTTTAAGTAAGACGAAAACAATTTATTCTTTTTGTAATTCACTCCTTCGCTCAAAAATCCAACTGTATCAGTTTTAGGAATGAGTACATCATCATTGGCGAAACGATAGTTGTTAAACTCTGCGTATATACCCCAATCAATACCGATATAGTGCTTTACAATGCTGATGTTCTGATGAATGATGTGAAGATTTACATTGATACTTTTTCCGAGATTGAGTTCAAGCGGAGTGTATGGTGCAGAAATTTTACTACTTCCATTCTGTAAATAAGCTGTTACACCCAAGTCAAGACCAAACATTTTTGTTTCTACTTTTTTTCTGCCGAAACTTTGACCGTCTTCATTATTGGCTGTATCAATGTCTTCTTCATTGTCAATCGTTACAACTCGTTTATCACCATCATTATTGATTTCAATTTTTATTTTCTTTCCGAGTGCCACATTCAAGCTATCAGAAAATTCATTCATTGCATCTTCAAATCGTTGCAAACTGTCTCCCATAATTTTAATCACCACATCAGCATCAGGTGAAGAATTATATTCCGGCATTGGTGGAATTGGGGGTATAGGCGGCAATTCAATTTTATATCCACTCGCACTCATACTGTCAATTTTCTTCAGCGACTCATTCAGGCTTTCAATTGCTTTATTTAGCTGCTGCATGGCATCGTCGTAAGCTTTTTGCTGTTCAGCACTCATCGTTTTACCGGAATGAGGTGGTGGTGGAACATCAGCAACCTGTGCGTTTGAATTACTAAAATTAAAAGCGAGGAGAAAGAGTAAAGCGAAAATTTTGCGCATGATTTATTTATTGTTTTTATTATTTTTTTTGAAAGAAATCAATTTATGAAATCGCAAGTACGAATTATTAATATTTAACTCAAGTGGTTTTTTCAATTGTAATTCCAACGGCGCTTTATTCACGCGTTCTCCGCGACCTGCAAGGCGCATTACTTCTGCACCGAGTATACTAGCCACCTGCAACCATGCTCCTGCTTCGCTCACATTGCGCATTGGTGCCTTCGGAGTTTTTAATCCTTTGGTCCAGATAAAGCTTGCATAAGAAACACGGGGATAATAATTCATCGCTTTTGGTGAAAGTGTTTTCATCGGTTGAATATCGTTGAGCAAACTGGTTGTTGGTTGTTGGTTGTTGGAAGCTTGTTGAATGATATTATTTGTAGGACGATAATTTGAAGCAAGTAAACTTTTTGATGGTGTAACAGTATTGCTTGAAGAATTAGTTTCAGCTGCAATCGCATTATTTTTTGAAGGTGTAACAGTATTAACTGGTGGTTGATTATTCAAAACAGCCAACTGCGAACTGCCACCTGCTGACTGATTTGTGTTGTTGAACAAATATTTCTGTGAAACAAAAAACCCAAACAACAAAGAAGCGGCGATAGAAGCGATAAATAGCATTGTGCGATACATCGGAATCACACCCGTACTTTGTTTTTTCAGCAACAGTTCTTTGTGCATGTACACGATGCTTTCATCAGGAATAAGTTTAGTTTGCCCGAATGCTTCCCACTCTGTTCTTATATCAGCATTACTATGAAGGAATAAATCCAACTCCGCGTTTTGTTCGGTGCTGAGCAGTCCTTCTAATTTCTGAATGAGGATGTCTTCGTAATTATTTCTGTTGATTTTCACTTTTAAAAGTTTCGAGTTTTTTTATTTCGAGTTCCGTGTTGCTGTTACAGTTTGCATTTTATTTTCAAATCTTCATTCTTCGACAGGCTCAGAAGGACAGGTGTCACACTGAGTTTATCAAAGTGTCAAATCACTCTTTCCACTCCCACCAGATAATCTTTCAAAGTTTGCCTCGCTCTGAAAATGTAAACCTTTACTTGCGATTCGCTCAGCCCCGTTATGTTTCCAATCTCCGCGTAATCGTATCCTTCGTAATCTCTAAGCAGCACCACATTTTTCTGAATCTCCGGCAACTTCGACAACGCTTCATCCACAATTTCCTTCACTCCTTTGTAACTTCTGTCTGGCGCTTCAATCATGTCTTCATGATGTTCTTCCATTCTCGTAATGCGCTTCATCTTCCTCACATTATCAATGAAGTTATGATACGCAACCGTAAATAAATAACTCCTGCATTTTTCGAACTCCACCCGCTCGTGATTTTTCCAGAGAATCTCAAAAGCGTTTTGCACCACATCATCAGCATCGTCCCGGTCGCAGGTGTTTTTGTAAATGAACCGAAAAACACGGTCGGAGTAGAGCTCAACACATTGGTTGTATTCCTTAACCGTCATTTAGTGTGAAGCGTTGGTGGGCGATGATAAGTTACAGTTAAATGAAATATTTCAGACATTTGGAGCTCATTAAAAATTTCCGTTAGGTTCGTCCGTCTCATTCTCATGCAAAGATTAGCATTCTCTCTTCTTTCCCTCCTCTTTTTATCAATAATTATTCTTCCAACTTCAGCGCAAAATTATCAGCAAGGTCAGCAGCCATCTTTAAGTTCTGTTAAAGGAAAAGTACTCGATGAAAAGACAAATCAGGGAGTGATGTACGCCTCCGTTATTGTTCGTCACTTGAAAGACACCACATTTATTTCTGGAGCGATAGCCGACACGACCGGAAAATTTCAGATTGACAATTTGAAGCCGGGAAAATATCTGATGAAAATTTCTTTCATCGGTTACCAGACATTTACTGATACGCTGAAATTATTTCCGCCTCAATCTGTTTTTGTTCTGGGAAATATTTTATTGAAATCTTCTTCCACTAATTTGAATGAAGTGGTTGTTGAAGGAACGAAGGACGCTTTTCAGCAAAACTTCGATAAGAAAGTTTTTAATGTCGACCGAAATAATTTTTCGGTTGGCGGTTCCACGCTTGATGTGTTGAAACAAGTGCCAGCCGTTAATGTTGACATTGATGGAAATATTTCGGTGCGCGGAAGTGAGAATGTGCAGATTTTTATTGATGGAAAACCAGCGGGACTCACGGCTGATAATCGTTCGCAGATATTGGAACAGATTCCAGCAAATACTATTCAGTCGATTGAAGTGATTTCAAACCCTTCGGCGAAATACGACGCGGAAGGAATGAACGGCATCATCAATATCGTAACGAAAAAAAATTCATCAAAAGGAAACAACGGAAGTATCGTTCTCGGAGCGGGAACAAAGAAGCGTGGAAATTTTTCCGCTTCTTTAAATAACCGCGGCAAGAAATGGAATCTTGGTCATTCAATTGGCGCCCGTTACACTTTTGTTCCGACCCGCGGTTATTCTGATAGAACAAATTTCCTTCCCGGAATTCCAGTTTACTCCATTGACCAGACTAACAGCGGTGAGAAAGAAGATTACTCTTTCAGTTTAAATGGCAACACGGAATATAAACCGAACGCGAAAAATAGTATCAGCGCGAATTATCTCACCTCGTGGGGAAGAAATAACAGCGATGAATTGAACCGATATAATTTTCTGGATTCTGTTGAAACGATTTATCAGAAATATAATCGTGACGCGCTGAGTACAAATGATAATCTCACCGGAAATTTTTCACTCAACTTTACCTGGATCATAAAAGATAAGACCCAATTCACTTCCTCCGCGAACAGTTCTTACAATCAATTCGTGGGTCATTCAGATTTTTCCACTCAGAATTTATTATTGACGGGAGAAAGCGATGGCACGCCGTTATTAATTGACCGCACGAAAAATTCAGGTTCCATTTTCAGTAACACCGCTCAGGCGGATTTGGATTTTCCCATCAAAAAAATTTCCGTTGAAACGGGAATAAAAGGAAACAACACTTCAGCGATGGCGAGTTTGTTCGCCGATTCATTGGAACAGGCGACCGGAAATTATTTAACCGATAGTCTTCGCGTCAACGATTTAACTTACAACCAGACTGTTACGGCCGCGTATTTTCAAGCGTCACGACCATTTAAAAAATGGGGCGTCAAAGCCGGTGTCAGGGGAGAACAAACAATGTTGAAAGTGTATCAGCGGCAATTGAACGCGACTGCGAAAAATAATTACCTGTATTTTTTCCCTTCGTTATACATCAACCGAAAATTTAAGGGACAGCAAGAAATTAATTTCGGTTACGCCCGACGAATTAATCGCCCGGGTTCGCAACAGTTAAATCCGTTTCCGGAATATACCGACCCGTTGAATATTCGCAGGGGAAATCCGCTTCTGAAACCGGAGTTGATTGACGCGATTGAATTCGCTTATCAAAAATATTTCACCAATCACACTTTGTCGGCTACGCTTTATTTCCGACAAATAAATAATCAGATGCAGCGGGTGCGAACCATAGACAGTCTCGGCGTTTCGACTGTTACATTTCAAAATTTAAGTTATAGTCAGAACGCCGGGCTGGAATTTTTCAGTCGCCACACGATTACAAAAACACTTAGCGTAAACACGAACATCAACGCCTTTCATACTTTCTTAAATGGAAATAATTTGCCCGTGGGTTTCACCAATTCGGGTTACAACTTCAACGCGAAAGCGGGAGTGAATTATAAATTCCTGAAAACATTTGAACTGCAACTCAGTGGAAACTACAACGCGCCTTCGGTTTCACTGCAAGGTCATATCGCTTACATGTATTCGGCTGATGCCTCGTTACGAAAAGATTTCTGGAAAGGAAAAGGTTCGTTTGTATTTATCTGGTCAGATATTTTTAATTCGCGCGCCTTTAAATTTTATTCTTCCGACTCCACTTTCGACGCGGTGATGTTTCGCAAGAGAGATATTACTTATGTGAATTTATCTTTCACTTATAAATTCGGAAACCTCCAAAACAGTCAGAACCAGAAGAAGCAACAGAACCCGCAACAAGACCAGAATATTGATATGGGGTATTGATTCTAAGAATCACTGTTAAAGTGACCCAAATTAATTTCATTTTCAAAAATTGAAAAAATTACTTCCTGCAGAAACTATACTTCAAACCTGCTGTAACACCCAATAGAAAGTTATGAGGAGAAGTAAATGGATGTAAATATTTACCCTGCTGCAAAATATTGTTGCTATAAGATGCACTTGCTCCTGTAGAGAATGAAAAGTTTCTGTTCAGATTTATGTCAACTGCCAAATTTCCAACTGCAGCAAGTTCAGATTTTTTTATTGTTGTGCTGAGGTTATAATCAGCAATTGAGAAATCTGCTTTTGTTAATTTACCATACATGGCTCCCGCAGCAATGCTATAAGTAACATGTGTTTTAAAAATGCCCGACCATGTTTCCACTTCGTATCTCACCTTCACAGGTATCTGAGTGTAACGGAGCGAAACCACATAATCCTTTCTCTTTATGCTGCTTGCATTATCTCTTGCGTGGGTGGTGTAGCCATACCATTGACCTTCATTCGAAAAAATATTCCATCCCAATTCAGCACTGAAATTTTTATTAATTCTATATCCACCAAAAACACTGAATGATTTCTGAATGTGAATCTTGTCAACGAAATCAAGATTTTTTGCCAGTGCTGTATCAGCAAACGAAGCACGGTTAAATCCAATGTTTGCTCCTATATAAAACTTGTTTTTACAAGCACATGGAATCGGCTCATTATTTATTTCAGTTGTAACAGTTTCATTCAACACCAACAAAGCATTTTTAAATTTTGAAGCGTCAACATTTTCATTTGTTTCATTTACAAAGGAAACAAACAAAGGAAGATGGTCAATTGAGTTCGCAGTTTCGGTATTGAAAACAATTTGGGGAGTTACAGATTCAACATCATTTGTTTCAACTGTTACAGCAGAATAAATTGAATTCTCCTTTAAAGAAATAACCGAAGGAGCAACAATAATTTGAGAAGCAGAAGGTACTGTTGAGTTAACTGTTACAGTTGGAGCTGAACCTGAGTTATGCTTCATCTCAATTTTATTCTCCGGCATTTCGCCATTCGTATTCGAAACTTTTCTTCTTGTAGCAACGGGATCTAATACTGCAGTCAGAATAATTCCAATTAAAATAATCACACCGATTAACACACCGATTACTCTCCGCCTTTTGTGCGCAACGAGAGCAGCTTCGCGATCGAGACCAGCCGACACACGATACCACACCCGTGAGCGTGGCTCTGTACGCAAGCCGCCTAACTTTTCGCGGAAAGCGTTATCAATGTTATTATCAGAGGACTGCTGCTGCATATTGTACTTTATTCTGTTGCACAACCATCTTTTGCAAAATGTATCGCGCTCTTGCTAATTGTGATTTTGAAGTTCCTTCGTTAATGTTCATCATGTCACCAATCTCTTTGTGCGAATAACCTTCAATTGCATAAAGGTTAAAAACAGTGCGATAACCCGGCGACAAACTCTGTATCAGTTTCATTAAATCATCTGCGGCAAGCTGGCTGAAACAATCTTCCTGCACAATGTGTAACGGTACATTTTCAATTTCTGCCATCTCGTTCATCACCTTATTTTTCCGCAACCACTCAATCGCCGTATTCACAAAAATCCGCTTCAACCATCCTTCAAATGAACCTTCGCTTCTGAAATTTTTCAGGTTGTTAAACACCTTAATAAACCCTTCCTGTAACATGTCTTCTGCCTGATAATAATCGCAAGCATAACGCAGACAAATAGAGAACATAGTTGAACCATGCTGATTATAAAGCCCTTCCTGAAATCTGCGCTCTCCACGCAAACAACCGGTTATTAATTCCTGATCAGAAAAGTGTTGCTTGATTCTGAATTTCATTCGAATGATAGTTTAAAGAGTTAAAGGTAAGTGAAAGAGTTGCATGATGAAAAAAACTTATTTTCTGCAATGAGAATTCTGACTAAAAATCGGTTTTCTATTCGGCGAATTCCGATTCAAGAAACTCTTTCATTTTAGCAAACGCACGGGCGCGATGACTTATTGTGCTCTTTTCATCAGCGCTCATCTCAGCAAAAGTTTTTGTATATCCTTCAGGTTGAAAAATCGGGTCATAACCAAAACCATTCGCTCCTTTTTTTTCAGCAGCGATTGTTCCATTGATAAATCCTTCGTATAAAAATTCCTTTCCGTCGATCACTAAAGCAATCACAGTTCTGAATCGGGCGCTGCGATGTGTAATAGTTTTAAGTTCGCTTAAAACTTTGTTCATGTTTTCATCCGCATCTTTTTCTTCGCCGGCATATCGTGCACTCATTGCACCTGGTGCACCATTCAATGCTTCGATTTCCAAACCGGTGTCTTCAGAAAAACAATTCATTTTAAATTCATCATAAATGTGATTTGCTTTTTCCAACGCATTTTCTTCAAGCAGAGTTGATGACTCTTCCAGTTCATCATTATAATCCAAATCGGCGAGTGTGATTAATTCGTGTTGCGAACCAATCAATCGCTTGATTTCTTCAACTTTATTTTTGTTCTGTGTGGCGAATAATAATTTCAAGTGAAGTAATTTAAAGTGAAAATATTTTTTTTAATGAAGGGAAAATTTCTTTCCGTTTTATTTCTGAGTGATGCAGCTCAGAAAAAGAATCTGTAATTAAGATTTTACAATCGTTCATGGTAATCACTTTATTTTTTTCAGTTTCAATCTGCAATCCAATTGTTACAGGTTTTATTCCGCAGAAAATTATTGACTCAGGTTTCAATAATTTTTTCAATAGAGAAAAGGAAACAGGATTTTTTTTCAAATCAATTATTCCGATTTCGTTTTCATTTGATTTCAAATTAGCAATCATTCGTTGAAACATGCTTTCAATATCTGCCTTGAAAGTTGGAACTCCTTCTCCATTTGTCAGAAATAATATTTTCTGTTCAAATCCTCCTCGTAAAATCAATTCACCCAAAATATTTTCTTCAGGAATAAATATTTCATTCTTGTAAAAAGCATTCAATAACCCTGTTTCGTTTTCCGTTAATTCTTCCACTTCAATTTATTATTGAGTCAAAAATAAAATTTCAAAAGAACTGAACGGCATATTTTTATACGCGAAGAAATATTAATTCCGATTCACCTTAAAGTAAATACATTTCGCCTTGAACTTTAAAACTTCATGATTGAATTCTTTCTTTTTTTCTATCGCATTTATGCTGTAACAATGTTTATTGGTTTAATGTTCTTGTTTTTGCCACTGATGATAATTGCAGCATTATTTGGGATTAACATTGGTGGAAATATTATTTTCTTTCTGATAAAGTCATGGGCAATGCTTTGGTTCTTTTTCTGCGGACTTAGACATTCAATTGAAGGCAAACAACCTGATAAAATAGATGGTCCATTTATTTTTGTTGCGAATCACGATAGTTATTTGGATGCACCAATTACTATGCTTTCAATTCGCGGACAATTTCGTGCTTTAGGAAAAGAAGAAATCCGCCGTGTTCCTTTCTTCGGTTGGATTTATCGTTACGGAGTAATTCTCGTTGACCGCGATAGTAAAGAAAATCGGGCAAAGAGTGTTCGTGTTTTGAAGCATGTGCTCTCTAAAAATTTTAATATCATTATTTTCCCTGAAGGAACATTTAATCCAACCGGAGAAATTCTGAATCATTTTTACGATGGAGCTTTTCGAATTGCCATTGAAACTCAAACACGGATTGTACCGATGGTTTATTTAGGGGCACATAATTGTTTGCAACGCAGTTCATTTTTCAAACTCGTTCCTGGAGCCATGAAAACAATTTTTTTGCAGCCTGTTTCTGTTGAAGGATTGACTCTGACAGATACTCCCATGCTAAATGAAAAAGTAAAAAAGATGATTGCAAATGAATTACGGAAGGTTGTAAACCGCAAACAATAATTTTAAATCAATTCCGACAAAACAGAAATGGATTCAATCACACATATAGTTCTTGGAATGGTAGAAGGTGAATTAATCGCCGGAAAAAAATTAGGAAAGAAAGCAATGCTCTTCGGTGCGATTGCTAATAGTCTACCAGACATTGATGTGATTCCTTCCATGTTTGCAACGATTGAAAATAGTTTATTGATGCATCGCGGATTTACTCATTCTATTTTATTTGCGATTATATTTTCTATCGCCGCTGCGTTTTATTTCCGAAGAAGAAATTCAGCGCTTGATTTTTCAGGTTGGTTGATGTTGTGGGGTTGCGGTTTGTTCTCTCATATTTTGATTGATTCATTCACGACTTATGGTACAGGTTGGTTTGAGCCATTTAGTCATTATCGTGTTTCGTTTAATACGATTTTTGTTGCTGATCCGTTCTTCACCATTTCATTGCTCATTGGGGGAATCGCGCTTTTAATAAAAAAGAAATGCAGCAATGGAAGAACAGCATGGGCACTTATTGGTTTGATTCCAGCATTGATTTATTTGTGTTACACTTTTTATAACAAAGCAAAAGTTGATACTGTTACACAACAGAATTTTAAGTCGCAACAATTATCTATTGACCGTTATATGACCACTCCATCGCCGCTGAATAATTTTCTGTGGTACATACTCGCTGAAAATAAAGACGGATTTTACAGCGGTTATTATTCCGTATTTGACCAGAACGATAGTATCCGATTTTCGTTTACACCAATGCAAAGTGAATTAGCAAATCAATATTCGAATGATGCTAAAGTTCAGAAACTCATTCGCTTCTCTCAAGGATATTATTGTTTTACAACTGATAGTTCGGGTGC
Organism: Chitinophagales bacterium; assembly: GCA_038326325.1. Taxonomy (GTDB): domain Bacteria; phylum Bacteroidota; class Bacteroidia; order Chitinophagales; family UBA10324; genus UBA10324. The sequence goes on along the minus strand of JBBQJW010000011.1, from coordinate 17,982 downwards.
TGTCAGTTGGCACGATTTGCGTTTCGGGATGACTGATTTATTTTCTGAAAAAAAAGATTTTATTTTCTCTTATGACTTGAAAAATAATTCGGATGGAATGGTTGTTCAGCGTGGAAGAATGAAAGCGATTTCTTCCGACGCATTTAAAAAACTGATTGAAAGAATAAAAGGGATTTGAATTCCCGAATTCAAAATCAATGAGTAATCCGTATTTTCAATTCAAACAATTTATCGTTCATCAGGAAGGAGCGCCGCTAAAAGTTACGACTGATGCGTGTTTGTTTGGAGCACTGATTGAAAGTAATAATCCAAAATCCATTCTTGACATTGGAACCGGAACAGGATTACTGTCATTGATGCTTGCGCAGAAATATGACGCTTGTATTCTTGGAATTGAAGTAGATGAACATTCCTCCCGATTAGCAGAAAGAAATTTTTCTGAATCTCCCTGGAATGAAAAAATGCAAGTGTTACACCAGGATATTCTTTCGTGGAGCGAACACAATGATTCAAAATTTGATTTGATTATATGTAATCCTCCTTTCTTTTCTTTAAGTATGAAGAATGAAGACAAACGAAAAACTTTAGCCCGGCACAACGATTCGCTCTCACACGAAAATTTATCAAATATTATTTCAAAGCGTTTGAATGAAAATGGAAAGGCATTTTTCATGCTTCCTCCAAACGAAATGAATTTATTTGAAGCTATTTGTTCTTCCAATAAATTATTTTCCGAGAAGAAATTTGTGATTTCATCAACAAAAGAGAAACTTCCACACCTTTCAATAATTTCGTTTTCATTTCAATCTGAAAAACATGAGGAGGAAAAAATCTTTATTCATAAAAAAGATGGGAATTATTCTGAGCGATTTATGGAATTGCTCTCATCTTATTATCTGCATTTGTAGTTTCCAATAATTAATTGCCTACAATTCGCTACAAGCGTTTTCATTCTGTTGAACAAGCTAAACTCTGCCACCTTCGATGACAGATAAATTTGCGACACACGAAAACGAAAATCACTTCGTTTAAACAGTTACAAAATAAATTATGAGTTTACTACTTCAGATTGTTACAGCAACCGATTCAGTAAAAGATACTGTTACAGCTGTCACTTCCAATCTTGTTACGACAGGTAATCCTGCGAAGCCGTTAAGTTTTTTACAGTTGTTAATGTCGGGTGGTCCTATAATGATTCCAATCGGGATTCTTTCGGTGATTGCACTTTATTTTACAATCGAACGATTTCTTACAATCAGAAAGGCTTCTAAGATTGATGACAACTTTATAAAAAGCATTCGTGATTATTTAATCAATGGAAAAATGGAAGCTGCAATTGCTCATTGCAAAAATCAAAACACTCCAATCGCTCGTTTGTTGTTGAAAGGAATAAAAAGAATTGGTAAACCAATTAAGGAAGTTGAATCAGCAGTAGAGAATGAAGGCAAGCTGGAAATTTATCGTTTAGAAAAAAATGTGAGTTGGCTCGGGATTATTGCTGGTATTGCGCCGATGATGGGTTTCGTGGGAACAATCGGTGGGGTGATAAAAATTTTCTACACCATTTCTATTGAGAAAAATATCAGCATTGATATTATCGCAGGTGGATTGTATGAGAAGATGATAACTTCTGGTGCCGGTTTGATTGTCGGAATATTCGCCCATATCGCCTTCCACTATTTGAACAGCATGATTGACCGTGTGAGTTACCAACTCGAAAGCAACGCTATAGAATTCGTTGACCTCATTCAGGAACCCACATCATAATGAATCTCAGAGGAGGAAGAAAAAGTCGCCTAACATCGGAAGTGAGTACTAGCTCGCTGAACGATATCATGTTCATGCTGCTGTTGTTCTTTTTAATTATTTCTACGATGGTAAATCCGTCAGTGATAAAACTGATTTTGCCCCGCGCTACAGGCGAACAAACTGTTGCAAAGAAAATGATTACTGTAACAGTTGACGCAAACAGAAGTGTAACAATTGATGATGCGCCTGTTTCAATTGACCAATTAGAAACAGCGTTACAGGCAAAAATAAAAACCATTGTTGACCCTTCAGTAGTATTGAAGGTTGACCAATCGCTCAGCGTTCAGGATTTTGTTGACATACTTGATATCGGTGCTAAACTAAAAGTGCGAATGGTGCTTGCAGTTCAAAATAAAAAATAAACAAAATGGCTCGTCTGTTTGAAGCGGAAAACGACCGGATTGAAAAACAAAATCAGGTAAAAGGAATTATCACTTCCATTGCAATACATGGAATATTACTTATCCTTTTCTTTTTCCTCACAGGTGTGACACCACCGATTCCTGCGTGGGACAGTGGCGGAGTTGAAATCAATTTCGGCTACATGGATGATGGAATGGGCGATGTGCAGCCGATCGCGACTGAAGTAGCTCCCGTATTGCCTCAAGCCGTAAAACCTACTGCCCCTGAAAAAAATACGGGAGAGAAAATTATTTCACAGGAAAATTCTGATGTTGTAGTAAACACAAAAAAGAAGGAGGACACCAAAAAGAAAAAAACGACTACTGTAACAGTTACGAAAACTGAAAACAAAACAGAAGTCAAAAAGGAACAACCCAAAGCTGTTTTTAAAGGTTGGACTAACACAAACAGTACGAGTGAAGGAGACGGAACTCACTCTGGCGACAAAGGTCAATTGAATGGAACTCCTACAGGAACAAATTATAATGGAACTCCGGGAATCAACGGCGGACCAGGTGGTTTTGGTGATGGAAATAAATATAGTCTTACTGGAAGAACAATGATGAAAAAACCTTCCCTTAATAATACTTCGCAGGAAACAGGAATTGTTGTTGTAAAAATTAAAGTCAATAAACAGGGAAAAGTTATTTCCGCTGATGGTCCTGCACAAGGCTCGACAACTACATCAACCTATTTATTTAATCTTGCCAGGATAGCCTCATTGGCTGCACAGTTTGATGCAAACTCAGGAGCAACGGACGAACAGTTCGGAACCATCACATATAATTTCAAAGCGAAGTAGTAAGAAGAATTATTTCTTTACGAACTTACTTATCTCAGAGCTGCTATTGGGCGTTTGAAATTTCAATATGTAAATTCCCTCATTCAGTGAAGTAATATCAATTATTTGCTTTTCTGAAGTAGCATTGATTTCTATTTCAATTAATGCCCGACCTAACAAGTCTGTTACAGATATATTTTCATTATTCAAGAATTTTCCTGATAAAATAATTTTATCGTGAGCCGGGTTTGGCGAAATCTCAAAGGAGGAAATTGAATTGATGTTTGCAATTCCATTTGCGACACTGATAAACACTGTATCATAACTAACACAACCATTGTTATCAGTTACAGTAAAAAAATATGTGCCGGGTGGTTCATTGAGAATAGTGGGGGTTGAATCTCCTGTATTCCATAAATACAAATAAGGTGGAGTTCCACCTGCAATATTTACTGTTACACTTCCATCATTACATATTAGGCAACTTGCATCAACAATAACATTTCCAAAAGTAAAATTCTGTGGATTAGTGATGACGAAATTGTAGAGATACATCGTTCCGGGATCTGTACATCCTGCTGAATCAGTTACAAAAAGATGATATGTTCCATGTGCTAAACCACTAAGTGTATCAGTTCCGCTGTTTGTTGTAGTTTGAATAATAGCGTATGATGTATTCTCCCAAACGAAATTATAAGGACCGGTTCCATTTGAACATTCAAATCCGATGTATCCTTCCGAATCAGGACAGATTGGATTATGAATACTGAAGCTGGTATCAAATGTTGAAGTGTAAATTTTAATTGAGTCATCAAAGTTGCTGCAACCTGAAGTCGTTAAATGATAAGTAGTCGTTTGCAAAGGTGTAACAGAAATCGTTGGCCCCATTCCAATTACAACAGAGTCCAGAATCCAGGATGGATAGCCAATCATTGGTACAGGCGCAAAAGCAATTGAGTCAATTGTGTAGTCAGTATAAGTAGCATTCGGAGTAAATCTTCTTGCATCGTTATAAGTGGACCACTGCGAAGGATAATTTCTTCCGGGAACTATTGACGCAGAAGTTGCAGATGAATTTTGCAATCCTTCAACTGCAAAATCATTATTCATTGTAGTGCAGATATCCTTTTCTCCAACATGTATTTCAATGATATTGGAATTTTCAAATAAGATAATCTGAAGATTGTTAAAATTATTATTGCACCAGAAAGATGGGACGGAACAATAATTTAAAACGAAGAATCTATTCGGCATTATACCGAAGGTTCCAAAACTAATTTCACCACCTATAGATAAAGATGGATTAAGGTCGCTCCATGAAGCCATGATTGAATTCAGAGGAGCACTTGAATCAGGAAGTGGATTCGCAGATTGCAATGGGTAATATGAAGATTGTCCGGCAAAAGTTGTATCAAAACTCAAATACCCATTTGATGACGCAATGCACTTTAAAAAAGAGTTGCCATAAAAATTAAAAGAGAATCCAATTTGAATTGACCAACTGAAAATATCATCAGACAAATTCATTGAAGTTAAATTCGAGCTTGCCGTTGAAATTGCGTGAAGTGTTAGATAGTTATTCAGACAAATAGTTGTGTCGTTTTCCTGAATGGCAAGTTGCGCATCAGAAATTTTTGAAAGAGAAATTATTAAAACAAAAAGTGTAATTATTTTTTTCAGGTTGAAAGAATTTACTGATGCAAGATAAATTCATTAATTAAATTCAATGTCATTCTTAAGTCATTATTCAAAATGCTATTTCAAAATTTACATTTGCTTAATGATGAACTATTCCAAAACACTTGATTATCTCTACTCTAAACTACCAATGTTTCATCGCATTGGTGCGGCTGCATACAAAGCTGATTTGAATAACACGATTGCGATTTGCGAACTGTTACACAACCCTCAAAATAAATTCAGAAGTATTCACATTGCGGGTACGAATGGAAAAGGTTCTACATCACACATGCTTGCAGCCATTTTGCAAACCGCAGGATATAAAACAGGGCTTTATACTTCGCCCCACTTAAAAGATTTTCGCGAGCGCATCCGAATAAATGGTGAAATGATTTCAGAAAAGAAGGTAACTGACTTCGTTGAAAAATATTCGAAACAGTTTGAAGAAATAAATCCTTCGTTTTTCGAATGGACTGTTGGATTAGCATTTGAGTTTTTTGCAGAAGAAAAAGTGGATATAGCAGTGATTGAAACCGGATTGGGTGGAAGATTAGATTCCACCAACATCATTACTCCTCTCCTTTCCATTATCACCAATATCAGCTACGACCACAAAGATTTGCTGGGTGATACCCTTGAAAAAATTACAATTGAAAAAGCCGGAATCATCAAACAGAATATTCCAGTTGTGATTGGTGAAACGCTTCCAGAAATAAAAAATGTTTTTGTTCAAAAGGCGAAAGACCAAGATGCAAAAATTGTTTTTGCAGATGAATATTACAAAATAACAGAACAAAAATATTCAGAAATCAGTCAAACTATTTCTGTTACAGTTGAAAATGAAAATCTGAATTTCACTCTTGACCTTTCCGGAAATTATCAGCAGAAAAATATTTGCACTGTGCTTGCTGCTGTAACAGAATTACAAATACAGGGTTTTAAAATTTCAGATGAACAAATTCACATAGCTCTTTCCAATACAAAACAAATTACAGGTTTGCGTGGTCGTTGGGAAATTCTTCAAACTAACCCATTGACTATTGCCGATGTTGGTCACAACGAAGCAGGAATAAAAGAAGTGACAGAACAAATTCATTCCATAAAGAAAGAAAGAGTTCATTTTGTTTTGGGAATGGTTGGTGATAAAGACCGAAAAAATATTCTCGAACTGCTCCCGAAAAATTTCATTTACTATTTATGCAAACCTTCGATACCAAGAGGATTAGATGAAAAAATATTATTTGAAGAAGCAATAGCAATCGGATTGAAAGGCAACTATTTCCCTTCAGTAGAATCGGCCTTTGAAGAAGCAAAAAAAAATGCTTCCTCAAATGATTTAATATTCATAGGAGGAAGCACTTTTGTAGTTGCAGAAATTATCTGATTATTGTTTTACAAAATTTTTTGAAAGCATAAATCCGTCATTGCCTTTTATCATCATTGTATAAATACCACTTCTTAATTCACCGATGAATAATTGCTCTACCCATTCACCTTCATCATAATTATCAGTTTTGGAAATAATTCTTCTTCCATACATATCAAAAACCTCCATCTTGTATTCACCTGTAGTTACAATATTAAAATCAACATTTAACTGATCTGAAACCGGATTAGGAAACAACTGTAACAGATCTTGTCTTGAACCATCATTGATTTTTGCAATTGAACCACCTATCACAAAAGTCTTGATTTCTGAATAAGTTGACCAGACACCGTTACACTTAGGCCGCACTTTCCATGTGTATGTGCCCGGAGAAAGATTGTTCAGAGTCATTGTATAATTCGTAGTTGTTACATTATGCGACACATTATTTACTGTATATCTCACTTGAAACTGATCGGCAATGGAGCAATTCGACCAACTTAATATTGCGCTGATGCCATTAATTGCCTGAGCAAGATTTGAAGGTTTAATGCATCCGAAATTTGCAGCAGTAGTATATTTTACAATCACAATATCATAAACTGGAGAACAAGTTCCGTTTGAAACCGTCCACTTGAATTGGTTTGTGCCTACCCTCAAATTGCTAACCGGAGTATTCGCATTATTTATGTTTTGAATAGTTGCATGAGGCAATGTAGTGCAAGTCATTACTCCAGTTCCTATTGAAGGTGTTACACCATCAAGCACAGCAGAATTAATTCCGTTGCAGGCAAGCAAATCCTGTCCGGCATCTGCAACAGGTTGTGCATATACATTAACTGTAACAGTTGCAGGTAAACTTTGACATCCATCTAAAATCCATTTCACGGAATAATCTCCCGCATATCCGGCAAGTGCATTTGATATTATCACAATTCTTGAATTTGCACTAAATCCATTTGGACCACTCCATAAAAATTGCACTCCTGAAATACTATCTGTTTGTAAAGTGAACTGACCGCCCTGACAAACTGGTCCGCTGAAAGATGTGTTTGTAGGAGTTAACTGACTGAAAAAATTTAAGAGATTTACTTTTCGAACCAAAGCAGAACAATTACCCACTGTTACACTACATGTATAAATCCCCAAAGCAGCATTTTGCAAATTGCTCAACACAGGATTTGCAACTGAAGAAACAAATCCATTTGGTCCGATCCAACTATAAACTGCGCCATTGATAACAGGCGACATCAGATTAAATGATGTACTCTCACAAAGATTTGAGTATGAAAGTGAGTCAGAGGCATATCCGACAAGTAAACTATTCTGTATAACTAATGTATCAGATGTAACACCCACACCTGTTGAATCATAAGTTTTTACAAAATAATTTCCTGCCTGCTGAACCGAAATGCTCTGTGTTGTTGCACCATTCGACCAGATATTTCCGGTCGCATTGCTGCTAAATAAAGTTACAAAATCAGTAGTGTTACACTTTGGGTTTGAACCTGTAACAGTTATGGCTGGCTTAGGAGCAAGCGAATAATTTATTTTCATCATAAAACAATCGCCAGAGGTACTCCCAACAGTTCCATTTGCTGATTGAAATGAATTTAACAGCGGTAAATCAGTGCTACCAGTCGAACCAACAACATAAGCATTTCCATTATTATCAACTGCAATACACCTTGCTTGTTCTTTATTGCTTCCACCGTAATAAGTTGACATCAATCCAACTCCATTGTTTTTAAACCTTACAATAAACGCATCGCGCGAGCCCCCAAATACAGCTTGTGTTGGATTAAGTAACGGATATGAAGTGCTTAATGTATAACCTGTAACCAATACATTTCCTAAATTATCTACCGCTATTGATTGACCATCTTCTGTTCCAACTCCACCAATAAAAGTTGACCATAGCAATCCTCCTGTTGCACTGAACTTAGAAACAACAGCGTCAGCAGGTAGTTTAATTGTTGTTTGCCATGCATTTAATCTTGGATAATTTCCTTTTGTTGTAGAACCAACAATGAAACAACTGCCTGCATTATCAACAGCAATTCCGTTTCCATCATCAGTTTCAGTACAACCAATGAATGTCGCCCATGCTGTTGTTAAATTCGAATTTAATTTCAAAACAAAAATGTCACTCGTTCCCTTAAGTACCGATTGGTATGCATTCATAATCGGGAAATTTGCACTCTCGGTTGTTCCAACAACAAAAATATTATTGTTGTTATCCAAAGTGATTCCAACAGGCTCATCATAACCAGAACCACCATAATAAGTTGACCATATTGGAAAGCCTGTAGCCATACTTAATTTCATAATAACTGCATCCGCAGAACCTGCATTGGTTGCCTGAATAGGATTTATCATTGGAAAATTTGTGCTTCGTGAATATCCGGACGCAACCAAGTATCCAAGATGACTCAACTTAATTCTGCGCATTGCATCCAGATTATTTCCGCCATAGAAACTCGCCCAAATTGGAAAACCACTTGGATTTAACTTCAAAACAAAGAAATCATCAGTATCACTTTTTGCAGGTTGATATGCATTGAATGTTGGCATATCAGCACTTCGTGTTTCCATTCCAACAAATACATTTCCTGCTGAGTCAGGTTCAATTGCTCGACAAACATCAGCAAGACTTCCGCCATAATAAGTCACCCACAAAGGTTGCAGCGCTGGGGAAAGTTTCATGACCCATCCGTCAAACGCGTCATGAAACGGCGAGCTGTAACCATTTAAAACCGGAAAGTTTGTGCTGTTTGTAAAACCTGCTGCATAAACATATCCATCGCTTCCTACAATAATAGACCGACCATGTTCATCGCCGTTGTACCCAAAGTAAGTTGACCATAAAACGGTTGGGTCAATCACTAAATTTTCATTGCTGTTATTGCTCACATCAAAACTTAATTGGTTGCCCGATAATTTAAAAGAAGATTTTACATTTTGTTTTGAAGAAGCTAAATACGAAACAGGTTTTCCATCCTGAATTTTTCCGAATGGAGTTTCAATATCAATACCACCACTTAATGATTTTGAGATTTTTGTCGCACCATCGCACTGCAATTTTATTTGACTCGCATCAGCACCCTTCTTCACTTCAAAATCATATTTGAATATTGTTTTTCCATTTTCTTCTTTAAAATATAAAACCCAATCTATACCATCATACACATTCAATAATTTTATCTTTTTAAAATTATGAACTGAAATTCCATTGGGAAACTCAGGATTAAAATAATTTGAAACCAAAGGAGTTTGTTCATCTGTACTCACCTCACTGGCTGAAGAAGCATTAACTAATTTTATTTCAACTCTAAAGTTTTCAGTACCGCTCTTCTCCGATGGCATTTCGTTTTTATCATCATTGGGCAAATCGGTATTAGTGCTTTTTGTAAAAACATAATACAATCTATCCCTACCAATATAAATTCCCACTGACCCACTGTTACAGTAATACAAAATCTCGTTTGCAGTTAAGTTCGATGTGTTTTTCAGCTGTCCCTTATTCTCGGTAAAAGAATAGCTTGTTGAAACAGGTTGTTCTACTCCGGCTCCGAAGCAGTTTGATGCAAAAGTGAAAAGCAGTAAAATTGAAATTGTGTAGAAGTAAATCTTCATGGGCAAAATTTAAAATGAAACTTTTGAATTGAATCGAATGACGAAACTTACAATTTGATTTGCAAAAATGAACAATGAAAAAGATTTATAGTCCTTATTCTCAGTTTATTTATCAAGAAAGTGTTCTTAAAATTTGCTAAATGGAATCTGCGGTTATTTTTGCGTCGGAGAGATGGCTGAGCGGTCGATAGCGGCGGTCTTGAAAACCGTTGAACAGCAATGTTCCAGGGGTTCGAATCCCTTTCTCTCCGCTGAAAATAAAAAAGCGATACTCCTGTATCGCTTTTTTTATTTTCCTGTAGAGACTCCTTCGGAGCACTATTCATTACTCACCAGACTTTTCTACCTTCTAAATAATTCAAAACATAATCTTTTACTCCATCTTCTAATGAAGTAAAAGATTTTGTGTAACCAATGCTCTGAAGTTTTTTCATATCAGCTTGTGTAAAATACTGATACTTATCGCGAATGTCTCCTGGGATATCCGTCCATTCAATATTGGTTTCAAGATTCAAAGCGCTGAATAAACCATTTGCCAGATCAATAAAAGTTCGTGCCTTGCCTGTGCCAAGATTGTATATGCCATTATGATTTCTTTCACTGAAAAAGAAGTGTAACACTTCCACTACATCCTTCACATATATAAAATCTCGCTGCTGCATTCCATCTGCAAACTCAGATTTGTGCGAACGAAACAGATTCATTTTGCCTTCTCCCTTAACCTGATTGTAGCCATGAAAAATCACACTTGCCATTCTTGCTTTGTGATATTCATTCGGTCCGTACACATTAAAAAATTTCAAACCAACCCACGAAGGCGGGAACTGATTTTGCTGTAACACCCATTTATCAAATTCATTTTTCGAAACACCGTAAGGATTCAACGGTTGTAACGAAGGAATGATTGAATCATCATCACTGTAACCCAAATCACCATTGCCGTAAGTAGCAGCACTCGAAGCATACACAACCGGAATCTGATACTTAGCGCAACGGGTGAAAATCTCTTTTGAGTAATTCAGATTTAAATCATTCAGCAAATTGACATTGAACTCTGCTGTGTTTGTTCGTGCGCCAAGGTGAAAAATAAAATCAATGCTGTCGTGCTGCAAATCAAACCAGTCAATAAACTCTGACCGTTGAATGATGTTTAGGAATTTCTTGGTCGAATAGTTTTCCTTCTTTCTTTCTGAAGAAAAATCATCCACCAATCCAAGATTATAATAACCGGCATCGTTCAAACCTTTGACTAAACATGAACCTATAAAACCCGCAGCACCTGTGATGATTATCATTCGGTAAAAATAAAAAGTCAGTTGGCAGTTTACAATTTGCAATTGGCTGTTTGTCAATGCAGGAATCAGTAGTCAATGAATGCCAAAAATGAAAACTGTAAACTGAATACTGTCAACAGGCATTCACTACATTCGCACGCGAAATAAATATTTAAATGAAAACTCCTGCCGACTCACTTACAGTAATGACCGAACTCGTCCACCCCAACGACACCAATATACTTGGCAATTTGCATGGAGGCCGCCTGCTTTACTGGATGGATATCTGTTCGGCTATCGCAGCTACAAAACATACACATGCCACTGTTGTAACAGCTTCGGTTGATAATGTATCGTTTCAAAACCCGATTCGGCTGTCGGATCTTGTAACTATTCATTCAAAAGTTGTACGAACTTTCAAAAGCAGTTTGGAAGTTTATATCGAAGTATTTGCCGAGAGCATGCCCGACCTTACAAAAATTAAAACCCACGATGCCTTTTACACTTTCGTGGCAATAGACCGCAACGGCAAACCAAAAGAAGTGGAACCTGTTACACCACAAACCGACCAGGAAAAACTGTTATTCGATGGTGCATTGCGCCGCCGTCAGTTGCGCTTGATTCTTTCCGGCAGAATGAAGGTAGATGATGCTACTGAACTGAAGGCATTGTTTGTAAAACCATAGTAGCTAAGCTTCAATTTGTAATGGACAATATTCTATTACATTTGCCAACCTTAAAAAAAATCACAATCAAACACACAATGCAAAAATTTCTGAAAGCCACTCTCCCAGTGCTGGCTATCGCCTTGCTTATTGCTTCCTGTAACAGTGGTGGTAATAAAGCCGAAAATTCAACGCCCGTTTTAAACGCGGCGGACTTCGACACAACTGTTCATCCGGGTGCCGACTTTTACAAATATGTAAATGGTGGGTGGATGAAAAACAATCCTATCCCGGGCGACGAATCGCGTTGGGGCTCGTTCGACGAAGTAAACAAACTTCGTTACAGCACACTTCATGCAATTCTGGATGAAGCCGCAGTTGATACTAAAGCTGAAAAAGGTAGCAACCGCCAGAAGGTGGGCGACTTTTATTTCACAGGCATGGATTCAGTTAATCTGAACAAGCAGGGCATCGATCCATTGAAAGAAGAACTCGCAATGGTTGATGGTATAAAAGATATTAAAGGAATGATGAGTGTTATTGCTCATGAAATGAAAAATGGTTCAGGGCCTTTGTATAGCATCTATGCCGGTCAGGACGATATGAACAGTAGTCAGATTGTTGTGAATGTAAGTCAGGGCGGAACCGGAATGCCTGAAAAAGATTACTACTTCCGCAAAGACCCTAAGAGTGTTGAACTCCGCACAAAGTATGTAGCTTTAATCGCTTCTATATTAACTGAAACAGGAATGGATGCAGCCACTGCAGCAAAACAAGCTGATAAAATTATGGCTTTCGAAACTTCATTGGCAAGTGCAAGCATGTCGCAGGTGGAGTTGCGCGACCCTTATGCAAGCTACCACAAAATGACTGTTGCTGATTTGCAGAAGTTCAATCCATCAGTTGATTGGAAAGCCCACTTAGCTGAAATGGGAATTACAGTTGACACATTGATTGTTGGTCAGCCCGATTTCTTTAAATCATTGGAAGTGCAGATGAAAAAGACTCCGATGGATGTTTGGAAAGATTACCTGAAATGGAATGTGATTATTTCAAATGCGCGTTACCTAAGTGATTCTTTAGCAATGAAGAGTTTCCGTTTTTACGGAATGGCTTTGAACGGAACAAAACAAATGCAACCAAGATGGAAGCGTGTCTTAAATACAATTGACGGAAACATTGGCGAAGCATTAGGCGAAGAATATGTAAAGAAAGCTTTCTCGCCTGAAGCAAAAACTCGCATGAATGAAATGATAAGCAATATGATTGCTACTTTTCATGAGCGCATTCAATCAAATGACTGGATGAGCGACAGCACAAAAGCAAAAGCAATCAGCAAGTTGAATAAAATCACCCGCAAAATTGGTTATCCTGATAAGTGGCGCGACTATTCTTCATTGACTATTGACCGCACTTCTTATGTTGGAAATATTTTGCGCGCCAACGAATATGGATGGAACTACATGATTAACAAAATCGGAAAACCTGTTGACCGCACTGAGTGGGGTATGACGCCTCCGACTGTTAATGCATATTACAATCCTGCCAACAACGAAATCGTTTTCCCTGCCGGAATTTTGCAACCACCTTTCTTTGATCCGAATGCTGATGATGCTATTAACTACGGTGGAATTGGTGCTGTTATCTGCCACGAAATCACTCACGGATTTGATGATCAAGGAAGCCAGTACGACGAAAATGGAAACCTGAAAATGTGGTGGAGCAAGGGAGATAAAGACAACTTCGATGCAAAAGCGAAGAAACTTGGTAGTCAATTCCTGCTTTATGTATTACTTGATTCAATGCATGTAAATCCAGATTTAACAATGGGCGAAAACATTGCCGACATGGGAGGAGCAATGATTGCCTATGCAGCATTCAAGAAAACCAAAGAAGGACAAGACACTGCTAAGATAGAAGGTTATACCCCTGAGCAACGATTCTTCATTTCATGGACAAGAGTATGGCGTCAGAACATCAGACCCGATGCATTGGTATCAAGATTAAGAACGGACTACCACTCACCTGGTGCAGTTCGTGGTATTGCCCCAATCTCAAACATGCCCGACTTCTTTACCGCTTTTAATATTAAAGCAGGCGATGCCATGTATCGCGCAGATAGTTCGAGAGTTACAATCTGGTAAGTAAGTTCAAAGCTTAAAACAATTAGGTTCAAAGCCGCTTCTGTAAAGAGGCGGCTTTGTTTTTTAAAGACATCTAAAAACTCATTAGTGAATTAAAACTTGCTGAAAACAATTTTAAGTTTACATTTGCACCATTAACAAATTTTTTAAAGTAAATTAAATGAAAAAAGGAAAAGTAAAATTCTTCAATAACTCCAAAGGATTTGGATTTATTTGTGATCAAGAAACTGGCGAAGACATCTTCGTTCATGTATCAGGATTGAAAGCTGACATTCGCGAAGGCGATGAGGTTGTTTTCGATGTTGAAAGAGGTAAAAAAGGTTTAAATGCTGTAAGAGTTGAACTCGCACACTAATTAATTCCGTTCAACTTCTGAAAAGAAGATAAAGAACAATACCAATTCTTGAACCGCCCCGATTAATCGGGGCGGTTTTTTTTTGTATCAATTTCATTAGTTCTGAAAAGATATACTATAAACAACATTCAGTTTGAGTTGTGATTTGCAATCTCTGCTGATAAAATATCAAGCGATTACTTTTGATTTTTAGTTTTTCACTTTTCATTTTTAATTAAAAAGATGTTATTGCAAGCAAGCGTGGGTTTTGATTATCACAGTTGGGTGATACTGCCGTTAATGATATTTTTCTCGAGAGTATGCGATGTAACACTTGGAACAATGCGAAATCTGATGGTGGGTAAGGGTTATCGGAAGGTAGCTCCAATACTCGGCTTCTTCGAAGTATTAATCTGGATTGTGGTTGTAAGTCAGGTAATGAAGAACCTCGATAACATTGCCTGCTACATTGCATGGGCAGGCGGTTTCGCCACCGGAACCTATGTTGGTTTAGTAGTGGAAAGCAAGATTGCTTTGGGATTACAGATAGTCAGAGTGATAACAAACAAAAACTCCGAACAATTAATCACAACATTAATAGAAGCAAAGCACGGTGTAACAGTCGTGGACGCTCATGGCGCAAAAGGACCTGTGAAAATGATATACATGGTTGTGAAAAGAAAGTTTGTAAAGGAGGTGATACAGCTCATTATTCAACAGGACCCTTCATCTTTCTATTCTATTGAAGATATTAAAGCAGCCAACGCCGGAGTATTCAGAGATGGAAGCAATTCCACTTATGTAGGACGATGGCTTGGGATAAAGTAAAGAACTAGTTGAGTGTAACACTCTTCTACTTCATATCCCTAAGATTCAGTTTTCTCAAATCAGGGAACACGAAAGAAGAAGAGAGAACAACTAATAACGAAACACTTCCTCCGAATATCACCGAAGGAATTAATCCCATTACCTTCGCAGCAGCACCTGATTCAAATGCACCAAGTTCATTACTTGAACCAATGAAAATATTATTAAGTGCTGAAATTCTTCCGCGCATATTATCAGGTGTAAGCATCTGCTGCAATGTCCCCCGAATAATTACACTCACACAATCAAACATTCCGGCAATAAGCAATAAAGAAAAAGAGAGATAGAAATTTGATGATAACGCAAACAGAATAGTAGCCACACCAAATCCTGCTACACAAAACAATAACCACTTGCCTGCTTCCTTAAGCGGAGGAATGTATGCAAGCACTACTCCCATAATAACTGAACCAAGAAATGGAGCAGCATTTAAAAATCCTAAACCTTCTGCCCCTACTTTTAAAATATCATCAGCAAACATTGGCAGAATAGAAACCGCACCACCAAATAACACGGCAAATAAATCAAGAGTTATAGCTGCCAGCAATGATTTTGTATTGAATAAGAAACGAACACCATTCGCCAGACTTTCCATAATTGGTTCATTCTTGAGTCGCGCAGGCAACGGATGCCTTTTTATTTTGAAGGTCATTGCAAAAGCAAAAACGATCAACAAACAAACGCATGTGTAAGCAACCGTTACACCTGCAAAACCATAAACCAAACCACCGATAGCAGGACCGGCAACTGCAGCTGTTTGCCAGGTATTACTGTTCCAGGCTGTTGAGTTCGCATAATGTTCTCGCGGAATGATCTGCGACAACAAAGCTGATACTGCAGGAGCTAAAAAACCTCGCGCAATTCCCGAAATAAATATTACGGTGTAGATAGGTGTAACACCGTATTGCAAAAGAAATGAACTGTCATTCAAAGTAAAAAGTGTCAATGTAAATGCACATAGAAAAAACACAATCGTAAATATGTTCATCAGCACTTTCCGGTTTACTACATCAGCAGTGTGTCCTGCAAAGAAGGAAGAAACTATGTAGGGAATTGCTTCGGCTAAACCAATCAAACCAAGTGATAATGGATCGTGAGTGTGCTCGTATATCTGCCAGCCTACAATCACCCCCTGCATTCTTATTCCGATTGTAAACAGAAACCGATACAGTAAAAAATACCTGAACTCAACAAAGTTCAATGCGGCAAAGGGCTGATGTTTCTTTTCTGAAATTGATTTACTCATTCGTTGTCGAAGACAAAAATGAAAAAGCCGTTCTGATACTAATCAGAACGGCTTCGTCACTTATACACTTGAAAAAATCAGATGTGCATTTTATCTTTCTTACCAGTTAGTTGTTCCTTGGTTTCTACATGAGCAGGATCCGGAACACAGCAATCAACAGGACAAACTGCAGCGCACTGCGGTTCTTCATGAAACCCAACACACTCAGTGCATTTCTCTGGAACAATAAAATACAGATCAGAAGATACTGGAGCGTTGCGTTGGTCAGCATCAATCTGACTTCCATCAAGCAATGTCACCATTCCTTTTACAGTGGTTCCATCAGCAAATGCCCATTCAGCACCGCCCTCGTAAATTGCGTTATTCGGACATTCGGGTTCGCATGCTCCGCAGTTGATACACTCTTCAGTAATTATTATTGCCATGATTTTTTCTTTAAATTAGTTTTGCGCACGCCAAAAATAGAAACTTAAAAAAATTATCAAACACATTGACCAAAATAATTGAAAATAAAAATGCGCTGCTGATTGAAGGATTAAGTCAACTTTCAGATTATATACTTGAGTTCCCTGATGAATTGAAACAAAAAATGACTGAAGCATTTTATAAAAATCAATGGTTCACCATAGCGAATCAGGAATTGATGCTTCAATCAATTGCAAAGAATTATTTACAGAAAGAAAAACTTGAATCGTGGTTAAGTAATTATGAATTCGAAACCGAAACACCGAAGAAGATTGGGTTAATTATGGCAGGGAACATTCCACTTGTTGGCTTTCATGATTTACTATGTGTGTGGATGAGCGGAAATATTGCACTTGTGAAACTCTCTTCAAAAGATGAAGTGCTTCTACCCTTTCTGGCAAACCAATTAGAAACACTATCTCCTGAATTCATTGGTAAAACAATTATTGCTGATCGGTTAAACGATGCCGATGCAATTATTGCAACCGGAAGCAACAACAGCGCACGCTACTTTGAATATTATTTCAAAAATAAACCACACATCATTCGTGCTAACAGAAGTTCAGTTGCAGTTTTAACAGGTAATGAATCAAGCAATAATTTACTTGAATTAGGAAAAGATATTTTCAGGTATTTCGGATTAGGTTGCCGGAATGTTTCGAAGCTATTTATTCCTGAAGGTTATGAACTGAAAAGGATATTTGAAGGATTAAGCTTCTATTCAGAAATCATTCAACACAACAAGTACAAAAACAATTTCGATTACAACCTCACAATTTTATTACTAAATAAAACTGAGCATCTGCACAATGAGTTTTTTATTCTTCAGGAAAAACAACAAATTGTTTCTCCTGTTGCAACTGTTTATTATGAATTCTATTCATCTGAAAAAGATCTGAAAGAAAAACTTTCAATGAGTGAAAACGAAATTCAATGTATTGTAGGAAAAGATTTTATTCCATTTGGAACTGCTCAGGAGCCCTCATTATTCAATTATGCGGATGATATTGATTCGATGAAGTTCTTGTCTGAATAATAAAGTATAATTCTATTAATTTTTCTTCCGCTTATATTTTTTAAGAATCATACTATTTCCCCTCTCAGTTTTTTTCAGGACGAGACATTAAAACAAAAATCCCCCTCCGATTGCTCGAAGGGGGAGTTCTGCTAATTTAATTTCAGTACTAAACTACTTACTTACTAATGTTAACACGAGTGTTAAAGGTGGTTTTGTCACCTACTACTACTCTTACCATGTAATTGCCTGTAGCAATTGTTGATGGCATGCCTACATTCTCAGTTAAATGTCCACC
>JBBQJW010000010.1:0-129985 GCA_038326325.1 Chitinophagales bacterium | reverse complement strand
CTGAAATTTGTTCAGGAACTTGAAAAATCAATTACCAGAGACATTGTTATTATGACTGGAGGAGACCCCGTTATATTTGACAATCTCTTCGCTAAACCACCTGATTAATTTCTTCCGAACAGTTGTGGTCAGGAGACCAACGACGGAGTAGATATAATAAAACAAATGATAATTATAAACCCTCATCGTATCCACCACCTATTATTAAATAATTTATTACCGTAGGTAATGTAACAGGATAAGGCGGGGCATGCCTTAATTGAATTTTGTTGCCTTTAAGCTGAACGATTTCAAAAATTTCTTCACCTTTTTCGTTGCTTAGTTTTAGTAACTCTTTTTTCTTATAGCCATCGCTCCCACCTTCAAATTGCCACTTGCCATTTGAATAGTGAGTATCTCCGATATTGTATGAAGTATCATTTGCAGCCGAGTCGGTTTTAAATTTAAAATCCTGCGATATGTGATATTCAGTATTATATTTTCCGTCTCGGTAAAAAATAATTGTAAAAGTTTTTGATTGATTGCAGGTAAGAGTTCCATGAAAATTATTAATAATGGTATCGAATTGCCACGAATTTTCAGCAAGCGAATCAATCCAGTTAACGAAATATGAATCAGCTATCCAAACTCCTATCAAACGGGTTTTGCGAGACTGAAAAGAAAGCAATGGGTCTTGTGGACCTTTTCGACAACCCAAAAAAAATATTTCAGAAAACAGAATAATAAAAACAAGAAAATGTTTTGTGTGAATTTTCACAACTTTATATTTATAAGCAGACTATTTTATTTTAGAAAGGTTGCAGCAGAGAAGAGTTCAACCATTTTTTTTTGCTTCAATAATTAATTATTTTTATTTGAAAGTCTGAAAATAAATATATTTTTAGTGCACGATTCTGCGGGATGGTATAGTGTTACACTCATTTGAAATAATTTTTTTTCATCTTCATAAAATTCTTCACCAACAAAACCACTTACTACCATGGGCAGAATTATTTACCCCGACAATTTTTTACTTTCAAGAGACCTATTCGTAAAAGTAAAAGCAAAAGACACACTCGATGGCGCAGCCAGTGTTATTCGACCGTTTATGACCGAAGAAGCAATTGTGCTGGCCACCGATAACACGGCTGGCACCAATGCCGATGCAGAGGAACTGCTTCGAAACACAAAAAACAAAACCGCCGAAATTGAGCGCGAGCATCGCGACCATCTCTGGGACCCCATTGACAAAAGATGGCAGGGCGAAATTCAGTTTCTGAAAAAATTATTTAAAAGCAACCCCAATAAATTGGGCGACTGGACCATTCCACTCGCTGCCAATAAAATTAATTTGCCCAAAGAATTTATAAACCGAACCACCATATACACCACTTTTGTGGCCAAGCATAATACTTATGCCGCAGGCACCAGCCCGCTGGAACCCTATTTAACCGAAAACGCTATAAACCTAACCACCGACCTTGCAAACACAAGTCTTGCAAAAGTTGCTCACGGCAATTTTATCGCCGCCGCCATGGACGCCGAACAAGCCACCGCACAGCGCGATGTTTTATGGAACCCGGTGCGCAACCACCTGATTGGTATAGGCGCTTTTTTAATGGGGCTGTTTAGCACCAACCAGAAAAAATGCGGCAGCTGGGGTTACGAAGTCGACGACAGCAAGCGCAAACCCATAACCCGCACCACTAAATTAATTCCCGGGCAGAAAAAAACTGTTGGCGGCATTCAGTTAGGCAGTTCGGTAAAAAATTTAGGCACCTGCGCCATACATATATATCAGGGAACCAACACAGCAGGCATTCCTATAATAATTGCACCCAATAATGAGTTTGGAGTAATGAAGGGCTACAGCAAAATAACCGTTATGAACCCCGATGCATTAAAAACTGCGGTGTTTGTGTGCATAGTTTCCAGATAATTGTGCATTATTGAGCTTCATTTGATTTAACGGAAGACAATTGTGCACAAAAAAATGAAAGAAGTGCACAAAAAATTGAGAAAAGTGCACAAAAAAAGCCTGGAAATGCACAAAATATTGACTGAAATGCACAAAAATGTGCGAATTTTTGATAAAAATGAAGGAGTAGAGGTGCAGGGTTGCTAATTGGGTAACCCTGCGTGAACAAAATAGATTATTTTCTTGAATGAAAAACAAATTCATCTTTACTTTTCTATTGCTGATTCTGATTTTTTCAATTGAAAAAAAATTGCACGCACAGTCAGGAGAATTTCGGATTGTGTATATACAACAAACTTTAGTTGTTAAAGATACTTTTAAATTAAAATTCAATTTGCCGAATACAAAAATGGAATTGCTGTATCGCAGCAACGAAAGCCTTTGGCAAATGACTGATAAAGAAGAAGCTTTTGCACACGGGATTCCCGTGTTTAATTTACAAGGGGAAGAGCTATATGTAGCGGGAATGGAAAACAGTGAAGTAAAACTTTATACTAATTACTTAGAAAAGAAAGTAGTTGAAAATCGTGTTATTAAGGGTAAAATATTTCTCCTTAAATCAAACTTGAAAACATTTAAATGGAAAATATCCGGTGACCAGGATACCATAGCCGGATATACCTGCATGAAAGCAGTTTTACAAAATGATACCAATAATGTGGTAGCATGGTTTACTCCGCAAATTCCTTTTTCGACAGGGCCGAAAGGATATTGTGAGCTACCTGGTCTTATTTTAAAATTGGATATTAAAAACGGAAACGAAATTTATCGAGCTACTCTCGTTGAGCAAAAACCGTTACAGCCCGATGTAATCATTATTCCAACTAAAGGAAAAGAAGTAACCGAAGAAGAGTTTATAAAATTGCAGAAGGTGGACAGGGATTGAAAAGCAAAGAATATCAGTTCTGCTCGATTTGCAATCAAGCTCAGATAAAAAAATCCCGCTCCGAAATAAATCGAAGCGGGATTTTTATTTTGTGAAAAGTGAAAAATTACTCAATCACATTCAGCTTAGCGAAATCACCCGAAGTAATTTTGTCCTTTATTTTCGAAACAAGAAATTGAAGTGTTTCAAGGCGGTTGTTTTTTGCGAGAAGAAGAAAAATGGTGATATTGAATTTGTCGAGATTCTGCTGATGTTGCAGGTTCTTATCAATTGTTATAAAAAAGTCAAACCCATTAAAAGTTATAAGTCCGAGCAGTTCACCGTTTTTCTTTCCGAGCCATTCCATATCGCGCACGGTTTTAACTTCATACCCTTCTCCAAAATCGGCCTTGAGTTTACGCGGCAGATTTTCGTCCAGCAAAATTTTCATTCAGCGTTTTTTCGGTAGTGATAGTTTGCTTAGCCATTTCAAGCACTTCGATTGCGTTTTCTTTTGTAACACTTGGATAGTCGTCAATAAAATCTTCAATAGAATCGCCACCTTCCAAATAATCAAAAAGAGTTTGAAGAGGAACCCGTGTTCCTGAAAACACCGGAGTTCCACCCATTGTTTCGGGGTCAATACTTATAGCTCCATATTTCATGGTTTGAAAATTTTGATGGGTGCTAAATTATAAAATAAAAAAAATCCCGCTCCGAAATAAATCGAAGCGGGATTTTTAATTAATTAAAAATGAAAATCTAAAAGTGAAAAATTTTTAACTTTTAATTTTTAACTTTTCATTTATTAGTAATCCATTCCACCGCCTTGTGGCATTCCAGCCATTGCTTTTTCTTCCTTCGGCTTGTCAACTATTACACACTCAGTAGTCAAAAGCATAGAAGCAATTGATGCCGCATTTTCTAAAGCTACGCGGGTAACTTTAGTAGGGTCAATAACTCCGGCCTTTAACAGGTTTTCGTATTCTTCGGTGCGGGCGTTGAAACCGAAATCGGCTTTGCCTTCTTTCACTTTCTGAACCACGATGCTGCCTTCGATACCTGCATTGGCAGTTATCTGACGAAGGGGTTCTTCCAATGCGCGACGCACGATTTGTATGCCGGTCATTTCATCATCGTTAGCAGTTTTAATTGCATCCAACGAAGCGATAGCACGGATGTAAGCAACACCACCACCAGGAACAATTCCTTCTTCCACAGCGGCGCGGGTTGCGTGCAATGCATCGTCAACACGGTCTTTCTTTTCTTTCATTTCCACTTCACTTGCTGCACCAACATAAAGAACAGCAACTCCACCGCTCAACTTAGCGAGGCGCTCTTGTAATTTTTCTTTATCGTAATCGGAAGTAGTGCTTTCGATTTGCGCTTTAATCTGACTAACGCGAGAAACGATGTCAGATTTTTTTCCTGAACCATTAACGATAGTCGTGTTGTCTTTGTCAATGGTTACTTTCTCCGCCTTACCAAGGTAAGAAAGAGTCGCGTTCTCCAATTTGTAACCACGCTCTTCGCTGATAACAGTTCCTCCGGTTAATACCGCAAGATCTTCAAGCATTTCTTTTCTGCGGTCGCCAAAGCCCGGAGCTTTAACAGCGCAAACTTTTATAGTGCCGCGAATTTTATTTACCACTAAAGTTGAAAGCGCTTCGCCATCCAAGTCTTCAGCAATAATCAAAAGAGAATTTCCACCCTGAGCAACTTTCTCCAACACAGGAAGAAGGTCTTTCATGTTCGAAATCTTTTTGTCGTGAATGAGAATGTATGGGCGCTCTAATTCAGCTTCCATCTTTTCAGCATTTGTAACGAAGTAAGCTGAAAGATAACCGCGGTCGAATTGCATTCCTTCCACTACCTCAACAGTAGTTTCAGTTCCTTTTGCTTCTTCAACAGTAATAACTCCTTCTTTCTTCACTTTCGCCATCGCTTCAGCAATCAGTTTTCCGATAGTGCTGTCGTTGTTGGCAGAAATAGATGCTACCTGTTCAATTTTTTTGTTGTCGTTGCCAACTTCTGTTGACTGACCTTTCAAGTGTGCGACAACCGCTGTAACAGCTTTGTCGATTCCACGCTTTAAGTCCATTGGGTTTGCACCCGCAGCTACATTCTTTAAACCGGCAGTAATAATTGCCTGAGCAAGAACGGTAGCAGTGGTAGTTCCATCACCCGCGATGTCAGAAGTTTTAGAAGCAACTTCTTTCACCATTTGCGCGCCCATGTTTTCGATAGGGTCTTCGAGTTCAATTTCTTTTGCTACTGTAACACCGTCTTTAGTAACAGCCGGTGAACCGTATTTTTTTTCGATAACCACATTGCGACCTTTTGGTCCAAGGGTTACTTTCACTGCATCTGCCAAAGCATCAACGCCTCTTTTTAAGCGGTCGCGTGCGTCAGTATTGAAGTTGATAATTTTTGCCATGATTTTTATTTTAGAATTTTGATTTTTAAATTAAGATTATTTGATGAATTATGTATTGACATTTGAAATCAGCAAACAGCCAATTGCAAACTGCCAACTGATTTAGATTACAGCGAAAATGTCAGATTCGCGCATGATTAAGTAATCAGTTCCTTCAACAGTAACTTCAGTTCCGGCATACTTGCCATAAAGAACAGTGTCGCCGACTTTAACAGTCATTGGTTCGTCTTTTTTTCCTGTTCCTACTGCTATTACTTCACCACGCTGTGGTTTTTCTTTAGCTGTATCAGGAATGATGATTCCACCTTTAGTGGTTTCTTCTGCTGCTGCCGCCTTTATTATTACGCGGTCTGCAATTGGTTTTAATGCAACTTTTGCCATTGTGTTATTTATTGATTTGGTTTTTAAAATTTATCGTGCGACCCCGATAGTCACTAATTGTGCCGATGGAAATTTGCAGACAATTCTGACAGTTTTGAGTGAAAAATTTTCGTTCTGACTGTCAATCTGTGATTCAATTGGGGTTGCGAATGTAAGATTTCGTTATCAAGGAGAAATGATAATCTGTAAATGATAAAATAGAAATAATAAATCTGAAAAACAGCAGCGAAAAAATTTCCGCTTTATGCTTTCTCCTTTCTACTATAAATCGGATGATGCTCGATCAAACTTTGTCTGAGATAATCTCTGTCTAAGTGAGTATAAATTTCGGTTGTAGTAATACTTGCGTGACCGAGCATTTCCTGAACTGCCCGGAGGTCGGCACCACCTTCAATTAAATGTGTCGCGAACGAGTGACGAAAGGTGTGCGGACTCACAGTCTTTTTTATTCCTGCTTTCGTCACGGCATCTTTTATCACCAGAAAAACCATTACGCGCGAAAGTGACGCACCGCGACTATTCAGAAATATAAAGTTTTCGAAATCCTTTTTAATGTTCGCATGAACTCGAATTTCATTTTTATAAATATTGATGTGCTTGATTGCCGAATCACCAATTGGAACTAATCTTTCTTTATCGCCTTTCCCAATCACTTTTATAAATCCGACATCGAAAAAAAGATTCGAGATTTTAAGATTCACTGCTTCACTCACGCGCAACCCACTGCTATAAAGCAATTCTAATATCGCGCGATTACGAACTCCATCGGGAGTGCTTTGATCAATGGCATTTAGAATAGATTCTATTTCGGGATAACTTAAAATATCAGGCAGTTGTCGTCGCAGCTTTGGACCAGAAATTAATTTCGTGGGATCGTTGTCCGAAATATCTTCCATCTGCATGTACTTATAAAACGCGCGGATGCCACTGAGAATTCTTCCCTGCGAATAATCCGACATTTTTTTTTCGTTGATGGTGGCGATGAATTCCTGCAGGTGTTCCTGCTTCACATCTTCAGGCGCAATTTTTTTATCCTGCTCCGAAAAAAAATGACTGAGCATTTCCACATCGTGCAAATACGCCTCAAGCGTGTTCGGCGATACCGAGCGCTCGAGTTTTAAATAAGAGCCAAAACCTTTGATGGTCGAATTCCAGTCCATGAAACAAAGGAATGAACGACGGGTTGGTAAACAGCAGTATCCGTTTCACGATTTGTTATTGATATTTGACAAAACTGTTCACTATAAATGAAGCTCGCAATTGTTAATGGACCTAATCTGAATTTACTCGGAATACGCGAACCGCATATTTACGGCAACCAATCGTTTGAAGAATTTTTTGAAATGCTGAAAAAAAATTTCCAGACTGTTACACTTGAATATTTTCAAAGCAATGTGGAAGGCGAACTGATTAATTATTTGCAGAAGGTTGGTTTCAGTTACGATGGAATTATTTTAAACGCGGGCGGATACACTCATACTTCAGTTGCTATTGCCGATTGTATTGCTTCCATTAAAACTCCTGTGGTTGAAGTTCATATAAGTAACCCCGCGGCGCGCGAAGAGTTCAGGCATACATCATTACTCACTGCAAAATGCAAGGGAATTATTTCAGGCTTTGGAATGAATAGTTACAAGTTAGCGGTGGAGAGTTTTATTTCCTGAAACGCAACTCCGAAAAATATTTTTTCTTCTTAACAAAATATTGCCATACAATACTTCTGTTATAAAATCCTGATAATTTTAAATAGTCGGATGTTACAGGTTGGTTTTGCTTTTTCTTCCACTCTTTTGATTTGAACAGAAAATGATAATGCGCTTTTGCAATCGCTTTATATTCTTTCGTGTTACCAGTGAAAAGCGCTCGATAAGCGGCAATGTGGTCAATCAGTATTCGTGAGAAAATAATTCTGCTCCGTTTATGTGTCGGCAGGTTTTTATACAACATCATTAAACTGTTACGGAAGTTGAGATAAGTTTTTTGCGGATTACCCTGGGGCAAGCTACCTCCACCAAGATGATAAATTTTTGAATCAGGCGCATACCACACTTCCATTCCCATATTCTTCATTCGCCAGCATAAATCAATTTCTTCCATATGCGCGAAAAATTCAGCATCCAATCCTCCGGCATTTATATAGGCATCTTTTCGTACCAGCATGCACGCGCCGCTTGCCCAAGCAATTTCAATCTCATTATCGTACTGACCTTTGTCTTCTTCAAGTGAATCAAAAATTCGTCCTCGACAAAACGGGTAAGCATACTTATCTAAAAATCCACCTGCTGCACCGGCATATTCAAAACGCGAGGGCTGATTAAGCGAAAGTATTTTCGGTTGACACGCACCGAGGTTCGGATGTGTAACAGTAAAATTTAATAATGATTGCAACCAACCATCGCTCACTTCCACATCCTGATTCAGCAATACAATCCATTTAGCTTCGGTCTTCGCTATTGCTTGATTATAACCTTCCGCAAAACCGAAATTATTATTAAGTGGCAGCCATTCCACTCCAGAAAATCGTTTTACAATTTCTTCTGAATCATCAGTGCTTCCGTTATCGGCAACAATAATTCGAGCAACTGTAGAAGGTGTATGGGCGACCACCGAAGGAAGAAATTTTTCTAAAAAAATTCTTCCGTTCCAGCTTAAAATAATTACAGCAACATCGGTTTGGGTCATTCAGCAATATCGAATGGGCTAAATATAAAATCGCAATTGAAACCTACTTCATAAAGTCATCTACATGCGAACCAAAAGAATCAGGAAATTCAGTTGCATCAGAATTATTAACTCCGGTTTTATTTTTAAACGCATCGTTCAAAACAAATTTCCAACGCGGATTTTTTTGCTCGCCAATTGCATCGGAGTGTAACAGTTTATAATTATTCGAAACCAAATCAGGATTATAAAAAACAAAATGCACATCTGATTGATTAGGTTTTATAAAGTAGTAGTGCCATATTTCGTAAGGATATGTTCCGGGTTCATGTGAATTTTCATTGATGTCATCAGGAGCGCCGTATTGCAGATAAACTCTTCCGCGGTCGGTTGCATAACCCGGTTTAACCTGTGTTCGAAAATTATCTTCTGCCTCATAAACCAATTGCTTGTATTTATTCCATTCAGCTAACGGCGCCTGCGGATTTCGTTTTATCCAGAATTTAAAAAGCATTGCGCGCATAGAGGTATAATCAGTTGATTTTTTAAAGTAGTCAATGTAATTGTGTTCCTCATTATCCGCAATCGGGAAAAGGCTTTGAATGTAAAAATTCAGTGAGTCCTGAGGCAAGGCAGCAGCAAATTCTTTTTCAACTGTTACACTATCCAGTTGCTTCGGGTTAAAAACAATAGTGGTGTTAGTTCGAAGGAAATATAAATTCTGCTCAGCCACATGTTCGTTTTTTTTGTTACGGAGTTCTATTGTCAAATAATACGAACCTGTTGGCAAAGAAGAAATATCGAATGAAGAAAATAAAACCTTGAGCGGCTCAGGTGATTGTTTGGAACTGAAAATGAAACCATCCATTGGCTTACCCAGCAAACTTTCGCGGATGTAAATGCTTGACAAAAAATTATCCTGATTAAAATATTTATCAGTGTGATAAATCTCAGTATAGAAAGTCATCTTCGCTAAAGCAGTCGGAAAATATTCAATCGTATAAGGTTGAATTTCGTAACCATGTTTTGCGAAAATGGATTTTTCTTTTGCTTCAGAATATGAATCCACCAATTCAATATCGGAAAAAGAAAGTGAGTCGGTTTTGTAATTGATAGTGATACCCTCAGAGATATATCCCTTTGATTCTTTGTTGTTGTCGTCTTGAAAATAAATTTCTACCGAGTAATCTCCATTTGGCAGGCTCACTCTTTTTAAATCACTGAGATTGAATTTTAAATTACTTGTGTCGGCAATTGCTTCGCTAAACAAAAGATATTTCAAATGTTTTACTACAGTTGTATCATGCATATAAAATAAAGTAACCTGAACAGTTGCTTCCCATTTTTTGTCTTCGCGCTTAACGAACAAAAGATTTTTTGCCGGAATTGTAAATTGCGTTTCAACATAAGCAGTGTCGCTTAATGAACGAAAAACGCAATTGCGCATATAGGCATTTATGTTTGTTGCAGATGCATTGAAAAACAAAAGCAAAAGCGGAGAAAGAAGGAATATTTTTTTCACGGAATAAATTTACGACTTTGCTTCACGAACAAAAATTCAAAAGCACTTCTGACAATTCCATGATAAATGAAAATGCTGTTTGCCTGCCATTGAAACTTCTGCCATCTGTTAATTGGTTTGCAAATGCTGCGCATAAAAATGAATTGATTATTATCTCAAATGAATTTTACAGAAAGGAAAATCACCCAAACCGTTACACCATTCCGACAGCAAATGGAATAATTAACTTAAGTGTTCCATTAGCAGGTGGTAGAAACCAAAAAATAAAATTCAGTGATTTGAAAATTGCGAATAATGATTGGAAACGAAAACACCTTCATGCAATTCAATCGGCTTATGGCAAGTCGCCATACTTTCTCTATTACAAGGATGAGTTAGAAAATATTTTGCTGAACTCTGATAGTGATTTTTTTGACTTAAGTGTAACACTAATAAAATGGTTGAAAGAGCAGCTGATTCCGAAAATTTCAATTGTAATTTCAGAAGAAGAAAATTCTTCAATGGAACTTAATATTGAATCTGAGAAAAAATATCACCAGGTATTTGAAAATAAATTCGGCTTTGAGAAAAACATGAGTGCAATTGACTTACTTTTTTGTTTAGGTCCAGATGCTAAAGAATATATGAGAGGAATTTGATGAGATGAAAATTTAATCGCCATGTATTTTTTTCGATTGAGTAAGAAAAGAATGAACTAAGTAAAAAAGACACAGCTCATTAATTTACTTTTATACTCTGAAAATTTTCATCCTTGAAATAATTAACAAATGAAAAAAATTATTTTCTGCTTTCTTTTCCTCAATCTGTTTTTTGTTGGAAATAAATTGTCTGCACAAAACTTATTCAGTAATCCTGATTTCGAATTATACTCTTCGTGCCCAACAATGAATAGTCAGTGCGCATTAGCAACCGATTGGATTGAAGTGGTGCAGAGTGCTGACTATATGAACTGTTTATTTACTGGCTGGTCAGGTCAAACTATTATTGGCGCAGAAAGCGGAACTGGATATATGGGGTTTGCAACTTATGGTTCATCGAATGCATCAGAATCAGTTGGTCAAACTTTAGTTGCCCCACTTGTTACCGGTACAAGCTACTCAATAACCTTCTGGGCAAAGAAATCTCCTTCAGGATTTTATAGTCAAAACTGTTCTGGGGTTGAATTTTATGGTTGGGTTGGGAATCCTGTAAGTGGTGGTTCATCGGTAGGTGTTTGTCCGAGTACATTCCCCGGTTCTTTTTTGCTTGGTTCATCTACTATGGTAACTAACGATTTGTGGCAACAGTTTCAGGTTGATTTTACCGCGCCTGCTAATATTGATTTTGTTGCTATGTGTACAGGATGCGCTAACTGCCCTGAATATATTCATGTCGATAATTTCAATTTTGTAGCAACAACAAGTTCATTCACATTCACTACTGATTGCTTTGGCGATTCAACACATTTCACTGCACCTGCAGGTGTAACAGGATTAAATTCCTCATTATGGAATTTCGGTGATGCGGCAAGTGGAGCGCAAAACACTTCTACACTTTTAAACCCCTCTCATTTATTTTCTTCTTCCGGAAATTTCAATGTTCAATTGATTCTAAACTACACAAACGGAACAAGCGATACTATGACCAATAATGTAACAGTCAATGCTTATCCAATTGTTAATCTTGGAAACGATACGCTCATTTGTAATGCACAGCCATTAACACTTGATGCACAAAATTCGGGATTGTCTTATTCATGGAGCTCCGGAGCAAACACGCAAACTATTTCAGTTAACACAACTGGAACTTATGCTGTAACAGTTACAAGTGGAATTTGTTATTCAATTGATTCAATAGATGTGACATTTGCTTTAGGCGGTTCGCTGAATCTTGGAAATGACACAACACTTTGCAACGGAAGTTCACTAACCTTAAATGCTGCAAATGCAGGAAGCGCTTATTTATGGTCAACAGGTGCAACCACTCAAACCGTTACAGTTACTCAAACCGGAACTTACTTGGTTCAGGTGACAAATATTTGCGGAACACTTGCCGATTCCATTCATATACTTGAAGCATCATCACCACAAATTTCATTGGGAAACGATACTTCTTTCTGCGGTGACTTTACGATGAATTATAATGTGAATTGTGTTGGCTGTTATTATTTATGGTCAGATAATTCTGTTACACCTCAGGTTACTTTTAACAATCCCGGAATTATAACAGTTGCCGTCAGCAATTATTGCGGAGCGGATAGAGATACAGTTGTTATTGATGCAACACCGCTTCCATATGTAACACTTCCTAACGACACAATGCTTTGTTTGCCGGAAGGCTATTTCATTTTTGCAAATACAAACGCTACACATTTTTTATGGTCAACAGGTGATACGACTATTTTTATCAACATACCGAAAGCCGGGAAATACTGGGTTGATGTAAATAACAATTGCGGCAGCGCTGTTGATTCAATAAACATAACTCAATGCCCTGGCGAATACATTATGCCGAATGCTTTTTCACCGAATAGGGATGGAAAGAATGATTTTATTTTTCCAATCAGAATTGGAAATGCCACACTGTTACAATATGATATTTATAATCGTTGGGGTCAGCAGGTTTTTACTTACGCAAATGGTGATATTAACTGGGATGGCAGATACAACGATTCTCCTTGTACTGTTGGGGTTTATATCTATACAATTCGATACAAGGATAATGTGTATGGAATCGTTAAAGTGTTACAGGGTAATCTGACTTTGCTTCGTTAAAGTTTTATAGTTTGATTTTTTTTGTCTAATTGACCTCAGATTTATTTTCTGACTGGTTTTTCATTTGAATTTTGATTTTCATTTATTTTCTTTTCTTTGAAATCTGAATTATCAAAATGAAAAAAATTCTAATCGCACTCACCTTCACTTTTCACCTTTCACTTTTCACCGGCGCTCTCGCTTACGATTATCCCACTTACTCAAAAACACTGAGCAATGGATTGAAAATAATTGTATGTGAAAAACCCAGAGGCACAATGACCGAAGTGCAACTGTGGTATAAGACGGGAAGCAAAGATGAAGTAGATGGCATTCGCGGTATGGCGCACATGTTCGAGCACATGATGTTTCGTGGATCGAAAAATTACATGGGCGAAGGCGATGTGTTCATTGATAGCATGGAAGCTATCGGAGCAAATGTGAATGCTTATACTTCGTTTGATAAAACAGTTTATCACGAAACAATTCCAACTGAAAAATTAGAAATGGTTTTGAAAATGGAGGCAGATAGAATGGAGAATTTAGTTTTAAGTCAAAATACTTTGGATGTAGAGAGACAGGTTGTAGGAGAGGAATTGCGCAATGGACAAAACAATTGGTTTCAGCGAATGCACGACGATGTATATGATCATTTGTATCCCGATGGTCATCCATATAGAGTAGATGTGATTGGTTACTTACCACAGATACTTGCATTCACAACAAAGCAGTGTCAGGATTTTTACGATAAGTATTACAGCCCGAATAATTGTTTTCTCGTTGTAGTTGGTGATGTGAAAAGCGCTGATGTATTTTCTTTAGCAGATAAAATTTTCGGAGGAATAAAAAAACAGGTCCCTGCCCGTGATGTTTACAAAGTGCCGAATATTTTTTCTGATTCGTTGCGGCAGTATGAATACTCAGTTGATTTTCCTGTGCAGATTTATGGTTACATTATTCCGAAACCTGCTGTAACAGATGCCGACTTTTTCAGTTTCCTTTTGCTGAAAGATATTTTGTTTACGAATGCAAATTCTGTTTTCAGTAAAAAGATTGTTGATGAAATGCAGGCTGCATATCAGATTTCTGAAGTGAGTGATGACTGGAGTATGTACACCAACTACTGCGAAATTTATTTCATTATGCAGGCGGCACCAGGAAATGTGCGCGTGAAAAAAACTATCAATGCTGAAATTCAATCCATCATTGACGAAGGCATTGATGAAAATTTATTGAAAGATTATATTTCTAGTATGAAGGCACAACGGATTTTAAGTTTGTACGATGATTTCAGTATTGCCAACGAATTAGGTATTGCCGAAATGTATTTTGGTGATTACAATAAATACGATTTGGCGATTTCGTCAATGGAAAAAATTACTCCCGAACAATTGCAGCAAACAGCTATGAAATATTTTAATCCCGAAAAATTTCAAGTCATAAACATCAAACCAACATTTTGATTTGGTAATTTGGTAATGAAATAAATTTCTAACAATTGAAATTCACAATTCAAATGAAAAAAATAGTCGCAACAATATTTTTCACTTTTCACTTTTCGCTTTTCACTTGCGTATTCGCACAGACCTTTCCCATCATTGAACAATTTCAATTACCGAATAGATTGAAAGTTTACATTATTCCGTTTGGTGGAGTAGATGCAACACAGGTAACTCTTTATGTTAATTGCGGACAGAAAAATGAAATTCCTGGGCAGCAATATTATTCGCAAATCGTGGCTAGCAGTCTGATGTACGGATGCGAAAAATATGACCGCGACTCCATGCAGGATGAATTATTCAGAATGGGAACCGGAATAAGTGCAAACGCAAACGAGAATTACACAACTGTTACAGCAAAATTTCTGACAAAGGATTTAGATAAAGGAATGGATATTTTTTCGGCAGCGATTATGAAACCGCTTTTCCCAGATGAAGATTTAAAACAGGAAATTTCACAGTTAGTTGATTTTAATAATCTGGAAAAATTAGATATAGGAAATATGGCTTCTGTGTTTTCTGATTTAATGGTTTACGGAAACGAAAATCCAATGGGAAGATATTTCTATAAAGACCAATTAATAAAAATTACTGCTGCTTTACTGAAGGAGTTTTATTCATTCAACTACACACCCGGAAATTCCAAATTAGTTATTTGCGGAAAGTTTGATGCTGCTCAGGTAAAACAGTTAGTCGAAAAATATTTCTCTTCGTGGGCTGCTCCTTATGGTGAAGTAAATGGAGTGAACTTCGCTGTTACACCCGTTAAGAAAAAGGAAATTGCATTTGTAAACCGAAGCAACGCAACTCAATCAGCATTGCAATGGAATAAAATTGGTCCGGCACCAACATCGCATGAAGCCGATGTATTTCGTTTAGCAAATTTTGTTTTCAGTCAGGTGTTGTTTAAAGAAATAAGAGAGAAGGGCGGAAAGACTTACGGCATTAGAAGTTCTTACAATCCGAATTCGGGGTCACCTGTTTTTTCAATTACAACACAAGTGAGAGTAGAAGAAACAAAAAACACAATGGATTTGTTTGATGTAACACTTCAGAATTTTTATAACAATGGAATAACAGCGGCACAATTAAAAACTGCAAAAAATAATTTCGAAAAATCAATCAAGGGAATGAGTGACCCTGCTGCAATCACAGCTTTCTTCAACCCGATTTTATATGCCAATCCTGAATTACGAAAAGGATACATGGCAGCACTACAGACAATTTCATTGGATGAAGTAAATAAACTGATAAAAAAATATTACACGCCAGATTCCTATAAACTTTTAATTGCCGGAAATGAATCTTCTGTTGCAATACAATTTCCGAACTGGTCTTCAATAATAAAATATACTGCTACCGATATTTCTAAATTGTAAATCGAAACTCAATAAGCAGATTCACTATTCACGAAGTGGGTTGGAATATCTTCACTTGCCATTTCTAGTTGTCAAATCGTTTCGTTCTATTTTCGCGCCCGATGTTAATCAGAAGTAAAAGTCCTTTACGAATCGGTCTTGCAGGTGGTGGCACCGATGTTAGTCCCTATTCCGATTTATATGGTGGTGTTATTTTGAATGCAACAGTGAGCATGTATGCTTACGCAACCATTGAGCCGACTGACGATGGAAAGATTGTGTTACACGCAATTGATAAAAACGAACAACTGGAATTTTCAAGTGTAACAGAATTACCGATTGATGGAAAGCTTGATTTACTTAAAGGAATTTACAATCGGGTTGTTCGCGATTATGTGAAGAAGCCGTTGAGTTTTCGTTTGTCAACTTATGTTGATGCACCTGCCGGAAGTGGTTTGGGTTCATCGTCTTCATTGGTAGTTGCTATTCTTGCTGCATTTGCTGAATGGCAGAATATTCCATTGGGAGAATATGAGTTAGCGAAACTTGCTTTTGATATTGAGCGAAAAGATTTGGCAATGGCTGGAGGAAAGCAAGATCAGTATGCTGCTGCATTCGGAGGATTTAATCTGATGGAATTTTATAGCGACGAAAAAGTTATTGTGAATCCACTTCGCATAAAAGAAAATTACCTGAACGAAATGCAATTCAGTTTGCTTTTGTATTACACCGGTACAAGTCGGTTAAGTTCAAAAATTATTGAAATGCAATCGAATAATGTTCATGCGAAAAATGATAAATCAATTGAGGCAATGCACCAATTGAAATTGCAGGCGGTGCGAATGAAGGAAGCAATTCTAAAGGGAAACCTAAATGAAATTGGTGAAGTGTTGAATGAAGGCTGGCAATCAAAAAAGCAAACAGCCGATGGAATCAGTAATCCGATGATTGATGAGATTTATGAAACTGCTTTGAAGACCGGAGCAACCGGAGGAAAAATTTCTGGTGCCGGTGGTGGAGGTTTTATGTTCTTTTGGTGCCCTGCACATACTCGTTATAAAGTCATTGACAGATTGCATCAGTTTGGCGGTGAGTTTCGCAGATTTCAGTTCACGCATAATGGTGCGATGACTTGGTTAGTAAAGTAGGATTTTAGATTTATGATTTTAGAATTTAGATTTTGAATATAGAAATGCAAATTGAAAAAATAAGGTCAATAGTTAGTTCTTCGATTGAAGTGAAACAAAAACTTTTGTCGGATGAAAATTTATTAAAAACAATTTCAGTAGTTGTTGATGAATGGGTGAAATGCCTCCGCTCAAAAGGGAAAATTTTGTTTTGCGGAAACGGCGGAAGCGCTGCCGATGCTCAACACATCGCAGCAGAATTAAGCGGACGATTTTATTTCGATCGCGAACCGTTACACGCCGAAGCCTTGCATGTAAATACTTCATACCTAACCGCCGTTGCGAATGATTATTCGTACGACGAAGTTTATTCGCGCATGGTTCGCGCCCAAGGGAAAATAGGAGATGTGCTGGTAGGGATTTCAACTTCAGGAAACTCTGTCAATGTGGTTCGAGCTATGGAGCAGGCGCAAAAGCAGGGAATGATTGTGATTGCAATTACAGGTGAGAAAGGAGGGAAGATGCGCGATTGCTGTAACTACTTGCTCAATGTTGCTTCGAATGATACACCACGAATTCAGGAATGTCATATTATGGTCGGACATATTTTATGTGAGTTGACTGAAGAACAACTGTTCAAAAAAAATGCTTGATACCGCAATCATTCTGGCAGGCGGTTTCGGAACACGATTGCAAAGTGTAGTTAAAGATTTACCAAAACCAATGGCGCCGATAAACGGAAAACCATTTCTCGAATATATTTTAAATTATTGTTCCTCAAGTGGAATTACGAATTGTATTCTGAGTGTCGGTTATAAATCAGAAAAGATTCTGAGTTATTTCGGAAATAAGTTTTTGAATATCGATTTGAAAAATTGTTTTGAAGAAAGTCCATTGGGAACTGGTGGAGCAATAAAGGCCTCAATGAAAATGACTGATGCAAAAGAAATTTTAATTTTGAATGGCGACACATTTTTTAATGTTCCAGTTGATGAAATGTATTTCCAGCATAAAAAAAATAAAGCTGACTTAAGTTTAGCATTAAAGCCAATGAAAAATTTTGACCGTTACGGAATTGTAAATGTTACACCAGATAATTCTATTTCCGGGTTTGAAGAAAAAGCATTTCGTAGTGAAGGAACAATTAACGGCGGAGTTTATATTATTAAGAACACTTTGAGTAAAATTTTTCCCGATGAAGAGAAATTTTCATTCGAAAAAGATTTCCTTGAAAAAAAAATCAATCAACTAACAATAAAAGGATTTTCATTCGACGAATATTTTATTGACATCGGAATTCCTGAAGATTATCAAAGAGCACAACATGAACTTGCACGATTTGAACATTGATAAAACCTGGACGCTATTTCTCGACAGAGATGGTGTTATCAATAAAAAAATTGATAATGGTTATGTTCTCAACTTAGAAATGTTTGAGTGGATTGAAGGAAGCAGGGAGGCAATCGTTACGCTTTCAAATATTTTCGGAAGAGTAATCGTCGTTACTAATCAACAAGGGATTGGGAAAAAATTAATGACAGAAAATGATTTGGAAAAGATTCATTCGTTCATGAAAACTGAAATTGAAGTTTCTGGCGGAAGAATTGATGCTTTTTATTTCAGCCAGCATTTAAAAGAAGAAAATAATGCGATGCGCAAACCCGGAACAGGAATGTTATTAAAAGCAAAACATGATTTTCCTGAAATTGATTTTAAAAAATCCATAATGGTTGGTGATTCAATATCTGATATGCAGATGGCTGAAAAACTCCAATTATTAAAAGTTTGGATTGGAACCGCAAAAAAAACTTACCTTAGTGCGGACATAACAGAAAATAGTTTACTCGATTTTTCTTTAACACTAAAAAACAAAACAGCTTAATCTTTAGGTTGAATTTTTATGAAGGCATATTTAGAAAAACTTATTAAAGTTTTAAATGAAGATGATTTAAAGAAAATAAAATCGATTCATCTTAAAGTTTCCAAAATGAAAATTTTTCTTGCTTATCTGGTAGAAACACAGACAAGCAAGGAGATGACGAAGCAAGAACTAATGGTGTATTTGCGTGTCGATGATAAACTGTATCGCAAAATGAAATCAATTTTATTGCGCAAATGTTATGAGGCACTTGTTCCCGAAGGCGGACTTCCCCTTCTTGATATTTTAAGTCGTTATCGTTTGGTTGAAAATTACAAGAGGGAATTAGCGCATCAGGAAATAAAAATCAAAAGACAAAATGACTCAAAAATTAAAAGTGATTTTTATGATAATGCAATAACTTATTTGTTAAGACTTCCCTTCAGCTCTCAGAATATTGATGAACTTGAACACTATGCTAAGCTAAATCTTCAATATTCAAAAAACAGCGAAAAGGAAGTACAGGCTTATTATCATTCCGGTAGAATACTTGTAATAAGAATTATTGAAGAATTCTATGGTCGCGATTTAAAAAACCCGAATAAAATTTTAATTCTAAATGAACTGAAAAATTTAGATGATGCGAATAAGAAATTAAAAGACGAAAAACTTTTAGCGCTCTCACTTTATTGCAATGCTATTTATGTTTTTTGTATTGAAAGAAATATCGCAAAGGCGAAAAACGAGTTTTTAAACCTGCTCAACAATATGACGCATCTTGATTTATTACCGACAGATTTCGCTCTGTCAGTCAATGGATTTTATGCAAGTAGTTGTTATCTTTTAAATGAATTTGACGAAGCTCTTGTTTCTTATGAAAAATATGTGACAGAAAAAAATCCATTCTTTTTTTCTCAGCCGCACCTGATGATTCGGTTATGCGAATTGTATATGATTAAAGACCGTGAAAAAGATGCGCTGGAAATTCTAGAACTGCATTTGAAAAGATTTGCTGAATCTGGAGAACCAGATGCTGTTCAATTAACTTCAATTACTTTTGCGAAATATTATTTATTCATTCACGATTTACCCAAAGCTTTTGAAAGTCTTCAGGTATCAAGAGAGCATCTGAACAAGAAATTTTATCTGCTTCATGATGTGGACCAAAGAACTATTGAACAGCTTTATTTTATGATCTCAGGCGATATGAAATTTGCCAGATCCATTTTAATCAGAACTTTAAAATTCCTGCGCGAAAAAGTTAAAACGAAAGAATTGGGTCAACAAATAAAAAAGCAGGAAGTTTTAAGTAAATTATTTCGTGCTAAAGCAAAATCGAAATCACTGAAACCATTTATTCCATTATTAGAAAGTGTGTTTACTGGTTACGATTATATATATGTTATACTTCTGAAAAAATATTGCATTAATCAGGAGCAATCGTAAACTTTTTCAATCGGATAACAGTTCTGTTTAAAGTAAGATTTAATTCTTATTCACATTAATCATTGCTCGCTTGCAAGCGAAACTTTGACTGTTAATTTTGTCGCTCTCGAAAAAATATTTGAATGAATTGGTTCACAAAATTTTTAACATCAACAGTCGGACGAAAAGTGGTTATGTCCGCCACTGGATTATTCCTGATTACATTTTTAGTTGTTCATGCTGCCATCAATTCGTTCCTTTTTTTAAATGATGGTGGGTTGCTTTTTAATGAAGCCTCATTGTTCATGGAAACCAATATTCTTATTCGTATAATGGAAATCGTATTGTTCGCTGGTTTTATCATTCACATTCTCCAATCAATTGTAATCACAAGGCAGAATATGAAAGCGCGACCCATCGGTTACGCTGTTACAGCAAGCAGTGCAAATTCAAAATGGTATTCGCGCAGCATGGGAATTCTCGGTTCATTGATTTTTTTCTTTCTCGTGGTTCACATGAAAAACTTTTTTTACGAAACACATTTCACTACACATCTTGGATTAGATAATAATGGCACTCCTGATTTGTATGCGGTAGTTAAATCAACTTTTGAAATTCCTGCTTACGACGCACTTTATATTTTCTCGTGTATCGTTCTCGGGTATCATCTGTTACACGGATTTCAAAGTGCATTTCGTTCGCTCGGTGTTTATCATAAAAAATATACTCCGGTAATTGAACTTCTCGGAATTGCTTATTCAATAATAATTCCCGGCGTGTTTGCCGCAATGCCTCTTTACTTCTTATTGAAAAAATGATTCAACTGTCATGGCTTTAGATTCAAAAATTCCCGCTGGTCCACTAAATGAAAAGTGGAATACATATCGTTCAACAGTGAAGTTGGTAAATCCCGCCAACAAAAAAAAGATTGATGTAATAGTTGTTGGAACCGGATTAGCCGGGGCATCTGCCGCAGCTTCATTGGGAGAATTAGGGTATAATGTAAAAGCATTTTGTTTTCAGGATAGCGCGCGTCGTGCGCATAGTATTGCTGCACAAGGTGGAATAAATGCGGCGAAAAATTATCGCAACGATGGCGATAGTATTTATCGTTTGTTCTATGATACTATCAAAGGCGGCGACTATCGTTCACGCGAAGGAAATGTTCATCGCCTGGCTGAGGTGAGTGTAAATATAATTGACCAATGTGTTGCGCAGGGAGTTCCATTCGCAAGAGAGTATGGTGGCTTGTTAGATAATCGTTCATTTGGTGGCGTGCAGGTGTCGCGTACTTTTTATGCCCGCGGTCAAACAGGACAACAATTATTGCTGGGGGCTTACAGTGCATTGAGTCGTCAGGTTCACGAAAAATCTGTCGAGTTATTTACCCGTCACGAGATAATTGATTTTGTAATTGAAAATGGAAAAGCGCGCGGAGCAATTGTTCGTGATTTAGTCACAGGCGAAATTCAACGACATGCTGCACACGCAGTTGTGCTTGCAACCGGTGGTTACGGAAATGTTTTTTTCCTTTCAACAAATGCAATGGGATGTAATGTAACAGCCGCATGGAAGGCGCATAAGAAAGGTGCTTTTTTTGGCAATCCTTGTTTCACGCAAATTCATCCGACTTGTATTCCTGTTCATGGCGACTATCAATCGAAGCTGACATTGATGAGCGAAAGTTTGCGCAATGATGGAAGAGTTTGGGTGCCAAAAGCAAAAGGTGATAAACGCAAACCGCAGGATATTCCTGAAGAAGAAAGAGATTATTATTTAGAAAGAAAGTATCCATCATTCGGAAACCTGGTTCCTCGTGATATTGCTTCGCGAGCAGCGAAGGAAGCTTGTGATGATGGGAGAGGAGTTGGCGAAACTGCAATGGCTGTCTATCTTGATTTTGCTGATGCGATAAAAAAATATGGTCATGATGTAATCAGTTCGCGTTACGGAAATCTTTTTGAGATGTATGATAAAATCACAGGTGACGATCCATACAAAACTCCGATGATGATTTATCCTGCGGTGCATTATACAATGGGTGGTTTGTGGGTTGATTATAATCTGATGACCAATGTTCCCGGTATGTATGCAACAGGCGAATGTAATTTTTCTGACCATGGGGCAAATCGTTTGGGCGCTTCTGCTTTGATGCAGGGATTGGCTGATGGATATTTTGTTCTTCCATATACAATCGGTGATTATTTATCAAGTGAAATTCAAACAGGGAAAATAAAAACTGATAGTGCTGCATTTGATGAAGCAGAAAAAAATGTTCGTGCGCAGATTGATAAACTGATGAACATTAAAGGAAGCAAGTCAGTTGATTTCTTCCACCGCAAATTAGGAAAAGTGATGTGGGACAAATGCGGAATGGCGAGAAATGCAAAAGGATTAACAGAAGCGATAGATGAAATAAAAAAAATCAAAGAAGAATTCTGGAGCGATGTAAAAGTTCCGGGTTCAGCCGAATCATTAAATCCTGAATTAGAAAAAGCAATTCGTGTTGCGGACTTTATTGAATTGGGAGAATTGATGTGTCGAGATGCACTGCATCGTGAAGAAAGTTGTGGCGGGCATTTCCGCGAAGAGTTTCAAACTCCTGATGGCGAAGCGCGCCGCGACGATGACAAATTCGCTTATGTAGCGGCCTGGGAATTCAAAGGAGAAAATCAGGTTGCTGAGTTACACAAAGAAGAATTAGTTTTTGAAAGTGTTCATCTTACTCAGCGCAGTTACAAGTAAAATCAAAATCAAACTTCAAACTCTTTCATGAATCTCACACTTAAAGTTTGGCGACAAAAAAATAAAAGCGACAAAGGCGCTTTCGAAACATATCAGTTAAACAATGTTGATACACACGCTTCATTTCTTGAAATGATGGATGTGCTCAACGAAAAATTAATAGTCGAAAACAAGGAACCTGTTGCTTTCGATCACGATTGCCGTGAAGGTATTTGTGGGTCATGTAGCATGGTGATTAACGGAAGACCGCACGGACCATTAAAAGGAACAACCACTTGCCAATTGCACATGCGTCATTTTAAAGATGGCGAAACTGTTACAGTTGAACCTTGGCGAGCAAATTCATTTCCCGTGTTGCGCGATTTAGTTGTTGACCGTTCTTCTTTTGATCGCATCATTCAGGCGGGAGGATATATTTCTGTCGGAACCGGTTCAGCACCTGAAGCGAATACCATTCCTGTAAATAAAAATGATGCAGAAAAAGCATTTGATGCTGCGGCTTGCATTGGATGTGGTGCCTGTGTTGCTGCCTGTAAGAATGGTTCTGCCATGTTATTTGTGGGCGCTAAAGTGTCACAGTTTGCATTGTTGCCTCATGGTCATCCTGAGCGGCAGGAGCGTGTGTTGAATATGGTTGCGCAAATGGATGAAGAAGGTTTTGGCGGATGCACAAATACCGGAGCATGTGAAGCAGAATGCCCGAAAGAAATTTCTGTTGCGAATATTATGCGATTGAACAGGGAATTTATTGCTGCAAAACTTGCCGTTGAAAAGGAATAAGTTTTTGCAAAAGATTTCATGATGTAAATTGCAGCAGCGATTACATTGCACCTGATGCTGAAAAAAATATTTTCATTTTCTCTTTTCTTTTTAAGCCCTATGTTTTTATGGGCAACACACAATCGCGCAGGCGAAATAACTTATACTAAAGATCCGGGTAATAATCTTTCATATACTGTAACAGTTATCACCTATACAAAAGAAAGCAGTGTTGCTGCCGATAGAGATTCGTTGGTGGTGAGATATACTTACATAAGTACAGGCACAGTAATTTTTGATACAATTGCGAGAGTAAATGGTCCGGATGTACTGCCAGCCAATGGCATTCCGGATGGAGAATTGGTTGGAAATGATATCAAGCGAAATTTGTATGTAAGCCATCACACATTTCCGGGCTTTGGTGATTATATAATTTCAATGCAGGACCTTAATCGAATTGGCGAGATCTGTAACATTACAAATTCAATCAACGAACCTTTTTATGTTGAGGACACTTTGTTTTTGATTGACCCGCAATTTTATGGTTACGATAATTCGCCTCAGTTACAGAACCCCCCAATAGATTTTGGAATTGCGAATGATACTTTCATTCATAACCCGAATGCTTATGACCCCGATGGTGATGTGTTACACTACCAATTAGTAGTTCCTAAAACTTCCGAAACAACAAATGTGCTTGCTTATACTGCTCCTAATCTTATTGATGGTACAACTGGAAATCCTTCGCTTGATATTAATCCTAACACCGGAGAATTAATATGGAATGAACCTCAAAATTGTTGCGTGTATAACATTGCAATTCTTATTACTTCCTATCGAAAAGTGCAATCAGGAAATAATATTCTTTTTAAAAAAATCGGAACAATGATTCGCGATATGGAAATTATCATTGTGTGCGATCCGAATCATCAACCGAAAATTGATGTGATACATGATACTTGTGTAGTTGCAGGTTCGTTCCTGAATATTCGTATTCGTTCGACTGATCCGGATGTTGGACAAACCGTTACACTCATTGCCAACGGCGGACCTTTTATTGCGAACCCGCCTGACACTGCTCATTTCATTCCCGATACTGATACAATAGGTTACGGGACTTTCATTTGGCAAACAGTCTGCAACCATGTGCGCGATCAGTTTTATCAGGTGGTTTTTAAAGCAACGGATAATTATCCGGATCATCCGCTTTCTGATTTGGAAAGCTGGTTGATAAAAGTGGTGGCACCCGCCCCTGAAAACTTAGTGGCAACGGCCCAAGGAAATGATATTGTTGTTACATGGGATAATCCTTACGAGTGTTACAGTGCTAAACGATTTATAGGATTCTCTTTGTGGAAGCGAGAAGGACCGAATCCATTTGTTAGTGATACCTGCAATCCAACAATGATTGGAAAAGGATATACAAAAATTGCATCGAGGTTAAGAGTTTATTCTTTTACCGATGCAAATGTTGAACGCGGAAAGGAATACTGTTACAGAGTGGAAGCTGAGTTTGCCGATACTACAGGAGTGCCGAATGAGTTACTGAATTTTTGTGAAGGCCTTCCTTCAAATGAAGATTGTGCAATGCTGAAAAAGGATGTTCCGGTTATTACAAATGCAAGCGTGAATAATACTGATGCAGTAAACGGAAGCATGTATGTAGCCTGGAGCAAACCATCAGCCAATGATTTAGATACACTTCAGAATCCGGGGCCATACGAGTATAGAATTTTTCATTCAACAGGTTTTACAGGTGCAAATCTCACTCAGATAAACTCAATTACTGCTCCGACATTTTCGCAATTCACAGATACAACTTATACTGATACACTTATCAATACTGTTGCAAATGCATATTCGTACAAGGTTGAATTTTACAGCAACGGTAATAAA
The DNA here is from genome assembly GCA_038326325.1 of Chitinophagales bacterium. GTDB lineage: Bacteria > Bacteroidota > Bacteroidia > Chitinophagales > UBA10324 > UBA10324. The sequence goes on along the minus strand of JBBQJW010000010.1, from coordinate 104,763 downwards.
TTAGGTGAAACAGAAATTGCTTCAAGTGTTTTTGTGAATGGGGTAGGGCAGGATAGAAAGGTTGGTTTAACATGGAGTGAAAATGTTCCATGGACAAATACACTTTATACAATTTTCAGGAAAAACAAAATCACTTTGCTTTGGGATTCAATCGGAATTTCATCCATTCAATCATATACTGATAACGGATTGATCAACGATTCTGTTTACTGTTATTACATCAGAAGTACAGGTAGTTATTCCGCTCCCGGAATTATTTCTCCGATTATTAATTTCTCGCAAAGAATTTGTGTTGCACCTGTTGATACTGTTGGCCCCTGCCCTCCGTCAATAAAAGTTTCAAATGATTGTCTTGATCCAAATTTCAATTTTGGTTCATTCATTAATTTACTTAGTTGGAATCATGTGACTGATAAATGCGCGGCTGATCTGTTACACTACAATATTTATTATTCTTCAACTGAAGGAGGTGATTTTAGTTTGATTGATTCTTCTGTTACGGCATTCGATACCACTTTCCTTCACGATTTAAAAACTACGGTTGCAGGTTGTTATTACATTACCGGAACTGATTCAAATTATAACGAAGGGGCGAAGAGTAATTTGCTTTGCGTTGATGTTTGTCCGAATTATGAATTGCCGAATGTATTCACTCCTAATGGCGACGAGCAAAACGATGTGTTTCATCCTTTTCCTCCCGTGAAATACATTGAAAAGATTGATATTAAAATTTTCGATAACTGGGGTGTTTTGGTTTATGAAACTACTGACCCGAATATAAACTGGGATGGAAAAAATATTCAGAATGGAAAAATGTGTGCTGATGGAACTTACTACTATGTATGCGATGTATATCAGCAAACACTTGCAGGAACAGTGAAGAGCAACAAACCACTTTCAGGATTTATTCATTTGTACAGATAGAAAATGTTTACCGGAATTATTGAATGTATTGGTAGTGTAACAGTAGTTGAATCATCCGGTTCTAATAAAATATTTACGATTCAGTCATCAATTTCTCCCGAATTAAAAGTTGACCAGAGTGTTTCGCATGATGGTGTTTGCCTTACAGTTGTTGAGGTGAAAAATGATTCGCATAAAGTTGTTTCTGTGGATGAAACGCTGAAACGAACAAATCTTTCAGAATGGAAAGCCGGAAAAGCAATAAATATTGAAAGAGCAATGATTGCCAATTCGCGCTTCGATGGTCATGTTGTTCAGGGACATGTTGATGCAACAGCCACAGTTGAAAGGGTGAAAGAGAAAAACGGCTCGTGGATTTATCAGTTCAAATTATCTGAATCACACGAAGGATTAATAGTTGAGAAAGGTTCAGTTTGTATTAATGGAGTTAGTTTAACTGTTACAGAAGAAAATAAAAAATTATTTTCGGTTGCAATTATTCCATACACTCATGAACACACTAATTTCTCAAAACTGAAAAAAGGAGAGAAGGTGAATATTGAATTTGATGTGATTGGAAAATATGTGCGGCAGATGCTTCGTATGAAGGTGATTTAACTCTTCTCCATCAACTCAGCCAATTCTTCCCATTCCTTTGTAGCAACAGTTAATTTCTTTTTCATTTCTTCATACTGTAAAAAAATATCGGCGCTGTTCGATGATTTCATTTCATTCGGGTCAGCCATTTTTTTTTCTATCGTTGCAATTGCCGCCTCGTATTCTTCAACTGTCTTTTCCGCCTTTTGTAACTTGTTTTCTATTTTCTTTTTCTCCTTCTCAGCATTTCTTTTCTGTTCACCATCTGTAACAGTTGTTGTGGCTTTCTGTTTATCAGAAGCAATTTGTTTCTGCTTTACTTCCAATGCCTGTAATGAATCAATGTTCAGCGACGAAAGGAATTCTTCAATGTCGCCGATGTATTCTTTTACTGTTTGATTTCGGAAATAAAAAGTTCGGTTCGTTAGTCCCTGTAAAAAATCACGATCGTGCGAAACGAGAATGAGTGTGCCGTCATAATTCTGCAACGCTTCTTTCAATACTTCCTTACTGCGCATATCCAAGTGATTCGTCGGCTCATCCAGAATCAACAAATTCACAGGTTCAAGTAATAGACAACAAAGTGCCAATCGAGATTTTTCTCCCCCTGAAAGCACTTTCACTTTTTTATCTACATCATCACCACCAAATAAAAATGAACCCAACAAATTTCTGAGTTGTGGTCGCATAGTAGCACCGGCCAATCGCTCCACCGTTTGAAACACCGTTAAGTTGCCATCTAATTCTTCTGCCTGTTGCTGTGCGTAGTAACCGAGTTTAACATTATAACCAAGTGTAACATCGCCTTCAAATGGTTCGCCGCCTTTAATAATTTTTGCAAGTGTTGTTTTTCCTTCGCCGTTTCTTCCTACAAAAGCAATTCGTTCGTTTCGTGCAACTTCAAATTGCAGATTTTTTAAAATCACTTTTTCACCATACGCCTTCGTCATTTTTTTTGCTTCAGCCACCACAACACCTGAACGCGGCGCTTCCGGAAAACGAAAGCGAATACTGCTCGTGTCTTCATCTTCCATTTCAATTCTTTCCTTTCTGTCAAGTTGCTTGATAAGCGACTGAGCCATTTTCGCCTTACTTGCTTTTGCTCTGAACTTATCAATCAACGCTTCAGTCTGCCGAATTTCATTTTGCTGATTCTGATAAGCGGCCATCATTTTTTCGCGGCGCTCTTTTCGTAACTCAACATATCTTGAGTACGCAGCTTTATAGTCTTCAATTTTCCCTTTTGAAATTTCAATCGTGCGATTGGTAAGATTATCTAAAAATCTTTTATCGTGCGATACAATCACAATTGCACCCGGATAATCTTGTAAAAAATTTTCGAGCCATTGTATGGATTCAATATCTAAGTGATTCGTCGGCTCATCGAGCAACAATAAAGTTGGTTGCTTCAACAAAATTTTTGCAAGTTCCACTCGCATCTGCCATCCGCCGCTGAATGCTGTAACAGGTTTGTCAAAATCATTTCTGTCAAAGCCAAGACCCAATAAAATTTTCTCCACTTTTCCTTCTGCACTTCCTGCTTCAAGCAAGTGCAGATGCTCCTGAGCATCGTGTAACTCCTGTAACAGATCCATGTAAGAGTCATCAGAAAAATCAGTAGTGTGTGTTACTTTTTCTGTGAGTTCATGCACACGCAATTCCAATCTTTTTATTTCTTCAAGTGCAGAAGCAGTTTCATCAAAAATTGTTTTGCCACTTGTAAACGATAAATCCTGTTGCAAATATCCAACAGTGCATTCGCGTGGATACGATATTCCTCCTTCATCGGCATTACGAATTTTTGCAAGAATTTTTAGAATGGTTGATTTGCCTGCACCATTGCGACCCACAAGACCAATTCGGTCGCGGTCGTTAATTAAAAAAGTAATGTTGTTAAATAAGTATTCGCCGCCATGCGAAATTCCAAGCCCGGTTACATTTATCATGGGCGCGAAAATAGACTATTCGATTTTTGATTCCTCATTGAGAGGAAGTGAATTATTAAATTTTATTCTTCTAAAAGTTTTTGAGCAAAACTGTTCAAATCATCCTTCCACTTTTCATATAAATCTCCTGTAGCGGGACCATCAATTCCTGTAATTATTTTTCTGACCACTCCTTTTTTATCAACGATAATTAATGTTGGATAGCCCATAATTTTATTCAACATCGGAAGTGAAGCAGAAGAATTTGTTGTCAACCCAGCAAATATAACCGGATAAGAAATATTGAATACTTCTTTTTCGTGTCGCAACGATTTCTGAATATAAGTCCAGTCATTTTTTCGTTCGTAATCTAGAGCAACTATTTCCAATCCATCGTTATGTTTCGCATTATAAAGCGGAACAAGTACTCGTGTTTCATCCATGCAGTTGGGGCACCACGAACCGGTGATTTGAATGAGTGTAACAGTATTTTTAAATCGCGCATCGCTCATAGAAATAATTGCGCTGTCAGCATCAGGAAATGAAAATGAAATAGTTTTGAATCCATCTTTCAGATAGGTGAGTGATGATGCATCGGGTAATTGAAAATTTTCATTTCGTTTTGCAATCCAATCTTCAGTCCAGTGTTTTCCACTCCAGAATTTCCCTTTTAGTGTTCCATCGCTTTGCATTTCAGCTAAAAATAAAAATGCATGTGCCCCATCAAAAGCAGATAATACCATTTCATGGTCATAAATATTACCTGACAGAAAACGATAATCTCCAGTGGTAGTCAAAAAAGTCCCTGTAACACTACCACCAGTCTGTTTAAATATTCCAACTGCACTTGAACTATCTGAAGTGTCTGGACTAAATTGAACTTCCCAATTACCATTGAAATCAGATTTATGATGATCAACTGACAATTCTTTACCTGGTCTATAGTACGCAATAAATGGAATCTGATATTCTCCGACACGCGCATAATCCGTCCACATTCCTTCCAAATAATTCAGGCCTTTATCTGTTTGTTTGAGTTGAGCTTTTATTTCTGTTTGGAATACAGAAGGAATAATAAAAACAGAATCTCCTTTCTCCCAATAACTACGAACTTGAATTTTTTCAATTCCATTTATTATAAATAATTTTTTTACTCCTGAACTATCTGTTACACTTAATTTAAAAGGTAAGTCGGCATTTGGCGCCAATTGTAAATTACAATACCAAGCTCCATTTTCTATTTTTGATTGAGAGCGAGATGAAAGGTTTATGAATAGAAAACCTAAGAAGAGAAAATATTTATTCATGATGTGAAAATAAGGTAGTTCTGGAGGTAACAGGGAGTTTTTTTATTGACTTAGATTTGATTTTGTTTACTCGCTATAATTGAACATTGAATGATAGAAAATCTTGATAATCTTTGATTAATTTTGACTTAGGTTTTATCCTACGCATTCAAAAACACTTAAATGAAAAAGTATTTTTTATTTTCCTTCCTTTTCGTTTGTATTATCGGAATAAGCGGATGCAAAAAAACCGAATTGACTGGAAGTTTATCGATTTACGCAGGAACTTGGGAAGGATTTCATACCTATCTGGAGTTGAAAGAAGATGGAACAGCATTTTATCATTATGATGATGGTGTTTTACAAAAACTATTCAAGGAAGATTACAAATAAAGGGTTCGACACTGAAAATTAAAACCAAAAAGTTTAAGATTGATTCTCCCCCTACAATCGAGACTGATCCCTTTTCCATGGAGTCCTATTTTTTTATGACACTTGATGGTGATCAATGCATCAAGAGATATTAAAGGCAGACGCTAGTATTAAATTACTCTCTTAGTCTATTCGTTTTAGTTATTGATGTTAGTTTTCTTTTACAAAAACGGAAATCCAATTTGTGTGAAGTGTGTTTTTCACTGTTAAACATCAAACTTAATTCCCTGCGCAAGAGGTAAAGTGCTTCCGTAGTTGATTGTGTTAGTCTGACGGCGCATGTAGAGTTTCCAACTGTCGCTCCCGCTTTCTCTGCCGCCTCCTGTTTCTTTTTCACCACCGAATGCGCCACCGATTTCAGCTCCGCTAGTTCCGATATTTACATTGGCAATTCCGCAATCGCTTCCGGCAGTTGACAAATATTTTTCCGCTTCCAGAATATTTTCAGTGAAAATGGCTGATGATAATCCCTGCGGAACATCGTTCTGTAACAGTATCGCCTCGTCTAAATTTTTATACTTCATCAGATATAGAATAGGAGCGAAGGTTTCTTCTTTCACTATCTGTAAATTTCCTTTCACTTCAATCATGCAAGGTTTTACATAGCAACCGCTTTCATATCCTTTTCCCTTCATCACCTCGCCGCCGAAAATTACTTTGCCTCCCTGCGCCTGTGCTATTTGAATTGCTTCTGAAAATTGTCGCACTGCATCTTTATCAATGAGCGGACCGACATGATTGTTTGAATCTAATGGATCGCCGATGGTGAGTTGAGAATAAACTTTCATCAACTTTTCTTTCACCTTGTTGTAATTCTTTTCGTGAATAATTAATCGGCGAGTAGAAGTACATCGTTGACCGGCAGTACCAACTGCGCCAAATGCTACGGCACGAATGGCTATATCAAGATTTGCATTTTCAGAAATAATAATTGCGTTGTTGCCGCCGAGTTCGAGAATTGTTTTTCCGAAACGCTCGCCAACAACTTTTGCAACATGTCGCCCAACTCGTGTTGAACCTGTTACACTTAACAATGGCAGACGCGCGTCTTTTAAAATATCGTCACCCACTTCTTTTCCGCTTCCGATAATCAATGAAAGAACTCCTTCAGGAATTTTGTTTTCGCGCAAAACACTTTCCATTAATTGATGAACTGCAACAGCACAAATTGGAGTTTTTGAAGAAGGTTTCCACAACACGACATCACCACATACTAATGCAAGCATTGCGTTCCAACTCCACACTGCAACAGGAAAATTAAATGCAGATACAACTCCAACTATTCCAAGTGGATGATATTGCTCGTACATTCGATGATTCGGTCGCTCGCTGTGCATACTCAATCCATATAACTGGCGCGAAAGACCAACAGCGAAATCGCAGATGTCAATCATTTCCTGCACTTCACCCAAACCTTCCTGTAAACTTTTTCCCATCTCATAAGAAACCAATTGACCAAGTGGCTCTTTGTACTTGCGCAATTCATTTCCCATCTGTCGAACAATTTCACCGCGCTTCGGTGCAGGAATCAATCGCCATTTTTTGAAAGCATTTTCGGCAATAGTTAAAATTTTATCAAGGTCTGCCTTGGTGGCTTGTTTTACTGAACCAATCAAATGAGAATCAACGGGAGAATAGGAGTGTAACACTTCGCCGTTTGTCTTCAGCCAATCAACCCCGGTACTTGCGCCCGAACTGAGTTGTTTTAATTTTAATGCTTTGAGAAAAGCGTGAGAAGGTTTCGATTTTGTTTTCTGTTTTGCAGGAGCGTCAATCATGATTTTTTATTGAGGCGCCAAATTTAGGCGAAAAGATTTTTCGCACATTGATAAAATCTGAAATGAGGATAAATTATTTCCCCGCCTTTAGAACGGATTCGCATTCGGCCAATCGAATTCTTGAGAACTCATGTTGAGGATTGTATTGCAATGCAAGTTCAAACTGCTTTTTAGCTTCTAAAAAATTTTTCTGCTGCATGTAAATTACTCCGGCATTTGCATATGCTTCAACATAGTCAGGTTTAAATTTCAGAGCAGATAAATAATTATTTAATGCTTTATCGAAATTTGAATGAGCGAAATAATTATTTCCTTCATTCAAATAAGTATTAGCAAGATTTCCAATTGCCAACTGATGAGCAGGCTGAATTGAAAGTGTTTTGTTGAAGTAATATTTAGCCGAATCAAAATTCTGAAGAGCAAAATAAACTGTACCTATATTGTTGAAAGCATCAGCATAAGTTGAATCAAGAGTTAATTGCATTCGGAAAACTATTAATGCTGAATCTTCTTTTTTTTCTGCGTGAAGTTGTCCGCCTTTCTTTTGAAGAATGCCAAGCAGATTATTCTTTGCCATAATGAAATCGTTTTTTACTTCAAGCGATTTTCGATAATAAAATTCGGAACTGTCGAGTTGATTTTTTATTGAGTAATAAGACCCGAGATGATTCAGTAAATCTGCTGTTGCATAAATTGAAATTCCGCGTTTGAATAAATAAAATGCAGTTTCAAGTTTTTCATTTTTGATGTTCAAATCTGTTTCTACATCAGCTTCGCTCATCAATATCGAACCATAATTTAAAGTTGCTTTTACACTGTTTGGAACTTTAGGTTCATCAGAAGCAAAGATTGAGTGATTGCTTTTCCAATCGAAATTCCGTTCGAAAGTCTTATAAGAATAGAAAACTGAAATAATTAGAACAGCGATAAAAATAGTTCGTTGTCGATTTGACTCTTTTTTTTCAATTTTATAAAACATAGATAAAGTACCAACTATCATAACACAGATTCCGACAGAGGGCATAAATAAAAAACGGTCTGCCATTGGAGCACCGACATTGAAAAATAAATTCGACACTAATAGAATGGGCAATAACCAAACGAGTAGTAAAAGTGAATGATATTGTTTTTTGATAATCGAAAAAACTATCCAGGCAATCATTGCAGAAAATAAAATTATTGAAATCCATACTTCAGGATTTGAAAAATTCAAATAGAGAATTGCATTATATGTGTAATCGTAAGAGAGTTTATATGGATAAAAAGTTTTTATGAAATAAGTCAACAGTACTCCTGAAATTGTTGCAAATTTTTCAGAGGTTGATGCAAGAAAATAGGGATTGTTCATGATGTCGGTTGAAACTTTATCGCCAACAGAACCGGCAACCGATGAACGAATAAATAAATACAAACAACCAACAACGATAAATGGAAAAAGAGAAGTTAAAATTTTCTTAAATGAAGTTTCATTATTCAACCACCATGCAAGTGGCATCCAGATAATCAGCAGTATTGCCTGTTCTTTTGAAAGCAATGCGAGTGCAAAGGTCATTAATCCGAAAATCAGATGTAACACTTTTTTCTCCTTCAATAAATTCATCCAGAAAAAAAATGTAAGAAATGAAAAAAGAAGGCAAAGAATTTCGTCGCGGCTTTTTATGTTCGCAACAACTTCGGTATGCGCCGGATGAACAGTGAATAATAAAGCTCCACCAAATAGAATAAGCGGTGAAAGATTTGGGAATAATTTATAAAGTGTAAAAAGTAAAATCACGCAGCACAAAGCATATAACAAAACACTTGCGATATGTTCGAAAGGAGCATTGTTGCCAAGTAACTCATGCTCTATTGCAAAAGTGATTAACGAAAGTGGGCGATATCTTCCTCCGGTTAAATCACTATGCCCCTGATTGTAACCATAAAAACTATCCTTAGTAAGCAAATCAGGTATGCCACCAATACCTTTTTGCACTACAGAATTTTGCTGAATGACAATAATGTCGTCATACACATATTCATGATTGAAAGTGTTTGAATAAATTCCAATGGCTAAAAAAAATAATACAAGTGCCTGTAACAGTCTATGGCTCAAAAAATAATACAAGTACCCAGGTTTCTTTTTTATGGAAGGAATTTTATTCACTGCTGGTAAATATAAAATTGATGTACTTTGAAAGAATAATTGTAATATTATTCAAATAAGTTTTTTTAAAATAAAAAAGTTCGATGAATTTCATCAGACTCTTTTAAAAAAATTTAAAGAAGTTTTAATTATTCTTTAATCATTCCAATAACACAATCAGTTACACCTCCTCCAAGTGTAAAATGCAAGGGTCAAATTCCAATATCAAAAATAGCTCCATTCAAACTAATGAGGTTTGAAGTTCCGTGCATAATTAAATCTGTCCCCAAGTTAAAATTCCAACAACAGCCCCTATAAAATTTTCAGAAATTAGACCATCATTGTTTTGACCAACTAAATATTATAGAGAGTAAAAATCCTAATAATATTTTCTAATAAATAAAGCGCCAAGACTCATTTCGTCATCTGATTTTTCTACACAATTTACGGTTCCGCTATAAGTAGCCATTAAGTATTTAAATAATAAGCCATAAAGCAATCATTCAAGTAAGAAGAAGACAACCAAGTCGGCGACACCTCCAATTAAATTTTTTTTCATGTTTTTAATTTTTGTTTTTGGAGTTTTAAAATTAAAACAGCACTAAAGTAAAAAGATATATGAATGAAGCAACTTGACAGCGATTGTAATATTTAACATGAAGTCATGAAATAAAAAATTCGAATCAAAACTTGTTTCGGATTTTTGTCGGGGTGATGGGCAATTTATCGAACCTTTTTGAAGATATAAAATTGATAAGTGACCTTTAATTAAAAATTGACAATGTTCAAATTTTCGTGAAAATTAAAATGGAAGATGTCCCCAAATTGATAACCATCATATTGATTTTCATTTGTGAATTTTGAATGGCGTTTTCCCGTTGCAAAGAACTTCTGTGATTTTTAAAATACTACTTTTAAAACAGTCCCGACCATATCAGCAAGATCGTTGTGTGAAAACAAAATTGAAAATTTTTCTTTAGGGTCACTCAGATATTTTTTCTGCAATTGAAGAATCGCGTCAGCCACTCGCTGACTAACACAGTTGTATGCATAAACTTTGATTATGGCAAAAGCATTCCAAATTCAGCAATTGTAGATACAAGTTAAACAAAGAAATTGGATTTAATTTTAAACAGGTTCTAATTTGATAAACATATTCATTAACTTTCGGAAAAATGTTTCTGTATGAAAACATTAAGTGTAACACTTTTGGTTACTTTGCTATTTGTTTCGGCTGATTTGCTCGGGCAAAGTTTAGCCCCGCCAAAAATCTGGGATAAAAGATTTGGAGGCCTTAGCTATGATTATCAAACATGTTTGCTTCCGTTGCCGGATGGTAATTTTCTTGCAGGAGGAAGTAGTAGTTCAAATATTGGAGGTGATAAAACTCAAAACTCTAAGGGGGGATTTGATTATTGGGTAGTGAAGATTGATCCCAGTGGAAATAAAATATGGGACAAAACTTTTGGAGGCAGTTCGAACGATTACATGTTCGATATGATTTTGTTGGATAATGGGAAAGTGATTTTATCAGGTCATTCAACCTCTCCTGCTTCCGGAGATAAAACACAAAATACTTTTGGAAATACTGATTTATGGATTGTTGAAATAGATCAGAATGGTATAAAAATATGGGATAAAGATTTTGGAGGAACCTCTAATGATTATGTGATGAAGGCAATTGAAAGTTTGCAACATCATATTTTTTTTGTTGGGTCAAGTAATTCAACGGCGAATGGAAATAAAACTACCCCTTCTTTTGGAAACGATGATATATGGATTGTAAAAACGGATACTTCGGGAAACCTTTTAGGTGATTATGCTATTGGAGGATCAGGTGAAGATTATGGACGATATATTGATTTATTGCCTGATGGAAACTTAGTTATCGGTGCAGCTGTACTCAGTGGAATATCAGGAAATATTACTTCTGCTTCGTATGGCAATCTTGATTATTTGGTTGTTAAAATTAGCGAAACAGGAAATATTATATGGCAAAAAAGATTTGGAGGCACAGGAGTGGAAGGTATTCAGTTTGTATTCGATTATAATTTTAAAAACATTGTTGCAGTCAAATCTGTCGGGCAACATATCGCCGTTTGCAGTTTGTCTAAATCTGATGTAGGTGGTAATAAAACCACAGCTCAATATCCCGGAGGAGGTGGATCTGATTATTGGTTTATTTTATTGGATCAAAACGGAAATCAGGTTTATCAAAAAGAAATCGGGGGGAATGCATTGGATGATGATCTGTCAGATATGTTCATAGATAATGAAAATAATATTTTGATATCATGCACTTCTTATTCAAATGCAAGTTTTGACAAAACTCAAAATAATTTAGGATACGAAAGTACTTGGGTGCTCCGTCTTGATACACTACAGAATATTATCTGGGATAGAACTGTTTTGGAAAATTCTCATGCTGAGGTTAGCCTGGTTTGTGAATTATCAAACGGATCATTCATAATGGGCAACTCATCCACAGCAGGAATTGGCGGTGATAAAACACAAAACACACAAGGCAGCAATGATTATTTTATGATTTGCCTTGCAGCGGCAGCTCCACCAGAAGCAAACTTATCTGTTGTAAATCAAAATGTTTGCGTTGGAACCTGTGCTAATTTTGCTTATACAGGATCGTTATATCCTGTTGGAACAGTGCAATGGAGTTTTCCTGGAGGTAATCCTTCAACTGCGATTGGTTATAATCCTCAGGTATGTTATAACACATCAGGATATTTTGATGTTCAGGTTATTGCTAGTAATTCTTTGGGAGCTGATACACTTTATCTTCCAAACTACATTCATGTGTTGCAAAATGTCAATCCCGTTCTGTCATATTCAGGCGGAGTTTTAGTGTGTAACACAGGTGTTACATCGGTCGCGTTTCAATGGTATTTATCAGGCGTTGCCATCTCAGGAGCCACAGATTCAACATGGGTACCATTAATTGATGGAGTTTATTCTGTAATAGTAAACCCTGGAAGTGTTTGCCCGATTACGATTACCTATACAGTAAATAATTTACCTCCTTATATTCAATCTATGAACGCGAATATGAATTATTTGTGTCCGAATAATTGTATTCAGTTTTCAGCAGCAACCTTTAACACCCCAACAACATATGAATGGATTTTTCAAGGCGGTTCTCCTCCAACCTCATCACTGGTTTCTCCGTCAAATATTTGTTATCCGAATGCCGGAACATTTGATGTAACACTCATAGTTCATAACATATATGGTTATGACACGCTATATTATCCTGGATATATACATGTGTTGAATCTGAGTCCAATAATTATAAATCAGAACGATACTTTGATTTGTAATACAGTTGGAGCTTCTTACCAGTGGTATATTAATAATAATCCGATTGCAGGTGCAACAAATCAAAGTTATGTTCCAACTCAGCCTGGAAACTACCTGGTGATGGTAACATCGTACATTGGTTGTGCAGCTTTTTCAAATATTGTGGTTATGGCAAGCCCTGTTGCTTCGTTTATATTGGGAAATAATACTATTTGCGAAGGTGAATGTATTCCATTTGTAAACTCATCAACAAATACCCCAAACACTTTTCAATGGACCTTCAATGGTGGGAATCCGGCTTCATCAACATCCTCTTCTCCTACAATTTGTTTTGATAGCTCAGGAACTTTTGATGTTCAAATGATCGTTTCAAATCAATTCGGAGCTGATACCTTTAACTGTACTTCATGTGTAACAGTAATGCCTCAACCTGTTACACCTGTCATTGTTCAGAACGGAACTGTGCTTACATCATCTGTTACAGCAACTTATTATCAATGGTATTTGAATGGTGTGCAAATCGGAGGAGCTAATAACCAGAGTTATACAGCTACTCAAAACGGATATTATTCTGTTGAGATAATCGGAGTTAACGGCTGTTCGGCTACGAGTCCCTCATTGATTTTTACAATTAATACTCTGCCTACAGCTTTGTTTACTTCGAATCAAATTAAGATTTGTCAGGCATTTTGTATAACCTATAGTGATCAAACGCTGAATAATCCGACATCATGGGAATGGTCTTTTCCTGGGGGAGTTCCATCCAGTTCAACATTACAAAACCCTTTTATTTGCTATTTGATTCCTGGCGTTTATGATGTAACACTTATTTCTCACAACTCATTTGGCTCCGATACTGTAACAGTCTCAGGATACATTACCGTTTTTGGAATACCGCCCGCAAACATTACTTATCAGAACGATACTTTATTTGCTCCGGTTGGTTCTTATACATATCAATGGGATTTAAATGGAAGTGCAATTGCCGGAGCAACAAATAGCTTTTATGTTCCGACTGTATCGGGAAATTATAATGTAACAGTTTATACTTCATTTGGTTGCCATAACACAAGCCTTGCTCCTTATGCATACTCTCCTGCTCCTTTATCTTCTTTCATTTCGGGAAATCCGAATATCTGTGTAAACAATTGTTTATATTTTAGTAGTACATCTTCCAATTCGCCGACATCAATTCAGTGGTATTTTCCAGGGGGAACTCCTTCTTCAAGTACTCTGAGTAATCCCATAATATGCTATTATTCTACTGATACATTTTCGGTGGAATTAATTACTTCTAACTTAAGTGGAAGTGATACTCTTTATCAAAATAATTTTGTTATTGTTAATCCATCTCCCGTTGTTACGATTTCCTTAACAGGTGGCACAATAACTTCTACAGTTACTAATGGAGGTGGACCTTTTACTTATCAGTGGCATGAGAATGGAAGTACAATTATCGGTGGAAATAATTCTACTTATGTTCCTACGAGCGGAGGTGTTTACAATGTTGTTGTGTCAAATAGTAGTGGGTGTACAGGAATCAGCAATGATATTTCTGTTACAGTTAATAGTCCTCCACAAATAAATCTTATGTCATCTGACTCAAATATTTGTGCAGGAACATGTATAAACTTTACTGATCTTTCAGTCAATTTCCCCACTTCGTGGTTTTGGACAATTGGTGGTGGTAATCCTGGTACAACGACACAACAAAATCCGATTATTTGTTTTACTCAACCAGGAGATTTTGATGTGACTTTAATTGCGAGTAATGTATTTGGTTCCGATACTTTTTATTTTCCGCAAATGATTCATGTTTTAATAGCGACACCTCCAACTATTACTCAATCTGGTGATACGCTCTTTGCGTTGGGTACTGGAATTATTGCTTACCAATGGTATGGAGGTTCTGGGTCAATTTCAGGGGCAACGAATAATTATTTTGTACCGGATTCATCAGGTATTTATAATGTTAACGCTAATTATCAGACAGGGTGCAATGCGTTCAATTTATTATCGTATAAATTTTTTGATATACCTGTTCCTCATATAGCTTCTTCTGATACTATAATTTGTCAGAACGATTGCATTGATTTTTTTGATCAGTCATCAAATTTACCCTATAGCTGGCAATGGAGTTTTACAGGAGCAACAACTCCTTCCTCAATCCTTCAAAACCCAACGGGAATTTGTTTTCCTAATGTTGGAATTTATAGTGTTTCACTTTCGGTAAGTAATTTCTCAGGCACCGGAACAACAGTTTTTAATTCTTTTGTTCAGGTGTTAGCGAATCCAGCTCCGATAATTTCATATTCAGGTGGCAATTTGGTTTGCAATTATCCAAATGGTTCGGGCTATACTTTTGAATGGTATCTGAATGGAATTTTTATTGCTTCTGCGGGAACTTATACCTTAACGCCAGTGGGAAATGGTGATTATACTGTGGTAGTAATTTCATCAGATGGTTGTCGTGGAACCTCTGTTCCATATATAATTACAGGAGAAGAAAAAATTGATCCCGTTCAAATTAAAATCTTTATCAGAAATGATAAGTTGATTATTGATGGATGTGGTTTGGTAGACCATCTTTTGCTATTCAATACAATTGGACAGAAGCTTGATGAGATTATTCCTGAAGGGAAAACAAGTTGCAGCATTCCTTTAATAGATTACAACGCGGATTGTGTGGTAGTTGAAATTTATACGATAGATAATCAGCTGTTTCATCAGTTAATTGTAAATCCCAAATAGGTGAAAAAATATTTAATACTTTTTCTTTTCTTCTTTCAGACAGTAGCACATGCCCAGTTGACTCAACTGTTACACATGTATGAAAGCGAAAGTGGGTTCTGTTCGTGCATTGAGCGTGACAACAATGGATTTATTTACACCGCAGGTCGCATTGGAAAAAATGCTATTGCTGCTTCTGGCGATACCATTCGGAATAAGGGAATGTTTTTAACCAAAATGAATTCTTCGGGAATTGAGATATGGAGGATGAATAATATTAAAGGCGAAGAAATAACCCCGCGAAGTATTTTGATTGATGATGCAAGCAATATTTATGTTGTTGGAAATTTTTATGATACAATGAAAGTAGGAGCACAGATGTTCACGACTGTGATTTCTCATGCAAGAAAATTTTTTATAGCGAAGTATAACAGTAATGGAAATTTTAAATGGATAAAAGTTTCCTCATCTGACGAATCATTTATTTACTCGGCTGATATCCGAAATAATAGTTTATTTCTTGCCGGAGGATTCAGTAACACATTTAACTATTATGGAAATAATTTAACCTCAGCAGGTGCAACAGATATTTGTATTTTGAAATTGGATACTGCTGGAATCTGGGTAAGTGGAAGCCGATATGGCGGAATTGGATTGGATAATGCATCAAAAATTAAAACGGATAACAACGGAAACATTTTTGTATGTGGCGAGTATTCTGCTTCATTTTTAATTTCGACTTTTTCATTAATAGCCCATGGATATCAGGATTGCTTTTTAATGAAGCTTAATGCTTCAATGAATGTTAGTTGGGTTAAAACTGCAGGAAGCACAGCCTATGATGAAATGAGAAGTCTTGCAATCGATTCATCAGGAAATATTTTTGTAGTGGGAAGGTCTGGGAATTACACATTTTTCATTGACCCAAATGTTTCAACACTAAATTTTAACAACTACAGAAGTGGATTCATTGCTGAATTTGATTCTAATGGTGTTTATTTAAAATTAGCTACAACCATTAATTCAGGGAATACCATTGATATTGATTTAATAAATAATAATCCTGTTGTTTGTGGAAGGGCCAGGCCTGGTGCCCAGATTCCTTTAGATTCCTCTATTCCATTTTCGCTAAGCAATATACAGTGTAATGGCTATTTTATTTTGCTAGATCAAAACTTAAATGCATTGTCAATTGGAAAGTATTCAGCAGCCTTAGCTTCGAATACTGAAAGATGTTTTAGGGTTTTAAATAATGGCAATAACAGTTTTTTGATTGGTGGATTTTGTGGATCAGATGTTAAAATGCCTGACAGTACTTATTTTCATTCGAGTACTATCTATTCTAATGGTCTAAATGGCGGTTCGGTTTTTCTTCAGAAAATAAATGTTCCTCATCTGACTGTGACACCATCGGATACTTTAATTCTTCCAACTATTTATTCGACCTATCATCCGCTCAATCTTATTTTGAATTTTAGCGGACAAGGGTTGTCACCCTCTGCCTCGGAAGTAAAACTTGGTTATCCCAAAACCGTAAATGCGAATTATTATTTTGAGGGTTATGGAAACCTTAATTTGAATACTGTTACAGTAACTTCTTCATTAAATAATCCAACTTCAGGTTCCGGTAGTTACTTTTTAAACCTGAATTTCTCCGATAAAAACATAATGATAAGGAGTGAGAACCAGCTAAATTATTGTTCTTCTTTTTCAGGTTCAATCGCGGGACCATCTGTTATATGCGCAGGAGATACTATTACTGTTACAGCATATCAGTTTTATCAGAATTATATCTGGTATCCTGAAGCTAGTGTTATCACGCAAAATCAGAATGTCATTACTTCAGTTCCCAGCAGCAATGCAACTTATATTTATACAGCGCACTCAGGATCTAATTGTGCGTTTGGAACCAAAGCAGTCAATGTAAATAACCAATCGCTCGCTCACATTTCACTTTTTAATACTTCAACATCAGGATGCAACCCTATTCATTTTAGTTATGAGGTTTTTAATTGTGTATCGCTTTCAGGTGGAGTGTTTGTTTACTTTTATAAAAACGGAATTCTCACTTCAAGTAGTACATCGGCAAGTGGAGTATTTACCGCAACAACAGTTGGCGATTATTATGTTAGGGCGGTTAGTGGTTGTGGCTGGGATGTTTATTCTGATACCATTCACATTACTTCTATTATACCAACAATTACAAGTGCAGGAACTTTGGTTTCCAGTCTAACATACATGTGTAACGGTTCTTCGGCCCATCTCGCTTTAACAAATCATCCTGTAAATATTTATTATGAATGGTATTACAATAATTACATAATACCTAATGCAAATCAGGATACACTTAATGTAAATCAAACCGGAACTTATTATGTAAGAGTTTATAATCAATGCGGGAATTATGTAACATCTAATTATGCTTACCTGAATCCATTAGGAGTTCCATCTGTTTATATTTCAACTTCAAGTATGATTCAAGGTTGTTCGGGTTCGAATGTGATTTTTAACAGTAGTTATGTAAACTATGGGAACGGAACATTAATTTTTCAATGGTATAGAGATGGTGTAACAATCAGCGGAGCAACTTTAAATAATTATACTACAAATCAAAGTGGTAATTATACTTTACGAATCAATCATGCTTGCGGGTCTACTTATTCAAATATAATTTCTGTTCATTTGAATAATCCTGTTGTTGCCTCAATTGGTACTACCGGTTTAACATCACTTTGTTCGGGGCAATCCGCTCTTTTGACGGCAAGTCCCGGAATTGATTATCAGTATCAATGGAGGTTTAATGGTATTGATGTTTTGGATTCTACAGGACTATCATTTATAGCGACGCAACAGGGATCATATACCTGTCTTGTAAGTAATTTCTGTAATTCAAATTTATCAAACGCATTAAATATTTCTGTTGCACCATCATTGCCTGATTCAATTGAAACGAACGACAGCTTGAATATTTGTCCAGGTCAAACTGTTACATTTAATGCGCTCTTCATATCAGGAATAAATTATTTATGGTATCGTAATGGAAACCCTGTTAATGGAGCAACAGGAAATACTTATCAGACTAGTATATCCGGAGTTTATTCTTGTCGGTTTTCTAACCAGTGCGGAACAATATTTTCAAATAATTTAATTCTTAGTTCTTTCAATCTCACAAATATTATTTATGCTCCGAATGGAAGTAACCTTTGTCCGGGTGATTCGGTTTATCTTTTTGCGACAGCAAATAATCAATTGTCTTATCAATGGAAACTGAATGGAAGTAACATTTCAGGTGGCACCCATAATTTTTATTACGCAACAACAACCGGAGTTTATTCATGTGAGTTCAGTAGCATTTCTTGTGGAACATTCAATTCAACTGTGATAAGTGTTAATGTGTTTCAACTATCATCATTGGTCATTACTTCTTCTCAGGGAAATGTGTTATGCCCAGGTGTAACAGTTGATTTAATTGCACCAAGTGGTTCAGGGTTTTTGTTTCAATGGCTTTCAGGAAATGTAGTTATTTCCGGCGCAACCAACTCTGTTTACAGCACACAGCAGCAGGGAACTTACAGTTGCATTATTCAATCAAACTGCCTAAGTGATACTACTAATGCATTAGTTCTTTCAGCAGGCTCTGCTCAACCTTCAATTTCAATTTCATTTTCGGGTAACGATACCATTTGTTCCAATACTTCTTCGTTGTTAATTTCAAATGGAATCAATGTTACTTCATACCAATGGATGTTTAATGGAATAAATATCAGTGGTGCTACGAACTCAACTTATTCTGCTCAGGTGCAGGGGGTTTATCAATGTCAGGCTCAGAATTATTGCGGGTCTTTAACTTCAAATGGATTGCAATTGCATGTTATTTCAGTACCTGTTTCAACTGTTACATTATCGGGCGACAGTATTTTTTGTGAAGGTGAATCAACTGTTTTGTCTGTTGCTGGTAATCCCGCATTTAATTATCAATGGTATCATGACGGAATTCAGATTTCAGGGGCAACTAATAACCAAGATGTTGTGAGCGGCGGGGGAAGTTATTTCTGTTATACTCAGTCACCTTGTGGTAATTATTTTTCACAAACAATAAACATCACTGTTAATGCGACACCGCCAATACCTTCGTTTTCAATTTCTGGTAATCTTTTAAGTTGTTTAAGCTCAGCGGTTTCGTATCAATGGTATTTCAATGGAGTCGCAATTTTCGGAGCTATTAATCAAAACTATCAGGCAACTCAAGCCGGATTTTATACTGTTGAAGTTTTTAATAATTCAGGTTGTTCATCAATTGCAATTCCACTTTATTATAGTTCTCAGAGTTTTATTCCTGTTACATCATTCTCTTATTCTGCAACCCAAATATGCGTTGGTGAATGCATTACTTTCTCTGATAACTCAAGCAATCAACCAAATTATTGGAACTGGAGTTTTCAGGGGGGAAGTCCGGCAATATCCATTCAGGCAAACCCAACAGTTTGTTTTAATCAGTCAGGGTTATATAATGTTCAACTAATAACAGGGAATTTTTACGGTTATGATACATTAATGCTTATGCAATTGGTTAATACGAGTTCAATACCAACAGCGATTATTACACAACATGACGATACATTATTTACAACTTCGGGACTGTTACAGTATCAATGGTTGCTAAATGGATCAGCAATTTCAGGTGCGACAAATTATTTTTATATAGCAAACACATCAGGAAACTATAAAGTATTTGTTGAGAGCGGAGGGGGGTGTTCAAATACTACACCTTTTAATTATTCATTCACAGCAAAACCATTTGCTGCATTAAACCTAAGCGACAATAATATTTGTGAAGGAGATTGTATTTCACTTACCGATATTTCAACCAACCAACCAACTTCATGGCATTGGATATTGCCAGGAACTTCAATTGGAAATACTAATTCTCAGAACCCAAATGTATGTTATAATCAGGCAGGTGCTTTTGATGTAACACTTATAAGTTCAAATGCTACAGGCAGTGATACACTCGTAATGAATAATCTCGTAACTGTAAATGCCTTGCCTGTTACCCCCGCGATTTCACTAAGCGGAAATATTCTTTCTACAACTTTATACTCGTCCTATCAATGGTATCTGAATGGTAATATTATCAATGGAGCAATTTATCAGCAGATTATCATTCTTAACTATGGAAATTATTCGGTGGCTGTTACAGATAGTTTCGGTTGCAGCTCGCAGTCTATTGAATTTAACTTTACAGGTGCGGAAGATTTAACTGCTAATGAGTTTCGAATTGTAATTGCTCCAAATCCGGCTGATGATTTAATTAATGTTTCTTTTTCAAATTATTCGATAAGTTCAAATGTTCGCCTTGTTTTATTAAATGAATTAGGACAGGTAATGCAATCAAAAATTATCCTTCTTAAAACAGGAACTACAAACGAAATAATTAACTCAGCGAATCTTGCAAGTGGCTGTTACATTTTAGAAATCAAAGGGGAAAATAATACTTACACTAAAAAAATTGTAGTAGCTCATTAATGGAAAACAAAGTAAATGCTAATCTGATACGAAATTTATCTGAAGCCAGATATTCTTTTATAGGCTCGATTATTTTTTTGTTATTGATTTTTTTTTATCAGAATTCTTATTCTCAATCTAAATGTAATGGGCTTAAAAATTTTTCTGTTGTAAGTATCACGGGTAAAACAATTAATACAAAGTGGAATTCAATTCCCGGGGCGTTTGCTTATCGTGCAAGAATAAAATCTCCTCATGACTCTGTTTGGAATTATTTTATGGTCAATGCGCCTGATACTGTGATGCAGATTCCAAAGATGAAATCAGTTTCTGTTTACATTGTTCAAATGGGAATAATGTGCAGCGGTCATATTGATGATACCTCTGATTTTTCTCTGGCTGATACGCTAATCACTAGCTGTGGTTGCGAACTTCCTAATAAAATAATGGTAACTAATATTGATAGTTCTTCAGCTGCAATTGAATGGTCTTCAACTCTCGATTCAAAAAAATTCAAATTGTTTTATGCTCCTAATGAACAAAAAATAAAAAATTGGTTAAGTGTTACAGTTGATGCTACATATCAACCCGCCTATATATTAATAAACCTGAAACCTGATACTGAATATGTGCTTTCCTTAAAATCAATTTGTGGCAGTGCTGAAAGAGGAATTTCGCCCCTCTTTGCTCCTTATATTAAATTCAAAACTTTAAAATAGAAAAATGTTTAAATTTTATAATACATCCATTGCATTGATTGTGGCATTGATTTTTTCAGTTTGTGATGTAACGGCCCAAAATAAATGTTTGACTCCTGAAAATTTAAAAGCAGTAAAAGCTGGTAGTTCTTTTGCGAAAATTTCATGGTCAAAAGTCAAAGGTTCTTGCGGGTATAAATTAAGGGCAAGAGTAGTTGGAACATCGGTTTGGAGTTCAATGCGTGTTTTACCTTCTGACTCAATAACGAAAATTTCTAACCTTGCTCCGAACTCGACTTATGAATTACAGATACTTTCTTATTGCAATATTGATTTTAAAGACACTTCAGAATATTCTGTTAAAGTAAATTTCACGACTGAGTTTCCCTGTGAAACTCCATTTAACCTTAAGGTAGATAGTATAACTTCAACTTCTGTACTGTTACACTGGACAGGACCACTGAATAGTACTAAGTATATAATTCGTTATAAAACTCAGAATGAGAGGCCGAAATGGGTAATGGTAAGTGTTGGAGAGGGAAACGGAAATTATTTCCTGCTCTCTAATCTAAATCCAGAAACAAAATATATCTGGACAGTTGCAAGTAAATGTGATGGAAGTAGTAAGGATAATTCATTATATGCTGAACCGCTTGGAGTTTTTACAACTTTGAAGAATTAGCTTAATAATTATTTTATTACTGAGATTAATATTTATTAAATATTATCTTCTATTTGTATAATTAAGTTTCGCTTCAGTTCTGTAACACAAAAAAAATTATTGCTACAATATCAGATATCACTTTGATTTTTTCCTTTCCAATTTCTTCAATGATTTTATAATGGTAAAATTCTCATCAACCCATTACTTTCATTTTGTCTCGTAACGGAGTAACTGAAAAACTGATTGTCGTTATCGGCAGGAATGTAAGGGAGGTGTTTTATGCCCTGTACATCGACGGCTTTCACTTCTGGTTTTATGATGCAGATGATGCCTGCCATACCTTTTACCTTACCGGAATAAATGATACCGGAGTCGCGGCTGTAGGTGAGAGTGTAAAATTTAATGCGGAAATATTCGCGGGGTATTGCCGTTTTGGAGAGCAGCGCAAGAAATTCCGTTTTATCATCCACCCATTTGTCCTGCTTTGCTTTGGTGCGCAGGTCAGGCATCTCATTTTTGCTTTCGTAAAAATCTTCCCATACCACTGGTATGTGCAGGTTCATGTGATACACCTGTGAAGGGTCTGAAGGATATTGCCTGCGCAGTGCTTGTACCCAATCAACCGAGTCGTTTGGATATTTGTTTTTCAGTTGCGCCGTTAAAATCTGTTCGTCGGGCAGCGAATCAACTTTGTAATATCCGTACCACACCCGCGCGTAGTAATGCCTTATGCTCTGCGGATTTTTATTCGGCGAGAGGTAAGCATAATATTCAAACATCCGTGATGCCTTCACAAGCGCGGGAGTGGGACCCCCGCCAAACGCAACGCCAAGCAGATTCAGCAACCGTGTATTATTCCCAACTGCACATCCATGTAAATTGAAAAGTGTTTTATCATCAATCGTTAAAGAATCAAGTGGCAGAAAAACAGAATCGTCAATTGCTTTTTGCAAACTTTCTTCCGACACACGCGAACCCGTAGGCGAAACATACACACTCAGGTCAACGAATTCGTTTCCGTGTGTCACTAAGTTTATCAATCCCCACGGACGCTTATTTACCGGACGGTGCACAGCGAGATAATTGCGAACCTCGGTGAGTGAAATGAGTGAATCAATCACTATCTCTGTTTTCTCCGTTTCGCTCAGACGATAATACTGATTAGCCAGTGCGTAATACGGGTTTCGTGTGTTGTCGTCTTTGCCAAGAATAAATGTGATGCTCGTTCGCGCAATGGTATCCGTTTGAGTGAGCGGAATTACTGTAACAGATTTTTCGTTTGTTTTGTTTTCGCAGCACGAACAAAAAATCATACAGAGAATAATCGCACTAAAAAACCGGAAGAAGATTTTTTTTCTATTCACCATTTGTCATTCTGAGCCGGTCGAAGAATTCACTCTTGACAATTCACTAACCCTATTTCAACTTGAATTTAACAGGCAATGTCATCTGCACTCTTTGAGCATTTCCATTCAGTGTTCCCGGAATCCACTTTGGCATTTTCTTCACGACGCGCAGCGCTTCCTCATTCAGTGCATTACTTATTCCTTTCATCAGTTTCACATCCGAAATGCTTCCGTCAGTTTCCACAAAGAAAGAAACATACACTACTCCTGTAACACCTTTGTCTTTTTCACATGACGGATATATAATATTTCTTTGTATGAAGGCAGCAAGTGAATCTTCTCCACCCGGAAATATTGGCATTGCTTCAGCAAACAGATAAGATGAATCCTCGGTGGTAATTTCATTTTCCGTTGTTACAGAATAATTATAGATAGAAGAACCATTGGCATTTATCGACCCCAAACTGTTTCCGCTTACAGTCATATCAAACCCAACTGCATAATCTGATACACCTTCAGGTAACGGATTTGCCTGTGTAACAGTCACTAATTTTCCATCCTTGTCGCGAATAACTTCTTCATCAATTGCAATGAAAGAAGTGTAGTTGGTCATCAGGTTGTATTTTAATCCGAGTGCTAATATTTCTCCTTCTGATTTATCTCCGCTATTACTGTATCCGTTATCCGAATCATAATAATCGAGCAATTTAATTTTTTCTCTCGCCCATAAATAACGGAGTGCTGAATTTGTTTTAAGCGGTTTCACCTGCGATAGGTCGAACGATTGCTTGTAAGTATTTCTTCCTGCTTTACCTTTTACAGTAATAATTCCTGTCGGGCTTCCGGTGTACTTTCCGAAAATAATTATCGGGCGCTCCGCAAGCATGTCGGGCGACGAAGAAGGCTGCACATCATAAGCAGAAAAATTTCCGAAGTCTGTTTTTATCTGAGTGAGTACAGGCGTGTTAATGTAGTTTCTGAATTTCTCCGCCTGTTCATCAGCAAATTCCGGCTTGGTCACAATCATTGCTTCACCACCACCCATGAATGCCATGCCTTCCATCAGGTATCGGTTCACTGAGCTACCAATTCCGAAGCTGAAAAAATTAGTATTGCCAGTGTTGTTGCGTATGTAATCGAAAGTTTCTTTTTCAATGGAAACATATCCGTCTGTCACAATCACAAACGACCGCGAGAGGTCGGGGTCAGTGCGCGGAAGTGCATACGCCACCTGCATTGCCGGAAGCAATTCTGTTCCGCCATATCCTCTTTCAGCATCAAGAAATGCAACTGCCTTATTGAAATTTTCAATTGTCGCATCCACCGATGAAGGACTCATGGTAGCAGTAGCACCTGAGAAAAGCAGCACATTAAATTTATCGTTTGGGTTCAGGTTAAGAATAAGATTCCGCAATAATTTTTTAGAGAGGTCAATCGGAAATCCGTGCATTGAACCCGACACATCTACAATGAAAATATATTCTCTCGGAGGAATTTCTTCTTTCAACACTTTTTTCGGTGGCTGAATCATCACCATGAAAAAATTTTCGTCTCCGTTTTCGTAGAGCATCACACCCGATTCTATTTTATCTCCCTGAAGCGAATAGTTAATAATCACATCCCTGTTTCCGCCGTTGGTTTCGGCAGGGTCTATCATCACAGTTGCGTTATATAAATCAGTATAGGCAACCACAGTTTTATGAGTGATGCAAACCACATTCTGTACCGGTATACCCGAATGAATCTGAACATTAATTCCATACCGGTAAGCGGGCATCACACCTTCCTTGGTGTAAGGAGTGCTCACAAAATTGTCGTCGGCGCTTGCTGTTTCTTTTGACTTGTTCGAATACCGCGGACCTACAACAGTTGGATAAACAAAAGAATAAATTCCCTTTTCAGGAATGAGCAGTTCGGTGTATTTCAGTTCAACCGTTATGGTGTCGTTCGCTGCAATGTTGCCGACATTCATCGTAAACACATTGGGACGACTTTGCTCCAGCAGTGAAGTGCGCTTGCCCTCCGTCTTCGCTTTTTCATAATCATCGCGCGCTTTTTTCTTCTCTTCAATTTTTGCTGTAACGGTGCGCGAGCCGATCTTCATCTGCATCCCATACACTGCAGCCCTTGTCGAAAGCGGAAAAGTATAAATGGCTTCGAGTGTGTTTAATCCTGAATTGATATACACCTGCTTCACTGTTACATCTGCAATCACTCCAACAATATTTACACTTGCCGAAGTTTCTTTCAGCGGAAGATTGTCGGTTCCAGGATGCTCGCTGAGTACGACAAAGTAAGGTGAAAGAGTTTTGTCATCTGCATCCTCCCCATTTTGCGCCTTAAGCAAAAACGAATTTGTGAACAGCAGAAAAAGAAAAAAAGAAGAGCACTTTGCGTTCCTGTGCAGGAACATTAATGTCGCTTTCATACAATGTTTTTAATTTGGTTATGTGAAAATAACGAGAAGTGTATGTTTTTCGTGTGTGGGTGTGTTTTATACGGCAGCATTTGGAACCCAGTAGTATGTTTGAACTAAGAATTACATTGTTAAACAAAACACAAAAGGGCAAACTGACTTCTTTCATATTGATAAAGTAAAAATGAAAGCAAATACTATTTATAAAATTCTTAATTATCTCATTGCAATGGTTTGGATTGCGAACGGACTTTTTTGTAAAGTGTTGAATCTTGTTCCGCGACACGAGCAAATTGTTGCAAGAATTTTAGGTGAAGAATATGCGACACTTTTTACGAGAGCAATTGGTATTTCTGAAATACTAATTGCGGTATGGGTTATCAGTGGTATTAAATCTCGTTTCAATAGTGTAACACAAATGGTGATTATTGCTTCAATGAACACTCTTGAATTTTTCCTTGCCCCTGATTTATTGCTTTGGGGAAAATTCAATTCGGTATTTGCGATGCTGTTTATTCTTTTGATATATTGTAATGAGTTTATCATCAACAAGCGATCAATTCAACATTCATAGAATGTTTTCATTTCTGAAAAATCATCCCTTTGCAGTTGAAGCATTTTTTGAAAGTTCAATTGTTTTAACATTTGCAGTTCCTAAAGAGGAAATAGAAAAACTGATTCCGGAATGTTTAAAGTTGGATACTTTAAACGAGCGCTGGGCTTTCATTGCTGTTGCGATGGTTCAAACAAAAGGACTAAGGCCAAAAGGTTTTCCCAAATTACTAGGCAATGATTTTTTCTTAATTGGGTATCGCGTCTTTGTGAAGTATGTCAATGCTGAAGGAAAAAGACTCCGTGGGTTATTCATTCTTAAATCTGAAACTGACAAGAAAAAAATGGAATTACTCGGAAACATATTTACACACTATAACTATACTACTACTGATATTAAAAAAATCGGGAACGAAAATAAATTAAGGATAACCTCAGTTAAGTCAGGATTAAAAATTGAAATTGAAACTCAAACAGAATCAATTTCTCTTCCTGAAAATTCTCCATTCATTGATTGGAAAGAAGCAAGAAAATTTGCAGGACCATTACCATTTACTTTTACATTCAATTCCATGAAAAAGGAAGTTTTAATCATTGAAGGAGTGAGGGAAAACTGGATACCTGCTCCTTTAAAGGTTAATGATTATCAAATATCATTTTTAGATTCTCTTAAACTTAAAGATGTGACTTTAGCGAATGCGTTTATCACAAACAATATTCCTTATTACTGGAAGAAAGGAAAAATTGAGAAATGGAAAGCATAAGAAAACCTTTTCAGGGAGTTGGAAATATCATCAGGTTTAATTGGCATTTTTATTTGTTGTCTGTTACACTTGCTTTTTTCCTTTTGTTTCTGAAAAATTATTTTAATGAACCATTCCATATTTATTTCAGTATTTTATTAAGTTTAATTCTTTTGACAACTGTAATTACGCTTCTTGTTTCATTTTATGTTTATGATTTATCCGGATTATATAAATTGAATTGGTTAAGCGAATTGTTAAATGAGAACAATAACAAAATTGTAAATATTAATTCAGGTTTTGATGAAACAAGCATTTTACTGAAAGAGAAATTCCCGGACTCTGAATTAATTGTTTTTGATTTTTACAATCCGTTAAAGCACACTGAAGTTTCTATCAGTCGTGCGAGAAAGGCATATCCTCCGTTTCCCAATACTATACAAGTAAGTACATCAGCAATTCCATTGGATGATAATTATGCCGATAAGATTTTTGTAATTCTGTCTGCACACGAAATCAGAAATGAATCTGAACGAATTATTTTTTTTAAGGAGCTTGAACGAATGCTCAATCAAAAAGGTCAAATAATAGTGACTGAACATTTAAGAAATCTTCCGAATTTTTTTGCTTATAACATTGGTGCTTTTCATTTTTTCTCTGAATCGTCGTGGAAGAAAATTTTTGAAACTGCTCATTTTAAAATTGTTAAAACGATTAGTGTAACATCTTTCATTAAAACTTTTATACTTGAAAAATATGGAACTACATCTTAAAATATGCGGATGGCTCCTGGTCATACTTGCACTCATTCATATCATCTTTCCGAGATACTTTAAATGGAAAAGTGAATTGAGTTCTTTGAGCATTATGAATAGACAAATGATGAAGGTGCATTCCTTTTTTATTGCACTTACTGTTTTTTTGATGGGAATACTCTGTCTCACATCTTCAACTGAATTGATACGAACAGTTTTAGGAAACAGAATAATACTGGGGCTTGCCGTTTTCTGGAACATCCGTTTTTTTATTCAACTGTTCGGGTACTCAACACAGCTCTGGAAAGGAAAATTCTTTGAAACAATGGTTCACATAGCATTTACTATGTTCTGGATATACCTCAGTATTGTTTTCTTAATGATTTTCTTCGCATCTAAATTTAACAGACTGTAACAGTTATTCCCTTTGCATTTAAGCAGTTTATGGACAATCCGTTCATCAAAAAATTCCTGATTGCTGAAATAAAATTTATTTTTATTTGATTAAATGATAAACGGAAGAACACAATAACTAAATAACATGATGAGAATTATTTTAACTCTACTAACAATTTTAATTTATTCTTTGACTTATAGTCAGACTCTTGAGGAATTCTACAATTCAAGAAATTATCATGAACTAATAAAATACGATAGCAAGTCTGACGAATTAACAGGCGAACAACTTTACATGGTAGGGTATGCTTATTTCCAACTTGAAAATGATGATAAGGCCATTGAGTTTTACGATAAGGCGATCTCCAAAGGATTGAATGATGGTTCTGTTCATTTTTATAAAGGACTTTCACTCCGTTACGAGAAAAGGTATAATGAGGCAATAATAGAAATTGAAATTGCAATTAAAATGGAACCCGCTAATCAGGAATTTATGAACGAGAAAGGAGTGATTTATTACAACGAAGGAGAAATTGACAAAGCATTAGAAGTTTTTGAGCAGGCGAAAAAACTTCCTAAGACTTATCCGGAGCCTTACTTCTGGGTTGCAGCAATTTATCATGATAGACAGGATTACAAAAAAGCATTGATATTGTATTACGAAGCACTGGATAGTATGTCATCGGATAATAGTTATTATGAAGATGTATTAGTTGCCATCGGACAACTTGAATACACTTTTACTTTTGATTATAAAAAATCTGCGAAGGCATATTCCCGGGCAATTGCTCTTGATCCTAAAAATTATATTCTGTATCCGAAGTTAATGAAAGCTTATAATGCTGAAAATGATTTTGAAAAAGCAGATAGCATTTTTGCGTTAATGAAAGTTGCTTATAAGAACAAAGAACTTTCAGAGGACATTATGAATTTCAAAAATGTTGCGATAGACGAATTTGATTGGAATGGACAAAAAGCGACTGTTTATAAATATCTCGTTGATCCAAAGGAGTCGCTGGATATTTTTTACAAAATTTATCTTCTTAATAAAGAAGGCAATAAAGTTGAACGGACATTTTTAGTTGAACAAACAATTAAATTGCCTGACGGTCCGAAATATCTGTTGTGCGAAAAGGATAAAAGTGCAGGTATGCATTACACTTATCCGTATGGATGGAATGACGATATTATTCCACTCGACGATTTAAGGAAAGAAGTAGTTCTTGTGCTTGATGGGAAAATGAAATATCAGGCGGCATCAAAATTTTAAAAAACAAATTTCAATTTGACATTTTTGAAAATGAACTAAAGTTGATTTAATAAATAATTCAATGATTCTATTTTAATCAGGTTGCTTTAAAAATTAAATGCTTGAATCTCTGGTAAAGGAACGAAACGAAAATCAGTATTACTCCTAATGCCATGAATGAAATGATACGATGAAGAGTATCTAAATTGGAAAGGTCGAAAAAGAAAACCTTGACGATTGTAATACCAAACACAATAATGGAAGCAATTCGAACATTAAATCTGCTTCTGTAAATTCCAATTACCATTATGATTACTGAATAAAGCAACCAGATTCCAGATATTGAAAGTTGTTGCTGATTGCGATAGTTATTAATTAGTACAGAAATTGCAGAGTTATGAATGTTCGAAACAAGAAATATTTTTTTCTCGAAAAAATCCATCGTGTCTGTGGTGATGAAAATAAAAATCAGGGTGACAAGTGTCACACGCATGCTATTTAAAAGAATGTGAATCCACGGATAATAATTTATTTTCTCTATCATGCGTGTCTGAATAAAAATGCAAGAGGAAATTATAATCAATGACACTGCTCTCATATTTAAAAGAGGATAAAACAATTCAATCGGATTGTAAGAAACGAAATCGCTAACCATTACAGTAAGAATTGCTGCACCTGTAACAGTCAACCCGGTAAAAAATAACTCGTTTCTGTTTTTCTTTATCGCTATATATAAAACAGGAATTGCAAGTAGTATCCATTCAATACTTAACATAAATACAAGGTTGTTTGAAAAAAATCTGCGCCATACTTCATTTACATCAGAACCAAGCATTGTAAATACATCGCGCGTTTCAACAGTTATCAGAATTAAAATTACTGCTGCTATTGTTACCCTAATGCCGCCCATCAATTCGTTAAACCAAGGGAAAAGAATTTCTTTATTCATCCATCTTAACTGGATGAAAAGCCCTGTTATAATTACTGAAAGTGATAATACCCGCAGATTAACTATTGGATAATACAATGCCATTGGATCAGCCGGAAGTAAACTTCTCAGTGAAATGATAAGAACTGAAAGTGCAGAAACGGATAATCCACTGAAGAATAACGGATGAATTTTTTTCTTTAATCCGAAATACATCAGTGGAACTGCAAACAGCATCCATAATATTCCTAAAACAAATAATAAAATATACAGGTAAAATCTGTTGTGTGAATTATCTGAGAAGAAAGCAAGTTGTAAAAATTTATCCTTTGTTTCAATACTTAGCAGAATGAAAAAAAATAAAATCCATGAATAAATAA
This sequence comes from Chitinophagales bacterium, assembly GCA_038326325.1. GTDB lineage: Bacteria > Bacteroidota > Bacteroidia > Chitinophagales > UBA10324 > UBA10324. Next base: position 74,046 of record JBBQJW010000010.1, on the reverse strand, counting down.
GTCCTGAATTTATGAAGGAAGAATATTTATTCTGAACCCGCGATAGCAAATAATAAGAAGCAATTGAAGCGCTCATCATTGTGATTAATGAAACCAATCTCCAATTTAAAATGAAATGAAAAACCTGTGGCGACATGTAAAATGCATTAGGAGATATAATAAAATTCAGGAACGACAATGCAAGAAGCACCAATGCTGAATAAACTATTATTAAATTTTTATACCTGGCAGCAACTGCAGCAAGCGCAATAGATTCAATGGCCCAGGCAATACTCAGATCGAAATTTTTATACTGAATACCTGCAGCGATTGTCAATAATAAAATGACAGAAAGTAGGTAGCGAATCAGTAACCATTCTTCTCCTGCTCTTTTTTGTTTTATCAAAAGATAAACGAGCAGGTAAATTGTTGCTATAACAACTGTAACAGCTCCCATCCATTCATGAAATTGCGAATCAACAATATTGAATAGTGCGATAAAAAAGAAAGAGGCATTTACGACTGAAACAAACTGATGTAACAGCAAAATGTTTCTTTCCTTATTAATAATTCTTGTTAACTCAACCCCAAGAAATAGTAACCAGAAGATGCAAAGAAAAAAGACTGTAAGTAAAAGTTTGTTCTCACTGTAGTCAATGTAGAACCACAAGAGGTAAACAACAATGGTTGCTGCAAGAGTTAGCGGTTCCAGTACATTCCATTTTTCTTTTTTAAGAATTATAAATAATAAACCAACATCCAGCAAAGCTATGTAGGTGAATAGCCCTGCTTCATTTGCATTTCCTGTACTCACCAAGAATGGAGTAATAAAACCACCGAGCCATCCAAAGATGGCAATCACAATTGAATTGTACTTGAATGCCTGCCAGAAAGTAACAGCTGTAACAACCGACATGATTCCAATGGCGACTGATTGACTTACGAGATGATAATAATTGAATGATGAATAAGCAGACAGGTAAAGTATGGCTATACCTGCACCAACAAGTCCCTGCGAAAAGATCTGAAAACTTTTTTTCGAATAATAATGTCCACTAAACAGCAATATTGCTCCTGTTCCGATTCCGATTGCCACACGCATTGCTTCTGTTATCCAGTTATTGTCGAAAGCATATTTTAGAAAAAAACCCATTCCTATAATGAGCGCAAGCGCACCAATCCGGTTTAAAATTTTCCCTCCTATCAGCGATTCCCACTCCGCATAGGTTCTTGATTTTTTCGGAGGAGTTATTTCTTTATTCTCAATAATATTTTCGAATGTTACACTCTCAGTAGGTTTGGTGAAGATGTTTTCGACGCCAGCTTTAACTTTATTTATTTCATCAATGGTTACTTCCTTAATTTCAGGAATAATTTTTTTAGCAATAGGAGAGGGGTTCGTTTCTTTCTTTGGTGTTTCCTTATAATTAGATTCTTCTTTTGGCAGAGTAAATTCTTTAATCCTCTGGTTAAGTTTTCTTACAGCATCTTCTAAAATATTAAGACGCGTTCGTTGGCTCCTTGATTCAAAAAACCATATAACTAATGCAATAAAAAGTAAACCTGTTACCATAAAAAAATTTTCGAAAGTTAATTAGCAATAGTTTGTAAATAAGGAAAAGAACAAATCATTAGGAATGTATTCACTCTTTTGGGAAATTGAAATTTATTGAACAAATTCATTTAAATTAGTTACTATAAAAAATAAGTCAATGATTTTGAATAAGACAGGAAAAAGGAAAACAAGAGACTTAAATTTATTGTGAAGAATTCATTTAAAAGTAAACAAAAAGGAATGTTTAGAAATGTTAGAAAATTATAGAAAGGAAATTATTGTAAACGGATTTGCTGTTATCGAAAACATCTTTTCTGAAAGTGAAATTGAGCAGTTTCTTTTTGTAATAAATACTATCGATAAATCGAATCCACTAATCAGAAAATCAATTGATTTGTTTGCTATCAGGCAGTTCATGATAGTATTACCGGAGGTTCGGAAATTAATTTTTACAAAAAGATTTATTGATCTGATCAAACAACTTTTTGGAGAAGATTATTTTTTAACTAAATCAATTTATTTTGATAAACCCGAAAAATCAAATTGGTTTGTTTCTTATCATCAGGATTTAACAATTTCAGTTGACAAGCGGATTGCCATTGAGGGATTCGGGCCATGGACGGTAAAACAAAATCAATTTGCAGTTCAACCACCCCTTGAAATTTTAAAGGATAATTTCACTTTGCGAATTCATTTGGATGATGTGAATCAAAATAACGGCGCACTGAATGTAATTCCCGGGTCTCATCTCAAAGGTATTTACCGTCCCGAAACAATTATTTGGGAAAGTGAAACTGAAACAATTTGCTGTGTAAAAAAGGGGGGAGTCATGATTATGAAGCCACTTTTACTTCACTCTTCAAAAAGAACAACAAATAATCAAAAACGAAGAGTGTTACATCTTGAATTCAGTAACCAAACACTTCCTGATGAATTGAAATGGTCTGAGCAATTAAGTGTTTAGGGGCTTATATGAGACCTCACTTGTGGCTCCCTGATTTTTTATAGCAAAATGATTTTGGATTGTGCTATTATATTTTACTTTATTTGTTTAACCTTTATTATAATTGCGACGACTCAAATCTAAAAATTGAGGTAGGTATTAGAAAAGGAATTTTTCAGTAAAAAAATACAATCAAATTGATTTGCAATTAGTTAATAGAACAAAATTTTATTTCAACAAAATTGAATAAAAAAGTAACATGAGCTTTAAGGACATATTCTGGAATAGTGGAACAAAGGAAACTCAACCACCTCCTTCAAAAGTTTTCACTTCCAAAGCGTACAATCCAATTGACAATGTTAATCCTAATCAGGTTTATTCTAATTCAAATCAAAGACCGGGAGAGCCAGATCAAAAAATGCTTTCACACTTTGATGAAACACTCAGGGAAGCTAATATTCAGGGGCCTGATTATTACGAACTGATGGTAGCAGTGGCAGAAATGGACTATATACCAGATGAAACGAGTAAACTAAAAGCAGCTTTTGCCATGTTAAAGGCTCAAGGGGTTACCAAAGAAAAATTATTAAGTACAGCAAAACAATATCTCGAAATTCTATCTAAAGAATATGACGACTTCAATGCTTCTGCAAAACAGAAAGAGCAAAAGGAAGTAGGGCAGTCGCGCGATAAAATTACATTACTTGAAAATCGCAATGAAGAAATTACCCGTGAATTATTGTCAAATAAAAGTGAAATAAGCGAATTGAAAGAAAAGGTTCAAAACGCAGGAAGCACAATTGCACTAACAACTACAGCATTTAAAAACACATACAACTTTGTTGTTACACAGATTCAAAATCACATTGAAAGTATTACCAAATTCATTAACTAAAAAAATCCCAATCTTAAATGAATCCAACTAAAAAATCATTCTGGCAAAAGCCGGAAGGTATAACAGGAATTCTTTTAATAATAGGTGCTGCAGTAGGATTTTATTATCTCATGCCATTTATTATATCGCTTCTTGCAAATACAATTTATGCAATTGTACTCGGAGTAGTTTTACTTGCTATAATTTATGCAATACTTGATCCGGGGGTTAGAACCGGTGTGTGGTATCTTTTTAAAATGGGTTGCCGCGCGCTGACAGGAATAATAATTCGCATTGATCCAATTGCCATTATGGAAATTTACATTGCTGACCTTCGAAATAAACGCGAAGGAATGAATGAACAAATAACCAAACTCGATGGTGAACTGATAAAACTGAAAAGAGCTATTAATGATGCAAAAGATGAGCAAGAAAAGAATCTGGAGTTTGCAGCCTCTGCAAAGTCAAAAAATAATACAAGTTCTGTTACACTTTACTCCCGTGAAGTTGGAAGGCAAAAGGATTTAATTGAAAAACTCACTCCACTCTCGTTGAAAATGGAAGCAGTGAAAAAAGTTTTAATCAAGATGTATGAAAATGCAGAGATTGCAATCACTGATATGACAAACGAAGTGAGAATCAGAAAAGTAGAGTATGAAACTGTAAAACGAGGTTACAATGCTTTACGATCTGCAATGAGCATTTTTAAAGGGGATCCAGATAAGAAGGCAGCTTTCGATCAAAGTGTTGAATTAGTAGAATCTAACATCAGTTTTAAGGCGGCTGAAATGGAACGCTTCATGCGCGAATCGCAAAGTGTGATTGATAAAATTGATATTGAAAATGGAGCATTCGCTGATGAAGGATTAAGGATGCTCGATCAAATGGGTAACCGGAGCATGGAAATAATGTTAGCACCTGTTGGCGAAAAAATGGAATTATCGCAAGGAGGCAATTCCAGTGCACCGCAATCGGGCGGATCTTCTGATTTAAAAAATTTCGATGACCTTTTTGATAAAAAATAAAAACCATTTATCAATTTTAAAATTGCTAAAAAGCAAAAAGAAAAAATCAAAAAAATGAAAAAAGGATTAACACCAATTGGGAAAGTATTAGTTGTTCTTATAATCGGAATAGCTTTATTCTGTGGGTACTGGTTTTTTCTGAAAAATGGAATTCTCGCACCTAAAGTGTCTGTATCTAAAACAACAACTAAAATTGATTTGCCTAGCGCGCCTAAGAACGCCGAATCAACTGTAGGACCTCTCGTATTACCTTCTGATGAAAAAGCAAATCTTTCAGGTAAGGTTTGGACAATGTGGGAAATGGAATGGAATTCACAAATGGGTCTTAACCTCGCCAACGGCGGTCCGCAAACCACAAAAGGAAGTTTGATGGAGAAGCATAGTTTAAATTTAAATATTGAAAGGCAAGATGATTATGGGCCAATGGCAAACAGCTTACTGGATTTCGCAACTTCTTACAGAGATAATCCTGAAGGTGAATGGAAAGGAATTCAATTCTGTAACATCATGGGTGACGGAGCGCCTCAGTTTCTTTTCAGTCTGAATAAAAATCTTGAAAAATTAGGAAAGGAATATCGTGCTGAAATAATTTTCACATGTGGAAGATCTTTTGGTGAAGATAAACTAATGGGCACTCCGGCAATGAAAGAAGATCCGCAAAAACTTCGAGGGTCTGTAATAGCTGGAGTAGTACGCGATGGCGACTGGAACATTGCGGTTCAATATGCATCAGCGAATAATATTCCTGTAAACCCTGATCCGACTACTTACGATGCTGATGCAATGAATTTTCAATCTGTAGGAACATATCTCGATGCAGCAAATAATTATATTAACGATGTAAAAGAAACCCGCAAAATAGTTAAGAGCGGAAAACTGACTGGCAAAACCATTGAGGTCGTTGCAAATGGGATTGTTACTTGGACACCAGGTGATGTAAATGCCGTAGAACAAAAAGGCGGATTGGTGACACTTGCCTCAACAAAAGATTATCCATCGCAAATGCCAAATACAATTATCAGTATTCATAAATTTAATGAAGACCATGCCGCTCAAATTGAGGAATTGATTCTTGCTGTAACAGAAGGCGGTGATTTTGTAAAATCATATTCTGAAGCTTTAGCTAAAGCCGGGGAAATCAGTTCACTTATTTATAACGACCATAAAGAAGCACATGGTGCTTATTGGAAAAGATATTATAACGGAGCACCTGCTATTGATGGCCAAACGGGTGAGCAGATTTTTTGCGGGGGCTCAATGGTTCATAATCTTGCTGATAACTTTGCTTACTTCGGATTGAATGGTGGTACAAATATTTACAAAGTGATTTACAACACTTTCGGAAGCATTGATACTTTTTACTATAAAGATTTAATGCCAACCTATCCTGATTATTCACAGGTAGTTAACTTAAGGTTCCTTCGCGATTTACAGGATAAAACAAACGGAACCGAAATTACTGCCCCGTCTGAAACGAATTATAACAGTTCAACGAAAGTTGAAAAAGTCAGCAGCCGTTCATGGTCCATTAATTTCGAAACGGGATCATCGCAGTTTCTACCTGATGCAATTGCACAGTTAAATGATCTGTATGCGCAATGCATAAATGGGATGAGTTTGTATCTGACAATTGAAGGTCACACGGATGCAACAGGTGTGCAATCAGCAAATGATTTACTTGCGCAACAAAGAGCAGAGGCTGTAAAAAACTGGTTACAGAAAAAGGATCAAGCTTCATTTCCTGAAAAGCGTTTTATAAAAGTACAGGGATTTGCAGACCGGAGTACCCGTCGTGTAGATATTACTATGAGCCGACCAAGTGGAAATTGATTTTTCTTTTTGTTTAAAAATTGAAGATTTAATAGTCGAGTTATTCTTTCAATTGACCGATACTAATACCTAAGTATATTTTCTTTACTTAACTATTTTAATTTTTTTTCTTTCATCACTCAAAACAAAAATTAAAATGAATCGCCCAGGATGGAATAAGATAAAACCACTTATCACACCAAACTCAATACTGAGTCAAACTGCTTTGGGTTGGTTGTTTGGAATAGAAGCACTTGCTGTTCTATTGCTTTGGAGTTCAACTAATCTTTATTATTTCCCGACACCATACGAAATATTTAAAGCGCTTGGTGTTTTGTTTAGCCAGTTCAATTTAGCAGGAGAGCTTATGACAAGTCTTGCTCTAAGTTTAGAATCTATTTTGATTGCTACTGCCATCGGATTAATTATTACTTACCTTATTAAAATTCCGATACTCAAATTCATTCCAGTTGTAAGTAGTAAGTTCAGGTTTCTTACTTTGGTTGGATTAACATTTGTGTTTCAAAGAATGATGCCGGATGCTCATGGCACAAAAGTGTTGCTGCTTGTTTTCAGTATGTCGGTCTTTTTTATTACAAGCATGGTTTCAGCAATTCAGGCAATTCCGGTTGAAGAATTTAATCTTGCCCGCACACTGCGAATGAATGAATGGCAGGTAATGTGGGAAGTGGTAATACTTGGGAAATTTGATATGGCTTTTGAAATTGTACGGCAAAACTTTGCCATTACATGGGCGATGCTTACAATGGTGGAAGTTATTTCACAGGCCGATGGTGGAGTGGGGGTTTTATTATGGAGGCAAAATAAGTTTCTGAATTTCGACATGGTATTCGCCATTCAGTTATCGGTATTAGTACTCGGAGTGTTACAGGACTGGTTACTTGGTGCAATAAAAGTATGGTTCATGCCATATTCAAAAAACCGTAATTGATGAAAATTAAAATGAATTTTATTTCACTCATGATTTTATTCTAAAAATTATTCAATGACGCAAGAACATTCATTTGGCAATACGCTACTTAAGGTTTCAAATATGTCACTCAGTTATGGTGATTCGGTTATACTTCGTAATGTGAACTGTGAAATAAAAGATGTTCATCGTTCGGGGGTAAGACAGGGACAGGTAGTCGGACTACTTGCGCCATCTGGTATGGGTAAAACAAAGTTCTTCGAAGTAATTTCTGGACTTATTAAACCATTGCCCGGAAAAAATCCTGTTTATAATCTTACAGGCGAGGTTTTAATTGGAGCCGAACAACTTCCTGTTGAGCGAGGTTCTGTTGGAGTGTTACAGCAAAACTATCCTCTATTCCGACACCGCACTATAATGGGAAACCTGTTAGTGGCAGCCAGAAAAGGATTTCCTTCATTCACAAAAAAGGAACAACACGATAAAATCGATTTTTATTTAGACCGATTCGGGCTCATGTCAAGGAAAGATTATTACCCTTCGGAGCTTTCAGGGGGGCAGAGGCAACGAATTGCAATCATACAGCAGCTATTATGCTCGAAGCATTTTTTATTATTCGATGAGCCGTTCAGTGGTTTAGATATTCTCAACATTCGGCAGGTACTCGACCTTATGCGCGACATATCATTGCTCGATGAATTGAATACACTGATAATTGTATCACACGATGTTACATCAACAAGCATTATCTCCGATCACCTTTGGCTGATGGGACGCGAGCGCGATGAGCGTGGACAGGTAATTCCCGGAGCTAAGATTTTAAAAGAGATAAGTTTAATTGAGCGTGGACTTGCATGGCAACCTGATATTGAAAAGTCACAATTATTCACTGATTTTGTGAAGGAAGTAAAATCACTTTTTCCATTGTTATAAATCTAAAAATTTATATATCGCTTACTAAAGTTGAAATGAGATTTAATAAAGCATTGATTTATATCTGAAGTCAATTCTGATTCACATATATTAATCTTCTGTTCCATTGAGCCTAACTATACCTACTCAAGCGTCCTATTCGGAAAGCTAAGTGTAACAGTCGCTGAATGATACTTTGTCGCAATAAAATTTCAGTTTGTTTGTTGAGATAAGGAATAAAAAGAAAAATACTGTCTTCAATTCTAATAATTATTTCCCTTTTTAGTAGGATATTACTTGCATGAAATCTATGGATTTGCAAAAAGTGCTCAGGATGATTCAAAAAATCAAAAGGAATATTTAAACACAAAAAACAATAAGGACTTTACTTTTTATTCGGCTTCAATGTCACAAGTTAGGACTGTTACATCCAGTAAGATGAATTTATAGTTTTAATAATTCATCTGCTCATTTCTTTTTCTCACCATTCTGAAAGTCCAGTAAATCATATTTAGAAATACACCCATAAAAAGTGTCATACCCCATGTGCGTGGATGCTGTAACGGATTTATCACACGGTCGCTGATATCATACATCAATGCTAAAGGTTGGGAAAGAATATCCCAGCTGTTCCACCTCAGATAACGACCAACATAAATTCCAAAACTTCCAATAAACAATAGCATAATAGAAATGATTGTAACACTTCTGCGACTGAAATTAATTTTCAGTACCCGTTCGATGTCCCATAAACTGAGAAAGCCAAATAGCAAACCCGTCCAAGCGAATGAAAGAATTAAAATTAAATCGAACCACGATGGCATTGACGAAACTAAACGCAGATGAAATAAGTCGGTCAAGATGTAGGGTGCATTCGGAAAAAACAGCAACCATGAAATCAGAAGAGAGAAAACAATAATCTTGTTTTGTTGCAGCTTTGGATTTATCATGACAATACTGCTCAACAGCCACGGAAGAAAAGCGAGAAATAAATTCCAGTTGAGAAACAGAAAAACTTTTGTGTCAGAATAGAAAAATCGAAACATGGAAAATCCGAAACACAGAGTGGACATCACCCACATAAAAATTGTTTCGTAAAGACGCTGATGTTCCTTCAGAAGTTTAAGCATGAGAAACTATTTTAGGAATGAAAATCATAACTCCAATAATTAAAGAAGTAATAGCAGCAACTAAAACTGCTGCGGCAGAAATATCTTTTATTCTTTTTATTGCTTCATGTTTTTCAGGCGAAACAAAGTCGGCAAGGTTTTCAATTACCGTATTCATTGCTTCTAATGAAATAACCAAACCTGAAGTAAGTATAAGTACGAGCCATTCCTGTTTTGAAATGCTGAAATAAAATCCGGCGAAAATGACAATGATTAATGCAATGAAATGTATTCGTGCATTTCTTTCTTCAAGCAGAAGAATTTTTATTCCATTGAAAGCATAAATGAAACTGTGAAAGAAATTTTTCATAATTACTTTTCTAACGGAGAGAATGAGAAAATATTTTGCTGCAACAACTTTTTAAAATGAGGGTAAGAATTGTCACTGTAAAATTTAGTTTATTTGTTAGAGATAGATTTCTTCAATGAGAAAATTGAAATTGGCAATATTAAGCTTCGCGTTCAGTTTTACTGCTTGTAGTTTAATGTTTGATGAACCAACCACGACATTGCTTAAAGCAACTCCCAATCAAGCCAGAACTAAAAAAGTTGTTCTATTAGAGAATGATGGTAATGCAACGGTTGATTATTCTTTACAGGTTTCGGTTCTTGACAATAACTATAAACTTACAGGCAAAGAATTGGGGAACATTTTTATTGCTGATTCAAATCATGGTGAAAAAAATCTTGATTCAACCTCGATCAAATTTAATTGGATTAGCAATGACACATTGCAAATTGAATACGATAAAACACTCCGAACTTTTATTCAATTGAAAAAAATTGACGGAGTAACTATTGTTTACAATGCAAAGTGATGACATCATCTGTTCATAGCAAGAACCCATTTACTTTTCGCATCAACATAGCCTATGCTTGAGCCGTTTTCAATTCTGAAAATTCCTTTTCCTTCATACGAAATTTTTTCTGCTTCGGGATTCAGAATTATTGTTCCTTCAAGATTTGCTACTCCACTTTGCGATTCAATTTTAAATTTTGCAAACCCATTTTTAAAATTTTCTATCCTCGAAAATTTCGGATCAATTATCATCAGTCCGTTCTTATCAATCAATCCCCATTTTGAATTTACACAAACCCAGGCGAATCCATTTTTAAAAGGAGTTGCATTTTCATACGAAGTATTGAATAGTTTATTACCTGCGAGATCAATGAAGTAAACTGAGTATTTCGATTCTCTGACAATTGTAATTCCTTCCGAAAAATCCTGTGTCATTCCATTCTTTCGCGCAATCAAATACTTACCTTCAGTATTTATAAAGGAATTTTTTCCATTTTGTTTCACATTAATTACTCCTCCGTTCAATGTTCCGCAATAACTATACAGTGGATCAAGTATCCATTCACCATGATCATCTATCAACCCGAATTTATTATTCTGCTTTACGCTTGCAGTTCCGTTATAAAATTTGCCTGCGAGTTGAAATTGTGGTTTTATAATCCAGCGGCCAGTTGTATCGATGTATCCATACTTTCGGTTAATTGCCGCAACTGCCATTCCTTCAGAATATGAACCGAGGAAATCGTACCTGCAATTTGCAAGTACTTTTCCGTTGCTGTTTATGATTCCGTATTTATTTTTCTTTCTGACTTTACAGTTATCGTTTTCGTCAAACGCTAATACCGAATTGTATTTTGGTCGTATTACCCACTTGCCATCTGTATTAATAAAACCAAATTTCTTTTTCAATTTCACTACGGCTACTTCGTTTCTGAATTCACCGGCCTGAAAAAATGGTCCTTTGATTATTATTTTATCTTGGGTGTTGATGTAACAGTAGCGACCATTCTTTTTCACAGCAGCCAGGCCACTATTAAAAGTTCCTGCTGCTTCATAATTGTTTTTAATTTCCCATTCTCCATCTGAATTTATATACCCCCATTTATTTTTTAGCCGCGCTGCTGCAAAGCCTTCGGAAAAGACTGTTACAGCACTGAAATGTGGTTCAATCACAATTGTGCCGCTGCTGTCAATAAATCCCCATTTACCTGATTGTTTTACAGCTGAAAGCCCTTCGCTGAAATCCATAGCCTGTTCATATTGAGGATCGGCAATAATGTTTCCTTCGCGATTTATAAATCCATAACGGGCACCATTAACTTTTAATTCAAACAGTGAATCCGATGAACCATAAATGTGATTTATAAGATTGTAATTGAAAGGGATGATTGTTTCACCTGAAGAATTTATAACACCATATTTCCCCACATTTTTTATAATGGCTCTACCCGAAATAAAACTTTGCGCAAAAGTATATTGAGGTTTTATTATTAATGATCCTGTCTTTGTTATGTATCCCCATTTTCCACCGGTGCAACAGATAGTAGTGTACAACCAAAATGGTATTCCATTAGTTACTTGAAACCAATTGAAGGCGCGCATTCCTACATATGCTGTTGATCTGACTCTTCCTGCAGCATCAAGATATTGATTGGCGGCAAGCTTTATTGTGTCTTCTCTCCCTGCACCATCTTCAAATTTTTTAAGAGTTCCACCAATGTTTACACGAGCTAATCCGTCGCTTGATAATTCACCCACAAAACTGTACTTGATGAATATTTCTTTTTCACCCAACCATACTATTCCATTTTTATTCTCTGAATTAATACATCGGGCATAAAACGAATTAGGATTAAAAACATCTTCAATTATAATCTGTCGGTAGGTCGGTTGTACAAGATAACGGTAAGTTCGATTGTCAATAACACCATAGCGTAATTTGTTTTGGTCAATATTTTTAGAAGGATCAGTTGAGCCAAGAAAAACTTCGACAACAGTTCTTTGAGCATTATCACTTAAAAATATTCTGGAGAATCTCGGAAAAATAATGATGCTGTCTGTTTTAAAATTCTTTAGCCCCCATCTTTTATATTTTTTTGAAAAGAACCAGGCAAACTGATTTACTTTAATTGTATCGGGTGAAGAATTTATTGCCGTAAAATTTTTGTAAGGAGAAATTCCTCTCACTGAAATCGTATGAAAATTTGAGTACAAAGTCGAATCTGTTGCATCTCCTTCTTCATTCAACGAAACAATTATTACTTCATTTTTATCTGTTCGAACTGTTGCTGAGTTTTCAAACTGATCAATATCGGAGTAGTGGCAAGGGATAATAATTTTCCCTTTGTCATTTATTAATCCATACTGTAACAGTTTATGGATGGTGGCCACATGCTTATCAAACACTCCGATTGCATCATATTCCGGTTTAATAATTTCATTTCCGGAACTGTCAACCAATCCCCAGGTTTTGTTTTTCATTACCTTAATAACTCTCTCGTTGCCTTCTTCCAGATCGTCATAGACTGCTTCTGTAATTATTTTGTATTTATTAATCAATCCGAATTTCTCCCCTTGTTCGTAATAAATAAATTGTTCGTTTAATAAATTAAAGTCATCAAATGTATCGTCAGTCAAAACCTTTTTTATTTCGATTGAATACAACGCACTCCCCTTTTTATCTGTCAGAATTATAAAGGAAGAAGATAATATTTTGTAAGAATCCCAAATAGGTTGTGCTGTGAGATCATTATTTGCATTTGCAATTCCCCAATTATTATTTTCACTTATCAGATAGCAATCATCTGTTACAGGAACAATACCCTCATACTCTGATGGAGATAATAATTCAGTTCCTTCATTATTTATTAAGCCTTTCTGACCATGAGTTGAAACAATAATAAATTCCTTATTCAGAATTATAACTGAATCATAAATGGCATCAGAAATTATTTTGCCTTTCTGATTAATCAATCCTGAATAATCATTCAACCGATATTGAAAGAAGCCGAATTTTTCTTCCGATATTTCTCTCGCAAATGGTTGTATTAAAATTTCTGATTTTCTATAAAATAAACCCCAAACTGAATCTTGTCGAATCCAGAATATACTATCGTTGAATAATCGGATTTCATTGTAAGTAGGAGCTAGGGTGAAATTATTATTACCATCTATCAATCCATACTTCTTGTTTTTCTTTACAATTGAAATTGATTTGATAAATCTTCCTGCAAAATCATATTGTGGTTGAATTATAACATCTCCATTATAATTTATGTATCCCCATTGGTTATCTTTTTTGAAAGGAAGCAGGGTTTGATTTTGCGCTGAAACATTTTCAACGATAATTATCATTATTAAAAAAAGAGTTTTGCTTTTCATGGTGACATTTTAAGAATGAAATGAAAAGGAGTGTAACACCGATAGTATTAACTATCAGTGTTACACAATTAATTTATTAAATGGATTTTAAAACACCACTGAGATCATCCATTGACTTAACAGAAATATTTTGTGTTTTGAATTGAAAAATGAATGGACTATCGCCATGATTTTTCAAAAGATCCAAATCAAGATTTTTAAAATCATCAGAGGTAAATACGGCAAGTTTATTTCCTGGTAACACTGCAACTAGTTTATTCTCCTTGTCAGGATTAAATTTGAAATTGTAAATGTCAGTTGGATAGTAATAGATAACATCGTTTCCGCAAATGTGGTAAACCCTAATCTGTGAAACATTATTTTCAATGTCTTTGTCAAATTTGAATTTTGCTGAAACCACCAGAGCATCAGGTTCATTATATATTCTGTCGCAATTATATATCCCCATTTTATTTACAGTAAATGACCGAACCAATTTTGTTTCTGTTTCAAGTCTTGAAGATTCCAGATTGGAAGCGACCACCGATTCATTAAACTTTTTTTCTTTCTTCTTAAATATCGCAAGTGCCTTATCGTAATCATTTCCTTTTAAAACAGGTGAAACTGTTGTGTTAAATACCTTTGATTCGTTAGATAATTTAAGAGTGAAGGTGAGTGCATCTTCGTCCAGCGCCTGAATGTTTATGTCGCTCCATTGTTCTTTAAAAATCCAGGAATATTTCTCAGGATTATTTTTATCTGACACGATTCCTGCGTATTGCCATATCACTCCTTTGAATTGCTTTAGTGCTGGGAATCGACTGTAATCAATATCCAAATCAAATACAAAAGCCTTTGGATCGTACTTCTTTAACATGATTGGTTTCATTACTGAACTATCAGTCAGTGGCTGTATTCTTAAACTTGTCGACTCATTACTCCCCACAATTTTTTCATTTCCAATGTCCATCCAATTTCCTGTTGTTTCATCCAAAAAATAATTTCTGTAGCCCAGATCCTGTTTCGTTGAAACCATATTTATAGTTATTTCTTTTCCTGCTGCAAGAAATACTTCATTCTCATTTTGACTTGCAGTTACGCGAAACATTCCAGCAGATTGAAAATTTTGTGTTATACCATTTTCAGTATATGTCATTGGAATTCCGCTTGCTATAACTTCTGAAGGTTTATAATATTCAGTATATGAAACGCTGACATTTCCGGTGACAGGTTTGTTGTCTTTGTCAATGAAAGCGTTTTCAGGAACAATAATCTGCGAGCCGGAACTTGTAGTTAGTGTTGATGAAGCGGAAGTGTTTAGGTCAAAAGATTTAGAAGAAATCTCAACTCCGATAAACGGAGATTTAACAGTACTTGATGTTTTATCAGCAGTAGAACAGCGGCTGAATACAATTGCAATAACAATAACAAACGCAAAAACGAGAGGGATGTTTTTTGTTTTCATGACAACTGAATTTTGTGTGATTGGAAAAATTCCAAACTGAAAACGATATCTGATTACTAAATATTATGTGAGTAGAAAAATTTAATTTAAACACCTGTCTGCATACTTCCTTTAGACGGAATAAATTCAATAAAAATTGGAAGACAGTACAAATATTATAAAGAAAAATAACCTCAATAAAATTTAATTAAGTCTCATTAAATAATCTAAAACTTAATTTCGATTCATCACAAAAGGAATTCAATCAGCAACAATTAATTTTATAATACTGTAATGAAATTCATTTTTCATTTCCAGGAAATAAATTCCAGAAGGTAATTCAATAATGCTGACTGTTACACTTCCTTCTGAAGAATTACCGACTATGATTTTCTGGCCAATCACATTTATCAATTCATAATTGAAAGTAATATTCGATGGATTTAAAATCTGAAAATAATTTTTTGCAGGGTTTGGATTTACCGACCAATTATTTAAAGCAAATAATTCTTTTGTTCCATTCGGATCATTAACATGAATTAAAAAACTGAATGAGTCATTACTTGCGCATAATCCCTGACTAAATCTTAATACTGTTACAGTAAAAATTCCGGTGTCGTTAAAAATAAAGGATGAATTGTAAAAATCAGATGTATCACCAATTAGACCTGTCCCGAAATTCCAGTGAACCGATCCACTACTCAACCCTGAAGTAAAACTCACATTCAGAGGAGCCATGCCAGTTAATGGTATTGCTGTTGGAGAGTTTATAAAGGCGCTTCCAATATCGAAAACCATTCCTAATTCGTTGCAATTGGAACTATTGTTTGTGTTACTCCAGACTCCTGTTGTAGTTGGGGTAAATGAATTACCACCACAACCTGCGCAAATTGCCTGGTATAAAACACCATCATTATTAAACCGGCTTGTTCCTCCGTCCACATGTTCAATTGCACCACTACCACCAAAATAACTCCCGTAAACTAATTGTTGAGCGTTAACGGATAGTTCCGTTATATAAAAATCTGTTCCGTCAGTGGTGCTTTGAAAAGCATTAGCTGTAACAGTCATATTTGTAATGTCAGAAGCGTGACCGAATAAAGCGTTTGAACTTCCCCAACCGCTTAAATATATGTTTCCGCATAAATCGAGACCAAAGGCAGAGAGTGAGATATTCAGGGAACCGTTGTGATTGCCAATAACAGTTGCGAATTTTATACTGTCTAAAGACGAATTTATTTTTGTAATGAACTGACCACTTAGTGTATCAGCATAAATTCCTGAATAACCTGAAGGAATTGTAATTGGATAATTTCCTTCACTTATTCCCGCGAGAAAAACATTGTCGTTTGCATCTGTTCTTACAAAATATATCTCATCTAAACTATCAGTACCAATAAATGAAGATGATAAGAGTGTTACACCATTAGAAGATAAATTCGAAACAAATCCGTCGCTATATCCGCCAATGTAAACAGGATGAATTGACGAGACCGTTGTTGGGAAATTACTGCTCATTGTTCCCCCTGTGATGTAAATTGAATTGTCGCTTTTTTTATCAAGTGAGAAACAAGCGTCATCCAATGATCCGCCGAGATAAGTGGACGATAATAGTGTAGAACAATTTGGACTTAATTTAAAGACAACTCCATCTTGCCCTCCAGCGTTTGCGGTTTGATATGCACTGGGTGTTACAGGAAAATCAGTTGAGTTTGTACTTGAGGCGATACAAATATTGTTTAGGGCATCGCACATTATTTCTCCGCGCGCATCATCTGCGTAATTATATTTCAATCCACCAAAAATAAATTCATGTGGATCGTAGTTAACTCCATCTTTTGCACTTCCACCAATATAAGTTGAACCGATCAGAGAAGTTCCTGAATCATTAAAAACTGTTACAATAATATCCGCGTCGCCATTATAAGAATTATCATAACATCCGAGTGTTACAGGAAAATCAGCGGAATAAGTTTTTCCATAAACACAAAGTTGATTCGCTGAATTCACGAACAAACTATGCGGTGTTTCATTATCACTTCCACCAAGATAGGTAGAATAAATTAAAGCAGTTCCGGTATTGTTGAATTTTGTGATTCCAATATCGCTGCTGAAACCATTACCGTTACCACTTCCGGCTCCACCACCTGTTCCACCGCCATAAACTGTTTGAAACGCTCCGACTGTAGTTGGATATGTTCCCCCGAATTGTTCTGTGTTCACATAACCTCCCAGATAAAGATTTCCTAAGTCATCATAAGTTGAAGTGAATCCCCAATTGTCGGCGGTTGAACCTGTAAAAGTTGAGAAGATTAATGTCGGGTCAATAATCAGGTCTTCATTCTTCGAATAATTTGACTTGATTTTAAACTGAAGAATATTCCCTTTTAAAACATATTCACTATTAATAATAGTCTTATGAAGCAACTTGTTTTGAAATGTAAAAGGAGGCGCTTCAATTACATCACCAATTGAAGTTTTAATAATTAGACTTCCCATATTGCTCAATCTGATTCCTTCAGTTCCTTCATAAGTGATTTTGATATCATTAACATTTCCACCCTTGTGAACAATGAATTCATACTTCATCGTCAAACCCATTCCGTAAACTTTGAAATCAATATTTGGATATATATTCAAATAGGTAATGGTTTGATATTGCTTCACTTCATTTGACCATCTTGCCTTGTCGTTTCCAATAAAGTAATTATAGTATTCCGGTGAAGGATTTTCTTTAATAATTTCTGGATTCTGATTTGCGCCAATAAAATTCATGCGATAAACATGACTGTGAATTGTTAAATCTTCGTTTTTTCTAGGATGAATTTTTTTTAAATCTTCACCGTTGAATAGTTGAAATGTGAGCTTGTTATTTTCCAGAAAAATATTCCCAGCGTTCATAAATCCAATAAATTTTATGTTGGTGCTCCATTGATTTTTATTTTCACGAAAATGGAGTTCTTTATTTTGATATGAAATTTCCTGTGCTGAAATTTCATTGATAAATAATAATTGAAGAAAAAATAAAATAAGTAATTTGTATTCCATCTTAAAAATGTTTTGATAAAAGTATTGAAAAACAAGTTGTGAGTTCAAGTCCAATTGTATTTCAACTGTCATATTTCTTGAGGAATAAAATCATGCCTTAAAAAAATAAAAAAGCCGATGAATATTTCACCGGCCATTGAGTGTTACATTCTGAATACTATTTCACTTTTTTCATTTGAGATTTAATTAATTCAGAAGTGGTTGAGGCGAGTTTTATAAACTCAGCACGACTTCCATTTTCATCAACACCTTTACTTTGTTTCGCTAAATTTATTGCATAATCAAAATCAGCTGCTCCAATAAATTTTGATTGTCGTAACAGCATTCCAAATTCAGCTACAGCAACAGCGAAGCGAAAATTCTCCGATGCACTATCAATTGTCTCGGAAGAGTTTTTAAGTGTAACAGATAATAAATTACTTTTTGTTTCGTCCGGTTTTTTGTATCTCATTTTTACGGTGAGCATTTCGTCAGTAGGAGTTTGCATATTCAACGAAACCAATTGGTATTTAAGCGGATCAACTTTAGGCGATGATGTTTCGATTGTTGATGAAACGAATTCTGGTCCCGCAGGAATTATTTCATACAAAGCTGTAACAGTTAATCCTGCGCCTAATTCTCCTGCATCCTTTTTGTCGTTATTAAAATCTTCTTTATTCAGTAAACGATTTTCATATCCAATTAGTCGGTAAGATTGAACTTGCTGAGGATTGAATTCAAGTTGCAGTTTCACATCCTTAGCAATGGTATATAGAGTTCCACTTAGCTGTTCCACAAATATTTTCTTTCCCTGCGAAAAATTATCTATGTACGAATAGTTCCCATTACCCTTATCTGCAAGTAATTCCATTTTAGCATCCTTGTAATTTCCCATTCCAAATCCGAGCACAGTAAGAAATATTCCATCGTCGCGTTTGCTTTCAATAAGTTTCATCAAGTCATCGTCACTCGAAACACCTACATTAAAATCACCATCAGTAGCAAGTATCACCCGGTTGTTTCCTTTCTGTTTAAAATTTTCTTTCGCGATTTTATAGGCAAGTTCAATTCCTTGTCCACCAGCGGTTGAGCCACCGGCTTCCAAGGCATCAATAGCAGAATTAATTTTTTCTTTCCTGCTTCCTGAAGTAGAAGAGAGAACCATACCTGCATTTCCTGCATAAACCACAATAGCTACATCATCCTCTGGCCGAAGCTTATTCACTAATAACTTGAAGCAGTTTTTTACAAGAGGAAGTTTATTGAAATCCTGCATTGATCCGGAAACATCTATGAGAAAGACAAGATTGTTAGCAGGCATGGTATCGCTGGAAACAGTTTTTCCTTTTATGCCAATGCTTACAATTTTATGCTCGGCATTCCAGGGACAAGCTGCGGTTTCAAGTGTAACAGAAAACGGATCGTCTCCAATTGGTTGGGGGTAATCGTATTGGAAATTATTTATGAACTCTTCAATTCGGATTGCGTTCTTTGGCGGAACTTGTCCCTGGTCAATAAACCTTCTGAAGTTTGTATAAGAAGCATCATCAACATCCAACGAAAAAGTTGAAAGAGGTTCGTCTGTTACACTTTTGAATTCATTTTCAATAAGTGGTGCATATTCTTCGTCGTTGTAAATAACGGGCGGTGTATATACAATCTGTGGTGTAGGCGGAGGGGTATTAACAATTACATCATGCCTGTGATTTTTATTCTTAGTTAATTGAAACTGTGACGGAAGATTTCCTGAAATATCGCTTTGAGTATTACCTGTAGTTGAAGGAAGACTTATAGAACCACGCATTGGAATTCCATCTACATAATATTTCTGCGAATAATTTCTACTCCCGTTTATGTTAAGTCCGCCGCCATTATCCAGCTGATAAACTCCTGCGGTTTTGGCAGCAATATTATTCGGGTTGTTTCTGTTAATTGCTGAATGTTGAATTTCAGAATGACTTGAAGTTGATCCTGAGGTTGTTTTATCAGGCTCAATCAGTTTTTCTGTTCTTATTGTAAGTTCATTCAATTCAACACCTGATGAAGTTAGTTTTATATCCTCTACTGTAATTTTACCCTCAGAAATTATCAGACCATTAACTGTTACAGTAGAATATCCAACAAAGGAAACTTGTAAATTGTATTTGCCTGGTGTGATTGGTTTAACAATATAGTTACCGTCAATATCTGCAATAGTTCCTGTAACCTGTGTATTACCTTCAGTCAGTAAAATAATGGTAGCAAAAGAGAGACCTTCTCCGGTTTTAGAATCGGTAATCAGTCCGTGAAGCTCACCATTCTCAAAATTATTTGAGGTAGAAGAATTTTTCGCAAGCAGTGAAACAAATGCAAGTGCGAAAATGATTTGTGTGAAAGCGAATTTGTTTTTCATAGTAGAGGGGTTTTGTTCCTTTAACGCAATCCCGCTTAGCTAATGTTTCATAGATTTTCAGTTATGACAATTGGATGATTAAAGACTGACTTTCGCTTGACAAATGTGTGTCTTTCCATACTGTTACACTTTAAATTTCTCTAAAATTATTCTCACAGTTTTTTTAATGATTTTTTAGATAATCAATACCCACATACTTGCTGTTATTACAATTCGAATTGCCCGATTCAAAAATTAATTTCACCTTGCACAAGTAAATATCAACTTTCGTCAACCATAAATTTATCCGAGTAATTTAAAATGTCTTTCAACACTTTAAACGAATCCGAAACCCGTTACAATCTCATCGATCCTGAAATAAAAAAGGCGAAGAAAAATCTTCGCCTTTAATCTGTCGGGGTGACAAGACTCGAACTTGCGACCCCCAGCACCCCATGCTGGTACGCTAGCCAACTGCGCCACACCCCGAGTTAGTGAAAAATTAAAAGTGAAAAATTTCTAACGCTTAATTTTAGAAATTAAAAACACTTAAATGGGGGCGGCAAAAATAGAAAACAACTTCACAATTGAATTGCGCTCTTTCCGTTATTTTCGCCAAGCGATTTCAATCAGAAATCTAAAATCAAAATTCTTCGTTAGCAATTGGCATTTCTTTATCCGTCGTTTCTGTGGGCTCTCCTCGCTATAAGTATTCCGGTTGTTGTTCACCTGTTTAATTTCAGGAGATATAAAACAATTTATTTTCCGAGCATTCGATTTTTAAAAGAAGTGCAGCAGCAAACCCGTTCGACTTCGCAGTTGAAACATTTGTTGGTTTTGCTTGCAAGAATTCTGACGATACTTTTTTTAGTAGCCGCTTTCGCTCAGCCATTTATTAAACCAACTGAAGGTGTAGTGAACAATGGTAAAAAAGCAGTAAGCATTTATATTGATAATTCTTTCAGCATGAATGCGCGAAACGGTGATGTTCCATTGGTGGAATTAGCAAAACGAAAAGCAAATGAAATTGCTTCTGCCTATTCTCCTGACGATGAATTTCAATTGTTGAGTAATGATTTTGAAGGAAAGCAACAACGATTGGTTAACCGCGACCAGTTCAAACAATTTGTTGAAGAAGTGAAATCTTCTCCCGCGACCCGAACTATTTCTCAGGTAATCGGAAGAGAAAAAGAATCGCTTGCGCGTTCGCAAGCAACTCAGAAATACATTTATATTATTTCCGATTTTCAAAAATCAACTGCTGATTTAATAAATATTCCGGTTGACAGCAACACGAAAATTTATTTCATTCCGCTGAAATCATCTGCGCAAAAAAATGTAACAGTAGATAGTTGCTGGCTCGAAGCACCAGTGCAAATGGTGAATCAACCGGCAAAGTTGCATGTGAAGATTACGAATTATGGTGATGAAGATATTGCTGATGAACGAATCACATTGCGCATCAACAACGAAATAAAAACCATCGCTGATTTGAATCTCGCGGCGAATGGGTCTGCTGAAGATACACTCGTGTTCAATATCACTCAACCCGGTTGGAATAAAGGTGAATTGCAGGTAAGTGATTTTCCTGTTTCGTTTGATGATTCTTATTTCTTTTCATTTAATGTGAAACCGCTCGCCACAATTTTGATTGTGAACGGAACAAACAACAATCCGTTTCTCGATGCCCTTTTTAGTAATAGTAGTTTGTTCAGCACTACTTCCTCTTCGCTCAATCAACTGAATTATTCATTGCTGAAAAGTTATGACTGCATTATCCTCAATCAACCGAACAGTATTTCTTCCGGACTGAAAGATGCGCTTACCCAGTATGTGCAAAATGGCGGCAATCTATTATTAGTGCCTGATCCAAATAGTAATTTGCAAAACATCAATGATTTTCTGTTGAGTGTAAATGCCGACCAAATACAACAATGGTTGAAGCAAAACCGGCAGGTGACAACCATCAATACGAAGATGAATGTGTTTGCTGATGTGTTTGGAAAGTTGAATGGAAACATCGCGCTCCCGAAAACTTCAGGTTTTTTTGTGATGACTCAACGAACACAAAGCCCCGCCGAAGCGTTAATGAAATTCAATGATGGAAATAGTTTGTTCAACCGTTACAGTAATGGAAAAGGAAATTTTTATTTGTCATCGGTTCCATTCGACAAGAGTGTAACAGATTTTCCGCTCAATCCTGTTTTCGCTCCATTGCTGTTTAAAGTGGTGGTATTAAAAAACAATAATCCATCGCTTGCTTATAATATTGGTGAACCTTCATTCTTCGAAGCGGAGAATTTTGGCGCAGGCGAAAAAGAAATTTACAGAATGAAAGGAAGCACTCGCGAATTCATTCCTGCTCAACGACCGCTTGGAAACGAAGTGGAAATTAATTTTGGAAATGAAATATCGGAAGCAGGATTTTATGATTTGTATTTACCCGACACGACGAATCATTACTGGTTTGGATTTAATTACAATCGAAAAGAATCTAACCTCTCCATTCTCAATGCTGAGGAAATAAATAATCAGGCGACAAGAATAAAAGCGCAGGTGGTTACGAATGCTGATGCAGATTTGTCAACTGTAATTTTAGAAATGAATCGCGGCATCGCCCTGTGGAAATATTGCATCATGCTTTCGTTATTGTTTATTGCGATTGAAATTTTGCTACTGCGATTTCTGAAATAGAAACCTGTTGACTTGTTTCAACTTTCAATAACTCTTTTTCTTTCTATCTTGCGCCCGACAACAAAAAACTCTTTCATCATTCAATGAATCTGCTGCTTCGTTCGGTTACAGTTGTTGACCCAAACTCAAAATACAATAAGAAGCAGACCGATATTTTTATTAAGGATGGAATTATTTCTTCCTTCGGAAAGAAAATAAAAACTGATGGAAAATTTAAAGAGATTGATTGTAAAGGATTAACTATTTCGCCGGGATGGTTTGACCTATATACTTCGTTTTGCGACCCTGGTTTTGAACACAAAGAAGATATTGAGAGTGGTGTGAAAGCTGCCGCCGCGGGTGGTTTTACAGGTGTTGCAGTTTTGCCTGATACACATCCTGCGCTTCATTCAAAATCGGAAATTGAATACATACTCAATCGCGCTAAAGGAAAAATCGTAGATGTACATGCTCTCGGTGCTATCACCCGCAAGTGTGAAGGAAAGGAACTAGCGGAGATTTACGACATGCATCACGCAGGTGCTGTCGCGTATTCTGATGCGAGCAATCCGGTAACAGATTCGGGTGTGATGATGCGCGCGTTACAGTATGTCAAATTATTTGATGGTGTTGTATTCTCTCATCCTGATGATGAAAATGTATCGCACGAAGGAAGCATGAACGAGGGAGTAATGAGCACCAATCTCGGGTTGAAAGGAATGCCGTCGCTCGCTGAAGAATTAATGGTGGTTCGAGATATTTATCTTGCTGAATATACTCAGAGCAGAGTTCACTTCAGTTTGATTTCAACTGCTCGCTCCGTTGAATTAATTCGCGCCGCGAAAAAGAAAGGAGTGAAGGTGACTTGCGGTGTATCATCCATGCATTTATTTTTCGACGATAAACAATTAGCAGAATTTGATACAAATTTCAAACTCAATCCTCCGCTGCGCACTAAAGAAGATGTAACTGCGTTGAAGGCGGGATTGAAAGACGGAACTATTGATGTGATAGTTTCTGCACATCAACCGCAGAACATTGAATTGAAAGATGTCGAGTTTGAGTATGCTGATTTCGGTGCAATTAATTTACAGACTTCATTTGCGTTAACAAATTCTTCTCTCGGAAAATCATTTTCTTTAGAAAGCGTTATTGAAAAAATTTCCATCAACCCAAGAAAAATTCTTGGATTAATAATTCCAACCATTACAGAAGATGCTGAAGCGAACTTTACTCTGTTCAGTGTAACAGATGATTGGAATTTCACTTCCGAAAAAAATAAATCAAAATCGAGTAATTCTCCTTTACTCAACAAAAAGTTAACTGGAAAAGCAGTAGCTATTTTTAATCACAATCAATTCACACAATTATGAATCAAGAATCAATTGACTTAACGGGAAATCAAAAACCACCAATGATGTCTCACATTTTGAAATGGGGATTAATCATTTCTTTAACAATGATTGCTTTCTCAATTATCATTTATATAGCAGGGTTATCTACTAACAAAGCAGTTGGTTGGGTGAATTATATCCTGATGTTAGTGGGTGCAATTTTCGCTACCAAAACATACCGCGACGAAAAGTGTGGAGGCTATATTTCGTTTGGTAGAGCTTTCAGTTTTGGTTATCTCACATTAATTTTTGTTGGAATTGTTACAGCTATTTACACCTACATCTTCTTTAAATTCATCGCCCCCGAACTGATTGACGAAATATTGAAACAGGTAGAAGACCAAATGCTGAGTAGTGGCAGAACTGATGAAGAAGTTGAAATGGCGATGGGCTACACTAAGAAATTTATGAATCCGGAATGGATGGGTGTTTGGGTTATTGGCGGAACATTGTTTCTCGGCGCAATTCTCTCATTGATTTCTGCTGCAATTGTTAAGCGAGAAAATAAAGAATTGCAACCGCCTGTTTAATTATTTGAATTTTATTTTAACTATTCACAACTCACATTTGATCATTCATCTTTCTCATGCAGATTAGCGTTGTCATTCCATTTTTAAACGAAGCCGAATCGCTTCCTGAATTAATTCAGTGGATTGAAAAAGTGATGAACGAAAATCATTTTTCGTATGAAGTAATTTTGGTGGATGATGGAAGTAAGGACGGTTCATGGAAATTTGTTCAGCAAGAGTGTAACAGTAAACCGAACATTAAAGGAATAAAATTTCGTCGCAACTATGGTAAGAGCGCAGCGCTCAACGAAGGATTTATTAAAGCGGAAGGCGATGTGATTATTACAATGGATGCTGATCTGCAGGATAGTCCCGACGAAATTCCTGCTTTGTATAAAATGATTGTTGAAGACGGAAATGATTTGGTGAGTGGATGGAAGAAAAGACGACACGACCCGATTTCTAAAACAATTCCTTCAAAATTATTTAATGGTGTTACACGCCGTATGAGCGGAATAAAAATTCACGATTTCAATTGCGGGTTGAAAGCCTATCGTAAAGAAGTAGTGAAGAGCATTGAAGTATATGGGGAAATGCACCGTTACATTCCGGTGATTGCGCGTTGGGCTGGTTTTACAAAAATCACAGAGAAGGAAGTGTTACACCGCGAACGCAAGTACGGTAAAACAAAATTCGGATGGGAGCGATTTGCTAATGGCTTTTTGGATTTACTCACAATCAGTTTTGTAACACGGTTCGGAAAAAAACCAATGCATCTTTTCGGCATGTTAGGGTCTCTTTCTTTTTTATTTGGATTCATCGTGACAGGCTATCTCACTTACGCGAAGTTCTTTATGCTGGAATTCCATATGACTGAGCGTCCTATCTTTTATCTCGCACTTGTCTCGATGATTATCGGAGTTCAATTATTTGTTGCAGGTTTTTTAGCTGAATTAGTTAGCAGAGGTGCTCATGACAGAAATAGTTATTTGGTTGAAACGAAATTGAATATTGATTAACAAACTGCAAGCCGCACGATGAAAATTATCATTCTCGGCTCCGCACATCCACTACGGGGTGGGCTTGCAACTTATAACGAGCGATTAGCAAAGGCATTGCACGATGAAAGGCACGATGTAACAGTTTACAGTTTCAGTTTGCAATATCCTGGATTTTTATTTCCTGGCAAATCGCAATTCAGCACAGAACCGCCCCCTAAAGATTTAAAGATCGTAACGAAAGTTAATTCAATCAATCCATTGAATTGGATTGCAGTTGGAAACGAAATAAAAAATCTCCAACCTGATTTAATCATTGTAAAATATTGGTTGCCGTTTATGGGACCGTGCTTCGGTACTATACTTCGCAGAGCAAAGCGAAATAAAAAAACAAAAATCATTTCCATTCTCGACAATATTATTCCGCACGAAAAAAGATTCGGCGATGTTGCTTTCACAAAATATTTTGTAAAACCGGTTGACGGATTTGTTTCAATGTCGGCTAATGTGAAAGAAGATTTAAAACAATTCGACAGAACCAAACCTTCAGTGTTACAGCCACATCCGCTTTATGATAATTTCGGAGAGAAGGTTTCGCGTGATGAAGCATTGAAAGAATTAAATCTCTCACTCGATTTTCGTTACCTGCTCTTCTTCGGGTTCATCCGTAACTACAAAGGGTTGGATATTTTACTCGAAGCAATGAATGACAAAAAAGTAAAATCGCTTCCGCTTAAATTATTAGTAGCAGGAGAATTTTATGAAGATGAAAAACCTTACCTGGAACTTATTGAAAAATTAAACCTTAAGGAAAGAGCTCTGCTTTATAAAGATTTTATTCCAAACGATAAAGTGAAATATTTTTTCTCTGCAGCTGACCTGGTAGTTCAACCATATCGCCACGCTACGCAGAGCGGTGTAACACAAGTTGCTTACCAATTTGATGTTCCTATGATTGTAACGAATGTGGGAGGGCTCGCTGAAATTGTTCATGATGGAGTTTCTGGTTTTGTGGTTTTCCCCGAACCAACCGCGATCGCGAAAGCGATAGTTAAATCCTTTCAAACTGGAATTCTTGAAACATTAAGAGCTGGAGTAAAGCAAGAAAAGAAGCGGTTTAGTTGGCGGGCGATGGTCAATTCGATTTTAGGTTTATTAAAGTAAGTCTTGATCCTTGGAATAGTAATCTGGACGCGGAAGCTAAATTTACCTACCTATTGTTTCCCGTCCCATCCGAGTGCTGCTGCGCAATCACTCGGATAAGACGGGAAATATTTTTGAGTTTGTTGTATTCTTCTGCTATTGCGAGGTTTAAAAAATTGTCTAAGATGGATTACACTAAGTTATCCCTGCGTTTAACAATAATTATTGAATCTGAAACTGCCTACTGGTGATTCTAATACAACTTATAAAAAGATTGTAATACAAACAAAAATACTTTCTTTGCAATGCACTTAAAATGAGCGAAGCAAATGAAAGGCAGGGGAGCCACACTCAATACCAATAATCCTTACAATAAAAATTTGTATGCTGCCGAGCATATTGAAGGGTTAGATGAAGAGTTTCTCGTGGATGAAAAAACAGAATATCTGTTAGAGTTTCCGAAGAAGGTGGTGAATGAAGTGGAAAGCCCCGATGTGGGAATGTATTATTCCCTTAATCCATATCAGGGTTGTGAGCATGGGTGCATTTATTGTTATGCGCGCAACACACATCAGTACTGGGGTTTCAGCGCAGGGTTAGATTTTGAACGGAAGATTTTAGTGAAGCCCGATGCGCCTAAATTATTGGAAGCAGAAATCAATAAAAAGAACTGGGTGGTGAAACCGATTTCGCTTAGTGGAAATACTGATTGCTACCAGCCCGCCGAACGAAAATTTAAAATCACGCAGCAACTGTTACAGGTGCTCAACCGTTACAGGCATCCGGTAGGCATCATTACCAAAAACCAATTGATACTGCGCGATATAGAAATTCTTAAAGAATTAGCTGCTGATAATTTAGTGATGGTGATGGTGAGTTTAACCTCGCTCGACGAAAACATTCGTCGAAAATTAGAACCGCGAACAGCATCGGCAGCACGAAGATTAAATGTGCTGGAAACACTTTCAAAAAATAATATTCCGTGTGGGGTAATGACTGCACCGATAATTCCCGGCATCAATAGTCATGAAATTCCGATGTTGTTGAAGAGTGCGGCTGATGCAGGCGCGCGAACTGCGGGGTTCACGATTGTGCGATTGAACGGAGCAATCGCAGAAATATTTACAAAATGGATTCATGAAAACTTTCCTGACCGTGCCGATAAAGTGTTACACCAGATAGCCGAAGCACACGGAGGCAAACTAAACGATTCGCGTTGGAGCACAAGAATGAAAGGCGAAGGAAAAATGGCGGAAATAATTAAACATGTGTTTGTTTCCTCAAAGAAAAAATACATGCCCGAAAAAAATTCGTTTGAGTTCAACCTCACTGTTTTCAGAAAACCAGGACAGATGAGTTTGTTTTAAAGCAATATTTTAAGGCACATGGTCGTTCATATAAAAAATCAAACGCCATGCTCGCAATCATCTCGTTCTTTTTTGCGTTCTGTAACACTGTTGCACCCCCTGCTGTCTATTACGCTGTTGATTACAAAAATTTTTATCAGTTGCCCGAAGTCAATCAGAAAGTTGATTGGGATAATTTGAATGTTACACTTCTCGAAGCAGCTATCTTCCAATGCACCAACGAGCAACGGATATTAAATGGGAAGAAAGTTTTCACTTATGCCAATGATTTGAACAAAGCCGCAACATATCATTCCAACTCAATGGTAAAATATAATTTCTTCAGTCACACCAATAATTTCGAGAAGAACATGAAAGCATTTTATCAACGCACTAAATTTTTTGGTGGCAGTTTCAACGGCAGTGGCGAAAACATTGCTTACGCCGAATTCGACAACAGTTACACTTATCTTGATGTGGCAAAAGACATAATGGACATGTGGATGGAATCGGCAGGTCATCGCGAAAATGTATTAAGTCCGGTTTATGTTGAACTGGGTTGCGGCATAGCAGTTAAGAAAATGCCTTATTGGAATAGAGTATATGCAACACAGGATTTCGGAGGTAAGCGTAACACTAAAATTAATTAACACACCAGCGAATAAACTTCATCAATTCCTTTTGAGAAATATGGTTGTTTCGATTAGGTTTGTTCGCTTTTTCAAATAAGCCGCTATGACTTCTTACAAAAGAATTAACAACGCTGTCGGATGGACGGTGTTTATACTTTCAACTATTGTTTATGTAATGACCGCTGAGCCAACCGGAAGTTTCTGGGATTGCGGAGAATTTATTGGCTGTTGTTTAAAGTTACAGGTTGCGCACTCTCCCGGAGCTCCTTTCTTTCTTATGCTCGGTCGCCTGTTTACCCTATTTGCAAGTGGACCTGACCATGTTGCAAGTTGTGTAAATCTGATGAGCAATATTATGGGAGGTCTCACTTCACTTTTCCTATTCTGGACTATTACTGCAATGGCAAGAAAAATGACAACTGCCAAAGAAAGCGATATGAGTATGGATCAGATTATAGCTGTGATGGGAGCTGGTTTTGTTGGAGCTATGGCTTGCACATTTACCGATTCAAATTGGTTTTCTGCTGTTGAAGGTGAGGTGTATGCCTCGTCTGCTTTTTTTACATCGCTTGTTACCTGGGCAATTTTCAAGTGGGATAATGTTGCCGACGAAAAATATGCCGACCGTTGGATTGTATTTATTGGTTACATGATGGGCCTGTCAATTGGTGTTCACTTATTAAATCTGTTAACGATTCCTGCATTAGTGTTTGTAGTTTATTTCCGTAAGGCAAATGTGGTTACAACATGGGGTGTGATTAAAACATTTTTAATTGCCTGTGGAATTTTAGCCTTCGTTCAGTTCGGAATCATTCCCGGAATTCCAAATTATGGTTCTGATATCGATATCTTTTTTGTCAACTCACTCGGGCTTCCATTTAATACCGGAATTATTTTCTGGTTTGCATTAATTGCCACCTCATTATTTTTTACTTACAGATATTCAAAACAAAAAGCATTACCGTGGTTACACACTGCCGTAATGACTGTGATTGTAATTATCATCGGCTACTCGTCATACTCAATGGTGTTGATTCGTGCGAATGCGAATCCTGCTATCAACATGAGTAACCCATCGAACTTTGTAAATCTTGTTTCTTATTTAAATCGTGAGCAGTATGGCGACCGTCCATTGTTATATGGTCAGAATTTTACTGCGCGACCAAACGATATTGATTGGGATAATGGTGAAATGAAATATTTTAAAGGAGCAACAAAGTATGAAGAGTTAGGAAGAAAGCCTATTGTGAAATATGCTTCTGCTGATGAAATGATGTTCCCGCGAATTTTTGATAATGATGATCCCGGCCATGTTCGTTTTTATAAAGAGTGGTTGAATCTTGGTAAAGATGAAAAACCGACTTTCGCTCATAACATTGGTTTCTTTTTTTCTTATCAGGTAAACTACATGTACTGGAGATATTTCTTGTGGAATTTTGCAGGAAGACAAAATGATATTCAGGGTTTAACAAACGACAAGCAACACGGAAATTTTTTAACAGGAATAAATTTTATTGATGATGCTTTTCTTGGTCCGCAGGAAAACCTTCCTGATTATTTAGCTGACAACAAAGCGAGAAATAAATTTTTCCTGATTCCATTAATCATCGGTTTAATAGGAATGATTTATCACTTCAAAAAAGATCAGCACGATGCCGGAGTGGTGATGTTGTTATTCTTCTTTACCGGATTAGCAATTGTACTTTACTTAAATCAAACACCGTTACAGCCACGCGAACGAGACTATGCTTATGCAGGTTCGTTTTATGCTTATTGTTTCTGGATAGGAATAGGAGTGATGGCAGTTTACAATTGGTTGAAATCGAAAATGAGTCCGCAATTAGCTGCGCTTGCAGGATTTGCAATTTGTGCAACTGCTCCTGCAATTATGGGTGCACAAGGTTGGGACGATCATAACAGAAGCCACCGTTACACCGCGCGCGACTTTGGAATAAATTATTTACAAAGTTGTCCGAAAAATGCAATTTTGTTTACGCAAGGTGATAACGATACTTATCCGTTATGGTATGCGCAGGAGGTAGAAGGTTGCCGCCCGGATGTGCGGATTGTAAATCTTAGTTTGTTGGGTGTTGACTGGTACATTGAAAATCTTCGTCGTAAAATAAATGAGAGCGATGCCATTCCGCTTTCGGTTCCATCCGAAGCCGTGCGCGGTTCTAATCACGATATCACTCGTTATGTCGAGAATCCGGCTATCAATAAAAATGAATACTTCAATGCAAAAGATGTCATTCAGTTTATGGTGAGCACCGATGCGAAAAAGAAAACAATGGTTTATAATGAACTCGATAATTATGTTCCAACAAAAAATTTATACATCCCAGTTGACAAAAAATACATTCTTGAAAATGGAATTGTTGAAGCAAAAGATTCAGCGCGCATTCCTGATCGCCTTGAATGGAAAATGAATAAATCGTCGTTGATGAAACCTGATTTGATGGTGCTCGATATTATTCAAAGCACTAACTGGACTCGCCCTGTTTGTTTCGCTATTTCATCAAGCAGTGATAATTATCTCGGCTTATCAGATTACATGCAGCAATACGGTTTGATATATCGTTTAACTCCTGTTAAGAAAGTAGAGAGCGATGGATTGCCCGGTTCTGTTCGTTCAGATATTATGTACGACAATGTGATGCACAAATTTCAATGGGGTGGTGTAGATAAATACGATGTTTATCTCGACGAAAATATTTTGAGAATGGTAAGCAACCTTCGCAGCAATTTCGCTCGGTTATCTACTCAGGAATTGGCAGATGGTGATACAGCAAAAGCAATTGAAGTATTAGATTATTGCATGAAAGTTTTGCCTGAAAAAAATGTTCCTTACTCCATGTTGATGCTTCCGCTTGCGCAATCATATTGCAAAGCCGGTCAGTCGGAAAAAGGAAAAGTGATTGGCGAAAAATTGTTTCAGATGTATTTTAAAAACCTTCGTTACTTCAAGTCTGTTGGAACCGATAACATGAGTTTCTACCAGCGCGATATCAACGAAGCAGTTTATGTAATTGCACAGTTGCAGCAAATGGCTGAAACATTTAAGATGACAGAATTGAAAAAGGAAATTGACCCGGTGTTTGAAGAGTATAAATATTTTTATAAGAACGATAAAGACAACGGCGACGAGAATTAATAATCACTCACCAAAGAATTTTACTTTCGCCTTCATTAAATCAATGAGGGCGAAAGTTTTTTCAGGGCAATCTGTTTTATTATTTTTTTTATTTACAACCGTTATCATTTCGTGCAAACCGATTTATGATTTGCGGCATATCGATTTTGGTGATTCATACAAACCGTTACAGTCGTTCTTATATACTCATTCAGGAATCATTCATCAGGCAAACGATACTTCCATTCTTGTGTTGGAAATTCCTGTTACACAAAACGGGTTTCAGAAAGACTCAGCGCATTTCTTTGTTCGTTTCAGGTTGTATGAAAACATGAATGCACTAGTAGCATTTGATAGTTTGAAAATCTTGGTCTCTTGTTTTCCTTCCGGTGATTACTACCACCTCGAAATTCCGTTTCATCAGAAAATGAATGAACACTCTTATCTCTATCTCCATCTCGATGAAAAATCTTCGCTCAAACATTTTGAGCAACTGATTGACTGTAACAAGCAAAGCACTGCATCCGGTTTTATTTATGCCGAAAGAATGCAGTACAATGAAAAATATATTCTCCCTTACGCAAAAACAAATTGCACTTATCGGGCGTGTAACAGTTTCGGAAAGGATACTTTCAGAGTGTGGTATTATAATTATCAGTTTCAATTAGCAACGCCAACTTTTTTCAATCCCGTTCCCTGCAAATTTCCTGACCGCGTTGATACTGCTTTTGTTTTCACTACTCAGGATACATTCCGATTGATGAAAGAGGGGCTTTATGTTTTTCATTCCACTACTCATTCCGATTTGCAATTCAGTTTGCTGTGTTCCGATGAATCGTATCCGTTAATTTTTGAAGCGATGCAAATGGCAAAACCGTTACGCTATATTTCCAAAAATGAAGAATATGATTATTTACTTCAGGAAAATATTAAAGCGCGTGTCGATTCTTTCTGGTTAGATAAAAGTGGAAGTATTGAACATGCTAAGGTGATGATAAAACGATACTACAATCGTGTACAGTTCGCCAATGAATTTTTTACTTCGTTTCAACAGGGATGGCAAACCGATAAGGGATTAGTCTATATTATTTTCGGAGCACCCGACCAGGTTTATTTTGATGAAGATGCAGAATGGTGGTATTATCGCTCACGCGGAAACCGAAGTGCAGTTCGATACAAATTTGTAGAAATAGAAAATCCGTTTGGTGTAACAGCGCAGCAGTTAATCCGAAGCGATAATTATTTCGATAGTTGGAACCGACAAGGATATGCATGGCGACATGGAATGGCGGATTGATAATGAAAAACTAAAAGTGAAAAGTGAAAAATTTAATTAAATAAAAACTCTCTGTACTTTTCTCCGTGACTCCGTGCGAAACAATTGACAAATAATGGCTGAAAAAATGAAACTCCTCTATATTTTTCTCTGTGACAGAGTTTATCCCGAAGCAGTCGGGGTGCGAAATTGAAACCAAGAAAATTGAACTCCTGATATAATGTCAAAGCCTCTTACTCTCATATACGGAATTCATCCTGTGGAAGAAGCAATCAATGCTAAACGAAGCATTGAAAAAATTTTTGTGCAGAAAGGTTTTCGCACCGATGCATTTAAAGAAATGCTTGCTGTTGCAAAAGAGCGAATGATACCCGTGCAAAGTGTTCCAATCGAAATGCTCGACCGCATTACTCACGGCGTGCATCAGGGAATCGCAGCAAAAGTTTCTCCGGTAGATTTTGTTGACTGGCGCGATATTGTCAATCATGTTTTCGCGCAGGGCGAAACTCCATTATTGCTTATTTGCGATAGCATAACCGATGTGCGAAATGTAGGAGCCATTGCACGCACTGCTTATGCAGCAGGTGTACATGTTATGATTATTCCATCGCAGGGTTTTGCATCATTCACTGCCGATGCAGTGAAAGCATCAGCCGGAGCGTTACAAAAAATTCATATTTCACGAGAGAGCGATTTAGTAAAGGCAGTAAAAGAAATGATGGGCTATGGAATACAAACTGTTACAGCAGATGCGACAGGAGTGGAGTATCCGTTTCAGATTGATATGAAATTACCAACTGCCATCATCATGGGTTCTGAAGATGAAGGAGCCGATAAAAATATTCTGCGATTCAGCACACACATTACAAAGTTGCCAATGCCGGGTGCAATTGATTCTTATAATGTATCAGTTGCTGCAGGCATGATGTTGTATGAAGTGGTGCGACAAAGAATGAGCTGAGAAAAAGATCTTTTCAATATTCGATTTGAATATCTGAAATAAGAACAGGCGCACAAATTTTTTGAGCGCCCGTTTATTTAAAAGAAGATTGTAAATCAAAAAACAAAATCAATGAAATCAATCTTCTTTATTCTTTCACAATTTTTATTCTTGAAACAGAAACTCCATCTTTCAATTCAATCATGTAAACCCCACTTGCATAATTTTTCAATGAGAAAATGTTTTCTCCCACATTAATATTCAAAGCAGAAATCAATCTTCCTGAAATTTCATAAACGGTTGCGCTAATGTTTTTGTTGGAAGAATTTCTTAAAGTAATAAAATCAGTAGTTGGATTTGGATAAACTGTTACACCGCTGATTTGATTCAGGTTGCTGATATTGTTTATTACAGTTGTAACAACAAAATCATCTATATCAGAGCAGCCCCAGATATTAGTTACCTCAACAGTATAAGTGCCGTTTGCTGTTACAGTTAATGTGCTGTCGGTTGCTCCGTTAATTGCACCCCCATTTAAAAACCATTGAAAGGTGCAACCATCGTTCAGCACATTTGAATGCAAGACGCTTCCAGACTGGGTAACCATAGGCACTGAAGAGTTGACAATCATGTGTTCAATTGAAATATCCCATCCTCCCGCTAAAATCATTTCACCGTTTGTAGAAGCGGAAGCAACATTAACTCTTCCGCCAGTTATCATATTATAATTAACAGTACCGTTCAGTGAAAAATCAGGATCAACTGTTCCGTCAGCATTGTATTTATTGAATACTGGCGGACCGTCGTTGCAACTTACAAGGAATTTATCGTCTGGGAACTTAGTGAAAGAGCCAAACCAACCGTTTACTGGAATGGTGATGTGTCCGTTAGTACCAAAGGTGAGATCAAGGGTTCCATTTGTATTGAACCGCACTAATTCATATTGGGAGCTTGTATTTTTAAATTCGGCAATTACCTTATTGTCATTTTGAACAATCATATGGGATTGATCAATCACTGCACTTATGGGTACAGCAAAACCATTTGTTCCAAAGCTGCTGTCAACGACTCCGGATGAATCAATGCAATAAATCAGCAACGAAGAACCGTCCAAATTTGCAATGATAATCTTACCATCGAGACGCATGATACTGTTGCGATCGTAAGAACAATTAAGACATGTAGAAGGCGGGTCAGGAATAGAGAAAACGCCATTTGTTCCAAAGGTGCTGTCGACCAATCCGGTGGATTTAAATCGCATCAATATCTTAGCATTGTTACATAAAATTTTTCCATTTGACTGAAGAAAAACAGAAGAAAAAAAAGATCCAGCCTGATCTGTTATTTTATTGGTCCCAAAAAATCCGAATGTAGAGTCAGGTGTCCCGTTAATATTATAACGCGCTACGAATGGAAATTGCTGGGAAGATGCATTGCTTGAAGCTTGTGTTCCTGCAACCAATATTTTCCCATCGGGTTGAAGTACATAATCAAGCCCCAAATTTCGCTGATCAAATGTATGGTAGACGATTCCATTTGTTCCAAACGAAGAATCGGTAATTCCGCAAGCTGATACCCTTCTTATAACATTAAAATAATCATTGTTAGCGCCGTAATCGTAACCACAAATTAAAAATTTCTTATCCTGCTGCTGAAGCAGCTTGTTGGGTATATACCAAATGGAATAATAATTTGATGATCCATTACCGAAACCAGGATCGGTTACAAGCTGCTGCGCGTAAGTGTTACAGCTAACAGCGAATAACAAAATTGTAAAAAGTTTTTTCATTGTATTTGGTTTTAGTTTTTTAATTGGGGCAAATGTGTGTTGAGTAGTAACCAAAAAAAATCCCCTAATTCGGGGATATGAAAAAATGAACGGTTTATCTATTTTCTAAAGAAATAGAATTGCTGTAACAGTTAATTCAATACAATTTTCTGATTGATGGCCTTTGCCACGGCTTATGTCATACTGACCACATGTAGTTTGTGATAAATACTTTTCATGTGCGAGCGAACGGTTTCATAACCGATGTTACAGTTTTCGCCAATCATTTTATAACTCATTCCTTTTACTAAGCATGATAAAATTTCCTTTTCGCGGTTTGTTAAATTGAAATCGTCTTCAACTTTTTTCTCTTCCTTTTTAGGCATCTGTAAAAATCCTAAAACTTTTCGGGCAACGCTCGGGCTCATTGGACTTCCGCCCTGATATACTTCAACAATACATTCCAGAATTCGAGAAGGTGGAGTATTCTTTAAAATGTACCCTGAAGCGCCAGCGCATATTGCCGCAAAAACATTTTCGTCATTTTCAAAAGCGGTTTGCATCATCACATTAATATGAGGAAAGTGTTGTTGCAAAAATTTAACTGCTTCAATGCCATTTATACCAGGCATTTCAATATCCATTAAAACAACATCGGGCTGACTTTTTTTAATTTTATTTTCAAGATCACTACAATCATTAAATGTATTTGCAATTTGAAAACCGGGACTGCCATCAATTAAAACAGAAAGCGAATCGAGCAATCGTTTATTATCGTCAAATATGGTTACTCGAATTGCCATTTACTTTGTGTAGTTGAAAATGTAGTTTGTTGAATTGAAAATTTCATTGTGAAAATTGCAATTATTGTGGTTGAAAGTTTCACAAAAGTAAAATGAGTTGTGTTTAATCCTATCACCTAATTCGGGGATACTAATTAATTCAAAACTGATTCTACCGGAAATTGAAGTGTAACAGTTGTCCCTTTTTGCGAAGTATCAATATCAATTGTTCCCGAAAGTTCTATTGCCCGGGCTTTCATGTTTCTTAATCCGTTTCCTTCTTTTGGTTTATTAATATCAAATCCATTTCCATCATCTATTACATTCATCCGCATTTCAGAATCTGTTTTTGAAAAATGAACTAAAATGTTTTGTGATTCAGAATATTTCGCAGCATTAATAATTACTTCTTTAAATATTAAAAATAAATTTTGTCGAACCGGCATTTTAAAATTTACCGAGTGTAATTCTTCATCAACATCAAATTTTAATGAAATGCTTTTTGAATTTAATAAGGGAGAAGCGAATGATTCCATTCTGTTAAAGAGTTTTGTTCCATCATCGTTTAAAGGATTTATTGCCCAGACTATATCACTCATGTTTGAAACCGTATCGCGCGCACTGCTTCCAATTTTATCCATGAGATCCATCACCTGTTCATTTTTGTTTTGAAGCAAACTGTTTTTCACCGCTTCGCTATAAATACTGATGCTGCTTAAAGTAGAACCTAAGTCGTCGTGCAGATTACTTGCAATTCCCAATCTCACTTTTTCCATTTCGAGTTGATTCACTAACTCCTTTTTCAAAAGATTATTTTTCTCTTGCGCAATTAATTTCAAACGATAACCTAAAGCGCTTGAAAAAATTATGATATCGAGCAGACAACCCACGAGATATGGCTCAACACCGGTTAATCCGAATACCGGTTTATATTGAGTAAATGAAATAATACTTAACAATCCTGAAGTATCATATACTAAGGAACCGATAATGATTGTTCGTTGAAATGTTGTGGTGCGAATTCGCCATGCAAATAACAATGCAAGTGTTGCAATTCCTACTAATGAAATCCTTGATAAAGCATAATCCTGAGGAGATTTAACTCCAGGTCCATAAGCAATGGCACCATAAATATGATAACTGATGGATAAAAAGGAAGCGATAAAAAATGCAATCATTAGCGAGCGAACAATACTTCTTTTATCAATTACTTCTAAGGTTTGTGCGGCAAATAAAACATAAATGGTAACCATTGAAACCTGTAACACTTCTTCAAGAATATAAAACCACACATTATCTGTTGGCAGAAAAGGATCGTAATTATTGCTGATTAATTTGAAACTGATATAGCTTGCCAATGAAAATAAATAAGCACTATAAAACATTAGGAACTTATCGCGCTGCTGAATAAATAAAACTAAATGATAGATAGCGGCAATAGTTGCGGAACCCAGCACAAATGTTTCTATAAAAAGTAGTTGGTTCAAAGATTTATTTTAACAAACTCGGAGATTGAAAATTTATTTTGGGTGACAGGAGTGTAAAATAAACTACTCTATTTGATTTATCATTTTAATCATCCTGATTAGCAATGATTATTTTCTTATAATGTATCAGTTGCTGCAGGTATGATGTAATATGAGGTGGTTAGGCAGCGAATAAGTTAAGAAAATATTTCATGCAAAAAAATTAGTACTTGATTATTGATTAGAGTTATATTCTTTAAGTATAAAACTATTGGATGTAACAGTTAAAATAATTGATTGAATTATTTTTTAAATGCTTCAATAGTTTGTCTAACAGCATCAAGATTTGAAGTCGGAGTAAAATTAAATCGAGTCTTAAATTTTGTGCAATCAAAATTATAAGGGCGATCAAACTGATACATCATTTCAGGCATCTCTCTTAAAATCGGAACAATAATTCCAAGAAGTTTAAGCCCCCACATTGGTAGAACCATTACTTTATCTTTTGTTTTCATTTCAGAAGCAAATAGTTTTACCCATTCTCGGCCGGTTAATGAATTCATATCAACAGGTAAATTCCAGATTTGATTATAAGCATCCGGAGTATTACCAAGCATAGCAGTTCCTTTTGCAAGGTCAGGAGTGAATCCCATTGTATGAACAACATCAGCATTAATAAACCATTGTGCAGTTTTACCTTTTGCCAGATTATCATATACCATGTTCATTAATAAACTTACTTGTTTATTTAATGGACCAAAGAAATCCGGAGCACGGGCGATAATGGCATTTAATTTTCCGTTCTCGACTTGTTCAAGAATTAACAGATCAACTGTAGCGCGAACATCACCTTTTTTACTGCTCGGACTTACTGGAGAAGATTCAGAAATGTGATTTACATTATTTCCACCTATAGCATAAACATTATCGAAAAAAACCAATTTTGTTTTATAAGCAATACAGGCGTCAACAATATTCTTCATAAAGGTTGGCCATTTTGCTTGCCAAACTTTAATGTTGTAATCAAATCCAAGTGTTACATAACAAATTTCACTTCCTTCTATTGCTTTATTTATTTGAGTTGCATCTGTTACATCGGCAGGAAAAAGTGTATCAGTGTCATTTACTTTTTTCGGATTTCTGCTTACCAGTTTAATGTCAGAAGTGTATTGTTTTAGTGCTTTTGCTAAATCGGTTCCTATAGCTCCGCCAGCTCCAATTATTGTTTGCATAGTTTTAAAATATTTTTGATTTTGAAGTCGCAAATAAAGTATGGTAATTATTTCTTTGCTCAAATACTTTTCCATATTAACTATAAAAATTATTTTGAATAAATTATTCAATAATTTTTTTTGTTCAATCTACTACCGATAGGAAAATGCCTTTCGAATCATTAAAGAAAATTTATTGAACACAATACATTAGCCCGAAATGAAAATCAAAATGAAAAATTATTCGCTCAACTCAATTTGCTTCATCGCATTTTTTTCTATTGCAATTTTATTTTCTATGCAATCAAAAGCACAAATGCCAAACCCTGCTTTAGTCGGATACTGGCACAACTGGAATGATGCAAGCGCACCATACATTCAACTCACTTCAGTCGACTCGAGATACAATGTAATTGAAGTTTCGTTTGCTGTTCCTGCTGCGGGCACTGATTATAATATGCAGTTTGCACCTGATGGTGTAACACAAGCAAATTTTATTTCTCAGATACAAACCTCGCAAGGTCAGGGAAAGAAAATTCTGATAAGCATGGGCGGTGCATCCTCACCTGTTTCGTTGGATAATGCAACTGAGAAAATAACTTTTATTAATTCAATGCTCAGCAT
The DNA here is from genome assembly GCA_038326325.1 of Chitinophagales bacterium. Lineage (GTDB taxonomy): Bacteria > Bacteroidota > Bacteroidia > Chitinophagales > UBA10324 > UBA10324. Next base: position 33,953 of record JBBQJW010000010.1, on the reverse strand, counting down.
TATTAATACTTATGGTTTCGATGGAATAGATATTGATTTTGAAGGAAGCAGTGTAACAGTCAGTGGTGGTACAATTGCGAACCCGACTGATACAAAAATTATTAACCTGATTGATGCGGTGAAACAAATAATGCAGAGTTATCATGCTTCACACAACAAAAAATTAGTACTCACAATGGCACCCGAAGCTGCTTTTGTTCAGGGCGGCATGTCGGCTTATGGAGGAATATGGGGCGCCTATCTTCCCGTAATAAATGCATTGCGTGATTCCATAGATGTTTTACAAGTTCAGCTTTATAACAGTGGAAGTATGTATGGAATTGATGGGAATATTTATACACAAGGTACAGCCGATTTTATTATTGCAATGAGTGAAGCGGTGATTCATGGTTTCAATACTGCGGGCGGGATGTTCAATGGATTGCCCGCAAGTAAGGTCGCGGTTGGATTACCTGCGTGTTCTTCGGCAGCGGGTGGTGGTTATACTGATACGGCAATTGTAAAAGATGCAATAGATTATTTGCGCGGAACCGGCCCTCGTCCGGGTGCTTACACGCTTTCACTCATAAGCGGTTATCCTACTCTTCGCGGAATGATGACATGGTCGGTAAATTGGGATGCAGTTGCCAACTGTAACGGTGCTTATTCGTATGCTGCAAATTATCAGCGCATTTTTTCTGCTCCTGTTGTTTGCAATCCTTGCCCAAAACCAACTAACACAGCAACAACAAATATTACATCTGCGTCAGCAACACTAAATTGGAATACAAACATGTGCGCAATTGCATATCAGATTATTTATAGAAAGTCAGGAACAACATCATGGACATCAAAAAATATAACAACTAATATTGGGTATAAAATTATAACCTCATTAATTTCATCCACCGCATATGAATGGAAAGTAAGAAGCAAGTGCAATGCAAGCCCTGTTGTATGGAGTGCCTGGAGCACATTAAAAACTTTTACGACTCCTGCCATGAAAATGGAATCAGCTGAACCTTATAACGATAAGATTTTACTCTATCCAAATCCAACCAGTAATCTTTTATTTTTAAAAAGCAATGGCGTGGAAGTTTTTAAATCGATTGAAATTTATAATTCATTAGGTGTGAAAATGGTTGTTCAAAAAGACAATCTATCAGGTGTAACAGAGTCACTGAATGTTGAAACACTTTCTGCTGGAATGTATTTTATTTTGATAATTACAGAAAGTGGAAAAGTTTATAATGAAAAGTTTTTAATCAGGAAATAAATCTGAATGTTTCCTGGGTTAACAATAATTACCTATTCTTATTGCCAATTAATAGCAACGGAATTTTACCAGCTATTTTGAAAACCATTTTTTTACTGAATAGATAAAAAAGATAAACTTTTAGATCATGAAAAAATTATTAATCGCGCTTTTAGCTGTACTCGTTTCAACAGAACTTTTTGCTCAACAACAATTGCCAACGGCAGGTCCTGGTGTTATTGATGGCGAAACTTATGTTATCAAAGCCACTAAATTTCAGATTACTCAACCGCTTAACACACTTTTTACAAAAAGTGAAATTGATAAAATGGATTTTGAAGGTGCTAAGGAAATGCCGGATAGAGAACATCGCATTTCACAGAAATTCTTATTTAGTGAAGCCGACGGTCCGCAATATGGTAATGACGCTTCAACAATTCAATCTACAATGGGAAGTGGTAAAACTCCAACTGTAATTAAAACATGGAATGGTCAAAACGGGGGTTCAATGCCACAAGACCCAAGCGGCGCGGCAGGAATGACTCAATATGTTCAATCAGTAAATGCAACTCCATTTGCTGTCTATAATAAAAATGGAAGTGGATCAACAGTATTTAATGGCGATGTTGGAACTGTAACAGGGTCCGGTTCATCAGGTGACCCCATAGTTATGTATGATAGGTTTGCTGATCGTTGGTTTGTTGCGCAGTTAGATGGATTTTTTTCTGGATTTGCGCTTGCTGTTTCTGCAACTAATAACCCTGCAGGTTCGTGGTATGCCTATCAGTTTAATATGCCATCAGGTCAAAGCCCTGATTATTTAAAATTTTCTATTTGGGAAAACGGGTATTACATGACTTCTAATAATGGAGGGGGAACCGTATTTTGTTTTGAGCGTGACTCTATGATTGCGGGTTCACCTAATGCAAGATCTATTCGTAAAAATTTTGCAGAACCTAATAATGCTGGATTTGGTTTCTGGCTGCCATTGCCAGCAGATGCAGATGGTTATTTACCTCCTTTCGGACAGCGTTGTCCTTTGTTTTCTTATACCGATAATGGCTGGGGAGGAGGAAATACTGATGCCATTAAAATCTGGTCAATGGGCGTAACATGGGGTGTAACACCTGCTGCTACTATCACTTTAGATGCGACAATTCCTACTGCTGCATTTAATTCATCATATGATCAAAACTGGGATGATATTATTCAACCAAGTAATCAAAAATTGGATGGAATAGGTGGTGTGTGTATGTATCGCGCTCAATGGAATAGTTTTATTGGTACAAATAGAGTGGTGTTAAATTGGGGAGTAAAAATTACTTCAACACATAGGAGTATTAAGTGGGTAGAACTTCGTCAGAACCAAAGCACAAATGTGTGGTCGCTATACCAGGAAGGAATTTATTCACCTGATTCTGCAAATCGCTGGTGTGGAAGTATTGCAATGGACTGTAACGGTGATATAGGTTTGTGTTATGCAAAAACATCAGGGACAATTCCAGTTAGCTTGGCTTTTACCGGAAGACTACCAACGGATCCTCTTGGTACAATGTCGTTACCCGAAACTGTAGTTTTTGATGGCTTGGGAACACTAAGTGGAAGCAATCGCTTTGGAGATTATTCTCACACATCAATTGATCCGGCTGATGGAAGTATTTTTTGGCACACTGGAATGTACTGTAACAACGGGTCTAAAACGGGAATTTATTCTTTTCAGATTGCAGCATGTCATAACACAGGAGTGGAAGAACAAATCAATAAAAATAAAGAAACAGAACTTACTGTTACACTTAACAACGAATTGATTGATGTTAAAGTAGCGTATCTCCCTTCGAACGATAAAAATATTGTACAACTTTATGATATTAACGGCAAACTAATTCAGTATAAATACATAACCCCGAATTCACGATCTTTTGAAACTACATTGGAAATAAATTCTTTAAGTGCAGGGATTTATATCGTTAGAATTGGTACACCTGATTTTCAGCGGGTAGCTAAGATTGCAATTCAATAATTATTTTAGAAATAAAAATGATGAAACAATTATTGCTTATAATTTTTTTTTTCGGATTGCTTTCAATTGCTTGCTGTTCTGTAAAGGAAGGCAGCAGTTCAAATTCAACAAAGGAAATCACCAATCATACGGGTGTAACACTCGGTCAGGTTTCACACAAGTACAGGGCAACAGGTTGTTCAACTGTTGTTATTGTTAATTGGCAAAGCCCTGAGGAACAAATTGTATTGATTCCACTCGATACACTTTCTTCGGAATATGATATTGATGGTATAGAAATTTATTTTAATTATCAACCATTGAAAAGAATGAATCCAGTAGGGTGTACTGTTGGTTTCCCTGCTAAGCTTTCCGATATATCTAAGAAATAATTTACACAATCTTTTTGGTGGATGATTTTTTTTGTAATGATGTAATTATAATTTTCAACTGATTCTCAGTAATTACATTTGGTGCCCGCAATGATTCAAGTTGAAAAATTATTTCAGGTTGCTGCACATACCGGCAGCGTTTATACAATCATAAGTGATGGAAACGAAGCGATTTATACAGCGGGAAGTGATGGAATAGTTATTAAATGGAACATTAATCATCCCGAATCTCCAAGAGCAGTCGCAAAAATTGTTGGACAAATTTTCTCATTGTATTTATATCAACCTCTCAATCAATTATGGATTGGAACCATGTCTGGAGCAGTGTATGTGATTGATTTAAATCTGAAAAAAGAAATTCATCATTTCGTAAATCATACTGCTTCAGTTTTTGATATTCAATTGAGTAGCGATGGAAAAATATTTGTTGTATCAAAAGATGGAAGCATTTCCATTTGGGAACCAACAACTTCAACTTTCATTGAAAGCATTCACATTGCTGATGGAGGTTTAAGAAAGATCTCATTTCACCCTACAAGAGATGAAATAGCAATAGGAGCGAGTGATAATTTCATTTATATATTGTCAAAAGATAACTATCAATTGCTGAATAAATTTTCTTCTCACACAAATTCAGTTTTCTCTCTCTGTTATTCTTCAGATGAAACGGAATTATACAGCGGCGGACGCGATGCACTGTTACACAGCTACGATGTGCTGAATGAATATTATGAATTGAGAAAGTTGCCCGCACATCTTTTCACTGTCAACGATATTGTTTTGCTTGATAATAATTTATTAGCTACTGCAAGCCGCGACAAGAACATTAAAATCTGGAGCGAAGAAAATTTAGAATTACTTCAGGTGATTGACCTTGCTAAATTTCAGTCACACAAAAACAGCGTGAATAAATTGTGCTGGTTAAGCGAAGAAAAAATTCTCGTGTCAGTCAGTGACGACCGAAGTATTATTGCATGGCGAATAACAATTTGAAAGAACAAACCCGAAACTAAAACATGATACTTAGCGACAAAGCGATTCTTGAAGCAATTGATAAAGGAGATATTTTAGTTGAACCCTTCCGTGTGGATTGTCTCGGTTCAAACAGTTACGATGTGCACCTCGGAAAATATTTGGCAACCTACAACGACCGGGTGCTTGATGCAAAACAGCACAACAAGATTGAAGAGTTTACAATTCCAAAAGATGGTTTTGTATTACAGCCCGGAACTTTGTATTTGGGTGTAACAGAAGAATATACTGAAACACATGCCCATGTTCCATTCCTTGAAGGCAAATCAAGTGTTGGGCGATTAGGGATTGACATTCACGCCACCGCCGGAAAGGGAGATGTCGGTTACTGTAACACCTGGACTTTGGAGATTTCGGTTTCGCAACCCGTGCGCATTTATGCGGGCATGCCAATTGGGCAATTGATTTATTTTGTGGTGGAAGGCGATGTAAAAAATCTTTACAATAAAAAATCAAACGCCAAGTATAATAAGCGAACTATCAAACCCATTGAGTCGATGATGTGGAAGAATAAATTCTGATGCAATTGGAAAATAATTGTGTGGAGGCTGAAAAGAAATTTACGAGTCGGAATTATTTTCTATTCGCCGTTACACTTGTTCTTTTTTCATTCATTTCATTTTCTTCGTATGCCCAATATACATGGACGGGCAAGGTGATGGATTCTGTTTCTTATGAACCTTTACCTTTTGTAACAATTGTTTTAAATCATTCCACCTCCATCGGAACACGAACAGATATGGATGGAAGATTTTCATTTACCACTAAGGAACCTACTGTTCATATCACAGTCAGTTATGTTGGATACACTGTTCGCGAAATTGATTTCAATTCAAAAGGAAAACAAACGCAATTAAATATTCTATTACAAACTGAAGAACAGCAACTGACTGATGTAACAGTTTTTGCTGGTGAAAATCCTGCAAACAGAATTATTCGCGAAGCTGTTAAACATGCCGACGAAAACAATCCCGAGAAATTAAACTCCTATTCGTTTAATATATATAACAAATATGTTTTCACAGCCGATGCACAAAATGCTAAAGTGATTAAAGACAGAAAGAATGATACTACCCGCGAAATGTTTGAATACCTGAAAGGAAATTATCTGATGATAATGGAATCGATGATTGAGACAAAGTATAAAACTCCCGGATTAAAAAAAGAATATGTTGTTGCTTCTAAGGTGAGCGGATTAAAAGATCCTTCTTTTACTCTTGCTTCATCGCAGTTGCAACCAATTTCATTTTATACTAATTACATCACGCTTGTTAATATTGATTATGTAAACCCTGTGAGTCACGGAAGTCCGAATTATTATTTCTTCGCTATTGAGGATACAACTTATCAGGGCACTGATACAATATTTCATATCAGTTTTAAACCGCGCAAGGGAAAAAATTTCAAATCGCTGAAAGGAATGTTATTTATTAATTCAGATGGCTATGCAGTTCAACATGTAACAGCCGAACCCTTTGATACAGCCGGAATGGCAATGGTGGTAAAGATTGAACAGGATTACACAAAACCCGATGGAGTGCATTGGTTTCCCACTCGTTACAATACCGATATTCATTACAATAATTTTTTGAAACCGGGACTGAAAGTTTTTATGCAGGGGCGCTCGTATCTCGATAGTGTGAAAATAAATCCTGAAATAGCTCAGAATGTTTTTGACGGAATCACTCAGGAAATTGATCCACTTGCAGGAAATAAAAAAGATGATTACTGGAATTCAATCCGTGGTGATTCATTGTCGCAAAAGGAAATTAAAACTTATCACGATTTAGATAGTCTTGGTCACGCGCGCCACCTGGATGGGAAATTAAATATTGTAAATGGGTTGCTCAGCAGTGAATTTCCGATTGGGCCTATCAGCATTGATATTTCGAGCATTCTTAAAATAAATGTGAAAGAAAATTATCGTTTCGGAATTGGTTTAACGACGAATGATAAAACTGCACGATGGTTTAAGTTGGGAGGTTACGCTGGTTTTGGTTTGAATGATATGGCTTGGAAGTATGGAGGAAATTTAAAATTTATATTTAATAAAAAATTTAATTACACTCTTAATTTCCGTTACAGTCATGATCTGGAAGAAGCAGGAGGATTAAATTTTTATAAAGATAATTTTTTTGGCAACACACAAAAATTCCGTAACACTTTAATTGACCGCTTCGATTTTACTGACCGGTATGAAATTTCTGTTACAGGCAGAAGTTTTCGTTTCCTCAATTTTAAAATTGCTGCGTTTGAAGCGCAACGAAATCCTGTTTATGATTATCAATACCTAAACAATAATTCTTCGGAAGGAATAAATACACCGTTTAATTTTTCCGGATTTGAATTATCAGGTCGATGGGCCTATAAAGAAAAAATTGTGCAATCGTTCGGGCAGAATTTTTATGTAAATAATCCGTGGCCCATTATCTGGTTCAATGTTACACACGGATTAAAAATTTATAATGGTCAGTATGATTACTGGAAGTTCGATGTAAAATTCACTTCCGAATTTCCAACAAAAAGAATCGGATACACCTACCTGCAAGGATTTGCAGGTTATGTGAATGCACCGCTTCCACTTTCAGAATTGTATAGTTGCAAAGGAAATTACACCCGTTATGGATTATATTCTTACAGTAATTTTCAAACCATGCGCGTGAATGAATTTGTGTATGATGCTTATGCGGCGGTTTTCTGGGAGCAGGATTTTGGTTCGTTGATTTTTAAAGCACGAAAATTTCGACCGAAAGTTTTGTTGTCGAATAGCATTGGCATTGGAAAGCTTTCGCATCCTGAATTGCATTCAGTAGATGGAAAACCAATTGATGTGAGTTTAAATGCTAACAACAATAAACCGTACACCGAATCCGGTTTGATTTTTAACAATCTCATCAGTAAAAAATTCTTTGGCGCACTTCGCTTAGGAATTGGTGTTGGCGGATATTACCGATGGGGATTTTATTCGCTCCCTAATTGGAAAGATAATGTTGCGCTGAAACTTGCTTTTTATATAGCGGGATAGTGCGCTATTTTTGTACAAATGAAGGAAGAAGAAAAATATTTATCGCCACTCGAAAAGAAAATTGTAAAACTCTGCAACTCGTTAATATCCATTGTAGAGCAAAAAGAAAAAGATGGCGAATTCATTTCCCTTGAAGAAGAAAAATCCTGTAACGGCTGGAAAGGAACAAAAGCAAACCTGTTAAAGCTATCGGCACTCAAACATGCCAACGAACAAAAGCTGAAGGACAAAACCCTGAGTGTAACAGAACGAAAAGTGATTGAAGAGTTTTTAGTGAAGGCCGATATGTATTCTGAAAAAGAAGAACATGTTTATGAGTTTCTGCAATTTGTATATGCAGAGTATGAGAAGAAAAGCGCTCAGTTGAAAAGGAAAAAATATTAACTACAAATCTGTAACAGTCAAATTTTGTTTGTTCCTTTTGTGATTTAAAAAACTTTCTTGCCTTTACCTTTTGTTATCAAACTGAAAAGACTTTCCTGAACAAGTTGCTGCCAGGCACTTGAGCAAGCTTCGTAACATTCAATTTTATTTACTAATCCAAGATGAGTAAAACGCAGTTGTGTTTTGTTATTTATTTCAGCAATCTCAAAAATTATTTTTGTCCCTGTCCATTCGGTTTTGTCTTTTGTAAAACTCAGTTTGCTGTCAGTAACAAGCCATACTATTTTTTTGTCGGGAATAACTTCAGTTAACTTTTGTTTCGAAAAATGAATCTCCTCCATGCGATAGTTAAATTCATCATTGAGTTTTTTTGTATTGCCTTCAATTTCTCCCTGCCACCATTCGCTAACATTATTAATAGCATTGAAAACTTCGTTCGGTGTTTGATTCACAAAAAAGGTAGTTGTAAAATCAACTGCAGTCAATTTTTTTTCATCTTCAGTTTGTGGTTTGTCCTTGCTGTTGGGTTGTCCTTTGCCAGTGGTTATTAAACTGTGCAAGCTTTTTTGAATGTAAGTGCTCCAGGCGTTTTGACAAATATCATAACACTCATATTCGGGAACTAAACCCACTTGAGTAAACCGGAGTTGTGTTTTATTTTCTTTTTCAGTTATCTCGAAAATAATTTTATTGCCCTTCCATTCATTCTTGTCTTTTGTAAAACTGAAATGGTTATCCATCACCAGCCAGACCACTTTTTTGTCTGGAAGGAGCTCTGTTATTTTTATTTTGCAACTATGCACATCCTGGTAATGATAGTTCCATTCCGCATTGAGTTTGTCTGTACTGCCTTCAATTTCTTCACTCCACCATCCGCGAACATTATTAATGGCATTGAAAACTTCTTTCGGCGACTGGTCAACCAAAATGGTTGTTTTGTAATCCTGATCTTTCATTTTGATTTATTATTTAAAATGGTTTGCAATTTTTTAAGTTTCGTTATCCAGAAATTATCAAAGTAATTGATGAAATCCTGTAACTCATTGAAGCCATCTTGTTTGAGTATGCAATGCCGTTCTCTGCCAATGCCTGTGATGGAAATGAATCCTGCACTGTACAAAACTTTTATGTGTTTGGAAACAGCAGGCCGGCTCATGTCAAAGTTTCCTGCAAGCGAATTGATGGTTAAACTTTTTTTTGAAAGCAACTGTAACATGTGCCGTCTGCTCGGGTCGGCAATTACTTGAAAAGCATCAAGCGTTTGTGTTCTCATTTTGCAGATGCTTTTAAAAGCTCACCCAATTTGTTGCATAAGAATATCCAACCACCGTTGTGAGCAGTTAGATCCTTGAACAACTCAAATCCGCTGTGCACCAGCAACAATTCTGTACCGCCTTCAATAGAAGTCAGTGTCCAGTTAACCTTTGAGGTAAAAGGAGTTTTGGTTTTGCTCCAATCGTTTTTCCATACATAACTAAGGTCTGTGAATGGTTTCACTTCCAGCACTTCACAGATAGTGAAAGTAAGTCCACCCGGATTTGTAAAACGAAAATGATAACCAACCACGGGCTGAAAATCGCTTGGCATCAGCCACTGTTCCATCAATTCTGGCTTTGTTAAATACGCCCAGACTTCTTCCGGTGTCTGACTGAAATAAAATGTGTGTTTAATTTCTTTTTGCATAATGAGTAACTTTTAAGTTACGCAAATATAAGTAACTTTAAAGTTACGGAACAAGTTTTTTTGAAAATATTTATTTAAGATTATCCTTTGAAAATGCTGAATACAATTATCAGCAGAAAAAAAAGAAATATTAAAATCCTTCCGTCAGATTTTTCCGATAATTAAATCGGTAATTAGTCTAGTGGTTTCTTCTTTCGAAAGATTTTGTTTCAATTTTCCATCACGGGCGTAACTGATATTTCCGCTCTCTTCCGAAACAACGACTGAAATCGCGTCGGAGTTTTCTGTGATTCCAACTGCACTTCTATGACGCAAACCAATTCGCTCAGGCAATTCCATGCTTTCCGAAACAGGCAATACACTGCCCGCATAAATGATTCGCTGATTCGCAACTATCACCGCACCATCATGCAACGGACTATACTTATTAAAAATACTTTCTAATAATTTTTCGGAAATGTGCGATTGCAATTGAACTCCTGGGTTGGTTAAATCTTGCAAGCGAAAATGGTCGGTGAAAACAATAAGCGCTCCTGTTTTTGTTGAAGAAAGATTTTCTAACGCGCGAACAATTTCTTTAATAACTGTTTCCTGTTTTTTTGTTTTTTGTCTTTTGTTGATTGGAAGATTTCTGAAAAGTTTGAATCGCTCCAACACGCTTACATTTCCAAGTGACAATAAAAATTTCCGAATCTCGGGTTGAAACACTATGATGATGACGATAACACCTGCACTTACAAAATGCCCGAGCAAGTCGGTAAGAATATCTAATTTGAAAAAACGAACTAATCGATACAATCCATAAATCACGAGCATACCAAGAAACATATTTACACCAAGGGTGCCACGAACTCTTCTATAGAAATAATAAATCAGAAATAATACAAGCAGTAAATCAATAGTATCTGTAACAGAGTAATCGAAAGTGTGACCGAATAATTTAAACAGCAGCATCGTATTGGTTGAAAAGTTCAATGGCTTGTCGTGCTTCTGTTACATCATGCACACGCAGAATTGTTGCACCATTCATTAGTGCAATGCTATTTAAAACGGTGGTTCCATTTAGTGCTTCGTCAGGAGTTGTTTTCAACACACGATTAATCATTGACTTGCGCGATATACCTGCAAGAATCGGTAAATCGAAAATTTTAAACTCGCTCAAATGTTTCAGGAGCGAAAAATTATGCTCTACATTTTTTCCAAATCCAAATCCAACATCGAGAATAATATCTTTTACTCCGGCCTCACGCAGGAATTGAATTTTATTCAAAAAAAATTCATTTACTTCTTTCACCACATTTTCATACACAGGATTTTGCTGCATGGTTTCGGGGGTGCCCTGCATGTGCATTAATATATAGGGAACATTTAATGCTCCAACTGAAGCAAACATTTTTTCATCTATACTTCCTCCCGAAATATCATTCACGATGGAAGCACCAACTGTAACAGCTTGCCTTGCAACCTCAGAACGGAAAGTGTCAATAGAAATTATTGTATCAGGAAATTTTTTGTGAATGAGTTCAATAACAGGAACCACTCTTTTAATTTCTTCTTCAACAGAAATCGTTTCTGCTTTTGGTCGGGTACTTTGCCCACCCACATCAATGATTGCTGCACCCGCCGAAATCATTTGTTCAACATGATTCAACAGGTGAGTTGTTGAAGAAAATTTCCCGCTGTCATAAAATGAATCGGGAGTTACATTCAGAATTCCCATTACAATGGGTTGTTCCAATAAAAATAATTTTCCTTTACAGTTAAGTGTTTGCTTCACGACGAAAACTTTTACTTTGGCGGCTCATAATTACACCGTAAAAATCGAATTAAAACTTGTCAGACAAAACTCTCATACAATACAATACCGCGGCTGAACAATGCCGAACCGTTTTCGAAAAAAAAGGAAACACCTATGGAACAAGCTGGCGTGTGATGCGATTACCTTCTATCACCGATCAGATATTTATTAAAGCGCAGCGAATTCGTACTACTGATTTGAAACGGGAAATGAAAGTGAGTGAAAATATAGATAGTGAATTCATTGGTATTGTAAATTACTGCGTGATTGCGTTGATTCAATTGGAGTTAAATGATGATTCCGGAAAAGAAATCAGTAATGAATTGGCACATGAATTATTCAATAAAAAGATTGAAGCTGCAAAAAATCTGATGCTCGATAAAAATCACGACTACGGTGAAGCATGGCGTGACATGCGCGTTTCGTCTTTCACCGATTTAATTCTGATGCGCATATTGAGAATACGCCAGATTGAAGACAACTGCGGAGAGACAATGGGAAGCGAGGGCGTTGACGCTAATCTTTTTGATATGATTAACTACAGCATTTTTGCCTTAATAAAAATTGAAGAAGCGAAGGAAAAATAATTTATTTGAAAATCAGGAATGATTTTAGTTAACTCGCAATCCCTAAATTGATCGAACGATGATGAAAAAAACAGCAATTACATTTTCAAGAATTTTTGTCGGATGCCTGTTCATTTTTTCAGGATTTATAAAAGCAAATGACCCACTTGGGTTTTCGTACAAACTCGATGAGTATTTCGAGATTTTTCACATGCCGTTTTTAATTCCACTGACGGTGTATATGGCAATGGGAATTTGTGTTTTGGAAATTGCGCTTGGAGTGATTTTATTATTAGGTGAGTTCATGGAGTTTACTGCCTGGATGTTATTGGGATTGATTGTGTTTTTTACTTTCCTTACAGGATACAGTGCTATCACCGGTGCTGTTAGCGATTGCGGTTGCTTCGGTGATTTTCTTCACCTCACACCTTGGACTTCATTTACAAAAGATATTGTGTTGCTTGTTTTCATCTTGGTAATTTTTATTTATCGAAAAGAAATTTCCCCAATATTTAATTTGAAGTGGAGCAAGTTTCATGTGGCCATGGCTGTACTCATTCCAACTTTGTTTACTGTGTACTGTTACTGTTATTTACCAATAATAGATTTTCGTGCTTACAAGGTAGGGAATAATTTAAGAGAGCAAATGACTTTGGCTCCGGGAGCAAAACGAGATAGCACAGTTTTGAAGTTGGTTTACAAAGACAAAACTACCAATGAAGACAAGGCATATCTGATGAGCGAATTGCCTTTTTCTGATTCAGTATGGATGGCGAATCATGAATTTGTGAAACAGGATAATCAAGTGATTGTTGAGGGCGATAAACCAAAAATCACTGACTTTAAAATATGGAGTGAAGATAGTCCTGATGTAACAGCCGAAATTTTAGATGACCCGAATTATCGTTTGTGGATTATTTGTTACGACCTGACAAAGGCAAGTAAAAATTCGTTCGATGATATTGTGAAACTTGCTGATGAATGTGCAAAGCATGGGGTGAAAACAATTGGATTGACTTCAACAGATTATTCTATCACCGATCCATTTCGCCATGAAGTAAACGCAGCTTTTCCGTTTTACTACTGTGATGGAACTGTTTTAAAAACAATGATTCGCAGCAATCCCGGAATTATGCTGATGAAGGGTTCAACTGTAATGGGTATGTGGCATTATCATCAAACTCCTTCGTTTGAAAAACTGAATGATAAATTCTTTACTAAGTAATTTTTCATTTCTGAATGTTTAATCAGTACTTCCATTTTTCAACTAATATATTGGTTGATATATTGATTAAAATTTTTCTCTCAGTAATTTTTCTTTGTTTGTTATGTCCTGTAAAATTTAATATTCAAGGGGAAATTCCGATTACACTTCAATCGCTTACAGTTTTACTTGTTGCTATCTGGTTTGGTTGGAAAATCGGAGCAGTTTCAATTCTCAGTTATTTGATTCTTGGTGTAATGGGTGTTCCTGTGTTTGCAGGATATACTTCGGGGTTTGAAAAACTCACCGGACAGTTTGGAGGATTTTTGATTTCATTTTTAGTTGTCGGAATTATCGTTGGGTTTTTAGCGGAGAAAATAAAAATTCAAAAACCAATATTGAATTTGTCACTTTGGATATTCGGGCACTTTCTCATTTTATTAATCGGAGGTTTTTGGCTTTCCCTTTTAAGTGTTAATTGGTGGAGCATGATTAAAACCACTCTTCCTGGCTCGGCTATAAAAATTTTGGTTGGTTGGCTGGTTGTTGACTCTATTGCTTGTTCAAATATTCAAAGGCAGAAAGCTGAGTTGATAATATTTTATTGAACCGAAAATTTTTAAAATGATTTTCGTGAAAGTTAATTCTGTAAACCGTGCTTCGCTTCATTCTTAAAAAACTTGGTTATGGCTTTTTAGTTCTCTTAGGAGTCGTTGTGTCAGTGTTTCTGTTATTCATGGCATTACCCGGTGATCCTGCGATGCTGACGATGGGACAGCGAACAGATATAAGTTCCATTGAGGCAGTTAACAAAGAATTCGGATTAGATAAACCAAAGTCGGTTCAGTTTCTTTTGTACATGAATGATATTTCACCGATTTCGATTCATTATAATTCTGAAGAAAATAAAACCAAGTACTGTTACACTCCATTATTTTCAATTGGAGAAAGAATGCTCGTTTTTAAATTTCCGTATCTGCGAAAATCATATCAAACGCAAAAGTCCGTTGGGGCAATTATTTCTGAAGCATTGCCGAATACAATTGTACTTGCGATAGCCGCCATCATTTTTGCAATTGTGATTGGAATATTTTTAGGAACCGTTGCAGCAGTTGCACATCAAACCTGGTTGGATAGTTCGGTGTTATTTGTTTCTGTACTAGGAATTTCTGTTCCTTCTTTTTTCTCGGCAATACTGTTACAGTGGTTGTTTGCATTTGTTCTATCGTCATTCACAGGTTTAAGCATGACGGGTTCTTTTTTTATGCCTGATATTTTTGGCAATACTCATTTGATGTGGGGCAATCTGGTTTTACCTGCTATCACTTTAGGATTGCGACCTGTCGCCATTATCACTCAACTTACCCGAAGCAGTATGTTGGATGTTTTATCACAGGATTATGTACGCACGGCAAGAGCTAAAGGATTGGGATATACAAAAGTTGTTTTCAAACACGCGCTTCGAAATGCATTAAATCCTGTTTTGACTGCGGTTTCAGGTTGGTTTGCTGAAATGTTAGCAGGTGCCTTTTTTATTGAAATGATTTTTGGTTGGAATGGAATCGGAAAACTCACAGTAGAAGCATTGAATAAAAATGATTTCCCGGTACTGATGGGTTCCGTGTTATTTGCGGCATCAGTTTTTGTTGCTATAAATATTCTTGTTGATATTCTGTATGGTGTTTTTGACCCACGCATTTCAAAAAGATAATGACCAGAAATTGAAAACAGTTTTTCTAATTGGTTTTATGACTGCAGGAAAAACCCGCGAAGGAAAGCGATTAGCAAAACTGCTCAACCGAGAATTTGTAGATATAGATAGAAAAATTGAAGGTGCAGAAAATAAAACTGTAACAGAAATATTTGGCGAAAAAGGAGAAGAGTATTTCCGCGAAACGGAAAGCAGAATTTTAAAATCATTGAATCTGAATAAAAACTATATTGTCAGTTGCGGTGGAGGCACTCCTTGCATTCATGATAATATGAATTGGATGTTACAGAGTGGAATTGTTGTCTGGTTGAAAATTTCACCTGTAACAGTGATGAAACGAATTGCAGAATCGAAAAAGGAAAGACCCCTTTTGAAAAATCGGAAAGGAGAGGAGTTGCAAAAATTCATTATAGATAAAATGAAAGAACGCGAACCGTTTTATTCTCTTGCTCGAATTCAAATTGATACAGAAAATATTTCAATTGAAGATTTGGCCAGGCAATTAGAGTCAGTTTGATTCTATTTCTTCAGAAATTCTTCCTTGATTTTTTTTGGTAGACTTTCTACAATCATGTTATAGGAATCATCTACCCATTCTTTTAATAGTTTGGTTGAAACAGTTCCATCAACATGGATAGTATTCCAGTGTTGCTTGCTCATGTGATAACCGGGTTGAACGCAATCATATTGCTCGCGTAATTCAATTGCTTTTTCGGGATTGCACTTTACATTGAATTGTAATTTCTCTTGATTTAGTGGTAGCAGCAAAAACATTTTCCCCATCACTTTAAAAACTAAAACATCGGGACCAAAGGGAACAGTTTCTTCAACAGACCTTTTCGAAAGACAATATTCTCTAAGTGTTTCGATATTCATTTTTGAAAGGAAAAATTAAAGATGACTTTATTGTCAACTTAGATAAACCGCTTCTTCATCAGCAAATTCAACTGTTACATGTTCGTGCATGTTGGTTGAGAGCAGCAAGCCGACATAATCTGCTGCAATAGGAAATTGTTTGTGTTTGCGGTCAACTAAAACTGCAACCTGAATTTTTTTAGGGGCCACATCCATCAACGGTTTCATCGCATAAAATAAAGTGCGACCGGTGTGTGCCACATCATCAACAATAATTACAGTCTTACCTGCAAATTCTTCAACCGCAATACTGCACTCAATTTTATTTTCAGCAGGTTTTGATTTGTTAACTGAAATTGAACACAAGCGGATATTAATTGCAGAAAATTTTTTCAGTTGCTTAGAAATTTTTTCAGCAAGCTTGTAACCGCTTTCTTTTATTCCGGCAATGATGAGTCCGTTTTCTTCATCGCAATTTTCTAAAATCTCGTAACTGATTCGCTCAATCTTTTTCTTAATGTCAGAAGCAGAGAGCAGAAGTGTTTTATTTTTTTCCATTTATATTTTAACAAACTTTCTGACTGCCAATATAGTTTGTCCGTCTTTCATCAAACATGAATAAATTCCCGGAGAAAGAGATTTAAGGTTTATGATTTGAGAACTGGTATTCCTGTTTGATTGAAAAATCTCTCGTCCTGTTACATCAGTAATTGAAATTGTGCTTCCAGCAAATAGCGGATTGTAAATTGTTAATTCACTGCTAACCGGATTCGGATAAATTGAAAACTGAAAATTGTTTTCGATTGAATTTATTCCGGTAAATACCTGGTAGCAGATGGTAGTGTCACTGCAACCCTGTTCATTAATAATTGCTGCATAGTTTCCTGTTACAATCGGAACAAAAATATTCTGAGTTGCACCTGAAATCAATTGTTGTGTATTGCAATCCAACCACTGAATATTTCCGGAAGTGAGTGCAGTAAGCGAATCGTTTGATTGTGTAACAGTCGTATTTACACTATGAACAGAAAGATTAAAAGTGATAATTGAATCACAACCTGCGGCATTTATCAGTGTGTCGTGATAAACTCCGGCAGTTGTTAAAGTAGCTCCATTAAAATCATACACATCACCCTGACAAATAAAACTCCCGTAAGAGTGATTTGTTGCCTGACAACCATTTGTTATAACTGTATCCATTATTTTAAAGGCATCAATTTTTCCAAAGCCCCATTTCATATTCGGAACATTAGCAGTGGTAAAAGAATCTGTTACAGCAGAAGCGATGACAGCATTTTTTATTGCAAGCCAGTCAAGTGTAGGATAGCGTTGCAGGTAAAGTGCAATTATTCCAGCAACTACAGGAGAAGCCATACTTGTTCCGCCATCAAGAATATGCAATGAATCAATACTTACTTTTTGAGGGTTGCTTGAAATAAATGTAGGCATCAACGAAAGTAAACCCGCGCCGAAAGTGTTGTTTCCTGGAGCAGAAATATCAGGTTTAATTTTTCCATCGCGTGTAGGACCAATACTACTTGTTAAACCTCTTGCTCCAACTGTATCAGTTGTTGTTTGTGTTGTACTGTTTACATCAACCCATGTATTTCTATTTACAAAATTTGCAACTGTAATTACCTTATCGCTGCACTGAAAACTGCTCACAATCGTTTGCGCTTGATTTGGACCACGATAGCGAGCTACATCGGGAAAGGTTGCAACAGGAGGTAGATTAACAGGTTTAACCATATTACTTGTTCCGGTAAATGCCGGATTACTCCAAATATCAAATTGGCCAACACCTTTTGTACTGAGCCTGTAAAAATATGCAGTGTTTAAAGTATGAATTGAGATTGCGAGATGATATGTAGTATCAAGGGTTTCTGCCTGAACTGTTACAGTTCCGATTACAATGCCGTTCCATGTTTTAAGCGTGTCATCTAATTGTGCAAATCCAGCTGTGAAAGTAAAGTCATTTAAAATGTTGTAATAATTTGTTCTACCAAGATAAGTATATGGACTTGTCATATCAGCGCCCAGCGCAAATTGCACATTATCAAACTGACTTTTGTAAGCCCACAATTCATAATACACCTGTGAGATTGATGGCTCGTATTTAAACCAGGTGAATGCAGAATCAATTTCAACAGGATATTGAAGGTGTAACAGTTTATCGCCTGCGTTTCCTGCAGCAGCAACAAATGATTGTCCATTGTGAGCAGTTATTAAATTGTTGATGGCAATTGCAGGTAAATCCAGGCCATCATGCGAACCACCGTAAGTGCCAACACTTGCATTTATCACGCAGGGCTTTCCAAGCAATTGTGCTTTCTGATAAATATATTCAGTAGCATCAACCATATTATTCAGAAAATTTGACCCCATGTCAACAGCAACCACCACTAAATCTGATTGTGGAGCAACTCCTTCATATTGGTGTAACACCGGAGGATTTCCCGCTGCAATTCCTGAAACAATAGAACCATGCCCGAAGTAAGAAGAAGTTTCTGCATAAGAAGGGCCCGCATCAATTGCAGCCGAATCCCATTCCTGACCATAACCGTAACTTGGAGTTGATCCGCCAGTTGCATCAATCTGTGACCAGAGATATTTTATTCGCGTGTTACCGCTTGCATCTTTAAAATCAGGATGTGTGATATCAATTCCATCATCAATAATTCCAACAACAACTCCGCTGCCATTATAAGCCTGAGGTAATGGAGATTGACCTTGTTTTACAGGTGTAACATTTGTGTTGATATCAGTTTGATCATCAAGCACAACACCTGTTCCGTGGCGACCTTCAATTCTAATAATGCCTGGTTGATTACTGAGTTGAAAAATTTTATCTGCTTCAATATTTACTGAAGCAATATCGCGGGTGAAAAATTTTATTGTTCCACCAACATTTTCAATTGCAGATGAAACAGAAGCATTATTTCCCTGAACGAGAACATGAAGTTGTTCGGTGTTATTTGGATTTGATAAAATATAATTCCGCAATTCAAGATTCATAGATGCAGATTCCTGCGCTTTAGAATTGAAAGAAAGTGCGATAAGAATTATTCCTGTGTAGAAAAGAATTTGTTTCATGGGTTTTGAATGAAAAGTTTCTCTGTTAAAATTACCCATCTTTACGCTGCAAAAAGTTTTAGTTTCAAACAAACTTGATTGAAGTGTTTAATAAACGATTGAAAAATGATTTCACAAATAATTTTCTCCATTCTTTTCATCGCTGCAGTCGCGATGTTCACTATCAATATTCGCAAGGTTATTCGAAACATAAATCTCGGAAGAGATTTAAAAATCAATGACCGCAAAAGAGATAGATGGAAACAAATGTTTTTAGTTGCTTTTGGGCAGAAGAAAATGTTCAAGCGACCATTCCCTGCACTGTTACACTTTTTTGTTTATGTCGGATTCGTCATCATCAATATTGAGCTGCTGGAAATTGTAACAGATGGAATTTTCGGAACCCATCGCATACTCGCCCAATTTCTTCCCGAGGGTTTTTATAATTTCGTAATTGCCTCGTTTGAATATCTCGCCATTGCTGTTTGGTTAGGGTGCGTAATTTTTTTATGCCGCAGATACATCGCACGCATTCCACGGTTCTGGAATAAGGAAATGACTAAGTGGCCTCACACTGATGCCACCATTATTCTCTGCACCGAAATTATTCTGATGAGTTTCTTTCTTAAGATGAATGCAGCGGATTCCATTTTGCAGGCGCGCGGTGTTGAACATTATTCTAAGGCAGGGATGTTTCCGATCTCGCAATTCATTGTTCCGCTGCTGAATAATTATTCTACTGAAGCGTTGATTATGGTGGAGCGCTTCTGCTGGTGGGGACACATTATCGGTGTTTTCTTTTTCCTAAACTACATTATCTGGTCGAAACATTTTCACATTCTTCTGGCGTTCCCGAATGTGTGGTATGCAAAACTTTCCCCTAAGGGAGAACTCACTTCACTTGCTTCTGTTACCAATGAAGTGAAACTGATGCTAGACCCGAATGCAACTGTTACGCCCGATCCAAATCCCGGAAAATTTGGTGCGAAGGATGTAACAGATTTATCGTGGAAGCAATTGATGGATGCTTACTCGTGTACTGAGTGCGGGCGTTGTACTTCTGCCTGCCCGGCAAACATTACTGGTAAATTACTTTCTCCAAGAAAAATTATGATGGACACCCGTGATCGGTTGGAGGAAATAGGAAGAAATATTGACAAGCATGGAATTGATTTTACTGATGGAAAATCATTACTCGGAAATTATATTACTGAAGAAGAATTGTGGGCATGTACGAGTTGCAATGCGTGTGTTGAAGAGTGCCCTATACTGATTGACCCGCTCAGTATCATCATTGACTTGCGAAGGAATTTAGTGATGGAGGAATCAAAAGCACCAATTGAACTAACCGGAATGATGAGCAACATTGAAAACAATGGAGCGCCATGGAAATTTTCGCCAAGCGATAGAATGTTGTGGGCGGAAGGTTTAGATATTCCAATGCTCGCTGATGTTGTAGCAAAAGGAGAGGAGGCAGAAATTTTATTCTGGATTGGTTGCGCCGGAAGTTTCGATGACCGATACAAAAGTGTCATTCGCTCATTCGCAAAAATCCTGAACGACACTAAAATAAAATTTGCGGTTCTTGGTTTGGAAGAAACCTGCACAGGCGATCCGGCAAAGCGAGCAGGCAACGAGTTTCTTGCGCAGATGCAGGCGATGCAGAATATAACTACGCTGAATAATTACGGCGTGAAAAAAATTGTTACAGCATGTCCGCATTGTTTCAATACTTTGAAAAATGAATATCCAGCACTTGGTGGAAATTATGAAGTGTTACACCACTCTTCTTTTTTACAAACATTAATTGCTGAAGGAAAATTAGTGATGAAGGAAGACAATCCGCTCAAAGGAAAAGCAATCACCTATCACGACTCTTGTTATCTCGGGCGTGCGAATGAAGTGTATGAAGCGCCGCGACAAGTTATTGAATCCTTCAAAGCCGATTTGCGTGAAATGAAAAAATGCAAGACAAATGGTTTGTGTTGCGGCGGTGGCGGTGCGCAGGTTTTTAAAGAAGAAAGCAATGGAAACAAGCGAGTAAGTGTTGAGCGAACCGAACAAATTATGGAAACAGGAGCCGGTATTGTTGCTGTTGGTTGTCCCTTCTGTATGACAATGCTCGACGATGGTATTAAGCAAAAAAATCAGGAAGAGAATATTAAGGTAAAAGATTTAGCTGAGTTGATTGCGGAGGCTAAAGGGTTAAATTGAAAAAACTCTTTGAATAATTTAAAAAATAATTAAGTTCCGATGAAAAAAAAATTTCAACTTTTTATCTTGCTATTTACAATATGTGAAAGCGGAAAATTATTGGCACAACAAAACCCAAGACCTAATATCTTACTTATAATAACTGATGATATGCAATGGAATTCAATTAGTTTATTAAATCCTGATAATATTCTTCAAACACCAGGTATTGATCGTATTGGGAATGAGGGGGCAACTGTTACAGCATATTCAACAAACTCTCTTTGCATCCCTGCAAGAACTGCAATTAATTCGGGAAAATATGGTCATAGAACAGGTCCTGAGAATAATTATTCTTATCCAAACGATAGCGTTATTCGTCTTCCAGAAATTTTGCATGACAATGGTTATTATGTTGGGTTAATAGGAAAGTGGATGCTTGGTCATAGAAATCCCCGACCGGAATTCAACTACTGGCTTTGGTCGCCAAACCAATCAACTTATTATAATGATACATGTTGGTATTTTAATACTTGCGTTCCTGCAACCGAGCATATGATTGATTTTTTAACTGACAGCACATTATCACTTATTTCTCGAGTTGATACTCCATTTTTTTTAATGCTTTGTCATAATGCACCACATTATCCTCACATTCCTCAAGCGGAATTTACAGATATTTTTGATTCAACTGATTTCAATATTCCTGCAAATTTTATTAAGTATCAAAGCAATTATCCATCGTTTCTGTATAAGAATGGAGCAATGAATTCAATAAGCAGTTTTGAAAATGTTAAAAGAAAATATATGGAAGTAATGGCAGGAGTTGATCAAAGTATAAATAGAATTCTTGATTCCCTTCAAAATCTTGGATTATTAGATAATACTATGGTAATTTTCACTACTGATAATAGTTACCTTATTGGCGAACATAAATTATCCGGTAAATCTTTTCCGTATGAAGAATGCATGAGAATTCCGCTTTTAATAAGGTATCCGTTATGGTTTGCGCAAGGGACAGTGATTGACAGTTCTTATTCTTTGAATATTGATATTGCGCCAACAATATTGGATGCAGCAGGAATTGATGACACTTTTGGAATTGACGGCGTTTCAATTCATAAAGTGATTGAAGGAAATTTTAAACGGAAGGAATTTTTGTATGAGCAAATGTCCGGTTACCCTAACGATAGCATACCCGCATTAAGAACTTTTCGTGATCGTTTTTTTCAATTCAATAAATACTATTGTTCCGAAACTACAGAGGAATTGTTTGACATGCAATCAGATCCATTTCAGTTAAATAATTTAATTCATAACGCTGCTTACCAAACAATCATTTCCGGGTATCGGTATAAACTAGATAGTATAAGAACGGCATTAGCAGATACAGCAAATATCTCTAATTGTAATTGCTATCTAAAGAATCCGGTTTATTTTGATTCAAATAATGAAGTTCAAAGTTTAAGTGTTTTGAATATTTCTCCGAACCCAGCTTCCGCTTCTTTCATTCTGACTTACAATCTGAAGTCAAAAGGATTTGTTTCAATTTACAACCTGCTTGGCAGATTGGAAAAAGAAATAATTTTAGAACCAAATGAGTCATCAAAAACCGTTACACTTCAGAATATTCCTTCCGGAATTTATTTCTGTATAGTTAAAGATGAATCTGGAAAGAGTTATCAGGAAAAATTAGTAGTGCAGAAATAAATTTTTATTTACTCTATTTTTGTAATTCTTAATAAATCAAAAATGCTCAACTGGAATTTCACCGTAGGTTTTCACCCAAACTCAAAAGTTTGGATATATCAAAGCAATAGAACTTTGTCTGATATCGAATCAACAGAAATTGAAACCGCATTGAAAAATTTTTCAAAAGAATGGACTGCACACAAGCAGGAATTAAAAGCAACAGGAAAAGTATTGCTGAATCGTTTCCTTATTTTAATAGTTGATGAATCCCTCAACCTGGCGAGTGGTTGCAGTATAGATTCATCAGTAAAATTTATTCGCGAAATAGAAAGTCGTTTTCAACTTTCACTTTTAGATCGCTCAGGTTTATTATTTGAGGAAAACGAAAAACTATTTGATCTGCAACTTTCTCAGTTGAATGAAAAAATTTCATCGGGTGAAATTCAACCAACCACATTTTATTTCAATAATACTGTTACATCGCTTAATGAGATGAAAAATAATTGGAAAATTCAGGTGAAAGATTCATGGATTGCATCAAGATTTAAAAATCAATTAAACAAAACTTTCTGACTTTAAATTGGATAGGTAATACCCTTGATAAGAATAACATTAACTTAAGTTTGCTTTAATTAACTTTGAAACCATAATAAAATCAGAATAAAATTAAAGGTATAACCGTTCATGTTTAAACATCTTAGTTTTGTTATTTTAATTTTTTGTTCTCAAATAATTTCTGCACAAACTTTTTTGAACGGTGATTTTGAAATTAATACAGCAGGATTTGATCAAATAAATTTATCCAATGCAGCATTTGATGGATACATGTCTAATACAACTGCCTTTGGTTCGTATGGAGATATGGATATAATTACTTCGCCTACTTATTGCGGTTTGGCGCAGAATGGAAGTTGGTACACATCACTAACTGGCACTGGAACCGATGCGATTGCAATGCAACTTTCATCGGCATTAGTTGCCGGTAACAGTTATACTTTTACTTTTTGGGATAAGGGTTGTTGGGGGAGTGGGTTTTCTACCAGTGGTCCGCCTGTTGAAATTGGTGTTTCTACTTTAAATAATTCTTTTGGAACTTCGGTTTATGTAGCACCAGCTCCGCTTAATGGAACATGGGTACAACGGACCTGTACTTTTATTGCTCCTATTAACGGACAATATATTACTGTTCAACTTAGCGCGGGAGGACTTTCAGATTGGACACAAATTGATAATTTTTCATTTGGAAACTGCAACATCAATTTGAATCTTGGAAATGACACGACCATCTGCGTTGGTAATACTGTTACACTTAATGCAGCAAATGCAAATGCAACTTATTTGTGGCAGGATAATTCAACTGATTCAATATTAACTGTTACACAATCAGGAATTTATTCTGTTACTGTTACTTCCGCAGCTTGTACAAACATAGATTCGATTCAGGTAAGCATATTTAATCCATCTGCTCCAATAATAAATTCTAACTCTCCTTTGTGCGAAGGAGCAGTTTTGGATTTAACGACAACAGCCGTTGCAGGTGCAACTTATAACTGGACAGGACCAAATGGATGGACAAGCAACTTGCAAAATCCATCTATTACTAATGTTACTATTGTAAATTCCGGAAATTATTCTTTAATCATTTCAATTAATGGATGTTCAAGTCTGCAATCAACTATTACTGTTGTAATAAATCCAACTCCTATTTCTCCTGTGCTTGCAAGCAACAGTCCGATTTGTGAAGGTAGTGACTTAAATCTCACTTCAAATTTTACTTCGGGCGCATCTATTAGTTGGAGTGGACCAAATTTGTTCAGCAGTACTATTCAAAACCCAACTGTTACAGCAGCAACCATTTTAAATTCAGGAAATTATTCAGCCACTGTTACACTGAATGGTTGTACAAGTTTACTTTCCACAATCAATGTAATTGTAAATCAGGCACCATCAACACCAATAGCAGGAAGCAACGGCGCTGTGTGTGAAGGAGGAGATATATTGTTAACCGCAAGCAGTTCAGCAGGCGCAACTTATAGCTGGACAGGCCCAGGTGGATGGAGTAGCAATAATCAGAACCCGACAATTACAAATTCAATTCCGAGTCAATCGGGAAACTATAATGTAAGTGCAACCCTTAATGGATGTACATCACCAATTGCAACAGTTGCAGTCGTGGTTGTTCCCGCAGCGGCGCTTACATTTACTGTTACACCGAGTGATTTATGTTCAGGAGATATCACGAACATCACACTCACATCAGGAAATATTGCCGGAGCAGTTTACATGCTCAGTGTAACACCAGGATTAATTACAGGCGGATCAGGAGCCGGACCATGGACGGCACAGTATAATACCACAGGTACATTCGATGTAATACTCGGAGGAATAATAGGCAATTGTGTAATAGCACCTGATACCCAAATTGTAAATGTTTATCCCATACCCGCAGTAGATTTTACACCGAATGTTACACCCTTCTGCGATTCGGTAATAGTTAACTTCAGTAATCTTTCCACCAATATTGGAAGTGTGCTCTGGAGTTTCGGCGATGGAACCACCGACACGGCACAAAACCCGACACACACATATTATCCCGGCACTTATGATGTAACACTAACAGTTACTTCGCCTTTCGGATGCTCAAGTACCACCACTGTAACATCAGCAGTAGTAGTTGACGGACCACCGGTAGCCATGTTTAGCGGCACACCTACCTGGATCGATTCAATTGAAATAAAAAATGCAACAGTTTATTTTACGAATCTGTCACAGAATTCAAATTCCTATATCTGGAATTTTGGAGATGGAGCTACAGAAACATTTGTAAACGGCTATCATCAGTTCACCGATACAGGAAGTTATAGTGTAACACTTTATGCAATGAACCTTCAAGGTTGTATTGATTCGGTGAAACTGGGACCCTGGGTTATTATGCCGGACATACTGTACTTTATACCCAATGCATTTACTCCTAATGAAGATGGCACAAATGATATATTCAGGATATACGGAAGCGGAATCAGAAGAGCAGAGTTGACAGTATATGACCGTTGGGGAGAAAAGATTTTCTATTCAGCTAAAAAAGAAAATGGGTGGGATGGAAGCTATCAGGAATTAAAACTTAACACCGGAGTATTTGTGTATTATGCAAAACTGACCTTGAATAACGGAACACAATTATTGCTGAAAGGCGATGTGAGTTTGTTAAGGTAACTGACTATATTTTTGATTTCCTACACAATCGATTGTTTACATTCATGAATCAGTTGACTTTTTATAAGAATTATAAAATTTAAATTTGAAATAAATAAAATTCAGTCTTATGGTTGAAAATAAAATAAATCAATCGCAGAACAGCGAAGAAGAAAATACCCTGCACGATTTGCAGGAAGCAAAACAGAATTTGTTAACTCTTGAAGCATTAATAAAAATGCGTAGCAGAAATATTCCTCAGGCAAATGAGGATGGAACAAAAAAAGATGAGGACTTTGATATTGATCCTATTCCCGGATACGGAGGCACCTGGTAATCTGAATTCATAAAAATTTATTAGCCATTCTGAAAAACAGGATGGCTTTTTTATTTCTATTTGCCTCAATCGGTTTTAAATTCTAAATACCAGTAAAAGAAAATCATTTTGAAAATTTGAAAAGCGCTTCTATATTGCTTCACCAATTAACCAAACCTCAATCCATGCTAAAAAGAATCTTTCTGCTGTTCAGCATATTATTGCTAAAACAGATTTCGTACGCTCAACCCTGCACCACTACCAATGCCGCAGGATGCCATTGTCAGGATGGAACTAACAATTGTGATTTGCTTCCTGATATAACTGTTGGTCAACACTCATTAACAGTTTCAGGAAACAATGGTGTAATTGAATATTCCCAGTCAAGTGGTACTAATCCAGGGCAACTTCGGATTTCTGTTGAAACACCAAACATTGGTCACGGACCGTTACACACACTTACTACAAATGTTTATGTGTGTCCAGATTCAACTTATGTAGGAAATGCACCAACAACATGTAATGATGGTTCAGCGCCGAAGACTTTAGTGAATCAGGAAATTTATCATAAGAATGGTTCTACAATGACGAGCTGGCAACATACTGCCGGTTCTATGACTTATCACCCGACTCACGGACATATGCACTACGATGATTGGGGGATTTACACTTTGCGTTTACAAATACCAGGTGTAACAGATCCATTACTCTGGCCAATAGTTGGAACTGGAGCAAAACTTGGTTTTTGTTTATTAGATTATGGTGATTGCAGTACTTATGGTGATTGCAGAAACGGGAATGGTCCTATTCTGCAAAATGCTGATTTTGAAAATTTTGGGTTAGGAGGAAGTGGTTATAACTGTACACCTAATCAACAAGGGATAACTGTTGGATGGGCTGATGTGTATTATCAGTATCTCGATGGAATGTACATTACAATTCCTCAGGGAACCTGTAACGGTCAGTACTACATCGTAGTTCAGGTTGATCCGAAAAATTATTTTATTGAAGAAAATGAAACCAATAATGTGTTGGCAATGCCGTGGACTTTGAATCAACAGGATGCTCCCGGAAATCCGGTTTGCACAATTACAAAAACTGCTAATACAAACAGCACAACATATTGCGGAGGTGATACTGTTACACTCTATGCAGATCAGGCCGCATTTTCTTATTCGTGGAGCAATGGAGCAACAACCAGAAGTATTAAAGTAACGCAGACAGGAAGTTTTACATGCACAATAAATTACCCTTGTGGAATTGTTACATCAAGTCCTTTAAGTGTAACATTCACCAATCCTTCAACTCCGGGTATAACTAATTCAAGTATTTGTGGAACAGGAAATGCGACACTTTCTGCAACAGGTAACGGAATAATTTCATGGTACGCTGCTGCTTCAGGTGGAAGTCCCATTTCATCTGGTAATAATCTGAACCTGAATAATGTTCAGTTAACAACAACTTACTATGCACAAAATGATATTACAGTTGCAGGTGTTTCAAGTTTCGACCAACCAAATGCAAATACAATTGGAGCCGGAGTTTATCAAACCGACTCTACCCGGTATGAAACTTTTACAGTCACAGCAGCTTGCATTTTAAAAACAGTGAAAGTTTATGCAAGTGGTGCAGGGAATCGTAAAATTGTTTTACGCGACCAGAATGGAACAGCTTTGCAAAGTGTAACAGCAAACATTCCAAACGGCGAAAGCACTGTTACACTCAACTTCAGTTTAACACCTGGCAATTATCGTCTCGGTTGCGGAAATACGATTCCTAATCTTTACAGAAACAGTGCGGGTGTTGTTTATCCTTATTCGCTCTCCGGATTACTTAGCATTACCGGGTCATCAGCCGGAAGTGCCTATTACTATTATTATTATAACTGGGAAGTACAAACACTTTCTACAACCTGTAGCAGCAATCGAATTCCTGCAACTGTTACAGTTAATACAATTCCTTCACCAACAATAACTGGTGTTGCTGCCATTTGCAATACTACTCCCGCTAATCTTTCAGCTACTCCAGGTTTCAGTTCATATCTATGGAGTAATGGAGCAACTACACAAAGTATTTCATCTTCAACTTCCGGTAATTATTCTATTACAGTTACTGATGCAAATAGTTGTCAGGGACATAGTGCTGTTGTAAGTGTGGTAAATTCCACTTATCCAACTGCTACTGTTACACCAAGTGGAGCTACAACCAATTGCTCGGGAGTTGTACTTACACTCACCGCAAACAGCGGAACAGGTTTGTCCTATCAATGGAAGAAAGGTTCGGTGTTTGTTTCAGGTGCTACTAACTCTAGTTACAATCCTACTACATCAGCGCAGTATCGTGTGCAAGTGACAAACACTGCGGGTTGCGCAAAATTATCTGCAAGCACTCCTGTTACATTTTATGCTTTACCAGCTGCTACAATAACTCCTCAGGGTTCATTAAATATTTGTGCAACAGGAAATGTGGTGCTTCAGGCAAATGCGGGAACCGGTTACTTGTATCAATGGCGTCGTAACGGTTTGAATATTTCAGGAGCAACTTTGCAGTCATATACTGCAACTACAGCAGGTAGTTATCGCGTAATTGTCACTAACACTCATGCGTGTCAGAAACTTTCAACTGCTAAAACTGTTACGGGTTGCAGATTGGAAGATGTTTCTTCCGATGCTTTTGATTTCAGTATTCGCCCGAATCCGAATAACGGACAATTTAATATTGACTTAAGTAATTCTGATTGGACAGGCAGCGCTGTTACACTTGAGATTTTTAATGTTATAGGTCAAATGATTTATTCTGAAAATGTAATTGTTGATGAAAGCACAAGCACACTTCCTGTGCAAATGCAGAATCAGTTGAGTGCAGGAATGTATTTGATTAAACTGAGTACAACCGATCAATCAGTTACCAGAAATTTCATTGCCGAATAACTGCCCCTTAAGAAAAATGAAGTGCGAGGCCGGAACTTAGTTTCCGGCTTCGGCATTTATATAAGTACCATTCACAAAATCAATTGTGATGGTTTGAAACAAAAGTTTAAATTTTGTCGTAATGCCCCCGAAGTAAAACACGAGATGAAACCTTTTTTAAACATAATTGCAGTGGGTTTGATTAGTACAATACTTACAGCATTCTCATTCAGTGGACCTTCGGCCGAAGATTATTTTGAATCCGGAAAGCAGAAGTTCAATACAAAGGATTACAGCGGAGCTATTGCCGATTTCACAATTGCGATAAAACAGAAACCTGATTTTGCCATTGTGTATTTTAAACGCGGAAGCGCTTTTTATCTCACCATGGATTTTGATAAAGCGGTTGACGATTTTAATATTTATTTATCGTATAAACCGGAAGATGAAAACGGATATTACAATCGCGCCATGTGCTGGAAAAATACACAGGAGTTGAACAAGGCCATTGAAGATTTAAATAAGGTAACTGAAATTGATCCTTACTACACATTAGCAATAATGAAACGAGGAAATATTTTTTATGAATTAGGAAAGTATGATTCGGCGTTAAAAGATTTTAGTTGGTATATAACAGTGAAACCAGAAAGTGAAAAAGGATATTACAACCGCGCCAATACTTACAAGCGGTTAGGCAGACCGAACGAAGCGATTACTGATTACAACAAAGTGATTGAACTGAAGCCCACTTGGGAAGAAGTATATGTAAACCGCGGTTCATTGTATGCCGATATGGGAATGTATACCGAAGCGATAAACGATTTTTCAAAAGCGATACAACTAAAACCCGACGATTCCGATGCGTGGTTTGACCGTGGAGTGGCTTACAACAATATTGATGACCATGTTATGGCGTGCAAAGACTGGCGCGAAGCAAGCAAGTACAACCATAAGGAAGCAATTGATTATCTGCTGAAGTATTGCAAGTAGATTTCTTTCTTTAAGAAAGTTCTAAAAATTATTCAAAAGCTCTTTATTGTCAACAGGAAGTAATTCGAAGTTTCGTTTTTAGATTTAGTTCGCGATCATCTGCACGCCTGCAACTTTTGCTGTTAAATTCTTATGAAAGTTCTTATAACTTTTCGCATCTCTACCCAAACCTAATTTGAAAACAGGATCTAATTTTATAACTTCAATTTCGGTTTCTATACAATGTTGAACTGATCGCCTGTGTAAAGAGCATGCACATTCAGGTTATATAAAAATCCACTATGATGATCAGTATTTTTCTTGATGCGACCTCTTAATAACAGTTCCCCATTTCGTCTTCAATAAATACTAGAACCTGTGGAGAAACTGGCTTATTATCAGCATAGGAACCGGATAAAAAAAGAAAAGGATGTTCGTTTATAAATAGTTTAACTACTTCGTTATTTATTTCTTTTTGATAAGGAAGGTTGCGCATAATTATTAGTTTGTATTTTTTGTTCAAACCAATGTTACACTGTTACATCCATGCCGACTGCAATTCCTATCTTTTATTTTCAGGATTTTTAATCGGCGACACCCAAAGCTGAAATGATTTACTTCTTATCCTTGTCATTAGATTCGTTGTCGATTGGTTCCCAAAGTTCAATTTTGTTTCCTTCCATGTCTATGATGTGGACGAACTTTCCGAAATCAGAATCTTCTATTTTGTCGGCAATTGTTACACCTTCTTTTTTTAGTTCTTCAACTAGTGCTTCTAAATCTGCAACCCGGTAGTTAATCATAAAGTCTTTTGCAGAAGGGGCAAAATATTTTGTTGTTTCAGGAAATGGATTCCATGCTGTAGAACCTTTTTTAGTTGAGTCGGTTGCTTCTCTCCACTCAAAATTTGCACCCCATTCATGAGAGTTTATACCGAGATGTAAGTTGTACCATTCTCTCATTTTTTTTGGGTCTTTACATTTAAAAAAGATGCCGCCAATGCCTGTTACTTTTTCCATTCTAGTATTGTTGTTTGTTTTGTAAGTAATTAAATTATTGAAAACGAAACCGAATGCAAATGTTGTAGAAAGTTTAATTATTATTTAATTTTTTTACTCATCCTTCTAAAAATTTTATTTGTGTTCGTATATACTTCGTATTTCATTTTGTGAAAATTTAAAGTTTAGTGATGTGATTATTTTTCAAGAATGTTTTTCAAAACTGACAAACTTTTATCCATGTCTTTTGCAATGCCTTTTTCAACAAAGAGCAACAGAAAATTCAACGGATATTTCAGCGTACTTGTATTGCTCATTGTTACTTTGGTTTGAGTATCGGAAACTGATTCTGTTTCCATGTTTGTTTGTCCAACTGCTGTAAAAGGTTTCACAAAACGAATTTCGGTTTTAATGCTTTTTCCCTCTGTGATTGCTTTAATTTCTTTTTCACCTTCACCTACTTTTTTATTTCCACTCCATGCATAAATAAATCCAACGGTTCCGTCGGCTCCTTTAAATTCGTTTATCTTACTAGGGTCTGCCACCGCCCGCTCGTTGAAATTGTCCCAGTTTTTGAGATGTTTTAAATAGTCAAAAACTTTCTGCAAGGGTACATTGATTATAATTTCACACTGGATATAATATCCCTTCTTTGTGAAAAGTGAAACGGTTAAGAGCAAGGCAATGATGCTTGCAATGAGAAGTAAAATTGTGATTATTATATTCATTTTGTTTTTTTTTAATTGTTAGACAATTCTTATTTTAATTTTTAAATGCGTGTATGCAGAAAGGAATTGCAAAGTTAAAATTATGTATGTCAGTTTGTAGTTGTCTGCTTCCTTTTGTTACGCCACTTAAAAAAAGTGTTACACAAAATAATAATTAAGATTGATGCAATCAGGTTTGAAAATACTACTGCTATTGGTGTGTCAAAAACATAAATACCAAGTTTTAAATAATAGGAGAGTCCTGATGCAATTGCTGTCGGTGTTCCCAATAAGGCCGTCATTGCTCTGATTGGTTTTGGAAATGTTTCGTGGATATAAAAAAACACTGTCAACGCTACTGTCAGCAAAACAATTAATATAAATTTAGTTGTAAGTGCTTTTGTCATTTTTCTCAGTTTGATGTTAGCAGTTTCATTTGGTTTCAGTAGGTTGCATGAAGTGAAACCTACGCTTGCAAAACGCACGGTTCTCATTGAAGGAGAGAGTAATTCTGTATAGACAAAGTGATGTTTTCATATCCGTTCTCGTAATGGATTTGTATTAAGTTTTTATAAGCAAAATAGATAAAATTCTCGAAACAATTGATTTGTCAGTGTCATCAAAGTGTTCGCACATACTGTTGATTTCAAAACCAAAATGTTTTGCAGGTGAAATAAAATCAGAGATATGATGGTTAAAACAGGTTGCGATTTGTTGTCCGTTTTCGGTTTCAAATCTTGCCTTGCTACCTTTGTATGTTTAAATGGATGAAGCTCGACAATATAAATGTGTTCGCCCATTGTAACTGTATTTGAAAGTTGCTTAAAAATATTTTGAGGTTTTCAATATGCTCAAGCACTAAACATAAAGTTACAAGGTGGTAATGTTCTTTTGCAAAAATTCACTCATTTGTGATATCTGCTTGTTGAAAATTTACTTTTGCTGAAACTATTTCTTAAACCCTATATAGTTAAAAAATTCGTTTCGTTGTTGGTCACTCAAAAATTTGCCCGAATAAGTTGATGTAACAGTCGATGCATTGGTATCCTGAATGCCTCTGGATGAAACACACAAATGATGAGCATCAATTATAACTGCAATATCTTCTGTATTTAATATTTCTTTTAGTGCATTTGCAATTTGTATTGTTAATCTTTCCTGAACCTGAGGTCGTTTTGCATAATATTGAACTAGTCGATTAATTTTTGAAAGACCAATAATATTTCCATTACTGATATAAGCAACATGAGCTTTACCTATTATTGGAACAAAATGATGCTCGCAATTGCTGTAAAAGGTAATATCCTTTTCTACCAGCATTTCTTTGTATTTATACTTGTTTTCAAATAGCGCAACCTTCGGTTTATTAATCGGGTTCAGACCACTGAAAATTTCTTTCACATACATTTTAGCAACTCTTCGGGGTGTGCCTTTCAGGCTATCATCAGTTAAATCCAATCCCAGGATGTTCATAATATCTCTGAATTTTTCTTCAATCAATTCGATTTTTAATTCATCATCCAGCAGGAAAGCATCTTCTCGCAAAGGTGTTTCTATTGAAGTCATTATGTGATTTTCACCGATGTCATCTATATCAATTTCAATTTTATTAATCATTTTGTAGTTTATTTTAATAATTAATAGAACAACAAAAGGATTCAAATGTTTAGATTTTAAGAATATTCAGCTACGCTTTACACAGTTTAACACTTATCGAAAAAAACATTGTTGTCTGATGCCGGACAATGGGAAATTAGAGTTAACTGCAACTGAGCAGAAGTTTACTTGTTCTCAACACCATATCGTATTGCCGCTTCAAGAATGTTAATATTTATATCTTTTAGCGTTTTGAACTTAATGCAATATCCACTCACGCTCGCTTTGCCCATTTTTTTTCCATATGTCATTGATAAGTATTTCTTATCTTTAATACCAAGGACATAGACAGTGATTCCGGTTGTGTTTGCACTGATACCTATTTGATAAAACTCTCTTGTTTTTCCATCAGCATATTTTATGGTG
>JBBQJW010000009.1:0-138913 GCA_038326325.1 Chitinophagales bacterium | reverse complement strand
TTCAACAGTAAATGCACAAATCTGTTCAGGCGCTTCATACACATTGCCGAACGGAACAAGTGTAACAGCAGCGGGAACTTACACTTCAACATTGACTTCAGTTAATGGATGTGATTCTATCATCACGACGAACCTTTCTGTGAACTCAGTATTGACTTCAACAGTAAATGCACAAATCTGTTCTGGCTCTTTATACACTTTACCAAACGGAACGAGTGTAACAGCCGCGGGAACTTATACTTCTACACTGACATCGGTTAGCGGATGTGATTCAATCATCATAACTAATCTTTCGGTGAATCCGGTTTATGCTTCAACAGTAAACGCACAAATCTGTTCAGGCGCTTCATATACTTTACCAAACGGAACGAGTGTAACAGCAGCGGGTACTTATACTTCAACACTAACTTCAGTTAGCGGATGTGATTCAATCATCACGACTAATCTTTCAGTGAATAGCTTAGTTGTTTCTGAGGTGCATACAAGTTCAACTTGTGGAAATGCAAATGGCTCAATTAATATTTCTGTTAACGGTGGAGTTTCTCCATTCACTTATATATGGTCGAATGGTGCTACAAGTGAAGATATTTCAAATGTTATTTCCGGTAATTACAATGTTACAGTTACTGATGCGAGCGGTTGTTACAATGTTAAAGCAATTTCACTTCAGAATGTTGGAGGAACAATAGGAGTGAACCTGACAATTAATTATCCAACTTGTACTGTTTTAACAAATGGGTCTGTAATTGCGAGCGCGTTTGGTTCAACATCACCATATACTTATCATTGGTCAAGTGGATCTAACCTTCCATTCATATTTGGAGTATCTGCTGGAAATTATACCCTTACTGTTACATCAGCTACAGGTTGTTCATTAGATACTATTATTTCAATGCCAAATCCGGTTCCGATTTTAGTGATTGATTCCGTAGTTCCATCTATTTGTGGGAATTATGCAGCTCAATTATTCGTGACAGTTAATGGTGGAACAGGACCTTACCAATATCATTGGTCAAATGGGGCGACTACTGAAGATTTATTGTTTGTGAATGGCGCCATTTATAATCTAACTGTTACAGATGCGCACAATTGCCAGGGATTACTATCAGTAAATATTCCGAATATTTTGCTCCCTTATCTTGCTGAGACTCATGTTAATTCTTCGTGCGGAAACGCAACCGGAAGTGTTGATTTAACGCCGAGCGGTGGAAACCTGCCTTATCATTTTCAATGGTCAAACGGAGAAACAACTGAAGACGCTTCGAACCTGAACGCGGGCGTTTATACCGTTACAGCATTTGACGCGAACGGATGTACTTCGTCATTGACAATTTCAATTTCAAATAATAACGGACCTTCGGTTATTGAAAGTCATCAGGATGAATATTGCGGGTTAGCAAATGCAAGTATAGATTTAACAATTACTGGCGGGGCTTCTCCATATTCTATTAATTGGTCGAATGGAATAACGGCGGAAGATTTGTCAAATATTTCTGCTGGTAATTATGAAGTTACCGTGTCGGATAATAACAATTGTACTACTTCAACTACGATTAATGTTAATGGTCAAAACGGGCAAACTCTTTTGTTAAATTCAATCGCTCCAGTTTGTAATGGATCTTCTAATGGAGCAATTTCATTATCAGTAACAGGAGGTGTTCCTGCTTATAGTTACTTATGGAATAACGGAAGTACGAATCAAAATTTGTCTGGTCTTTCAACGGGGAATTATATAGTAAGTGTAACAGATGCTTTTGGGTGTGTTGTCGCTGGTTCCGCTTCATTAAATAACCCTTCTGTTATAACGCCAGTAACAGTAAATGCACAAATCTGTTCAGGCGCTTCATACACTTTACCAAGCGGAGCGAGTGTAACAGCAGCGGGAACTTATACTTCAACACTGACATCGGTTAGCGGATGTGATTCAATCATCACGACGAACCTTTCTGTGAATTCAGTATTGACTTCAATAGTAAATTCACAAATCTGTTCAGGCGCTTCATACACTTTACCAAACGGAACGAGTGTAACGGCGGCAGGAACTTATACTTCGACATTGACATCGGTTAGTGGATGTGATTCAATCATCACGACTAATCTATCAGTTAATGCAGTATTGACTTCAACAGTAAATGCACAAATCTGTTCAGGCTCTTCATACACTTTACCAAACGGAACGAGTGTAACAGCAGCGGGAACTTATATTTCAACACTGACATCGGTTAGCGGATGTGATTCAATCATCACGACGAACCTTTCTGTGAACTCAGCATTGACTTCAACTGTAAATGCACAAATCTGTTCAGGCGCTTCATACACATTACCAAATGGAACAAGTGTAACAACAGTAGGAACATATACTTCGACATTGACTTCAGTTAGCGGATGTGATTCAATCATCACGACGAACCTTTCTGTTAATCCAGTATTGACCTCAACAGTAAATGCACAAATCTGTTCAGGCGCTTCATACACTTTACCAAACGGAACGAGTGTAACGGCAGCAGGAACTTATACTTCAACATTGACTTCGATTAGCGGTTGTGATTCAGTTATTACAACTATTCTTACTGTGAACCCGGTTTATGCTTCAACTGTAAATGCACAAATCTGTTTTGGTGGAAATTATATTCTACCAAACGGAACGAGTGTAACGGCAGCAGGAACTTATACTTCAACACTGACTTCGGTTAACGGATGTGATTCAATCATCACCACTAATCTTTCAGTGAATGCGGTATTGACTTCAACAGTAAATGCACAAATCTGTTCAGGAGCTTCATACACTTTACCAAACGGAACAAGTGTAACGGCGGCGGGAACTTATACTTCTACATTGACTTCAGTTAGCGGATGTGATTCAGTTATCACTACTAACTTGTCTGTGAACTCAATTTTACTTTCAGAAACTCACATAAATTCAAATTGTGGAAACAACAATGGCACAATTGATTTGACTGTAACAGGAGGAACACCTTCTTATAACTATATCTGGAATAATAATTTTAGTACAGAAGATTTATCTGGATTGATTTCGGGTAATTACTGGGTTATTGTCACAGATATGATTGGTTGTTCAGAAACTCTGAATGCTACAATCAATTCATTAAATGGTCCTGTAACAAGTGAAACACATTCTGATGTGACTTGTGGAAACAGCAATGGAACAATCAATCTTTCTGTGGCCGGCGGAACCACGCCTTATACTTTCAACTGGAGTAATAACGCAACAACTCAGAATCTTTCAAACATAACCCAGGGGAATTATTTTGTAACTGTTACAGATGCGAATAACTGCAACTCAGTTTTAAGCGTAAACATTAACAGTTTAAATGGACCATCATTAACAGAAACACATACAAACTCATCGTGCGGAAATCCAAACGGGGCTGTGAACCTGACTGTAACAGGTGGTGTTCCTCCATATTCTTATGCATGGAATAATTCAGTAAATTCTGAGGATTTGAATAGTATCACACAGGGAATTTATACCGTAACTGTTACAGACATTAACCTTTGCTCATCTTCATTAACCGTTTCAGTTGGTGGAAATAATATTCCTGCAATAAGTGAAACACATAATGATGCGATCTGCGGAAATAGTAACGCATCTATCGATATTACAATAGGTGGTGGAGCATCGGGATATTCTTACATGTGGAGCACTGGAGCAACAACTGAAGATATTTCAAGCATTTCTCAAGGTAATTATTTCATAACTGTTACAGATGTGAATACTTGCCAATCAATTTTAAGTATTAACATTGGAAATAACAATTCTAATCAGCCATCTATAACTGAAACACATTCTGATCCGAATTGTGGTCAAAGCAATGGAAGTATTGATGTAACAGTTACAGGCGGAACATTGCCATATGAATATGAATGGAATAATAATTCAACGAATGAAGATTTAGTTGGAATTGTTGCTGGCGGTTATAATGTAGAAGTTCTGGATGCGAATGGTTGCACTGCTACTTTCCCTGTTGTTATAAATTGCATATCAGCACCACCATGTTTATTATCTGCTGTTGTTTCTCCGATTAATACTTCATGCAGTAATCCAAATAGCGGAGGTGCAACATTGACAATTACAAATTCTGTAGCTGCACTTTCATATCTGTGGTCGAATGGAAGTACTCAACAAAATCTTGGAGGAGTTGTTTCTGGAAACTATTCAGTTACTGTAAATGATGCAATCGGTTGTTCAACTTCTTCTATGGTTAGCATAATAAATTTAACGGGACCATCTGTTAGCGAAACACATACAAACACCAGTTGTGGAAATAATAATGGTGCTATCAGTTTGACAGTGGCAGGCGGGGCTTCACCTTACACCTATAACTGGAGTAATTCAATTACTTCACAGAACCTGACCAATGCTTCATCCGGAAATTATTTTGTGACTGTTACAGATGCAAATAATTGTCAGGCAATTTTAAATGTGTTGCTTGAGAACTCTACTTACCCTTCAGTTTCTGAAACTCATACAAATGCTTCTTGCGGAAATAATAATGGAGCAATTGACTTAACGGTTAGTAGCGGAACGGCACCTTACAGTTTTGTCTGGAATACCGGCGGAACAACTGAAGACCCAAACACTATGAACGCAGGTAACTATACTGTAACAGTTAGCGATGCCTTTAATTGCTCAGCTACTGTTTCGGTAACTATTTCCAATAGCAATGCACCTTCAATAAGTGAAACCCATGTTGATGCATCCTGTGGAAATAATAATGGAGCTATTAACCTGACTGTAGTTGGCGGTGTTTCACCTTATGCTTATCAATGGAGCAATTCAAGTACGACACAAGGTGTTTCCAATCTATCTCAGGGAAATTATTTAGTGACTGTTACAGATGCAAATAATTGTCCGGCGATTTTAAGTGTAATGATTGAAAACATTAGCGGCCCTGTGATGAGTGTGAATGCAGCGCTTCCAAGTTGCGGACAAACTAATGGTGCAATTGTTTTGATTGTAAGTAGCGGAATGCCTCCTTACTCATATAATTGGGTAAATGGCGCCACCACTTCATCCTTAAGCAATCTTGCAGCTGGAAGCTACTCTGTAACTGTGACAGATTTGAGTGGTTGTTCTTTGTTCACGACTACCAATTTGATTTCAAGTGCATCACCTGTTATTAATCTTAGTTCTCCTTCAAATATCATTTGCCTTGGAAATGCAACTGATATCACTGCAACAGGAGCGGCAACTTATACATGGTTGCCTTCAACAGGATTGAATTCCTCAACCGGTAATAATGTAATAGCAAACCCAATTGCAACTACAACATATACTGTAACAGGATTGGCTTCTGGCGGATGCTCTTCAGCTTCTTCAATTGTAATAACAGTTAATCCAAATCCTAATCTGAATTTGATTCCAGCAAGTACAACTATTTGCCCAGGTGGTTCAACTACCATTAGTGCGAGTGGTGCAACAACATATTTGTGGACGCCATCAATTAGTTTAAGCACATCAACGGGAACAACTGTTACAGCTTCGCCAAACATCACTACCACTTATACTGTTACTGCAACATCAAATGGTTGCAGTGTTCAGGCAACAACTGTTTTGGGTGTGATGTCAATACCGAATTTAAGCTTGAACACCATTGATACAAGTATTTGTTTTGGAACTTCAGTAATAATTAATGCAACCGGAGCGGGAACAAATTACACCTGGTCGCCATCAACCGGATTGAGTGCAATAACAGGGAATAATATTTCTGCCAATCCAATAATTCCAACAACCTATACTGTAACAACTACCAATGGAATCGGGTGTAGTA
Source organism: Chitinophagales bacterium (assembly GCA_038326325.1). Taxonomy (GTDB): domain Bacteria; phylum Bacteroidota; class Bacteroidia; order Chitinophagales; family UBA10324; genus UBA10324. The sequence continues at coordinate 133,121 of JBBQJW010000009.1, read as the reverse complement.
ATTCAGCATCAATTGTTGTGAATGTGAATTCGCTTCCTGCGATAAGTGCAATTGCAAATAATAATAGCATTTGTGCAGGCAACTCTGTTCAACTGAACGCAACAGGTGGCACTTCTTATTCATGGTCGCCTTCAGTAAGTTTAAATAATTCAACCAGCGCAACTGTAACAGCAGCTCCGGGAGTGAACACTACCTATACTGTAACAGGTATTGATGCTGCAACAGGTTGCTCAGCACAGGCAACTACTTCAGTCATCATTAACTCTTCAATCAATATCAGTGTAAGTGCAACTGCGACAACAATTTGTCCCGGGCAAACTGCAATACTTTCTGCAAGTGGAGCAAATGCATACTCATGGTATCCAGCAACAGGATTGAACATGACAAATGGTGTAAGTGTAACAGCTCAGCCAGATTCAACAATCACTTATACTGTTGTTGGAGCAAATACATCAGGTTGCACAGGTTCAACAACTGTAACATTAGTGGTTGGAGTTTTGCCTGATGTTATTGTCGATGTTTTGCCTGACGAAGGTTGTTCGCCATTGACTGTTACATTTGATAATCATACGACAGGAGCTGCATCGTTTGACTGGTCCTTTGGTGATAATACTTCTTCAAATAGTGTTAGCCCAATACACATTTACTACACGCAAGGAACTTATCCAGTAACTTTAGTTGTAACAGGTCAGGGCGGATGTGCTGACACATTATCTAATCTTGCTTCAATAGTTGTTCATCCATCGCCGGTTGCGAATTTCAGTGTTGATCCCGGATTAGGAGTTGTCACAACTTTGGCTGACGCAACTTTTACTTTCTATAATCAATCAACCAATGCAAACCATTATCAATGGTTCTATGGTGATGGGTCAACTGATACTTTTAAGAATGTGCTTCACACTTATCAGCATCCGGGTGACTTTGATGTAACTCTTATTGCTACTGCTGATTATGGTTGCGCTGATACTGTTACACTTCACCCAATACTTGTTGTTGAAGATGGAACTGTGTTTATCCCTAACGCTTTCACTCCAAATGGTGATGGAAAAAATGATGTGTTCAATATTTACGGAACCGGAATTCAGAATTTTACTTTAAATATTTTCGATAGAATAGGAGAGTTGGTTTATCAGGGAGATGAAAATTCTTCAGGTTGGGATGCCACTTTCAAAGGTCAACCTGTGAATGTGGGTGTCTTCGTTTATGTTGTTGATATTACTTACGACGACGGAACCAAAGCAAATAAAAAAGGTGATGTAACAGTTGTAAGATAATCTAAGGTTTATAATCAAAGTAAAAGAGCCCGACTCCGACTGCTACCCCGGAGATTGGGCTCTTTGAATTTTATCTGAATTGTTATTTATAGAAAGGTGTAACACCCATGTTGTAAAACATAAATGAATAAATATCGGTGTCTTCGTCTATGGTTTTTGAAAGAGGTCTTCCGCCACCGTGACCTGCGTTTACATCTATGCGAATGAGAGTAGGAGCCTTGCCTGTTTGATTTGCCTGTAGGGTTGCAGTGTATTTAAACGAGTGGGCAGGAACTACACGATCATCATGATCAGCAGTTGTAACAAGTGTTGCAGGATAATTTGCAGGTTTGATATTGTGTAACGGTGAGAACTTAATCAGGTTTTTAAAATCATGTTCGTTGTCGCTACTGCCGTATTCAACAGCCCATCCCCAGCCAACAGTAAATTTGTGATAGCGCAACATGTCCATCACACCAACACCCGGAAAACAAACTTTGTATAAATCAGGTCGCTGAGTTTCACAGGCACCAACTAATAACCCTCCATTGGAACGACCAAGTATCGCCAGCTTTGCAGAACTTGTATATTTTTCTGCAATCAGATATTCAGCAGCAGAAATAAAATCATCAAACACATTTTGCTTTTTATCGAGCATTCCTGCCTTATGCCATGCTTCGCCATACTCGCTTCCACCACGAAGATTTGCCATTACATAAATTCCTCCGTTCTCAAGCAACACCATTCTTGAAGCATTAAAGTTCGGGGTCATCGGAATATTAAATCCTCCATAACCATATAACAATGTTGGATTGGTGCCATCCATTTTAATTCCTTTCTTACTAACAATGAATATCGGAACTTTTGTTCCATCCTTGCTTGTGTACCAAACCTGTTTTGTTTCATAATCATCAGGATTGAAAGTCAGATCAGGTTTTATATAAACTTTCACATCACCACTTGTAATATCATAACTATAAATTGTTGAAGGAGTCGTGAACGAAGCAAAAGAGAAGTACAAGGTTTTATCATCTTTCTCACCCGAGAAACCTGTAACAGTTCCGATTCCGGGTAAGGAAATTTCGCGCTCCATTTGTCCGCCGCGCGAATACTGAAACACATGACTGGAAGCATCTTTCAGGTAAGTACAGAATAATTTCCCTCCTGCAACTGAAACCGACTGTAACAGATTTGTTGATTCCGGAATTAAATCTTTCCAGTTTGATTCATCGGGATTATTATAATCAATCAACACCACTTTTTGATTCGGCGCATTGTGATTGGTCATTGCGATAATATAATTTCCTGTGTTATCAAGAATGGAATAATCTGAATCGAAACCTTTGCACAACAATTTTAAGTCAGAAGCACCCGCTGTTAAATCTTTCCCCCATATTTCATTTCCACTTGTTCCTTCTGAAATATCAATGAATAAAAATTTTCCATCGTCAGTTACTTCCGGACCAAAATATCGTTGCGGATGATTTGCATCTTCATAAATCAACTGGTCTTTTTCCTGGGAGTCGCCTAATTTGTGATAATAAATTCTCATAAACTGATTTGCATCTGAAAGTTCTTTTCCTTTTTCAGGTGCAGCATAGTGCGCGTAATAAAACCCATTATCCTTCCACGCAGCGCCACTGAATTTCACCCACTCTAATTTGTCAGGCAGCGTTTGTTTAGTTGCAACATCCATCACATACATTGTTTCCCAATCGCTTCCGGCATTGGCAACTGTGTACGCAACATATTTTCTATCCTGACTAAAACCTGCGAAGGCAACCGAAGCAGTTCCTTCAGCTGATAATTTATTCGGGTCGAGAAATAATTCTTCTGTTCCATCAATTCCTTTTTTACAATAGTTGAGCGATTGATTTTGCAAGCCACTATTCTTCGTGTAGAAATAATATTCGCCCTCACGGTAAGGTGCACTGATGCGGGGAAAATTATATAAATCAGTAATGCGTTTTTTTATTTTATCACGGTATGGAATTTTAGACAGGTAATCGAAAGTGACTTTGTTTTCTGCCACAACCCAATTTTTTGTTTCATCGCTGTTATCGTCTTCAAGCCAGCGATAAGGGTCAGCGACTTTTGTTCCGAAGTAGTTTGTAACTGTATCACACTTTCGCGTTTGAGGATATTGCAGTTGTGCTAAAAGTGTAACAGAAATAAATAGCAGGAGGGAGGTGGAAATAATTTTTTTAGTCATGAATGTTTTATTAAGTGGAACGAATGTAAAATGCTAATTTGAAAATTGCTTAAGAAATGTTTTAGAAATAATTTATTGATTATGCAGCATTTTTATTCAAATAGTAGTCATGTCTTCAAACTGATTTTTTAAAGACAAAGAATAGCTTTACACTTCGAACAAAATGAATGAGTGAATCGGACAATGAGTTGGTGCAGCTTTGTTTAAAAGGAAATGCCACGGCTCAAAAAAGATTGTATGAAGGGTTTGCATCGAAAATGACCGGTGTTTGTTATCGGTATGCGCGCAACGGAGAAGATGCCAGAGATATTTTGCAGGAAGGATTCATCAAAGTTTTTACAAGATTAAAATCATTCAAAGGCGACGGACCACTTGAAGCATGGATAAGAAGAATAATGGTGAACACTGCCCTCGATTTTATAAAGGCAAGAAGTAAAAATTTGTTTGAAGACGAAGAGAAGATTGAAATAAAAAATCATGCAACAAATCCTGAAGTGTTACACAAACTGCAATCAGAAGATTTAGTGAATTGCATTTCGAAATTGCCGGAAGGATTTAAAGCAGTTTTTAATTTATATGCCATCGAGGGTTTCTCCCACAAAGAAGTAGGAGAGGCTCTTGGAATAACTGAAAGTACAAGTCGCTCGCAATACACGAGAGCGAGGGTGAAGCTCGAACAAATAATTCAACAACGATTTAAAGTGAAGGAATATGAAAGAGTTTGAAAATGACAATTGGGAATTGAAAGCCCGGCAACTCGCCGATGCATTTCAACCAACACCTGATGATTCAGTTTGGCTGAATGTGGAAGCCACATTGAAACAAAAAAAGAGAAGAGGATTTTTCTTTTTGTTATTCAGCGCTATTGGTGTTGCGGGTTTGGTTTACGGTGGTGTAACATTATACCTTTTGAATGCTGGGGATAAGTATGCTTCGTTTCAAAATAATGTGGAAGGAAAAGTTGAATCAACTACCCAGAAAAATATTTCTATTGAAATTAAATCACCTTCTGTAACGGTTGCAGAAAATTCAGTGTTTGAGAAAGCTCAGGTTACTGCTTCGAATAAATTGGCAAATAAAGAAAAGGGTGTTTCAAAAAACATTTCTTCATCAACAAATCTGAATACTGTTATAAATGAAAATCAATCAATGGGAATCCCTGAAGTAATTGTGAGTGAACCAAGTTTAAATACTTCAGTGGCAAATCTGAAAGCGCTACCCTTACTTTTTTCATCGTTAAATTTTTCAGAAAATATTTCTTCACCGGATAAAATTTCAGTCAGTCAGACTGATTATGTAAATAAAATTCATCGTTGGATGCTACTTGCTTCTACTTCCTATATGAATCAACATTCCGTTTTACAATCAATAGATTCATTTAAAACTTTTCAAAAGCAGGATGCTAATTATTTTGATGGAAGTTTGAATCTGATTTATCAGTTTCCGAAAGCAAAAAACCTTGAACTGAATTTTGGAATAGGTTTTTATGAAATGAGTCAGAATTACGCTGAATCAAAATATTTAGTTTTTACTACTTACGATACGACAACAGGAGCGCCACTCGCTTTGCATGATAAGCTGATTGATACAGAAAGTGGAAGTGAATTTTTTCGCAACGGATATTTAGATTTTGGAATTGGATTACCGATAATCTCAGGAAAGAAATTCAGTTGGAATTTAAATTCCGGAGTAAGAACGGAGTATCTGTTAAAGTATTCCACAACTTCGAGTATAGCCACTGTTCCAAATACTTTTTCAAATGCTGTTTATTCAATAGAGGCAATATCACAAAATACAGTGAACCGGATTTACCTTAAAGGGATATTGAACTCATCTCTTCGATATTCTCTTTCTCAAAAATTAGGATTGCAAACAGGAATTAATTCAAGTTATTCTTTAACTGACCGCTATAAAAAATCTGGCTCACTCCATCAACACGATTTGAATTATGGAATTAATTTAGGATTGCTTTATCGCTTTTGATTCATCGTTACCAAATGGAACGCTGATTGAACTGATTATCATGTTGAAAAATGATTTCTATTAGTCAGAATAATCTATATCATTTGAGTTTGATTGTATTTCCTTTCTTTGCAAAAAAAATTACTATGGCTTTAGAAACCGCAAAGGAAATAATTCAATCGCTACCTCAGCGAATGAAACCAGGAACGGGAATAGGAGTTGATATTCTTTATCATTTTAAAATAAGCGGAGGAAACGGCGGAAACTTTACTGTAACAGTGAAGGACGGCAAGTGCGAAGTGAAAGAAGGATTGGAAGGTGAACCGAAATGTATTGTAGAAAGCACCGATGAAAATTATGCCGATGCAGAATGGGGAAGAATAAATGTACAGATGGCAGTGATGTTCGGGAAAATTAAAGTCAGCAACATCGGTTCTATGATGAAGTTTATAGAAATGTTTATTCCGGTTAAGGAGTTATAAAATATTACTTAACAATATCCTTCGCACATCTGAAGCCAACATGAAAGGTTGAAGTTTCAAGGGTGGTGTACATACGACCTGTTACACGATAGCCATGACAAACCATTGAGTCGCATAAAAAAGAACCGCCACGCAAAACTTTGGTAGAATCATTTGCAGCAATTTTCTCATCGTACAATTTATAGGAGTCAGCACACCATTCCCAAACATTTCCGCCCATATCGGTCAAACCGTTTTTTGTGTCCCCAAAATATCCAACTGGTGATGTAAAAAAGAAGCCATCGGCAACTGTGTTTTTTTCAGGAAAACTTCCTTCCCAAACATTTGCCTTAAACTTTGAATCAACAAATAATTTATTTCCCCAACTGTAACGGTCGGTTGAATTCATTCCTTGCCTTGCTGCAAATTCCCATTCGGCTTCGGTTGGCAATCGTTTGTTTGCCCACTTGCAATATGCAATAGCATCTTGCCAACTTACCTGTGTAACAGGATGATTGTCGGGTGCTCGATTGAATTTTTTTCCTAATGGAAATTGCCAATTTACACTGTCAACTAATTCCCATTCCTGAGTTTCAAAATTATATACTGCGCCATCACCGAAATTTTCAGCATCGGTTTTATAACCAGTTGCACTAACAAAATCTGAAAATTGTTTTACTGTAACAAGATTTTCATCCAGAAAAAAATCTTTTACCTTTTCTTCATGAATTGGTTTTTCATTATCCAAACCATCAGTAGTTCCCATCAAAAATTTTCCGCCATGAATAAAGACCATTCCTTCCGGCGGTTCTATATTTTGATAAGCAGATAGCGAAGCAATTAAAATCAGTGCGAAGAAAACTGACTTGATGAGTATTTGAAAAATATTTCTTGAAAACATTTTTTACAACTGTTAATGCCAAATGTAATTCAGAAGAAATAAGTGCTGAGTTGAAAATTAACCAATGGAGTTGAAATGATGTTACATACATTTGTTCTGAATGAAAGAATTAATAAATTCATTTAGGGTTTTTAAAATTTTGCTCCTGGTATTTTTTTCAGGAATTAATTTTTCAATAGCACAAACAACAAATCCACGACCGAATATTCTTATCATTCTTGTTGATGACATGAAGTGGAATTCAATTGGTATTTTGAATCAATATAATATTTTTCCCACCCCGAATATTGATCGCATTGGATTGGAAGGAGCAACAATTAAATATTACGGAACAAATTCGCTGTGTGTTCCGGGTAGAACAGCGTTGTTGACTGGAAAATATGGTCATATAACAGGAGGAGTAAATAATGTGCATTATCCTTTAGATACACTTGCTTTAATTCCAAAAATACTTCACGATAATGGATATTACACTGCTTTGTGCGGCAAGTGGGATGTAACATTCCCCAACAACAAACCTTATTTTGATTATTGGTTGTGTTCTAAAGAAGTTTCAAGTTATTATAATGACAGCGTTCAATATTTCAATACAAAAATTCCTGTGCCGATTCATATGACAGATTTTTTAACTGATAGCGCGGCCCAATTGATAAGCAGAATGGATACGCCCTTTTTTTTATTGATGAGTCATAATGCGTGTCATGTTCAATTTGTACCTCAAACAAGATTTGATCACCTGTTTGATGATTCCATTTTTCCACTTCCTGAAAACTTTCAGTATTACGAGAATAACTATCCTGATTTTATTTACAATGATCCGCATTACATAATTTCTTCATCTCATTCTTATGAAATGAATCTTAGAAATTATTACGAAATGCTTGCAGGAGTTGAAGAAAGTACCGGAAGACTTTTAGATAGTTTGCAAAGGCGAGGAATATTAAATAACACTATGGTAATTTTTACAAGTGACAATTCAAATTTATTCAGCAATCATTTTTTGGGTGGAAAAAGAAGACCTTATGACGAAGATATGCGACTTCCATTATTAATTAGGTATCCACCAATGTTTCCCGATGGCACACAAATGAATAATAATTTTGCCCTGAATATTGATATGGCTGAAACAATGCTTGAAGCAGCCGGAGTTACTGACACATTTAACATGCAGGGTTTTTCTATTCAATCACTTATTGATGGAACTCATTCGAGAGATGCTTTTTTATTTGAGTTGGTTCCGAGTCCTGTTGTCAATGAGCCTAATGTTAGAACTTACAGAGATAATTATTTTCAATACAACAGATATTACTGCACTGATACAGTTGAAGAATTATTTGATATGCAGCTCGATCCATATCAGAAAATTAATTTAGTGAATGACACAGCGCATTTTAATATTTTGTATCAGTATCGTTTTAAACTTGATAGTATTCGGCACGCATTGTTTGATACAGTAGTAATTGCTAATTGCGAATGTTATTTAAAATATCCTTTCTACACCAATAATATTTTGTCTGATAGCACCGTTTTAGAAAGTGAAAATTTCAATTTGTTTCCTAATCCTGTGAACGATTTTTTATTTCTGAATTCTTCAACAGCTGAAATTGCTCATGCTTATTTGTATAATGATATTGGTCAGAAACTAAAAAGTTTTGAAATTGATTTCTCGCATTATAAAAATCAAAGGATTTCGGTTAATGAACTTCCACAGGGGATTTATTTTTTGAATATTAATTATGCAAATAGCAATGATTCAAAAAAATTCGTGAAGTATTAATTATGGTTTTTTATAAAGGAATATTTAATGGACTGAAGAATTCAGGATTTAAGTTTTTGATTAATTATTTCACCTTTCTTTTTTATTTTCTGCTTGGAGCGGTTAACTTTTCTATTGCTCAATCAACTAGCTCACGCCCCAATATTTTAATTATTTTATGTGATGATATGAGTTGGAAAATGCCTGATTTAAATAATGCTGATACATTTATTCATACTACCAATATTGATAGAATTGCAAATGAAGGAGCGAGGTTCAAATATTATTCAACCAACTCGCTTTGCGTACCCGGCAGAACTTCATTGCTTACAGGAAATTATGGTCATAAAACCGGTGCAATGTCGAACGATAACTATCCATCGCAATCGTTAAGCACTATTCCTAAAATTCTTCATGCGAATGGATACTATACAGCGCTATGCGGAAAGTGGATGTTGGGAAACCCAACTCCGAAACCTGAATTCGATTACTGGCTGTGGGCACCAAATGCAACTTCGTATTACAACGACACAGCAAAATATTTTAATTCAAGCATTGCTGTAACAGAACACATGACTGATTTTTTAACTGACAGCGCATTGCTATTAATCAGCAGAATTGATACTCCTTTTTTTTTAATGCTCAACTATAATGCCCCTCACTCCCCATATATTCCTCAGGTGCAATATGATTCATTGTATAATACTAATTCGTTTCAGATTCCCATGAATTGGAACCCTTTTACTGCGAACTATCCTTCCTTTTTATACGGACAAGGTTCAAATTCTTTTGTTGGCGTTCAGGATTACCAGCACGAGAAAAGAAATTACTTCGAACTAATGCATGGAGTGGAAGTTGCAACAGGAAAAATTCTTGATAGTTTGCAATCAAACGGACTGCTTGATAATACACTTTTAATTTTTACTTCTGATAATGGATTTCTATTAGGAGAACATCGAATCAGAGGGAAATCAAATCCTTACGATGAATGTATGCGGCTGCCCTTATTCATTCGTTTTCCTGAATGGTTTCAGGCCGGAACTGTTGTAGATAGTAGTGTAACACTTAACATTGATATTGCTCCCACAATTTTAGAAGCTGTTGGAATCCCTGATACATTTTCTATGGAAGGTGTATCGGTTCACTCCGTTTTTACCAATCAATTTAAGCGAACAAAATTTTTGTATGAGCAATCGGGGAATGATGCAGATAGTTCTTCGGCAGAAAGAACTTTCAGAGACAATTATTTTCAATACAATAGATATTATTGTTCTGATACAACAGAAGAATTGTTCGATATGATTGCGGACCCTTTTCAAAACACGAATCTGGTACATCATTATTTATATCAGGATACATTAGCTATTTATCGGTTGAAATTGGACAGTATAAGATTGGCTGAAAATGATACAGCACAATTGCAATCTATTTATTGCGCATTAGTAAATCCGGTTTATACTTTTGAACCACCAACACTTAGTGCAACACATGTAAATGGATCCTGTGGTTTTGCGAATGGAAGCATTGATATAACAGTTTCTGGAGGAACAGCACCATTTTATTTTTTATGGAATACAGGTGATACTTCCGAAGATTTGAACTCCATTCATCAGGGAACTTATCATGTGACTGTAACAGATTTTCATGGTAATGTTGAAGTGTTGAGTATTTATATTGGAAACACTAACGGACCTTCGCTTAATCAGGCACATGTTAATGCAACTTACAGTAACGCAAACGGAAGTATTAATCTGATAGTAAATGGAGGGACACAACCGCTTTCATATCTGTGGAGCAACGGAGCAACAATACAAGATATTCAAAATCTTTTTCCCGGCAATTATTCTGTTACAGTAACTGATTTTTATGGGTGTTCAAATTCTTTAAGTATAAATATTGTTTCCATTTATCACGACCCCACGAATACTGACGAAAACAATTCACCATTCGATTCAACGGGAAGTGAGCCTCCAACTTCAATATTTATTAATACTGAATTAAGCAATCAGATATTCCTGTTCCCGAATCCGGCTGATGATGAAATAAATATTTCTACTTCGGTTTTGAAAGGAGAGTGTCGGATTGAACTTTTTAATGGTTATGGAATAAAGCTAAAGTCAACGAACATGCGATTCGATAACTCAAAACTTCACTCTATTGACTTAAATGATTTCCCCTCAGGAATTTATTTCGTTCGTATTCATAATGGAGAAAATGATTTTATAAAAACATTTTCGATAGTGAAATAAACCAGTTTGAAATTCGGATTAGGAAATTACATCTGAAATATTTACTCCCCGAAGCTCTTTCAGGACTTCAATTTGCCTTTTATCGGCAATAAGTGTTACATAACAACTCTCGGTATAATCGTGATCAATCATTTTTATTCCTAATCGCTTTATCAGGGTCATTAATTCAGGCAATAAAGAATATTCAAAATGCAATTGAATGGTGTAAGTTAATTTCCGTTCCACGATTGTTGCTTTACTTAAAGCATCCTTTGCAGCTTCGCGATAAGCATTTATTAATCCACCTGTTCCTAATAAAACTCCACCAAAATATCGCGCGACAACAACAAGCACATTTATTAATTCAAACGAATCAATCTGACCGAGAATAGGTTTACCTGCGGTGCCTGATGGTTCGCCATCGTCATTTGCGCGAAATATATTTTTATCAATTCCAATGCGATAAGCATAACAATGATGCCGCGCTTTGGGATTTTGCTTTTTAACGAATGCAAGTTTTTCTGTTACATCTTCAATCTTATTAATCGGGAAACTATAGGCAATGAATTTGCTTCCGCGATCTTTAAACTCTCCGGTTGTTGAATCTGTTACAGTCTTGAAAACTTCACTCATGCAGCAATTGCAATAAGTATGATTGATAAAACTGCCAGCGCAATTCCGGCAATATTCACTTTCGAAAGTTTCTCTCTGAATAAAACGAAAGCCAGAATGGAAGAGACTGTTACAACACCTATATTGTTCAGCGGAAATATTACCGAACCTCCGTATCCGTTCAGCGAAAGCGCTTTAATTAAAAAGTGCATACTGAAATAGTTTGGAACACCGAGCATCAATCCTCCAACGATGCTTTTATAATTCAGCTTTGACTTTCCCGAAACAAGAAGGACAATCAGGATTAAAATTCCGGCGGCAGCAGCGGCAGAAAAAATAGTGATGTTGAACGGCGCATTATCCGCATCCTGCATATAGAATGTTTGCGAAAACTTAATAAGCGTGTCGTTCATTCCACTTCCCACAAAAAGTAAAATGGGCCAGAAGAGTTGTTTGATTTTTAAAGTGTGCTTGTTCTCTTCTTCCTTTAATGAGGTAAAAACCACAGCAACTAAAGCGATTATTATTCCTGCAATTTTTAGTGTGGTTGCTTCTTCATGAAAAATAAAAAATGCCGCACTTACCGGAATTACTAATGAAAGTTTGTTAGATACCGACATCACGGTTATACCTAAATGCTTAACAATGTATCCCATGATGTTGAAGAAAAATAGGAAGCTGCAACCAAGTGTAACAGCGTAAATAAACCATCCCTGCTGCGAATAAGACCCATAATCGGGTACAGACTGTTGAACTGCCATTCCTGTTAATACGCACGAGAGATAATTAAAAACAATGGCCTGAAATAAATCGAGCTTATTCCGTTCAAAAAGCTTTAAAATAATTCCGAGTGATGTGGCAAATAGAATTGATAAAATCAGGTTAATCATCAGCGGTTAAATATGCAAATTCATTTCTGAAACTATTTAGAATTTTAATAGTTTTAAGATACGACTTATAAAAAGTCAACCTTCGCATCTTACTTTTTTTATTTTCACCCCACAAACATTCACTACAATGATTAAAAATCTTTTCATCCTCCTCTCAATCTCATTCATTATAACCTCCTGTAACAGTGCGAATGAAAAAGAAAAATTGCAGAAAGAAGTTCAATCTTATCTGGACCGTTACAATGTGCAGTACCAGAAACTAAGTTATGCAAGCAACCTTGGTCAGTGGCAATTGCAAACACATATTGTGGATGGCGATACTGCAAGTTCAAACAGTGCAGCAGCAGCAGATGAGGCTCTTGCAAAATTTACAGGCAGCAAGGGTAATGTAGATACTTCGAGAATGTATCTGGAGAAAAAAGATTTGCTCACACCGTTACAGGCAAAAGAATTACAGATCATTTTGCTGAATGCAGGAAATAACCCTGAAGCAGCTGGCGATGTAGTGAAGAAAAGAATTGCAGCACAGAACAAACAGATGACCAACCTGTATGGTTTTAAATTTATTGTGGATGGAAAAGAAATTACACCAAACGGCATTCAGGAAATTCTCGACAACTCAACCGATATGACTTTGCGTCGCAAAGCATGGGAAGCCAGCAAAGAAGTAGGAGCTATATTAAAAGGCGGATTAGATACCCTTCGCGATTTAAGAAACCAGAGTGTTACACCGCTTGGCTACGCCGATTTCTTTAATTACAACTCCACCATTTTCGGTTACAATGCCGACCAATTGATAGATGTTACACACGGAATGATAAAAGATATATGGCCACTTTATCGCGAGTTGCATACCTGGGCGCGTTACGAGCTGGCTAAGAAATACAAACAACCAGTACCCGATTACATACCTGCTGACTGGTTACCAAATCGTTGGGGACAAGATTGGACAGCATTGGTAAATGTCGAAGGAATGAACATAGACCCCATACTTAAAGAAAAAGGAGCGGAGTGGATTCCGAAAGAGGCGGAGAAATTTTATGAGAGCATTGGCTTCGATTCGTTGCCTGCAAGTTTCTTCGAAAAATCTTCTTTGTATCCTGTTGCACCTGACGCAACTTATAAAAAGAACACACACGCCACAGCATGGCACATGGACTTAGGTCAGGATGTTCGCTCGCTGCAAAGCATTGAGCCGAATACCGAATGGTGGAGTACTTGTCTGCACGAGTTCGGTCACATCTATTATTATCTTTCTTACAGCAAGGATAGTATTCCGTATGTATTGCGCGATGGTGCAAGCCCTGCATTTCACGAAGGTTTCGGAACCATGATGGGATTGGCTTCATTGCAAAAACCTTTTTTGCAAGGGTTAGGATTAATTCCTGCCGATGTAAAAACCAACGACACCATGTTGTTATTGAAAGAGGCACTCGACTACATCGTGCACATTCCGTGGGGCGCAGGTGTAATGACCGAGTTTGAATACAATCTCTACACTAAAAATTTACCGGAGAACCAGTTCAATGCCGAGTGGTGGGATTTAGTAAAACGCTACCAGGGAATTGTTCCGCCTACTGAGCGCGGCGAACAGTATTGCGATGCCGCAACCAAAACACATATCAACGATAATCCTTCTCAATACTATAAATACTCTATGAGTAATTTATTTCTTTTCCAGATTCACACCTTTATAGCTGATAGTATTCTCCATCAAGATCCGCACGCAACTAATTACTGGGGAAATAAAAAGGTGGGCGATTTCTTGAAGAGCATTATGAATCCTGGAGAAACTCAAGACTGGAAAGCACTCTTAGAGAAAACCGTTCACAGCGATTTAAGTGCGCAGCCAATGGTTAAATACTTTGAACCGTTAATGGCTTACCTGAAAAAAGCAAACGCAGGAAGAACTTACACCTTGCCTGAACAACCTGACTTTGCAAAGTAGTTTTTTGATTCGCACGGAGACACGGAGAAATGAAACCGCTCTGTATTCCACTCTGTTTCTCCGCGAAATTTTTTAGAAAGAAGAATTTATTTACATTCACTCACAACAAAATTGAAATACTATGAGCGGAAGAAAATTTGTGATTGCAGGAATAGGAACTGATGTTGGAAAAACAGTTGCCTCAGCAATTTTATGTGAAGCATTAAAAGCAGATTACTGGAAGCCGGTGCAGGCAGGAAATTTATTTAATTCCGACTCCGACCAGATAACAAAATTGACAGAAGGGAAAATAAAAGTTCATCCTGAAGCATATCCAATGCAGTTTGCTATGTCGCCTTATGCATCGGCAAAACGACAGGATATTGAAATTGACCCGAATAAAATTGTTCCCCCTGTTACAGATAATACTTTGTTGATTGAGTTAGCAGGAGGAATCATGGTGCCTCTTACTAAGGATATTATGATGCTCGATATATTGGCAAAATGGAATTACCCCGTGATTCTGATTTCGAAAAATTATGTCGGCAACATCAATCACACATTGCTTACCTGCATCGCGTTGAAGAACAGAAACATTCCTGTAGCGGGAATCATTTTTAACGGCGATATAAACGAAGATTCTGAAACCATCATCATCAAGCACAGTGGAGTAAAACTCTTAGGTCATATTGCTGAGATGAAACCACTGACTGCAGCGGGGATAAAAGAACAGGCTGCTTCGTTTGCGAATATCGGACTGTAACAGAAGTAAGTTTCTTACTTACTTTTTTCTTCCCAGTGTTTTAAAATTTCTCCCATTTCAATTTCATTCCATGCAGGCTTGTCATATTTTCCTGCAATCATTCTTTGCCGGTATGCTTCATAAAGTGTAACAGCGCAGGCAACAGAAATATTTAAACTCTCAATCATTCCAACCTGAGGGATTATAAAATTACCTTCGCATTTCGAAGCTAAATTATCTGTTACACCTTCATGCTCATTTCCGAAAACAAGTGCAACTGATTCAGTAAAATTCAATTCATATAAACTCTTAGCTTCTGCCGAAAGTTTTGTGCTGAAGAGATGCTTGTATTTTTTTCTCACTGCTGTTACACATTCATCCACCGAATCAAACCAATGAATGTCAATCCACTTACTTGCACTCGATGAGCTTTTCTTTCCAAGTTTAGTAAATGGTCTTTCTATCGTTTGTAAAATGTAAACTTCTTTCACACCGACAGAATCGCATGTGCGAAGAACAGCACTGATGTTGTGTGGGTCATTTACATTTTCGAATACAACTGTTAAGTCGGGTTGCCGATGCGCAATTACTCTTTTGAATTTATTTTCCCTTTCAGGTGTCATCTCGAAGAATTAAAAATGAAAAGGTAAAAGTGAAAAATCATTTGCAGATAATCTGTTTGTACAGTGCAACTATTTCTGTTTAAAAAGAAACCAATTCGTTTCTCAATTAGAAAATACTTTTCAACTTGATGAAACAGTCGCATTACGCATCGCGCGGAAAAATTGTAATTGATTTTATTTTAATCGGCATTGGGATTTTAGCCGCATCTGTTGGATTGAAGGGTTTTATTCTTCCCAATCATTTTACGGATGGTGGTATTACCGGTGTTTCAATTTTGTTTTCACTCTTCAGTAATATTTCTATTTCTATCTGGATTATTCTTTTCAATATTCCGTTTATTATTCTTGGTTACAAGCAAATCAGTTGGGTGTTTGCCCTTAAATCTGCTATCGGAATTATTGGTTTGGCTATCGCATTAATTTTTATTCATCTTCCTGTTATCACAAATGATAAATTATTAATTGCAGTGTTCGGAGGTTTCTTTCTTGGAACAGGAATTGGTTTTGCAATCCGCGGAGGGGGAGTTTTAGACGGTACAGAAGTACTGGCTCTTGCATTAAGCAAACGGTTTTCTTTTTCAATTGGGGATATTATTCTGGTAATTAATCTGTTTATTTTTTCTGCTGCTGCATTTCAATTGGGAATGGAAGCTGCTCTTTACTCCGTGCTCACTTATCTAGCTGCAAGTAAAACAGTTGATTTTATTGTTCATGGAATTGAAGAATATATGAGTGTGATGATTATCTCACCCAAGAATGAAGAAATAAGAAGGGGAATAATTGAAGTGATGGGCAGAGGTGTAACATTGTTGAAAGGAGAGAGAGGTTTCGGTCTTCATCATGACCCTAGCATTGATTTGAAAATTGTTTACTGCATCATCACCCGATTGGAAGTTCCCAAGCTAAAAGCCATCACACATAAACTTGACCCGAATGCTTTTGTTGTTATTCATACAGTAAATGAAGTGCGCGGCGGCATGGTAAAGAAACGCGCATTTCATCATTAATGATTTTTAAAGATATTAATTTGATTTTACAATTCTCAGAAGGTCTGAATTAAAAATATTAGCAGGCGAAATAACTATTTCGTTAAGTGGCACATTATTGCCATATCGCTCTCTCATTTTTTCCTGAACAACTTTATTAGTCAAATCAAAATCACTTAGTTTTTCAAGGGTGCCGATTTCAATCCCAGTTGATTGCTTATAAAGTTTCCAAACAAGCTCAGAACAATATATTTTATCGTCAGACCAACCAAAATAAGAATCGTAAGGTTTGTTGTCGTAATTGTTATTAAAGAGATCTACCATTTTCATTGGTACTCCTGATGAATTAAAAATTGAGTCGCGATTTTTCAAGCGTTTAATTACGAAATGTTTTCCTTCGCCTCTTTCAATAAATTTATCTAAGGCTGTTACTGTTACACCTTCACTTGCTTCCCATACCCAGCAATCGGCATTGTCCCAAAAAATAATTCCGCAATGACTGTATTTGGAATGGGTTGCCAGCTGAATAGCCTTACTTTGACTTGAGAGTGATGTCTGAAAAATAATATCACCATTTACAACCTTACCGCTGTCTTCTAGATCTTTGACAAGGTTTTCTGTTTCCAAATGATTATAGAATGGAATGAAAAATTTCTTAGTCAAGAAAAGGAATGAAAATATCAGAATGGATGAAAAAAATGTTAAGTACAAAACCTTTTTTCTGGTCATTGAATTATCATCTATTTGATGATAATGCTTCGTGCACTTTCATAATTTGGGGAATAATCGCCTGCTTCTCGTCATTGACAATTACAAAATCCGCCAGTTTTATTTTCTCTTCGTCAGACATTTGATTTTTTATTCGGGCAATAACCTGTTCGTGTGAGATATTCTCACGCGAAATAATCCGCTGAATTCGTAATTCTTCAGGAGCTGTTATAACAATTATTTTATTCAGTGATTTTGCTAACCCGGTTTCAAATAAGATTGCGGCTTCTTTTAAAATGTATGAAGTATTCTCCTGTTTTAATTTCCAGTTTTCAAAAGCTGTAACAGTTGCAGGATGAACAATAGCATTTAATTTTTCCAATAGATTTTTATCAGTAAAAACTTTTTCGGCAACTAATTTTCGGTTTAATCCTTCAGTCGAATAAACATCATGTCCAAACAAAGAAATAATTGAAGTACGAACTGTTACATCTTCGTTTTGCAATCGTTTTGCTTCAGCATCGGCATAAAAAACAGGGATACCCAATGTTTCAAACACACGGCACACAGTGGATTTGCCACTGCCGATTCCACCGGTGATGCCAACGCTCAGCATAAAAAATTAAGCATGCTTATTCTCTAAACGAGCCTTTGTCATTTCCATTGAAATGCCACTGCGCTCCATCACAATTTTTGTGTTGGTATCAATTTCCACTTCAAGAGTTCCATTTTCATTCACTCTTGTAATGCGACCATGAACACCTGATACTGTTACGATTTTAGTTCCTTTATCAATACTGTCAATAAAACTTTTCTGGTCTTTTGCTTTTTTCGTTTGCGGACGAATCATAAAAAAATACATCACTGCAAAAATTCCAACAAGGAAAACCATGTTGAACCATCCGCTTCCTGAAGATTGTGCACCACCTGTTGCCGGAGCCATCAATAAAAATTGTATCATCTGTTTTGTTTTAAATTTTGTTTTGAAAAATTATTTTGGATAAACCACTCCCTGAATTCTTAAGGTCGAAGAGTTGGGATAAGCATTGCAATAAACTGTTACACCTTTATTGAAATTGCCTTCTCTTCCCTCACTGTTGTATTTCACAATAATTGAATTCGTATCACCGGGTTTGATAATATCCTTAGGCCACGAAGGAGTTGTGCAGCCACATGAAGCGCGCACATCAGTAATAACAAGATTTGAAGTGCCGGTGTTTTTAAAATTGAAAGTATGAGTAACCACTTCGCCTTCCTTAATGCTTTTGAAATCAAACTGAGTGGAGTCGAATGAGATAATCGGATAATCACCTTTTGGCGCTTCGCCATCTGCAGATGCCGGATTATTTACAATACTTCCTGGCAATTGATCATTTCCTTTTTGATTTTTGCAGGAAGAAAAGAAAGCGAGAAGGATTATTAAAGTGTAAATCGTTTTCATCGGGGCGCAAATTTATATGAATGAGTTCAGCAACCAACTATTTCACTCTGATATTAATTCTTCCATTCTATATTTGAATTCGAATTACAAGCATGGACGGCAAAATCATTTACATTCTCATCATTATTGCTTACGGAATTTATTCGAGCTATGCGAAGAGTAAGAAGGAAGAAGAAGCAAAAAAAAAGAAAGTAAGTACAAGCACAACTCCACCTCCTTATGCTTCTATTCCTGCACCAAAAGAAAAACCTATTGCTGAATCGTGGCAGGAATTAATCAGAACAATTACGCAGGAAACAAAAAAGAAAAAGCAGGTGGTTGTTACACAAACTGCTGCTCAAAAATCGCAGGCGAGTTATAATCAAAAGAAAAAATCGGTTCAAGAGCGAGTTTTCAATCAAATACCTGGTAATGAAACTGGTTTGGATGTAATGAAGGGTTTACCTGATGAAGGCCCCAGAGTTACAAGTAATATGACTGTTACACCTGAAGAAATTTCAGAACAGAAAGCATATCAGATAAAAGAAGAAGATGGCGCAGGATATATATTGAATGCACGCGAAGCAATTATTCAATCTGTTATTTTAACGCGCCCTGAATATTAAGCGGGCTTAGGTGCGCTTAACCATTTACCTTCTTTGAATTCGCCAAGAATTGTTACATCCTTATAAAGTTTATTCAGCTTTGCATTTTCAAGCATTGCTTCCATGGTTTCACTCCTCAGTTTCATACCGGTGGCTTTGCCTTTATTTTTTACTTCTATGTAAAAACCATTTCTCTCATTCTTGGGTAGTAAGGAAGGGCGTGGCATTTTTAAAATATTTTATCTATGAATTAAAATTTTATTAGTCTGTTGTTTTTCATTCTTCCCTGCACGAATAAAATACAGTCCGGAAGGAAGCATTTTCAAATCAAGTGCAAATTCATTTTTAGAAATTTCTGAAACAGAAACTATTTGTCCTTCTGTATTTAACACTTCGACTTTACCTCCTATAATTTCGTTGTTTAAAATATGTATTGATAATTTATTGTCAGCAACAAATAATTTTAAAAGTTGATTTTCAGATTTATTTATTTCTGTTACAGCATCAGAAAATTGTTGACCAGCGAGAATTAATTTATTACTCTCGGCGTAATATGCGTAATCCTTTAAAGTAAATTGAGTTGCACCTTCGCTTAATTCAAGACGAGCCCATCCGTAATAATCAACGGTTCCGATTTTAAATTTTAATCCTAAATAATGTTCACCTGCATTAAACCAATTTCCTCCGGTAATTGTAAATTGCGGAAAGTTTAATCCTAAAATAAAAGTACTGCTTGCAGCACCTGATGAAGTGGAAGTTGCAGGGACAATTTGTTGCCAGTTAAGATTTACATCAATGGTATCTCCGAAATTTAAAGTATCAGGAGAAGGCACAGTATAAGGTCCAATAGTAACAGAACTATTGGCGAAAGCATTACTCTGAATAGGGGTAATCGCTACACCATCTGCGCCACTGCCATTGAATTGAACCAAATTAAAATCTGTTACACCATCATTATTCAAATCAAGTCCGTAAGTTCCATTGCTTTGAACAGTTGTGTCAGGATTTACATCAGTATAAATAACCTGCGCGTTGGCTGCTTCTGTTGTTGCAAGAATGCTTAATGCAAGAGTTGAATATGATTTTATTTTTTCGGCAAGAGACTTTTCTTTTGTCATGTAAATATTTTTTGAGGGATGAAAGATATTAATTCAATCGAAACAAAAAATCAGATTTTATGAATTGATTGAATTTTTTTTGAAAATAATTTCAAACTACTAAAAGGTAAGAACTACTTTCGCGCCGCACCAAATATTAACCGATTTAGATGGACGGGGATGATCAAATACTGGAAAACATATGATGGCAAACTTAAACAAGTAGATGCTCCGGAATCTGGTTGCTGGATAAATATATATCCGCCCTTCAACCACGAACACCTTAAGAAACTTAGTGAACAATACAATATCCCCATTGACTTTTTAATTGACTCTTTAGATATTGAAGAGCGCTCGCGTTTCGAGAAGGAAGATGATGTGAAATTAATTGTATTAAAAATTCCGGTGGCTAACGAAGCGGAAGATGACCGTGAAGCCCGGTTTAAAACCATTCCGCTGGGGATTATTTTAGTGGGAGATGTGGTTATTACACTATGCCCTTATGAAAATCAGGTGATTGATTGTTTTCTGAATAACAATGTAAAGAATGTTTCGACCATTGACCAAAGTAAGTTTGTGTTACAGATTTTTGATCGGTGTGTTTTTTATTACCTGTATTTTCTGAAAGAAATTAATAACGAGAGCAATACTCACGAAAAGGAATTGTATGATTCGATGCGGAATGAAGAGTTGCTGAAGTTGTTGAAGATTGAAAAGAGTTTGGTGTATTTTGTTACATCGCTACGGAGTAATGAATTGATGATGCTGAAAATTCAGCGCACCGATTTCTTAGGAGTAAAGACTGACGAAGACAAGCAGGAGTTTTTTGGTGACACTATTATTGATATGAGTCAGGCCCTTGAAATGGCGAACACTTATACCAACATTTTGAGCGGCACGATGGATGCTTTTGCAAGTATCATTAGCAACAACCTGAATGTGGTGATGAAGCGATTGACTTCTGTTACAATCGTGTTAACTGTACCGATGCTTATGGCGAGTTTGTATGGTATGAATGTGCATATTCCTTACGAGTCAAATAAATACACCTTCTATTTCATTATTGCCTTCTGCTTTACAACTTCTATTGGGTTGATATGGTTGTTTAAGAAGCTGAAGTGGTGGTGAGTTAATTGTAATAACAAGATATACGAGTTGTTATTTTATTCAAATTTCAAATTCGATTCCTCCAATCTAAACCCTCTCAGAAACTCTTCAGTAGTTAATTTCTTTTTTCCTTCCATTTGCAGTTCCAAAACAGCAAGTAATCCATCGGCGCACTGCACATGCAGATAAGTTTTACCGTCAGTTATAATTTTTCCAACACTTGTATTCTCTGCCAACTGTAAACTGCCAACTGCCAACTTCTCACTACGAAACAACTTAAGTGCTTTCCCATTGAGCGTTGTAAAAGCTGCGGGAAAGGGAGAGAGACCGCGCACTAAGTTGTGTACTTCTGTAACAGTTTTGTGCCAATTGATGCGGCAGGTAACGGTAAACAGCTTGGGCGCTGTTTTTATTTCTGCTGTAACAGTCTGAGCGGTGAGTTGGTAATTGCCTTTCTCAATAGTTTGTACTGTTTTTAAAACCAATGCTGCACCTTTTTGCATCAGTTCATCATGAAGTTCGCCGGCTGTTTCGTTTTCGCTAACGGGTACTGAGGTTTGCAGTATCATTTTGCCGGTATCAATCTCATGTTCCAGAAAAAAAGTGGAGGCGCCTGTAACAGTTTCACCATTTATAATCGCCCAGTTAATAGGAGCCGCACCGCGATACTTCGGAAGGAGGGAAGCGTGCAGATTAAAAGTGCCAATGCGCGGCATTTGCCAAACCACTTCGGGCAACATGCGAAAGGCAACCACAATTTGCAAATCAGCTTTCAGCTTTTTCAACTCATCAATAAACACTTGCGATTTAAGTTTATCGGGCTGTAACACTTTCAGGTTATTCTCCACCGCATACTGCTTAACGGCAGATGCTTTCAGTTGCAATCCTCGTCCGGCGGGCTTGTCGGGTGCTGTAACAACCCCAACAACATTGAAATTATTTTTAACAAGTATGTCAAGCGATGGCACTGCAAATTCAGGAGTGCCCATAAATACTATTCTTAATTTCGAACTATGCAGTGTCATATTAACTCTTTTATTATAATTCATTTTATTTCATAACAAATGTAATAAGATTGCGCCCTCACCTTTGTGTTTTCACCAGCGAGTTTAACACAAACGACAATATTCCATTATCCATCTTAGCTTACTTAACTGTAACACCTCTAACATTTTTATTACTTTACAGATATAAATTTCAGACTAAAAGGTTTTCTATTAAAAAAAACATTTTCAAAATTGCAACTGTCATTCTAAAAATATCACAACTAAACCGACAATAAAATGTTGACAATTCGGTGATAAAATAATCAATAAAATGCAAGGAATAGCGGGCTGTTCAACTTACATTTGAGGCAATGAAAAAAGGAGAAATATTTGAGTTTTTTTACTCCGATTTTTCAATTCAACAAACTAAAAATTAAAAACCCGCAACCCGGAACCAACCAAGCATGGAAGGAGAAAAAATTATCCCGATAAATATTGAAGATGAAATGAAAACCGCCTACATCGATTACTCGATGTCGGTAATAGTATCGCGCGCCATACCTGATGTGCGCGATGGTTTAAAACCCGTGCAGCGTCGTGTGCTGTTCGGTATGTATGAACTCGGTGTTATGAGCAATCGCCCTTATAAAAAGTCGGCGAGAATAGTGGGAGAGGTGCTCGGTAAGTTTCACCCGCACGGCGACTCTTCCGTTTATGAAGCAATGGTGCGCATGGCGCAGGAGTGGAGTTTGCGTTATCCGTTGGTTGATGGTCAGGGAAACTTTGGTAGTGTGGATGGTGATAGTCCTGCAGCAATGCGTTACACCGAAGCGCGATTGCAAAAAATAGCTGAAGAAATTTTAGCTGATTTAGAAAAAGATACTGTTGACTTTCAACTCAACTTCGATGATACTTTAAAGGAGCCAACTGTAATGCCTTCGCGCATTCCGGCATTGTTGGTAAATGGAGCATCAGGTATTGCAGTGGGAATGGCAACCAATATTCTTCCTCACAATTTATCTGAAGTTGTTGATGGTATTATCGCTTATATTGATAATAAAGAAATTACTGTTGAAGAGTTAATGAATTTCGTTAAAGCTCCCGACTTCCCCACGGGTGGAACCATCTATGGTTTAGCAGGAGTGAAGGAAGGATTTAAAACCGGAAGAGGTCGTGTGATTGTTCGGGCGAAATCCACTTTCGAAACATTGAAGAGTGGTCGCGAGCGAATCATTTTCACCGAAATTCCTTACCAGGTAAATAAAGCTTCGTGCATTATTAAAATGTATGAATTAG
The DNA here is from genome assembly GCA_038326325.1 of Chitinophagales bacterium. Classification (GTDB taxonomy): domain Bacteria; phylum Bacteroidota; class Bacteroidia; order Chitinophagales; family UBA10324; genus UBA10324. The sequence goes on along the minus strand of JBBQJW010000009.1, from coordinate 109,349 downwards.
TTGGTGAGAAAAAGATTGAAGGTATTTCCGAAGTGCGCGATGAATCAGATCGCGATGGAATGCGTGTGGTTGTTGAATTGAAAAAAGATGCAATTCCGAATGTGGTGTTGAATCAACTGTATCAGTACACACCGTTACAGTCATCGTTCAGCATAAATAATATTGCATTAGATCATGGTCGTCCGAAGTTGATGAACTTGCTTGACATGACAAGAAGTTTTGTTGAGTTCCGACATGAAGTTGTTGTTCGTAGAACAAAGTTCGATTTAGCTGAAGCAGAAAAGCGTGCTCACATTCTCGAAGGATTATTAATTGCACTCGATCACCTAGACGAAGTAATTGCATTGATACGCGGTTCTCAAACTCCTGATATTGCACGCGAAGGTTTGATGAGCACCTTCGGTTTATCTGAGTTGCAATCGAAAGCAATTCTCGAAATGCGTTTATCGCGCCTCACGGGATTAGAGCGTGATAAAATAAAAGCAGAGTACGAAGAGTTGATGAAAATGATTGCCTACTTCAAAGAGATTCTATCTGATGAAGTGTTGCGATTCAAAATCATCAAGGATGAAATGATTGAAATAAAAACCAAGTACGGCGACGAGCGCAAGACTGATATTGTCATGAACGCCGATGAGATTGATATGGAAGATCTCATTCAGGAAGAAGACATGGTGATTACCATTTCGCATTTGGGTTATATCAAGCGCACTTCTTTATCCGAATATCGTGTGCAAGGTCGTGGCGGCAAAGGAGCAATGGGTGGCAGCGCTCGCGACGAAGATTTTATTGAAAAGATTTTTGTTGCCAGCACACACGATTACCTTTTAATATTTACTGATAAAGGAAAATGTTTCTGGAAAAAAGTGTACACCATTCCCGAAGGAAATAAAACTGGAAAAGGAAGAGCGGTACAAAACTTATTGAATCTCGAAGCAGGTGATTCAGTGAAAGCGATTATTGATATTCGTCATCTCGATGATCCTGAATATTTAAAGTCTCACTTCCTGATATTCTGTACCAAGCAAGGAACCATTAAGAAAACAACACTCGAACAATTCAGCCGTCCCCGCAACAACGGAATCATTGCTATAACAATTGAAGAAGGTGATGAATTGTTAGATGTGAAACAAACCAACGGCAATTGTGAAATATTAATCGCAGTTCGTTCGGGTCGCGCTATTCGTTTCCCCGAAAATAAATTCCGCGCTGTAGGCAGAACTGCTATTGGTGTGAAGGGAATTACCTGTACAAAGACCGATGAGGTAATTGGAATCATCACCATTGACAAAGACGATAAAGAGTCAACTATTCTGGTGGTCTCAGAAAAGGGGTATGGCAAGCGCTCTGACCTCGATGAATACAGAATTACTAATCGTGGAGGAAAAGGAGTGAAGACATTAAGTGTTACACCCAAGACTGGTCGGTTAATTGCTTTAAAGGATATTACCGAAAAAGATGAATTGATGATTATTAATCGTTCGGGTGTTACAATTCGAATGAGCATGGATGAAGTGAAAGTGCAGGGAAGAGCAACACAGGGAGTTCGTTTAATTCGTCTGGCTGATGATGATGTGATTGGTTCGGTTGCAAAAATTGATTCCGAAATGATCATTCCGGAAACTAATATTGACACACCATCAACCGAAGGAGAAAACCTGAATAACGATTCACCAACCGATTCTCCGGCACCTGAAGTTCAATAGATTATAGTAGAAATAATAAGCAATACAATTAATTAAAAACATCAACCCACTTAACATAATGAAGAGAATCATTTTTGTTTTGATAGCTGTAACACTCAGCACAATTTCATTTGCACAGAAATCACAAGTTGTAAGCGCATGGAATTATTTAAACAACGGAGAACTTGATAAAGCGAGAACTGCAATCAATGCCGCTTCAATTGAAGCAACCACAATCAACCTTGCTAAGACCTGGTTTTATCGTGGAAATATTTATCTCGCTATTTATAACGACACAACTCGAAAAGACAAAAGTGTAAATGACCTGAATGAAGCATACAATAGTTACAAAAAAGCGCAGGAGTTAGATGCAAAAGGAGAATTCACTATTGACATGATGAATCCCTGGCTCACGATTGCATATTATACTTTCAACGAAGCAGTGATTCCTTACAATGCGCGAGACTATCAAACTGCTTATAATAACTTCATGAAAGTTTCTTCGATTTATGAATTGGTAAACAAAACTTACAAGCAAAATATCATTGACACTTCAGCAAGTTTTTATGCAGCCAACGCTGCAGTTAAATTAAAGAAGTATGATGAAGCAACTAAGATTTACAACACGCTCATAAACGATAAGCATTTCGAAGACCCTGAAATTTATTCAAACCTTGCTGACATATCAATTGCATCCAATGATACAACCGGAGCAATCGCACAGTTAGATAAAGGAATTGCAAAATTTCCAACCGATCAGAATCTTCGCATTAAGCAATTGAATCTTTATTTATTCAGTCATCGTTTCAACGAAGTAATTGAAAAGCTTCAGGCGGCAATTACTAAAGAACCAACTCGTGGAGATTTGTATCAGGCACTTGGAAGCGCATATGAAAACACAAAGGATACTTTAAACGCTCGAAAGGCTTATGAGAAAGCAATAGAATTGAATCCTTCAGATTTTACAGCCAACTATAGCTTAGGAGCATTGATATATAACCAAGCTGTTGAGAAAATTAAAGCAATGAATAATCTACCAACCAGCGATCAAAAAGGTTACGATAAACTGAAGGCTGAAAGCGACGCGTTGTTGTCTAAGAGTTTACCATATTTGGAAAAAGCAAGAGCAATAAAAGGAGATGACCTTGAAACACTTAACGCCTTGAAAGAATTATATGCAACATTAAATCAAATGGACAAACTTTCAGAAGTGAAGGCAGCTATTGATAAGTTAGGTAAATAAGTAACCACATAGAGAAGCCCCGTTTTAATAGCGGGGCTTTCTTTTGATTTTAATACTTAACATAATATTAATTATAAGACAATTTATATCAATCAATTAGGATGATTACACAGGGAAACCAGTATATTGGACTTCACATCCATCCAATGGGGTTTCATAAGGAATTTTAGTTTATCAGTAGAAAACCGACTGTGTATTATCCGATAGGCAAATAATTCTTACCGAATACAAAACAACTCTTAACGCTTTCAAATATCTGTTCAACTTTATCGCATTAAGATTTTTTAAGATCATTTTAAACGGTAAACAGCATTTGAAATCTATTGCTAACTCAAATGACAATAAGATAAATCTGGACTTAACACCGCATTTTAATTCATTAGATGAACAATTTATTTTAAACACGAATAAGAAAATTAAAAAGGTAATTCGTGCGAGCGAATTAGTAAAAATTGAAGCTGACGGCAGCTATTCAAAATTCTATCTTGCTGATAGGTCTGTAATTATGAACTCCTATAATATTGCGCAGCACGAAAAAAAAATTACTAATCCGTTGCTTGCCAGGATTCATAAATCATACATTATTAATCTGTGTTATGTTACTGGTGTAACAACTAATTCTCCCTTGGTAATTACCTTGCGAAATACTGAAATAGTAACTGCTTCCCGCAGAAAAGAAAAGCTAATTCGATTTCATATAACCAAATTAAAAGGGATTAACTTCTGATCTTGTCTTAATCGGAATCTTATTTGGCTTATCGTTTTTATAAACTGTATAGCCGAGATAAATAAAAATAATCCCCAGAAATTCAGAAATGTAGAGAGCAGCATTGTGCTCAAAGTGCATGAAAGCACCGCCTATTCCCGGTAGCAGTCCACCAAAAGCAATTAACAGGTTACCGTAACAACGATTGAGTGATAATTTTTTTCGCCAATAACCGACCGCAGAATAAACTGTTCCTCCTACAAAAAACAATAATGAATAAGTATTAATTACAATCGTGAAAATTTTAATTTCCTGTGCCTGTAACACTTTTCCTGATAATCTATAAGTTTCAATTTGAGAATAATCAATTGGACTAAGAATTACATCTATTGCACCAACGATAATTACAGGAATAAAAAGTACAGATAAAAAATCAGCCGGATTTTTTTTTATGATCAGATAAATTGTCCCCTGTGCTAATGGAAATCCGCCAATCAAAGCGCCAAGTATGTACCACGCTTTAAAAACATATTCGTTCCAACCAACGAATGCAGTAATGGCTTCCGGAACCGTTCCTGCACCATAAAAAAATATTCCAACAATCCACCAACCAAAAAATCTTGACGGACTTTTAAACCACTGACGAATAAGTTCAATGCAGAACAGTGCAGAAAGCAAGGCGGTTAATATGGGGAGATAATAAACTGTACTCATAAAATCATTTTACCTTAATCTCAAATTTCATTAATAAAAGTCAAATGATTTGTCAGAAGACTGTCAGAATATTTTTCACAGTTCAAACTCTCCATCGAAAACTTTTTCAGCAGGACCTATGAGGTAAATGTTTTTGAAAATATCGTTTCCATATTCAACTATAACTTTTAAATCGCCTCCTAAGGCATTTATCGCAACTTCATATTTTCCAACTATAAGACTTTTGTTTTTTAATAAATTGCAAAGAGCAACAGCAACAGTTCCGGTTCCACAGGCTAAAGTTTCATCTTCTACTCCGCGCTCATAAGTTCTCATTGACAATGCGCCATTTATTTCTTCTGCAAAATTTACATTGATTCCATACTCAACAAATTCTTTACTGTAACGGATTTTTTTTCCTTCTTCTTTTACACTCACTTCAGAAAGCCCGGAAACATATTTAACATAATGCGGGGAGCCTGTATCCAATATAAAATCATCTCCTCTCCTCTCCCATTTTTTAACCTCGCTCATGCTGATTTTAACCACTCCATCAGGAAAAATTTTAGCAGTGTGATTTCCATCGTAAGCTTTGAAATTAATAATGTTGGATTGAATGATTCCCTGAGCGAGTGAAAATTTTGCAGCGCATCGTGCACCATTGCCACACATACTGCCAATATTTCCATCAGCATTGTAATACACCATTTCATAGTCAGCAGCTACAGATTTTTTAATGATGATTAATCCATCGGCTCCAATTCCGAAATACCGGTCGCAAAGTTTTTTTATGTCTGAACTTTTTAATTCTGAAATGTTATTGCCATTTAACATGACGAAATCATTTCCCGCTCCCTGATACTTGCTGAATTTTAAAATCATAGTGTAACTTTAGCTGCCTGACAACGCTTCAAAAAGTTAAGATTATTACTTACCAAAATGAAAAATAGTTTTTCGTTCCGTAAAATAATTTTCAAAGGACCTTCGTTCATCGGCATATAATTTGTAAAAAGTGCAGCACCAAATTTCTAAAAATTAAACCATTAAAAACATAAATCATTTTCAAAATGAACAACAGAAAATTAAGTTCAACAGTGTTAGTGGCAGTGTTAAGCTCCGTGCTTACTGTGGCTGCCATTGGTTATTTTAAGGGTGACTTCAATGCAGGTTATCGTTTCGAGCAACAACAAACTGCGGCACGATTGGCGAGATTTACCGGAAGCCAGGTCGGTATTCCTGGTAATCTTGATTTCACTTATGCAGCAGCAATGACAACTCCTGCAGTTGTTCACATCAAAACATTTTATTCTCCGAAACCGGTATCAAATCGAGGCTATAGTAATGATCCGTTCCACGATTTTTTTGGTGACCAGTTTAATTGGGGGCAAATAGATCCTTATCACAATCAACCACAGGAATCATCAGGGTCAGGAGTTATAATTTCTGATGACGGTTACATAGTAACCAATAATCATGTGGTTGAAAATGGAGATAAGTTCACTGTTATTTTATCTGATAAAGGTGAGTACGATGCAAAAGTTATTGGAACTGATCCTTCAACTGATTTGGCGGTGATTAAGATTGATGAAAAAAACCTTCCGTTCATATTATTCGGAAATTCTGATTCGGTTAAAGTAGGTCAGTGGGTATTAGCGGTTGGAAATCCTTTTAATCTTGAATCAACTGTTACAGCTGGAATTGTGAGCGCGAAAGGTCGCAACATTAATATTTTAAAAGACACTGATAATAAAGGTGTGATTGAAAGTTATATTCAGACTGATGCTGCCGTTAACCCGGGAAACAGTGGTGGTGCATTGGTAAATCCACAGGGAGAATTAGTTGGAATCAACAGCGCCATCGCCACTCCTACTGGTTCGTTTGCTGGATATTCGTTCGCTGTTCCGGTGAATATTGTTCGCAAAGTAGTTGGTGATTTAATGAAATTTGGAAATGTGCAGCGCGGTTATCTCGGTGTTGGAATCGCTGACATCACCAGTGAATTGATGAAAGAAAAAAGTCTGAATGATTTAAAAGGAGTTTACATCGACACTATTTATAATGGAAGCGCTGCTGAAGAAGCGGGAATAAAAGTTGGCGATGTTGTTACACGGATTAATGGAACAGCAGTTAACAGTGTCCCTTCATTGCAGGAACAGGTTGCGAATTATCACCCTGGTGATAAAATAACTGTTAACTATATCCGTAACGGAGAAGAAAAAGTTGCTAATGTGATTTTGAAAAACAGAGAAGGCAATGTGAGTTTGGATGAGCAATCAACTGCAACATTCTCGTTGCTCGGAGCGCAGTTCGCTGATATTTCTGCTAAGGATAAAAAAGATTTAGGATTAGCAGGTGGAGCTAAGGTGGTGAAAATCACTGATGGCAAACTCTCCCGTTACACTGACATCCGCGAGGGATTTATTATTACAAAGGTTGACAACAAATCAATTAAATCAGTTGCTGATTTAAGATCTGTGTTAGAAAATAAGACCGGCGGAGTGATGATTGAAGGAACCTATCCTGATGCGCCAGGGCAATACTTTTATGCATTCGGATTGTAGTGTAACAGTTTTAGATTAAGGAAGAAAAAGAGCTGCTCAGTTTGGGTGGCTCTTTTTTTATGTTTACTGTTACACCATAACACTTCTTTCTTCAATAGTTTGTTCAAATTATTTTTCGATTAAGAATTTTTCAGGAGTTTGACACGCTTAAAAAAGCAAGGGTCTTATATTTGAGCGGAAATAAATCCATTACAGATAGCATGATGAATTCGAAAGTTGATTGGTACTTTACAAAATCCAAACGGTGGCAATTGGAAATTGAAAAATTGAGAACTATTATTCTGGACTGTGACCTTACTGAAGAATTAAAATGGGGATGCCCTTGTTATTCGTTCGAGAAAAAAAATATCGTGCTCATACATGTGTTTAAAGAATACTGTGCTGTGTTATTTTTCAAAGGCACCCTGTTAAAGGATAAAAAAAATATTCTCATTCAGCAAACTGAGAATGTACAGGCGGCGCGACAAATGCGGTTCACCTCTCTTCAGCAGATAATGAAGATGGAAAAAAATTTGAAGTCATATATCTATGAAGCTGTTAAAGTAGAAGAGTCCGGTATGAAAGTGTCAATGAAAAAAACCGCTGAGTTTAAAATGCCTGAAGAATTTCAAGCTAAACTGAACGAAACCCCCGCAATTAAAAAATCTTTTTATGAATTGACACCCGGGCGTCAGCGCGGATACTTACTCTACTTTTCTTCAGCCAAACAATCCAAAACCCGCGAAGCACGAATTGAAAAATACACAGAACAAATACTTGCTGGAAAGGGATTGGAGGATTAATATTTAATCTTTTTATTAAATGAATACGATGAAAAAAAAATTGTCACCCAAAGAAATAATAGAATTATTCAGGACTTTGAAAGTTCGTTTTGAGAAAAATATGAACCGACATATAGGTCTTGAATGGAATAAAGTTCAGGCAAAGCTGGAAGTTAATAATGAAAAGTTGTGGTCGCTCAACGAAATGGAAAGATCAGGTGGAGAACCTGATTTAGTTGATTATGATAAAAAGAACGACAAATTAATTTTTTATGATTGTTCAGCTGAAAGCCCCGCAGGTCGAAGAAGTTTTTGTTACGACGGCGATGCCCTCGATTCGAGAAAAGAGAATAAACCTAAAAACAGCGCCCATGATTTTGCGACTTCAATAGGCATTGAACTTTTAACCGAAGAACAATACCGAGTGTTACAGCTACTTGGTAAGTTCGATTTAAAAACATCGAGTTGGGTAAAAACACCAACTGCAATTAGAGAACTTGGTGGTGCTATATTCTGCGACCGCCGTTACAACAATGTATTCGTGTATCACAACGGTGCTGAATCTTATTACGCTGCAAGGGGTTTTCGGGGATTATTACAAGTATAACAGGATGCTTGCACAAAATGTTACACTGTAACACTCAGCTCCTCGTCGAAAAGGTCTTTCATTTTTATTTCGAGGGCTTCGCAAATTTTCCGAATGGTCTTAAATATCAGCGCGGCATTTTGCCCGACCGTAGCGGATGGGCGGTGAAGCGGGTGAAGTAAAAATTGCACTAAGGTTTATGTTAGGTTTGTTGTTGCTGTTGAAGAAAAAAAAATTCAACCGCTCAATCGCCGCAATAAAAATTTGGTTTATTTGTGAGAGAATGAAAGTGTGTAACATCAACAAGAGCGAAAATAAATTGTGAAACGAAAAGTATTAATTATAACGACACTCGTATTCTTCCTGATAGTAAACACGAATTACTTTTGGGAGAATAAACTCGGACTTTTTGCTTTCCCTGCGTTTATTTTTTTATTGACTGTTTACTATGTTCTTGCAGCCGTATTAATTGTACAACTATTTTTTGCTATCAGAGAAAAGTTTTCGGACAGAAAGCAAATTTTTGTAATTACTCTTTTGACTTTAGTATTGACTTTAACTTTCTTTTATCCAAAAGGGCTTATAAGCTTTGACACTCTTGAGGGTAAAGTTCTTCTTGTTGCTCAACGAGAAGGTGCGGCTGACTGTTTGACAACATTTAAAATTAAAGAGGACAACAAATTTGTTGAAAGAAGCGTCTGCTTTGGCGTAACAGAAACTAAAGGAAATTATCAGGTAAAAAATGACACTATATTTTTTTCAAACATTTCATTGGGTCGAGATGACAAAGAATACTATGAGTTTGCAGTTATTAAAAAGCAGGACATCCAAAATAAAAGAATACTTGGCGACTTAGTGAGATACAAAAATTTTTACGACACGATAGGAAACAAACTTTGGATTATTAAAAATGACTTGATAAAGTGAAACTTCACCATTGTTGGTCGCCTAACCAACAATCAAATTATTCGCTCCAACGCAAAATCCACCTCAGCATAAAACACAACCGCTCAATCGCCGCAATAAAATTTTAGTTTATTTGTGAGATGAAGCCCTTTGAAAAATAAAATTACTTTTGAGTAAACTTGATTTATAACTGATGTGTAATCGGTAATGCTATCTTTGAACTGACCAGATTATTTCATGTCTCAAGAAATGAATAGAAGAATATTAATAAGTTTATTCACTAGTGGGTTTCAAACATTTGTCTATTATCTGGTCTTTTACTTAAGTTTTACAATTGGAACAATATTTCATGAGCCAACATCAATGACAATTTCGGAAGCCGTTGGCTTCGGAGCATTTCTCAAATTTTCGATTATTATGTTTGGGATTATTGTAATAACCATGAACTTGATTGATGCATTTTTTAATAAAAGAAAATGGACTTTGACACTATTAATTGTTTTAACTGCAATTTGTTTGGTCTATTGGAGGCACACTGTAAGTTATATTCCTCTAAAGACCATCTTGTTTCTTGTATCAGGAATTATTGCTATCTATTCTAAAATTCCGATTGACAAAATATTAAAGAGCCTGATTAGAGTAAGGATAAGAACGAGCACACAACAATAATATAAATGCAAATTTTAAAATGAAAGGGCTTGCTGTTGCTGTTGAAGAAAATAAAATACAGCTTCTCTTTCAGATGAAAATGTTGGGACGAAAATTATCGCTTCTGTACAATCAGTTTTCGTGTGACGATTTGATTTGAAGTTTTCATGGCGATGAAGTACATGCCGTCGAAATCAATATGGATTGAAAAAGATTTTTTATTGGGTGTTGAGGAATAAATTATTTCGCCGAGTAGGTTAATGATTTCAACTTTATCAATAATGGAATTGCCTGCAATATTCAATTCGCCTGTGGTGGGGTTTGGAAAAATGCTGATGTTGCTCCTCAGCAAATCATTTATTCCGTTGATGATGGTGATGAGATTGCAAGCAGATAATTTGTAACAGCCCTGCTGGTCGGATAACCACACGGCATAGTTTCCTGTTTGCGTAGGTACATAAGATTGCGAAGTAGCACCTGGAATGTTTGCACTGCTGTCGCAGTTGTACCACTGATAAGCTAATCCATTCTGTTGCGCGGCGAGTGTGTCGCCGTGTACGATTACAGAATCACCTAAGGCATCAACAAATAAAGTTACTGCAAGAATGCTGTCGCACCCCTGCGCATTCACTAATGTGTCGTGATAAGTGCCTGCAGTGGTTTGCCACGCGCTCTGTAAAAAAATACTGTCGCCATCGCATAGTTTCTGAATCTGAGAGTGTGAGGTAGCATTCAAGACTGTGAGTTGTAGATTAATAAATGAATCGCATCCCATTCCGGTGCTTATGATGTGCGAATAATTTCCGGCGGTGGTGAGAGATGCACCATAGAAATTAAAAGTATCGCCTGCACAAATTCCGGCGCTGCTGTTACTTGTTCCTGCGTTCACCACAGTTAGTTGCAGATTAAGAAAGGAGTCGCAGCCCATGAAACTTGTGAGTGTGTCAATATTATATGTACCCGAAGCTGTGAGCAAATTTCCGTTCAGGTTGAAAGTATCTCCGGCGCAAATGTTTGCATTCAAAACAAAAGTGGTGTTCAGCACATGCACATAATTGTTATAGAAAATTGTATCGCTTCCGTAAGCATTTACCATTATGAGCGTCACATCATAATCTCCCGGACTTGTATAGCATACATTAGGAGAAGTCGCAATGGAAGTTGCAGGTGTTCCTCCCTGAAAAATCCATTGATAAGTTGCCGGAGTGTTGTAAGCGGAAGCAGTAAAGTATCTGCAAGTGCCGGAACACAAAGTTGTGATGTTTGTAAATATGCTTTGAATAATGGGTGGCAGATTACTTACAAACCAGGTTAAAGTATCAGGGCAAGGTGTTCCTGCATTTACAATCACTTTATATGTTCCGTTATAAACGGGTGCGTAAGTTGAATCAACAGCACCATTTAAAATTCCATTGTTCCAGTACCACTGAAAGGTTGCACCCTGCGCTCCGGCATTACATGTTAAAATTCCACCTGCGTAACTGAGCACCGGATTTATGGTTGGCAGCACATGAATATAATTTGCAATAAAAAAAGTATCAGTGCCAAGCGCATTAGTAGCTATCACCTGCACATCATAATCTCCTGGGGTGCTGTAACACACATTCGGAGTATGACTTGTATCTGTTGCAGGGTTGCCTCCCGGAAAACTCCATTGTAATGTTCCGGCTGGATACAATATTCCTGTAAAAGAAAAATTAATGCAGGTGCCTTCACACACATTTTGCGGAGCAGAAAAATTTGCAATTGCTGCCTGCGGTGCTGCAAGGCAAATCATGAAATAATCATAGCCGCCCCATGAGTTTTGTGTTTTATCGCCACCTATACTTCCAGAAGAATTATTCCCGAGAATATAGGAGCCGTTTGCGAGTTGACAACAGTAACCAATTTCATCATGGCTGTTGTCAATTACGGTTCTGTCCCATATTAAATTATTAAGGGTATCAAATAAAATAACCCAGGACTGTTCACTGTTCATGTTTGTCTGAGTCTTGTCGCCGCTTATTGGTGAATAAGAAGTGCCTGCTGCCAGAATATTATTTTCATTGGTGATGAAAACCTGTTGCTGTGAATCATCTGTAGCGGTTCCACCATACGCCCTTTGTGAAACACAATTCCCGTTACTGTCGAGAATAACACTCCAGTAATCACGACTGTTATTATGGTTTGCAACCGTTTTATTTCCTGAAATTCCGGACTCGCTGTAACCGCAAACAGCAATTTTACTTTTAACGCACCCGATATGGGGACTATAGTCATAACTGGTGCCTCCGAATCTTTTTTGCCAGATAATATTTAATGACAGGTCTAATTTGCAAACAAGATAATCATACCCGCCAAATGAATTGCTTGTGATATTTCCGGAGATTGAACTTCCAGTTTGAAAAGAGCAATAAATAAATCCGTCATCAGAAATATCAATTCCTAATCCGTCATATGATCCTTCAGAGGATGTACCTCCGATTGTGAACTGTGAAAGAAGGTTTCCAAGTGTGTCAATTTTTATGAGCCATGCATCGCTTGAGCCATAATATGGAGCTGTTTTATTTCCGCCCGGAGAAGAATAGGATAAACCTATAATCACAATTTTATTATCGGGAGTTTCTACTGCCTGAAATGCTTCATCACTGCCTCCTCCTCCAAATTGCTTATCCCATATTTTATTTCCGCTTTGGTCAATTTCAACTATCCAGTAGTCATAAGAACCAAATGAGTTTTGGGTTTTATCGCCAGATATGTTTGAATCCGAATAACCAAGTAATAAAATTTTCCCATTGCTTAGTTCAAGAATATCAGTCAGATAATCTAAGTTGGTTCCACCAAATCTCTTATCCCATATTTTATTTCCTGCTGCGTCAATTTTTACTACCCAGTAATCATAACTACCCTGCGATGCCTGTGTTTTATCTCCGCTTATACCTGAACTGCTATATCCTCCTGCTAAAAAAGTTCCGTCAGCCAACGGACAAAATACCGAAGGGGCTTCGTAATCAATTCCCCCAAATCTTTTATCCCAGATTTTCGGCGGCGCTAAACTCTGCGCTTCACATTCAACACAAATAATTGTGAGCAGAAAAAATAAAAGCACTCTCAGTGTTTTCACATTTAAATATTTTTCGGGAGTAATTTTTTTCCTTTCACGCCTGCAAGGTAAATCTTTAATACAAATATTTCGTGCAGACTCACGAGTTGCGTGCAATTTACAATCGCACGCAATTAAAAAATAAGATTTGTAATCTTGTTGCTTAAGTCCCAACAGATTCACCTGAAAGGGAAGTTGTGTTTTATTATGCAGCTTCCTCCGTTGGAGTGAAGCTGCTGCAACAGAATGAAAAAAATAATTGAGAATGAATATTAAATCTTTCGTAAAGGACACAAACAAAATGTCAAGTTTTGCCACAATAATAATTTTTCTGGCATTGATTCGGTGCATAAGCAAACCCTTTAGGTTACAATATTATTCACCAGCAGCCGTAACACTTTTAGAAATTAAGCCGTTTTTAATTGGTGCTTTGGTAACAGCTTTGGCGCTTCTTTCAATGACATTTTTTTCCTACTACAGCAAATACAAAATAATTATTGCGACCTGCTTTCTGACTGTTGCGATTCTCTTAATTGTAAAAACTATTTATCTCATTCCCTGACCTGAAAATAGTTGACAACATAAGGTGCAGGCGATTTATTCAATTAAATTTTTTTTAAACAAGAAATAAAATACATGAACAGAATATTAGTAACAGGAGCAACAGGACACATGGGAAGCACGGTAGTTACTACTTTGTTGAAGAAAATACCCGCTTCTCAAATTGCCATCATCACAAGAAAAGAAGAAAAGCGATTGGAGTTTCAGTTAAAAGGATTTCAATCCTATTTGGGAGATTACAACGACATTAATGCTATTGAAAAAGCAATGACAGGTGTGGACACCGTGTTACTGATTTCATCAGGCGACCAAGGCGACCGTATGAAAGAGCATAAAAATGTAGTTGATGTTGCTAAAAAATCGGGTGTTAAAAACATTGCTTACACAAGCAGAGCATTGCGAGACAGAACTACGCTGCAAAACAAATTGATGCAAGACCATTTTGATACCGAAGATTACATCAGGCAAAGTGGCTTGAACTATACCATTTTTCAAAACGGCTTGTATATGGAATTTCTGCAGTTTTTTGTAAACAAAGACCAAATGGAGAAAGGAATTTTTCTGCCTGTAGCAGATGGTAAAGTTGCGTTTACACTTAGAGCAAACCAGGCCGAAGCAATGGCAAATGTTTTATTGAATGATGCGTTTGAAAACAAAACATACCAGTTTACCAGCAATGAAACCTATTCATTTTTTGATGTGGCAAAATTGTTATCCGAACTCTCAGGAAAGGAAATAAAATATTCGCCTATTGAACTTTCTGCTTTTGAGGAAACATTGAAACAGCGAAATATGCCTCAAGCAGTTATAATGAAAATGGGTGGTTTCTTAACAGATATAAAAAACAATCAAGAGGCAGTTGTAACAAATGATTTGGAAAATAAATTAGGTCGCAAACCTGCAACGCTAAAAGAAGGACTGAAAGTTTTATTTGGATTTTAAAAGCCCACGAGTTGCGGGCGATTCATAATTGCTTCGCAGTTGCAATCGCACGCAATTAAAAAATAAGATTTGTAATCTTTGTTGTTAGCACAAACAGTTAACGCAAATAAGGAAAATAGTTTTCTTTGTTCAACACATCAAAATTATGTCAACTACAAATTATAACACACGGCTTGAAGCTTTTTGCGATGGCGTATTTGCGATTGCACTTACATTGCTGATTATTGATATTAAACTTCCCTCAACTGAAAATATTCATACTACCAATGACCTTTGGCTTGCACTGAAAAACATTGCGCCAGTCATTTTCGCTTTTCTGCTGAGCTTTATTGTTATTTTCATTTCGTGGGTAAACCATCATGCCGCTCTTAAGTTCGTGCATAAAACATCACCACATTTTATTTATGCGAATTCGTTATTGCTTTTATCAGTGGTTTTTATTCCTTTTCCTACATCTTTATTAGGTGAATTTATTTTAACTGATCATGCTGCACCGGCAGTAGTGCTTTATTGTTCAGTTTTCGGATTACAATCAATTGCGTGGATTCTTATGACAAGGGCGGTACTTAATCCGGCTAATCCGTTAGTGACAACTGAAAAAGTGATGCAAATAGGGCGAACAAACCTCAAAAGAGGATATTATGCAGCTACACTTTATATTGTTTGTGCCATCGCGGCATTTTGGTTTCCGCTTACCATTGCCATCTTCGTTGCATTCACATGGATTATCTGGTTAGTTGTTGGAATTAATCTTAAGGAAGAATAGCGGATTTTTTAAAAAATATTTAGGTGTAACAGTCCTTAAATAAAAAGCCGCCCCGAACTTTCGGAGCGGCTTTTCAATTTATTATCCAACTGAAATTATTTTTTACTGTTACACTCCAGCTTTCCATCCTTGCAGCAACCTTTGTTTCCTTCTTCGCGGCACTTGCCGTTATTAGAGCAATCAGATTTACAATGGTCTTTACACTGGTCGCAGCAAACACTTCCGCTCATTGAACCACCAGGTTTACAGCAATCTTTTTTCTCTTCGCCCTTGCAGTGTTCCATCATCCCTTCTTTGCAGTGCATCGAATCCATTGCCATTCCATCTTTACAGCAACCCGTTTTTTCGTGCCCGTTACAGTTCATCTCCTCTCCTTCGCATCCTCCTTTCATCATTCCGTGATTGCAACATTCCATTTTTTCTTTACAACCATCATTCCCTTCACTTGAAAAACTTGAATGAATAAATGGATGACCAATAGATGGAGCTATAACCAGACTCACAATTGACATCAGTTTAATCAAGATGTTCATTGACGGACCGGAAGTATCTTTAAAAGGATCTCCAACTGTATCACCTGTAACAGATGCCTTATGTGGTTCTGATTTCTTGTAATAAGTTTCACCGTTAATCACTGCGCCTTTTTCAAAACTCTTTTTTGCATTGTCCCACGCGCCACCGGCATTTGACTGGAACATTCCCATTAGAACACCCGATACTGTTACACCTGCTAACATTCCGCCTAAAACTTCAGCACCAAAAGTGAATCCAACAATAATCGGAACGGTGATAGCAATAGCACCCGGCGCCATCATTTTACGCAATGAAGCATGAGTAGAAATTGCAACGCATTTATCATACTCAGGTTTTCCTGTTCCTTCCATAATTCCCGGAATCTCACGGAACTGACGGCGAACTTCTTCTACCATAGCCATAGCAGCTTGTCCTACAGCAGCAATTGCCAAGGAAGAAAAAATAAAAGGAATCATTGCACCTATAAATAATCCGGCAAGCACATCTGCCTGATAAATATCAATTTTACTGATGCCAGCAATTCCTACAAAAGCTGCGAAAAGCGCAAGCGATGTAAGAGCAGCAGAAGCAATTGCAAATCCTTTTCCGGTTGCAGCGGTAGTGTTTCCAACTGCATCAAGAATATCTGTTTTCTCACGAACTTCTTTCTCCAATTCACTCATCTCTGCAATACCCCCAGCATTATCGGCAATTGGTCCGAATGCATCAATCGCTAATTGCATTGCAGTAGTTGCCATCATTCCTGCAGCAGCGATCGCTACACCATATAAACCAGCGAACATAAATGAACCATAAATTCCTGCAGCCAACACAATTATCGGTGCAACAGTTGACTCCATCCCCACCGAAAGACCTGCAATAATATTTGTCGCATGACCTGTTGATGATTGACGAACAATAGAATTCACAGGGCGCTTTCCCATTGAAGTATAATACTCGGTAATCAGACTCATTAAAGTTCCAACCACTAAACCAAGAATCACCGCACCAAACACTCCCATTTTTGTAAACTCATGACCGCGAAGATTAAGTGTATCAGGCAACAACCAGTTGATTAAAAAATAACTTGCAATAGCGGTAAGTATAATTGCTCCCCAGTTTCCTTTGTTTAATGCACTCTGAACAATTGAAGTTTTGTTTTCGCTGTTAGCAGAAATACTTACAAAGAATGTGGCGATAATCGAAAATAAAATTCCAACACCACACAACATCATCGGAAGAAGAATCGGTGAAAGTCCACCAAAGTTATCTGTAACAGTTATCTCACGACCAAGAACCATTGTTGCTAAAATTGTTGCAACAAAACTTCCGAATAAATCAGCGCCCATACCTGCAACATCACCCACATTATCACCCACATTATCAGCAATGGTAGCAGGGTTGCGAGGATCATCTTCAGGAATTCCGGCTTCTACTTTTCCAACTAAATCAGCTCCCACATCGGCAGCTTTAGTATAAATTCCTCCACCCACACGGGCAAAGAGTGCAATACTTTCTGCACCTAAAGAAAATCCGGTCAATACTTCGAGTGCGCGTTGCAATCCTGCTGCGCCATTTCCTTCTGCAAACATGTAGTAGAATGCAATGAACAACGAACCCAATCCAAGAACCGCGATACCTGTTACACCCATTCCCATTACAGAACCACCTGTGAATGATACATTCAATGCTTTCGCTAAACTTGTGCGTGCTGCGTGTGCAGTGCGGACATTTGCTTTTGTAGCAATGCGCATACCCACATATCCGGCAACTGCTGAGAACACCGCTCCGATAATAAACGCAACGGCAATCAATGGCGATGAATCAGGATTTGAATATCCAAGAAGAGCTAAGAGAATGGAAGCTATCACAACGAAGTATCCGAGAATTTTCCATTCTGCCTTTAAGAATGCCATTGCACCTTCGGCGATGTAGGTAGAAATTTCTTTCATGCGCTCGTTGCCGGGGTCTTGTTTTGAAACCCATGCGGATTTAATAGCTGTAAAAATCAACGCGACAATTCCGAAGCACGGTATAAGGTAGAAATAAGGACTCAAACTCATTTTGATTTATTTTTTTTGGTCGGCAAAAATAACAGTACACCTCTCATATCCAAAGGCGGGATTTTATTTGTGAAACACGCTTGTCGAAAAAATTTGGTAGTACAAATTCACAACAACTATATTTGGAAAAAACCTGAAAACATTATGACTAAGAATCAGGAGTTAGAGTTACTCGACGAATTAACGATTGATATTGATGGTTCAAGTGTTATTGTGCTAAATGATGACTGGCACACTTTTGAAGAAGTAATTCGTCAGTTACGCAGAGCAATACATTGTTCTTTTCAGCGTGCTGAAAAACTTGCTTTCGAAATTCACAGCAAAGGAAAAGCAAAAGTTTATTCCGGTTCTATGGAAGAATGCCTTTTTATAAGTGCTGTGTTGGAAGAAATTGATTTGATGACTTCGGTGGAAGCATAAATCAAATTGAAAAGAAAGGGGGAGAAATTTTATTCTGCGATAGTCGGTGGTGGTGTTACACTCGCAGCAACAACTTTCTTTACATCATTTGCAGTTGGTCCTTTTGGTCCACTACCAATTTCATAAGTTATTTTGTCGCCTTCACCTACAGCATCTTTCAGTTGGCTGATATGTACGAAAATACTGTCTTCGGTTTCCAAGTCTTTTATAAATCCGAAACCTTTTTCCTTATTGAAAAATGTAACAGAACCTGTTCGCTGATTATTTACCACTGGGCGGTCTTCCTGTTTCGGAACGCTCACTAATATTTCAGAGTGATGAATTTGTTTCTTCTTTTTATTTGGATCGGGTGGAGTCGATGTAATATTTCCATTCTCATCAATATACGCCATCATCTCATCGAGAGATTTTCCTTTTTGCGCGTTGGCTTTGCGCTCAGCCATTTTCTCTTGCTTTTCAATGCGCTGTTTCTGCTTGTTTCTCTCTTTGTCTTTTTTTCCGAAGGTTGCCTGCGATTTCGCCATAGTTTCTATTACTTGTTTTTAATTGGGTGCAATGTACAATTATCTTATTGTGTTATTCTCTGTTGATAAATTATACTTTAATAAATCGTTAAATATTCACTTCACTCCTGCCACCATCCGGTCGTTTTCGTTTATGTCTTTTCTTAATTCTGTATTTGTAAAACCATTCTGCTGTAACAGTTTTAATACTTCATTCCCGTATTGTTGATTCACTTCGAAATATAATTTCCCACCTGCAATCAGATAGAGTTTTGAGAATTCAATAATCTTTTTGTAAAAAATCAACGGGTCACTTCCAATAGCAAATAAGGCAACATGCGGTTCAAAGGCAATCACATTTTTATCAAGCGTTGAAGATTCTGATTCAGTGATGTAAGGAGGATTGCTGACAATAATATCAAACTGCTTACCTAATGGGTTTTCTAAATTCAGAATATCTGCATGAGCAAAATGAATTTTCTGTTTCAGTATTTCCGAATTCAGTTTTGCAATTTCTAATGCTGTTACACTTATATCAATTGCATAAACTTCCGCCGAAGGAATATTTTCCTTCAATGAAATTGCAATACAACCGCTTCCGGTTCCGATGTCAAGAATCTTTTGTTTCTTATCAATTTGCAAACTGCCAACTTCCAACTGCCAACTATTATTCGTCTGAATAACCCACTCCACCAACTCTTCTGTTTCGGGGCGTGGGATTAATACCGATGGTGTTACATCAAATTCATTTCCATAAAAAAAAGCTTTCTCGGTAACATATTGAACCGGCTCGTGATTTTTTAACCGGGAAATACAATCCTTTAATTTTAAAATATTTTCTTCCTGAAAAATTTTATCAGCATCCATCACTACCGCTGATGGTTTCAATGAAAACACATCTTCAAAAACAAATCGCGCTATTGTTTCTGCTTCATCGCGCTCATAAACAGAAAACAATTCGTCGAGTAAATGCTGGTAAGCTTCGTTGATAGTCATTGATTGAAATTGCGACAAAGAAAAAATTCTTTATCTGATTCATCTATTCATTTTAATTTTACTCTCAATAAATCTTTTTTATGAAATCAAAATTCCTGCTTTCACTTTTCGCATTTTCTCTTTCTGTTTTAGTTGTCACACTCAGCTCATCGAAGTGTTTTGCTCAGACGGAAACAACTACAACACAAACCACAACTCCACCACTCAAAGACCGGATTGTTGGCAAGTGGATGTACAATGGGATAGAAGAATTCGGGGTACTGACCCCTCCTGATTCAACACAGAAAAATGATTTTGTTGAAATTGGCGCTGACGGAAATTTTAAAATGATGTGGGGTGGAAAAGAAGAAGCCGGCGCATACAAATTAGTGATTGACTACAAACAGATTTACATGAGTGATGTTGCAACTAAGAAAACCAAAATGTTCACAATCAAATCTTCACTCAACGGAAAATTGGTTCTCGATTATCAGACTCCTGAACTAATTCATCATAAATATCAATACGAAAAAGTAACACAGTAATTTTTTATGAACCTGAATTTCCAAAAATCATAATCTCTTTACAAGGGAAAATTAATCTTTGCAACTGATTCAAAAACTACATGAATAAAATTACACGAATAGGAGTCTTTACTTCCGGAGGTGATGCACCGGGTATGAATGCGGCAATACGCGCTGTTGTGCGAACTGCTATCTATAACAAATTTGAAGTGTTCGGCATTCGACGCGGGTTCGAAGGAATGATAGATGGTGACATGTTCGAAATGAAATCGGAAACGGTGAGCAATATTATTCAGCGCGGCGGAACAGTTTTAAAAACTGCTCGAAGCAAACGATTTGTTACACCCGAAGGAATGGCGCTCGCTGCTGAAAGTTTGCGCAAGAATAACATTGAAGGATTAGTTGCACTTGGTGGCGATGGAACATTTCGTGGCTGTTTCGAATTTCGTATGCGAGAAAATATTTCAAGCGTTGGTGTGCCGTGTACTATTGATAATGATTTGTATGGAACTGATTTCACAATCGGATACGATACTGCAATCAATACCGCAATGGAAGCGATTGATAAAATTCGCGATACTGCAGATTCGCACAACCGATTATTTTTTATTGAAGTGATGGGGCGCGATGCCGGGTTTATTGCTCTGCGTAGTGGAATTGGCGGAGGCGCTGAAGCAATTCTTGTTCCTGAAACGAAAACAGATATTCCGCACTTGATTTCTATTTTAGAAAAAGGATGGAAGCGAAATAAATCGAGCAGCATAGTTGTGGTTGCTGAAGGTGATGAATCAGGCGGTGCTTATGACATTGCAAAAAAAGTGAAAGAGCATTTTGATTATTACGACACCCGCGTTTCTATTCTTGGTCACATGCAGCGCGGCGGAAATCCAACTTGCATGGATAGAGTACTCGCAAGCAGATTGGGTGTAGCTGCTGTTGAAGCTTTGATTGAGGGAAAAGAAAATGTTATGGTCGGAGTAAATCACCGCGATATTGAATACACACCTTTTGAAAAAGCTACCAAGCACAACCTTGATATCAATATGAATCTTTTACGCATTGCTGAAATTCTTGCCACCTGATTATGAGTGTTACACTTATCCGAAACGCACAAATCGTAAACGAAGGTGAAATAAAAACCAGCGACCTTTTAATTCGTGATGAACGAATTGAAAAAATTGACAATAATATTTCAGTGAAAGAACTGCATCGCGAAATTGATGCGGAAGGAATGTATTTATTTCCAGGATTAATTGATGACCAGGTTCATTTTCGTGAACCAGGCATGACACAAAAGGCAACTATTTATACCGAAGCAAAAGCAGCAGTGGCAGGTGGTGTAACATCGTTCATGGAAATGCCAAACACAGTTCCGCCTGCTACCACTCATGAATTATTAGAACAGAAATATGAAATTGCTGCTCATCATTCTTTGGCTAATTATTCCTTTTACCTCGGAACTTCAAATAACAATTTAGAAGAAATAAAAAGAACTGATCCCCAAAAAGTCTGTGGAATAAAAATTTTTATGGGCTCATCAACCGGAGATTTAGTAGTTGACGATGTAACAGCTCTTGAAAATATTTTTAAGTACTCTCCTACTCTAATCACCACACATTGCGAAGATGATCAGCGTATAAAAGAAAACACCATCCCTCTTCGCATGCAATATGGCGATGCCATTCCCATGCGATTTCATCCAATCATTCGCGATGAGAAAGCTTGTTTTGATTCATCAAAGTATGCAATTGAACTCGCAACAAAACATAACAGCCGCTTACATGTGTTTCATATATCAACTGCTGACGAAATAAAATTATTCACGAACAAAATTCCGTTAGCTGAAAAAAGAATTACTGCCGAAGTGTGTGTGCATCACTTATGGTTCGACAGTAAAGATTATGCGACTCTCAGTTCTTTAATAAAATGTAATCCTGCTATCAAAGGATCTGAGCACAAACCAAAACTGTTACAGGCATTGAAAGATGGATTTTTTGATGTGCTTGCAACCGACCATGCGCCTCACACCATGCAGGAAAAAATGACTCGCACTCCTGATGGCAACATCAATTATTTTAAAGCACCAAGCGGTTTGCCTCTTGTCCAACACTCACTAAATATGTTGCTAGAGTTCTGGCACGACAGGCAACTCTCATTACAACACATCGCCGAGAAGGCCGCACATAATCCTGCAATTTGTTTTGGTGTGAAAGAAAGAGGTTTCATTCGTGAAGGATATTTTGCTGATCTGGTTTTAGTAAACCCGACTGAAGAATGGCGAGTGCATACCGACAATATTTATTACAAATGCGGATGGTCTCCTTTAGAAGGACACAAATTCAGAAGCCGTATCACTCACACTTTTGTAAATGGACACTTGGTTTATAATCACGGTCACTTCAGCGAAAACCATTTCGGGAAGCGATTAGAGTTTGATAAATAAAACACTCAGTCTAATTAAAAAAAATCCTCCTGATAAAATAATCAGGAGGATTTTTTATTTAATGAATCTTAAAATAATTAATACTTAACTACTTTCTGAACTGAAGTTTTATTTTTGGATGTAACAGTCAAAAGAAAAGTTCCGGCAGCAAAATTTGATAAGTCAATATGTTCAACGAAATTTTTTGCGTTTTCATTTTTTGTGAAAAGAATCTTTCCGTCAATACTTGTCAGCGCAATAATTGAATTCCCATCACCTACGGTAGAAGCAATCGTCAATTCATTTGATGCAGGATTTGGATAAACAAACAATTGACTTGAAGAAGTAATCGCATTCACTGCGTTTGCATTGCGATAATCAAAAGCAAATCTTCCGGGTGTAACACCAGAGACAAAAGCATTCAGCAGATTTCCATTTTCAGAATAAATTAACATTAAGCCATACGAAGTGAAATCAGTTTCAGAAACATAAATGTTATGCGTGGTTTCATCGGTTCCCATTCCATAAATTGTTTTGTTGATAAACAATGAATCTTCAACACTTTGTGAAGTCAGATCGAAACGACCTAAGAAATCTTTTGTTTGCGTCTGGAAAGCAATGTGATTATTTACCAAAGCTGAACCCTGACAACCACCTGCGTTATTCAGATTAGTTGTAATAACATTTGAATTTGAAATATCTACACTGCTAATAGATGCCTCAGAATAATCTTTATTATTAACCGTATAAATTTTGTTATTGTTTACCATAATATTTTCAGGATTAATCCCATCAGCACCTAATGGAATTTCAGTGAGATATTGTTGAGCAGTTAAATCAACTCTCCCAACAATTCCAACAGCGCCGCCCCAAACAAAACCGTTATTGATTGCGATGTAAGCTGTATTATCTTTTACAACCACTCCATCAGTAGAATATTGAGGTCCGCTAAGTGTGTCGAGTTGATAAACAAAACTCAAATCTGATTTATTATAAACCTGAAAGTAAGAATCATAACTAACTCCATATTCGCCACGAGTCAATAGAATTTTATCGTTCCAAAGAGCAAGTTTGCGCACCCCGTTAATTGTTTGTGAAGAAATTAATTGGTGCGTATTCAAATCATATTTTACCAATTGGTTATCTGCAGCAACAAAAATATTTGAACCGTCAACTGCAACATCGGTTGCAAATCGGGCATTGTCAATAGTATCAAATGCTGAATAAACATTTGTTTGCGGGTTGTAAGAACCGACTGTTACAGGTGCTTCGATTTGTTGAGTCGTGTAATTGAAGTGCCCCTCGTTTAGAACAATTACTTGATTAAGGATTTGTTGTGCCTGTGCGGCAAATGAGCAGATCAATACTGCAATGATTAGTGTAAGTTTTTGCATGAGATTTATGGTTTGTGTTTTAAATTTTTACTGTTGTTAAAAGATAGTTGCAACAGAATATGCAGAAATTATTTCGCACAAACCGGGCAACTTTTCCTCCGAAAGTTTTGAGCACCATTGTTAGTGTAACACTTACAATTTTAATTGTCTTGGCAGGTCTTCTGACTCATCTTGGTGTAAACCGCCTTCCCGATTTTTCTCAGTGGCAACCTGATTCACACTTTAAAGATTCACAGCAGCGGGGACTGTTGAGGCATTTTACCTCATTCCCTTTTCATTTCGTTTTACCGAAAACCATGACGGGGCGAATGTAATATTTGATTTGATAATTTACTCGTTGCTTCTTTTCATCGCCGCTTGTTTCATTTCATGGGCAAGCTCATCCCCAAGATATTTATCAATAAAATTATGAACGATATACATTACCGGAGTCAATACAATTGCAGCAAGGAACTTATAAGTGTAATTGAATAAACAAATTGCAAGCACTAAACTGATAGTCCAACCTTGCCCAATGTAAAAAGCGATAAATAATACAATGAAACTGTCGACTAGTTGTGATACCAAAGTGCTGCCGGTTGCACGAAGCCACATTTTATGTTCCCCGGTTTTTCTTTTTACCCAATGGAAAACTGTTACATCCACAATTTGGCTAACTAAGAATGCAGTGAGCGAACCGAAAATAATCCACATCCCCTGTCCGAAAATTGCATTGAAAGCTGAAGTCATATCAGGCACTCCCTTAGTCGTGTTTACGCCTGGCCAGAAATCAGCAGGGGAAAGTTTCATCGCCAAGTAGAACATGAGAAACGCATAACTGATTAATCCTACAGCGATGTATGAAACCCTCCTCACTCCTTTCGGTCCGAAATATTCATTGATAATATCTGTCATCACAAATTCCAAAGGCCACAACAAAACTCCACAAGTGAGATTGAAAGAAATTCCCGATTGCCCAAACACATTAGCATTGAGTTGACTTAATCCTAAAGTTTTTTCCAATGAAAATATTTTCACGCCGATACATTCGGCTATTAAGGCATTGGCGACGAAGAATGAACTCAGTACCATGAACACTTTAGTGCTTTTATTTTGTAAGGAAATGTGCATAGCTGAAAATTTTAAATGAAAAGGTAAAAGTGATAAAATTATTTTGCGCCTGTGAATCTTTTAATCATTCAATTTTAAATGTCATTAATTAATATTTACACTGATGGTTCTTCAAGAGGAAATCCGGGTCCCGGTGGATATGGAATTATCTTGGCATCAGGTCATCATCGAAAAGAACTCTCAGAAGGATTTCGATTAACAACTAACAACAGAATGGAATTGCTTGCTGTGATTGTTGGATTGGAATCGATAAAAAATCCTGGAAGTGAAGTTCATATTTATTCTGATTCGAAATATGTTGTAGAAGCCGTTGAAAAGAAATGGGTGTTTGGTTGGGAAAAGAAAAATTTCAAAGACAAAAAAAATCCTGATTTGTGGAAACGGTTTTTAATCGTGAATGCAAATCACAAAGTGAAATTTCATTGGATAAAGGGTCACAATGAGCATCCTGAAAATGAGCGATGTGATGTATTGGCTACTGAAGCGGCTGATGGATTCGATTTAGCAATTGATTCAGGATATTTAGAATCGAAAAAATAATCCTTTAGATTCATCAAATAAAAAAACCGCTAAGTTTTACCAAGCGGTTTTTAAATTTCATGTTAGAATAAATTTATTTCTATTTAGTTATTACAAATTTTTCCCGTTTAAAAATTTTTCCTCCAGCCATTACCTGGTATAAATATATTCCACTTGGTAAATCAGAATAATGAAGTGAAACAGAACGATTGTATGAGGGTAACTCAATAGCTGAAAGTTTTTTTCCTCCTAAATCATACAATTCCAACCAACCGCTTCCTTCAATAGGTAAAAAATAATTAATGTTAAAATTTCCATCGCTCGGATTTGGAAACAAGCTGATTTGTGAATTATCATCTGCTGTAACAGGTTGTTCAGCTATTCCTGTTGGGTTAACCGAAGAACATGTGTGCGCAGTTCCGATAAAAATATTGGACGAAGAAGCAATAGCATCTGTTACATCAAACATATTTGAAGTCAATGGTGCATAAGCAGCACTGATTGTTTGTGCTGTAACAGTTGTAACAGTTAAATCAACTGGTGATTCATGGCAGAACCCATTTCCGTTTTCATCAATCGTGCATAGGAAAGCCCAGTAAGCCATACCTGTAACAGCGTAAGTGTGTTCCGTAATATGACATATGTCGTACGCATCATCGTAACCCGCTCCGTTAAATTCATTATTGCCTGTTGATTTTTGCCAAACAATATTTCCGCTTGCATCAATTTTAAACAACAACGCATTTACATTTTCATCCTGATTCATATAAATATTTCCTGTAACAATTGCACCGCCTTCACTTGTTGCGGCAATGTCGTTGATAGATTCAATTCCAGTAGTTCCATATCTTTTAAACCAAAGAAGATTTCCGCTTAAATCAGTTTTCAATAAAAATGGATTTGCTCCACCGATGTAAGTTCCTCCAATGATTAAGCAGTTGTCTGAAGTTCTGATAAAAGTTTTAATTACGGGCTGCTGCGCATCTAAAAACTTTTTTCCCCACTGAATATTCCCACTTGCATCGGTCATGAATAATGAAATATAATTTGAACTTCCGTCATTCAATCTTCCGGCAACCAATAAACTTCCGTCAGTGTTCACAATAATTTTATTAGCAGAACCAGTTGAACCACTCAATGAAAAATCTTTCATCCATAATAAATTTCCTGCTTCGTCTGCTTTCAGAATTAATTGATTAGTAGAGCAACCCCCGCCAGTCATAATTACTCCGTTGTCATTATCGGCGGCAATTCCATAAATAAAATCAGAACCTTGTTTGTGTAACAGTTTCATCCAACGAAGTGCACCATCGCTTGCCATTCTAATCAGCGCGACCTGCGCATTCCCTCCACTCGTATCAGTTGATTGGCAAGATGCAACAATGTCTCCATCGGTTGTTTCACAAATTCCTGCAAGAATTAAATTAGTTGTTTGTGTTATGCCGCGTGCCCATAAAATATTTCCGGCCGAATCTGATTTTATAAAATTCTTTCCGTCAGAAACTAAAATATTTCCATCCTGTGTTCTTAAAATTTTCTGAAATGTTAAACCCTGATAGGAACGAAATGTTATTTGATTCCCGGAAGCAATTGTGTTTGGTGATTGTGAGAAATGAAATATAAAAGCAACAATTCCACCAATGAAAGCAAGGCAAAATGTTCCAACCATTAACGCTCTCATTGTACGAACCCTAAGAGATTGACGGGTTTTTATCAAAAACAAAAGTCGAATTCTTCTCATGCGCAGTGTTTAAAAAATCTAAATCGTCAGGTATTACGATGTGATTTTTTAAAAGTTCCGCTAATTATTTATTTGAGGTTTGAGTGGAATATTATCAGAAAATAAATCAGGCATTGGTCTTAAATAATTTCACGGCAAGCGCAAGCAGAATAACTCCGAAAACTTTGCGTAAAACTCCAATTCCACTGGGGCCAAGAATTTTTTCGAGGCGATAAACATTTCGCAATACAACATAAACGAAAAACAGATTGATAAGTATCGCAACAATTATATTTTCAACATGACGATATTCTGCTCGAAGTGAAAGTAATGTAGTTAAAGTCCCAGCTCCGGCAATTAATGGAAAAGCGATTGGAACAATTGAAGCAGTTTTCGAAGAATCATCCTTGCTGAATTTTATTCCGAGAATCATTTCAAATGCGAGAAGAAATAAAATGAACGAACCTGCTATGGCGAATGATTCAATATCAATCCCGATTAAATCAAGAATCGAGTTTCCTAAAAACAAAAACACAATCATAATTGCACCTGAAACTATTGTGATTCTTAACGGATGTATTTCTCCGACTTTACTCCTTAAATCAACAATAATGGGAAGCGAACCAATAACATCAATAACGGCAAACAATACCATTGTGATGGTTGCAATGGCTCTGAAATTAAACTGCATAAAAATGTTTTTGCAAAGATAATTTTTGAAACAGGATTAAATAAAGAAGTCCCGATTTTGAATTTCAAAACCGAGACTCAGTAATCAGTTAAATATTATTTTCCTCTTAAGAGCGAACCGTTTTTTCTATTGGGGGAGCTTTTGAAATCATTCCAGGGCAACCGCTTCTACGGCCACAAGACGACAATGCCAACATTCCCGCTGTTAAAACAACTAACATGATTATCGTTTTAACTTTTAAGATTTGATGTTTCATAACAATTGGTGTTTTTCGAATTCTTAAACTCTATTACGATTAAATTTCTTTAAAGGTTCAACGAATGTACATACATTTTATTGCAATTGGAGGAGCGGTAATGCACAATTTAGCTTTGGCGCTACACTCACAAGGACACAATGTTACAGGCTCCGACGACGAAGTATTCGACCCTGCACTTACAAGATTAAAAAAAGCAGGAATTCTTCCTGAGAGATTCGGATGGTTTCCTGATAAAATAAATCCTTCGCTTGAAGCGGTGATTCTTGGAATGCACGCTCACGCTGATAATCCTGAACTCGCGAAAGCGAAAGAGTTAGGATTAAAAATTTATTCGTTTCCTGAATACATCTACGAGCAGAGTAAAAATAAAAAACGGGTCGTGATTGGCGGTAGTCATGGAAAAACGACCATCACTTCAATGATCATGCATGTGTTGAAACACGCTGGAAAAGATTTTGATTACATGGTTGGTTCAAAGCTGGAAGGATTTGAATTGATGGTGAAGCTGACTGTTACAGCGCCGGTAATTATTCTAGAAGGCGATGAATATCCGGATTCGGCGTTGAACAAGACACCCAAATTTTTGCTTTATAAACCTGACATCGCCTTCATAAGCGGGATAGCATGGGACCATATTAATGTTTTTCCAACTTTTGAAAATTATTGCGAACAGTTTAAATTGTTTGTTGATATGGTTCCTTCAAATGGAACAATCATTTACAATGTTGAAGATGCAGAAGTAAAAAAAGTTTCAGAGTCAACAACTTCAACAGCAAAAAAAATTGCCTATCGCACTCCTGAATATTTAATTGAAAATGGAACTACAAGTTTCGTTCACAATGGAAATAAAACTCCATTACAGGTTTTCGGGAAACACAATTTGTCGAACATGGCTGGTGCATTTGAAGTTTGTAAACAGTTAGGTGTAACAGAAACAGAATTCTTTTCAGCCATTGGAACTTTTAATGGCGCAGCTAATCGTTTGGAAAAAATATTCTCAAAGGAAAGATTAACTGTGTTTAAAGATTTCGCCCACTCTCCTTCTAAGTTGCAGGCAACTATTTCAGCTGTACGGGAGCAATTTGAGGGAAGGAAAATTATTGCCTGTATGGAACTGCACACTTACAGCAGTTTGAATAAAATTTTTCTTTCAGAATATAAAAACTGTATGAAGGATGCCGATGTAAAAGTTGTTTTCTTTAATCCGCACACTATTGAGTTGAAACGATTGGAGAAAATCACCAATGAAGAAGTGAAGGAATTATTTGGTCACAATGATTTAGTTGTTTTGAATAAGAAGGATGAAATTGAAAGTTTTCTGTATTCACAGGATTTTACTTATTCAGTTTTGTTGCTTATGAGCAGCGGAACTTTTGATGGAATGAAATTATCTTTCGAAAAAATTATGAACGAAAATGTCAAACATTCCTGAACCCGCCTTTGCTTTCGACTGGAGTAAGTTCAAAATCAGAATTCCGGTTTACACCGAGCCACAAAAGATTTATGAAATGTGGATTACTCAAAACGGTTTAGAAAGCTGGTTTCTTTCGAAAGCGGAATTCAGAAAATCGGATAATAATTTAAGGGAAAGAAATTCAGCTGTTGAGGCCGGTGACAATTATACTTTCATGTGGTGGGGATATAAAGGAGCGGAAGAAAAAGGACGAATAATTTCCGCCAATGGAAAAGATACGCTGCGGTTTTCGTTCGCGGGTGAATGCGTCGTAACTGTTACACTTAACATGATTGAAGGCGCCTGCATGGTTGAACTCGTTCAGGAAAACATTCCGACTGACGAAAAATCAAAAGCAAACTTTCATGTTGGTTGCTCGCAAGGTTGGACTTTTTATTTCGCCAATCTCAAATCCATTCTTGAAGGTGGAAAAGACCTTCGCAACAAGAATGAGAAACTAATACAGGTGATTAATAGCTGAGTAATATCAATCACTAAAAAAACTTCTTTCAAAAGCTATTTTTCAATTTTCGTTCAGCCGAATTCGTTTAGGTTTGCGCCACTAAAAATTATGAATTTAAATCTTACGAAGCCCCTCGCCTTCATTGACCTGGAAACTACCGGAATGGATTTCACCAAAGACCGCATTGTTGAAATTGCTATTGTGAAAGTGATGCCAGGAGGAGAAGTGCTTGAATATGCAGAACGAATAAACCCATTAGTTCCTATCCCAAAAGAAGTTGTTGCTATACATGGAATTGATAATGAAGCAGTGAAAGATTGTCCAACATTTCCACAGGTTGCTCAAAAATATTTTGACATTATTAATGACAGTGACTGGAGCGGATATAACAGCAGCCGTTTTGACTTTCCTTTTTTAACAGAAGAATTTGGAAGAGCGGGATTAGTTTTTGATAATACAGAAAGAAGAATGGTGGATGTGCAGCGCATCTTTCATTTAATGGAGCCGCGCAATCTTTCTGCTGCTTACAAATATTACTGTGAGAAAGATTTGGAAAATGCACATAGCGCGCTTGCTGATGTTCGCGCTACTTTTCATATACTTGAATCGCAGTTAGACCGTTACAGTGACAAGATTCAAAACGATATCGCCTTCCTCCACAAGTTCACCAAGGATGGAGATTTTGTTGATCTCAGTCGTCGCATGTACTTTAACAAAGGTGTTGAAACTTTTAATTTCGGAAAGCACAAAGGTGTTCCTGTGAAAGAAGTTTTCAAGAAAGAACCAAACTATTATGATTGGATAATGAAGAGCGATTTCCCTCTCGACTTTAAAGAAAAATTAAAAGCTATAAAAGAGCGCCCTTAAATTCACTCCTCGAAAAAAGGAAATCAAAACGAAAGGAAATTGAAAGACAGCCTCGTAATTATTCCTACTTATAACGAGAAAGAAAATATCCCCCGCATGGTGAGCGAAGTATTTTCTCTTTCACCTGATGTGCACTTATTAATCATTGATGATGGTTCACCTGACGGAACAGCCTCCATTGTAAAAAATTTACAAACTCAATTCCCCGCCAGATTATTTTTAGTTGAACGAAGCGGCAAACTCGGATTAGGTACTGCCTACATTCTTGGATTTAAATGGGCACTTGAAAATAATTATCAATTCATTTTTGAAATGGATGCCGACTTCTCACATCCTCCAAAAGATTTATTGAGATTGTATGACGAAGCAGTAAAAGGTGCTGCTGTAACAGTTGGTTCAAGATATTGCAAAGGAGGGAAAGTAAAGAACTGGCCAATTGGAAGAATATTGATGTCGTACTTCGCGAGCGTGTATGTTCGAATCATAACTTGGATGCCTGTAACAGATACTACTGCAGGTTTCGTTTGTTATAGGAGAGAATTTTTGCAATCGCTTGATTTCGAAAAAATAACTTTCATTGGTTATGCTTTTCAGATTGAAATGAAATTTGCTGCATACCGACTTGGATTTAAAATAAAAGAAATTCCAATCACCTTCACTGATCGTGTGCATGGGGCATCGAAAATGACTAAAGGAATATTTAAGGAAGCCATTCTCGGGGTAATAAAAATGAAATGGAAAAGTCTATCACAAAAAAATGCATACGGGAAAAAGTAGTTTTTATTTGTTGTCATGAATATTCGTGATGAAATATTAAGAGAACATTCGCGAAAACAATCGGAGAAAATCGCAAAATATATTGGCTCTGATAAAAAAAGGTTTGCTGAATTGATGAATTTATTTCTCGGAAATACTTATCGTGTTACACAAAGAGCCGCATGGATTGTAAGTATATGTTCTGAAAGAAATCCTAAATTGATTCAACCTTATTTATCGAAGATGGTTAAGATGATGGAAGGGAAAGTGCATGATGCAGTAAAGCGAAATACACTTCGCATTTTTCAAAACATTGAATTACCAAAATCACTCTGGGGTAAAACTGTGGATGTTTGTTTTCGGTTTTTGATTTCGCCTGACGAACCAATAGCAATAAAAATTTTTGCAATGACGGTTGCATCAAACATTTGTAAACACGAACCTGAATTAAAAAATGAGTTGGAGTTAGTGATTGAAGATCAGATGGAAAATGCTTCGGCAGGATTCAGCGCAAGAGCAAAAAGAATACTCAAAGAAATTCGCGCTTAAAACTTCGAATAAAAAATTTATGTTGCGTACGAATTCAGTTCGCATTGACAGATTTAGAAAAAAATAATCAGAATTATTTTCCTGCATTAACAGGTGTAAGAGCCATTGCTGCTTACATGGTTTTTTTTCACCACTTCAATCCATTCTCAAAACAAGTTTATGGAAACACACTGCACAATTTCTTTAATGAAATGTATGTGGGTGTAACAGTTTTTTTTGTGCTGAGCGGTTTCCTTATTGGTTATCGATATATTGATTCAAAGCATTTCAGTTTTAAAAATTATCTGGTGAATCGTATTGCACGCATTTATCCAATGTATTTTCTGTTAACGATTTTTACTTTCATTGTATTCTATTTTTCGACTGATGATCATTCTCTATTCAGCATTAAAGTTTTTTTATTGAACATTACTTTCCTTCGGGGATTCTTTCTTGACTTTGTTTTTACCGGAATCAGCCAGGGATGGTCGCTGACTGTTGAAGAAATGTTTTATTTCTCCGCCCCTGTTTTATTTATTCTTATCAGGAAACACAAATACAATCTTGTTTTACTTCCGGTGCTGATTCTTTTATCAGGGTTTGTGCTTGTAAATATTTTCAGCCAAAAACATATATCAGGATTGTTCGACAGCAATCTGTTTATGCTCAACTATACTTTTTTTGGAAGATGTGCAGAGTTTTTTATCGGAATAGCTCTTGCGCTTTTCTATAAGCAGAACAGAGAAAGAATAAAAACAACTTATGCGACCTATACCGGTGTAACAGTTATATTGATTTGTCTCTTCGCTTTGAGTTATTTAAAAGGTGACTTTAAATATGGAGTTATGGATCTATATGGCATTCTTGTAAATAATTTGCTCCTCCCCTTCTTTGGTATTGCATTTTTGTTCTGGGGATTACTTACCGAAAAAACTTTTGTTCAAAAAATTCTCGGCTCAAGACTTTTTGTCTTGCTCGGTAAAAGCTCTTACATATTTTACCTGATACACCTTGGGGTAATTGAAGTTTTCATTTCAAACAAAATCACTTCTCACTTTGTTTTAATTTTTATTCTTATAAATATTGTTTCCATTCTTCTTTTCAAAATAATTGAGGAACCGCTGAATAAATTCATCCGAAGGAAATTAACATAAAAAATCCTGATTCAGTTTTCTGAATCAGGATTTTCTTCAAGAGGAATAAAAATCAATTCCAATGAGTAGGAAATTTATCCCAAAGATTCTTTATTAAATCTTTGTGAACAGTAATGTCAACGATTTTCAGTTTCACATAATCAGCATCGAAATAATAATAACCGAAACTTTCATTATCAGAACCAATATTTCGCGAACCTGCACCGCTGTCCTTTATCAGGTACCAGTCGTGTCCGTTCTTATCCATGTAACCAACTAAGTGCATTCCGTGGTCGTCGGTTGTTGTTTGATTGTTAAAACGAAATTGTCTCGCATTTTCATCAATGTAATCTGAAGGGCAATCAAAACTCGGAACCATGCAAACATTATTCATATTGAAACCTGGCTCGCTTACATCGCCACCAATCGTGATGCTGTAACCTGCACGAATGCCTCTGTGAATTATTGCCATGAAAGTATCAAGCGGAACATTATAATAACTGCTGTCGTGCCACCAATTGTCGGGCACTTTGTATTCCATCTGAGTATAGTAAGGTTTTTCCATCAGCGAAATCACATCTACATAATCATCCATGTTCAGTTTGCACACCTGTAACAGAAAATCTTTTGGCGTGTAAACTTTTTTCATCCATGTAACACTTGTTGGCGGAGTGCCGATGTAGTGATTCAGAATTGATTTGATAGTTCCGATTACTTCTGTTTCATTCCATGCATTTGATTCTTTCACACTTGCTAAATAGTTTTTCATTTCAGCAACCATTGCACTGTGATTATAAATTTTAACATCACCTGCATAACCCGGAAAATCTTCGTATGGAACACAACCGTATTCTTTATAAACTCTTTTCACAGCGTTGGCTTCACTGCCTTCATCGAAATTGCTTTCGCCGCGCGAGTCAACAAACCCTTTTGCTTTCTGTACATATTCCCAATACACAGTGAAGAGTTGAGAGAGAGAAATATTCTGTTTAGTGAGTCGATTGATTTCAGTTTCATAATAAGAAGTGGAAGAAAAACTCCAGCAGGTTCCGGTTGCGCCCTGTGAGATTGGAGTGTTACGGAAAACCGAAGTAAACTGTGATGGAGAAGTCGGAACATCCATTCCTGTAACATCCATCTTAAAATACTTTTGAGTTTTAGGTGGTGCTTTCTTTTCTGATTCGTCTGAAATGCCGCGCATGATGGTGTTTTGATAATAACCTGCCTTGTAATCTTTGTAAACCGATTTGTCGTGGCGGGCCTGCCCTTCGGAATTAAAAGTGAAAAACGAAAATTGAAAAACTAAAATGGAGAGTAATGCTGCAAGAAATTTGTTCATTGATTATTTTTTAAGTGAGGCGAATGTAGAAATTATCTTCATTGATAGAATGACTACTTACTTTCGCGCCCAATGCAACAAACTTCCATCATACTCATCAACTGTCCGCTTTATGTAACTCCTTATTTGAAATTGGAAGTGGAAGCACTTGGCTATACGATTACATGGGAGCATCCGAATGGCGTGGAGATAAAAGGCACGCTCGAAGATTGCATGAAACTCAATTACTATTTGCGCTCAGCCACAAAAGTGTTGTGGATGATTAAGAAAATAAAAGCTAAAGACGGCAACGAACTATTTAACAGAGCTACCGAAATAGCGTGGGAAAATTATCTGCGCAAAGACGAACCCTTCACTGTTACATCATTCACACGCAACGGAACTGTGAACACTACGCTTTACACAAACCTGAAAGTAAAGGATGCAATTGCCGATAGGTTCCGTCAAAAAGTTGGTTACCGCCCCGATAGCGGAAGCCAAAAGACCGGCGCGGTGGTTTTTGTTTTCTGGGATAACAATGATGTATCGCTTTACTTAGATACTTCGGGTGAGTCGTTGAATAAAAGAGGGTATCGTAAAATTCCGTTTGCGGCACCGTTACAGGAGAATTTGGCTGCCGGAATTATTATGGCTTCGGGTTGGGATATGAATTCCACTTTCGTGAATCCGATGTGCGGTAGCGGCACCTTTGCTATTGAAGCTGCGCTTATGGCGCTAAACAGATTTCCCGGACACATTCGCAAAGAGTTTGCTTATAGTCATCTGAAAGATTACACCGATAATTATTATCGCGACCTCGACTACGAAGCAACATTGAAAATAAAAAATGAAATCAACTTCAGAATCATAGCGAGTGATATTGACGGCGAGTCAATAAAAAATGCAAAACAAAATGCGGTGGATGCGGGCGTGCGCGAGTTCATTGAATTTGTTTGTTGCCCTGTGGAAGATACTCCGGTGCCCGAAGAAAAAGGAATGGTGCTGATGAACCCACCGTACGGAATGCGCATTGGTGGCGACGAAGAATCGCTGATTAAATTATATAAAACCATGGGCGATTTTATGAAGCGCAGTTGCAGCGGTTATAAAGGATTTGTGTTTACCGGAAACCTTGAAGTTGCAAAATTTATAGGGCTGAAACCAAAACGAAAAATCAGGTTTATGAATGCGCAGGTTGATTGCAAACTATTCGGCTTCGATTTGTATGAAGGGAAAAAGTTTTCGAAGGCTTAGTTGGTTTTGAAAGTGTTAAAGTTTTGAATGTTTTGAAAGTGTTAAAGTTTTGAAAGTTGGCGTGAAAAAATTTTCCTTTTGCATTTCCCAATTGCCATTATATTAGTGCTCCCAATATGAACAGCATACAGCATACAGCATACAGCATACAGCATACAGCATACAGCATACAGCATACAGCATACAGCATACAGCATACAGCATACAGCATACAGCATTAGATTAATAAAATATTCCGCTGACTTTATTAGTGGCTTCGATTTTTCAAACAAAAAATTTACTGAAACTTTAACTGCCGCCAACGGCTCGCTCAGATGTGCATCTGCCTCGGTCATTCACATGACCGGTTCTCTCAGATGTGCGTTTGCCTCAGTCATTCTTATGTCCGGCTCGCGCGGAGGTGCATCTGCTTCAATCATTCATTTGTCCGGTTCTTTCAGATGTGCATCTGACTCAGCCATTCGTATGTCCGGCTCAATCAGATGTGCGAATTTTTGCAAAAAATCAATTTCCAATCAATTTTTTGACTAAAACCAAACCCAAAAACCATGTCAAAGAGAGATTACATCAAAAAGAAAAATTCAGAAAAGGCAATATGGGCCACTACTTACAAAGCCCGCATTGCTACCGACGGCGCTACCCTCGGCTTAACTGCCGGAGAAATTACCACCGAGCAAACCCGCGCTCAAAACATTGTTGACGGAGTGGGCGAAATAGATGCCGCCGTTACTGCCAAAGAAAGTGCTGTAGGCACCGCAACCACTAAAATAAGCGATGCCGAAAAAGCCATTCGAACAACGGTGGCGCGCATGAAAACGCACCCCGCCTATTCCGACGATCTGGGACAGGATTTAGGTATTGTGGGCAACGAGCAAACAGTGGACATTCACACCGCACAGCCCGAACTTAAGAGCAGCAAAGACCCAAGTGGCTGGCGCATTGATTTTAACCTGAAGGGTTATTTCGATGGTATAAATATTTACAAATCGAAAGGCGCGGGTTTGCCGTTTGTGTTTCTTGCGCTCGACACATCAAGCCCGTACATCGACACAGCCGAAATTGCAATAGGGGTTTGCTACCATGCCTTGTATGTGCTCAACGAAAAAGAAGTTGGCTTAAAGAGTAATGTGGTGATGATTTAATTTTTCGAGAACCCAAATTTCATAAACCCTTTGCAGTAAACTTAGAGGTATTATTGCGAAGGGTTTTTTTATTAAAATCAAAAAAAATAAAACATGAAAAGAATAATTACGAAATATCTCTTGGTTGCTTTGCTGATATGCTCTTATACATTTAAAGTGCAGGCACAAAAATATTCACTGAATGTAAATGAGCATTCAGACCATGCTATTGATTGGGATAGTAAACTCCTTTTTATAGGCGAGGATAAAGAGTTTGCCTACTACTCTGTGAGTGGTGAAAAAAAATTCAACATTGCTAAGGTTGACAAAAGCGGAAATTTAATCTCTGAAAATGAAGTGGTACTTAGTGGCGCTGAAAAACTAAAAGAAACAAAAGCCATGTCGCTTCGATTTAT
The DNA here is from genome assembly GCA_038326325.1 of Chitinophagales bacterium. Taxonomy (GTDB): domain Bacteria; phylum Bacteroidota; class Bacteroidia; order Chitinophagales; family UBA10324; genus UBA10324. The sequence goes on along the minus strand of JBBQJW010000009.1, from coordinate 71,787 downwards.
AAACGATAAAGCCATTTTGTTTTATGAAGGATTTTCGGTGGAAGAACAGCTTCAAAAAGTTTATGCCTGTCCCCTTGAAGATGATGGAACACTCAATGGTGAATCGGCTGTTTTAATTGACGAGTATAAAAAAGGAAGCAATTACTTAAACGATTATTTAACTTCTATTACCTATAATGGTGATACCAGTGAATTTGTTTTTTTGAGATGGAAATGGGCAAAGGCAGATAATAAACTGGCGTGTATAGAGCTTAATGCAAACTCATTTTCCAGGGAGCTTGAGAAAAAACAAAGTGCAAAGTTTCAATTGCAGGTTACAGGAATGGGGCTATATTTTAAATTCGGCAGTGAGTTTTTTGAAAATGGAAAAGTGATAGTATTTGTTAATACTTCACCAAGAAAAGTGGGAACCGGTGTTTCATATGCCGATAAGGATGTAGTTGATAATGTTTTCTCGTGCGATCTTAAAACCGGAAAATTTACCTCCAAAGCTTTTCCTATTGAGCGCATGCGCAAAGTGGAGTCAATGAAAAGAACCAAGGAAAATATTTTTCTACTTGGATATATAGTTATAGAAAAAAAGGGAGTTGAAACCAATTCTTTAGATATCACAAAAAGATTTGTAATAGTTTACAATATAGAAACAGGAACCCTGTTGAATAAAACATTGCCAATTCCATCAGAAGTTTTGGGTAAACTGGATATTAACTATGGAAGCAAGCCGATTAATTTAGGAACAAATTATACGATGTCGATTAATTCCACTGAAGTAGGAGCCGATGGTTCTATCACCTATTCAATTATGCATTATGGATGGCACAAGAATGAAAATAATAATGTGAGTGCTTTTGAAAACCTGAAAATTTCAGCCGCCGGAGCAAAACTGTGGAGTGCAAGTTATCCGATGCCTGATATTAAATCTTTCTCCATGATAAGGGGTGGCAACACTTATCTTTTTTATCAGACACTGGACAAAGATTACAGTGCAGGAGCAAAAAATACATCACTGAAAGATTTAGTGCTTGTTGTTTACAATAGTGAAGGAAAGAAAACAAGCGAACAAATTCTTTACAGTTGGGATTGGAGCTCCGGGCTGTTGCTCATGTTTGAAAGCTTCGCCTGGATTTCTGATGACTATTTTTTATTTGAACTGAAGAAAAAGGACACTGCTTTTTTCGCATCAATGACTCTTTAAAAAAAACTCAACACAATAAAAATAAAACCAATGAAAAAACTTTTAAGTGTAACAGTGTTAATGTTTGCGTTTCAGACTTTGATGTTTGGGCAGACATTTCAATGGGCGAAAAAAATAGGAAATACAGGTGATGATTATCCGCTTGGATCATCTATAGATGTAAATGGAAATATTATTTCCTTTGGGTATTTTTCAGGAACTGTAGATTTTGACCCTGGACCGGGCATTCATAATATGACGGGGGGAACTACTTCAATGTATATTCTTAAATTGGACTCGAATGGAAATTTCCTATGGTCGTTCAAAATTTTTTGGATCTCCTTCGGATACGCACAACAATTACAGGGGCTAACCATTGATCCAAATGGAAATATTTTAATTACAGGAAGATTTTATGCCGTGTCAGGACTTGATTTTGATTGGGGAGCAGGTACGACCACATTGTATAGTGGGGCTGCAAGTGATAATGGTGTTGTTATTAAAATGGATCCAAATGGAAACTTCATTTGGGCTAAATCTGACTATGGTGGAACCGGAACTGAGCCCTCTGGAATTACTATTGATTCTAATAATGATATTCTTACAACAGGGTATTTTAGCGGAGTTGTTGATTTCGATCCCAGCGCTGCAGTTTTTAATTTAACTGCAGGAGTTTCCACTTCTGATATTTTTATTTTAAAACTTGATTCCAACGGAAATTTTATTTGGGCGAAGGATATGGGAGGAAATATTGATTGTGTCAGCGAAATGATTAATCTCGACTATTTAGATAATATAATAATTCAAGGGGTCGCATTTGATTCCATAGATGCGGATCCGGGACCTGGTATATATAATTTGTTGGTGCCTGGTAGATTCAGATTTATAGAAAAATTAGACAATGATGGAAATTTCACTTGGATAAAAGCTATTAAAATTACCCAGAATGATTATTTCCGCTCGATGTTGGTTGATCCAAACGGAAATATTTATTCCAATGGTGGTTTTATTGATTCTATTGATTTTGACCCTGGTCCTTTAGTATATAACTTATATTCCAGTGGTGCTTATGATTTTTTCATTCAAAAATTAGATCCGAACGGAAATTTGGTATGGGCAAAAAAAGGAGGTGGATATGCTGACGAAAGCAGCAGGGGCAGTATGACAGATGCTGCAGGAAACTTTTATTTAATAGGAACTACTGCAGATACAGTTGGAGTGGATATGGATTTAGGACCAGGAATTGTCAATATTACTTCCTTAGGTAATACAGATATATTCATTGAGAAATTAGACCCTAATGGAAATTTTCAATGGGTAAAGCAGGTTGGTGGGTCTGGTTATGACATCGGTGCTACTTTATCTTGGAGGCCGTCTGGAGAAATTTATGCATTCGGAAGATTCAGCACCACAGCAGATTTAAATCCTGATGCCGGAGTTAATAATTTTAATTCATCTGGTGGCTTTGATATATTCATATTACAGATAGGTGCCGGTTCAGGTTGCAGCCCAACTAATTCTTCGATAAGTGTTACACAATGTTCTAACTATACCTCACCAAGTGGCAACTATACATGGAATTCTTCAGGAACATATAATGATACCATACCAAATGCAGCAGGGTGCGATAGTGTAATAACAATTAATCTTACTATCAATACACTTACTGTTGGCTTTTCTTTATATCCTGATCCCGACACTACACAACTGCATCATTGGTTTGCTATAGACACAGTTAACGGCACACCACCCTACACTTATTTATGGAGTTGGGGAGATGGCAATACATCAACAGGCGCAACACCATCGCATACTTACTCAGCCGCAGCATTCTATGCCATTTGTTTAAGTGTAACAGATGGAGCAGGTTGCACAACTACTTATTGCGATTCGAGCACTTTCATTTCTAAAACAGAAGCAGAAAGATTGGTCATTACAATTAATGTTGTTACACAACTGCCCAACGGCATTGCAACTGTAACACCACAGCAAAATAACTTAAACATTATACCCAACCCCTGCTCCACCTGCGAAATAACCGGAGTTGAAAACCCGAATGATTTAACTGTTACAGATATTATCGGCAGAAAATTAACCGCCTCATTCTCCAAATCAGCAAATGGCTATAACATTCTTCTCGCAGAAACTGCAACAGGAATTTTTATTATCAGAAATATGAGAACAGGTGAGGTGGTGAAGTTTGTGAAACAATAAAAATCAAAAAATGAAAAGGATAATTTTAAGTGTAACAGTTTTGGTTTTCTCTCTATCATTTTGCAAAGCGCAATATGTTACTATTCCTGATAATTATTTTAGAAACTGGTTAAATAATAATGGTTTTGCATCGTGTATGAACGGAAATGATTTGGACACCACTTGCAGTTTAGTAAACTCGGTTCATTACCTTAATATTACTTACACTAATATTCATAATATATGGGGTGTACAGTTTTTTGATTCACTTGACACTTTATTTTGTGCGGGGACACTTACATCCTGTCCTCCTTTTCCCAATTTATTGGTAAATTTATCAATCCACGGTAGCTATTCTGTAATGGGATTCCTTCCGCCTCATCTTAAAAGATTAAGTTGTGGTTTTAGTGACCTAACTACATTTACCAATTTACCTGATTCAATCTATTTTATAGATTGTCAGAATGCTCAAATAACCGGGTTCCCTAACTTTCCCGCAAATTTAGATACCATTATTTTTTCTTATAATAATGTTACATCGCTTCCTCCACTACCTGCCGGATTAAAAGATTTTATCGGGTCTCATAATCAATTTTCAGTTTTGCCTCCATTGCCCGATTCTCTGTGGTTGTTAGCTGTTTCATCAAATAATTTAACCTCACTGCCTTCATTGCCAAATACTTTGCAACGGCTTTGGTGTGATCATAATCAGATAGCAGTTCTTCCTTCGCTGCCAGCATCTTTAAGAATATTAGATTGCGGAACAAATCAGTTGACCTTTTTACCTGCTTTTCCTGATACTTTCTTTTCACTGAATTGTAGTTATAATTCTCTTTCAAGTCTTCCTGATCTGCCCGATTCGCTTTATGTGTTTTTGGTAAATAACAATCCTAATTTAATGTGCATTCCTCCTTTTCATAAATTTTTAGGCCCCCCAACTAACAATTTTAGTTTTTCAAATACAGGCATAACCTGTTTACCCAATGCCATTCAACATACTGGTAGTATTCCTGCTATTGATAACACTCCAATATGCAGTTTGTTTAATTTAAATGGATGCCCGCTATCATGGAATATTAATGGTAAAGCTTATTTTGATGCGAATACAAATTGTATTCAGCAGATGTACGAAACAAATATCAATGAAATTAAAGTGAAGCTTTATCAAGATGGAAATTTAGTTCAGCAGGGATATTTCGGAAGTGATTATAGTTTTGATACTGACCTCGATACTTTTACGGTTGAGTTAGATACAACTGATCTTCCTTTTTTAGTATCGTGTCCGATGACAGGGGATACAATCGTGAATGTTACGGCTCTTGATTCGTTATTGTACAATATCAATTTTGCTTTGCAATGCAAACCCGGATTTGATTTAGCCGTTTTGAATGTTGAAAAAGCGGGTGATTTTTTTCCAAATTTTAAAACACCGGTAAAAATCACAGCAGGCGATTTTATTCACAGCGTTTATAATGTAAATTGTAATTCAGGAATAAGCGGTGAATTGAAAGTTGTAATCAACGGTCCGGCAGATTATTATTCAACAATGCCGGGAGCATTAACACCAATTGTAACCGGAGATACTTTAATTTATTCAGTTCCAGATTTTTCACTAATAAATCCGGATTCCGGTTTTGCTTTTAAAGTATGGATAGATTCACTCGCACAAATCGGAAATCAAATTTGTTTTGATATAACTGTTACACCAACAACAGGTGATAACAATATTTCAAATAATTCTGTTTCACATTGTTTTGAAGTTTTAAGTTCTTATGATCCGAACGAAAAAGAAGTGAGCCCGGTTGGAAGTTTAGCTTATCCGTTTAACGATTGGCTCACTTACACTATTCATTTCCAAAATACCGGAACAGCGTCTGCCCATCATATTCGAGTGTTTGACACACTTGATACCTATTTAGATGCTTCCACTTTTCAATTGCTTACATATTCTCATGAACCAATGGTTCAGTTATTTGGCAATATTGTGCATTTCAATTATGTAAATATTAATTTACCTGATAGCTCTTCCGATTCAGAAGGAAGCAAAGGATATGTTAGTTATAGAATAAAACCACTTGTGAATCTTCCGTTAGGAACTACAATTTCAAACAGCGCAAGTATTTATTTCGATTTCAATACACCTGTGCTTACAAATACAGTTACAAATCTTATTTGTAATTTGATTCCCCCAACAAATATTTCTCATACAATTTGTACTGACGAATCTTATAATTTCAATGGAACCATTCTTTCAAACCCGGGTAATTATTCTTTTACTCTCAATGCAATAAATGGATGCGACTCTGTTATAAATCTAAGCCTGACCAATATCAATTTAACGGTTCAGCAATCAGGCAATACGCTTACTGCATTAAGCAATGGAACTATACAATGGTTCGACTGTAACACTCAACAAATTATTTCAGGAGAAACCGGAAATGTTTTTGTTCCAAATATGGATGGAAACTATGCAGCAATAATTTCAGAAGGAAATTGCATTGATACTTCCGCTTGTTTTAATATCGTCACTGGAACAATTGAATTGTCACTTGATGGATGGAATATGACTGTTACACCCAACCCCTGCACCACCTGCGAAATAACCGGAGTTGAAAACGCAAATGATTTAACTGTAACAGATATTGTCGGCAGAAAAATAACTACATCGTTCAGCAAATCAGCAAACGGCTACAACATCAATCTTCCCGAAACCACAACCGGTCTATTCATTATCAGAAATAGTAAAACAGGCGAGGTAGTGAAGTTTGTAGTTCAGTGAAAAACGAAAAGTGAAAAGTGAAAAATGAAATTTCACAATTCTTAAAACTGTTACACCCAACTAAAAACCCCGTTACAAAAAAGTGACGGGGTTTTTAATTTTTATAAAACAGCAGACATCCCCCAAAAAAAACTGTCCCGACTCCTTTCGGAACCGGGACAGAAAAAGCTTTAACTATGGCTACAAAGTCTCTGCTTTTATTATTTCATGTTAAGCCTGCGATTTATTAAAGTCTGCTAAGAATTTTTCTAATCCAATATCGGTAAGCGGGTGTTTCAACAATCCAAGAATTGACTCCAACGGACTTGTAACCACATGCGCCCCCACTTCAGCACACCGAACAATGTGCAATGCACTGCGGATAGAAGCCGCAAGTACCTGAGTCTGACAGCCATGTATGTTATATATCGAAACAATTTGTGCAATCAGTTGAATGCCATCCCAGCTACCATCATCAATTCGTCCAATAAAAGGAGACACATAAGTTGCTCCTGCTTTACCTGCAAGTATTGCCTGCCCGGCCGAGAAAACCAAAGTGCAGTTTGTTTTAATTCCCTGCTCCGATAAATATTTTATTGCCTTCACACCATCTTTAATCATTGGCACTTTCACCACAATATTCGGATGAAGTGAAGCAAGTTTTTTTCCTTCGGCAATAATTCCTTTATAATCTGTTGATATAACTTCGGCACTCACATCACCCTTAACCAACTCACAGATTTTAACATAGTGGTCAAGAATATTATCCTGCCCTTTAATACCTTCTTTCGCCATCAGCGATGGGTTGGTAGTAACACCATCAAGAATGCCAAGGTCTTTGGCTTCCTTAATCTGAGCAATATTGGCAGTGTCTATGAAAAATTTCATGAAGGATTTATTCTTAAAAATGGGCAAGTTACTTATATCGCACCGCTCGACCGCTTACCCTTGCTGCCTTCCGACCCTGGGGGAGTTCACAGGAGCTGGTCGTATAAGACTTGCCCGCGGCAAATGTAAACTCAAAAGCCATTAGGCAACAAAGAGTTTCAGAAAAATAGTTTTTAACATCTCAAAAAAATATTGTTTGAAGAAAATTGATGCTGAATTTCAACCCTTTAAATGATCTGAATAAATATGAATGAATAAGATGTTGTTGAAATAATTTTTCAGGAAATGAAAACTATATCACCATTTTATGGGTTAAGTTTATAGTTTTATGGCTTGATAGAATGATTTACAAACGATTATTTTTTCTGATTTTTATTATTCTGCTTTCTCCCGCTGTTTCAATGGGGCAAAAGCAAGCTAATAATTGGTTGTTTGGAAATAAAGCCGGAGTAAATTTTAATGGGGGAACAACAGCTGTCACTACAGGAGAATTAGTTACCCAAGAAGGTTGCAGTGGTTACTCAGATCCTAAAACAGGTCAATTACTTTTTTATACTGATGGTGATAGTATCTGGGACAAAAATAATGTTGTAATGCCAAATGGCTTTGGTTTGGGTGGGCATAATTCAAGTACTCAATCAGCACTTGTAGTTCCAAAACCCGGAAGCACAACCCAGTTTTATGTTTTTACAACAGGTGCATGGGGGGGAATGCAGCCACTATTTAGTCAGGGAAGTTTTAATGTAAATGTTGTTGATATGACTTTGAATGGTGGATTGGGTGATGTGGTTTTAAAAAACCAGCTAATACTTTCTCCAGTTTGTGAAAAATTAACTGCAACATTGCATTGTAATGGGGTTGATTACTGGGTTGTTGTTCAAAAATGGAACTCGAATCAATTTTATTCTTATTTGATTACCGCTTCAGGCATATCAGCTACCCCTGTTATTTCTTCAATTGGATATACAACTTCAAGTTTATTAAGTCTTGATGGATTTAAGGCAATTGGTTATATGAAAATTTCTCCCAATGGAAAAAAAATGGCTCTTACTTATTTTACTGATTCCTCTTTGGTTGAAATTTTTGATTTTGACAATAACACCGGTGTTATCAGTAATAAAATTTCTGATAATTCATGGCCTCCATATCAGGCAAACGCAGGTTTATATGGTGTATCATTCTCGCCAGATAATTCAAAATTATACATTTCATCAAGCGATGGTGGAATGTTGGGCAGTTCCGTATTTCAGTACGATTTAAATGCCGGAAGTTCGGCTGCAATTATTGCTTCAAAAACAATTATAAATACAGTAGTTGGAGTTTATTTTGGTTCACTTCAACTTGCACCAAACGGTAAAATATATTTGGCAAAATATAATAGTGTTACATTAGATGAAATATCTAATCCGAATGGTTTAGGCACTGCCTGTAATTATATCTCCGATAATTTATTAATCGGATCTGGAAATCATACAAGTGTATTTGGCCTTCCGAATTTTGTTGAAATTTTTAATACTCCGACACAATTCAAACTTACTTATGATGGTTGTGGCGGAACCTATACAACAACAATACTTGATACAATCATTCCTTTCCCTATTACAGTAACCTGGGATTTCGGAGATCCAGGTAGTGGTGTAAATAACACTTCAAATTTATTTCAACCGACACACAGCTTCAGTACTATAGGAACTTATAATGTTTCGCTCGCTGTTACGGCAGGTTGTATAAATTTTGTTTACACTAAAACTGTAGATCTTACTGATAGTTTTTTTGTTGATTATGGAAATGATACAACTGTTTGTACAGGCAATAGCATTCAATTAACTAATTTATGTCAGAATGGATTGAATTATGTTTGGACACCTACGACCGGATTAAGCTGTAGTAATTGCTCCTCTCCCATTGCTCAACCTCCTGTAACTACAACATACATTGTTTCGATTGATGATGGGCCGGGCTGTCATGATGAAGATACAATTGTTGTGAATGTTTTAAGTGGTGTAACAGCTATTGCAATCCCCGACACTGCAATTTGTGCAGGGCAATCGGTTCAGCTTCAAGCTTCGGGTGGAACGATATATACATGGTTTAACGATCCTGCTTTATCAGCGTTTAATATTCCGGATCCGATAGCAACCCCAATGCAATCATCGAATTACACTGTTATTGTTTCTCTTCCGGGTTGTTCCAGTGATACTGCGACTGTTACAGTAAATATTTTACCTCCTCCAACAATAGATGCCGGTCCGGATTTATCCATTATAAATGGAAATTCAGTTTTAATAAATGCAATATCAAATGGTTCAACATTTTTATGGCAACCCGGTAGTAGTTTGAGCGACTCAACTATTCTTCAACCAATTGCTTTTCCGAATGAAACAACAACATATATAGTTACAACTGATAACGGTTCGGGATGCATTGCTTATGACACATTAATCATTACCGTTACAGAAGGAACAGGTCCTTCACTTTATTTTCCAAATGCCTTTTCTCCAAATGAAGATGGATTAAACGATTTGTTTGACTATTTCAATTTCGGATTTAATAAAGTATGGTTGCGCATTTATAACAGATGGGGTCAGTTAGTTTACGAGACAGACTTGTTTCACGACGGTTGGAATGGAAAATTCAATGACCTTGATTGCTCAATGGGCGTTTATGTTTATTCGGCGGTTGCTACAGATAATGGAAAAGAGTATTTTTTCAAGGGAAATTTTACACTTATTCGTTGAGATTTATTCTCTTTAGAACTAACATCGAAATAAGGAAAACATAAATCGCTTTCATCCAACTTCATGATATTTTTGGGAAATGATTTTTTATAAAAGCAGTGATTTAAAATTTATAAACAGAGCCAGATACTTTTTCCTTTTCATAGTATTACTTTTTTCTCCTCAGATTTTGCTTGCCCAAAAGGAAGCATCCATCTGGTTTTTCGGAAAGAAATGCGGAGTTGATTTTTCTTATTCCTATCCTGTGCCTGTAACAGTGAGCGCAATGAATGTGAAGGAAGGATGCGTGACTATGTGTAACAGTGGTGGCTGGTTGCAGTTTTACACTAATGGAATGCAGGTGTGGAACAAGTATCATAAAGTAATGCCGCATGGTAAAACCTTAAAAGGTCACGACTCTTCTTCGCAATCGGCATTAGCAATTCCGAATCCAGCAAACCCTAATATTATTTATTTGTTTACTTCTGATGCCGGTTCATATGCCGACCCTCCTAATAATGGAGTGAGTTATTATACTATTGACATGACGAAAGAAAAAGGTCTCGGCGATATTGTTGGAAAAGATGTTTTGCTTTTACCAAATGCTGCAGAAAAACTGACTGCTGTAAAACACAAAAACGGGAAAGATATTTGGGTAATGGCGCACGGATGGAATACCAATAATTTTTATTGCTGGTTAGTAACAAAGGATGGCGTTGCAAAAAATGCTGTGATAACAAGAATCGGAAGTGTATATCAAGGTGGTTTATCTACAGATGGAAATGCAATCGGTTACATGAAATTCTCTCCGGATGGAAGTAAACTCTGTTCAGTTATTTATGAAAATAATTTTGCTGAGCTTTATAATTTCAATAACGCGACAGGAGAATTAAGTGATTATAAATTAATTTTTACTCCGCAGAGTAAACTTGCTTATGGCTGTGAGTTCAGTCCGAATAGTAAATTATTGTACTTAAGTTTTTACATCAACAATGAAATTTATCAATGGGATGTTACACTTACTACTACTGCCGACATTATGCAGTCAGCCGTTTTGGTTGTCCAATCATTAGATAAAAAAATGGGAGCATTACAAAATGCTATTGATGGAAAAATTTATGTTGCCAAGCACAGCGATTATCTCGGGTGCATTCCGAACCCGAACATTAAAGGAATCGGTTGTGGTTATATTGAACAGGGATTGTATTTAAATGGCGGTGAACCTCAATTGGGTTTACCGAATTATATCACCAGTTATTTTAAGCAGTAGCTAAACTCTTTCTGTAATTCGTTAAAAAGAAAAATCATTTCGCTCTTGATTATTCTTTTTAACTTTCGGAATAATTAAATTTAATGAAAAAAATATTTATAACTTTTCTGATTGTTTTTACTGTTACACTTTGTAAAGGGCAGTGGGTTTCGATACCGGATACAAATTTTGTATCATGGCTTCAATCGCAATATCCTTCTTGCATGAATGGGAATTTAATGGATACTACATGCAGTAGCATTGTAAATGATTTTACAATTTATCTAATGGGTGATACTATAGCTGATTTAACAGGGATACAATATTTTGATTCTTTGCAATTTTTGCATTGCCAGGGAAATCTATTAACTAGTTTACCTGAGTTGCCATCACATTTGGTAGACTTTGATTGCAGCTCAAATCAACTTATTTCAATCCCTCAAATTCCTGCAACTTTAAAATATTTTGTTTGCACTAATAATCATCTTTCAGTTTTACCTCTATTCCCAAATAATTTATTGATGCTTGGTTGTGATCATAATTTACTTAGTCAATTGCCTCTGTTAGGCGATTCATTATTGAATTTAAATTGCGGCTATAATTTATTTACCGATTTACCGCAACTTCCGCATCACCTACTATATTTAACTTGTGACAGCAACCTGTTAACAGCTTTACCTACCCTCCCTGATAGTTTAATTGGATTAAGTTGCGTTAGCAATATGGGTATTACTTGTTTTCCATATTTACCTCTCACGCTTGAACAAGTTTTTTTTGGAAACACCTCGATTTCATGCATCCCAGATTTACCTTCAGTTCAATTCTCACTTCCATTAATCTATACCCTTCCTATCTGTGATATTTTTAATCAATATGAATGTGATGTTTATTGGAACATAAAGGGAAATATATTTAAGGATATAAATGGAAATTGTTTGTATGATTCTTCGGATATTCATATTTCTGGAATTCCAGTTCAATTATTTTCTGGAAGCAATCTTAAACAGACTGTTTTTAGTTTTAACGGAGAATATTTTTTTGATGTTGATACCTTTGGAGTCTATACAATTGAAATTGATACAAGCGCTATTCCCTTTTATGTAAACTGCCCTTTCGGAGGTAATCAAATTGTTATCACATCTGCTGCCGATTCATTTGAAACAGGAATAGACTTAGGATTATCATGTAAACCAGGTTTTGATTTAGCAGCCTATGGTGCAACCCGAATACACAGATTTTTTCCAAATGCAGTAACTAGTATCCTTGTTTTTGCATGTGATGTTGTTCAGGGAAATTACAATATCGTTTGCACACCTGGTATAAGTGGATTAGTAAAAGTTACCATTGATGGACCTGTTCAATATTTTGAACCAGTTCAAAATGCTCTTATTCCCTCTGTCTCAGGTAATGTATTAACCTATACCGTAAATGATTTTTCTTTAATCAATTTATCAGATTTTTATTTTAATGTCATTACAGATTCTACAGCTTCTATGGATGATTCAGTTTGCGTCGAAACTGAAATATTTTCAGGAATAGGAGATAATAATCTTTCAAATAATTCAAATACAACTTGTTTCATGATTAGCAATTCCTGTGACCCAAATGAAAAAGAGGTTAACCCCATTGGTAATTTAGGGTATTCGTTTAACGATTACCTTACTTATATTATTCATTTTCAAAACACAGGCAATGCTGCAGCACAACACATTCAGATATTAGATACGCTCGATAGTGATCTTGATGTTTCAACTTTTCAATTGCTTGTTTACAGTCACCCCAACATGACACAAGTACTTGAAGGTGGTATTGTGAAATTCAATTTCCCGAATATCAACTTACCTGACAGCACTAGTAACGAACCGGGTTCTCATGGTTATATTCAGTACAAGATAAAACCAAACAGCGGTGTTACACCAAACACTAGTTTCGATAATACGGCAAGCATTTACTTTGATTTCAATTCACCTGTGGTTACAAATACTACTCACACTTCATTCGCAACGGGGGTTCAGGAATTGCAAGGTGAAAGTAATTTAGTGCTTTATCCGAATCCTGTTACAGAGAATGTTACTGTCAAATTCCAAAACGGAATTCCAATAAATCAAATAGAAATCATTGATTTACTCGGGCGAAAAGTTTATGACGAAAAAACAACTCTTAATTCTACCGAAATAATCGGGACAAGTAAAATCATCAATCTGAAATCACTTTCAAAAGGAGTGTATTTTATAAAAGTACAATCGCACCATGGCGAAATGCTTGTAAAGAAAATAGTGAAGCAGTAGAATTTCTTTTACAAAAGTGAATCAACTACAAATGCATCCCCTGATATAGGGCAATAATTAGTTTGAGTTGTAAGTATTGAGTCGTTGAGTTTAATGGTTGCTGTAACACCCTGCGCCATTGAAGAAGTATTGTAGGCAAAAAGCAAAACCTCCTGTCCTTTCTTCCCATAAAAAGTATAAGTCCAGCTATTGTTCTTGTGGTATTCTGACGCCTGATTTTGCATGGAGTCGCTGTAATAAATTACTTCACAATCAGTACAACCAATTTCATAAGTGACTTTATAAGTTTTCTTTACGGGTGTAACAGTGCTGCAATCAATTCCCTGAAATCCGGAAGCACACATGCAGGAACCATCCATACACATCCCCCCATTTTTACAGATTAAATCTTTACATGGATCGGGTTTACATGATGTATAAAACAAGGAGACCGATACAGCAACTACTGTAAGAATAAATACGCTTAGGAGACTTATTTTTTTCATTGGTTAGCTTTTTTACTGATGCAATATAAATAGAGCCACTTCAAACTCTGTATTCAAAATATTGATTGCTTACTTCTTCAAATAAAAAACCCTGAATCAAAAATCTGATTCAGGGTTTTCATTTTTTATGGATGAGATTGCTTCAAAAACTGATTACAGTTTTCTCGCAATGACATATCATCTATGCTTTTTTCTTCGCTCCTTTCGGATTGATGATAATATTCATTCGGTTACCTTCCAATTTAGGTAAAGCTTCCAATGAACCGTGGTCAATTAATTTTTCAACGAATTTCAACAACAATAATTCTCCACGATCTTTAAACACTATACTTCTTCCGCGAAACTGAACATAAGCTTTCACCTTCGCTCCTTCCGCCAAAAATTTTTCGGCATGTTTTGTTTTGAATTCGAAATCATGATCATCAGTATTTGGTGTGAAACGAATTTCCTTCATCACATTTTTCGTCTGCTTCGATTTCATTTCTTTCTCCTTCCGTTTCTTTTCATAAAGAAACTTGCTGTAGTCGATAATGCGACAAACCGGAGGGTCAGCACCGGGAGTTATTTCTACTAAATCTACTTCGAGATCTTTCGCCATCTTAATGGCATCGCGGGTGTCATACACTCCGGATTCTACATTCTCACCCGACACTCTAACATTTGGTGCAGTGATTTCTTCGTTAATGCGGTGTTCTCTTGCTTTCTTTCTTTGAAAAGGCTGAGGACGGTAGTAAGGTTGTGCTATGGCTTTTGAATTTTAGGTTAATGGTAATTTTCTATTTCTGACTTTGCAAAGGAAACAAATTCTTCGACACTCATCACACCTTTATCTCCTTCGCCATGTTTTCTTAAACTCACCTGATGATTTGCTTCTTCTTTCTCCCCGACAATCAACATGAACGGAATGTGTTTCATTTCCGCATCACGAATTTTTCTTCCGATTTTTTCATTGCGCTCGTCAACGGTACAGCGAATATCAGAATTAATTAATTGTGCTTTTACTTTTTCTGCAAATGGAATAAATTTTTCTCCAACAGGTAATACAGTCACCTGTAACGGTGATAGCCACAACGGAAATTTTCCTGCGTAATGTTCAATCAGAAATCCAATAAATCGCTCGTGAGTTCCTAATGGTGCACGGTGTATCACTATCGGAGTTTCCGGTTCATTATTTTTATTCATGAACGAAAGTTTGAATCGCGCGGGTTGACCGAAATCAACCTGATTGGTTGCGAGTGTAAACTCTCTTCCTATAGCACTGTAAATCTGTACATCAATCTTTGGTCCGTAGAAAGCAGCTTCGTCATTCACTTCCACATAAGGAATATTTGAAGAAATTAAAACACGGCGAACCATGTCTTCGGTTTTCTTCCACAGCTCCGGCATATCTAAATATTTTTTTCCAAGCTTCGCAGGATCGTGTTTGCTGAAGCGCATCACATATTTATCAATTCCGAAAATCTTGAAATACTTCTGATACATTTCATTCACCGCTCTGAATTCCTGTTCGAATTGTTCTTCGGTGCAATAGATATGCGCGTCATTCATATTCATACTTCTCACTCGCATCAATCCGAATAACTCACCTGACTGTTCGTATCTGTAACAGGTTCCATATTCTGCTAAACGCAATGGTAAATCTTTGTAACTTTTTGGCGAGGCATCAAATATTTTATGATGATGCGGACAGTTCATTGCCTTCAAATAATATTTCGTTCCATCCATTTCCATTGGAGGAAACATGCTGTCAGCATAGTAAGGCAAGTGACCACTAGTGATATACAAACTTTCTTTTGCAATGTGTGGCGATTTCACGCGAGAATATCCGGCTCTGAATTCGGTGGTCTTCGCTAATTTTTCTAATTCTTCAATCATCACTCCGCCATTCGGTAACCACAATGGTAACCCTTGACCAACTTCATCATCAAAGGTAAAAATCTCCATTTCCTTTCCAATCTTGCGATGGTCGCGCTTGCGAGCTTCTTCCAACATCAAGAGATATTCATCTAATTCTTTTTGCTTCGGAAATGTTACACCATACACGCGGGTCATTTGCTTGTTGTTCGAATCACCACGCCAATAAGCACCTGCAATATTTGTCAACTTGATTGCTTTGATAAATGATGTGTTAGGAATGTGCGGACCACGGCACAGATCAGTAAAATTTCCTTGCTGATAAAAAGTGATTTCACCATCTTTTAAATCAGCGATGAGTTCGAGTTTGTACTCATCTCCTTTCTCTGTAAAATATTTTAATGCATCTGCTTTTGAAACTTCGCTTCGGATGTAAGCAGAATTTTTTGAGGCAAGTTCACTCATCTTCTTTTCAATCTTCTCCAGATCTTCATGCGAAAAAGCTTGTCCGCCTAAATCAACATCGTAATAAAATCCATTATCAACAGCAGGACCAATTCCGAATTTCGCTCCGGGATAAACTGATTCCAATGCTTCGGCAAACAAGTGAGCACTGCTATGCCAGAAAGTACTCTTGCCTTCCTTATCATCCCACGAAAGAAAATTTATCGTTGCATCATCATTAATCGGTCGAAGTAAATCGCGCACTTCATCGTTGACTTTCGCAGCTAAAATTCTTCGCGCTAATCCCTCGCTAATACTTTTTGCAATATCCATTGCAGAAGTTCCCTTTGCGAATTCTCGCATTGCCCCGTCAGGGAAAGTAATTTTTATCATTTTAATTTTTATCGGGTGCAAATAAAAGAGTTACTGTAACAAGTAGCAAGATTTCTACTATGTGAATTATCCTTCGTTGATAAATATTGTATTGAATTGTAAACGAAAAGAAACTTATTTTTTCTGCAACTTATCCAATTCATCCTGAGCGGCAGTATAATCAGGTTTCAGATTTAATGTTTGCTGAAAATCTGATTCGGCTTGTTCCTTTTGTCCTTTTACCAATTCACATAATCCACGATAGTAATATGCTTCAGCATACTGAGGTGAAACTTTTGTTGCTAAATCAAAATGCCTTAACGCTTTATCAACAGAATCTTCCTTCAGATAAATAAATCCGAGATTGAAATAAGCAGATTCATACTGCGGGTTTTTAATAATCAATTCGCGGTAAGTTTTTTTTGCTTCCGTATAATTTGCGATTGCATCAGTCACATTTTTCTTTTTATCAGCAGCTTCTCCCTGATCCTGATAATATTTTGCTTTTGCATACCATGCTTCAGTCTTGCTGCTATCCAATCTAATTGCATTGTCAAAATAGGAAGGAGCCAAGTTCTTATTTTGAGCAGAGTGTAACAGTCCGAGTTGCATAAATGCATCATAGAAATCCTGTTTGTATTGAACACATTTTTGAAAGGCAGCAATAGCTCGGGTTGTATCTCCCAATTCTTTGTAATTCATTCCCATTAGAAAATAGGCATCAGGATTATTATCGTTCGATTTTAAAATTTCTTCAATCTGACTTAGTGAACTCTGATGATCTTTAATGAAGAGATAAACCTTCGCGAGTTTTGCTCGAGCAATTAAATTATCAGGTTGCAATTTTATTATAGTCAGTAATTCGCCAACCGCACCTTCAGCATAACTTCCCTGTAAAAAAATATCGGTCAATAGAAAATGATATTTCACATTTGTTGAATCAAAATCAATTGCTTTTTCAATATCATCATAAGCAAGTTTGAGACTGTCAATTCCCATAAATTCTTTACTGCGATGGTAATACAAATCGGCATTCTTCGGGTCATCACTTATCTGAACTGTTAAATCCATCAACTGACGATTGTTTTGAACGACCGCCAACAAACTATCTTCATGCGGATCAGAAGTGTGATTACAACTGCACGATGAAAAATTTAAAGTGAAATAAACTCCTGACAGAAATAGAACAGAATAGAAAACCCTTTTTAGCATGGCGCCAAAAGTATAGAATTTGAATTCGATGTTATGGAAGAAAAAATGACTGTGACAGTTTATTGACAACAGCTACTTTTATTTCTGAAACAAGTACTTCAACTGCTCGTCGGTTAAAACCCGGTTGTAAAACTTTATATCATCAAGCGAACCGGAAAAATAGTAATTCACTCCCCATCCACCTCCAACTCCAAACATCAAAGATGTATTTGTATCGCTGAAAAATTTTCCTGCGTTAAAATTATCAACTCCCGATTGCAGGTCTCCATCAGAATAAACTTTAAGTGATGAGCCATCAGCAACATAAGTTATCATATGCCACTGATTTAGTTTTACTGTTACACTTGAGCTAAGCGGGTCAATACCATAAATACTTCCACTCCCACTGTCTGACCAGTTATCGAAATTAAAAACAGCATGATTGAAATGATTATCTAAACTATATTCAAAAGGCCCACCGGGTGACCGCTTGCTTAAAATAGCTCCTGAATAGAGTGTATCAGTCGGATAAACCCAGCAATTAATTGTGAACTGATTATTACTGAAAGAATAGTTTGCGTTATCTCCAAAATCAATAAACGAAGTATCGGCGCGATTAAATATCATAGCCATACCAATTTTGTTGTTTCTGTTTTTAGTTGATACAACTGAATGAATTGTTCCCGAAATATCATTTATAGAATCAAAAGCACTACCATTTAAAGGAAAGTAAGCAACAAGACCTGTTGTAATATCAGGAATGGGTTTGTCTTTTTTACAACTTAATATTGCAATTGAAATGAGAACTGAAATAAGGAATATGTTTTTGTTATTCATGAAAAATGTTTGAGCCAATATCGAAGCAACTGAGAAATTATTGTGTTACAAAAATGAAATCATTTAACATTCATGAACTATTTGTTCATAAATATGTGTTTAGTTAAAATGAAAAAATTCTTTTTAAGTCTTATCGCCTTTGTTTTTTGCTTTCAAATTACTGAAGCTAAACATCGTCACCGGTTTAAAGAAGGAGATAAACTTCCTGAATTGGTTTTGACCGACGCTTTTGGTGTAACAGTAAACACCTCCGATTTAAAAGGTCATAAAATCCTGATTACTTTCAATCGTTATGTCAGTTGTCCGCTGTGTAATTTCAGAACACACGAATTGCTGGAACATTACGATTCATTGAAGCAACAAGGTTTGATTTTTATTTCGTTTTATGAATCCGGAAAGGAAACACTGTTACAGTATGCTACAAAGGAGGAAATTCCGTTTGTGATGGTTCCGGATCCGGAGCAAAATTTTTACAAACAATTTAAAATTCAAAAGAGTTGGATAAAAACCATCATCGGTCGGTTTACACATTATGGAGAAAAACATACTCCAGGAAAAAAACTATTTAAAAACTCTTATGAAAGAGACGGACACCTTAACAGAATAGGCGCTGATTTTTTAGTGGATGAAAATGGAATTATACAAAAGGCATATTATGGCAAATATGTTGGCGATCACTTACCAATTCCTGAAATAGTAAACTGGACCAAATCAGGAATAATTAAGTAGTTGTTGTTTTGTTTTTTATTGCTGGATTTAATACAAATTTTGGCATGCAAATTCAAATATTACATTTGCCGCCCCAATGAAAAATCCCCTGCTTCTTTCAATTCTTTTTCTCTTTTCTCAAAAATTATTTGCCCAGTCAGTTTCTTCATCTGATTCACTTATTTTCTCAGGCGAAAAACATTTTAAAAATGTGCTGCAATTAACAAATGGTGGAGATAACGCTGAAGCATACTGGAGTTTCGATAGTAAGAAATTAACTTATCAGTTTACTAATCACCTTGATATTCAGTGCGACCAGATTTTTTATGGAACAGTTCCTTCCGGAAAGAAAAAATTTTATCCACATGAAATCAGTAGTGGAAAAGGAAGAACAACCTGCTCTTATTTTTTACCTGGCGATTCGCTCATCTTGTATGCGAGCACTTTTGCAAATGCTGATTCTTGTCCTCCTGTACCGGATAAAGTTAAATTGAAAAAATATGTATGGCCGGTTTACAACTCTTTTGAAATTTATACTTCCGATTTAAAAGGAAACATTCGCAAACAGTTGACTTCAAATAATTTTTATGATGCAGAAGCAACTATTTCTCCTAAGGGCGACCGAATGATTTTTACAAGCGACCGCAGTGGTGATTTGGAATTATACACTATGAATTTAGATGGAAGTGATGTTAAACAAATCACCAATACTCTTGGTTACGATGGTGGTGCGTGGTTTTCGCCTGATGGAAAAAAAATTGTTTGGCGTGCTTCAAGACCAACAACCGAAGAAGATGTAGAAGAATATAAATCGCTACTTGCGCATGGATTAGTTGCCCCAACAAAAATGGAAGTATTCGTTGCGAATGCTGATGGCTCCGATGTGAATCAGGTTACTGATATGCCGGGAGCAAACTGGGCACCGAGTTTTACTCCTGATGGAAAGCAAATTATTTTCAGCAGCAACTTTGAACATCCAAAAGGTTATCCCTTCAATTTATATCTCATCAATGTTGATGGTACAGGTCTGGAGCGCATCACTTATTCAGAAGTGTTTGATGCATTCGCAATGTTTTCTCCAGACGGAAAGAAATTAGTTTTCTGCAGCAACCGCCACAATGGTGGTGGACACGATACAAATATTTTCGTGACTGATTGGGTTAAGTAGTTCAAGGTTGAAATTCCAAAGTTGGAGATTAAATATTCTTCTTCATCTTTAGCCAAAAGAATTTTTTATGGAAAGATTTCAAGGACTAATTGGTATTGTGCTTATTCTCGGTATTGCATTTCTTGCTTCCAATAACAAGCGGCGAATTAATTTCCGTTTAGTCATCAGCGGAATTCTGTTACAGATAACAATTGCGTTTCTTGTTTTGAAAGTTACACCTGTTACAAATTTCTTTAAATGGATAGGAAGTCAAATCGGACACATCGAAGGTTTCGCTAAGCAAGGTGCATCATTTGTTTACGGGGGAGTAATGGTTGACAATCATTTAGGTGGCACTTCTCCATATGGAGCCGAACATATGTTCATCTTTGGCTTTAGTGTAACAGCCACTATTATTTTAGTGTGCGCGCTCGTAGCAATTTTTTATCACTTCGGCATTATGCAAAAAATAGTTTCTGTGATTGCTATTGCCATGAATTTTGTAATGCGTGTGAGTGGTGCTGAAGCATTGAGTAATGTTGCAAGTGCGTTCGTTGGTCAGGTGGAAGCACAGGTAATGATTCAACCTTACCTAAAAGGAATGACAATGAGTGAACTACTTGCAAGCATGAGCGGAAGTCTTGCATGCATAGCCGGAGGGATTTTAATAGTGTATGTAAACTTTGGTGCGAGTCCTGAATATTTATTGACAGCAAGTTTAATGGCAGCTCCTGGCGCCTTGGTGATTTCGAAAATCGTGTGGCCAGAAACAGAAGTGAGCGAAACGATGGGGCGAGTAAAACTTGAAGTAAAATCGCCGTACAGTAATGTGATAGATGCCATTTCGCATGGTGCCGGCGATGGATTTAAAATTGCTATGAATGTGATTGCAATGATTATTGGTTTCGTGGCAGTGATTGCAATGTTGGATTTTATTCTTGGAAAAATCGGAACTTGGTCGCACTTAGATTTTGCACTTTCTCTTGATTGGATTTTTGGAAAATTATTTTATCCAATGGCATGGTCAATGGGTGTTCCTTCGAAAGATGTGAGTGCTGTTGCAACACTGATGGGAACAAAACTCACTATCAATGAATTTGTAGCATTCTTTAATCTCACTCATGGTGTATCACAAACTCTTAGCCCTAAAGCATTAATGATTGTAAGTTTTGCAATTTGTGGTTTCGCGAATTTCAGTTCTGTAGGGATGCAAATCGGAGGCATCGGCGCCATTGCTCCCGAGCGAAGAACTGATTTAGCAAAACTTGGAATGAAAGCATTGCTTTGTGGAACACTCGCCTCCTATTTATCAGCAACAATTGCAGGATTGCTTTTAGGTTAGTGAAAAACTAAATGTGAAAAATTTTTATAGGTGTAACAGTAAGCTATAAAAACTTAAGACATAGGACTATATACTTAGAAAAACTACTTACACAAATCTCTAACAGCATTTGGTGCAATCGCGTGACCAAGCGATGCAGCTTTACGAAGGTCATCACATGCTTCACCTTTTCTACCAAGATTGTAATAAACGATTCCTCGATTATAATATGGGTCGTTAAAGTTTGGATCGAGCTGAATTGATTTAGTATAATCTTCCAAAGCGCCATTGTTATCACCCATTGTTGAGCGCACACTTCCACGATTGCTGTAGGCAGTTGCAAATTTTTCATCTATAGTTATTGCTTTATTCAAATAATACATTGCGGTGTCGTTATAAATTTGTTGTTGATTTTTATTGTGCATTCCCTGTTCCCAAAAAATTAATCCTATGTTGCTCCATGTATCAGCGTTCACAGGATTCAGCTTTAATGAATGCTGATAATCCTTCATAGCTTTATCCAACTCTCCGGCTTGCTTGTAAAGAACACCACGATTATTATATGCAAGAGCCACTTCATTTCCTTTGTCAATTACATCGCTCCACAGTGTCATTCCATCTTTCCACACCTGTGTTCTTTGATAAGTCATGAAGGTGTAACAGATGGTCATTCCGATTAGTAAGCCGGTTCCAAGAGTTCTATAGGTCGTGCTTTTATACAGTTCATATAAACCGAATGCAAATAATAATAAAATTCCAATGGAAGGGATATAACTGTAACGGTCGGCGATGATTGCTCCTCCAACTGGAATTAATTGTAAAACCAAAGCAACTGTTACAGCATAGAAACCAATTCCGAAGATCACTTTATTTGTTTTTTTAATAGAGAAGTAAACAACAGTAAGAAACGCAATGAGAATAAGGGGATATATGTAAAACTCTGCTGGAATGCTTTCACCTGTTTTTGCGGGATAGGGATAGTAAGCACTGAGCTGAATCGGTATAATCAACTTCCATAAGTATGTGATGAAACCATAACAGGCAAAAACAATTCGCTGAGGGAAACTGAAAAGTGCAATATCCTGTACTGCTCCTAATGCCTGTTGAGCTTTAACTGCAACAACACCGAATATCACTGACAAAATCAAGAATGGAATTTTTTCAATAATAATTTTAGAATTCATCTTTCTTCCCAAATAAAAATCAATCAACAGCAATACAATTGATAGTGATACACCCATTCCTTTTGATAAAACAGAAAGAAAGAAAAACACAATACTTAAAATGAAATACTTTTTATTCAAATCATTTTTGATGTAACGGGTGTAGTAAAATAGTGAACCAAGAAAAAAACCGGTGTACATCAGGTCTTTCAATTCACTAATCCATGCAACAGATTCAACATGTATCGGATGAATTCCGAAAAGTAAACTCACAATAACTGCGATTTCAAAAACTTCAGTCAGTTCAAGAATCACTAATAAGACAAGCGCAGTATTTATCAAATGAATGCTAAGATTGATAACATGATAATATAGGGGATCTAAAGTGGCGAACTTGTAAATGATACTATAAACCAACATGACCAATGGGTGATAATTTCCCATTACCTGGAAGGTGGAGAAAAATAATTTCAAATCAATTTGCCGGATAATTTGATTGTTCTGCACATACCGGTCATCGTCAAGATTTACAAAACCATTACTGAGTGCGGGCCAATATGCAATAAGAGTTAATGATAAAATTCCAACTAATGCAAACAGAATTTTTCTTCTGTAGGGTGTAACAGGGTTTTTTTTATGTGGTTTGCCTTTTTGCGAAAAATCTGCTTGAGTGTTGCTTTTATTCTTCTTGCTCATGTTCGTAAAAATAAAATCATAAGTTAGGAATAGGCAAGTCGGGTAAATATTTTATTTACACTGAAATCAAAACTGTTCAATACAATAAGAAAGAAAAAGAAAATTCTACTTTATCATATCCAACATCACTTGCGATGCTTCGTTTATGTAAATATCTTTTTTCAAATCTTTAAGCAATTCTTTGTTTCGAGAAGTGTAAGTTGAATCGCTATTAATGTGTTCAACATCTGCAGAGAGATTACTGATATCCAAACCTGTTAATGATTTCTCCAATTCATCAAACTTTTTCTTTTGCTCTTTTAAAAATGTTTGATCTTGTTTGTACTTTTCAAGATTAAGAGAAGCCTGTGTATCGTCACTTTCCTTTTTTAATTCAGTGGCTTCCTCTTCAATAATATTAAAAGCCTGCTGACCTTCAATCCGTTTCTCGCTCAATGCTTTCAACTTATTCAAATCAAATGTTGGAGGCGATTTAGTAAATGGTGTTGGTTTTATTTCATCCCAAGGCAAAGGATAATCTTCCTGCTTCTCACCGTATTTTAATTTGCTGTATGCATCAGGTAAAATAATGTCAGGTGTTACACCTCGAAGTTGTGTTGAAGCACCACTGATACGATAGAATTTCTGCATGGTAATTTTAACTGAACCAAGCGGTTTATCAGCTGCATACGAAGCATTCACCATATCATCCATATTGTACATGCGCTGAACGGTACCTTTTCCGAATGATGTTTCGCTTCCTATAATTATTCCGCGACCGTAATCTTGTACTGCTGCTGCAAGAATCTCGGATGCAGATGCGCTGTTCTCATTCACCATTATTTCAAACGGGCCATCGTATGTAACACTTGGATCTTTATCTGTATATAAAGTTGGAGCAGTATCTCTTGCTTTTACTTGCACAACAGGTCCCTGTGGAATTAATAATCCCATCATTTCAACTACACTTTCCAATGAGCCACCACCATTGTCACGCAAATCAAGAATCACTCCCTTTGCTCCTTCTGCTTTTAATTTTTCCAATTCAGTTTTAATATCCTTTGCACAATCACGACCGCCTGCTCCGCTGAAGTCTGCATAAAAACCAGGCAAGCGTATGTATCCGATTTTCTTTTCGTTGTTGATGATGAATGATTGTGCATACGAATCTTCCAAGACAATTACATCGCGAATGAGGGTAACAACATCAAAACTTCCATCCGGTTTTTTAACAGTGAGGCGAACTTCAGTTCCTTTTTTTCCTCTGATTAATTGAATGGCTTTATCCAATCTCATTTCTGTTACATCAACAGGTTCTGCTGCTCCCTGTGCAACTTTAACAATAATGTCGCCCGGCTTTAATCTTCCATCGCGATAAGAAGGACTGCCTGGAACAATGCTTGTGATTTTTATTTCATCATCTTTCTGCTGTAACTGTGCTCCTATTCCTTCGAGCTTTCCGCTCATGGCAATATCAAAATTTGCTTTATCAGCCGGAGGAAAAAATTCAGTATGGGGGTCCTGTACATTGGCAACGCATCCGGCATAAATATTAAAGCGGTCGGTTCTGTCTAACTCGCTTAAATTTTTAAACGCATCATCAGTACTCTTCAATACTTTTTTGCGCGCATCGCTTTCAAGATCTTCATCTGATTTTTTGGTAATCGCTGCAGTGTCTTCTTTCGCTTTTGCTTTATCGCGTGCATCGAGCATATCACTGTAATGGACAAGCACCTGATACTTTAAAGACTTGCGCCACGCATCCTTTAATTCTATTGCATCTTTTGCATAAGACACTTTATCGCCATCGGTTTCTATTGTTTCATCTACTTTAAAACTGAACGGCTTATCAAGAATTGAGGTATAATAAGTTTTCGCTTCGGCAAATCGCTTTTCGTAAATTGTATTTGCTTTCTCAAAAAATTCCAAAGAGGCATCGTTGAGTTGATCGTCTATTTTTTCTTTATACTTACTAAGTTCATCAATATCTGATTGAAGAAAAAATTTCTTGCCATTATCCATGCGTTTCAAAAACAAATCGAATACTCGCTCTGAAAACTTATCGTCAATTTTTTGCGGACTGAAGTGCTGTGATTGAATTCCCTGCATAACCACTCCCAGAATTAATTGTTCTTTGCTTAGCTCACCGGGCTGTCTGAAGAAACGATAAGAAGCAAATACACTGAGCAATACTATCATTGAAGTAGCAAAAACAATTCTTGATCGGCGCATTTTGTGGAAGAGATTAATTAATGTTTGATTCATCGCGCAAATATATGTTCTGATAATTGGTTGAAGATTTCGTGCCAAAGGTTGGTGAACAAAGAAATGTTGATTTAAGTATTTCTAAAAAAACAAAACCCTCTCCGATAAGTCGAAGAGGGTTTCTGCAAATTATTTTTATTTCAAAAACTATTGAAGAACAACACGAGTGTTGTAAGATTCTCTTTCGGTAATAACTTCAACTAAGTAAATTCCTTTTGCCTGTTTAGCAAGGTCAAGTTTTTCTTCCATCGCATCTGTGAATTTTCCGTATTGTTTTTCGCTGATAATCCGTCCGTTAATATCTGTTACACGCACAAGAAAGCTGTTTGCATTATCTCCAGTAAAATGCACATTTACCAATCCTTCTGATGGATTTGGATAAACTGAAATTTCGGAAGTAAAACGGTTTGTAGCATTTGAATTAGAAAACTGCTCAGGTTGTGTGATGTTAAAACTTGCAGTTACAAAGCATGAAGTCTGGTCGGTGATTTTAACGGTGTAAACACCGCTTTTTAAATTGCTTCGGTCTTCATCGGTTGAGCCATCGTTCCATAAATAAGAGTACGGTGGTTGGCCACCTTCGCAACGCATATCAATAGTGCCATCGTGGCCACCATAAACTGTTACATTGGTGTACTTGCTTTTCATTTGTGCGTTTGCACCAATTGCTAAAAGGAAGAGTGTTACAGTAAAGACTAAGTTTTTCATGGTTTAAGTTTATTTCGTTGTCGAAAGTATTCCATGCGGTCGATAGTAAAAAATTTCTTATCGGTGATTAAAACAATTTCACCGATAATTACAGTTTAATACTGATAGTTCCCATACCGTAAGTAGGAAATACCCAATCACTTAATTTTAATGATTCAGTTTTTTCTATCGGTGGTGTGTTATAACTGTTACGAGAAAATTTAGTCCAGCCAAAACTATCCTGCAATCTTCCTTTTAAATATTCAACTGTTACTTCTTTGTCTGAATAATTAATATGATTGAATTCAAGTGTATCAATTTTCAATTCTTTACTGCTGAAATTTGTCCAATATAAAATCAATTTGTTTTCGGTTGTATCGCGATAAGAATAAACTTCAATTTGTTCGTTGCTGCTAAGTGAGTTGCTATGAAGAAAATAATTTCCGGAATAACCGGGGTTCATATTTTTAAAAGCGTACCAGCTTGTTCGTTTTATTACTAAGGTTGGTGATTTTTCTTTTTCGGATTTCATATCAATGATTCCGTAATGATTATAAACTCCACCTGTTGCTAAACTCTGAAACACGGCAAGCTCAACTGGATTTTTATTTCTCGAATTGAACTCATTTAAAAAATTCATGTAATCAGAAATATATAAACTCTGAAAAAGTGTATTTAGGTAGTATGAGTTATTACTTCTGATTGCGAGATTCCATTCTGTAATCCATATTTTCAGTTTCGGAAATATTTCATGATAGTAATCGAGCGATTGAACCATCATTCCGCTTTTTGCAAAAGTTTTTTTTGCATCTGTTACAGCATGACGAAAAACAGAATCGACTGGCTGATTGCTTATGACAGGAATAGGGGTAAATGAGTGAATAATAATTGCATCATAAAAATTTGATTTCGAAAGTGCATCGTTCCATGCTTTGAAATAACCGAACTCACCAGCCGATGTTCCATACAGGTCACTTAGACGAGGGTTAGGTGCAGCACAAACTCCAAATTTTATTTTTGGGAAATATTTTTTTACCAATAAAACAAAAGGTTCAATTTTAGAAATGTAACTTCCTGGATATGGAAAAACAGCGCGATAGGCATTGATATACATTTCATCACCCAACTCTACTCCCACTACTTCAATATTATTATCATTAAAAAAATTTAATTGATCCAATAACTCTTCAGGTGATCCTGTCAAAACATTTGCTGTGATTAAAACTTTTGATTTCAAGTCTTTTACTAACCGTAAAAAATCTTGTAGATATGGATGATTCAATTTTTGTTGAATTACAAACACTCCTTGATTTTCTAACTGTTGAGCATAAGGCAAATAAATAGCGGCGATTTCATTTCGCTTTAATCCATAACCATAATCATTACCATGATAAAAATTTGAAAGCATTCCTCCAGGCCATCTTAATACAGCAGGATTAATTTTTTTTAAGGAATTTACAAATGTTGAATCTGTTGTATTTTTTATTTCAACAAATAAATTCTCAACCGAAAACCCAAAAAGGTTGGATGTTACAGGAACTGCAGAAAACGAACTGTCAATAACAATATTTATTGAAGGAATAATTTTTTGTATTCCTGAATTTGTTTGGGAAAAACAAATTGTGTTTTGTAAAAAAAAACAGGTCAGTAAAATAAATTTAGCTCTACTCAAAGTCCGTGTCTTTTTGAATTTCATTTTTCAGATGCTTATTAATTTCAATACTTGCGTTCAGTTCAAATCCGATAAGCAAAACAAGTGAATTATAGTAAAGCCACAACATTATTACTATCAAAGTTCCGATGGAACCATATAATTTATTGTACTGACTGAAATTATTTATGAAGTATGAAAACAGCAACGAGGTAATGATACTTAAAAAAGTAGCGACAGTTGAACCTGCTGAAAAAAATCTCAATCGAGTATGCATAGCTGGTCCGTAATAATAAATCATGCTGATGCCGAAATAGAAAAGCAAAATGATGATAATCCATTTTATCGAAGCGAGAAAAAAGTAAACAGCATCGCCTGTTACATCTATCCAGTTCATAAAATAATTTATAAAGAAACCTCCCGCAACAATGAAAACTACTGAGAGAATTAAAAGTAAAATCAGCAATACTGTAATTTTTAAACTCACCAACGATTTACTCCAGAAGTTTCGCTGACGAAATGAAGGATAAACTTTATCGAACGAATTAATTAATCCAATAACACCTCTGCTCGAATAATATAAGGCGAGTATTACTCCTATTGAAAGAACACTTCCTCTTTGATTATTAATTATGTCAACGATAGTTGTGTTAATAATTACATAAACATTGTGAGGCAATACATCTTGAATGCTTGTCAAAAGAGTTTCACGAAAACTTTGTACAGGAATGAAAGGAATCAATCCAAACACAACCATCAGCAATGGAAAAAGTGAAAGCAAAAAACTAAATGCAACTGAACCTGCACGAATATTAATTGCATCGCGTTGAAATTCTTTAAACAGAAAACTGAAAACATTATAAATGCTCTGCCCATCAAACCCCGGTAGTGTCCATCGTTTAGTTCTTTCGATAATATTATTTTGTATTGATTTTAATTTGTGAAGCACAGGTTATTTCCGGTTAATGATGTTACACTTTAGTGAATTCCTTTTTTGTTCAGATACTGCTGATACAGCCGCGCATTTTGCATGTGCTTTAAATAGTTATTTGTAAATTCATGATAACCTGGCTTTGTAACACTTGCACAAAAATATAAATAATCAGTCGGAACAGCATTTAATACTGATTCGATGCTCGCAGAAGATGGAGTACAGATTGGCCCTGGTGGTAATCCTTGCTTGCGGTAAGTATTATAAGGAGAATCCTTTGCTTCATCAATGTACTTTCCAGTTACACGCTTAATTGTAAAATCATTTACTGCAAATTTTATAGTCGGGTCTGCCTGTAAAAGCATTCCTTTTTTTAAACGATTTAGATATACCGATGCAATGGTTGGTTTTTCGTCATTTCGATTTGTTTCTTCTTCAAGTATTGAAGCAAGGATACAAACATCGTCAACTGAAATTCCCAAAGAAGTTGCTCTTTGTTTTCTGTTATCATTCCAGAATAAATCATATTCCTTTTTCATACGCGCCATAAATTTATCAGCTGAAGTATTCCAGTAGAACTCGTAAGTGTTTGGGATGAAACTGCACATCACAGTTACAGGTGTAAATCCAAAATTCGCGAGTGAGGCATCATCATTCAGTAGTTCATAAAATACAGTACTATCTATTTCTAATTTCTTACCTATAAATCCGGCTAAATCTTTTTTTGTTCTGAATTTATTGATAACCAATTTTACAGGTGTTTGCTTTCCACTTCGTAACAGTTTCACTAAATCAAAATTGCTCATTCCTAGTTTTACTTCGTAGCGCCCGGCATGAACATTTTTGTTTAATCCCATTTGCTCTGCAGTCCAACGAAACGATTCGTTATTCCTCACAATTTTATTTTGCGTGATGATGGAGACTAACTGATCAAAAGTGGTTGCGGTTGGTATATATAAAAATTCCTTTTCTTCATTGCCTATCACATTAGGCGAATAAATTTTCTGATAAAGTGATACACCTAATCCAATAAGCGAAATGAGAAGTACCACCCCAAAAGCAATCAGTATTTTTTTAATAGAAGATTTTTTCTTCTTAACCATGAAGCAATGTTATCAGATTAACTGATGTGAAAAAAGAAAAGAGAAAACAGTTTATCCGCACTAAAATAAAAAACCCTATTCACTTTCATGAACAGGGTTTCAATAATTTTATTGTAACAATTAGTTTGCAGCTTCAGTCGCAGCAGGAACTATATTAATATACTGACGCTCTTTAGCCCTAACTTTAAATTCCACTTTACCTGAAGTAACAGCGAAGATGGTGTAATCTTTTCCCATCATCACTCCTTTACCAGGATAAAACTGAGTGCCACGCTGACGAACAATAATATTGCCCGGCTCAGCCTGCTGACCTCCGTAAATTTTTACTCCCCTCCGCTGACCGTGACTGTCTCTGCCGTTCTGGGTACTACCTTCACCTTTTTTATGTGCCATGATGAATGATTTTTATTTTATGTTTTCGATTTTAATCTTGGTCAAATCCTGACGGTGACCATTCAAAGTTCTATAACCTTTACGCTTCTTCTTTTTAAATACCAATACTTTATCGCCACGCATGTGCTCTAAAATGGTAGCTGAAACCTTCGTTTTCAAAAACGGATCTCCGATTTTAACTTTATCGTTTTCAGCAGTAAGCATCACTTTATCAAAGTCCACTTTTGCTCCAACTTCACCTTCAAGGCGATGAACAAAAATTTCGTTTCCGTTCTCCACTTTAAATTGCTGACCGGCTATATCAACTATTGCGTACATGTTTATCTTTTTTTAAGGGACGGCAAATATAAGGGCAGAGTGATATAATCCAAACCGATGAAAAAAGGTTTTTAACATGCCTTATTTAAATTTGTATTCAATTTTTTCGGAACAAAAAATAAAGAAAGGTAAAAAGTATAGCTATCATTTGAAAACCCATCGTTTTTAACTTCTTTAGCAGCCCCAATTTTCCTATGAAAAACAACAAACCAAATCCATTCGGTCCGCGTCGCGCTGAGTACTTTGAAATTAATGCTGCGAATTCTGCTTCAGATGAAAACGAAATAAAAATCTTCGACACATTCGATACTATTTACCGTGCAGTGTGTTCAATGATGTATAACTTCTCTCCTCTTACTGGTCATCCAGGCGGAAGTATTTCTTCAGGAAGAATTGTAGCATCTCTTCTTTATAAAAATGCTTTCTACGATATCAGCAATCCGAATCGAGCTGAAGCTGATTTGATTTCTTATTCAGCAGGTCATAAATCATTGGGGCTTTATGCTCAATGGGCATTGCGTAACGAGGTTGTTCGCATTACCTATCCGGAATTATTACCTAAAAACATAAATCATCAATTGCGGCTTGAGGACCTTCTAGGTTTCCGTCATAATCCGATTGCCAATACACGACTCACAAAAGAATTTCATGTAAAAGCGTTGGATGGTCACCCGACTCCTACAACTCCTTTTTTAAAACTCTCAACCGGAGCTTCTGGAGTTGGTGTTGCTTCTACAGTTGGTCTTGCTTTCGCTGCTTCTGATTTATATGGAAAAGATGCTCCCTTCATTCATATGATTGAAGGCGAAGGTGGAATGACACCCGGAAGAGTTGCAGAAACAATGGCAAGCGCAGGAACTTCGTCGCTAAGAAATTTAATCATGCATCTTGATTGGAATCAGGCATCCATTGATTCTAATGCTGTGTGTCGTGAGAATGATGTACCCGGTGATTATGTTCAATGGACTCCTGCTGAGTTTGCATACCTGCATGACTGGAATACAATTTTGGTTGAAGATGGAAAAGATTTTCGTCAGGTTTTAGCTGCGCAGAAAAAAGCAAGTGAAATAACCAATCATCAACCAACTTGTATTGTATATCGCACTATTAAAGGATGGAATTATGGTATTGAAGGAATGAAATCGCATGGTGGCGGTCATCGTTTTTGCAGCCCCGCTTTTTATAAATCAATGGAACCGATTAAGGAATTAGCCGGAAACAGTTTAAAGATTTATGAAGATGAAGCGGAACTGAAAAGCACAGTGAACAATGCTGATATGGTTGAAGAAATGTATTGGGATGCCTTAAAAGTTATCCGAAATATTTTTGAAACTCATCCCGAAATTACTAAGTCACTTGCCGACAGAGTAGTTAACTCAAAAAATACTTTAGATAAAGCGGCTCGTAAGAAAAGAGATAATGCTCCTGACATTTCTAAAATTTATACTGAAGCAAAAGCAAATGAAAATAAAATTCCAGAAGCGCTTGTTTTAAAAGCGGGAACATCAACCGCATTGCGAACTGAATTAGGAAAAGTGTTGCGCTTCTATAATAAAGCAAGTAATGGGGCGATGCTGACTTCTGCTGCTGATTTGTATGGTTCAACAAGTGTGAATCTTGCAGGTGAAGATTTTCCAAAAGGGTTTTTCAATGCTGAAAAAAATATTGATTGCCGCATGTTGTCTGTTGGTGGAATTTGTGAAGATGGAATGGTGGGAACAGCAACAGGAATATCAGCTTACGGAAATCACATTGGAGTTTGCTCATCTTATGGTGCCTTCATTGTTTCACTCGGTCACATTGCTTCCCGATTACACGCTATTGGAAATCAGGCCAGGCAATTAGTTGAGCCTGGTCCATATCATCCTTTCATTTTAGTTGCAGGTCATACTGGAATTAAAACCGGGGAAGACGGGCCGACCCATGCTGACCCGCAACCGTTACAGTTGATGCAGGAAAATTTCGTAAAGGGATGTTCAATGACTTTAACTCCTTGGGATCCACAGGAAATATTTCCATTGTTGACTGCTGCGCTTATCAAGCGACCTGCTGTAATCACTCCTTTCGTTACTAGACCAAACGAAAAAGTTATTGACCGCGAAGCAAATGGTTTAGCGCCTGTAACAGTTACAACTCAGGGAATGTACCTGCTTCGTAACTCTGCAAAGAAAAATCCGGATGGGGTTATAGTGTTACAGGGAAGCGAAGCTGGAAACGAATTTGTTCAGAAAGCATTACCACTTTTATTGAAAGATGGAATTGAAGTGGCTGCTTACTATGTTTCAAGTGCTGAATTGTTTGATTCACTTTCTGTTGAAGAACGAAATAATATTTTCCCTGAGAAACACGCATTGGAAGCAATGGGTGTAACAGGTTTCACTTTACCTACAATGTATCGCTGGGTTCAATCAGCATTCGGGCGGTCACATACACTTTATCCATTCCGCAAAGGACATTATTTAGGAAGCGGAAAAGCTGAGAGTGTTACACTTGAAGCCGGATTGGATGGTGAGAGTCAATACAAAGAAATTAAAAAGTATGTTGAAGAGTTGAAACAAATCAGAGCAGCTGTTACATCATCGCTTGAATCAGTAAATCAATAAACATTTGCCATGACAAAATTTGCCGATCGCATTGCTTCATTAGGAACCGAAACTGCATTTGCTGTATCAGCTGAAGCTGCTGCCTTCGTTGCAAAAGGAAATAAAGTTTACCCATTTCATTTAGGAGATATCAATCTTCGCACCCCTAAAAATATAGTTGAAGCAACTTTCAAAGCAATTGCTGACGGCAAAACTGGCTACTGCCCCACACCAGGTATTACTCCTTTGCGCGAAGCATTAGCAAACGATATCAACCAATCTCGCGGCACTCATTACACGATGGAGAATGTGATTATTCAACCGGGCGGAAAACCAACTATTGGAAAATTCGTAATGGCGTTAATGAACCCTGGTGAAGAAGTTTTGTATCCAAATCCCGGCTATCCGATTTACGAATCGCAGATTGAATTTAACGGAGGAAAGGCGATTCCTTATGGCTGTTTGGAAGGAGAAAATAATTTCATTCTTGATTTCGATGAGATAAAAAGCAAGATCACTCCAAAGACAAGAATGCTTGTGATAAACAGTCCGATGAATCCGACAGCCGGTGAATGTTCATTGGAAGAATTAAAACAATTGGCTGAACTCGCCATTAAACACAATCTGATTGTGTTGAGTGATGAAGCTTATTATGACATTCGTTATTCAGGAAAAACAAATGTGATTGAAAGTTTGCCGGGCATGGAAGAGCGAACAATTATTCTTTATACTTTCTCTAAAAAATTCGCGATGGCCGGTTGGAGATTAGGCGCAACCATTGGTCCGAAAGATATTATGGAAGTGATTGCAAAGCTGAATGTGAATGATGAGTCATGTTCGAATCACTTTATTCAGTACGGTGCTATTGCAGGATTAACCGGAGATAATACTGAAGTGAAAGAGATTGTTCAGGAATTTAAAACGCGACGCGATCTCGCACATGGAATTCTAAAAACAATTCCTGGGATTAAATGTTATCTGCCTGAAGCCGCTTTTTATTTATTTCCGAATGTAACAGAGTTGATGAAGTTGCGCGGTTATGCTGATTATGATTCATTACGAAAAGATATTCTTCACAATACAGGTGTATCATTCTGCACCCGTTTGCATTTTGGAAGGGAAGTTCCTAGTGAAGAGAATAAATATATCCGTCTAGCTTATTCAGGAATTAATCAGAATGAGATTGTTGAAGGATTAACCAAGATGAAAAATTTTATTGAAGCATCTATTGCCTCCAATAAAGTTGTTCAGGGAGTGTAACAGTTTTTATAAATAAACTATTTCGGTAGATAAAAAAAGACATTGCGTCTTTGCTCTTTTGCTAACTTTGCGTGAAACTATTTAGCCATAAACGGTACAAGAAACTCTACTGTTACACGCACGACTTCCCCTTTGTTTTCCCCTGGAGACCAGGCAGGCATTGTTTTCACAGCACGAATTGCTTCATCACCGCAACCGTAACCACAATCACTTTTTACAAGAATATTACTGAGTGTTCCATCCTTCTCAACTACTGCCATCATCTTCACAAAACCGTGTACTTTATTTTTAACTGCTTCTTTTGGCACTTTAACATTCACATTAAGAAATTGAGTCATTGCACCTTTGCCATCCGGATACTCTGGCATTGTTTCAACATCTTCATAAATGGTTGTGTCTTCAACTATAATTGCATTTCCAAGTGAATCTAATTTTGGCGGAGTAGTATCAATCACTTCTGGTTTTATTTCTTTCACCTTATCTAAAATGTAACGGAGATAGTAAGTCTTCAATTTGTAATCAATATATTTTACACGAGGATTAAATGTTACATATACAGTGTCATCATTCTTATCAAGCAACCTGTAATTTCTGTTTGCTCCTGCACCAACCATATCCACCAAGCCAAAATACAAATTCATTTCGCCCATGTGCATACTAAAACTTGTGCTGTCGAATTCAAAAGTAGTTTCCTCAATATGTGATTGTCCGCTACTGAAGTCTTTATAGCTGGCGCTGTGAGCTTCAAACTGCTGCGCAAAAGTTTTTTGTTGGATTGAAAATAACAATATGATAGAAATGAAAATTGAATTTAGTCTATTCATGATTTCATATTTGTTGTGTGATTAACTTTCAGTTTGTAAAAATAAAAAACCCCGATAGTTATAACGAAACCATCGTGGCTTTAGTGTTTTATCAAGATTAGTTTATTAGCACTACTCGGCGTGTAAGAACCTCATTTTGTGTATGAAGGTTTACAAAGTAAACTCCTTCAGGATAATTCTGAAGCGAGAGTGTAACAGTTTTTCCGAAAACATTCTGTAATGAATTTGAAAGCACAATTCTACCCAGAGCATCCGTTACTTCAATCACTGCATCTTGCGTATTCAGCAATTGAATTGAAACATCGAATATTCCATTGGTTGGGTTTGGAGAAACATTCATTGCTGTAACAGTTTCAGAAAGCGTGGGAGAAGCGCTGCTGATCATTCCAGTGATGCATTCAGTTCCTTTTTTCTGAACCACTTCCTGAAACAAGATATTTACAATTGAATAAATGCTATCGATGCAAACCGTATCTTGAGTAGAGGAATAATAAATTCTGCACAAAGGTTGAACGGGGGTTGATTTATCGATACTGCTGTCGACATAACTTAATCCAACAATTAAACTATTCGCGACGGAGAAAGAAGGTGTCATTGGATAGGTCGCTGGGTTAATCAAACTCTGAACAGATTGAATTGTCAATCCCTTCATTGAAAACTGATAAGCGAGAACACGGTTATCCGGATTTTGAATTCCAATATCCACATAATGATCCATAACATTTCCACCGATGATACTGAGATAAGTCGTGTCGTTTATGTTTAACATTCCGGTAGGAAAATTACAGAAATTGTGAGTGCCTCCCCATGGTTGCGGCCACGCTTCTCCTAGGTTCGCGCAACCTGTTAAAAGAGCAGCGTCGTAAACATCAATATCAAAATCTCCGTTCAAATCATTACAGGGCGCAGGCACGAGACTATCTCCTAAAATATAATTTACATACATCAAGCCATCAGTTAATGAGCGAAGCATGTCGGTATTCAAATCACCCCGTTTTGAATTTCCACCACAGACACCGTTACAGTCAGGCAAAGCATTTCCATATGGTGTTCCCGCACAATCAATATACGGATTGCAATTTGGAAGAACATGAAAATTAGGGCGACCATTCGGCTGACGATAAACATGAATACACTGTTGCGCCCAGTTGTTCGCGTAATCAGTTTCGTAATGACCGACAGCATCAGGTGATTGATCCCAGTTTACTTTAATCGCAAGAACATAATCACCGGTGTCAATATCCGAAATATCAATCCACTGACATTCCAATCCCGCTGAATAAATATCACCACAACCAACTGAGATTCCCATGTTAGCGCAACCATATTGAGCGGTTCCGCCGTTACTGCATTCTAAATCCAAAACACAAAATCCATTTTTAAATCCGATAGGAATTTGATTCGACGCTGTATCATATAAATCATATTCAGCATAACCCTGATAATGATAGTGACCGTGACACTGCCCAAAAACAAACTGGCTAGGATTATTTGTCGGATTACCAATGAAGTAATCCTGATTTCCTACATTCTGAATGTGTGTAGTAAAGCGAATAATATAACGCTCACCATAACCAGTCAGACATCCTTCTGTTACAGCACAATTACTCGCAACTAAAGAATCCATGAATAATGAATTCTGAAAATCAATAGGCACAACTGTTAAGTCGGGTCCATTAGGACAATTAGGATCGCCGGGATAAATACAAGAGTTATCTGATACAGTTGCATTCGGATTATAATTACAAGCAAGTGGATCCATGCAACCAACAATTGGCCCTCCGTAATTAATTATCCAATTTATCGGGCCACCGTTACACCCACCGTTTGTTTCGCCTATGCGGATGTAGTATATACTTCCTGCAACTAAAGCAGCAGAAACATGAGCCTGATATCCGCAACCATTATCATCGTAATAAACTGTCCCGATATTGGTATTATCAAAAGTGAGATTGTTGCAGTGGTCGTACACCCAGATTTTTGTGTCACATGTATTTAATCCGCAAGTCGTGATATCATACATTCCATTTGCAACAGGAGAAAATTCGTACCAGGTATTTGCAGCCGCTGCTGTATAAGGTATTGCTTCCAATGCTGTGAATGCTGAACCGCAACTTGATCCCGGAGGACAATTCAACCATGTTGTTTCACTGAAAGTAAAACTTCCACCCGTAACAACTAAAACTCCATTTAGAAAAACACTATAAGAACCGTTGCCATAGTTGCAACACATACCATCACCATAAGAATCGTGCATGGTAAACTTCAGACAGTTATTAATTGGAAAACAAAGTGTATCACCAATACTTCCGCCATTGGCAAGTGTAACACCGTTTACATCTTTCAAATCCCAACTCGATTCTCCTGGATATGTATCAGAAGTAATCTGAACCATCACCTGTACTTGTCCGGTCGGGCACTGAGCATTTGACTTATTTTTTTGAAAGAGAATCGAAATTACAGCGAGCAGAAAAAAGGCGCGGGAATTTTTCATTTGTGTTTGAATTTTGTCGGGTATGAAAGTAGAAAAAGAAAAGTGCGACTGAAATTATTTATTCACCTAAATCCATTTATAATTACTTGTTCAGAAAATAGAATTATTCTTCCTCCATGCCTGTAACAGTTCCTGAAGTGTCTTCGCTGTCTATTAACTCCATCGCTCGTTCAGCGTCTTCAACATTCACCTGAAGTTTTATACCGCCCACAGTGTTCGAAAAGAAAGGCATGATGGCGACCAAGTGGTCATTGGTGATTACAGAATGAATTCCTTCTGACTCTAACATTCCCTGAACGATATACGCTTTTGTCGGTTGTTCGAAAGTCGCTATCACTACCCACTCTGATTTTTCTTCTTCCATTTGTCCTTTTAAAAATTTTATTCGAAAGTAAACTATTTAATTTTTATCAAAAATTTATACATAGACTTAAAATTTAATGTTGAACAATTAACTTCCGTGTAACACTTCGTTTATCAGAAGAGAGTTGAGCAAAATAAATTCCGTTTTGAAGGTTGAGTGTTTCGAGTTTATAGTTCAGGGTAGATACAGTTGATGAAAAAATTTCTGTTCCTGTTACATCAAAAACTTTTATCAACTGATTTTTCAATTTAGAAAATTGCCAATTGCAAACTGCAAACTCATCACTCGGATTTGGATAAATTGAGAATGTATTTTCATTTATTGCTTCATCAATTCCGGTTGCTGTATTTAGTTTGGCTATAAAAATATCGTAAGTAGAGACATCTCCCGCCCATAGCAAATTAGTTGAGGTGAATGGAACTGAACTACTTTTAAAAGTTCCAGTTACATAAGTATTTCCAAATACATCTCCAACCGCTTTAGTCGCCTGGTCATAATCAGTTCCGCCTGTTACAGCAGCCCATTCAACGCTTCCAGACTGCGGTTCTAATTGCGCAACAAATAAATCATTCACACCACCCCCGGAGGTATTTGTGAAAATTGTTCCGCCAAAATTTATAGAAGCGCTTGCCGTGCCACCACATAAAATCAATTTGCCTTCGGCGTTAATGGTAATGCTTTGCGCATAATCGTAGTTGTTTCCACCTAAATCTTCCGTCCACGAAACTCCACCTGCCGATGAATATTTTGTAACGAAAATATTATGCAATCCTGTATTACTGATTGAAGTACCAGAAAACGAAATGGTACTACCCGCAAAATAACCAGTGATGAATGCATTTCCATTCGCATCTACTGTTACACCATATCCTTCTTCACTTCCATTACCACTTCCACTATGCGCCCACAATGGAGCACCTGATGAACTATACTTTGCAATCAATACATCATAGCTTCCCAGATTTGTTAATGTACTCGTATCAAACTGCAATATTGAACTACTGAAAGCTCCTGTAATATATACATCGCTTGTTATCGGGTCA
This sequence comes from Chitinophagales bacterium, assembly GCA_038326325.1. Classification (GTDB taxonomy): domain Bacteria; phylum Bacteroidota; class Bacteroidia; order Chitinophagales; family UBA10324; genus UBA10324. The sequence continues at coordinate 32,408 of JBBQJW010000009.1, read as the reverse complement.
ACAGCAATGCTATTAGCAAAATCGTCACCTGTTCCACTCGGGTTTGCAGCCCATAAAGTATTTCCCGCTCCATCATACTTTGCAATAAACAGATCGTAGGTCGCGGTAGTAGTGTTTGTCAGTGTATTAGTGCCGAATGTGATGTACTGATCGTTAAACCAACCCGCGATAAAAATATTTCCTGAATGATCTGTTGCGATTGACGAACTATTTATGTTAGCGGTTCCATTGCCAAGCGCTCCCGCTTTTTTCGCCCATTGGGCATTTCCCGCTGAATTATATTTCGCGATAAAAACATCTACCGGATCGGCATTGGTTAGTGTAACACTTCCAAAGATAATTGACGGGCTTACAAAGTATCCGGTTATAAATACATTACCCGTATCATCAATAGCGATTGAGTTAGACGCGTCGTTCGCGCTTCCACCAATGGCGTGCGCCCACAATGCGTTCCCGGCGCCGTCGTATTTTACAATGAAAATATCAGCGCCTCCGGCATTCGTTAAAGTCATACTTCCAAAAGTGATCGAGTCGCTATTGAAGCTTCCTGTTACATAAACATTTCCTGAAGCGTCGGAAACAATTCCTTTAGCAATTTCATCACCGGATCCGATTGCTTTTTTAGCCCACGACCAATCAGGAGATTGCCCTAACGCAAAAAGACAATTAAGCAAAACGATTGAAAGGAGAAAGAATTTTATTTTCATTTTAGTTGAAGTTTTACAATTGGTGTTTAACAATTAGCTTCCGTGTAACAGTTTTTTTATCAGCCGATAGTTGAAAGATTAATTCATTGGAAAGAATTAGATGGAAAAATAGATTTAATTTTTTAAAGTGATGAGGTGTTCAATATTGCCTCAGCCAAAACCCTGTCATTAGTTAATCGCGGCACTTTATTTTGACCGCCAAGTTTGCCGACCGATTTCATGTAATTGCGAAATGAGTCTTTTGGTAGTGCAGTTAAGTGTAACGGTTCCAAAATGTTTCCGGCAATTAAATCTTTGTAGTAAATATTTTTGTCCTGCATTACTGCATCCAACTTCAACCGAAAAGAATTTATGTCAGCGGGATTTTCTGAAAACTCAACAAGCCATTCGTGATACGGCAATCCCTGTTTCGGATTTACTTCTGGTGTAACAGTGAACTCCACTACATTGATTTTCTCTTCATCACAAACTTGTTTCATGGCGCTTTCCACTTCTTCGGCGATCACATGCTCTCCAAAAGCGGAGATGAAATGTTTTATCCTTCCCGTCACTAAAATTCGATAAGGATCTTTCGAAATAAATTTCACCGTGTCACCAATAAGGTAACCCCACAAACCCGCATTGGAGTTTATCACCACTGCATATTGTTTATCCAACTCAATATCACGAATCATTAATCGTGTGGGATTTTCGTTTAACACTTCATCTACAGGAATGAACTCGAAAAAAATTCCCGAGTCAACATTTAGCAGTAACCCTTTTTCTTTTTGCGAATCCTGAAAGGCGATGAATCCTTCCGACGCCGGATAAGTTTCTATGCTGTCAATCTCCTCGCCTATCGTGATGAACAACTGTGAGCGATACGGTTCAAAATTTACTCCGCCATAAATCAGCAGATTGAAATTCGGAAAAACTTCCTTTACGGTTTTCTTTCCGGTCTTCTGTAACAGTTTTTCAAAATACATTTGCACCCACGGCGGAATTCCGCTAATAAGTGTCATGTTCTGATCGAAAGTTTCTTCCACAATCGCATCCACTTTCTTTTCCCAATCGTCAATACAATTTGTAGCGAGAGTCGGAAGCTGATTTCCTTTTAAATATTTCGGCACATGATGATTCACAATTCCGGATAATCTCCCCGTGAGAATTCCATTTACCTTTTCTAACTCGGGACTGCCTGAAAGAAAAATCATTTTCCCGTTTATGAAAGCCGAATTGTTTTCAGAGATATACATGAGCAACGCGTTGCGCGCTGTGTTTATGTGATTAGGAATAGATTCCTTCGTGAGCGGAATATATTTTACACCCGAAGTAGTGCCAGATGATTTAGCAAAATAAACCGGAACTCCAGGCCACAACACATCTTTCTCTCCCATTTTAATTCGTTCGATATAAGGAAGCAACGCTTCGTAATCTCTAATAGGAACTCGCTTTACAAATTCTTCGTGCGAAGTAATTTCGTTGAAGCTATGTTCTTTACCGAAAGCTGTTTTCTTCGCTTTGTTAATCAGCTTGTGTAACAGAAACTCCTGCGCGCGCGCAGCATCCAAGCTCCACTTTTTAATATTCCGATGAACCACATTTGCATAAGGGCGAGCAAAGAATGATTTAATACTCATGCAGCAAAAGTAAAAATCAGAAGGAATTGATTTGGAAATGTATTTCTCCTTTTTCTCTGTGCCTCAGTGTGATTTTATTTTACTCCTTCACAAACTGTTTAACCAAAATTCTGCCATCATTTCTCCTTATAGATACTAAGTACAAAGCAGAAGGCAAATCTGTTACATCAATTAATATTTTGTTTGAAAGAAATTCACTTCCAACAGGTTTTGATAAAACTGTTCTTCCTAATAAATCTTGAATATCAATTACATCATCTGCAGAAAACTCAGATGTAACAGCAAGCAATTGTGAAACAGGATTCGGGTAAATGGTAAAATAAACTGTTACAGTATTGCTTTCATCTTCCATTCTAAGAGGTGTAGTAAAAGTATTTATCGGTGTCCATGATGATGAAGGAGTTCCCGATGTGTTGCAAATGGTTTGTAATCTATATTGATAAGTAGTGTTGTTTGTAAGCCCTGTTAATATTTTAAAAGTTGTCGGAGCTAAAATGGTGGAAGTGGTCCATGCTGATGTTCCGAGTTTTCTTCTAACTAATTTATAAGAGTAAGCGCCTGTAACAGTATTCCAGTTTATTGTTGCCTGCGTTTGCGATAAATTAGTTACTGATAAATTTGTTGGCGCCGTGCAACTCACCGATGTTGTAAATGTTTGCACAGGGGACCACGACGAAAAAGTTGTTCCATCAGTACACTTCACTTTCATTTTTAAATCATAAGTAGTTCCTGGAGTTAATGAAATCAAAGTTTTATAAGTGAGTGGAGGAGCTGCAATTTTTGTTGTCCATGTTGTGGTGCCTGTTACTTTATATTGAATGCGATACTCAGTGCAACACTCTGTGTTCCACGAAACTTTAATAGAGTTTGTTGTGATGTTTGATACTGTTACACCTGATGGATAAACACAAGAGCATATTGGCATTGTATCTATTGCAGCGATGTATCCTGTGTGTTGAATTACATTGGGGAGACAGGTGATTCCGGTATTAGAGATGTTGAAATCTGTAGAATATCCACTGAAGTTATTTAAAGAGGGAATACATGACAAAGCAGGATTATTATTAATAATAAATTCAGCTATTGAATTTGGTAACTGCGGTAAATTTGATAATTGATTATAAGAACAATTTAAATACTTAACAGAATCAATGAGCGATGGTAAAGTATTTAATAAATTATGACTACAATCAAGGTAAGTTGTACTTAGGTTATTTGAAAAGTTATTTGGAAGTTGAGGAATATTAGTTAATAGATTAAAACTGCAATTAAGATAAAACCCACCATTAACAGGAGAGCCTATCCAAATTGGTAGTGTCGGCAAATTTGTTAATTGATTATGACTGCAATCCAAATAGTAAAAGTCGTTTGGCAGAAAGGGCAAACTTGTTAATTGATTATAACTGCAGTTTATGTAACCTAAACCAATGGGGAGACTTGAAAGAATTCCTATTATATGGTTATAGCTGCAGTCTAAGTAGTTTAATGTAGTTGGAAAATTTCCTAACGCTCCACCACTTCCTAAATCATTAAAATTATTATGACTCATATCAATCTCAATTAATTGAGTTGGCAGAGGAGCAGGTAATATCTGTAAATTATTAGAGGAACAAAATAGGTAATGAATAAAAGGGGGAAGGTAGTAGATACTATGAAACAGATTTCCCTCACAGTGTAAAGTTTGTAATGAATTTGATAGAATTGGAAATGGATCGTCCAACAGATTATAACTGCAATTAAGATAAGTTAGTGAATTAAAATATTGTATTCCAGTTAAGTCAGAAATATTCTGGAAGTTACAATCAACTGATGCTGCATTCACGATCGAACTACAAGTTGTATCCATCAAAGTTCCATTCATGCAAGAAGCATAACCATGAGCATTCAACCAGTTTCTGAAATTCGCATCCGGTATCGTCACCCACTGCGCTTTACAAAGTGTAACAGAAAAAATAATTAACAGAAGCCCAATCCTAAATCCTTTCCCAAAGGGAAAGGACTTTAATACGGATGATTTAAATATTTTTTTCATGGTTGTGTGTTAGCATAAATGTAAATCAGAAATTTGAAGGCAGAAATAATTCTCATCAAATAGAAGTTCCACTTTAAAAGCGGAGCTTCTATTGTCAAGACAAAATTTTCGTGAAGAATAACTTTCCCAAAGTTTGGGGCTGTAACAGTTCTCGTTTACGATTGCGTTGTATGGGTTAGGGATTGAACTGTAAATCCTTTTTTATGTATTCATAAAAAAGATTGTAAGGAAAAGCCCGCCGGTTTTTTGTAATCAAAAAAACGAACCTCAAAATCGTTATTAACATGTGGCGAAATTGTGGATAATGAGTTGCGTCCGATAGCTACGAACGCAGGGGAGAGAGATACTTTCGCCGATACCAAACCAAACCATTTTTATTGTGAAATTAGTCAGCCTCGAAATCAAAGGGTTTAAAAGCTTCGCGGAAAAAACCACTATCAATTTTAACGACGCCGTTACAGGTGTCGTGGGCCCGAACGGAAGCGGAAAATCGAATGTGGTGGATGCCATTCGCTGGGTGCTCGGCGAACAGAAAACCACGGTTCTTCGCTCGGAGAAAATGGAGAATGTGATTTTTAACGGAACCAAAAACCGTAAAGCCGCGTCGCTCGCCGAAGTGTTTCTCACTTTCGAAAACACGAAGAACCTGTTGCCGACAGAGTATCACTCGGTAACTATTTCTCGCCACTACTATCGCAACGGCGAGAGCGAATACAAACTCAACAATGTTACATGTCGACTGAAAGATATCACGAGCTTGTTTCTCGACACTGGCATCAGCAGTGATTCGTACGCGATTATTGAGTTGGGAATGGTGAATGATATTTTGAATGACAAGGAACACAGCCGCCGTAAATTATTCGAACAGGCCGCTGGCATTTCGAAATACAAGGCGCGTAAGAAAGAAACTTTTCAGAAGCTGGAGTTAACGCAGATTGATTTGAACCGCGTGGATGATTTGTTGTTTGAGATTGACAGCAATTTAAAATCGCTCGAAAGCCAGGCGCGCAAAACCGAGCGCTACTTTAAACTGAAGGAAGAATACAAGTTGCTCGCGATTGAGCTGGCGGTGTTTACCATTGACGGAATTCGCAAATCGTTTGACTCGGTGCAGATTCAACAGCAGCAGGAAGAGGAAAAAAAGATCGCGGTTGATACGGAGATTATTTTAAAGGAAGCCGGAATTCAGCAGGAGAAAACCGACAACATTGAAAAGGAAAAAAACCTGTTACAGTCGCAAAAGCAATTGAACGAGTTGGTGAATCAACTCAAACAAAAAGAGAACGAGAAAAATCTGCTCACGGAAAATAAAAAATTCCAGAGCGACACGAAAGAAAAACTAACTCAGCAGAATATTTTTTCGGGAGAAAATCTTTCTCGCTTGGAAGTTGAATTGAGTAACGCTGATGAAAGAAAAGCGAATGAGCAAACGATGCTCTCTTCGTTGCAAATGGAATTGGAACAGGCAAAAATTTCATTGGAGAATATTCGCTTAAGTCATAGTGATTCTCGCCGAAATTTGGATACTCAAAACCGTCAGGTGCAAGCGGCGGATTCAGATATAAATGAATCGGACAGAAAGCTCGCTGTAAATACCGTGAAGAAAGAAAACGCGACGCGAGATATTCAGGTGATATGGAACGACCATAAAACCCGCATTGATGATAAAGGAAAATTTACTGCCGAACTTTTTGATTTACATCAGCAAGAATCGCAACAACGCGATGTGATAAATCAACTTACTCAACAAGGTGATGAACTTCAAACAAAAATTAATTTGTTTGAAGAGTTGGTTGACAAAACCCGCGACAATCTCAGCGGCATCAATCGCAAACTCGATGCGCGCTCTAATGAATTTAATTTGACAAAAAGTTTTATTGAAAGCATGGAAGGTTTTCCTGATTCCATAAAATTTCTTTCGCAGAATAATACCTGGTCGCAAACTAAAGCCCCACTCCTTTCAGATATTATTTCGTGCAACCCAGAGTATCGTGTTGCGATTGAAACCTACTTGGAGAATTATTTGAACTACTATGTGGTGAGTGATATGAAGGAAGCGCTTGGCGCGGTGAACTTATTGAGCAGCGCCGCGAAAGGTCGCGCGAACTTTTTCGTGTTGAACGACTTCGAAGATTTTTCCACTTCAACCATTTCTACTCCCGAAGGAACGATTGCAGCAGTTGATGTTTTGGATTTGGATAGTGAATACAAAAAACTTGGTGCATATCTATTACACAATGTTTTTGTTGCAGCAAATGATACTGATGCTGAATTGAGCAACAATAAAAAAGCGGTGATTCTTTCCCGTTCCGGAAAATTTATTCGTCAGCCGTATTCCGTTTCGGGTGGACAAGTGGGTTCTTTCTCGGGCAAGCGATTGGGTCGAGTGAAAAACATGGAAGCGTTGGGAAAAGAAATTGACCAGTTGAAATCTGATTCTGAGGCGCTGCGTGAACTGTTACAGTCACAGCAATTGGAATTGATAACCCTAAAAACTTCTTCGACTGATAAGGAATTAGACGCTGCGCGTGAAAAACTAAATCACATCAAGAATCTGATTACTTCCATCAAAACAAAAATTGAACACTTAGAAGAATCTCAACAACAAGCAGAAGAGAGGAAAAAAATACTGGAACAACTGTTACAGGAGCTTGATTCTGAAACTGAATTACTCAACTTACATCGCGCTGAATTGGTTGGCAAGCGAGCCGGTTTATTTGAAGCGTTGACTTCAATGGAAAATTCATTCAAGGCTTCTGAGTCAGGATTGAATGATGCTTCCGTTACATTCAACTCGAAGAACATTCAATTCCTTCAACAACAAAATAAAGTTAGCGGAATTGCGCAGGAAATAAACTTCAAGCAACAAACACATCTGCAACTCAAGGAACAAATTGAGAATAATAATCAATCGATCATTCAAGCGACCACCATGCTCGCCGAAATAGAAATGAAGATGAGTGTGGCTGAAGTTGATTTGATTCACATGTACGAAGAGAAGACACGACAAGAAGTGACCGTGGCTCAGGTGGAGCAGGTGTATTACGAAAGCCGGGGGATGATTAACGCCGAGGAAGAAAAAATCAGGGTGTTACACCGCAGCAGGGAACAGATTGAAATGATACTTAATCAGGTGAAGGAGAAGTCAACCGAAATGAAAATTCAGTTGGGTTCATTGAAAGAGAGATTGGATATTGAATTCCATTTGAACATCGAAGAACTGATGGACAAAGAACCAAATACTGAACTCAACAAAGACGAGTTGACCGAAAAAACTTCACGACTCAAAAGTCGGATTGATAATTTCGGAGAAATAAATCCAATGGCGGTGGAAGCGTTCAACGAAATGAAACAGCGAGCCGATTTCATCACTACTCAAAAAACGGATTTAGCAAATGCAAAAGAAATGTTGCTGAAAACAATTGAGGAAATTGATACTACTGCTAAGGAACAATTCTTAACTGCATTCAATAAAATCAAAGAAAATTTTCAAAAAGTTTTTCGTTCGTTGTTTACTGATGATGACACTTGCGATTTATTATTGGTGAATCCTGAAAGTCCGCTTGATTCCGATATTGAAATTATCGCAAAACCAAAAGGCAAACGCCCGCAAACCATCAATCAACTTTCAGGTGGAGAAAAAACGCTCACCGCAATTTCGTTGTTGTTCTCTCTTTATCTTTTGAAGCCCGCACCATTCTGTATTCTGGATGAGGTGGATGCTCCGCTTGACGATGCTAACATTCATAAGTTCAACGAAATTATTAAAGAGTTCAGCCAGGATTCACAATTCATACTTGTTACACACAACAAACAAACCATGAGCACTGTGGATGTTATTTATGGTGTAACAATGCAGGAACAAGGAGTAAGTAAAGTTGTTCCTGTTGATTTCAGGAGTTTGAATTAATTGGAGAGTATAAAGTATCAAGATAATACAAAAGCCGCTCTCGTTTGAGAGCGGCTTTTGTATTTCTATTCGCAAAATATTAGAATGGATTATTTATTCCTTAACAATTTTTTTCACTTCTACTCTACCATCAGCACTAATCACTTTTAGAAAATAAATTCCTGGAGCGATAGAGTTTAGATTTATGATTTTAGAATTAAGATTATTTTTTGAATGAAAGATTTCCTTACCAACAACATCGGAAATTACTATCATACTTCCTTCCAAATGTCTAATGTAAACAGTCAACTGACTTTCAAACGGATTTGGATAGACTGTAACACTATTTCCATCATTAATTTCATTCACGGAATTGATAATTGAATTCTGAACGGTGTTTGTGACAACGGGAGAATTATAATCGAAGTAGATGGATGCTTTATTCTGAATTAATGTTCCTGCTGAAAGATTGTGTTTCACCTTTATTTTGAAAGTGATAAATCCCTTACTCGCGGCTTCGTTGCTCGCGCTGTCGGGTAAAAACAATGGATTGAAAACCCATGTAAGAATTCCGTTTCCTGAAATAGTAAAGTCAAACGGCGCGCTTGAAGATAGATTAACTACGCTTGCAGGATTGAGGTATTGCGATAAAGTATCTTTTACAATTACAAAGTGAGTGGTATCGCTTCCTGTGTTTTGGAAATGAATGGTGTAAGTGAGTATTGAATCCCCCACCGTGATATTTCCGGAGGGTGTAACGGTTTTCTCGTTGGGGTCATAAGCGCCAATTACTTGTTCTAAAGAGTAGTAACTGTTATTAGAAACATTACAATCGTTAGAAGTAGGAAAAACACTGAAAGTAGATTCAAGCAAACTTGTTGGCAATAATGTAGCGGGCACATGCATGTAACAATCAAAAAATCCATTTGAATTTGCATTTAAAACTTTCCAAGTGAGTGTATGATTTATTGAATCATTTATGGGTTGAAGTCCTACACTATAGCTGTAAACTAAATTAGTATCGTAGGCAAAGATTACTGTAATAGTATCTGAGTAGGAAGGATAATTATTATCGTATGCAGCAATTAAATAATGCTTATCAAAACCGGGATTCGCGGTATAACAATATGGAAAAATTTCAAAGTCATATCCCGCAGTTCCAATAAATGCAAAATCCTTCCCTGTAACCGTATTGCAAATAGAATTGAAGTTTACATTTCCACTAAAACAACTTTGGATGGTACCACATCCAGGGTTTGCGTAAGCATTCAAATTGTAATTTCCTGTATCAGATATTTGAATTGAGTAATCTCCGTTCGCATCTGAATATCCATAATTATAACCATAATTACTACCTGAATAGCTAGTTTCCTGAGCTTCAATAAAGCCGCCTGATACTGGAAATTCTCCAGCATCAAAAACACAATTGTTATTCAAATCAAAATAAATTTTACCTGAAATAATATTATAGTTGGTCATATTTAACTGGTAATTATGAACTACTATTTGACATCCACCATTATCAATAACTGTAACTGAGTAGATTCCTCCAGAAAGGTTTGAAATAGTTTGAGTGGTTTCTCCATTATTCCATAAATAATTAAACGGCGGATTTCCTCCGTTAACATTCGCTGTCAGAGCTCCATTGTTCGTGCAATTTGGAATTATTGAAGTTATAAAAACATAGTAAGCATATGATGAATCAAAAATATAGTGCTGATAGTTGTTCATGCAATTATTCTGATCTGAAACTGTAACTGAATATAATCCGTGAATTAAATTAGTCTGATCTTCAGTTGTTGCACCATTACTCCAATTATAGTTGTAAGGTAGTGCTCCTCCTGTAATAGTCAGGTCAATAACTCCATTTGCTGAGTAGCATGTTGAATTTGAAGTGCTTGCAGTTATTATCGGGCCATTTGAATTATTAATTATTACAGTTGCTGTATTATAACAACCACCAACATAGTTGACCGTTACAGTATAATTACCTGCAACCAGATTAGAAATATCCTCTGTTGTTTCACCATTGCTCCACAAATATGAAATCGGAATTCCGGTAGCAACTGTTAAATCAATAGCTCCGTCATTATTTGCACAACTCGCATTTGTAACTGTTGTATTCAGAATATTATTACTCATAGTTATTACGCTTGCCGTCCCTGATGCGACACCCGGACAAGAACCAGTTAAACTTACAATAACATTTAATTGGGTACAAGGAATGAGTCCAATTAAATTAATTGGAGGAGTAACATTAGGTTGACTCCCAGACCCAGCTCCTGACCATGCAATCAAATAACCTCCTCCACCCGGTGGGCTCCAATTTACAGTTATATGAGTAGCTCCAATATTTGAAAATGCAATAACAGGAGTTGAAGCAGTGTCAACAAAAACCACATTACTAATAAGAATCGCACCCATCAAAGTAATTTTTGCTCTAAAAAAAGTGTGTACAATAATCGGCGGAGTAGTTAATTGAAATCCTGTATCAAATAGTGCTGACCAGTTTATAGTATCAAGTGATGTTTCCCAATTAATGGTATCGGCGCTTGAACCATAAAGCGTTAAAACTTTTGTGTTTCCAGAACATACTATTGAACTATATGGAGTTAAATTCTGCGCACTGCTTGTTTTCAGATTCACTAAAACCAAAAGAAAAATAAGGACTCCTATAAAATATAAAATCTGATCTTTAAAATTCGGTAGTTTAAAAATCTGTTTCATGTAAAAATTATTTCCATTAAAAGTAAACAGAATAATTGAGAAGGAAATACTTCGCCAACAACTTATTTCAATACATAACATTCATTTATTCTACTTTTGTTTAAAAGGAAATACAATGGAAACCATCATACGACTTCGTTTATCAGAACTAACAGAATCGACTTTAGATAAAATAAAAAAATTGTTAAGCGCTTCAACAGACAACCAAGACCCACAGATAAATATTTCGGTTGAAACGGCGGATTATAATTCGCAACTTGATAAATCAATCAGTCAAATAAAATCTGGTAATACGCTATCATTTACGATGGAAGATTTGGAAACTTATGTAACCAAAAACTTTAAGGATTGAAGAAAGTTGTTTTCTCGCAAGTCGCGATTGATGACTTGCGACTTTTCAAACCCGGTAACCAAAAATTAGTTTTCAAAATTCTTGAATTGATTTCCGACATTCAGAAAAATCCCTTTGATGGAATCGGAAAACCAGAACCACTTAAACACGAATATGCGGGTATGTGGTCGAGAAGAATAAACGATGAACACCGACTCATTTACAAAGTGAACAATGATTCAATTGAAATCATTAAGTGTTTTGGACATTACGACTGAATTTATATTTCAGTTTCTGTTCCTCAACTGTTACATCAGCGAAATTTATTTCTTCACCTTTTTAGCCGCAGTCTTCTTCGCCACGAAAGGTTTCTTAATGGCGAAAGGTTTTTTCGCCGCCGCTTTCTTAAAGGTTTTTATCGGACCAATCATGCCGCGGCATTCCTCAACAGTAATTGTTTCAGCATCCATACCTTTTGGTACACCAATCATTTTTCGTCCGGCTTTTATTATTGGACCGTAGCGACCTTTCATTACCACAATTCCATCAGCTGAAAAATCCTGAATAATTTTCGCTTGCTTCTCTTCTATCAATACAATAGCTTCAGAAAGAGTGATAGTCATTAAGTCCTGACCTTTTTTAAGCGAGCAGAATTTATCGTTCCATAAAACATAAGGACCGAAGCGGCCTTTGTTCACTTTCACATCCTTGCCATCGTAAGTGCCGAGCGTTTTCGGAAACTCAAGCAACTTCATCGCCACTTCGACTGTTACACTTGACGGCTCCATGTCGCGCGGTATGCTGGCGATCTTCGGTTTTTCTTCCGCGTCGCTTTCACCTAACTGTACCGCCATTCCATACTGCGTGTTGCGGAGATAAAGATTTTTATTGGAAACGGGATCAACTCCCATCAGCTTCGGATATTTAAACAACTCCATCGCTTCCTCGAAGGTGATGGTCTCAATACTTTGTCCTCGGGTGAGGGATGAAATTTTTGGTTTCTCTTCGTCGTCGGGTTTTCCGATTTGCACATACGGACCGTAACGCCCCATACGCGCGCTCACGGGTTTACCGCTCGCCGGATCAATTCCCAATTCCTTTTCTCCAGTAGCGCGCTTCGCATTTTCCAAAGTGCTTTCAACACTTTTATGAAACGGCTTGTAAAAATCTTTAAGCATTTTATGCCACTCGAGATCACCGTTACTTACTTCATCAAATTCTTTTTCAATTTCCGCGGTGAAACTGAAATCCATTACAACCGGAAAATATTCAAGCAGAAAATCTGTTACAATCATTCCGATATCAGTCGGACACAATTTTCCTTTTTCACTTGCGTAAGTTTCTTTTTCAATCCGGCTCTCCACTTTATCGTCGCGCAACGAAATGATTCGCATGTCGCGCAATTTTCCTTCAATATCTTTTCGCTCCACATACTCGCGCTTCTGTATGGTGCTGATGGTTGGCGCATAAGTAGAAGGGCGACCGATGCCCAACTCCTCTAATTTTTTCACGAGCATCGCCTCGGTGTAACGGGCGGTCGCCTTCGTGAATTTTTGCGTCGCAATCATTTCTTTCAAATCCAATTTCTGATCAACCTCCAGCGCGGGAAGCATTGTGCTTTCGTCTGGGTTGGTTTCTTCATCGGTCGATTCCATATATACTTTCAGGAATCCATCGAACTTAATCATCTCACCGCTTGCAACGAGCTCGCTGTCGTCGGTTGAATTTCCTTTTTTAAGAATGGAAATTCGAGCAATTGTCTTTTCTATTTCAGCATCCGCCATTTGCGAAGCGATGGTTCGCTTCCAAATTAGATTGTAAAGTTTTTGTTCTTCAATAGTTCCATCCGTTTCTTTATTCTCAACATAAGATGGACGAATGGCTTCGTGCGCCTCTTGCGCATTGGCGGTTTTATTTTGATAAACTGTTCGCTTATGATATTGATCACCGAAAGTGTTACGGATTTCATTTTCAACGGCCGTCATTGCGGTTTCGGAAAGATTTACAGAGTCAGTTCTCATGTAAGTGATTTTTCCCGCCTCGTATAATCGTTGCGCCACACTCATAGTGCGCCCAACTGCAAAACCTAATTTACGACTTGCTTCCTGTTGTAATGTAGAAGTAGTGAACGGCGCGGCGGAGGAGCGTTTGCCGGGTTTTACCTGTATGTCGCTTACTTTATAATCGGCACCAATACAACTTTCTAAAAATGTTTGTGCATCTTTTTCATTCGATTTGTTCTTTGCCAATTCTGCTTTGAACGAAATGCTGTTTCCGAATTTATCTTTCGCGGTGAAATATGCCACGAGTTTGAAAGATGATTCCGAATTGAAATTATTTATCTCGCGTTCGCGGTCAACAATTAATCTCACTGCTACTGATTGAACTCGACCGGCGCTGAGTCCGTTCTTGTTCGAAATTTTACGCCACAGTATAGGCGACAATTCAAAACCAACAATTCGATCGAGAATTCTGCGCGCCTGTTGCGCATTTACTAAATCAATATTTATAGTACGCGGATTTGCAACTGCATCGGTTATTGCCTTCTTCGTGATTTCGTGAAACACAATTCGCTTAGCGGTTGCTGAATCTAGTCCTAGTGCTTCGCTTAAATGCCAACTGATTGCTTCTCCTTCGCGGTCTTCATCCGTTGCGAGCCAGACTTCTTTCGCATTCTTCGCCAACTTTTTCAGTTCGTTTACAACGGCAGTTTTATCAGGCGAAATTTCATACTGCGGTTCGAAATTATTTTTGAAGTCGATTGCTTTATCGTTCTTAGGCAGATCGCGGATATGACCGTAACTGGACTTAACAATAAATTTATTGTCGAGAAATTTCTCAATGGTTTTTGCTTTTGCGGGACTCTCCACAATCATTAGCGACTTACCAGTACCACCACTTGTCTTCGTGCTTTTTGTAGCCATTAATTTTAGTTCGAAGTTTGAATTCTGAATTTCCGTGAATGAAGTTTCCTAAATTATTTTTGAAAGACTGTTACAGTAAAAAACTGATTTCAGATTTTTCAAAGTGCGACAAAGAAAAAATTATTGCGCTCATATTTCCAAATATCTTTTACAACAGTATTACACATACACCGCAAAAGCCATGCGCGGCAATGGTTTCAAAGGCATTTATATTTTTTAAAGTTTGTCATTCAACGATAAAAAAAAAGAAAATAAGGCGAAATGTATGTTCAAACATTTCTAATTCTCTTTAGGAGAATAATATTTTATCTGAATACAAAAAGGCAATAAAGAAATATTTAATCAAGAAGTAAGAAGAAAGTTTCTATGTTAAATAAGTGAAATAATAAAAAAATGTTTTTCCGATTCGAAATGATATTTCAATGATAATCGGCTTGCCTCTGCAATTTCTTTTGCAATAGACAATCCCAATCCCGTTGACTCAACAGAAGCTGGATTTTTTTGAAACCGTTCGAAAATTTTATTTCTTTCGACCGCAAGAGGAAGTCCGGAGTTTGAAATTGAAAATTCCTTCTCATTCAGGTTTATTTCAATAACTCCATTTTGTATATTATGCCTGATTGCATTTTGCAATAAATTATTCACCAACACCATGCATAAATCAGGATTAATGCGAAGTGTTACACTTTCGCGGATATTTTTTTTAACGGTAATATTTTTTTCCGCGATAAGGTCTTCAAATTGAATTAATGATTCTTCAATAATTTCATTCAATGAAATATTGTCCTCCTGGTTGAACTGTCTGTTTTCAATTTTAGAAAGCAACAGAAGCGATTTATTTAACCGCGAAAGTTTATCCGCCGCATTATCAACACTTGAAATTATTTCAGATTCCGCTTTGCTTAAATTTTCCGATTGAATCAACAACTCAATTTTATTTTTGATAATCGCCAATGGTGTTTGCATTTCATGCGACGCGTTTTCAGTAAATTGTTTTTGATTATTAAAGTCACTCATCATTTTTTCCATCATGCCGTTGACTGAATTGTTCAATTCCTTGAATTCGGTAATAGAAGAATTTTGTAACTCCGGTTTTTCTTTATCACTTGAGCGAAAAGAATTTAACACTTCAACAATTCTGTAAAAAGGTTTCCAAAGTGTGCGCGATACATACCAGTTGATATAGAAGAACACAATAAAAATTAATACCAGAATAATAGCAAGCCAAGTAAGAATTGTTGATACGAGTTCATCATTATCAACGGTACTGAGCCATATTTTTACGAGGTAATTTCCATGCTTTGTTTTAATGATGGTGGTTAACATAGCTTTTAAATCAGTGTCGCCGTCTTCAGGGTCAACCATTAAAGTATCGGAATAAATATTTTTTGTTTTTCCGGAAATTGTAGTAGGAGTAATTATTACTTCGTCATAAAAAATATTACTTTGAAATGCTGTGGAATCATTTTTATTCAACTGTTTTTCAATTTGCTTTTTTCGCAACTTCAATAAATCATGGTTGTTTCCCTTTACAGCAGTTGCGAGCATAAAATATCCAACAACCGCTGCAATTAACAAAACAGGGATACCAAAAATTAAATAATATAAACTTGTTTTTACAAGCAGTTTCATTCTGTAATTTTAAACTTATAACCGATACCATAAATAGTGGTGATATAATCTTCGCAACCTTTTTCTAAAAGTTTTTTGCGTAAATTTTTTATGTGTGTGTAAATAAAATTATAATTATCGAGGCGATCAACATAGTCGCCCCACAAGTGTTCGGCTACGGCGCTTTTGGTCACCACACGATTTTTGTTGGCAATAAAATAAAGTAGTAGTTCGTATTCCTTTGTCGTGAGCATTATTTCATTGCCGTTTACAAGAACTCTTCTTTCATCGGGGGTAATTGTGATTTCATTTATCACAATTTGTTTATCCCCACTAAAATTTTTTCTTCGTATCAATGCTTTTATTCTGGCGTTTAATTCTGATAAATGAAACGGCTTTGGCAAATAATCATCAGCGCCAATATTTAGTCCCATGACTTTATCATCCAATGAATTTTTCGCCGAAATAATTATAATGCCGGCATTAGATTTACTCTCTTTGAGTTGTCGGATAATATCTATTCCGTTCCCATCCGGCAGAGTAATATCAACTAATACACAATCATAATCATATGTAACAGCTTTATCTTCCGCCTTTGCAAAATCAATCGCTATCTCCACTACATTACCTTCCAATTCAAGATAATGCCGAATGCTTTTTCTTAATTCCAATTCATCTTCAATGAGTAGAATTTTCATTTTTAGTTTTAAAAATATTGAAATTTAAATTGCGGCAATAATTAAACAATGTTATTGAAACGATGTTGAGTAAAAAGGGGTTTGATTTTATTGAGTTGAAATTTAGGATTAATAAAAGTGTAACACTTACTCTAGCAAAAACCTTTTCCAAAGTTAAAACTTTGGAAAAGGTGAACACTCAATTATTTACTACTTCACAAATCCATACTTAATCAACTTTGCAACTTCATCCTGTAACAGTCCAACTCCGGGAGCGAAAACTTTGTACTCTACATCACCCGGCTCAAGAGGCGAAGTTTCCTCGGTGCGCATGCAATTTTTAAAACTTCCGGCAGGAACATCATAAGTTTCACCAATGCTGATGATCTCAATTCTATCCATTGCAACACCAGGCGCCACTTCCTGAAAAAACCGTGCGCCAATAAGAGGGAGTCCAGGCATGTCAACTCCACATTTGTTTTGCCCTTCAGCAATCCATTGACCTTCATGGTCTACTATTTTTCCATCTTTGTAAATATCAACTTCTTCACCGAAGTAATAAATGCTGCTTGTCTGTTGGCAGAAAGCGAAAAAATTTCTTGATTTTTCAATAAGACTTCCATTGACTGATTCATCTTCTGTTACAATTCGGCATTCTACATTTCCAATTTTTCTTGTTTCATTGGTCACGGTAATGACGAGATCAACTTTGTCCTTTCCATCCATTCCCTGATACACCAATTGATAGCCGGGTTCAAGAATTTCATAGTTGTTTCTGCCTGATGTAACAAAAGTGCATTCATCCTGTTGCAGCATTGTTGTAAATGGTTTCGGGTTGTCCTTATCTGGTTGCTGCGCCGAAACAGTCAATGCTACTGAAAGAATCAGCACGCATGTTGCGATAATTTTTTTTGTCGTTTTCATTGTTTTGTTTTTTTGTTTAGAAAATTAATACTGCAAATCTGAATAATCAATCTGTAGAAATTTTGTAGAACGCACAAATTTATTCTTCAGAATTTCTTCAGAATTTAAAATCAACTTTGAAGCTTAAAAATCAATAACATTTTCTCACTTAAAGTGAAATAAAAATGAAACCGCTAAAAATTCTAACTATGATTTTATTCGTCAATCATATTGCGTTTGCTCAAACGGAAGATGATGAGATAGAATTAAAAGGTCCTGTAACAGTGGCGCCAATTGTACTTGATTCATTCAAACATGCGTATCCAGATATAACGAATCCGATCTGGGATTATGGTGATGGTTTCTTTGAGGTGGTATTTAGCAATCATGGAATTGATATGACAGTTGACTATGATGTTTATGGTCAAGTTCAAGAAACGGAAACTGAAATAGCTATTGAAGAGTTGCCCCAGCCATCCCGTGATTATGTCGCCAAGAATTATACTGCATTCAAATTAGTAGCCGCATCAAAAATTGTGAGTGCAAATTATGACCTCAATTACATTATTCAGATTGGTAAGGAAGGAAAATTCTGGGACATTGCCTTCGACCGTTATGGAAAATTTATAAGGGAAGAAATTGCGGATTAAAAAATCGGATTAAGAAAAATTAAATCGTTCAAATTCACATCATGCAATTAAATCGAGTGTTCCTGATTTTCATCTTGCTTCTTTTCGCTTCGAATTTATTTGCTCAAACAAGCGGGGATGATTCCGTTTCACATTCAAATTACCTTCGTGTTTACATAGATGGAATTACTGATTGGCAAGATTATGCAAAGGTGAAAATGTGGTATGCAGATTATGTGCGAGACCCTAATAGCTCACAAGTACAGGTAATTATTTCTAAACAATCTACCGCATCAGGCGGAGCTCGCTACACTTTATTTTTTCTTGGAAGGGAAAATTTTATAGGGAAGAATGATACGCTCTCCTATACTTCACCACTTGAAAATACCAACAAACAATCGCGCGATGAAATTGTGAACGAAATTCAAATGGGCTTGATGCCGTATTTCGCAGCGAATGGTCAAGAAAAATATTTTAGCTTTAATTATACTGATGTGCAGCAACGCACACTTAAATCATTTGACAAATGGAACTATTGGATTTTCACACTCCAGGCCAATCCAGATATTTCTGTGGATGCAAGCGGCACAGGTATAGCTGGTGATGGATTGATAAGTGCATCGCGTGTAACGGATGACTGGAAACTTCGCTTCACTGGTGACGCAATTGTTGACTACAACAGTTTCAAAACTGATACGATTACTTTTAAAAGCACTGAGTTGATTAAACTTTTCAATACCCTTGTTGTGAAAAGTGTGAACGACCACTGGTCAACCGGGGCAGAAGCCGGATATTATTCTTCCACCTTCAGCAACATTACTACTCAGTTTCAGATTTCAGCAGGTATGGAATATGATGTGTTTCCCTACAACCAATCGGTGAATCATTTGTTTACTTTCCGTTATCGTTTGCAGCCGCTTTATACCTTTTACATTGACACTACAGTTTATAACAAAACACAAGAGATTTTATTTAATCATATTTTCGACGCAACCTACACCCGAGTGGAGCGATGGGGAAATTTAATACTCGATTTCACCGCTAAAGAATACCTGAATCATCCTGATCAATTTCGTTTTGATGTAGTTGGAGCTGTTGATGTTCGTATAGCCCAGGGATTGTTTTTGAATTTACTTGGAAATTATTCTTATATCAAAAATCAACGCGATGTGAGCACTGTTGGATTATCGGCTCAGGAAATTGTGTTGCAGCATCGTGAATTACAAACAAACTTCAGCTATGGTTTATCTGTAGGCATCAGTTATACTTTTGGCGCCATCTACAATAACATTGTAAATCCACGATATGAAAGCGGTATTCTCATTGACCCTGAGATTGCTAATATTTTAAATCTGAATTTACTTGGAAAGAAATAAATTTTCCTTTCTTAGCAATTGCTTCCGATTTATTTTCTCTTCAAAAAAAACAATTAACGAATTGCTAGTTGATGATTGACAAAGAAAAATTCATCAAGGATTTACTTCCTTTTAATCTCCTCGTTGAATACAATTCCTAATTGTTTCAACTCTTTGAGAGCAGGTTCATAAACTTCTTTCATTACAGGAATATGCACTCCTTTCAATTTTAAATCAGAAGTGAGAATCAATTTTACCATAATGCCGAGCGGTAATCCGACAGTTTTTGCCATTGCGGTATGATGCTTCTCTCCTTCTAAAACCATGGTGCTTGAGTGAGAGAAATTTTTATTTCCAATAGTGTATTCAAATTCATGAAGCATAACCACCATATCGAGATCGTTATTTTTCATCTTCCATTTTTCTTCCATTAACGATTGAAGAATTTGAGCAGGTGTAACAGTTCGAGCGCCTATTTTTTTTGTGTTAGTAATTCCTAACCATTTTAGTCGTTCAATTATTTTATCGGTCCTTTTTAAACCAAGTGTTCGTGCGAGAGTTTTTATCACATCTTCATCTTTCTTTTTGGGAAGAAGATAACCATACAACCAATCGCGGTAAGTCATTTGATCTGAAACATCAATCGTGTAAGAATCATCCGTTACACCTAATTGAATCAACGCATTCCATGAAGCGCAATAATTTTCACGGCGAAGAGTTGCACGCAGAATAGTTTCAATTCCTTCTAACTTGTATGTATGAATGTAGGAAAGACTATCACGGTTGGGATACAATTCAAAATTTCCGTAACCCTTAATTTTTATTGCTTCTGCTTCTGCAAATAACCGATGATAGGGTTTGAATTTTTTTATTCCGTGTTCGAGGTATTGAGCAGTTGCCTGTCCGGCTAGAACAACATTGCGTGGGTTCCATGAAATTTTGTAATGCCACGGGTTATCATCATAAGCGGGCGCGACCAAACCACCGCACGAAGATCTGAATGAAGTGATTTTTCCACCTTTCGATTTTACTTCATCTATAATCTGCATGGCGCTCATGTGATCGATGCCGGGGTCGAGTCCAATTTCGCACATGATTAAAATATTTTTCTTGCGGGCTTCCTCATCCAGTTCCATCATCTTCTTTGAAACATAGGAAGCCGTTACTAAATGCTTCGCGTGTTTTACACAATGAACTGCAACTCTATCATGCAAATGCGGGGGCAATAATGAAACCACGACATCAAATTCAGTAATCACATCACTCGCCCGTTCTTCATCATCAATGCTGAATGAAATGGCAATTCCACTTGGGTGTTTGTTTATACTTGTCTCAGCGTGCTTCACATCAATATCTGCAACTGTTACACTCCAACTGTATTGAGTTGAATTTTCAAGAAGATAATTAATCAAAGCTGAAGAAGACCTTCCGGCACCGAGCACTAAAATTTTTTTCATTGTGCAATATTAATGATTTGAAGATTTGGAATGCATAACCGCAGAGACGCAGAGGCGCGGAGAAATTATTAACGATTTGGAACTACATAACAGTCCCGACTTCATCGGGATAAACGCCGACGCAAAGGTGCAGAGAAATTAATCATGAAAAAATCTTTGCGACTTAGCGTCTTTGCAGTAATCAATTATGCTTGAACATTTATTTACTTTGCGAGCAATAAATTTTCATGGCGAAAAAAATTATACAGACTACAATAACCGAGTTTGATAAACCGAATGAGCTAAGTGATGCAGACCAACATCTTTTAAAAGAGGCGGCGGCTGCGACAAAAGACGCTTATGCTCCTTATTCTGAATTTCATGTTGGCGCCGCCGCATTGCTTTCAAATGGAGTAATTGTAAAAGGCAGTAATCAGGAGAATGCCTCCTATCCTATTGGTATTTGCGCGGAGCGTGTAACACTCAGTGCGGTTTCCGCCACTCATCCGAAACAGAAAATTGATACACTCGCAATCACATTCAGAGGAAAAGAAAAATGGAGCGCGCCAGTGAGCCCCTGTGGAATCTGTCGTCAGACTTTATTAGAGTATGAACAACGGCAAAAGAAAAATATCAGAATTATACTCCGCGGTGATGGCGGAAAAATTCAAATCATAGAATCAGCAAAAGATTTGTTGCCTTTATTTTTTGACAAATCGGTATTAGGGAAATGAATATTGATGATGGAAAATGGACAATTGATAATCGTGATGCTGGATTATTTTTGTCATCAATAAAATAATTTTCAAATTGAAACTATGATGGCGGATACAAAAATTGATTACATCGGTTTAGAAGAAAAATACGGAGCGCATAATTATCATCCGCTTCCAGTGGTACTTGACCGTGGAGAAGGTGTGTTTGTTTATGATGTGGATGGAAAAAGATATTTCGATTTTCTCTCTGCTTACTCAGCCGTTAATCAGGGGCATTGTCATCCGAGAATTATTCAGTCGTTAGTTGAGCAGGCACAGAAATTAACTCTAACAAGCCGTGCGTTTCATAATAATATGTTGGGTCAGTATGAAGAATACATGACTAAGTTTTTTGGTTACGATAAATTGCTTCCAATGAACGCAGGTGTTGAAGCTGTTGAAACTGCATTGAAATTATGTCGTCGTTGGGCTTACGATGTGAAAAGAGTAAAAATCAACGAGGCGAAAATTATTGTGTGCGAAGGAAATTTTCATGGACGAACTTCCACTGTTATTTCATTCAGCAGTGATCCAGATTCTTATAAAGGTTTCGGTCCTTACATGCCTGGCTTTATTCAGATTCCGTACAATGATATTCCTGCTTTGGAAAAGGCACTTGAAGATGTAACAGTCGCCGGATTTTTAGTGGAACCGATTCAGGGAGAAGCGGGAGTCGTGGTTCCTGCTGAGGGATACTTAGCGACCGCAAAAAAAATGTGCGCAGATAAAAAAGTTTTATTCCTCGCGGATGAAATTCAAACAGGATTGGCGCGTACCGGAAAAATGCTCGCATCTGATTATGAAAATGTTCATCCTGATATTTTAATTCTTGGTAAAGCTTTAAGTGGTGGTACACTTCCGGTTTCTGCTGTATTGTGTAACAACGAAATTATGCTGACCATAAAACCCGGAGAACACGGAAGCACTTATGGCGGCAACCCTCTCGCGTGCGCCGTCGCGATGACTGCGATGGAAGTGTTACAGGACGAAAAACTCGCAGAGAATTCTTTTTATCTCGGAAATATTTTAAGAACTGAACTTAACAAGCTGAATAAAAATTTAGTAACCACCGTTCGCGGCAAAGGTTTGTTTAACGCAATAGTTATAAAACCACACAACGGAAAAGATGCATGGGATTTTTGTTTGGCAATGTTGAAAAATGGATTACTCGCAAAACCAACTCACGGAGATATTATTCGTTTTGCTCCACCGCTTATTATTACTGAAGAACAGATTTATGAGTGCGCTGATATAATTAAGAAGACCGCTGAGGAATTTTATTTTTTTTAAAACTTATATGAAAGCCCACCACTTAATTCATAATAATTCCATTGAGAAGGGAGAAAGCCGCCATATGGATACTGTGCTCTCGCTTCTAAACAGATTCCGAAGTTCTTTAACAGATTAAATGAAGAAATTAATCTTTGCTCAATAGGCACTAATAATTGGGTGCCTTGTTGCCAATAGTTATCAAAGCCTCCAGTTGAAATTGAATAAAGCAATGAAAATTTATTACTTTCTAAAAACCCAATATGATAAATTAAATTTTGAATTAACTCATAACCTGGAACTACCAATCGCAAATCGGTACCTATGTTAATTTCAAAATTTTCATTCAAAAAAATTTTATATGAAACCCCCATTTGCAGATTGATGAAACTGAAACCATAATTAAATCTCCTTTTCAATGAGGTGTCTGATTGAAACATATCCTTAAAACCACCTTCATTTAAAAGCAGGTACTTTCCAAATCTGTTATAGTAAGGATTTATGTTAAAGTCAAATCGCTTAGTTCTTCTTAGAAGGTAAAATTCAGCGTTAATACATCTCGATTGACCAACAACTGATTTATGTCCAGTGTTAATTGCGTGAAAATATCCTATTTTGAATTGAGTATAATTTTTAGCATTCCTTCGTTTCCATTTATTTTTTTCAAACCCAACATATAGATTAATAAATGAAGGATTATCAATCTTATTATCTTGAGAAATAGTATCAATGTAGGCTACGGTTGAAAGGTAATTTAGACCAAAAATTTTCTTTTGTTGAAGGAAGAAATTCGAATCTGCAATCGATGAGTATTTAATTCCAAATGAATTGTATTTAGGATTATTAATAGTTGAACTATAAAAGGATGAAAATTTTTTTGAGTAGTTAAAATCATTTAGACTTAAATATTTATCAATGTTGCTGATGCTCTGACAAAAAGAAATCTTTGCCAAAAAGAAAACCAGAAAAAAAACAGTTATTATTTTTTTCAAAAAAAATGAAATTAAAACTTCACCACCACTCGCAAATTAATTCTTCGCGCCGTTAAATAATTCGGAACTGCATAAACAGTTTGGTAACTATCCTTTACCCATAAATATGAAATAGTGTTGGGTATTGCCAGCAAATTAAATACTTCAAGCGATGTCCAGACGGAAGAAAAGTTTTTCCATAGTTTTTGATCATGATGTTTTTTTCCATCTAACAACAAAGCGGAGAATCCAATATCAACCCGACGATAACTTGGCAAACGAAGTGTATCAGCGTAACGGTTATGGTCGGGTGGTCCGGTAGGGAATCCTGTTCCAAATAAAAGATTCAGATGCACCTTAAAATTTTCGTGACCCGGAACATAATCCTGAATGAAAGCACCTACACTCACTCGTTGATCTGATGGACGAGCAACATAACCTGGACTAACAGTCGAGGTATCTACTTTCTGAATTTCTCCTGCAGTAGTGAAGGTGGTATCGAACACATAAGCAAAGTCGTGTAACAGATTTTCTTTTGTGTTTAGATAATTTAAACTTACCCAACTCTCTACATCTTTTACAATCTCGCCGTGCAAACGCAAATCAATTCCGTAAGCATAACCAACTGCATCGTTGGTTCCGAAATAACGAATGCGCACATTATCCAATTCATACGGATTGAGATCGTACAAATATTTATAATAACCTTCAGCAATAAACTTGAAAGGTCTGTCCCACATTTTTAAATTGTAATCAGCACCAACAACTGCATGAATGCTTCGTTGTGCTTTGACATCTAAATGTAATGTGCCCTGCAGGTCGCGTAACTCACGATAGAAAGGCGGCTGGTCGTAAGAACCAAGAGCAGCACGGAAAACAATATCAGTTGAATCCCATTTCGGATAATATGAAATTTGCGCACGCGGACTAACAATAAACTGATTATTTACATCCCAGAAATTAAAACGCGAACCAATGTTAAGTGTAACATTTCCGCTCTTGCTCAAATCCCATGTATCCTGAACAAATCCTGAATAACGATTACTGATTAATAAATTTTTGGTCTTGTAAGCATAAAAGGAATTCACATCTGTTACACTATACGGAAGATTGTATCCGGCTGAATCAACCACTCCCCACTGATTAAGTTTATCCTGAATGTATTCGTGATTGAATTTTAAACCCCATTGTAAAAAGTGTTTATTCATTTCAAGCGAACCTTTATGTTCGCCTGAAAAAACTGCAGCATCCAAATAATTTCTTCCCCAATCCTGAATCGCTCCTGTTCCTAATGAATAAACCACCTGATTGAAATCAGAATTACCCAAATTGGTTTGCACTTCACCCAAAAAATATTCAGCAATCAAATCATAAGTTTCGTCTTCACGGGTGTAATAAGTAGAGCCGAGAAATTTCAGTTTCAATTTTTTTGTTGGATGAAATGAAAGTGATACACCTCCCATTCCTGAATTGAATTTGTCTATTTCCTGTCCATCGAAATACATTGTCAACCGTATCGCGCGATTCACCAAACCGAAAGTGGTAGTTCTGCTTTGCGGAACAAACCAGTAACGATTGCGCGAATAGTTTCCCAGAATTTCCAATTGTGTTTTTTCAGAAAACTGATAAGTGATTAATCCCTGTGCATCAGTAAAGGAAGGTTTATAATCACCTGTAGTTTCCAACGAATTCAATAAGTATTGATTTGATTTCTGGCGAACACCAACCAAATAAGTGAAGCGATGATTTTTTGTTCCGCCTTCGAAATGTGCATCAGCGCCCAACAAACTTGCAGAAACATTTCCTTTAAATTCTTTCGGCTTGCGATAAGTAATGTCGAGCACACTACTCATCTTGTCGCCGTATTTAGCTGCAAATCCGCCTTGTGAAAAAAGAATATTTCCAACCAGATCAGAATTCACAAAACTCAAACCTTCCTGTTGTCCGCTGTTCACCAGAAACGGACGATAGATTTCAAAGTCATTTACATAAACTAAATTCTCATCATAGTTTCCACCACGAACAGAATATTGTGAAGACAATTCGTTATTTGAATTTGTAAATAATTTTAAAATCGCTTCTACTCCACCTGTTGGTCCGGGCAATGCTTCAAAATCTTTAGGATTGATTTCAATAATGGGTTGGTCACGAATAGCAGATTGCTTTACAGTAATTGAATCTAAAATATTTGATGATTGTTTCAGTGAGAAACCAATAAAAATTGTTTCGCCGGGTTTGAGGAAAACAGTTTTCTTATCCTCGGCATATCCGATGTAAGATGCTTTGACTTCTAATGATTTCCCTGCGGGAATTGTGAATTGAAAACTCCCATCTGCTTTTGCTGATGTACCAATATTCAACGAGGGAATTCCAACAGTTGCTCCAACTAATACTTCTCCTTTTTCAGAAATTACTTTACCTGTAACAGTTGCTTCCTGCGCAAAAAGAAATGATGAATTGATTACAACAAGTGTTATAATTTTTAATAAATAAGAAAAAGATTTCTGCATCTGCGCGCTTAAACGATAGTTAAGTAGTAATAGTATGTAAAAAAGCATTCTTCAATTTAGCAATAGCCTCTTCAGGATTCTTTGCCCCGAAAACAGTATTGCCGGCAACGAATACATCAGCCCCTGAGTGTAACAGTTTAGCCGCATTGTTAAAATCAACGCCACCGTCAATTTCAATTTTCGCTTTTGAATTTCTTGCGATGATTATATTTTTCAAGCGCTCAATTTTTGAATAAGTATTCTCAATAAATTTTTGTCCGCCAAAACCGGGATTCACACTCATCATACAAACCAAATCAATATCACAAATTATATCAAACAGTAAATCAACTGAGGTGTGAGGGTTTATAGCGACTCCGGGGCTCATTCCTAATTCGCGAATAGCTGCAACAGTGCGATGTAAATGAGTGGATGCTTCCAAATGAACAGTTAAAATATCGGCCCCTGCTTTTTTAAAATCGTTCAGATAATTTTCAGGTTGTTCAATCATCAAATGAACATCAAGTGGCTTTTTTGCAACTCTTTTTACAGCCGATAAAATTGGAATCCCAAAAGAGATATTCGGAACAAAACGACCATCCATTACATCGCAATGAATCCAATCTGCTTCGCTTTTGTTTATCAATTCAATTGCTTCATTCAGTTTCCCGAAATCGGCAGAAAGAATTGAAGGTGCAACTAAAACCTGTTTCATTGTGCAAAATTAAAAGTTAATGTCAGTGCAATAAATCATTTTGTCAATTGTTTTCCCCACAAAAAAAATCCCGAATTGTTTTTACCAACCCGGGACTTCTAATCAAAAAACTAACTCTAACTTATTTTCCTAAGTAACCTCTTAAAGATTTTGTATGTGATGTTTTGCGTAAGCGACGAATTGCTTTTTCCTTAATCTGACGAACACGCTCGCGAGTTAAACTGAAACGAGTTCCAATTTCGTCAAGGTTCAAAGCTTCTTCACCATTGATTCCAAAATAGCAGCTAACAATTGCAGCATCTCTTGTGTTCATGGTTTTCAACAAACCTGCAATGTCTTGTTTCAAAGATTCGTTATTTAACACATCATTCGCGCTTCCTTTCAAATCTTCACTACCAAAAAAGTCAATCATTGTTGCATCTTCACCTTCACCAACGGGAGCATCCATACTAATGGTTTTGCTCATCCCCTTCATCATTTCTTCAATGTCCTTTTCAGTTACATTCAACAAGTCGGCTAACTCATCTTTAGAGGGTTCGCGCTCGTACTTCTGCTCGAACTTCATCATCATCTTATTGATTTTGCTGTACGAACCGATTTTGTTAAGAGGCAAACGAACAAGACGGGCATTTTCAACCAATGCCTGAAGAATGGACTGACGAATCCACCATACTGCATAGGAAATAAATTTGAATCCACGCGACTCGTCAAATCGTTGAGCGGCTTTTATCAAACCAATATTTCCTTCGTTAATTAAATCGGCAAGTGATAGTCCCTGATTCTGGTATTGCTTGGCAACAGAAACCACGAAACGAAGATTGGCGCGAGTCATTTCTTCTAACGCGTCTGTATCTCCCATTCTTATTTTCTTAGCCAATTCAACTTCACGGTCTGCATTAATCATCGGGAGTTTTGCAATGTCTGATAAGTAACGCTCCAATGAATCGTTCTCACGCTGGGTTATTTGCTGGGTAATTTTTAGCTGTCTCATATTTGTTATTCTGTGTTTTTAAACGCTTTAAGCGGTTCTTTGTTTCAATTGGTTTTCAACTACTTTCTGTTTGTATGACGAAAGAACTAACGAGATATGTTACACGATTAGTTCCCGCCAGGTGATTTTTACAGTTTGATGACAATGAACAACCACTTTTAACTGCTTGTGGTGAAGCAATTACTATACCTCAAAAATTGATGGTAACAAGTCCGTTATTTTGGTAAAGGATTTTTAATTTGAGTGTCAGTTCTATTTTCACCTCGACAAAAGTTTAATCATGTTGAATAGAATTTCCTCGTTTGAAGAATACAATGAAGAATATCAAAGAAGTATTTCCAACCCTGAAAATTTCTGGGCTGATGTAGCAGATAATTTTCTCTGGAGCAAGAAATGGGATAAGGTTTTCTCAGGTGGTTTTGAAAAAGTGGATTACAAATGGTTTGAAGGCGGGCAATTAAACATTACTGAAAACTGCCTCGACCGTCATCTTGCTTCAATTGGGAATAAAACTGCCATCATTTGGGAGCCAAATAACCCGAATGAAGCAAATCGAACCTTAACTTATAATCAATTGCATGAAGAAGTTTGTCGGTTCAGTAATGCTTTAGAAAAACTCGGAATAAAAAAGGGGGATACAGTTTGTTTGTATATGCCAATGATTCCGGAACTTGCAATTTCTATGCTTTCATGTGCGCGCATTGGTGCAATTCATTCAATTGTGTTTGGAGGGTTTTCTGCTCAATCAATTGCTGACCGAATTCAGGATGCACAATGCAAGTGGATGATTACTGCAGATGGTTGTTATCGTGGCGATAAACCGTTACACCTGAAAAGAATTGTTGATGAGGCTTTAGAAAATTGTTCTTCGATTCAAAAGTCAATTGTATTTAATCGTCAGAATTTTGAAGTGACCATGAAACCAGGAAGAGATTGTTGGTGGAGCGATGTTATTAAAGACTGTAACACTCAACACCAAGCAGCAGAGATGGATGCCGAAGATTCCCTCTTTATTCTTTACACTTCAGGTTCAACAGGAAAACCGAAAGGAGTGTTACACACAACTGCAGGATACATGGTTTATGCTGCATATACTTTCTTAAATGTTTTTCAATATAAACCTGAACAGATTTACTGGTGTACTGCCGACATTGGTTGGGTTACTGGGCATAGCTATATTGTTTATGGTCCATTGCTCAATGGAGCCACCACTTTAATGTTTGAAGGTGTTCCTGCTTTTCCTGATTGGGGAAGATGGTGGGATGTGATTGATAAATTCAAAGTCAATATTTTTTACACCGCTCCTACCGCAATTCGTTCACTCGAAGCACAAGGATTAAAATGGTTGGAAGGAAAAAATCTTTCATCGCTTCGTGTGCTTGGAAGTGTTGGCGAACCAATTAATGAAGAAGCATGGGAATGGTTTTATAAAAATATCGGAAAGGAAAAATGCCCCATCGTTGATACCTGGTGGCAAACAGAAACGGGAGGAATTTTAATTTCTCCACTCGCAGGAATCACTCCAACAAAACCTTCGTTTGCAACTCTTCCCTTACCTGGAATTGAACCGGTAATTGTTGATGCCCAAGGAAACGAAAAACATGAAACGATTGCTGAAGGAAATCTCTGCATAAAAAAATCTTGGCCCGGACAAGCGCGAACAGTTTACAACGACCACGAAAGATTCATTCAAACTTACTTTGCTACTTATCCAGGAAAATATTTTACAGGGGACGGTTGCCGGAGAGATTATGATGGCAATTACAGAATTACTGGAAGAGTAGATGATGTAATAAATGTTTCAGGTCACAGAATAGGAACTGCTGAAGTGGAAAATGCTATTAACGAACACCGCGAAGTTTATGAGAGCGCCGTTGTTGGTTTTCCGCATTCGATAAAGGGGCAAGGAATTTTTGCTTTCATTTCATGTGCCCCCTCTCCTACAGATAAATTAAAATTTGAAAAGGAAATTCACGAAACTGTTACACGAATCATTGGTGCATTTGCAAAGCCCGACCGAATACTTGTAGTAAGTGGTTTACCTAAAACTCGTAGCGGAAAAATCATGCGGCGCATTCTTCGAAAAATTGCTGAAGGTGAGGTTGATAAAGTTGGTGATATCTCAACATTGTTGAATCCTGAAGTTGTGGAAGAAATTAAACGAGCTGTAACAGGTTTGTAAATAGTCAATAATTAAATATTGTTGTAATAAAATCGCAGTACTCTAATGAAAAAATTCAAAGCAAAAATGATTAGTGCCGGTGGTGGCGGAATGTTTGTACTTGTTCCATTCGATGTTGAAAAAGAATTCGGAAAGAAAAATATGATACCTGTAAATGCAACATTTGATGGCGAACCTTACAAAGGAAGCATCGCAAACATGGGTAATGGACCTTGCTTGCCCATGCTGAAATCAATCAGAGAAAAAATCGGAAAGCAGGAAGGCAATATAGTGAGTGTAACAGTTGAATTAGATTCCGCTCCTCGAAAAATTGAATTGCCAAAAGAAATTTCTTCAATGCTCAACAAAAACAAATCGGAAAAAGAATATTTCAATTCACTTGCCTTTACTCATCAAAAAGAATATGTGAAATGGATTACTGATGCAAAAAGAGAAGAAACAAAACTCGTACGGTTAGAAAGAATGTTGAGCATGTTGCGCGAGAAAAAGAAAAACCCTTCGATGAAGTAAAATAAAAAACCCCGTTACCTTTTTGTTACGGGGTTTTTAGTTTAGTGTAACAGATTATAAATTTGATTTTCTATTATTTATATCCTACCGTTTGTTATTTGTACCGCTATTGTGAGACAATGTGTGTGGGGGCTTTAAAACTATTCTTAAACCTTATTTCCCATTTATCTGTTCCACAAGTTTATCAAAAACTTTATCAGTTAACCTTCCTTTTCCTGTTCTTCCAACATAATTGCCGGCATACATTGCGCCAATTGATGGAATAACTGACCCTAACCAATCGCCTGTTTCGCAATCGAAAATTTCCTGAGAATAAATAACTTGTTGATCGTTTGCAAAAGGAATATCAACTATGTAAGCCATCCCCTCAATTTTATCCAGAATATTTCTATCCATAGTTGAATCAGCAATAACCTTAAACTTAAATGGGTAATGTGATTTAACACTGCCCTTTGGAAATTCTACTGACAAATCATTTTCACGAATCAGCAATGTCATCGTTTTCAATTTTGGATTAATGATTTTGGCTTCTTTTAATGCGCTCATTCCCCCCTCTCCTTTCATTCTCATATCCATGTAATATTTGGTCCCGTATATACCAGTTATAATATCTGTTTTTGTCGGGTAAATATTTGCAAGTCCTGTTATAGCAATTGGCATTGATCTATTCAAATTTTCTATTAGCACTAACCTTAAATAGGTTGTCTCCTTACCAAAATCTTTGTCTCCTTCATCATAATCACCTTTCACAACACTTTTGAAATTCCAATCAAGATAAGGAGTAATCAACATATCTCCACCATACTTATAATTAAGTTGATAAATTAAAGCCACTGAAAATTCGCTGCTTTTGCTTTTGTGTAAATCTTTCACTTCGCTCCATTCTTTATATTCAATTGTTTGTTCATAAGGCCAGTTACTTTCAAATGAAGTTCTTAAACTCTCATTATATTCATTTACCATCTTTTTATAAATAGGAATCTGGTCATTATATCCACGCTTAGCTAATTTTTCAATAACTTTTTCGTTCTCTGGTTGAAGCACAACAATAAGTGTTCTTTTTTTAAACTCAGTTATTTCTTCAGGTTTGCCCATTCCCATTTGAGCAAATAGTTGATTTGAAAACAGTATTAGGGAGAAAGAAACTAAGACAAATAAATTTTTTGTTTTCATGTTGTAATTTTTAATGGCTCACAAAATAATTAAAAGAAACAATTAGCAAAACCCTTTACTAGTTAAATTGAATCTGTTTCCTTTGTCAAATGAGTTCAAGTAATTCAACTCCATTATTAAAAAGCATGTGGCAAATGAAATGTCCGCATTGCCGTGAGGGAAATTTATTTCTATACAAAAATCCATTCAACCTAAAGAAGTTCGACAAAATGCCGGAGTTCTGTACAGTATGCAATCAATCTTTTTTTCCTGAAGTTGGGTTTTATTATGGAGCTATGTACATGAGTTACATGCTATCCATTGCCATCGTGGTTCCGATATTTTTTTTATGGTGGTTAATTTTCGGTTTTGAATTGATTCCGATGCTGACTGTTATTTCTTTTACACTTATTATTTTAAAACCTGTTGTTTACCGTTACAGCAGAATGTTATGGATTTATATAACAGTTCCGTTTGATAAGGAAGGGAAAAATAAATCTGTTTAAAATTCTTACTGGCAATTAACGATAATCA
>JBBQJW010000008.1:0-152522 GCA_038326325.1 Chitinophagales bacterium | reverse complement strand
GTTCCGCTGCCACTCACTGTAACATCCGAAGTACTCGAAACAAAATCAAACGAATGAATATCGCCCGAACCGCTAATAGTGAATTTCTCCGCCGAAGCACTACCTGTAACAGTTATGTTGCCCGAGCCGCTTATTTTTCCGGTCATGGAGTTACAAACCGAAATCATATTCATATTTCCAGAACCGCTGATGGTCGCTGTAACCGATGCGGCGATAATGCTGTCCTGCAATTCAACATTGCCCGACCCGCTAACACTCACTTCAAAATCTGTCGCTTCAATCTTCGACGACACAATTAAATTACCCGAACCGCTCAGGTTTATTCCATCAAGCAAAGGAGTAGTGATGTAAATTTTAATCGGCTCGTGATTCTTTAAGCAATGCTTGTTATAAATTTTTAGTGAACTGCCGTCCAGTTCAGTTTTCATGTCGTCAATAATATTTTGCTGCGCCTCAATCTTCAGCAAATACTCAGCGCCCTGACTAATGTAAACTGTTCCCTCGGTCTGAAACTCAATTTTCGAGTAACCGCTCACATCACGGGTTTGTTCCGTCACGCTGCCTTTTCCCTTAATGCACGGAAAGTTTTCACGCCGGCACGAAACAGCCGCAATCATAAAAATCAATAATGTCGAAATTGCTGTAATCCTTTTCATTTCAAAAGTTGTTTATACTATAAATGCAAAAGGACGAAAAAGTTACAATCGAATGGGAAAATAATTTTTTAAGGCTTAGACAAGATTTACCTCCGGCTGAATATTCACTCCGAATTTCTCTTTCACCGATTGCTGAATATCGAGCGCCAACTGATACACTTCATCGCCTGTTGCTCCACCATAATTAACCAATACAAGCGCCTGCGATTTATGTGAGCCAGTGTGCCCGACAACTTTTCCTTTCCAGCCACTTTGTTCAATTAACCAACCGGCAGGAACTTTTACCGTTCCATCTTTCTGCGGATAGTTTGGCGCCAATGGAAACTTTGCGATCAGCATATCAAATTCCTCCTTTGTGATAACAGGATTCTTGAAAAAACTTCCTGCATTGCCAAGCACTTTCGGGTCTGGCAATTTTGAAGAACGGATTTTTATCACCGCGTCGCTCACCGCTTTTATCGTGAGTTCATTCACACGCATTTCATCCAATGTCATTTTTATATCGCCGTAGTTGACATTGAATTTCGGCTTGCGATTCAAACGAAAAGTCACCGATGAAATAAGAAACTGATTTTTGAATTTGTTTTTGAAAACACTTTCGCGATAACCGAATTCACAATCGGCGTTTTTAAAAATCATTTTCTCGCCTGTAACAGTATGTACGGCTTCCAGTTCTTCAAACAATTCTTTTATCTCCACTCCATACGCCCCGATGTTTTGCATGGGAGCCGCGCCCACCTGTCCGGGAATGAGTGATAAATTTTCCAATCCCGCCAAATTTTTTTCGATGCACCACAACACGAACTGATGCCACACCTCTCCCGCCGCCGCTTTCACCCAAACAAAATTTTCATCTTCCTTCACCTCTTCAATTCCTGAAAGAGAATTTTTTATAACGAGTCCGTCAAAGTTTTTGGTGAAGAGAATATTGCTGCCACCGCCAAGCATTAGTTTATTTTCAGAACGAAACTTTTCTTCGTTCATGAGTTCCTGAAAATCTTCAACGCTTTTTATCTCGGCGAAATATTTCGCGCTGACATCAATATGAAAAGTGTTGTAGTTGAGTAGAGAAATATTTTCTGAAATATTCATTTTGAGTAATCACTGATTTCAACAATAGCATTTCCCTGTCTGATTAAATGAATACATTTTAACCACTTGTTTCTTAGAATTTCTTTCAACTTTTCATTGGATGTGTTTCCGCAAGTAAGCCATATTAAGAATGGCGGCGCTCCTCTATTCTCAACAAGAGTTACAAAATCTGAATCCTTAGAAATGATAATGACTTCTTCCTCTTGCTTTGCTTTTTTATAAATATCGAAATCGTTTGCATCCCTCAGTCCCAAGTATGAAAATGAAAAGCATTCTATTTTAAATTCATCATGAATCCAATTTGAAAGCGATGGGGAGATATGTGCGTCCAGCCAGATTTTCACGCTACAATAACAGGATGGTCAACTTTTTGAATTGCATACTGAATGCAAGCATCAATGTCTTCACCAACCAAATCGGGAAGTTCACCAATGATTTGATTCTTATTTAATCCGGCGGCAAGCAAATCCAAAACATCTGTTACACGAATTCTCATTCCTCTTACACATGGTTTGCCTCCGCATTTTTCCGGCTCAGCAGTTATTCTGTTAAATATTTCCATGAGGATTATTTTTTACAAAACTAAATCTTCCTTACGAAATTTTACTTCCCGCATTCACACTTTCGCTTGGAGAAATGATTCTCAGTTTTCCATCAGCGTCTTCCGCCATCAATATCATTCCCTTCGATTCGATGCCCTTTATTTTTCGAGGTGCGAGATTCGCGACCACGCTCACCTGCTTGCCAACCATTTCCTCAGGAGTGTAATGCTCGGCGATTCCCGAAACAATGGTCCGAACCTCGTTTCCCATGTCAACGCTCAGCTGTAACAGTTTATCCGCCTTCGCCACTTTCTCCGCTTTCAAAATTCTTCCAACGCGCAATTCGAGTTTCGAGAAATCATCGAAGTTGATAGTTGGTAGTTGCTGGTTATTAGTTATTGGTTCGTCAGTTTTTACAGTCACAACTTCTTTTTTATTTGAATGAAGTTTATCAATCTGCTTCTGAATTTCTTCATCTTCAATTTTTCGGAACATTAATCCAGCTTCGTTTAACTGATGACCGGGCTGAATCAATTGCCCTTTCAATTCAGTAGTCCAGTTTTTCTTTTCAAGATTCAGCATCTTTAAAGTTCGCTCACCCGCATCAGGGAGAAATGGAAGCATCAACTGCGCGAGGTAAGCGGTAATTTCAATTGACAAATACATTACCGTCGCACAACGCTCCGGATTTGATTTAAAAATCTTCCACGGTTCGTTATCAGTCAGGTATTTATTTCCATTGCGAGCGAGATTCATTAACTCTTGTAACGCTTCGCGAAAACGAAATTTCTCAATGGAGTCAGAAATATTTTGTTGCGCGATTTTTATTGAAGCGATTAATTCTCTGTCGGTCTCCGTTAGGTTTCCGTAAGCGGGAACTTTTCCATTATAGAATTTATGCGTGAGTACCATTGTGCGATTCACAAAATTTCCGAGTATGGCTACAAGTTCATTGTTATGTCTGTCCTGAAAATCTTTCCAGGTAAAATCACTGTCCTTCGTTTCGGGAGCGGCGGAAGTCAAAGTGTAACGGAGTGAATCCTGCATTCCGGGAAAATCAGCCAGGTATTCATGCAACCAAACCGCCCAATTGCGTGAAGTGGAAAGTTTTTCTCCTTCAAGATTCAGAAACTCATTCGCCGGAACATTATCGGGTAGAATAAATTCTCCATGAGCATGAAGTATAGTTGGAAAAATGATGCAGTGAAAAACAATATTATCCTTTCCGATGAAGTGTAACAGTCGGGTGTCCTTATCCTTCCAATATTTCTCCCAATCGTTCGGTCTCAATTCTTTTGTCGCGCTGATGTAACCAATAGGCGCGTCGAACCACACATACAAAACTTTGTGTTCTGAATCAGGCAAAGGAACTTTCACTCCCCATTCCAAATCACGAGTCATAGCGCGAGGATGCAAACCACCGTCAATCCAGCTTTTGCACTGACCATACACATTCGGCTTCCAATCGTCCTTGTGGTTTTCTAAAATCCATTCGCGCAACCACGGCTCATATTTATCGAGCGGCAAGTACCAATGCTTCGTTTCCTTTTTCACCGGAACATTTCCACTCAAAACTGAAACAGGATTCTTCAATTCATCAGGGGATAAACTACTTCCGCATTTTTCGCATTGGTCACCATATGCTTTTTCATTCGCGCAAACGGGACAAGTTCCCATGATGTAACGGTCGGCAAGAAACATTTTTTCTTTCTCGTCATAATATTGCAACGAAGTTTGCTCGGTAAAAACTCCTTTGTTAAAGAGGTCAAGAAAAATCTGCTGGGCAGTTTCGTGATGAATTTTATTTGAAGTGCGTGAATAGATGTCGAATGAAATTCCAAACTCTTCAAAACTTTTTTTCATCAACGAATGATATTTGTCAACGAACTGTTGAGGAGTAATTCCTTCTTTGCGAGCGCCAAGAGTAATCGGCACGCCATGCTCATCACTTCCACAAATAAATAATATATCATCACCTTTTAGTCGGCGATAGCGGGTATAAATATCAGGCGGCAAGTACGCGCCCGCCAAATGCCCAAGATGTATTCCGCCATTCGCGTAAGGCAAGGCGGCTGTTACAGTATATCGTTTCCAGTTATTCTCCATTCAAAAAAATCGCTCAATTGATTCGCCGATAAATATAGATGTGATTGAAGATTTTAGATTTGTGATTTCAGATAATTTATTGAATTAAAGATTTTTGATTCCGTTCTCTTCTGAATATTTTCAGAAAATAAATTCCCCAAAAAACCGCAGTATTCTCGATAAGGAAATAGCCAATCCCCAAAATCATGGTAAATGTTTCCTTTTCCACGCCCGCCTTCGCAAGAATCAGAATCAAAAAGAATGGAACACAAGCGACGAATCCCAACAATCGAACCCACAAGGGGAATTGTTTATATGAACTTATCATAAGCATG
Organism: Chitinophagales bacterium; assembly: GCA_038326325.1. Lineage (GTDB taxonomy): Bacteria > Bacteroidota > Bacteroidia > Chitinophagales > UBA10324 > UBA10324. The sequence goes on along the minus strand of JBBQJW010000008.1, from coordinate 147,812 downwards.
GAAGGCAAAATCAGAATTACATTTTTGGCGACTTCCTGAATTTTTTCATAAGTATCACACGGTATCAATGTAAAAAATCCAATAAACGCAATTGACATCAACACAAAACCCGCTGAAGGAATAATCCATTTCTTATCGGCGAGCTGCACACTTGACAAAACACAACCGGTGATAAATGATGCGTTTGCCATTTCCCAACAAATATTTTGCCAGTAACTATACATTTCAAATGAACTGCCCAATGCTCCGAAAAATAACATCAGAAAAAAAAAAATGATGTTGATGTAAGTAGTGTCGTTGTGCTGCTTTTTTACCTGAGGTTCGTTTGATTCCATCTTAATTTTTTGCAAATAAAATCAACGCCGAATAATTTTTTCGAATCGTGATTCAAGATTTTTTGTCCGTCGTTCAAGAACTGCCATTCCACTCCAATTGTTTTTCATTTTAAATTCAGAAGAATTATTCCCTGACAGATAAAAATGTTCAAGCTCTTTTCCTACCAGGTCATAAATAATTATTTCAGCATTTTCGAAAGATGAATTCTGAAATTTAAGATTCAGTTCATTTGCAAATGGATTCGGAGAAAGAGAAAATAAATTTTCTACTCCTAAATTTTTAAATGATGAAATTCCACAGGGAGAACCGCCTATCTGTGAGTAGTCAAATATTACGGATGAACAAAGTGAATCATAATTAAAAATAAAACCAGTATCAATTAAAGTAGCGCCATTTTCCCACACTAAAGTATCAAGTACCAAAAACGAAACAGGAGAACTCGCATTGTAATGAAGCGTAGCGCCACTCTTCACATAAAAACTATACATGCCATAAGGTGTCGCGCCAACCGAATCACTAAATAAAACTGTCGCGCCGCTCTCGATATAAAACTTATTGAACCCCGTTGAGTTTCCATAAACCGTTAAAGTATTTCCGGGGCAAATCAGAAATTGCTGATTAACCAGAAACGAATTGTTAATGCTCGAATCGGTAGTAATCAAATTTACATTTGATGGAATTAGATACGAACACTGCGCATCCGCCTTGTTGAAGGAAACTAAAAACACGACCGTGAAGAGAGTGAAGTAAATTTTTTGCATAAAAGAATTTTGTGTGCATTAAAAGTAATTATCGGTGAGTAATGCAAAACATATCTTTCGAACCAATGAATGAAATTCTTATTCCTCCAAAATTAAAAGCGGGCGACAAAGTGGCGCTTGTCGCGACAGCGCGAAAAATTTCCATTGAAGAAATTAAACCTGCAATTGATATCATTGAAAGCTGGGGATTGACTGTTACAGTTGGGAACACGATCGGCAAGGAAAATTTCCAGTTCGCAGGAACTGATGAAGAACGACTGAATGATTTTCAAAACGCGATTGACGATGATTCGGTGAAAGCGATTATTTGCGCGCGTGGTGGTTACGGCACCGTTCGAATCATTGATGAAATTGATTTCAGAAAATTTTCGAAAAAACCAAAATGGATTTGTGGTTACAGCGATATCACGATATTGCATTCGCATTTGTTAAATGTATATAACATCGCTTCGGCGCATTCAACCATGCCGCTGAGTTTTAAAGAAAACACTGAAGACTCATTGGAGAGTTTGCGCGATTTGCTTTTCGGCGAAAATGTTTCTTGCAAATTCAACTATCATCCTCTAAATAAATTCGGGCGGGAAGATGGAATTTTATGTGGCGGAAATCTTTCACTGTTACAGAATCTATCAGGAACTGATTCTGATATTGACACCGACGATAAAATTTTATTTATCGAAGATGTGGATGAATATCTCTATCACTTCGACCGCATGATGCAATGGCTGAAGCGTAGCGGCAAGTTGGAAAATCTCGCGGGACTTGTTGTTGGTCATTTAACTAAAATGAAAAACTTAGACGAGTTAAAACCATTCGGAAAAACCGCTGAAGAAATTATTCTGGAAGCGGTGAGTGAATATGAATATCCTGTTTGCTTTGGATTTCCCGCCGGACATGAAAATGATAACCGCGCATTAATTATGGGTGGAGAATATTTACTGCATGTGAATGAAGAAAACACGGAATTGAAAATGATTTGAAATTATTTTCAATCACTTAAATATCACATAACCAAGGGCCAGCCATATCAGCCCTTTAATCAGGAAAAATAAAAATCCGATTACACCAGCGCGCTTGAACCAAAAAATTATTGACTGTTTGTTTTTAGCAAACCACTTTTTCATGGCGCAATATTAATTTCTCACGGTCAATAAAATTCCCTTCTGAAAAATTATTTCCCTTTTCCCTGCATAATCGTTTTCACGGTATAAATCATGATTTTAAAATCGAGTATGAGCGACATGTTTTCGATATACAGCAAATCATACTTCATGCGCTGCACCATTTCATTAATTGAAGAAGCATAACCAAATTTCACCATTCCATATGAAGTAATACCTGGTTTTGCCCGTTGAATATTTACATAGTCGGAAGTTGATTGAACGAGTTGGTCAATATAAAATTGTCGTTCGGGTCGTGGACCAATCAAACTCATTTCACCTTTCAGCACATTATAAAACTGTGGCAACTCATCGAGCCGCCACTTGCGCATCACTTTTCCGAATGGAGTAATTCGTTCATCGTCGTGACTTGAAAGAGCCGGGCCGTCTTTCTCCGCGTCTTCATACATCGAACGGAATTTATAAATCGTGAACGGCTTGCCGTGCAATCCGATTCGTTGCTGACGATAAAATATTTTTCCGTGAGAAGAAAATTTTACCCGCAACATGCAGAATAAATAAACCGGCGAAAGCAAAATCATTACTGTTACAGCCACGAAAATATCTTCCATGCGCTTGAAATTATATTGCCACTGCGCCATTAACTCAGGATAAATTTCAATGAAAGCCGCCCCCAACAACTGATTCATTTTTACAGAACCGCTCAGAATATCATAAGTATCGGGAATCAATTTTATAATCACATTTCGGTTCACCAAAAGATTGATGATGCTGTTCAATCGCGGATGCTCAGAAGTTTCGATGGCGATAATTACTTCTTCTATCTGATGCTCGTGAATCAACTCTCTCAGTTGATTTAATTTTCCTAAACATTTCAGATGGTCGACGAGTCCATTGGTGGAATTTCCATTCGTATCAACGAAACCGACGACATTATATCCCTGCGAATTGTCTTTCGTTATTTCTTTAAAAATCTCAATCGCTCTCGTGTTTCCGCCAATGATTAAAGTATTGAATCCGATTTTTCGATTGATTAATTGTCGTTTCGCATTATTCAAAACAATGGAACGAAAAATTCCCGTCAAGAGAAATTGTGAGAATAAAAGGAACGCGACTGAAATATAGTAATCGCGATAATTCACGATTCTATCGTCGAGCATAACCGTGAAAAACAAAATGATTACACCGAACCCGATCACTAAAAAAGTTTTCGCCATCTCGTTGATGCGCGACTTGCGATAAATATTGGTGTAAAATCCAAGCGTCCAGAAAAGCAAAACCCATCCGAACGGAATAACGATGATGCCGAGAAAAAATCGTTTATCAGCGATCAGTAAATCAAAATCGCTGAGCGAAAAATCTTCAATATAAATTTTACGGAACAGAAAAAACAACATCCAGCCGATAAGCGTACTGAAAATATCAGCGAACACATATCTTAAAATACCGGCGCGGATATAAGGTTTCATTGTAGCGTCAGCAATTTAATGTTGTCAATAAAAACTTCGCTCGTTGTAACAGTCGTGTCCTTTTCAACTTTTATTAAAATGCCAAAATCATTCGGAATGATGGAAGCTAAAACATCCGATAAGTCAAGATAAATTTTATTCCACTCCGTTTTTGGAGTGATGTTCCACTGATAATATTTCACCGCCGTGCTAGATGTATTCGCTAAAACTCCCACCTGAAAAGTCTGATTGCACTTGTAGTTCATTTCAAGATAATAGGGCGAGCCATCGTTGTGATAAGGATAAGTATCGGAAGTTTTACATTCAGCAAACACATATGACGCATCGAGTTTTATGTAACCGCAATAAGTTCCTTCAAAAACATTTGAATCGTTCAAGCGAATAATAGTGGTGTCTCCCGCAACTTTTTCAAAATTGTTTCCTGATTCAAAATCCTGAACGAATTGAAAAAATGTTCCTTGCTTGTAGTTGAAAGTTGGCTTGAAATGATAAGTCTTCGTCGGTTCAAGAATCACTAAAAAAGTGTCAAGCGCGAAAAACGGATAAGCGACATGAGTTCCTGCCACACCATTTTTTAAAACTCCGCCCGCGAAAACCAAATTTTGCGTTCCCTGATTCAGGATCGGGAAAGTCATTGGCATTTCATACACACCCTGTAGGTTTTCATTAATGTAACACCATACATCCTGAATTTTTTGCGAAGCGGTTCCCTGGGCTGAATTGGTAATAACCATCGAAGGTGAATCAACCTGCATATAAGCGGGAATATCTTCCGGTGGATTTACAATATTGCAAGAAGGTAATAACATGCATATGCACGAATAAATAATTAGGACAGAAAGGGGAGTAAAAGGTGTTTTCAAATTCTTTAATGACAGCACTCTAACAGCGATTCGTGATAAATATTGTGTGACTTGAAATTTTTTTTTGAAGGGGCTGCAAAATAAGAAGTCAATTGTAAATCGAGTGTAAAAACAGATTAGCCGGCAACTATTACTTTTGCCCGCGTGACTGAAAAAGGTAAAACAATCGCTTATCACACTCTTGGCTGCAAATTAAATTTTGCGGAAACCTCCACCATTGCCCGCAACCTCGAAAAAGAAGGTTACAACAAAGTGAAGTTTGAAGAAGCCGCGGATATTTATTTAATCAATACCTGCTCGGTTACTGAGAACGCTGATAAGGAAACACGAACTATCGTGAAGCGGGCGTTGCGTAATTCTCCCAACGCGAAAATTGTCGTTACAGGTTGCTACGCCCAATTAAAACCCGAAGAGATCGCATCGATTGAAGGGGTTGATTTGGTTGTTGGAACAAATGATAAGTTCAACCTTTCGAAATATTTCACTGAATTGCCTGAAGAAAAAATTCATGGGGAGAAAGCCGTGTTCTTCAGTTGCGATATCAGTGAGGTGAATTTTTTTAAAAGCAGTTATTCATTAGGTGAACGCACCCGCGCGTTTTTAAAAGTGCAGGATGGTTGCGATTACTCTTGTACTTATTGCACCATTCCCCTCGCTCGCGGAAAAAGCCGAAGCGACTCTATTATGAATGTAGTGTTACAGGCGAATGAATTAGCTGAAGCCAGAGTAAAAGAAATTGTATTGACGGGAGTGAACATTGGCGACTTCGGAATTGACGCGGTAAATAATACACGCAACGAAAACTTCTTTGAACTCATTCAGGCGTTAGATAAAGTTGAAGAAATTTCGCGCTTTCGAATTTCATCAATCGAACCGAATTTGCTGAAAGATGAAATGATTGATTTTGTGGCGCGGTCGAAAAAATTTATGCCGCATTTTCATATACCGTTACAGTCCGGCTCTGACGAAGTATTGAAAAACATGAAGCGACGCTACCTGCGTGATTTGTATGTGAGCAGAGTGGAAAAAATAAAATCAGTGATGCCGTACGCTTGCATTGGTGTTGATGTGATTGTTGGTTTTCCGGGAGAAACAGACGAGCTATTCAAAGAGACCGCGGATTTTCTTTCATCACTTGATGTTTCTTACCTTCATGTGTTCACTTATTCTGAGCGTGCGAATACTGAAGCTGCATTAATGATTGAAAAAATTCCGGCGCGTGTTCGACAGGAGCGAAATAAAATCCTTCGTCAGCTTTCAGAAAAAAAGAGAAATCATTTTTACGCTCAGCACATAGGAGAAACACGAAATGTGCTTTTCGAATCAGAAGAGCATGATGGAATGCTTGAAGGGTTCAGCGATAATTATGTGAAAGTAAAAGTGCCTTATCAATTTGAATTAATAAATAAAATAGCGCCTGTAAAACTTGTTTCATCGGAAGATGATTTTGTTTCAGGTGAAATCTGTTACACTACAAACAAGCAACCAACAACTATCAACTGAACACATGTATCCAACCCTTGGCGATTTAGTAAAAAGTTTAACCGGAATTGATTTATCGTTCCTGTATATTTTTCAGATGTTCGGATTGATGATGGCGGTCGCGTTTTTAAGCAGCGCCTATATTCTTTACAAAGAACTCGAACGAAAAGAAAAATCCGGACTCCTCACTCCTATTATCCGCGACACTGTTATCGGAAAACCAGCGACTGTAACAGACTTAATCTTAAACGCCGTTATCGGCTTTGTTCTCGGATTCAAAGTTGTTGGAATAATTTTTAACATCAGCATTTTCACTGCTAATCCGCAAGCATTTGTTTTCTCGGCGCAGGGAAGTTGGATTGGCGGAATTTTAATCGCCGCTTTTTTCGCTTATTCAAAATATTACGAAAAGAAAAAGCAACAACTACCAGAGCCGAAAACAGAATCTGTTACACTCTATCCCCGGCAATTAGTGAGCGAGATAGTTATTTACGCCGCCATCTTCGGATTACTCGGCGCGAAAATTTTCGACAATCTTGAGAACCCATCCTTCTTTATTCAGCACCCGCTTGAAGCGATGATTTCGTTCAGCGGACTTACCTGGTATGGCGGATTGATATTCGGATCAGCTGTTATTATTTTCTACTGCATTAAAAATAAAATCCCGGTGTTTCACATGGCAGACGCCATGGCGACTACATTGATTTTCGGTTATGCGATTGGAAGAATCGGTTGTCAGGTCGCGGGTGATGGCGATTGGGGAATCAATAACATTGCGCCAAAACCATCCATACTTTCTTTTCTTCCCGATTGGATGTGGGCTTATAAGTTTCCTCACAATGTCATCAACGAAGGAGTGCCGATTGAAAATTGCGTCGGTCGACATTGCTTTGAATTACCTGTAACAGTTTTTCCGACTCCATTTTATGAAACGGTGATGTGCCTTATTATTTTCGGAATTCTCTGGTCATTGAGAAAAAGAATTTCCATTCCGGGGATGTTATTCAGCATTTATTTAATCCTGAATGGCATCGAGAGATTTTCCATTGAACAAATTCGAGTGAATTCACAATATCACTTTCTTGGAATCAATCCCACGCAAGCGGAAATCATCGCCGTGCTGATGATGATTACCGGAATCGCCGGAATTTTTTGGACAAAGAATCGTAAGAAAATATCTTAGCAATAAATCTCCTCATACTTCTTCTTTGCATAATTCATAAAGTGTTTGAAATTGAGCGGCTCGCCGGTGATGCGTTCACACAATTCACGCGCGGTATAATGGCGACCATGCACATGAATTTTTTCGCGAAGCCATTCACGAAGTGGCAACAAGTTTCCTTGTTCAATCTGTTCGTTCAATCCTGAAATTTCTTTTGCTGCCCGATTAAAAAATTGAACTGAATAAAAACTTCCCAGAGAATAAGTCGGGAAATAACCAATACTTCCATGACTCCAATGAATATCCTGTAACACTCCTTTGTTATCTGACGGAACTGTTACACCCAGATATTCTTTGTAGCGCGAGTTCCAGATCTCTGAAAGGTCTTTCACCTGCAACGATTTATCCATTAATCCTTTTTCAATCTCAAACCGAACCATGATGTGAAAGTGATAAGTAAGTTCGTCTGCTTCCACCCGAATAAAGGATGGTTGCACTTTATTTATTCCATTATAAAACTCCTTGACTGTTACATCACCAAATTGAGCAGGAAAAATATTTTTAAGCGCAGGAAATTTTCCTTTCCAATAACCGAAACCTCTGCCAACTAAATTCTCCCATAAGCGCGATTGCGATTCGTGAATACCGAGAGATACTGCTTCTCCCATGGGTAAACCATAATACTCCGGCAATAATCCTTGTTCGTATAATGCATGACCGCCTTCGTGAATGCAGCTCCAGAGCATAGTGCTAAAATCGTTTTCATTCACGCGGGTTGTTACACGCACATCATGCATACTGAAATTGGTAGTGAACGGATGAGGCGAAATATCCTGACGACCTGCATCAAAATCATATCCCATTTGTTTCAACACATCAATACCGAAATCCCATTGCTGCTGATACGGAAAACTTCTTTTCAGAAAATCTGTTCGCATCTGTGCCTTCACTGCAATTTCTTTTACAAAGTCAACAAGGTTTAAGCGCACTTCTTTAAATAAAATATCTAACTCAGCAGTTTTCGCTCCCGGCTCATACATATCCATCAAGGCATCATAAGGATGATTTTCGTATGTGAGAATTGCAGCTTCTTCTCTCTTTAAATCAATCATCGTTTCTAACATCGGTCGAAAAACCTTGAAATCATTTGCTTCTCTTGCCTTCAACCAAGCTTGATAAGTTTGTGATGTAACACTCGCCATTTTCTCAACAAACGAAGTCGGATATTTTTTTTCGCGTGTGTAGTCCTTTAAAGTTTCTTCAACATTTCTCTTCTGTACTTCACTCAAATCAGCATTCAGCAATTTTGATAAAATATTTCCGAGGTTATCATCCACAAATAAATCGTGAGCCATTCCACTGAGAGTTCCGATCTGTTGCGCACGAAACTCTGCTCCTTTTTTTGGTTGATAACATTCCTGGTCCCAGCCAAGCACTGCAATGGAATATTTTATATCAGCAATTTTTCGCATTGCTGTTACATACTGTTGATAGAGTTCCTGTGAATTCATTGTTTGAATAGTGATTTGTGAATCAAAAAAAATCGCCTCTGATTTTCATCAGAGGCGAAATTTAGAATGATGTTTTACAGAACAGTTGTGAATTAATCAACAACCATTAGAAACTATTCTCTAAGGGTGAACGACAACAATTTTCCGGTTGAAAATTCCGATTTCATTTTCTCCTTGTAAGAAATAAACTCCTGATGCGACATTTTTCAAATCAAAATAAATGTGATTGTTTGTTTCAGATTTTATCACCGAGATTCTTCTTCCAGTTTCATCAAACAGAATTAATGAATTCAATTTTATTCCACCTAAATCAATTTCAATTTCGGTATTAGCAGGGTTAGGGAAAATTTTAACCGCTTCGAAATACAATTCAGATAATCCTTCAAAGTAAGGAACTGTTACACAGGTAGTTTTGGTGCAATTGTTAGCATCAGTAACTGTTACACAATAAACACCTGCAGCTATGTTATTCAAATCTTGTGTAGTTGCTCCATTTGCATTGGTAGTCCAGTGATAAGTAAACGGAGAAGTTCCGCCAACCACAGTCAGATTAATACTTGCATCAGCAGCAGTTGAAGAACTTGCCTGAGTGTTTGTGGTGTTCAAAGTCTGAACAGGGAACACAGTAATTGTTTGCGATGAAGTATCATAAGAACCACCATTATCAACTATCAAGGTTAAAGTATAACTGCCAGCCAGTGTTGGTGTATAGTTGAAAGTTAAGTTAGAACTTGTTTGAGTTGTCGGACCTGTTAACGACCATTGATAACTATATGCATTGATTGAAGTATTACTTGTTGTAATTGGTTTACCCTGACACAGCGTATTGTCAACAATTGTAAACGCAGATGTAACAGGAACACCTAAACAAAATTGTTTTGCAGACGATGCAGTAAAAGCGCCACCGTCAGCAATCACATGCCCCGCTTCATCAATAACATGGAAATGCCCATTTCCATTGGTGCAGCATATTCCATTTCCACCTGTATCGTAAATGGTGAAAGTGTAACAGCCTGAATCAAGACAGGCATAAAGATTATAAGTAGTATTGTTTGCAAAACCAGTCCACGAATTCACGATTGTCCCTATTGAGCTTTTAATATCCATTGAAGTTTGTGAAGCATTGTTATCGGTTGTTAATGCAATCTGCAAATGCATTCCGGAAATTACAGTGAATGAATATTGCAATGTGTCATCAATAATTTCTTGATCGCTGGGCATTCCGTTTACTGTTGAAACATGCACCCAGTAATTATGCCCTCCTGCAACAGGCACAAACCATGGAAGTGTAACAGTTGCAATTTCATTGTGCAAAAGGTTTCCATTCCATACATAATTCTGATTACTTGCACCATCTAAATGATATTGAATATTGAATGTTGTAACAGCGTTGATTCCTGTATTTTTAATTGTAAAAGTGGGAACTACTGTATCACCCAAACAAATGCTTGCACCCGTTACATTGAATGATTGCATGGCAAGATTTATAGTATCAGTGGGCGCCCATGGATCAAAACCATCTTCAGTTAAGTTTCCAGTGTTTTGTGGATCGAGCCAATGTTTTAATTGAGTTGCATTTGTTGTTCCTAAGTCCCAACTCATCCAGAATTTTCCATATTCGTCAGTCATATCTGTACTTCCACATGCCGAGGCTCCACCATGAAGCTGACCAATAATTCTGTGATCCTGATCAAAAAGAGGTGAGCCGCTTGAGCCAGGTTCAGTACACTGACCACCATCCCAATCAACCTTCCAGTGGGAGTTAGAAGGTGTTCCACTCCAGCTTGTAGAAGTACACGGATTGTTATCAAAAGATATTTTCTTGATATCTCCACTGGGATGGTGAATACCAATACTCATTAAGTCAGGGGTATTCTGACGATTCCATCCTGCATAAAATACTCCATAAGATTGTGGCGGAATATTATTCAGTTCAAGTAAAGCAAAATCAGATGAAGATTTATTTCCACGAAGCACGCATCCATTTACAGTTTGGTTTGTTGGTCCGTTTTGATTTGAACAACCAGTAGCTTCCCAATTAAAACGAAAGACCCATGTAGAAACTGTTGCACCTTGAATGCAATGATTTGCAGTAAGAAAATATGGAGTGCCGCTATGAGGAACATCTGCCACCATAGCTCCAGTGCAAATTTCTCCGCCATCAACAATACAAACCACAGCTTTTTTTGTCACCTGCCAGTTTGCTCCTACAGGGCAATTAATATTTGTTTGACAACTTCCAGCATCACCATAGGACTTAGCAAAATTGAAAGCATCCCTGTAACCATGTGTGATTCTATAAATTTCAAGCTCTCCATGAAAAGGAACGAAGGCTGGTTCATCATATTCAAGAATCATCACGCTTCCCGGAAGCAAGTCAGTTCCAAGAAAATAATCAGGTGTAACATTCTGTGAAGTGTAAGCACCAATAATGTGCGTTTTGTTTTCATCATAAAGAAAAAGCTGTGCGCTTGGAGGGATATTAAAATTGCTGAAAGAAATATTTATTGAAAATGCTTCTGGGCATTCAATTTTCATCCTCCAGATTTTATCTCCGTTTGAAAGTGTTTCCCAAATACCGTGCTGTGCTGCATTAATATTTACGAAGTGATTAAAACCAAACCTGTAAGGAACATTTTTGTCGACATTTAAAGCATCTTCCGCAAGCAAAGTTGCAGCATCAACTTCCGGTGTTTTAATGGAAGGAATTGTTTGTGTTAAAAGTGATTTTGAAAAACTTTCAGGAGAACCACCGAAAGTTTGTGCGAAAGAATTGCAAACTGTTACACTAACAAGTGTAAGTAAGAGAAAGTATTTTTTTATCATGTTTAAAAATTGGAAGTCGAAAATAGGAAACCAATTGAAGTAAACAACTTTCGAAAAACTAAATTTATGATTGGCTAATAAATGGTGGTGCATCGTAAAACAGTAGTAGTTAATTTCTTTTGACTAAATTTTTTAATAGTAAAATAAAAGATGATTGATAAATCACCAATGCCAAAATATTGTGATTGTGATTGACCTCCAATATGATATGCATCCAAGTTAGATTCATTTGATTGAATTTTATCATTGAATCATCTCTTACAAAAGCCATTGAAACTTCCATCAGACACACAAACCTGTTTGAGTTGAATTGCCCGGAACTTCATAATCTGCTTTACACTCTTGCAGACTTGCATCCTAATAAAATTTATGTCTTTGATATTGAGAAAAAAGTTGTTGAGGCCGCGAGCAAACTGAGCAACTATAACGGATTTAAAATTCCAGTTCAGAGTCAGCTCATCAATATCGAAACACAAAAAATAAACATGCAGGCCGAAATTGTTGTCGCGTACAATGTTTTAAATCGCGTAAAGGATATTGAAACTTCGCTTGAAAACATTTGCGGTGTCGTGAAACCGGGAGGCATTCTTTCTATCAATCACGAATTCAGTTCTCCTTCCTTTCAAAAAATTGAAAAAGAATTATACCGAAAAGTTTGATTGTATTATTGCTGAAACTTTTCATCAATAATTTTTAGCCGAAGTGGAATTATTCTACTGCCCCGAAATCATAAATGGAATTCATGAACTCAGCGATGAAGAATCATATCATTGCGTGAAAGTGCTTCGGCATAATGTCGGAGATGAACTCAATATTATTGATGGTGTTGGAAATTTCTATAAGGCAAAAATTACAATGGCGCATAAAGACCATTGTCGGTTTGAGGTAATTGAAAAATGCAAAGAGAGCGAAGGATTAAGTTTCAAGCTTCATCTCGCTATCGCTCCAACAAAAAATATGGATCGCATGGAGTGGCTTTGTGAGAAAGCTGTGGAGATTGGCGTAACGGAAATCTCCTTTCTTGAATGTGAACACAGCGAACGCAGAAAAATTAATATTGAACGATTGAACCGGATTTGTGTGAGTGCGATGAAACAATCAGTGAGGGCGACACTTCCGAAGTTGAACGAAATAATCGCGTTTGAAAAATTTTTAAGTGAAAAATCAAAGGTGAAAGGTGAAAAATTCATTTGCCACTTAGCGCAAAATAAAATATCTCTTTCTTCAGTTTATAAAAAGGAAAATGATGTTTTGATTTTGATTGGACCTGAAGGAGATTTTTCCGGCAAGGAATTATCATTGGCGAGTGATGAAGGTTTTACGGAAGTAATTTTAGGTAACAACAGGTTGAGAACTGAAACCGCGGCCCTGGTTGCGATTGTTCAACTAAATTCGCTGAACCAATGAAACTGAAAACTATTTTTCTTTCTCTACTTTTAAGTGTAACAGTCTTTTTCGCATTCGCTCCCGCTCCTACCGTTCAATTAGCTTTATTAAAATACAGCGGCGGTGGCGATTGGTATAACGATGTTCATTCGCTACGGAATCTTGCCCGCTTCTGCAACGACAACATCGGAACAAACCTCAGTGATGAATACGCGACTGTCGAGCCAGGCAGTCCTGATATTTTTAATTATCCGTTCGTGTACATGACCGGTCACGGCAATGTTGTTTTCAATAATGACGAAGCTCAAAACCTTCGCACTTACTTAATTGGCGGCGGCTTTCTTTTTATCAATGATGATTATGGATTGGATCCTTACATCCGAACAGCTATGAAAAAAGTTTTTCCTGAATTAGATTTTGTTGAGTTGCCCTTCTCACATCCCGTGTATCACGGAAAATATAATTTCCCGAATGGATTACCGAAAATTCATGAACACGACGATAAAATTCCACAGGGTTTCGGGTTGATTTACGAAGGACGACTTGTTGCTTTCTACAATTTTGAATGCGACCTCGGCGATGGCTGGGATGATGTACACAACGACCCAATTGAACTTCGCACCAAGGCATTGCAAATGGGCGCGAATATTATTCAGTATGTATTTGGGATTAATGGGTGATTCCCTTCAAAATATTTTTCACTACCATCGGACCTTCATAAATAAGTCCTGTATAAAACTGAATTAAATCAGCTCCGGCATCTAATTTTTCCATTGCATCATCGGCTGTATGAATTCCACCAACACCCATAATCACTAACTGCTTGTTGGTTTGTTTTGCAATGTGCTGAATAATTTCTGTTGATTTTTTCTGGAGTGGTTTTCCGCTTAGTCCTCCTGCACCAACTTGCGATAATTTCTTCGAGGAAGTTTTTAATCCATCGCGATTGATTGTGGTGTTCGTTGCGACAACGCCATTTAACTTGGTGTCAATACAAATTTTAATTATCAAATCAATTTGTTCAATAGACAGATCGGGAGCAATTTTTAATAACAAAGGTTTTGGCTTTTCCTTCTGAAAATTTTTCTTCTGAAGTTCAGAAAGAATTTCGCGCAAAGGTTTTTCCTCCTGCAACTCACGAAGGTTCGGCGTGTTCGGTGAACTCACATTCACAACGAAGTAATCAACCGCGTCAAATAATTTTTCAAAGCAGATTAAATAATCATCAACTGCTTTTTCATTCGGAGTGATTTTATTTTTTCCGATGTTGCCGCCAATAATAATTTGCGATGAATTGCCGTTGTTGGTCGCCTGACCAACAACCATTCGGTAACTTTTAATTCTCGCTGCTGCTACTTCAACTCCATAATTATTAAATCCCATTCGGTTAATGAGCGCTTCATCCTTCGGCAAACGAAACAATCGTGGCTTTTCATTTCCGGATTGCGGCAAGGGTGTAACAGTTCCTACTTCTATAAAACCAAAACCAAGTGCTTCCATTTCACAGATGTAAAATCCATTCTTATCGAACCCCGCCGCGAGACCAACCGGATTCGGGAATTTTAAACCCATCACTTCACGCTGAAGAGAAGGATGATGATAAGAACACATTTTCTCCAGTGACCATTGAAATAATTTCCGCTTCATCATCATGGTAGTAAAATGATGAGCGGCCTCAGGCGATAAATTAAAAAGTAAGGGCTTGATTAAAGATTTATAAAAAGAAATTTTCGCCACGGATTCACAGATTATTTTTCGCAATTAAAATTTCAGAATCATGGAAGAAGAAAAAATATTTCCTTTGAAAAGTGAAACCTATGAAATTATAGGAATTGCGATGGAGATTCATAAAATTCTTGGTAAAGGGTTTCTTGAAATTGTTTACAAAGATGCTTTGGAATTTGAGTTAAGAAAACGAAATATATTCTTTGAGAGGGAAAAAGAATTCAGGATTGAATATAAAGGAACAACGCTACAACACAATTTTTACGCTGACTTTGTAATTCTTGAAAAAGTAATTGTGGAAGTGAAAGCGCAAAAAGGAATTGCTGATGAACATTATTCTCAAACAATAAATTACTTAGCGGTTTCAAAATGTAAGGTGGGTTTGATTCTTAATTTTGGTGAAGACTCATTGGTTTACAAGCGTGTTATATTTTAAAAGAAGGATTGCCACGGATTCACAAATTATTTAATTATTATTATTTCTGATAAATTTAATCAGTGAATCCGTGGCGATCAATCCAAATAATTTCGTGATTTGAATAAAGAATAATTTTGTGTCTATGAATATCAATCTGTGAATCTGTGGCTATAATTTTAAGTAATCTGTGGCAAATAATTTAAGTATTCCGTTAGCCGAAAGAGTTCGTCCGCGCTCGTGGGATGAATTGGCGGGGCAAGAACATTTAGTTGGAAAAAATAAACCGCTTCGCAATCTCGTGGAGAAGGGAATGATTCCTTCTATGATTTTCTGGGGACCACCTGGAGTTGGCAAAACCACCCTCGCACAAATGATTGCCGAGCAAACTGCGCTTCCATTTTTTTCTTTGAGTGCAATTAACTCCGGAGTAAAAGACATTCGTGAAGTTATCGAGCAGGCGAAGCAAAAAGGAAAAGCTATTTTGTTCATTGACGAAATTCATCGCTTCAGTAAATCGCAACAGGATTCGTTGCTCGGTGCGGTGGAGAAAGGAATTATCACTCTGATTGGCTCCACTACTGAAAATCCTTCGTTCGAAGTTATCTCGGCATTGCTCTCACGCTGTCAGGTTTTTGTTTTGAATTCATTGTCGAAAGACCAACTGTTACAGTTGCTCAATCACGCAATGCAAAAAGATGAATGGCTTCGCGGAAAAAAAATTACTTTGAAAGAAGAGGAATCGCTGTTGAGATTATCAGGTGGAGACGCTAGAAAATTATTGAACCTGTTCGAAATCGTAATCAGTTCGGCCGATGAAAATGAAATTGAAATCACGAATGAGTTGGTGACGAATTCGGTGAGCAAAAAAATAGCGCTCTACGACAAGGGCGGCGAACAACACTACGATATTATTTCCGCGTTCATTAAATCGATGCGCGGCTCCGACCCTAACGCGGCGGTATATTATCTCGCGCGAATGATTGAAGGTGGCGAAGACCCGTTGTTCATCGCGCGGCGAATGTTGATTTTGGCGAGTGAGGATATCGGCAACGCGAATCCAACAGCTCTTGTATTGGCGAACTCTTGTTTTCAGGCGGTCAACTCTATCGGTTATCCGGAATGCAGAATAATTCTTTCGCAAACGGTAATTTATCTCGCTTGTTCTCCCAAAAGCAACGCGTCATACATGGCGATTGAAGACGCTATGGAAGCGGTGAGAAAAACAGGCGACCTTTCCGTACCGTTACACTTGCGCAACGCTCCAACCAAACTGATGAAGGAACTGAACTACGGAAGGGAATATGATTACGCGCATTCGCACGAAGGAAATTTTGTGAACCTCGAATACCTTCCCGAAAAAATTTCAGGACAAAAAATATTCGAGCCGGGAAATAACGCGAGAGAAAATGAGATGCGCGATTTTTTAAGGAAAAACTGGAAGGAGAAATACGGATACTAATGTAAAACGAAAAGTGAAAACCTGTTTCGCAACGATTAAATTTTTCATTTTTAGATAACTATGAAACTCACTTATTACGGTCATTCTTGTTTTGGTGTCGAGGTGAATGGAAAACATTTACTCTTCGACCCGTTTGTCAATGGAAATCCATTGGCGAAAAATATTGATGTCAAAAAAATTAGGGCTGATTATATTTTGATTTCACACGCGCACGGCGATCATGTTGGTGATGTTGAATTGATTGGAAAAAATTCCAAATCAAAAATTATTTCCAATTATGAAATCGTTTCGTACTTCGAGAAAAAAGGATTCGAAGGATTTGGAATGAATTTCGGAGGAAGTGTGAATTTTGATTTCGGGAAAGTGACATATGTGGTCGCCATGCACTCAAGCAAATTCACTGATGGAACTTACGGAGGAAACCCCGAAGGATTTATTGTTGAAACTAAAGAGGGTAATTTTTATTTCGCCGGCGATACCGCGCTTACTATGGACATGAAATTAATAGGGGCCCGATATAAAATTAATTTCGCCATTCTGCCAATTGGAAATTATTATACCATGGATTACATTGATGCCGCCACCTGCGCCGAGTTCATCGCCTGTGATAAAATAATAGGGATGCACTACGATAGTTTTTCAACAATTATTATTGACCACGAAAATGCTATCGAGGAATTTGAGCGCAACGGAAAAGATTTAACGCTAATGAAAATCGGTGAAACCATTTCAATCTGAATTATTTTTTAATCTTTGATTTTAAATTTTTGAATTCATTCTATGTATCCCGACATTCCACTTTTACAAAATATTTCTTCAAACAATTTTTTTCTCATCGCCGGCCCGTGTGTAGTTGAGGATGAAGAAATGATTATGAAAACTGCAACACATCTGAAGGCAGTTTGTTCGCGATTAGAAATTCCATTCATCTTCAAATCTTCTTTTCGAAAGGCGAATCGCTCAGCACATTCTTCATTCACTGGAATCGGTGATGAGAAAGCATTGCGCATTTTGGAAAAAGTTCGATGGCAATTGCAAGTTCCTGTTGTAACAGATATTCATGAATCACACGAAGCTGCTCTTGCTGCAAAATATGTTGATGTGTTACAGATACC
This sequence comes from Chitinophagales bacterium, assembly GCA_038326325.1. GTDB lineage: Bacteria > Bacteroidota > Bacteroidia > Chitinophagales > UBA10324 > UBA10324. The sequence goes on along the minus strand of JBBQJW010000008.1, from coordinate 130,178 downwards.
TGCTTTTCTCTGTCGACAAACCGATTTAATTATTGCTGCTGCAAAAACAGGAAAGGCAGTCAACATTAAGAAGGGTCAATTTCTTTCTGCTGCTTCAATGAAACATGCAATTGATAAATGCTTTGAGTCAGGAAACAAAAATGTTTTTCTGACTGAGCGTGGAAACTCTTTCGGCTATTCTGATTTGGTGGTTGATTATCGCAACATTGTTGAGATGCAGAAATTCAAAGTACCTGTTATGCTTGATTGCACTCACTCGGTTCAGCAACCAAATTCTGCAGCAGGTGTTACTGGTGGCAAACCTGAGTTCATTGAAACCATTGCAAAAGCAGGAGTAGCAGTTGGTGTTGATGGATTATTTATTGAAACACATCCGAATCCTTCTGTTGCAAAATCGGATGGAAGTAATATGCTGAAGCTGGAGTTGATAGAACCTCTTCTCGAAAAATTATTGAAGATCAGAAAAGCGATTGCAGAGAATAAAAGCAATGATAAAACCGCTTTCATTCAGTAAAAATCTCTGGTAAATATTTTTAAAACCTTTTCGGTTTCAATTCGTTAGGAGAGCTGGAATTATAAAACACTTCCAGTCCTTTTCAATGAAAACGAATTTCAATTTCCTTAAAAAGATTTTTTCTGTTTCAGTTTTTTTCTGCATCTCCAATAATATTTCGGCGCAACCCTTTGTTGATTTACTGAATGTGAAAGCACAATATTTTCCGGGAAGTGCCTATGTAACAGATGCATCAAGCAAACTTTCTGTAATGCAGTACGAAGCAACCTTTATGCTTCCGATGGTTCAGAAAAACAAAGATGTGATTTTGTTTGGTGGAGATTACACCCAACTGAATTTTAACACTGCCGGAAAAATTTCAGAGCATAAATATTTATACAGTACCTCACTCGCCATTGGTTACGAAAAACATTGGAAGAATGAGAAATGGAAAACATTGGTGCTCACACTTCCGAAAATTAATTCCGATAATATTTCATTTGGAAAAAAGAATTTTCAGATGGGAGGAATCCTGTTATTCAATTACAAGAAAAATGAAAGTTTAAAATATCATTTCGGTGCTTATTACAATAAAGAATGCTTTGGAAATTTCTTTATGCCACTATTAGGTATTGAGTGGAGAGTTGGCGACAAAATAAATATTTGGGGAGATTTACCTGCGAACTTTAATATGGAATACAAAATGGGAAAATCGCTTTATGCGGGCGCATCTTATTTATCTATCACCGGCTCTTATAGTTTGCAATCACAATCAGGAAATATGTTTGTGCGTGATGGTGACAAAAGTTTTGGTCATAACGAATTGAAAGCATTTGTAAACTGTTACATCACCAAACATTTAGTTTGGTTTGCTGAAGGCGGCCACACTTTCGGAAGAATGTATCAGTTGTATAATAATAGCAACGAACTGCAATCGTCAAGTAATGTTTATCAACGAAATCTGGATGGATGGTTTGCCAATACAGGAATCGCATTCCGTTTCAGAACAGAAGAAAAATAATTTTAACTAGTTCTTCCACCTAAGAACAAAAAGCCGTTCCAATAATTTGGAGCGGCTTTTTCATAAAATGAAATTAACTGTTACAGGTAACCGTTTTCTCTTAAATAAGTTGCAACAATCTTCTTCGCACTCTTTGATGGACCAACAGGAAGTTGAACGGTTTTATTATCAGAATAAGTAAGCACCATTGCCTGGTCGGGGTCTTCGTACATGTATTTTGCCTGCGCCACTTTTGTTCCGCCCTTATCGTACCATTCTGTTTCGTGCCACAATTTTTTATCCTGATAGTAAGTGTTCACGAGTTTCCACTCTCCTATTTTCACCAAATCCTGAGTGATGAATTTATCAGCAACATAAATTTCCGAATTGCTTTTGCTTGTTGTTTTTGTTTCAGTTGTTGAACCGCCGTTGTTGCTAATGAAATTTGCTTCTCTGTCAGATGGCACATCGTTGTTCACGAATAAATCACTATTGACAATGAGTTCAGGGAATTTTTCTTCATCAGTAACAGTCAGTTTCACGCTCTTGCCATCTTTCTTAAAAGTTAAAACATAAGCACCCAACATTCCTGATTTGGTGTCCCACTTTATATAAATCAATTCTTCACCACGCATATTTTTTACGCTACAGTCCGGATGATATTCATTCACTTTAATTTGTTTCATCAAAGCATATGGTTTCGCTTTACTGTAAATTGTATCATCTAAATACACAACAGGTTCAGCACTGATGGCTTTTAATCTTTTATCGCCTGTTAAAATTTTTTGCGCGAAAAGATTCGAGCTAATGAGAATGAAAATGAAAGAGTAAAATAATTTGTTCATGGAAGTTAATTTTTTCTGATGGATTAAAAATAATGCCAAAGATTTTATTCGGTAGATGTAACAGTAAATTCTGTTCGGCGATTTAATGCACGACCTTCTTCAGTATCATTCGTTGCAATCGGTTTTGTTTTTCCATAACCTTTGTATGTCAATCGTGTTGCAACAATTCCTGCTTTCACTAAATAATCATTCACTGCTTTCGCTCTGTTTTCAGAAAGTGTTTGATTCGACTGGTCGCTTCCTATATTATCTGTGTGTCCGCCAATTTCAATTTTCATTGCAGGATTATCTTTCAGCAATTGAGATAATTTATCCAATTCAACTGTTGATTCTTTTTTCAGTTCAAAAGAATTTGTTTCGAAGAAAATATTTTTAAGCACTACGCTCTCTCCTGTTTTCAGCGGTTGCAATTTTATGTTTAACTGATATGGTTCGGTTGGATTATTGTCAGCGAGAGAAAAATTTTCGCTGTGAAAAAGAAATCCTTTCTTCGAAACATTGAACGCATAATTTTTCCCCGCAGGGATTGAAATCAAATACTCTCCTGTTGAGGCAACAGAAGAAAAACTGTTAATGATGTTTCCATTTTCCAAATCAATCAACTGAACACTTGCTTCAAGAAACTCATTGGTTGTTGCGTTTGAAATAATTCCTTTCAGGTAGGTAACAGGTTTTGGTTTTGCACTTTCAGGCATGTCGAAATAATATAAATCAAAATCACCTTTTACTTTTTCGCTACTGTAAAAAACTTTTTTTCCGTCGAGTGTTACAGTGAAACTCAACTCGTCATTTTTTGTATTGATTGGATAACCCAAGTTGATTGGGTTACTCCATTTGCCCGATGAATCTTTTCTGCAATAAAAAATATCAATACCGCCCATGCCCGGATGACCATCGCTTGAAAAATAAAATGTTTGTCCGTCAGAATGAATGAACGGTGATTCATCTTCATACTTTGTATTGATAGTTGGTCCAAGGTTTATAGGTTTCGTCCACAAACCCTTTTCATTTTTAGTTGACACATAAATATCACCACCGCCATAACCACCGGCGCGTGAACTCACGAAGTACAAAGTTTTCCCATCAGCAGAAATACTTGGCTGAGTTTCCCAAGCGACAGAATTAATTGTCGCGCCGAGATTTTCAGGATAAGTCCACTTACCATTTTTGCGTTGTGAATAATAAATATCGAGACTGCCAAATCCACCTTTTCTATCGGAAGCGAAATACAATTCATTACCAAGGTTGGTGAGCGACATGGCTCCATCCTGATAAATAGAATTTAGTTCATCACCCATATTTCGGGCTTTCGTCCAATGGTCCTTATTAAAATGTGAGATATAAAAATCTTCGTTCCAGTCATTTGCATACGGGTCGCGGCGCATGAACACCAAAGTATTTTCATCGGCTGTAACAGTCGGAAATGCTTCCTGATATTTTGTGTTGATGCTGTCGCTTAAATGAATTGGATTGAAAGGAACCGGATGCTTCACAGCTTCCTTGGCGAATGTTGCATTTGCAATAATGTGATGCGAACTTTCAATCCATTCTGGTGGAAGGTTTGGAAAGGTTAAATATTTTTTCAGCGCGCCAATCGTGTTATCATAATCATCCAGATTCCAATAACTCTCTGCAACAAAATAATATGCACTCGACCTTGCATCGGGTTTTAATGTGAAAGAAGTTTCGAAAGCGTTTTTTCCTTTTTCATAATCGTGCTCTTCATTATACAGTTCACCAAGCATAAGCCAGGCATCAATGAATAAAGGGTCTTCTGTAACAGCTTGCTCAAACGGTTTTATCGCTTCAGCGTCTTTTTGCCCATTTACAAATTCTTTTCCATCAGCGAAATATTTAAGCGCCTTCTTGGTCGCAGTATTCAGGTTGTGATAATTCTGCGCGGAGGAAAAATTAAAAGTGAAAAGTGAAAAAGTAAAAAGTGTAACAGCGAAAATATTTTTCATCAGTCAATGTTCATATATTTATGAATCTGCAATGAAATTTCCCAGCGTGGATTCTTTTTCACAAAATCAATTATTAACGGTGTCATCTGTTCCGCTTTACTCCATTCGGGTTGAATATACAATTTACACTTTGCGGAAACTTTGCTTGCATGTTCGAGAGCGAAATCAAAATCAGACGGATGATAAATTATCGCTTTCAATTCATCTGCCTTTGAATAAATTTCTTCGAATGGAGCTTTAAATTTTTTCGGAGAGAAACAAATCCAATCCCAATCGCCACTCAATTGATGGGCGCCCGAAGTTTCTAAGTGAGTTCTCTTTCCGGAATTTTTTAAAGAAGCAGTCAATGAATCCAAATTTTGCATGAGTGGTTCGCCGCCAGTTATAACGCAAACCTCTGCGGGATATTGATTGGCAGTATTAACAATTTGTGAAACAGAAAAAAGTTTGTGCGCATTCTGGTCCCAACTTTCCTTTACATCGCACCACACACAACCAACATCGCAACCACCCAAACGAATGAACACAGCAGCATTGCCCGAATAAAATCCTTCACCTTGAATGGAATAAAATGATTCCATTACAGGCAACAAATCATCTTTCTCTTTTTGATTTTTGTTCACGGGCGAAATATAAAACCAATATCATGCCTCACGCATTTTGCATGCGCTCAATGTGTTCATCATTAACGAAGCGATAGTCATTAAACCAACACCTCCTGGAACAGGAGTAATGTAACTGCACTTTGGCGCCACTTCGTTAAACGCAACATCACCAACAATTCTGAATCCTGATTTTTTTGTCGCGTCAGCAATTCTCGTGATGCCAACATCAATTACAACCGCTCCATCCTTTACCATATCTGCTTTCACAAACTCAGGTTTGCCGAGTGCTGCGATTAAAATATCTGCTTCGCAAGTGAATGATGCGAGGTCATTTGTTTTACTGTGGCAGAGTGTAACAGTCGCATTTCCGGGATTGGCATTCTGCGCCATTAATATGCTGATGGGTTTTCCAACTATATCACTTCGCCCAATCACCACGCAATGTTTTCCTGATGTTTCAATGTTATATCGTTGCAGCATTAACCAAATTCCGTAAGGTGTCGCAGAAATGTGAGCCGGTAATCCTTTCACCATTCTTCCGATATTAACGGGAGAAAATCCATCTACATCTTTCACAGGAGAAATTCCTTCAGTTACTTTTTCTACATCAATATGTTTGGGTAATGGAAGTTGAACAAGTATTCCATCCACATCATTATCATTATTCAATCGTTTCACTTCATTCAGCAAATCATTTTCACTTACTGAGTCTTCAAAACGAATTAATGTTGACTTGAAACCAATTTTTTCACAGTGCTTTACTTTACTTGCCACATAAGTTTCGGAACCACCATCATGACCAACCAAAACCGCCGCGAGATGAGGAATTTTTTTTCCTGCATTCTTCCTTTCCAAAACTTCCAACCGAAGTTCTTCCTGAATTTGTTCTGATAATTTTTTTCCGTCTAACAATTCCATATTCAACTCAGAAAACTTAATCGTCAATTTTTAACACTGCGAGAAACGCTGACTGTGGTATCTCGACATTTCCTACTTGCTTCATTCGCTTCTTTCCTTCTTTTTGTTTTTCTAAAAGTTTTCTCTTTCGAGAAATATCACCACCGTAACACTTTGCTGTAACATCTTTTCGCAATGCGCTGATGGTTTCGCGTGCAACAATTTTTTGTCCGATGGCTGCCTGAATTGCTATCACAAATTGCTGGCGTGGCAACAGTTCTTTTAGCTTCACACAAATCTTGCGGCCGAATTCTTCAGCACGAACACGGTGTATCAGTGCTGACAACGCATCAACATTATCGCCATTCAGCTTTATATCGAGTCGCACTAAATCACTCTCGCGAAAATCCAATGGATGATAATCGAAACTCGCATAACCGCGCGTGATAGATTTTAATCGGTCGTAGAAATCAAAAACAATTTCCGTCAGAGGTAATTCAAACGCCAACTCAACGCGCGTTGGTGTCAGGTAAGTCTGACCTTTAAATATTCCACGCTTGTAAATGCAAAGGTTGATGATGGCCCCGATGTATTCGGGTTTACAAATGGTTGTCGCTTTAATCCACGGCTCTTCAACATGATCAATTAAAGTTGGATCAGGAAAATCTGTCGGGTTGTTGATGAGTAATTTTTCGCCGCGCGTGGTGTAAGCAAAGAAACTCACATTGGGCACCGTTGTAATTACATTCATGTTAAACTCTCGCTCCAATCTTTCCTGAATGATTTCGAGGTGTAACATTCCGAGAAAGCCGCAACGAAATCCGAAACCCAAAGCAACTGAAGATTCAGGTTCGTAAGAGAGTGAAGCATCATTCAATCTCAATCTATCAAGCGCGTCGCGCATGTCTTCATAATCATCTGTATCAACCGGATAAATCCCGGCGAACACCATTGGCTTCACTTCTTCAAAACCTTTAATTCCTATTTCACACGGATTATCGGTGAACGTAATTGTGTCGCCGACTTTCACTTCTTTTGATTCTTTCAAACCTGTAATAACATAACCTACATCGCCTGTCTTCACACTCGCTCGAGGACTTTTCTCCAATAACAACACTCCAACTTCTTCCGCGATATAATCCTGGCCGGTATTGAAGAATCGAATCTTATCTCCCTTTTTTATTTCGCCGCTGAACACGCGGAAGTAAGCAATAATGCCGCGAAACGAATTGAATACAGAATCGAAAATCAACGCCTGTAACGGCGCATCTTCTTTTCCGTTTGGTGCAGGCACACGCTCAACAATTGCACGCAAAATTTCATCAACACCCTTTCCGGTTTTACCGCTGGCGGTCATTATACTTTCGCGCTTGCAACCGATGAGGTCGACAATCTGGTCCATAGTTTCTTCGACCATTGCGCCTTCCATGTCAATTTTATTTACAACAGGAATTATTTCGAGGTTATTGTCAATGGCGAGATAGAGATTCGAAATCGTTTGCGCCTGAATACCCTGACTTGCATCAACTAACAACAGCGCACCTTCGCACGATGCAATGGCGCGGCTCACTTCGTAACTGAAATCAACATGCCCGGGCGTGTCAATCAGGTTCAGAATATAATGCTCGCCGTCCTGCGCATACTTCATTTGAATGGCGTGGCTCTTAATCGTAATTCCTTTTTCGCGCTCGAGGTCCATATCGTCGAGCACCTGATTCATCATCTGCCTCTCAGTAATGGTTTTTGTCACTTCGAGTAGGCGATCGGCGAGCGTACTTTTCCCATGGTCAATGTGGGCGATAATGCAAAAGTTGCGGATATTTTTCATTCGTGCGGGCGAAAGTACGATTTGAAGATTTACTCTTTTTATCTTTTTGTTTTAATTGTATTCGTGAAACTTAGTTTGGGAAATTTGAAGATGAAATGCAATGAAAATTTATTTCACAAATGATGTGAAAATAAATACGAATATTTTCTGTTGATTATCTGGCCTCTGTATTTTCTATTAATCCAATGAAGGAAAACTATTTGGATCGCTTTCTCGCATAATATAATAACAAGCTTCGAACACATCTTCAGCATTTGGCTTGCAGAAATAATTTCCGTCGCTGGCATAAGCGCCGCGGTTTTCTTTTGCAGTAATTGTTTTCGGTAAACTGTCGAGGTACTGCAATGCGTTTTGTTCCTCCAAAACTTTTTGCATCATATAAGCAGAAGCACCGCCCGGCACATCTTCATCTAAGAAAATAACACGGTTGGTTTTTTTAATTGACTCAACTGTCAAATGATTTATATCAAAAGGCAACAGTGTTTGCACATCCACAATCTCAATGGAGATTCCTATTGAAGCAGCTTTTTCAGCCGCTTCTTCTGCAACGCGGCAGCACGAACCATAAGTAACGATGGTGATGTCGTCTCCTTCGCGAATGACTTCAGGTACACCGAGCGGAACAGTGAAGTCGCCAATATTTGTCGGAAGTTTTTCTTTCAACCGATAACCATTCAAACACTCAATAACAAGAGCGGGATCATCGGACTGTAACAGTGTATTATAAAATCCTGCCGCCTGTGTCATGTTGCGCGGCACACAAAAATAAATGCCGCGAATGGAATTCAGAATCATGCCGATTGGCGAACCGGTATGCCAGATGCCCTCGAAGCGATGACCGCGCGTTCTAATAATGAGCGGCGCTTTCTGTCCGCCCGCTGATCGATATAACAGTGTAGCCAAATCATCACTCAAAGTTTGCAGCGCATATAAAACATAATCGAGGTACTGAATTTCAGCAATGGGGCGAAAACCGCGCATTGCCAAACCTATTCCCTGCCCGACAATAGTTGCTTCGCGAATTCCGGTGTCGAACACGCGATGGTCACCGTGCTTCGCCTGTAAACCAGCGAATCCCTGATTGACATCGCCGATGCGACCAACATCTTCACCGAACGCAACAACATTTTCATTTCGCTCAAGAGTGATGTCGAAAAATGCATTCAACACTTCGTAGCCGTTTACATATGAAGAGTTCTCAGTGTATTCCGGTTTTACTTCAACAACTTTCATTGCTGAATGTTGTGACTCGCTTGTTAAGTGCGATGTGTAAATTCGATTGCAATGAGCGAGATAATTATTTTTCCAATCAGATAGTTGCGCTCGCGCTGATGAAGATTCGTTTCGCGTGAGTAACAAAATTTCTCTCGCAGTAATTAATGCATCCTTTCGAATTGCATCAGGCATGCGAATGAGTTCATCCTTTTTCTCAAGAATGATTTCGCTGTGTTCGCTTTGTGAAGCAAGTTCATCTAACAATGTTACAAGTTCGTTGCGCTCTTCTTTTAGTGGTTGATTAAAAGCTAAGAGTGCATTGCGAGCCGCATCACGAACCGACTTGCGTGATTCATTTTCTATTTCATCCAACTCATCGGCTGATGCAATTGCAGTTTTTAAAATCCACTTGCGCATCTGAGTGTTACAGTCGAATTCTTTTTCCCACTCTAACCGTTCCTTCGTTTTGTATCGTTCGTGTGAGCCTGAAGTCGAGTGACCTTGCGGTTGCGTTAATTCTTTCACATGAATCAAGCACGGAATATGCGTAGCTCTTGTTTTCGCAATTGCCTTGGTGTAACACTCGATTAGTGCAGCATAATCCCACCCATTTACTGTATAAATGTCAACACCATTTCCGTTTTCATCAGTTTGAAAACCACTTACGATTTCAGAAATATTTTCTTTAGTGGTTTGAAATTTTTGTGGGACAGAAATTCCATAACCATCATCCCACACTGAAATTGCTAACGGCACTTTCATTACTCCAGCTGCATTCAATGTTTCCCAAAAGTGTCCTTCGGAAGTAGATGCATCGCCGATTGTTGCAAAGGTGACTTCATTACCATTGATTGAAAACTGTTCTGATTTTTTTAATTCTTCAGAGCCGCGATACAATTTTGATGCAAGCGCCAATCCCAATGCCCGTGGCATTTGCGATGCAGTTGGTGAAGCATCGGCAGAAGTGTTTTTTGTTTCTGTGTGATTTTTCCATTCACCGTTTTCATCAACTAATCGAGTTGCAAAATGCGCATTCATCATGCGACCGCCACTGTGTGGTTCGCGTTCTAAATTATCATCGGCATATAATTGAGAGAATAATTGTTCGAATGTTGCAATGCCAGTTGCCAAGGCAAAAGTCTGGTCGCGGTAATACCCCGAACGGAAATCGCCAGTCTGAAAAACTTTCGCCATAGCGATTTGTGCTAATTCCTTTCCGTCGCCGAAAATTCCGAACTTGGCTTTGCCGGTCAATACTTCCTTTCGACCTAATAAACTTGCTTCACGACTAAGGCATGCCATTCTATAATCAGTTAGAACTTCCTTTTTAAAATCGTCGAACGACAATGATTTGTCCGTCATGCTTTGTTGTGGTTGATTCTTCATAACAAAATTTTCGCTGTGGCTTCAAACCTAAATTAAATTTTCAAAAATTAATCACGATAAATTTTTCTTGTTGGAAAAATAATTTCCCTCAAAAAAATTCTGACTAAAAGTAATCAGATTTCTTTTTCACAAAAACTTTTGGATTCCGATTTGCAATTCATCTCCATCTTTGATTTAGATTAGCCATCGTGAAAAAAATTTACCTCTCAATAAATTTATTTTTATCATTCATTCTTCTGCTGAATATTTCATCAGAAGCACAAACTGTTACAGTTAAAAAAGACAGCGCCGTTTTAAAAATATCAGAGAAAATATTTGACTTCGGAACAGTAAAGCAAGGTCAACCAACTACTCATGAATATAAAGTGACTAACACGGGAAATAAACCATTAGTAATTAGCGATGTGGTAAGAGGTTGCGGTTGTACCACTCCGCGATGGACACAAGATCCGATTTTGCCAGGGCAATCAGGTTCCATCTGGGCAACTTTTAAATCTGATATTGGATATGGTCATATCATGAAACCACTTCACATTTATTCTAATGCTACTGTGCCACAAATGGATATTTACATTCAGGGCGAATTGTTAAATGAAAAATTCAACGATGCAAAATCAGATTCAATCAAAAAAACTTCTAATCATCAATAATATTCCTTTCTTTTGGCACCATCATTGCAAATTTCGAAAACCAATTAATAAACTTTTAAACTCTAAAAAATCCAAGAAAATGAAAAGAATCTTCGCAACTATGATTACACTGGCTTTTGTAACTGGTGTTTCATTCGCACAAACAACAACTCCTGTACAGGGAACAACAGGAACAACAGCTCCGGCACCGGTAGTTGCACCTGATAATCCAAACGCTGGTGACTTCAAACTCGCAGAAGAAACCTGGGATTTCACTAACATTCCTCAGAACAAACCTGTTACTCACGATTTCACTTTTACCAATGTGGGTAAAGAGCCAATCGTAATTACTAATGTTCAGACTTCTTGCGGTTGCACCTCACCAAAGTGGCCTAAAGAACCTATTCTTCCTGGTAAATCAGATATGATTTCTGTTACTTACAATGCTGCTCATGCAGGTAGCTTCAACAAGTCAATCACTATTACTTCTAATGCAAAAACTCCTACCAAGGTTATTTACATTAAAGGTTCTGTTGATGCTGCACCGGTTGAACAAACAACTCCTGAGCAACAACCTAACATGATGCAGACTACTCCTAAATAGTATTCTAAATCTTTCACTTATAAAAACTCCATCGAGCAGTCGGTGGAGTTTTTTTATTTTTGTACCATGCCGAAAATTTCAAATAAAGGACAACAAATGCCTGCCTCTCCCATTCGGAAATTAGTTCCGTTTGCAGAACACGCTAAGAAGGAAGGAAAAAAAGTTTATCACCTGAATATTGGTCAGCCCGATATTGAAACTCCGCAAGAAGTTTTTGATGCGATGCGCAATATTGATTTCAAAGTATTGGAATACAGTCATAGCGCCGGAATTGAAAGTTACCGAAAAGCGACTGCTGAGAATTATAAAAGCAAGTATAAAATTGACATTGACTATTCGCAGGTGATTATTACGACCGGCGGTTCTGAAGCACTCTCGTTTGCTATGATGAGTTGTATGAATTCCAGTGACGAAATAATTATTCCGGAACCTTTTTACGCGAACTACAATGGATTCGCTTGCGCGGCGAATATTAATGTCGTGCCTGTTACATCACACATTGAAACAAGTTTTGCGTTGCCTCCTATTTCTGATTTTGAAAAACAAATCACGGATAAAACAAAAGCGATTCTGATTTGCAATCCGAATAACCCTACCGGTTATTTATATTCTGAAAAAGAATTAAATGAACTAAGAAAGTTAGTTATCAAGTATGATCTTTTCTTTTTTGTTGATGAAGTGTATCGTGATTTCTGTTACGATGGAAAGAAACATTTCTCTGTTTTGAATCTGGAGGGATTGGAAAAAAATGTAGTGGTAATTGATTCAGTTTCAAAACGATTCAGCATGTGTGGCGCGCGCGTGGGTTGTGTGATTACGCGCAATGAAGAGTTGATGAATACGATGCTAAAGTTTGCACAGGCGAGATTATCGCCGCCGACTTTCGGACAAATTGCTTCTGAAGCAGCATTGAAAGTTGCTGATAATTATTTCGAAGAAATTAATAAAGAATATATCAGCCGACGGAACCTGACTGTTGACTCGTTGAATAAAATGGAAGGTGTTACATGTCCGAAACCTGGTGGTGCATTTTATACAATTGCAAGTTTACCAATTGACGACTCCGATAAATTCTGTCAGTGGTTGTTGGAATCTTTTTCGTACAAGAACCAAACTGTAATGCTTGCACCTGCAACCGGATTTTATTCTACTCCCGGAAAAGGGAAAAATGAGGTGCGCTTGGCGTATGTGCTGAACAAGGAAGATTTGAAAAACGCCATGGAGTGTTTAGATGAAGCGCTGAAAGTTTATCCGGGGAGAGTTATTAAAAATAAAAGTGTGAGCGCTACTGTTTAACCCACTTTTATTTTATCGGCAACTTCCTTCGCGCGCTTTCTTAACTCATCAGTTGATGTTCCAACTTTATCGAAAGCGAGTGTAACACCCATGCGACGATATTTTCTTGTCGTAGGTTTTCCGAATAATTTAAAATCTGATTTTGGAATCGAGGCGGCTTCATTCAATCCGGAATATTTCGATTGATTATTATTTTCTTCAGTCGCTAATATCACAGCGCTTGCTGCTGCCTTCTCTAATGTGATTTCAGGAATCGGTAATCCTAAAACCGCTCGTGCGTGCAATTCAAACTCATTGAAGTTTTGCGAGTTGGCGAGTGTTACCATTCCGGTATCATGCGGTCGAGGCGAAAGTTCGCTGAAGTAAACTCCATTGTCAGTCAGGAAAAATTCCACTCCCCATATTCCGAAACCTGTTAAAGCGGCCGTTACTTTCCGCGCCATCTCTTGCGCTTCTTTTAAATCTGTTATACTCATCGCGCATGGCTGCCAACTTTCCTGATAGTCTCCGCGCTCTTGTCTGTGTCCGATGGGCGGACAGAAAAGTGTAACACCATTCCGTTGTGTAACAGTGAGCAAAGTAATTTCTTCATAAAATTTTATGAACTCTTCCACAATCACAACTTTTAAATCGCCGCGACTTCCTTCCATCGCGTAATTCCATGAGTGATCAATATCAGACACTGATTTCACCACACTTTGTCCCTTGCCACTGCTACTCATCAATGGTTTCACCACGCACGGAATTCCAATTTCGTCAATCGCTTTTTTGAATTCGTCAATCGTTTCAGCGTAAAAATATTTCGCCGTGCGAAGTGCTAATTCCTTAGACGCCAAATCGCGAATCGCTTTTCTGTTCATTGTGAAATTCGCGGCGCGCGCGCTCGGCACTACCTGAATTCCTTTCTGTTCATAATCATAAAACCGCTCGGTTCGAATCGCTTCAATTTCCGGAACAATAATATCGGGTTGATGTTTTGCGACAACTTTATCGAGCGCATCTCCATTCAGCATATCAATCACTTCGAATTCTTGTGCAACCTGCATTGCCGGGGCACCCGCATACGAATCAACCGCGATCACATATTGCCCCAACCGTTGACAGGCGATCGCAAATTCTTTTCCTAATTCACCGGAGCCAAGAAGGAGGATTTTTTTTCGCATTGATGAAATTATTTTTTCTTACAGAATATAATCACTCAGGTAATCAAAGCGCGGCGTCAACTTTCCATTCTTGGTAATTGAAGCGCGTTCGACAATATTGCTTTCATGTTCTATCAATTCTTCCATCACATATTCAATCAACTTGTTTCCGAATTCGGCTGATGCTTCGCGAGGCAATTCGTTCGGGAGATTACTTACTGCCATCACATCAATGCCCTGCGGCTGGTATGGAGTTTCTTCATTTTCAGTCGCTGGATTATAACCGAATACGGGATTCTCGATGCTCGTATCGCGAATGGTGGAAGGAACCGAACCATTTACATCACAGGTAATATCAGCTATCACTTTTATTTTAAAATCGGGTGAGCGCATGTCTTCCTTCTCAAAAAACTGCGGAGCATTCGGCGACCAGTAAATAGAATTGATAAAAAGGTTAGTCACTTTCGCGAACGGAAGAAAGGCAGATTCATATTGTTCAGGATGATTGTGAAACTCTTCACGGTTAAATGATTTTCCATCCGTGCGTTCATATAACTGCGAAGTATTCAGCACAACAAAAACAGGTTCGTCAAAAGTTTTTGTCAGGTAATTCTGAACGCTCACAATGCGGATATTTAATTTCTCCAGCAATTCAAAAACTCCGCGAGCTACTCTTCCTGTTCCAGTCACTGCAATTTTTATCGGTGGAATTTTTATCTGTTTGTATTGCTCCAGCATTTCTTTATAATCACTGCATTGATATGCGGGTTTCAAATCAAACAGCTTATATCTTTTTCCATAGGTTAGAAATGCATTGTGAGTTCCAATTATTCCGGCAAAAAATCCAAAGCCGAGAATGCGCTCTCCGTTTTCCCAAACTAAACATTCATAATCTATGAGCTGAATATTTTTTTTCAGAATTGTTTTCAGCAACTCCTGATTATGGGATTGCTTTTTTATGGTGTGCGAAAAGAAGAGATATTTTTTTCCGGAAATCAATTGTTCCTTCGGCACTTCTTTTATTCCCATTAAAATATCCGCATCAGAAATATCTTCCTGCAAAATAATTCCTTCACTTTCGTAATCATCGTTGGTGTAACAGCGAACATCAGATGGCTGAACCACAATCTGTAACTCAGGATATTTATTCATCAGCCACACACATTGCTCGGGTGAAAATGCAACACGGGTATCAACAGGTGTTTTTCCTTCTCTGATTAAAGCAATTTTCATTCACATTTTTTTGACGGCGGCAAATGTAATCGGCAAAATATTTTTATTCATTCACACAAGAATTACTTCCCAACGCTAAAAATCATTTGCAAATATTTTTCATGAATGAATTCAAAGGCTGCAAATTATTTTTTCGTTCAATGAATTTCCGACTGTTACATTTGCTTTTCATAACTACCCGGGGCTGACCGGAATTGACAGCATCGTTCTTTGTAAGCAAGCATGTAGAGCATTGTGGGGCAAGCTCTGAAATATCTATCCCTCGACGCCATAACTGGCAATACTTCTTACAGAATGGCCGCTTAATCGCAACGCGATTAGCCGCTTTCAGTTCCCCGTGGATTTTACCTGAGAAGCCGCGGCCAGAACTTCGAAAAATCAGGTTGGTTTAACTTTTATCTTTTTAAGTTGAGCGAGACACAATGAAAGATAAGTTTGAAGTTTGGTTGCGTTGCACCTGCTTCCTTCCGACAATCAAGCGCCGATAAACATGTAGAAAACTTATAATGGCATTGTCTGGACCAGGGTTCAAATCCCTGCAGCTCCACTTTAAAAAATGAACCCTTTGTTGAACCCTAACACAGGGTTTTGTTTTTCTCCTCCTCATTTCTTTTGGATTGGTAGTTGATACAATTTTTGTCCAGCTATTCTCGATTACCTTCATCCCATGGAAATACTCTTAACATCAGAAATACAAAAACTGACCGAGCGTGTAGCGCACGAAAGTTTATTTATTGAATCACTCACGAAAGAGATAAACAAAACAATTGTTGGTCAGCAATACATGATTGAACGATTGATACTTGCAGTGCTTTCAGACGGGCATGTCCTTCTTGAAGGTGTGCCCGGCCTGGCAAAAACACTTGCTATAAAATCGTTATCGGCTGCGATTGATGTGAAATTTAATCGCATTCAATTCACTCCGGATTTATTGCCTTCTGATTTGTTAGGCACAATGATTTATAATCATCAGAAAAATGAATTCACTGTTAAGCAAGGTCCCATCTTTTCAAATTTTGTTTTGGCTGATGAAATAAATCGCGCATCGGCAAAAGTGCAGAGCGCACTTTTACAAGCGATGCAGGAACGACAAATAACCATTGGCGATATCACTTACACACTCGACGACCCGTTTCTCGTACTTGCCACGCAAAATCCGATTGAACAGGAAGGAACTTATCCATTACCTGAAGCGCAGGTGGATAGATTTATGATGAAACTCATTATAACATATCCAAGTCCGGAAGAAGAAGTGATCGTGATGCGGCAGAATATTTCAAACGAAAAATCGGTAATAAAAAAAGTGATTTCGCCATTGCAGATTCTTCAGGCTCGAAAAGTAATTCGCGATGTATATCTTGATAAAAAAGTGGAGGAGTACATTATAAATATTGTATTCGCTACACGGTTCCCTGAAAAATACAAACTCTCCAAGCTTCAAAAACTGCTACAGTACGGAAGCTCTCCTCGTGGAAGTATCAATCTTGCGCTGGCATCCAAAGCGCTTGCATTTATGAAGCATCGTGGCTATGTATTGCCAGAAGATGTGCAGGAAGTTTGTCACGATGTATTGCGCCATCGCATCGGAATGACCTACGAAGCAGAAGCAGAAAATATTACCACTGATGAAATTATCGGTGAGGTTTTAAAAACTGTTACAGTTCCCTGAAATGATTTTAAGTATTTAGAAAATTAAACTGTTTTAAAAACTTAAAATAAATGGAGTCGGCTGAATTATTAAAGAAGGTTCGAAAGATTGAAATAAAAACCAAGGGGCTAAGCAGCCGCATTTTTGCCGGAGAATATCACAGTGCATTTAAAGGTCGCGGAATTTCGTTTGCCGAAGTGCGAGAATACCAACCGGGAGATGAAACCAGCTTCATTGACTGGACTGTTACAGCAAAACTCAATCATCCGTATGTAAAAGTTTTTGAAGAAGATCGTGAATTGAATGTGTTGCTTATGATTGATGTGAGCGGCTCATCACTGTTCGGCGCCTACAAACAATCAAAGAAAGAACTGACTGTTGAAATCAGTGCGCTGCTTGCTTATTCTGCCATTAGTAATAATGATAAAGTGGGTGTTATTTTTTTTACTAATAGAGTTGAAAAATATATTCCACCAAAAAAAGGTCGCTCGCATATTCTGCGCATCATTCGGGAGTTACTTGAATTTACTCCAGAATCAAGAGGAACCAATCTCAATCTGGCTCTTCATTTTCTGAATAATGTAATGAAAAAGCGAAGCGTTGTTTTTGTAGTGTCTGATTTTATGTCGCAAAAATATGGTCCGATGTTTCGGATTGCAGCACGCAAGCACGATGTGATTGGCTTACATATTTATGATGAGCGCGAAAAACAATTACCGAATGTTGGCTTAATGAGTGTTACAGATGCAGAAACGGGGAAATTAGTTTGGGTAAATACTTCTGCTATAAAAACCCGAACCGCTTACGCTAAACAATTTCATGATAGCTATAATTATTTCCGAGCTGCTTTTCTGAATAATGGTGCAGATTATATAAGTATCAATACTCGCGACAATTATGTGAAGTTACTTTTGGGGCTATTTGAAAAAAGAGTGAAAACGAAGTAACCCGATGAATAGAAATCAACAACGGAAATATTTATCGCCATTCATTTTCACTGTAACAGTAATTCTGATTATTACTGCTCCGCATTTTTCTTCCGCACAAAAAATTTTTATCAAAGCAACTTTAGATTCAACTTCATATCGGATTGGAGAATGGATTCCAGTTCATGTTTCCATCGCTCATCCTTATAAAATAAATTTCAATTGGAATCAATCGGATTCACTTTCAATAAATTTTCAAAAACTTTCAGAAACAAAAACAGATACGGTATCTCAAAAGGATTTTATTACTGAAAACAAAACTTTCACGCTCACCACTTTTGATACAGGTGCGTTGCTCATTCCATCGTTATGTTTCTATTATATAGACGAAAAAAATAAAAAGGATTCTGTCTTTAGCAATTCATTGGTAATTGCAGTCACTTCTGTTACAGTAGATACAACCAAAGCTTTCAAAGGAATAAAACCGAATCTGTTGGTTGAAGTTGAAAAGAAAAAAGACAATATGCTCATTTATCTTTTGTTCGGAAATACCATTCTCATTTGTGCCACCGGTTATTTTATTTTAAAAAGAAGAAAACGAAAAACTGTAACAGCAACAGGTAAAAAAATATCTTCTCAAACCACATTAGAGAAATTAAAACAATTGGAGAACGAAAATCTTCAGCAACAAAATATTGAATTGTACTATGTGCGACTCACAGAAATATTACGCGAATACATTGAATCGAATTTTAATGTTGCTGCATTTGAAAACACATCTGCCAAAATTATTTCTTATCTCCATGAAAAAATTAAAGACCCAATAATTCTCGAACGGCTTGCAAGTGATTTTCACTTAGCCGATTTAGTAAAGTTCGCAAAAGTCAATCCATCATTTGATGAAAATAAATCGGCAATGAATACTGCTGTTGAATTCGTAAATAAAACCACCCAAACCGAAAAGAAAAATAAGGATGATGCCATTTGAATTTGTCAATATAAATTTTCTGTGGCTGCTGAATTTAATTCCGCTTTGCATTGCGTGGTATGTATGGAAGCATCGCTCGCAACAACCATCAATTCTGCTTTCGTCTACTAATACCCTGAAGCGCGAAAGTTCTTTTTCGCTCACTACTTTACAACATTTATTATTTGTATTACGCATGATTGCGATTTTATTTTTGTGTGTAGCATTGGCGCGCCCCCAACAATCGTTCAGTATAAAGTCAGTAAATTCAGAAGGCATTGACATTATGCTCGTGATGGATGTTAGCGGAAGCATGATGCAAAAAGATTTTAAACCAAACCGGATGGAAGCCGCGAAAGTGGTGCTCGACTCATTCATTGCACGGCGACCGAACGACAGAATTGGTTTGGTACTGTTTGCATCGCAGGCATATACCGCTTGCCCGATAACGATTGACCATCGCGTTTTGCAAAATATTTTAATGGGTGTAAAAGTCAGTGACATTGCAAACGGCACAGCGATAGGAATGGGGCTTGGAACCGCAGTTGGTCATCTATATGAAACAAAAGGAAAATCTAAAACAATAATTCTTGTTACAGATGGTGAAAACAACATGGGGAAAATTAAACCTGTTACAGCAGGGCAATTAGCACTCGCTGCTGGTATTAGGGTTTACACAATCGGAATTCAGATTCCACCGCTACATGCAGCAACTTCCCAAGACAGTTTACAAAATTCATTCAGTAATGGCGGCGAAGGGTTATTGATGCAGGTTGCTGCTCAAACAAATGGAAAATATTTCAGAGCAGAAAATGAAAAGGCACTTGCAACAATTTATGATGAAATAAACCACCTCGAAAAAACAAAAGTAGATGTAACAGTTTTTCAACGCAACGAAGAATATTTTTTTTTATTTGCATTAATTGCCGCTCTCGCAATTTTATTAGAACTGTTTTTGAGATATTCATTTTTAAAAACCTTTCCCTGATATGTATCGGTTCGAATATCCAACTCATCTTAATTTATTGCTGCTGCTTCTAATAGTGATTGCGGTTTTCATGTGGTATCTGCGATGGAGAAAAAAAGCAATCAACAAATTCGGTGAAGAAGCTGTTGTCGAAAAACTTTTTCCTGATTACTCAAGGACAAACCACATATTGAAATTTATTTTTGTTGCTGTTTCTCTTGCACTTATCATTTCGGGCTATGCAAATTTTCAATTTGGGAGTGACAGTAAAAAAGTAAATCATCAGGGAATTGATTTGGCGATTGTGTTGGATGTTTCAAATTCAATGCTGGCGAAAGATGTTACACTTGACCGGCTAACCTTTGCAAAACAATTTGCCTCGCGACTGATTAATCGTTTCCCTGACGACAGGATTTCGGTTGTCACATTTGCAGGTGCGCCTTTTTTACAATTGCCATTAACCCCAGACCATGCCGCTGTTCAAATGTTGATCTCGGTTGCATCGGAAGAAAATGCACCTGAAGAAGGTTCCGATATTGGTGCAGCAATTTCTGAAGCCGTAAAATCTTTACCTGAAAATCAAAATCGTTACAAGGCAATATTGATTCTGTCTGATGGTGAAGACCATGAAGCGGCTGTAACAGATGCTTTGAAAACAGCAAGTGACCAGCACATCACGATTTGCTCGGTTGCTATCGGAACAGAACAAGGTTCCACAATTCCAATTATAAATTCAAACAATGAAGTTTCCTATCTGCGTGATGAGAAGGGTGTTACAGTAGTTACAAAAATGAATTCTTCAATTTTGAAAACACTTGCGAATGAAACAAAAGGTGTTTTTGTTCAGGCGAATTCTGAAATGAAAAAATCCGTTGCAAAGGTAGCGAGTCGTTTGGAGGCAATCAAAATAAATCAATGTGACGAAAATCTTTTTACGGAATACGAATCACGATTTCAATATTTTTTGTTTGCTGCACTTTTATTGTTAGTGATTGAATTATTCCTTAGCAGTAAAAAACAAAATTGGTTTTCCTTCAAACCAAAATCGAAAACGATGAAAAGTTTTTTACTTTTTATTACAATCTATTATCTCGCTTCCGCAAAAATCGCAACTGCACAAACTCCAGCAGAGTTAATTGAAAAAGGAAATCAGCTTTATTATCAAAAAGATTTTTTATCGGCATTAAACTATTTTCAAACTGCAATCAAAAATGATAAGGCACATCAATATTCATTAGCCATTTTCAATTCTGCCAATTCATTTTATCAATTGAAAAAATATGATGAAGCTATAAAAAAATATACCGAATACATTTCAACACCTGTTTCAAATGAGATGAATGAACAGACGCAATTCAATATCGGGAATTGTTATTTATCAATGGGAAATTTAGCCATGTGTGTTACAGCATATAAAAGTGCACTGAAACTTAATCCGAATGATGAAGAGGCGCGATATAATCTCGCTTATGCAATTGCAAAGCTTTCGGGTAATCAAAAACCGAAGCAAGAAATATCTAACCCCTCACCTGCTAAAAAAGAAGAAAAGAAAAAACCTCAGCTTGAGAATCAGAATATGCCCCCGGAAGACTTGAAAAAATTATTGCAATCACTCGCGCAATCAGAAACTGGCACTCTTAAAAATGAGAAGCAGCAATCTGTAAGAAGAAAAAAATCGGGCAAAACCTGGTAGTACTATTTATAAAATCTGTATCACAATTAATTTTTCCATTTGCTGGAAAAATTTTCCTGAATCGGGAAAAATATTTTCAGAAAAAAAATATTTCCAGAAAAAAATCCTGTTTTTCAGGTGAAATTCAAAGATTGACAAGTGATTGGGTTGTTGGCACATCGTTGAATATGTAGATAGAAACGAAATTAATTTTTTCTTAAAATAAAATTCCAAATCATGAACGACCAAAAATTCAACCCCTTAACAGAAGGTTACACCGAGGTGAAATCACCTACTGTAAAAAAGAAAACCAGCGGAGCAACTATTTTCATGCTAATGGCAATTACTGCACTGCTCGGAACAGGTATATATCTTTTTGCCGACAACACAAATAAAGGAAACAACATTGTTGCACTCAATACAAAAGTTATTGAGTCTGAAACCCGTTACACCGACCTTGATTCAAAATACACTGCAACACTGGCAGAACTTGAATCTTATAAAGGCAAAAATGCTGAGTTAGATAGTATGTTATCCAAGCAGGAAAACATTGTTATTGGATTACAGGCGAATCTCGCGAAGGAGAAAAAACTTCGTCATATGAGCGATGCTGATTACAAAAAACATTTAGATGAGCTTGCAGTAATCGTAACTGACCTGAATCAGAAAGTGGATGCATTGCAAAAAGAAAATGTAACACTCGGTGTACAAAAGGATTCTTTGACTAGAGTTATCAATGTAACAAATGTTGCCTATAACGATTTGAAAACAGTAAACACTGAACTCAATACAAAAGTGACTATTGCATCATTGCTTATTCCGCAAAACTTTGCAGCCAGTGGTACTTTCATGAGAGGTTCAGGCAAAGAAATTGTGACTTACAAAGCAAATAAAACTGACCAACTTAGAGTGTGTTTCACTGTTCCTGAAAATAAAGTTGCCGAAAAAGGAAGCAAAACTTACTTCGTACGAATTGTTGATGCCGATGGAAAAGTACTGATGGATGAATCAAAAGGTTCAGGTGTTTTTAACACAGTGGTGAACAGCGAACAAAAAGAATTCACCTTTGCTTCTACTTTTGATTACGCGCAAACTACTAAAGACATGTGCATGCACTGGACTCAGAAAGGTGGGTTAACTTCGGGAACATACACTGCTGAAGTTTATCAGGATGGTTACCTGATTTCAAATCAGAAATTCGAATTGAAATAAGATAAGTGATTTGGCAAAAATGTAACGGTTATGTGTGAACTGAAACAGAAAATAGATTTGAAATAATGACCTCTACTTCCTTCCCGTAAAAAGCTTGCGCTTATTATGGGAAGGTTTTTTTATATAATTTTTTTTTAAAGCCCGTGTTAATTTTTTAATTTGAGAAAAATATTTTGTCATGGAAACGAGCAGAAAGAAAAATAAAACGCAAATAAAAGTTGTACTTGGATTCGGAGTGGCAATATTGATTGTATCCATTGGGGCTGTTCTGAATTTTTCAAGTTTAAATAGACTGACGGGTGCGCTAGATGTGTTATCGAAACCCGATGAAAAATTAGTATGCACGCGGCAATTGCAAATTGAATTGTCGGAAGTGGAGAGCAACATGCGTGCGTACACACTTACACACGAAGAAAAATATCTCGATTCATTTAAAATAATTTCTGATTCCATTCATCACGAGGTTGCACGATTAAAATTTCTTACCAACGATAATGATGCGCAGTTTGCTTTAGCCGATACCATCTCACATTTCGTTGCAGCAAGAGAAGGTGTGCTCAATAGTTTTATTGAGAAGAGAAAAGATGGATTCAACAATAAATTAGAATATAGCCCGGCATACTACTCATTGAATGATTACAACATGCTTCAATCAACTGTTACAGTTGATAGCTTGGATAAAATAAATAATTCATTAAAAGAAATTAATAAACCTCAGCAAAATCAGAAAAACAAGGGCGCGCTGAGTTGGATAAAGAATATTTTTACTTCAGATAATTCAAAAACAGGTTCCACGATTGTAACTTCTTCTGAAAACAATATTTCTTCCTCCACAAAAAATCAAACCTCAGCTTCTGCGAGTAAAAAGAAATTAAGTGTTCTCGATGTAAATCAAATTCTGGAACAGCAACATGAAATCTTAAAAAAGGAATTGCAGGTGTGGGGGCTTGATGAATTAGTGCTGTTACAGGAAGATAAAAACCTGATGGACCGCATTCGCACTGCCATCAACGCGTTAGATGAAAATGAAATGGCAATTGTAAAAGCTCAGGCAGATGATGCAAACAACAGCGCAGGAAAAGCGAGCAACATCATTGCTATTATTGGAGTGCTTGCAATTATCACTACTTTGATTTTTGTTTATATGATAATTTCCGATATCGCTCGCAGCAACGAATTAAGTATTGAGTTGGAAGCACAACGAAAAAAGGCAGAAGATCTTGCTGAAGTGAAAGAAAAATTTCTAGCGAACATGAGTCATGAAATTCGCACCCCGCTAAACGCAATTATTGGTTTCACCGAACAATTATCAAAGGAGAAAGCGAGTGAGAAACAGAAAAAATATATTGATGCGATTGAACATTCATCCGACCATTTGTTATCCATCGTAAATCAAATTCTGGATTTTTCAAGAATTGAATCAGGGAAAATGCAAAATAGTGCTGTTGCATTTTCGATTCGTGAAGTAGTGATGGAAATTTTTGAATCGTTTAAAAAGAAAGCTGCTGAAAAAAATCTATGGTTTACTTACAAAGTGAAAGAGGATGTTCCTGAATTTGTGACAGGAGACATTGTAAGTGTGAAGCAGGTGTTGCTGAATTTAGTTGGTAATGCAATAAAATTTACTGAAGCCGGAAGTGTGGATATTAATTGTGGTGTATTGATAGAATATGGGGACCTCTCCTATTTAAAAATTGAAGTGCGAGATACAGGAGAAGGGATTCCAACAGAGATGCAGGAAAAAATATTTGAAGAATTCACTCAAGCTGATGCAGATATAACTCGCCGATACGGGGGCACCGGATTAGGTTTAGCGATTAGTAAAAAATTAGTCGTCTTACTGAATGGTCAGCTGAATTTAAGTAGTGTTACAGGTGAAGGTTCTGTTTTTACCATTGTGATTCCGCTGTTGAATGCTGTTGCGCCTGAAATAAGTGCTGTTCCAAAAATTCCTGCAACGAAATTAGAAATGCTAAGAAACAAAACTGTTTTATTGGTTGACGATGAGAGCATGAATCTGTTGCTCGGAAAAATTATTCTCGACAATTGGGGATTGAAAGTAGTGACAGCTCGAAGCGGAAAGGAAGCATTGGAAAAATATGGAGAACAGAATTTCGACATCATAATCCTTGACATTCAAATGCCTGAGATGAGTGGAATTGAACTCGCACAAAAGATTCGCGAAACAGAATCTGGGATTGAAAACAAGCACTCTCCTATTCTCGCACTCACCGCGAATTTGTATCACGAACAATTAAATAATCCCACAGAAGCCGGATTTGATGATGTGCTTATCAAACCATTTAAGGAAAGAGATTTATTTGAAAAGATGAATCAATTACTAATTCATTCTTCAAATGAAAAAATAATTACTTCTGTTACACCTCATGAAAATATTTCACTAAAACAAAATCCAACAGACGCTCTTTACAGTTTAAATTATCTGAATAAAACGAGTGGTTCTAATCCTGAATTTATTCTGAATATGATTCATTCCTTTATTCTGAATAATAAATCGAATCTTGAAAAACTGAATGAAGCATTAACAAAAAAAGATTGGGAAACTATTATGCGTCTCGCTCACCGAATGATTCCTTCCTACAATTATCTTGAAATAAATAAACTGATTCCCGAGTTGAAATTGTTAAAGCATTACGCTGATGAAAATGAAACTTTCGAAAAAATAGCACCGATCATAAATAATATTTCAACCGTTACACTTGAAGTAATGAAGGAATTGGAAATCGAAGGAGAAAAACTGAAACAACAAATCGGGAAATTGAATCCTGCTGAAATAATTTAATCATTAACCTAAATCACAAACCCATGAAAACCAGAAAAAGAATTTTAGTTGTTGATGATGACCACATTACCCGTGACCTCATTTGTTTTAAATTACGGGAAGGAGGATATGATGTTGACACCGCATCGCACTGCCTCGAAGCATTGGTTTCGATGAAGGAGAATAAACCAGACTTAGTATTGCTCGACATTATGATGCCCGGGCTTTCAGGCCTTGAAGTGCTCAATCTCATTCGTGCCGAACATGTGGTTGAAAAACTTCCGGTGATTATTATTTCGCAATCAGCAGATGACGAAATGATCCTTGCCGCAGAAAAATTGGGCGCCGATGGCTACTTGGTTAAGCCATTCGAAATGGAGATTCTTATTGATAAATTAAAAACCATTTCTGGTTTCGCCTGAATAGAAATCGTTTAAACCATTATGTTATTCATTACATTTTTACAGCCCATGATTAAAATCAGGTGCTGTAAAAAATAAAAAAATACTTAAAGGCATTAGCCAAAATTATACTACTGAAATTGCCAATTAAAAAATCTTCAAATCAGAACCATTATTTTTGAACAATGGGGAAAATGAAGGAAGAGAAAATTGATTTTACAGTATTTGTTTTAGATGACGATGATTGGTATCGCGATTTGCTTGCTTATATTGTAACACTCAACCCTGATTTTGCAGTAAAGAAATTCAGCAACGGAAATGATTTATTGAAATCGTTGCACGAGCAACCGAATGTTATCACGCTGGACTATATGTTGCCTGATACTAATGGAGAAAAAATGCTGCGCCAGATAAAAGATATTAATCCCGACATTGAAGTAATAATTATCAGCGAGCAGGAAAAAATTGATACGGCTGTTGAACTGTTACACCTCGGCGCATATGATTACATTGTTAAAACTCCTGACATAAAAGACAAACTCATTAATCTTTTCAATAACATCCGAAAGAATTTACAATTGCAAACACGCATTGAGGTTCTGGAAAAAGAAGTAGAGGCAAAATACAATTTCAACAACTTCATAATTGGGAAAAGCGAACCCATTGAAAATATTTTTTCGCTGATACACAAAGCCGCTGAAACAAATATCACTATTAGTATCACGGGCGAAACCGGAACTGGAAAAGAGGTCGTTGCGAAAGCGATTCACTTTAATTCGAAACGGAAAGACAAACCCTTTGTAGCGATTAACATGGCGGCTATTCCAAAAGATTTAGCCGAAAGCGAATTGTTCGGCCACGAGAAAGGCGCATTCACCGGGGCTGTTCAGGGGCGATTGGGAAAATTTGAAGAAGCAAATGGCGGAACATTGCTTCTCGATGAAATCGGTGAAATGGATTTAGCATTGCAATCAAAACTGCTTCGGGTGCTACAGGAAAAGGAAGTCAGTCGAGTGGGTTCCAATAAAATAATAAAAGTCGATTGCCGGATTATCGCCTGTACGCACCAGGATTTGTTTGAGCAGGTAAAACAAAATCTTTTTCGTGAAGACCTTTACTATCGTTTGCTCGGATTGCAAATTGATCTCCCACCGTTGCGCGAAAGAGGGAATGACATTCTGTTGCTTGCGAAATATTTTATGGAATTATTCTGCAAGGAAAATCAAATTGGATTAAAAAAGTTTTCACCAGATGCGCAACAAAAATTATTGCAACATAATTATCCCGGCAATGTGCGCGAGTTAAAATCAATTACTGAGTTGGCGGTTTCAATGAGCAGCTTCAACATCATTGAAGCGGACGATATAATTTTTCCAGGAAGAAAAGATTTCTTCAATAATTTAACTCGTGAAGAACTAACCATGAAGGAATATGAAATGAAAATCATAAAACATCTTCTTGCAAAATATGACAACAACATTCAAATGGTTGGTGACAAGCTTGGTATTGGTAAGTCAACTATATATAATTTGTTGAAGGATAAAAAAATTGTTGAATAAAAATATAATTAATAGAACTCTATTTGGAATTTAAAAGAAACCCTTAGTACAAAATAAAATTTTCATTTTAATATTTAAGGTGCTTCTTAAAAAATGTAACTTGTTCAAAAATAAAAACCCCTCTCGGAGAAATCGAAGAGGGTTTTTCACCTTTGACCTTTCTCTTTAAATTTATTTCAACCAAGTTTGCACACTATCAACAGATTCATCAACCGCATGTTTGAAATCTTTCCAGTTATTGTCCATTGTTTTATCTAAGTCGTTAAAATCTTTTTGCAAATCAGCTCGACTCTTTTCGAGTTTTGTTTTTTGCTCAGCTATTTCCGCCTTCCTTTTTGTATTCGCCACTTTAGATTCTTTATCCATTTTATCAATCTGCACATCAATATCCTTGATGACTTTATCAAGATTTGCCTTTGCATCTTGCTTTTCCTGATTCACATGTCTTGCAAATTCTTCGTTGTCGTGCCTAATCGAGTCTGCAACATAAATACTGTCTTTGTCAGAGCGTGCATCTTTGTCGGCACTGTTACAGGCGGTAAACAAAAACAAAACACTCATCGCGCAGATTCCGGAAATTAATTTCATTGGTTTAATTGGGTTTAAATTTAAAAATTTGATTTTTATTTAAGAAGAAAAACAGATAAAGAATTCTGACAGCAAAAACCCATCAGCCTAATTACCGCAGTTTTCAATTTAATTTATTAAAAAGGAATGAAGAAAATTTATAAAATAATTAAAGCGACGAAATTATTTTTTCTAACTCCTCTTTCGACTTACCCAATTTAATTTGAAGTTTTCCCATTATCTCTTCCTTTTTGCCTTCCGCAAAAAGCAAATCATTGTCAGTCAAGCTCGCAAATTTTTGTTTGAGTTTTCCTTTCTGTTCGTCCCAGTTCCCTTTTAATTCTGTAGTGTTCATTTATTTTATTTTTACTTTTTAACTTATTGTTATGCAACAAAGGTGATTGAATACACAACTTTAACTGTTACAAAACTTCAGAAATAAGTTACATTATTCACACATTCTTAAAATTCCAAAATTTGAATGCAAAATCATTTTACACATAAAAAAAACCGCTT
Source organism: Chitinophagales bacterium (assembly GCA_038326325.1). Taxonomy (GTDB): domain Bacteria; phylum Bacteroidota; class Bacteroidia; order Chitinophagales; family UBA10324; genus UBA10324. Next base: position 101,824 of record JBBQJW010000008.1, on the reverse strand, counting down.
CATAATTGAAGCGGCTTCCAATTTTTTAAATCTTGAATAAATTATGGTTTAACTACAGTATTCATTTGAAGTGTAACAGCAGTTTGCGCAAGCAATCTTCCGTTTATTGAAGCTCCCGTTTGTAAATTAATGCCAGTGTGACCTAAAATAGTTCCTTCGAAATGACTTGTGGTTCCAAGTGTAACAGCGCCGGTTGTTTGCCAGTAAATATTTTTTGCCTGTGCTCCGCCACTTAGGAAAATATGAACTCCAGAACTCATAATCAAAGTACCTGATACCTGAAAAATCCAAACAGCATTAGGTCCCCCTGATAGTGTAACATTCGAAGGAATAATTACACCCGTTGTCCATTTATACAAACCAGGAATGAGCGTTGTGCCTCCGATATTTCCTGCACCGAGGTTCAGGAAATTTGGATTTGTTCTCCCGGCCGCATCGTTATAAGCAGTTTGCATAAAACCAACTGCAGCAGTAAGCAAGGTTGGATTCGTAATTCTGCATGGAAGCGGACCCGCTGCATTCACTGAATAAATTGAACCGACAACTTCAGAACATACAACATGAATCGCAGCTCCTGAAATTGGACTTGTTCCAACATTACCTGTAACAGACGATGGGTACACATTTGTAATTCCTGACTTTGATAAAATTGCAAACTGACTCGATGTTCCAAGGTAAACTGCTGCCGGACCTGCATGCGATTGCTGGCGACTCATTGGTGAATTTCCAGTTAAATCTTCAGCGGGAATAATCTGATTTTTTTGACAACTCGAAATAATCGCCATGAAGAGTAGCGCGCCTGAAACCAAAAAATTAATGGACTTGTTTTTCATTTTATTGACTTTGTCTCCCGTTAACTGCGGGCCAGGTGTAACAGAATTATTACTCTGCAAAGGAGCATGTACAATCAATATGAAACATTACATAACTTTAAAAATAAGTTACAGAATTCACAGGTTTGCATAAAGTGAAAGGTGAAAAATCAAACTTAAATCTCTTCAAGATGAGTGTTACAGTTTACAAATCAGGATTGTTCCATACTTTGTTTTCTTCGGTGATGCGAATGCGAAGCATAATGGCGTTGAGCACAGAAAACAAAGTAGCTGTGATATATAGTTTGAATATGAGGGGAATAACCATGATTTCGGTAACGACAATAATATAGTTTGGATGTTTGATATAATTGTAAAGTCCGCTGCGCACTGATGGTGAACCGGGGATGCGGAATATTTTTGTGTTCCAGTATTTTCCAAGAGAAGAAATTACATATATCTTTAGAATGATAAGAATTATCCAGGTAATCAGCAAAAATAAATTTGGTGCTGTTACACCTTTTAGAAATAATTCAGTGATTAATGATGCAATAAAAAAAACATGGAGCGCTACTATAAAAGGATAATGTTCTTTCCCGAATTCAACCGCGCCATTTTGTATTAACCATTTCTCGTTTCGCTTGGCAACAAATAATTCAATCAATCGAATTGAAATGAGAAACGCGATAAAAAGAATGAAAGCCATAGAATCAATCGTTGTTCATTTTAAGTAAAACCATTTCGTTTGAGAAACCGGGACCGAGCGCCACCATTAAGCCATATCCATTCTGAAATCCCTCGCGTATGAATTTTTCAAGTACATATAAAACTGTTACACTGCTCATATTGCCGTAGTTGTTCATGACTTCGCGCGTGTATTTCAAAAATTCACCTTTAGTTTCCAGAGCGGCGGTATATGCCTGTAACACTTTTTTTCCGCCTGGGTGAAAAATGAAATTTTTAATGTCGCTTAAATCCAAATTGTGTTTTGCTAAAAAGGTGAGTACATCAGTTCGAATATTTTTATTAATGATAGTTGGTATGTCTTGCGAGAAAATGACCTTAAAACCTGTATCGAGAAAATCCCACCCCATTATATCGAGCGAGTTGTAATACAGTTTGCTTTGAGAGCCGATAAAATTTATTCTGCTTTCCTCCGTTTTGTAAGTATCACCTTTAATAATGCACGCCGCCACTCCATCAGAAAATAAACTCGATGCAATGAAATTGCTTTTGCTGAAATCGTTTCGAAGAAAAGTGAGCGAACACAACTCAACTGTTACAACTAAAACAATTGCATCCGCATTCGCTTTTGCGAATGCATTCGCCTTTGCAAAACCTGAAACTCCTCCAGCGCATCCCAATCCGAAAATCGAAGTGCGATGAATGTTTTCATTCAACCGCATCTTATTAATGATGAGCGCATCTAGACTCGGTGTAGCTAAACCTGTTGACGAAACGAAAATGATGTCAGTGATTTCTTCCTTTTTAATTTTTGCCGAATCGATACATTCTTCAATCGCCTGCACCGAAAATTCGAGCGCGCATTTTACGAATTCCTTATTGCTCATTTCGAAACCCTTTAGTGTTTCGTAAAAGCTGAGTGGCTTGCAAAAATTTCGTGTTTTTATTTCGGTGTTATCAAATGCGCTAAGCATTCGCTCTACAGTTGGAAACGACGGAGCGAAAAAATCTTTCGCATATTTTTTTACTTCTTCCTGTTCGACCTTATCCGGGAAATCAATTTTAGAAATAGCAGCTACAAATGGCATTAAGATTTATTTAAATTAATAAACATTTTACTTTAAAAAGAGTTGCAATAATTAAGCTATAATAAAACATTACTGCGCCCTCTTGCGAGTGGAGCTGCATATATAAATAGCTGTAAGCGTTTAGTTTTAAGTTTTATTTAACCAACTGCTCTTTGTAAAATAATTTTAAATTATATTTCCTTCTTTGTCTAATGGATGAGTGATTGGCTCGCCTTTAAAAGCATGATGTGCTTCGTCGGTTTCGCGCGACTTGCGACTATGAATCATATAGTAGTAAACCGAAAATTTTCCGGAACCCATCACGAAATTGAAAATGAGCAGAAGCAATACCAGCGCTGACAAATAAATATCTAACATATTTACTCCAATGAAACGGGTGTTGACATAAAACAAAGCTGCTGCAAGAATCGGGATCATTAAAGCGGAAAAAAATCTGGTAAGCAATCCTGCCATAATAAAAAATCCTGCTAACAAATGAATGCCGGCAATTGTCATCGCAAGTGCCACGCTTCCAGTACCGAAATAGTTTTTCAGAATATCAATGAGACTAGAAGAATCCACAATGAACAGATAACCTTTTATCCAGATAATTAATCCGGTCGCAATTCTTAGCATACTCATCCAGGGCGAGTAGTGTGTTTCGCTGTATGCGTCAAGTTTTTTTTGAAGTGTCATAACAATTGGGTTTTGTTTTGAGTAATCTGAACTGAATTATTTCTTATCAAAGGTGACTTCCTTTATATACTTAAGTGTTACACATCTCTGCATAAATGTTACATCATTTATACATTTAAAAATCATTAAATCAATGCAATGAAAAATATTTATTGACAAAGTCGTGCTGTTGATGTTCTGTCATTTTATCGGCTTGCTGCACAGCAATTTTTATTTTTTCGAAGCGATGGTCTTCTCTTAAAACATTCAGCAATTCTGATTTCGCGTCTGTTGGTCCGAAGAGTATTACCTCGTCGTAATTTTTAATTGTGTCCCCTAATTTTTTATAATATTCAGCTTGCTGGTGCTGTTCCTTATTGTGCATTTTGTGTTCGCCCTTCTCTAAGCTCTCCGATCTTTCCTGATGCGTAAATTTTGAGGCGATTACATTTTCCTCAATTAGATCAGTTGTAAATTCTACTAAGTGAGCGTTTGAATGATCCATCCAGATTCCTAGTTTTTTCAACATTTTCATTGTATTTAGTTTTTGTTTTTAGTTGATTTTTTTATGCTTTAACAGTTACAAAAGATTTGGTTTTGGAAATTTTCTCTGGAAATTATTTTTCCAGAATAATTGCGAAATGCTCAAAATTTTTCGACAAATCATTGTCTTAAATTTTCAAGTAATAATTAATTAGGAACTAAAGCATTCAGTATTTCCTACAATGAAGTAGCACTTCCTGATTGAAAAATTATTTTCCCTTTTATATCGTGATGATAGCTACTGTAGTATTTATAAACTTCAACTTCATCGGAAGCATAAGTGAAGGTTTCATTTTTTTTCAAGTTACTACTCTCGAACAAACTTCTATCTGCACTAGCCACACTAAATAGAATTAATATCTCGTCATCTGTCCATTCAACAGTACTCTCCTTAGTATTTGTTATAGTTGTTGGATTAACTATCCAATTCTGAAAAACCTGCGCCGCTGATTTAACAATGTTTGAGGAGTTTAATTCTCGTTCATCCGCATCCGATTTGTATTTAGAAGGGGAAGAAACTGTTATTGCAAAACAGATAATCATAAAGGTAATTCCTGCCAATTCTTTAAGTGTAACAGTTCTCATGGTCGATTTTAATTCAATTATTTAGAATGCTTATGTTCGGAATGTTCATGATGCTCCATGTGATGCGAAGGACCCGGTGCGTGACTCCATCCTCTGTGTTGACCGTTATTAGTTTTTAAAGCCACGACACACGATGAACAATTAATCAGAAATATTACTAATAGCATACACGCGCTGAGGGTTTTAATTGTTTTCATGAATTTTCATTTAAAGAATTTTATTAAATTAATTAAAGGCAAGCAATAATGGTTGCGAACTCCTCATTTGTTTTTCCCAGTTTTATTTTTACTCGGTTGAGCATTTCGTCTTTCTTACCTTCTTCGAAATGCAAATCAGCATAAGTGAGAATGCCGAATTGCTTTTTGAGTTTACTTTTTTGTTCCGCCCAGTACACTTTAAAAAAGGGAATCTGCTTGCTTATGAAATTTGTCATTGTTGTTGAATTTTGTTTTTCAGCTTTCCGCCGAGTGGGTGTAACACAATTATTACAATGCAAATGTGAACAGTATGATACAGTCATCCGTTACACAACTTTAGAATTAAGTTGCAAAATTCACACTTTCTGTTATCACACTTTTAGCTGAATTCAATTGATAAAATTGATCCTTTTTAAATATCATACCTGACATTTATTATGTATTGCAACTATTTAATCAGTCGGAAGTATCGGGTTTCATAATGACAAAACACCTAATGATTCATTGGAGGAAAATAATTACCCTCCCGTTTTTTTACTAGCATTGAACTTACATTCAGTAAGTGCTAAAACAATCGACTATTCGGCGGTATTATTCAACGGCTCCACCTGTCTCATTTAAAAATATGCTATTGATAATTTTAGTATTGAGCACTTTTATATAAAAGTGTTTTCCTGTTGAATATTGCCCGGCCTTTTTTATATCTGCATCATCAATGGAGTAAGTAAGAATATAGATTCCAAAATTTAGCTTTACTTCTTTAGTTAATTTTTCAAAATGGTCTAAGAATCACCAGCCATTCATAATGGACATGTTTAAATCAAGTAGCAAAATAAAAATTTCATTACCTAATCATTTATCTTCATAGTCATTAATCCATTCCAGAGCATCTAAGCTATTGTCAAATACTTTAAACTCAACATATGGCAAGGTTCGTCTTAAAACCATTTTGCAAATCTGATGGCAAACAGAATCATCATCTACTAAAATAATCTTTCGTTTTTTTTCTGAATTAAAAAGCATAACAACTTTTTAGACATTCAATTTATCGAATAAAAAGTTATTTAACTATTTTAAATGAATTGAAGATGTTTCGATTTTTTGATAAGAATTGTTTCGTTGATTCATAAATAAAAAACGACAGGTTTCCCTTTAAAAAAACCTGTCGTTATCAAATTTTTTTTTGCTACGAATGCTGTAACAGTATTATATTATTGACTCAACAACTTAAATAGTTCACTAAAGTCAGGCGATAAAATAATTTCGGTACGGCGGTTATGCGCTCTTCCCTCTGAAGTTGCGTTATTATCAATCGGATAAAATTCTCCACGACCAGAAGCTGTTACACGATGCGCGTCAACTTTATAGTCAACTGTAAAAATGCGAACGATAGAAGTTGCTCTCGAAACACTCAGCGCCCAGTTATCCTGAAATTTTCCGGTGATGGGAATAGAATCGGTATGACCTTCAATCAATACATTGATGTCGGGATTATTATTGAGAATCGTGGCGACTGACTGTAAGGCTTCCTTTCCTTTTGGGTCAACGACATCGCTTCCTGATTTAAACAACAATTTCTCTTGTAACGAAACATAAATTTTTCCGTCCTTGATGGATACTGTTAATTCATCAGGTTTGAAATTGATAAGCGCGTCAGCAATTGTCTTTTTCAATTTGTTCATCACATCTTTTTGTGACTGAATAATTGTTTGCAAATCTTTTAACCGTTTTGCCTGATCGTTAATCGTCATCTGTGAACTTGACGAAAGGTTTTGCAAATCCCCCCCAACAGAATCCTTTTGTTGTAGTAAGTGCGACGCTGTAGTGTTACAATCTTTCAAATTAGAATTGCATTCATTCAATAAGTTGTGAGTGCCACTGCTATCAGTCTGCAATTGACGAACTCTGCCTTGCGAACTTATCAGTTGTCGTTTCGGAACACATGAACTTATCGCAATGATTATGCAAACAGCTACGAGAGAAAATTTCTTCATAATTTAATTATTTAGTTTTTCTTTTTATTAGTGACGAGAATTAAAATACCGCCGAGCAGAAGCACTCCTCCAACGATAGGCGACCATTGCACTGGATGATTTTCAGTTTTATTTACCTGAATGGGCCCGAGGTCAACAACATTTTTTTTAGTTACAAAATTGAATCCAGTATAAATCATCATGATTATGCCGAGAGCGATTAGAACTATTGCTAAATTTTTCATTGGTTGTTTTATTGATTTATTTCCCTGTAAAAATGATTCTGATAGTTGCCTGAACTGTTACAAAACTATTTAAAAAGGTTACATGAATCACACATCTTAAAATTCAAGTTATTTTAAATTCAATGCTAGATTTTTTTAATTCAAATCCGAAGCATTATTTTGTCTATAAGCATTGCAAATAAAAATGTTTACAAAGTGAGAGTCAGAAATTATAAAAATTTCCTTCGAGTGTTATGACCCGATTCGTGAGAGTGACTCATTTTCTGAAACGCTCTGACATGGTTTTAATTTAAAAAAATCAAAAACTGTAAACTGTTATATATTGAAAATAGAAATTATCTATTGAAGTTTTCGAGTAGTTCGTTTTCCATATCTTTTTTTATATCGTGGGCTACTTCTGATTCATCAATGGAATGTGATTGCTGCAGATTTTTTTCTTCAGTAGTGAACGCACTGAGCTTAGCATAATATTTCTGAATGATTTTTAATTCTGCCTCTGACATGTGCTCAACATCTACTAAACGGTTACTCGCCATATCGTGAGCGGCAACAAGTTCGTTGAGCTTTAATTGTATAGACAATGAATCCTTATTCTGCGATTTTTGAATGACAAACACCATGAGAAATGTGATAATGGTGGAAAAAATACTTATCGCCCATAGCCAATGGTCGGAATAATTTAAGAAGGGTCCGGCGAGCAACCATAAAAAAACAATTACAAAAGCAATGATGATAGTAAAATTACTCCCGGCTGCATTTGTAACATGAGCGGTTACTTTTTCGAAATTGTTTAGCCTTGAGAATTTGTCTTTCGCATCCATGTAATTTCAGATTTTTATAATTCGCTTTTAGAAAATTCATAATCGTTATTTTTTATCCCGGATTTTATGGCGCGTGCTATTTTTTTTCCGGATAATTTTATTAGTTCTGCATTTTTAGCAGCGAGATTTGTAACAACGGTTTGAAATAAAATACCCGCTAATTTTTTAATCGGGTTGTGCGTGGCACGAAATAAAATATTTTTTGTGATGTAACCTGACGCCAATCCAATCGCCGCATTTCCAATATTTGTTTTTACATCAGGTGATTTTACTACTTGTTTAAAAGTGCTTTTAATAATATTCACGAGTTTTAAACTTTCGTAAGTTTTTTGAAACTGTTCTTTCAGCACTATCAATTCTTCATCACTTTTTAGTTCGAGCAAAATAATTTTCGCTTTGAGCAATTCGTTCGAGTTAATTTTTTTCATTCTCGTTTTCGTTTAGCATTTGATTAATAAAAGAATGATTGACCGGAGTTTTTATCAATTGCTGACGGAAGATGAAAACGAACAACGCAATCACGATATAGAAAAAAGCAATCGTAAAAAATCCGTAATATGATTTCCCCATTTGTTCGCCTATCCATAAAGCCAATCCAATGTTCATTAAAATGAATATCAGTGTACCGACAGTGATGAACGCAAGCTTAGATGCCAGTTTTGCAACTACATCAGCTGATTTATCTATTGCTTTTAGTTTAAATAAATCAGCGTTGGTTTTCGCATATACTCCCGCTTTTTCAAACAGAGATTCTATTAAGACTGCTTTTTCTTCCATGTTATTATTCCTAAAATAATTTTAGTTAAGTATTAAACTAATACTTATGAATGGTTGGCTATCTTTTCTCGAACCGCATTTTTTATTTCATACGCTTTCGATTTTCCTTTTTCCATTAAACCTTCAGCCTCATCCTTTGCAGCATCAACTGTATCAGTAATGCTTTCTAAAAAGTTGTTGAATTTATCTTTCAATACATCAACATAGTCGTCGCCCTTTTTTGAAATCTTGCGACGGGTATCGGAACCTTTTTCAGGTGCTAACAGAATTCCCAATGCTGCGCCTGCGGCTATGCCGGCTAATACTCCTAATAATAATTTTCCTGAACTCATGATTTTGATTTTTAAAATTTGGTTGAATTAATTAAGTGGTCTCCTTCCTGAAATGATGTTGAATAAAATCGCGATTACTGCAAGCACAAGCAAGATGTGAATGATGCCTCCCGAACTGTATGCGAAGAATCCGATAGCCCAAAAGATTACTAAAATAACTGCGATGGTGTAAAGAAGATTGTTCATGTTTTTTTGATTTTTATTGTTTGAAATTTTATTTATGATAAAAAACTAAGGCGATAAAATCTTACGGGATTTTAATGGATACCCACCTTAGTTTTCCCAAAATGATTTTTAGTGTTTGTGACTTTCGCCTTTGTCAGAGTCCTGCTCGCTGTCATCGCTATCTTGATCAACTGAATCAACTTCTTCGTCGGTTTCAATTTCACCATTCAGTTTTTCAACTTCTTCAGTTTTATCACCCACCGGATTCTTGTATTCGTGCGGATGATCGAGGTCGGTTCGTTCCTGACCAACACCTGTTCTTTTTTCTGTTACAGTTTCGATTTTGGTTTCGACTTTATTCGTTTTTATTGAAGCATCGTTCGCATACTTTTGAGTTCCGTTCTTTTGATTTGTACCAGTTGAAGTCTCCTGACTTTGCTGATTGTTGTTTTGATTTGTGTTCATTTTCTTATGTTTTATTTTACAATACAAAGATGTGAGAGTAAAATGCGAGCGCTGTTACACATTCTTCGAAATATGTTACATCATTCACACTTTTTGTTTTTTGAAAGGAAGAAAATAGATTCCTTGAATTCATTGTCGCAATAAATTTTTTAGTTACTAACTGCGATAGAGAAATCAACTCAAATATCTTCTGAGTGTCCATGCAATTGTTTCATGGTCTTCCATTAACCTTGTTAAAAAATCCGATGAGCCGGCATCATTAAATTTTTCAGCACACTCCTCAAGTGATTTCCGTAACTGAATAATAATTGTTTCGTGGTCATGCAAAAGTTCCTTAATCATTTCTTTTGATGATGGATATTTTTCGGGATGTTCTTTTATAGAAGTTAGTTTCATAAATTCTTCCATAGTTCCGATTGCTTTTCCACCAAGTTTACTAATGCGCTCCGCAACTTCATCAATGTATTCTTCCAATTGTTTGTACTGATTCTCAAATAATTTATGCAACTCCATAAAACTTTGCCCACTTACATTCCAGTGAAATTTTCTCGTCTTTGTATAAAGTGTTACATGGTCGGCAAGCACCACAGAAAGCAATTCTGTTACTGCGTCCAATTTCTTTTCAGATATTCCAATGTTTGGCTTCATTAATTTATTTTTTGTTTGACCTCAAAATTGATAGGCGAATAAAAAATGGTGTTACACATCTACGATAAAATGTTACATCAATCGCACATTTATAAATGTGTGATTGATGTAACTTATATAAAGAATTGTGTAACGGGAAAAAATTCCCCAATATCATTTTTACATTATAATAAATCAACTATGAATACCATACTTATAATTGACGACGACATTGACATTTGTTTTTCATTAAGCAAGTATCTAAACAAGCACGGCTACGAAACCGAAACAGCACAACGCGGTTCAACAGGAGTAGAAAAATTCACAAAGAAAAATTTTGATATAGTTATAACTGACTTTCGGCTTGGCGATACTGATGGAAGAGAAGTGTTGAAGAAAATAAAAGCAATTAATCCGAATACCATCGTCATCATCATCACTGCATATATTGATGTTAAGATTGCGATTGATGTGGTGAAGTTCGGCGCCTTTTATTATTTGATGAAACCGATGGTGCCTGAAGAAATGCTGAATTTAATTTCTGATGCCCTGCAACAGCAAAAAACAAACGGAACAATTCCATTAACTATTACAGCAGTTTCCCATCAAGAAATCGCTTCATCACCTGATGATGAATACATGAAGAGTAATAGCCCGGAAGCACGCGCCGTCCAAAAACAAATTGATGTGATTGCTCCGACAAACTACAGTGTAATTATTTATGGCCAAAGTGGAACAGGAAAAGAAGTTGCAGCAAGAACAATTCACAACAACAGCAAAAGAAAAGAGCAACCATTCATTGCGATGGACTGTGGCACGCTTACAAAAGAACTTGCGGGCAGTGAATTATTCGGTCATGAAAAAGGAGCTTTCACTGGCGCCATCAATTCCAAAATCGGACATTTTGAACTGGCAAACGGCGGAACATTGTTTCTGGATGAAGTAGCGAATCTTCCATTGAATGTTCAGATTTCATTATTGCGTGTATGTCAGGAAAGAAAAATAAGACGAGTGGGTGGAGTAAAAGAAATTGATGTTGATGTTCGATTGATAATTGCTTCTAATGAAAACCTGATGGACGCTTGCCGAAAAGGAAAATTCCGCGAAGACCTGTATCACCGCTTCAACGAATTTTGTATAAACCTTCCTTCACTTAAAACAAGTAAGGACGACATTATCGAATTTGCTAATTTTTTTCTCACCAAAACAAATATTGAATTGGGAAAAAAGATAGAAGGTTTCGATGCAAGAGTAACTGCTATTTTTCAGAACTACTCATGGCCCGGAAATCTGAGAGAGCTACGCAACATTGTTCGCCGCGCGGCTTTGTTAACTGATAAACGAAACATTTCTGTTTCTTCTCTCCCACTCGAACTTCGCATTAACACTGCGAGTGACATTCTTCAAAATGAAACAGACAATTCCGAAGAGTGTTACACTGCTATCAAATTAAAAAGCGCGACTAAGGAAGCTGAGTATGGAATGATTAAACAAGTGCTTAAGCAAGTGAACTACAACAGAACAAAAGCGGCACGGCTAATGAATATCGATCGCAAAACACTTTATAATAAAATAAAAAGTTATGCTTCCTGATTTTTTGCAAATCCTTTGGACCAGCTGAAAAATTAATAAGAGGGGAATTATTGCCACAATTCGGGAACATTCTGAAAATCTTTACTTTCGAAGAAATAAATAAGAGGGTAGTAATCATTTTTATTCAAAATAATTTTGATGGTCTTGTTATTGACATTTGACCTTTATACTTTTAACAAATTGCACATATATGTTTACAAAGCGATTTTTTTTATTTACAGGATTAGGGCTTGTGCTGTTTCTCGGAATTGCATTTCTGATATTGCAATCTTATGTAACTAAAAATATCAATCCATATATCGACAACCTTATAAAAACAGGTGTTTCAAAATCCACTAATGGACTTTATTCTATAAAATATTCCAAGCTGAATTTTACGATTCCCACCAGAACATTGGTATTGCGCGATATTGATTTGATTCCTGACACCGCTTTATATCATCATCGAAAATCTTTGAATGAGCATGTGCCAAACGATTTGCTTACGATTCATCTCGACGAACTACGAATTACAGGGATTGAAATTTATGAAGCATGGGCTAATAAAAGCCTCGAGACGAAAGACATAGTTTTTTTAAACCCGTCTATTATAGTTTCACTTTACGATACCGTCGTAAGACAAGACACAATATCAAAAACTCCTGTTGACCTGGATTTGTACAAATTATTTTCTGAAAAATTTCATTCACTCACTATAAAAAAAATAATCGTAAAAAACGGAAAATTCAGATTGTATAAAAACCAGACTGATACAGCCGCAACCGTCAGCAGCGATGGAATTCAGATTGAAATAAAAAAATTGCTTATTGATTCAGCTTATTCTGCAAATCGCTATGAAATTAATCTTGCAAGTAAAATAAAAATTTCAATCGCTGAGGGGCACTGGATTTTGAGCGACAGCATTTATCGATTACAGTTTGCAAATCTGAATCTTGATGCAATAAAAAACAGTGTAACACTCGATAAAATTCAAATTATTCCACTGATAAATAAATACAAACTATCAACCATTAAAGGGCATCAGGATGATTTAATAACACTGGAAGCACAGCCAATCAGGTTGGATAGTCTTGATTTAGAAAGACTGATTTATAACAATAGCATATTATGTAAAAAAATATATATCGAAGATTTAAAATTAACTGCCTTCCGTTTCAAGAGTGGCCCTAATAAATCAAATTACAGACGATTGCCTATTGAAGAGTTAAGAGGTGCTCCTCTATCAATAAAAATAGATTCACTAATCTTAAAAAACGGTCGCATTGATTATTCTGAACAGATTCCGGGAAATAATTTTTCAGGTGCAATTTTTTTTAGTAAGGTTAATGGTTCAATAACCAATATAAACAATGATTTTATTGAAATAAGTAAAAATCCATATTGCAATCTGAACCTGAATGGATATTTAATGGGCGCCGCGAGTTTTAAATTGAATCTTGCGCTTGATCAAACTTCGGTAACAGATTCTTTTACCGCTGAAGGAACTGTTGGCTCCTTGAATTTAAGTTTATTTAATAATCTTCTTTTACAAAACGCTGATGTTAAATTGGAAAGTGGAATTTTGAAGTCTGCTGAATTTCAGATACAGGGAAATAATGATCGTGCCTCGGGAACAATGACAATGCTTTACAACGATTTAAAAGTTTTGTTTGTGCAAGATGAAACTGACAAGCAAAAAGATTTAGCTGGAAAAAATTTACAAAAGTCGAGTGACATCGGACTTAAAAAAAGAATTGGTTCGTTGTTTACAAATTCTTTTGCGATTGAATCTGATAACCCTAAAAACAATGTTACAAGGCATGTAACACTCTTCACCGAGCGTTCAAAAGATAAATACATTTTCAATTATCTTTGGAGAATTATTTTTTCAGGCGTTAAAGAAACGGTAATCAGTCAGGGCTTTAAAAACGGAAAGGAAAAATTGAAAGAGTCTTCTGATAAAATGAAAAAGCTTCTCAAATAGTTATTCTGATAAATTCAATCCATCTCAATATTATTTATACAGAAAAATGAACGATGAAGAAACTCAGTATTAAAAAAATATTAAAGACTACTTTAAAAATATTTCTGTGGATTATTTCCGTTCTCCTGATTCTCATAATAGGAATAGTGATTGCCTTACAATTTTCTGCTACACAAAATTATATAACACAGAAAGTTGTCAGTTACATTTCAAATAAAACGCACACAGTTGTTACACTCGGCGAAATCAATGTTGCGTTTCCGAAATCCATTGTACTTAAAGATTTATTTCTTGAAGACCAAAAGAAGGACACATTACTCTATACTCATCATGCGGAGCTTGATATTGATATGTGGAAATTATTTTCTTCTGAATTTCAACTCAACAATTTTCAAATTGAAAATGCGACGCTGAATATTAATCGGTCTATTGCAGATACAAGTTTCAATTATGAATTTCTTATCAATGCATTTGTAACACCCGGTCCATCAACAAAACCCGGATGGAAATTTTCTGTTGGGGATATTTTACTTGTGAAAACACGATTGAATTACGATGATGAAACGGTGAAGAGCAAAATGTCGTTCGCCATTGGAGAATTAAAAACAGGGTTCCAGGTTTTTGATTTAGATAAAAGCGTTTATCATCTAAAAAATATTTCGCTCAATAATTCTTCCGTTTCAATTATTGATTCGTCAACTGTTACCGCCGTTGTAAGTACTGACACAACTTCTACAAGTTTGATTGATTTTGCCATGAAGAATATTGATTTGACTGAAGTGAACTTGCTATATGAAACCATTCAACAGAAAATGAAAATGGAAATTGGTTATGCTTTAATCGTTCCAAATAACATTAACATTTCCGAACAAAACATTTCGCTAGAAAAATTCACTCTGAACAATAGCAAATTTTATTTCGCATTTAATAAATACATAACTCCTGATTCAGTACTGCAAAAAACAACAAGTGCTGTTACACCAATTCAAAGCAAACCGTGGTTATTTTCTCTCGCCAATTTAAACTGGAAAGGAAATAAAATCGCTTACGACAATTTTAATTCACCAGAAATAAATCGTGGAATTGATTTCAATCATATTTCACTTACTGAGTTGGATGCTGATATTAATAATCTGACCTACAATGGAAGCGAATTCAAATCTTCTATTCACGAATTGAAAGCGAATGACAAAAGCGGATTTGCGTTGAAGCATTTCGAATCCAACTTAACTTACAATGAAACTCATATTGAATTAGCGGCACTTGATATTCAGATTAATCAAAGTCACTTAAGAAATTATATATCACTCTCCTATCCTTCAATTGATGCTTTTCAAAATGCAATCGGAGATTTAAACATTAACGCCACACTGAATAATTCCACGCTCGCGTTGAGCGATATTGCTTTCTTTCAACCGGAAATGATTGACTCACTTCCCATAAAAAGCAATTCAGTTTTTTATGTTAATTCAAAAATAAATGGACCAGTAAAAGATATTCATCTCAATCCGTTATTACTAACTACTGCCAATAATACTTCATTCGCGGGAGTTATAAATATTAAGGGATTACCCGATGGAGCAAATCCGTATTACGACATAACAGCAACTAAACTTTTAACCTCATCGTCCGACCTTCATTCAATTTTAAAATCAGGAATTCTCCCCGACAGCAGCATTGTTATTCCTCCTGACATCGCACTCACAGGTTACTTCAAAGGTTCAATGAATGAATTCAATACAAAGGCAGAATTACAATCATCATTCGGGGATATGAACGCAGTGGCATCTGTTACACCTAATGAAGTTTACAGTGCCTCTATCAACACAACCCGTTTTGATTTTGGGAAACTATTGATGTACCCCGATACCTTACTTGGCGCTGTTACACTCGAAGCGGATTTAAACGGCAGTGGCTTTTCCACTGATAATATGAATGGAACAGCGGCGATAAATGTTCAGCAAGCATTTTTAAACAATTATAATTATCACAATATTCTTGTCAATGGAAATTATACGGCGACTCAATTCGACGGAACTGCTTCAGTAAACGATTCCAATCTCGTTGCTGATTATGCGGGAGTCTTAAATTTCGATGCACACAATTCTCAGTACAAATTTGTAGTGAATGTTCAGAGCGCCGATTTACAGGAGCTGCATATCACTGCAACAGATATTCGTGTGAAGGCGCAATTGATTTCCGATTTAAAAGGAACTTCACTTAATGATTTATCGGGAACTATCAATTTACAAAATGTAACAGTCAACAAACACGATACACTCTACACGATTGATTCCGCATTGTATGTGTCTATTTCCGGCGTAGAAAACAAAACCATCGAACTTAAATCTCCTTTCGCCAATGCAATTATGCAGGGACAAATCGGTCTTGGCGATTTATCCGCTTCCCTCACTCAGCATTTCAATCACTACTTCAATACTGGAAATTCAACTGCACCAACTGAAACTGTTACACAAAATTTCACTTTTGATTTAGAAATGGAAACGAGTGAATTGTATTCCGTTCTATTTCCATCATTTCAAAAATTTATTCCCGGTAAAATTCATGGTGCATACAATAACTATGAACATACACTTGCGCTTGACGCCAACATTCCTCAAATCGAATACAATCACATTGAAGTTGACAGTTTAAAATTTTCCATTCAGTCCGATGCGAATGAACTCAATTATTCCTCCGGCTTTTCTAAGATGATTATTCAAAAAGAAAAAATAATCAACACATCTGTGACAGGAAAAGCGCGCAACGATTCATTAACTTTCAATCTCGGAATGAAGGATGAAAACAACATGCAGCAATATCTCTTCGCCGGAAACATTTCAAAAGTCAGTAACGATTATCAATTACATTTTAATCCCGACGGCGTGTTACTCAGTTACGAGCAATGGGATGCCGCGCCAGATAATTATTTGTCGTTCGGAAAAAATATTTACGCGCATAACCTCGACCTCATACATGGTTCGCAGTCGTTAAAGTTCAACAGCACATCACAGGAAGCGAACGCTCCACTGCAAATCACTTTCAAAGAATTTGAAATCGAAGACATCGCACACATTATTCGCGATACCGCGAATGTGGCAGGCGGAATGATTGACGGAACACTCACGCTGAAAAATTTGCAGGCCAATCCCGCCTTCAACGCAAATCTCATCATCAATAATTTCACTTTCCTGAAAGACACGCTTGGAACTATCACCCTCAAATCCGACAACGAAACCAGCAACCGTTACAATGTAACAGTCGGCGTAAAAGGAAATGGAAACAACTTAACGCTCGACGGATTTTATTCCACTCTGAAAAATACAAGTGCGCTCAACTTCGACGCGAATGTCATTAATCTCGATCTCTCAACCATTGAATCATACACATTCGGTCAGGTCACGCACATGAGCGGCAATGTCACTGGTAAATTAAAACTGACCGGTAACACTGTTACACCCTTGCTCAATGGCGAATTAAATATCGACACTGCCGGATTCAATTACACTTATCTTCACTCCTATTTCAAAGCAGAAAAACAAAACATTGTTTTCGACGACAACCGACTCAAACTTTACAAGTTCACGCTTCTCGATTCATTAAACAACGCGGCTGAAATCACTGGCTATGTCGAGCCCGACCCAATGCACTTCGCAGCTTTTAATCTGAAAGTGCACACCACAAATTTCATGGCAGTCAATTCTGTTAAGACTGATACATCACTGTTTTACGGCAGGGTAATTCTCGATAGTTACTCTACTGTTAAGGGCAATCAGGATTTTCCCGATGTTGACATCAACGCGCAACTCAAAGAAGGTTCCGCCCTCACCATCGCCGTACTAGAAGATAAAATCGCGGTTGTTGAAAGCGACGGGGTAGTCATCTTCACTTCCTCTGCCGATTCGCTCAGCAATACAATGACTAAAATAAAATCACCTGTAACAGTGCAAGAGCAGTTCACAGGAATTGATTTAAACGCTGCCATTGAAATCAATAAAAAATCTTCACTCACAATTATCACCGACCCCGCATCAGGCGATTCGCTTATGGTAAAAGGTGAAGCAACACTAAACTACACCATTGACCCCAGCGGAAAAACCACCCTCACTGGTCGCTACGAAATCAGCGAAGGAGTTTACCAACTCACCTTCTACGATTTCATCAAACGAAAATTTCTGTTACAGCCCGGCAGCAGCATCGTGTGGAACGGCGACCCGTACCAGGGCGAACTCAATCTCGATGCGCAATACAAACTCAAAACTTCACCCATCGACCTGTTACAGTCGCAAATCGCTTCACTCACTCCGCAGGAACAAAACACCTATCGCCAGCAAATGCTTTTCCTGCTCAACATGCATATGAGCGGAAATCTGTTACAGCCAGTAATCTCATTCAGCATTGATATTCCCGAAAAAGATCGCGGCGAACTCGGCGGCACCATCTACGCCAAACTCAATCAACTCAATCAGGACGAATCTGCTCTCAACAAACAAGTCTTCGCCCTCCTCGTGCTCAATCGCTTTGTCGCCGACGACCCGTTGCAAACCGCGCAAACCTATGGCGCCGCCGACTTCGCCCGTAACAGTGTCAGTCAACTGCTCACCCAGCAACTCAATCGCTTCGCCGGAAACTATTTAAAAAATATTGTGTCGCTCGACCTCAATCTCAATTCCTACGAAGACTATTCCACCGGCTCGGCACAGGGTCGCACCCAACTCAACATCCTCGCCTCAAAAGATTTTTTCGCGCAGCGCCTCAATGTGCAGATCGGCGGCAATGTCAATCTCGAAGGCGCGGCTGCCAAGCAAAATTCCGTCAGCAACATAGCGGGCGATGTCGCCGCCGAATACAAGGTCACTCCCGGTGGTGCCCTTCGTTTGCGCTTCTATCGCCGCAGCAATTACGATTTACTCCAGGGGCAAATCATCGAAACCGCTTTCGGCTTTCTCTTCACGCGCGACTTCGACCACCTCCGCGAAATCTTTCGCATCAACAGCAAAAAACCTTCAACTAAAAATACTGTTACACCTCCCGCAACTGATAAGGCTCCTGTAAAATGAAATCAATATTCTCTCTTATTATCTCCGCATTCATTCTTCTCGCTGCGTGTACAGGCACCCACATGCTCCCGAATGGAGAAAGATTATACACAGGTTCAAAAGTAAAATTGAACAAAAACGGTTACATCGTAAACAAAAAACAATTGCTTATTGATGTAACAGGGGTTATAAAACCACGACCAAACAAAACAGTATTCGGCGTATTTCGACCCAAACTTTGGATGTACGAAACAGCGGGAAAACCAAAGGGGAAAAACGGATTGCGCAGCTTGCTACATCGCCTCGGCGAAGCGCCTGTACTATTTTCAACTGTAACACCCGTAACAACTTCAACATACATTAAAAACCGATTGGAGAACAGCGGATACTTCTATTCAACTGTTACATACGAAGTAAAAGAAACAAAACACAAAGCGTATGTTGTTTACACTGCTTTACTGAAAGATCCGTATGTGATTGACAGTATTATTTTTCCGAAGGGTGCCAACGAATTGGAAACTTTCATCAACCAATCTCAACCGAAAACAATTTTAAAGCGCGGACAACTTTATAATCTCAACGCCATTAAATCAGAGCGCGAGCGCATTGACGAATTCCTGAAAAACTCCGGTTACTTTTATTTCAGTCCCGACTATCTTGTTTTTCACGCCGACACTTCGTTGGGTAATCACAAAATAAATTTAACGCTCAGCGTAAAACAAGTAGCGCCGCCTAAAGCGTTGCTTCGCTATCGCATCAATCGCATTTTGATTAATCCGGGTTTCACATTGGCGAGCGATTCAACAAAACATACCGACACGCTTTTCGTGGACGGAAAATATTACATCGAAACCGATAGCAGTCTGCGACCACAGGTTGTTACATCGTCCGTTTACTTTCAGCACAATAAATTTTACGAGCGTCATGACCACGACCTTACCCTCCGCCGCTTGATGGGAATTGGAATTTTTAAGTATGTCGATATAGAATTTAACGATGAACTTATCGGCGACACCGCCTATTTAAATTTGGCTATTACACTTACACAACTTCACAAACTCAGTGTGCGTGCTGAACTGCTTGGCATTTCAAAATCTACCAACTACGCGGGACCCGGATTAGATTTAAGTTTTCGCAACCGAAATATTTTTAAAGGTTCAGAATTATTTATTCTTGGTGTGCAAACAGGTTTTGAAACACAAATCGCAAAGCGCATTCCCGGGCAGGCATCGCTTGGCTCGTTAAACATCAGTGCGAACGCGAAGTTGTACTTCCCTCGATTTGTTCCTGCTATATTTCAATCGAGCAGTTACTTCGTTCCGAAAACAAAAATTGAACTTGGCTACGAACAGATTCTTCACTTCAATTATTTCACGCTGAACAACACGCAGGCATTGTTCGGTTACAACTGGAACGAGTCGCTCACAAAAATGCACGAGTTAAATCCGCTGATGATAAATTATGTGGCGGTCTCAAACACCACGGCGAAATTCGATTCGCTGATTAAGGAAAATATTTTACTGAAGAAAAATTTTCAGCAACAATTTATTATCGGAAGCAATTACAGTTTCACTTTGAACACTCAACTTGTTAAAAAAACAGGAAGTCAGATTTATTTTAAAGGTACTGCTGAAATCGCCGGCAATGCATTAAGCGTATTCAATTCACTTACTGGCGGAAAAATAAATCCTGAACATCCCGCAACTTTGTTCGGCACTCCGTACTCGCAATACACCCGATTCGATATAGACGCTCGATATTTTTATACATGGAATTCTTCACGACAAATTGCAACACGATTAATTTCAGGGATCGGAATTCCGTACGACAATTCAAGATCACTTCCCTACATCAAGCAGTTTTTCATTGGGGGAAGTAACAGCATTCGCGCTTTTCGCGCACGCACATTGGGACCTGGTTCTAATGCTCCTCCTTCAGCTGATTCAATTTCTTTTTTCGAACAGGCCGGTGATATGAAATTAGAAATGAATGCAGAATATCGCTTCGGTATTGTAAGTATAGTAAAGGGTGCTGTGTTTGTTGATGCGGGAAATATCTGGCTATGGCGCAACGACCCGTTGCGACCAAACGGAAAATTCACTCAGAACTTTTATAAAGAAATGGCTGTGGGTACGGGTGCGGGTTTGCGTTTTGACGCGTCTTTCATTGTAGTGCGATTTGATTTCTCTATTCCAATTCGTAAACCCTGGTTGCCGGAAAAAGAACGGTGGGTTATAAATCAAATTGATATTTTGAATAACACTTGGTTAAGAAATAATCTTGTATTGAATATTGCAATCGGTTATCCATTTTAAGAATTAATAAATAGAGGTATTGAGTAAGTACAAGTAAATACTGAGCAATCTTACTTCAAATAAAAAAGCAGCCAACACAAAGTGCGGCTGCTTTATAAAAATATTTTTGAAATTTATGCGAGAATAACAATCAATGCATAAATAAGTCCAGGTAAATAAAACAAAAGTGTAAGAATTAAATCAATCCAGAAATTCATAGTGATTGCCCCCTCATAGAGTGCTACACCAAGTGGTGGAATGAAGATAGCAATAATCGCGCTCAACAATTGATTTGCGCCATCGTGTTTTAATACATGCTTTGTAGGCTTTGTCGCTTTGCTTTCTGTTGCAACAGGGTTTTCCTTTGTGACTGTAACAGATTTTGGTGATACAATTGTTTCGCGTGCAAATACTTTTTCGGGTTGTTTAGTTTGGATTGGCTGTACAACTGTGACATTTCTGTTTTGAGGTATAGTCGCATAAGAGCAATTCTCAGCAACGGGATTTACTGTTGTAGTTGCATTGTTAACTGTTACATCCACAGCTGTTTCTGTTACAGGAGCAATAACTTTTTTGTTGTTTGCTTTTGCAACCTGAATGTTGCTGTCTTGTTTTGTTCTTTTCGCGTTTACCAATTGATACTGGCTCGAGCAAGATGATAATCCTGCAATCAACAGGGCGAAGATTACTGAGTGTAGAATTTTTTTATTCATAAAATTGATTTTAGTTATTTAAATAATAACTAAAGATGGTGCCATTGAATTTATAAGGGGGAAATCTCACGATTTGAAAATTTTAATTAATGAATATGAATTTCGTTTCCCCAAATCGAGAACACTATTACCCAACAACTTCTATTTACATCCTGCTATACAACTTCCTTCCATTGGGTCCTTATCAGTAAGGCGATGATACATTGTAACAGTTTCGTATCGACCGTAAAAAACGATTTCAAAAAAACCCTGCTGACCCCATTGCAGGCACAAGCCCTCGTTGTTACATGATTCTTGATTTACATTATCAACCTTACAACCTGCACCACTTACCAGATAGTGCAGACTGTCCGTGAAAAAATATTCGAGTGAATGTTCGTGACCTGCTACATAGTAAACATCGGGATGATGATGCGCCTTCAACAAACTATCAAGATGCACGGCCATTTTATGATAAGCGGGGTAACTCGTGTTAGTATCGGCGAAACGCCGAATAATTTTTTGCCAGAAGACAAGCGGCAGTGAGTGATTTCCTTTCGCAACAATTGGATGATGCGCCACTACAATAATTTTTTCCTTTTTATCCGAAGCATCTTGAAGTTGTGCTTTAAGGTCATCGTAAAATTTATTGAGCAATGCAGTATCTTTTCGATGCCCTGGGTGCGCCTCTTCCATGATGAGCCGTTGCGAATCAATAAATATGACTCTGGTTTTTCCATCATTGAAATCGCGCGACACTGGTCCGGGGTTTCCGTCAGTTGGCAAGTATGTTTCCTCATCGTGATTTTTTATGGAGGAAAATGTTTTGAGTGTATCAGTAATAAATTTTTCCTCTTCAAGTAAATGCTTTCGCCCCTGTTTCACATTTGTTTTGTTATACCAGTCGTGATTGCCGGGAATGAAATAAACGGAACCGTGATAGTCGCGAAGTATGTTGAGTTGCGCCATGATGCGGTCTTTGGCGAGTTGCGAACCGTCGTAACCTCCAACATTGAAAGTCGCCTTGCCGAATATGGAGCCGGTGTAACAGTTGTCGCCAAGAAAAATTACGGCGCTATTTGGATTGGCTTCGAGTTTTAATTTCAATTCTTTTAATGTAGCAGCGCTTGTGTCTGCTTCGCCTGCATCGCCTATTAGATATAATTTGAAAGTTGGAAAATTCGGAGTTTGAGCAGAAACGAAATTCTTCGACAAACTCAGTATGACAATTGTCAAAAGTGAAAAGTGAAAGTAGTAAAGCAGGAATGTAAATATTTTTTTCATTGGTGTTTTGAAAGAAGATTTGCGAATTGATACGATTGAAAATAATATGTCGGGATAAATAATGTTTTTATGTTTCACTTATTGTATTAATCCCAACACGAAGCGCTTTTAAATTTTGTACCCCTTGTAATTCTTCCAGCTCGAGAAATTCTAAATCGTCTTTTAATATTTTTTCCTCCTGAAGTGCTTTAATGAAACCGACATATTCATCAGCATCCTTTTGATTGAGATACACGAATGCGATTTTGGAAGGTTGGGTGAGCCGCTCTTCGGAATTCAGTAGATGAACTTTGTCAATTCTTTTCTTAATCATCTGGTAACGGATATTATAAGTTCCTTCAACATCAAATCGTTTTTCATCGTTGCGGAAATAAATATCAATCGGTTCACCATTGATGAATATGAGGTAAGTAGTGTGCAGTTCATTCGGCATTGTCTTGAGCAAGCGATTCATAATTTTGTCAATCGCCGCCATTGATTTGATTTGCAGCATGCGAAGTGAGTTTAGATGCGCAGGCTCAAATCTTTTTTCTCGCGTGATGGAATCGCCTATATACAAATCATATTCAATACCATCGGAGCGAAACTTATCGAAATAACACGGATATGTTTTCTGAAATTCTTCATTCATCAACTCCAGATGATTGCTTATGGCGCGGGTAATCATGCGCAACGATTTTTCCAAGTTGCGGCGATTCTCATGGGCACGGCCGGTTTGTTCGTTTAACTCACTAAGATATTTCTCCGCAATTTCCGAAAATATTTCATCTGATTTCAATTGAATAAGCAATGGCAATACTTCCTTATCCAAAAAAATATTCAATTTTTGATTTTCATTATCATCGAATGTTTCCGTGAGTTGCTCTAACCAATTCTTGATTTTCAAAATTATCTCATCAAGCGGTGAAGTGTAACGGTTTTTCTGCAGTGCGGAAAAAGTTTCGAGTAAAAGATTTAAGTTGAAACGAAGGTCATCAAGTAGCGCTTTGTTTCTTGAAATGGAAAAATTGCGAATATCTATTGCTCCGAACAATGGATACACACTTTTGAAATTTATGATTTCTGTTTCAGACTCATCCTCTTGATTTTGCTTTGTTTTAATATATCTCCAAGCGGCTTCATTGAATTTCCATTGTACGGCGGATTGAACGGAGGTGAACTGCTCATATACCCCACTAACTATTTTAGAATTGAAATCTTCAATTGCATTTTCCATAAAATGCGCAAGCATTGGTAGCGCCGTATCAATACGAGAAATCACATTTTCATTCAGCGAATCATTCTGTTCAGTATAAATTTCTAGAGCACCAGTTAATTTGTTGTTGTGTAACAGTGGAAGTAATGCATAAGAATTCATTCCTGTTTTTTGCAATTCAGCTATCAATTCATCTTTAGAGTTTATTTGCTCGATAACATTTTTTATGAAGATGGGTTTTGTCTTTTGCTGAAACCGTTCCAATAATTTCTGCAATAGTGATTGTGAAATTAAAGTCTCGCTATAGTCAGGTAGGAATTTGTCATTCAATTTCACGAATGGAATTAATTTCAAATGCAATTGCATGTTGCCTGCGAGCGCTTTCAATGCTACAATTACTTCGTCATCATTTTGCGGATTGATGTTTATATTGGCAATACTGTCGCTGATTTTTTTTAACACAAAATCTTCAGTGCGGTCATAAAGTGTAATTACAGTGAAGCCGCGAAAGGAAAATAAACTGAGGGGAAGAATTTTAGTGAGATAATTCAGTAGGGTATTGTTGCTCACCTGAATTTCAAGTTCCGTGAAATCAATTTTTGGTAATGAAGATTTTGCTTCGACCTTTACGAAAGTGGAATCAATATTCATTTTGTAGTACTTCATAATTCCGGTTCCGGTGTCAGCGAAGGGTTGAAGCAGTTCTGCTTTCACCGGAGATTTATAGTTGTAACAGTTTTCCAGAATGAAAGAATAAATAAACGAGAGTTGAAGATTTGAATTTCCATTTTCGTTGTTCGAATCTGAAGTTACCTCTTCCGGTTTTGCGGAAGCGATTAAATCATATAGCGGGTCAGTTCCATAAAACACGGAACCTGACTCAGGTGTTGCGAGTGCCCAGTAAATTTCTTCGCCAGTTATTCCAGTCATTCCGGAATAAATTAATTCGAGTAATTCTTTGTATTCGCCAACTGTTGCAACATCCATTGACAATTTCAATTCAGGATACTCGTTTAATTTCTGAATCAGAAAATTGTAGAGTCGTGTTTTGATAATTGTTTCTTCAGCTTCGACATTTCGTTTCAGAAAATCAGAAAACGGTTTAAATGATAAGGAAGAATCCAATAATTTGTAAGATGAGATGTCCTGAGAGATGTTTAATAAAAATTGCTTCATGAAATGATTCGCGCAATTATTATTTGCACATGAACCTTGATTCGAGTGTTACAACAATGGAGCCACCAGAATTATTATTTGAAGATTTGCTGATTTGAATATTTAAAGATGAAATACATTATTAATTTGTGTCTTATATAAGATTGTAAATGCGATTATCTACTATTTTTAAAATAAGTTTCATGTTTGGGATTGATTGTTGGTATTAATTTATTATCAAGAAATTTCAACAAATAAAAACTACATGAAAAAGAAAAGCATTATTCTAATTTTTTCCCTATTGATTTTTTATGCATCTGCGCAGGCACAGTATCCAAAAAACTGGGTTCCTGTTGACACACTTCACGATTATTGCTGGATGTGTCACAACGACCAACATCTCATTGGAGAACCTTACAATCACTCGTGGAAAAAGGAGTGGCCCTTTCTGCTTACCTCAGCCGCTGTTTTTTCAACTGGATATTATATGACTAAGACAGATAAAACAAAACCTTATACTCCCGATGCGCTGAGTAGTCTTGATAAAAATAAAATCAATCCCTTCGACCGACAAGCCACAGGATTCTGGAACCCGAGTATCGCTTCATTGAGTGATTACATGCTAATTGGAATTTCTCTCTTGCCGGTTCTATTTGTATCAGAACATCATACAGGTCATGATTTTAAATCACTTGGTATAATGACATTAGAGGCATTCGCACTCAACTACGGTGCAACATACATTGTGAAAAGCACAGTGAATCGCACTCGACCTTATGTTTATAATACTTCTTTGTCTGACAAAATCAGAACAAATAAAGAATCACGACAGTCTTTCTATTCAGGTCATACTTCACAAACAGCCGCCGCTACTTTCTTATTTGCAAAAGTGATTACTGACTATCATAATCTTCGTCCGGGAATTAAAGTTGGAATCTGGGCTTTCGCTGCCGCACTTCCTGCTGCTGAGGGATATTTTCGGGTAAAGGGGGGAAAACATTACCCAACTGATGTAATTACAGGATATGCTCTTGGGGCTTTGAGCGGATTCATTATTCCTGAATTGCATCGTAACTTTGGTTACAAGCCACATAAGAAAACCAAATTAGATCTAGGCCTTGCTCCTTCTTTGAAAGGAGGAATGGTGATGAATATGAATTTACAGTTTTAAATTAAATAAATTTTTATCCTGAATAATCTTCTTTTTTATCCAGAATAAAAAAGTTTTTTTATTCTGGAACAATTTGAAATTAAATTCAGAAAACCAAGACCAATGTTCCGGCTATAATGCAGCCCGCGCCAATTGCTGTTTTCAATGTAAGTGCCTCGCCAAGAAATACTACGGAAAAAATAATTACCAACGCAAGACTCAATTTATCAACCGGAGCAACCTGAGAAATTTTACCTATTTGTAATGCTTTGAAATAAAATATCCATGAAAGCCCAGTGGTTATTCCGGATAAAACCAGAAATAACCAATTGTATTTAGTAAGTGTATTAAAAGTATTTATTCCTCCGCGAAAAAAAGCAATGCCCCATGTTAAAATTAAAATCACAACGGTGCGAATGGCAATTGCCAAATCAGTATTTACATTTTTGATACCGACCTTAGCAAAGATGGCAGTGAGTGCTGCAAACAGTGCGGAAAGCAAAGCGAAAATCCACCACATAGTTTAAATTCTTTGTTTCAAAATTGTTTAGGAATATTCCATTGGAATCGCAAATGTAATTTTCACAATAGAATTAGTGACGATTCATTCTCATTCAATTAAAATTCTGATTTATCAATACCGGAAGCCGAGTGTAACAGTTGGATAATATCCTTCAACAGAAAAAGCAACTTCAGCGCGAATGACGATGATGCGGGCTGGGGCGAAATAAATTCCTCCACCATAACCATTGTGCCATACTACAGATGTTTCATTTGCTTCCCATACTCTGCCTATATCATAAAAGCCAATCAACCCCAACTGACCAGGCACGATGTACGAAGCAAAATCTGCGAGCTTGATTCGAAGTTCAACATTGTTATAGAGAGAATGTTGACCCGAAAAACGATTCAGGTGATAGCCCATTAAATTTTCGCGGCCGCCAACAAACGCCGTTTGATAAAAAGCAGGATGACCCACTGTTACAGTTCCACCAATTCGTTCGACAACGATAATTGTTGAGCGATGATTTACACTTTTATATAAATCAATTTCGCCTGAGAGTTGTGCAAATGATTTGGAATAATTATTTAATCCTTTGTATGCAAGTAATCTCAGATTGATATAAGAACCCCACGCAGGAAGAAGTGCTTCACTTCTTTTGTCGTTGATGAAATTCATCACCAATCCGCCATGCCATTTTTCATTTGATAAAGTTGTACTATCATAAGTATGAATGAGCGCAGTATTGCGAAGAAGCGCACCATCAAAACTGGTATCCAATTTTGAATATTGAAGTGAAGGTCCAATGGTGATGCTTGTTCCGGTTTTATTTTTCCATCTCAGCGCAGGGTCGAAATTGAAATGATTCATTCTACTCTTGTAGTAATTTTTTTTCTCACTTATAGCGTCGAATTGTGTTTCATTCCCACTTCCAAAATAATTTTGAGTTTTTGAAGGCAGATATGAGTTTGCGTCTAAAATGAAATCAGATCTTCCTACGGCTCTTATCCATTCGCCTTTGTATTTAATATTGAATGCCTGATTGGAAAATGCGAATGCTCCTGTTAACTGTTGTATCCCTGCATAAGGAGTTTTGCGAAAACCCTGATAAATGTATTTAAAACCGCCGCCGAGCAATACTCCGTCATCCACATTGAATCCGAATGTAACGAGGGGAAGTGTAACATTGTAACGGTTGGTTGGAACATACTTCGTATTCAAGCTGTCGTTGGAAAAATGTTTTATCATTCGATGTTTTTTTCCTTCGACAATTGAGTTTGATTTCTTTTCATAAACATTAACTTTTTTCTTGGCGGTTATAATATTGAAATGTTTTTTTCCTCCACCCCCAACAATTCGCAGTTTGATGTGTGAGGTTTTATTATTGATGATGAGTGAGTCGTCGCCTTTATAAATGTAAAGCCGGAGTTCGTGTGTAACGGTTGGAGTAAATGTTCGGTGATAGAGCAACTGACTTCCGTCGGCAATACTTTTATAAACTGAAACTGATAATGAATTGTCTGCAGAATCTTTTATTTCAATTCGTTCATCTTTGTTTGAACATTGTATATCGACAATTTTATTGAGTGATAAATAATATTGCTTCATCGCAGGTTCGAGATTGTTGCGGCGGAATTGCATGTTCATCAGCAGTTCATCATGACTAATATTATAAACTGATTCTGGAAGTCTTTTTATTGACTCTTCAAGTACGCTGTCGGTAAGCGCCACGACAAATTTGTGTGTGATGTTCATCCACTCTTCATAATTGATTTGATTAAGCAGTTCGCCATTCAGATATTTTCCGTTGAAAAAAGAATAATCGAGTGCCTTGATATACGGTTTGAATCCTCTGAGTTTTGGCTGTAGCCATTTGCGTGATGCAATGGTTGGCAGAAATCCTTCGTTGAGGGAAAATGCCTGGTCTCTGTCTTTCGGAACAGGAATATATTTTTTTCCGTTGCCTGTGTCAATATCCACCCAGCGCCATTGTCCTTCGTGTCGATCCCAATCACCAATGAATAAATCGAGGAGGCGCGCGCGAAGGAAAGTAGTGTCGTCAACGCTATTATTGTTATCACTTTTCAATTTGTCGAGCATCTTGAAAGTGTTGTCGGATTTGCCGAGCGGTTCTCTTTCTTCCAACAAACAAATCGTGTTTGCGAACTGAGAGTTGAAGGCCCCTAACAAAGTATCGGGCGAAACATAACCGATGATGGGATTGGTGTGCGGAATGTGTTCAGCATCCGACAGCACGGGAACCATCAAAGAGCCATACGGATTTTCTCCACTGATTGCATCTCTTAAAATTGTTTTTACAAAAGAATTCTTCAGCACTTCCGGTAAAATAGTTTCAGGGAATTTTTCTACACTGCGAAGCGCCCATTCATTTCCTTGCTTGTCTTTCAGCCGGAGTGAATGTGTTTGCTGACCGCCGCCTCTTGCGACAACAATTAATCCTCCTTTTATTTCAGATAATTTTATTACAGGAAGTTCAGCAGGCAGTGACCATTCCTTTCGATAATTTTCACCGAAAAGTGTGCGATGCAAATCTGTTACACTATCAAATTTTGCAAGTGCGGGAGTTAGAATGCTGTCTTTATCAAATTGATGAATTGCGGAATCTTCTTTCTGCTTGTAACTTATGAATGATTGGGTGTAAGTGTAACCAACTGTTACAGTTGTATCGTGCAACACATAGTATGTGAATCGCAGATTATTTCCGGGAAGTAAATCCGCCGTTACAAATCCGGGATTGCTTTCGCGATAGAGCGCGTGTTTATTTCGTTTTAAAAATCTGCGCTTGCCTTCGATGCCTGTTACAACCTGTGTTTGTTTATTTTTTATAAACTGCATTCCGGCTTCATGCGACCCAACATGAATCACATTAGGCATTCCTGAAATAAGTGCATCAACCTGATTAATCATTTTCTGATATAGCGGATGATTTAAATCCTGCGGGGTATTAAATATTTTCATGTACAAAGGATATAGCGAACCAACAACCGGCAAGGGGATGAAGAGATATTTATTCAATACGGTGAGGGGAAATAAATTATCGCGCAACGAAAAATGACCGCCGCGTACACCCTGACTTTGAAATGGATGATGCGACACCAATAAAATTATTTTGTAACGATTATGATTAATTAAATCGGCGAGTGCATCAACAACTTCCTGTTTTGTGGTGCAATTGCAATCAGCTTCATCGTTTGATTTATCGAACTGATACAGCCACCACTCTGAATCGAACGCGATGATGGATAAACTATCAGAGATATTTATTTCAACCGGGTCGGGGCAGCCGTTAGTTGGTAGCATCTGTAAACCGGAATCGCTTTGCGAAGAAAGATGTTCTGATTGCAGTTTTAATTTTTCCATTCCGTCAGGTCCGCCGTTGTCCCAATCGCTTTCTCCGGGGGTGAAGTAAACAGGCACACCCGCGCTTCGGAATATTTTGTATTGGGAGTCTAAAATTTTTATTGAT
Source organism: Chitinophagales bacterium (assembly GCA_038326325.1). Taxonomy (GTDB): domain Bacteria; phylum Bacteroidota; class Bacteroidia; order Chitinophagales; family UBA10324; genus UBA10324. The sequence goes on along the minus strand of JBBQJW010000008.1, from coordinate 71,502 downwards.
TGTGCTTGCTTATCGGCTGTTAACCCATACCCATTTGGTAGAATATTTTCCCCAAGATACATGACAATGGTCTTGTTTGGCAGCACAACTCCAACTGCAGAATTTATAATTGATTGCTGCTCCGGGCTGATTTCGCCTGCATTGCCCATGAAGATAACGCGGTGTAATACAGAATCCTGGGCGTGTAACGAAACAAAGAAGAAAGAGAGAAATAGTAAAAGGGAGAATTTTTTGCGCATTAATTAGTGTATATCAAGAGATGCGCCGCGAATAGTGAATTATTCATTTGATTTTTTTGAGTCGATTTGAAAAGAGTGAATTGTGTAACCTTTAATTCGAATACTGTAACACTGGCCAACTTCCTGAAATGACATTTGTATTGTAATAATTTCATTACAATTTCAAAATCAAATTCATGAAAAAAACTATACTGCTGATTGCAGTCACATTCGTCTTTACGCAATCAAATGCACAAAACAATTTGTCATTTGGATTAAGATTAAACCCGGAGTTTACTGCGCTATTAAATAAAACTGATGCAAATGCAGGTGATGAATTAGATTATGCAAAGCATTTCGGTTATGCATCATTCGGGTTCGGAACGGCATATAATATGAATCACATCGGGTTTGCGGTTGATATTCTTTTTTCAAGAGAGGGGCAGGCATTTACCGGAAATATAAACGGTGCCTCAGAAAATAATAATTACAGTAGTGAAGTTGCGTTGCAATCCTTTTTGGCAGGGGAAATCGTAACCGGAAATTACACGGCGCTTGCAGAATTAAATTTTATTAAAGTGCCGCTAATGCTTTCGCTTTCTTCAGATAGAAGTAAAGTTGCCTATTTCAATTGCCTGGTTGGTCCGCAATTGAATTTTCTTCAGGGAGTGGCACAGGAAGTAAACGGCAAAGACCATACTTATCCTAACACCAACATTGAACCGAAAGACTTATACAAACCTCTTACACTTGATGGCATACTTGCACTTGGCGGGGGGTTGAATATTTTTTCTCACTTTGAAGTGACTGCTCACCTTCGTTTTGATTACGGGTTTTCTGATGTGGAAAATAAAGATGTAACAGTTAGCTACCTTGGTTTACCAGCAGTTAATTTTTATAATGATGGAAGAAGCAGTACCCACAACGCGACTGCAGCTTTAATGGTTGGGTTAAATTTTAAGTTGTAGTTCTTAAGCGTTACCTGGCTGCGAAATTTATTAATAAGTACTTTTCTTATTTCCTCGTCGTTTTCTAAAAATAAAACCCAATTGAGAAAAGAGTCCTACGCGTGGGTGGAAAAAAAGCAGTGAACGAAAAATATAGTTTGAATTAATTAAACCGTTACGCTAAATTTTTCTTCAAAATATTTTTCAGACTTCATTTCTGTTATTGGTAATCAGTTAGTCATCACATGGCATAATGTGTGTTTTATTATGATTAGTAATATCCAATGAATTTTAAATTAAGAGTTGACTGTAACAGATTGATGACATCACGGGCATTTTTCATGTTTATGATTTTAGGCAATTTATTTTCTTTTAAGTCTAAAGGGCAAAATCTGAAAACCGATGATGCAAAACCTTTGGATGCTCATCAAATTCATCTTGAAACAACTTTTGAATTTGGAAAACAAACAGACCTTAAAGAATTTTCGTGGAATGCAAATGTGAAGTACCGGCTATCAAAAGAGTTTATGATTTCAACTGAAGTGCCTGTTGTTACCAGTATAGACCCGGATAGTGGTGCATCCGCCACCGGTTTAGGGGATGCGGAATTAACATTGTTTCTGAAAGTGGTTGAAGAAAATAAAATTCGCCCTTTTTTTTCGATTGCACTGGAAACAAAATTTCCAACCGCCCGAAATGAATTAATCGGAACCGGAAAAATTGATTTTACACCATTGTTTATCGCTAATAAAACTACAGGTAAATTTTTTACAACTATTAATCTTGGCTATACAATAATTGGGAAACCTAAAGGTGTAACAGTTTATAATTTATTTGATTATGGCATTGCCACCATTTTTACTCCTGTAAGTAAGAGTCTTCTTTTTTGCGAGGTTTATGGAAACAGATCTTTTTCAGAACAACAAAATGATTTTTCAGCAGGTTATGGTTATGCCTTTAAAAATGGCTGGTTATTATCTTTTGCAATTGGTTATGGCAGCAATAGTTCATTGTTGGTTGGAGCAGGAATTGAATGGGAATCGGCAAAGAGAAAACTGAAAAACGCCATATTGCATTTAATCTAAAAAAAAATAGCTTCAGAAATTTTTTTCAGTTTGTATTACAAAATGGATTATCGTGGAAATTATTGATAAGTAAACTTTAGAATGGATGGTTTTGTGTTTGCAGTTTTTTCGTTAGAAATATATAGATTGCAATCGTCGTCGAACGCAATGCCTTCGGGTTGACGGAAGGTAGTTGGCTTGAGAGAATAAACTTCTTTAACTTTAAAATTGGGATCGGTAACAACTAGAAGTTTGTTGACTGATGAAATAATATACCACTCGTTTGTGCACGGATTCAACGCCATTCCTGATGGACGGAAATCAGTTTTCTTGTCACCTGTTTTTGCTGCTATTTCGTCCCAGTCGATATTGAATTTTCCGGAGGAGATGATACTGCCGTCGGATGCCTGTTTGAAAATATATCCTTTTGATTTTTCGTCTTTGCTTCCTTTATCGTGCTTGCACAAAACGAATATTTCTCCTGTTGATTCAATGGATGCCATGCTTTCGTATTCGGCACCAGGCAACAAATTATCCCATTCTTTTGCATCAGTTAACTCTGATTGATTTGCCTCTCCGAGTGGAAAAGTAAAAAGCACTCCATCACTGCGTAACAGTGTAACATTTCTTTTGCAAATTGTAAGGTCTTCGTAATCGCCTTTCTTTCCAAATTTTGTGGTGAATTCATTTTTATCACCTAATTGAAAATGAAATAGCAATGAATTTTCATCTTGCTGGGCATAAATTGTATCGGAATTTCCTTTATTGAATGCTATGCCCGACACTTCGTTTAAAGCAGATGGCAATGAAATTTTTTCGGGTTGTGAGAGGTCGTAGCCAGTAGGGTTTTTATACAGATTTGTTTGGAGAACTGTCTGTAACGGTTCGGGGGTAAAAAACATTAAAGCGATTACATAACCGAGTACTGAGGCGATTAACCCAAACATGAAAATGTTGTAAGAGATACGCAACTGACGATACTTACGACCGAGCACAACAGCTTGTGCGTACACATCTTTGATGAGTGAGGAGTAAAGAAAACTTCGGTCTTCCATCACATGGAACATGCCTTCGGTATAATCTTCGAGGGACATCTTATAAAAATTTCCGAAGAACAGAAGATTCACTTTTTTATTCGTAATATCTTCTTTTGTAAATATTCCGTTTGGAATGGATGGGCGCGTAGCGAGAATAGCGAATATGATTGTTGCTAAACTGATTGCGATAAAGAGCATTGTAGGATAGACAATTGAATTGTCGGGGTCGAGTTTGCGGAATAAAACTCCGATAACTACAGAGAGAATAATTGAATTCACCGTTATCATGATATGGGCCTTGTTGTCTGCCATATCACTTAGTTTCTGGTTGTTTCCCGATGTGATTCTGAACATGGTTTGAACTCCTTTATCGGCAGGTGCATCTTTCGCTCTTAAACTTTCAATCTTTTCGTCCTCCTTTATTTCGCTCTTCGATTTTTTTTGGTCAATCACAATTTCTGACTCTGGATGTGAATGTTTTTTTTTGTCGGAGTGATGATGCCCATGTTTTTTTTCTTCATCCTGATGTGCATGTTTTTTTTCAGGCGCGTTTTCTTTCATCGTTTGCAGCGCTTTTAGGTTTTCTTTTTTTTTTGCTTCGAGTAACTGATTGCAATAGTCTGTGAAGTAATGATGACCTTCCAGCAATTCAATACTCTGTTCGCGCCAGACTTTTTTCTTTATCTTGTTTCCGGTAAGTTCTTCTATTTCGTTGCGCACTTCCTTGTTGCGCTCCATAAATTTATCAGTACCCAGATGAAATAAATCTGCGTCGCAAATAATTTGCTCTAATAAATTAGTTGGCTTCTGCGGAATGCGTGTGGCGAGAATACAGTTCTTCACTCCAGCAATCGTGTCTGCATCAAGCCCTTTGTCTTTAAAAAAGTTTTCGGCGATGGCAACACCTTTTTCTTCGTGGTTTTCGAGCACCGTAAAGTAACCGACATCGTGAAACCAAGCACCTGCATTCACAATAAATAAATCATGCTCGTTCAGTTTATAATGATCTGCTATCTGGTTTGCGGCAGCAACCACGCTTTCAGTATGAGCAAGGTTGTGATACTTATAGCGACTACTTGTAATATCATTAAAAAATGATCGCACATATTTTTTTACCTCTTCGGAAAGTTTCGAATAATCCTGAGTTGCTATATCCATAAATAATTTAAGATTCGTCTTTTGTTGTTCTTATTAAACTAATGCCAGTTATGAAGAAAACAATTCCCAGTAATGCAAAAATTATTATTCCTCTGATATCGCGCTGTGCGCCCCCTGTATTCATGAATAGTACTGCTCCATAAATCAATCCGACAATTCCTGCTGTAGTAAGTATACCGCCAAAAATTCTTTTTAAGTTCATGTGATTTTAATTTTTATGATTTTAATTTTTTGTTCGTTCCTTCAGCGAGATTCCAGTTCATTGTCAATCCGCTTGCTCCCTTTGGTGAAGCGAAGAATGCGAGTTTCAAATGTTTGTATTTCAGAGCATGCAACTCAGGAATTGCAATTCCGCATACAGCACCGACGGTCATTCCAGCAAGTATATCTGAAGGAAAATGTTTTAGCGCCCGCATTCTTAAATAACCCATTGCAAGGGAAGGAACGGTTGCCGCTGCATATATTAAATATTTTTTCGCACCAAGGTTCGGATGATAGTCGCAATAAACTTTCGCCATGAAAAAAGAAGCCGCAGTTGCTGATGATACATGGCCCGCAAAAAATGAATTGCGGTTGTTGCCGATATTTCTGTCACCAACAGGAATACTGGTGTAATATGTCATTGGTCGAAATTTATTCTGGAAGGTTGGTCCAAGAAAACTGTAATTGAAAATACTGAAAGTGACTGCCTGACTTTCGTAATACATGAGGAGCAATTTCAATCCGTCGTGACGAATATTTTTATCAAAAGCAAGTGTAACAGGTAGAAGAAAAATTCCAGTTATCACATTATCGGACATGTGGTCGAAGTAAACACGCTTGGTTGGGTCTTGCATTAGAGCCCAGCGGTCGAGTCGGGTTAGAATTGATGGGTTTAACGCCGCAAGTTCTTCGTCTGTAATTTTTTTCTTTCCGAGTATTCGTGGTATCGCGTAATAATCGCCTATTGATCCTATTACTGAAATACCTCCACTCAGCCAAAATCTTATTTTGTATGGATGAATCGAAGATTGAGCTTTTACTGTGGAATCTTTTCCGGGAATTAGTGTAACAGTATCAGTTGGTGTTTTCAGTAAAGAATCAATTGGGGAATTTTGGGAATAAACTTCCCCAAATTGAATAAAAATCACGACTGATAATAAAATTATTCTGAGAGCCATTTTTTTCATCCTAAGTTTTTTGTTTAAAATTTCCCTGTTAAATCATAGTTATCAAATTCCTGTTATAGTGAATTATGATAATTGAATCTCCGGAGCATATATATCATTACAAGAATGGAACCCGAGTATTTGATTTAGAATAAAGAATTTAATTGAATAATGAAAAATTGTTCTGAACGAATCCCGTCAGTGAAAATTTCATGTGATTGAATTTTACCTGGAAATATTTACAAATATGTGGCTGGTTTTCTTTTCATCAATTTGTATTGCTCCCACTCGAGCGTGCTGATACTTACTAATAACCATAAACCACCGAGCATAAATCCTGCGAGCACATCACTTAAAAAATGTTCACAGAGATAAAGCCGACTGAAGCCAATCATCAGTGCAAATACAATTGCTGAAAAAAATAAAATTATGCGTGTGCGGAATGAAAAATTATGACGAATGAAAAAATAAAATAGCAATCCATAAAATGCAACGGCAATAGCTGAATGCCCGCTAGGGAATGAATAATTATCAATGTGATAATAAGCGAGTTGGTGTGGTCGCTGTATTTTAAAAATTTTCTTACCGAGATACATTGTCAGACTGCATCCCAAAACAGAAATTAGTAGCGGTACAATTAAATGCGGCATCCGTTTCCAAAGCGCGATTGCGATTACAACAATAGAAATAATTGTCACTACTGTTACACTTCCCAACTGTGTGAACCAATAAAAGAAATCAGCAACGCTTTCGCTTCGAATCGAAAATAATTTTTTTGAAACGGCATTGTCAATGTTAATGAACGACTTATCGTTAATGACATCTTCTACAAACTGACTGATCAATAAAAGATTTGTTGCCATTGCAATTACCAATAACGAAATCGGAAGACCACTGAAATCTTTCAGTGTAATTCTGCTTTTAATCAGCGCATGAACTTTAGGATGTTTTTTCTTTAAATGCATCCACGATTTCGAACGAGATACTCGCTCCCCTGCCTTAATCAATTTCGTGGTTATATATTCTCTCATCACTTGGTATTCAGAAATAACAATGCCAACACTTTTTTCTTCTTCATCATTTGAATAAGGTGGACACAGATTTGTGTAGCATATTATTTAGCAATCACTCCTTAAAATTTAATTCGGATGATTATTAAAATTCCTTTATCATTTTTTTTCAAAAAAATAAAATAAATCCAAAATGAAATATTTCTACTTATTCATTTTTTCTTTTCTATTAACTTCAACAATTAATGCGCAGGATTTTGTTTCCATTGGAAGAAATAATTTTTCCATTCACCCTCAGGAAAAAAATCTGAATTACTATTCACAATTCAAACGAACACATGATTTTGTTTTTCTGTCCGATTCTCCTCGAACAAAGCGAAAACACAACATGTATGGCAACCTTACTGATGATGACACTTTATATAACAGAAAGTATCCAATCTGGATTCCTACAATAGAAGTCATTGGAGTAAATGGTTTAATATGGTCTATTGATAGATATGTTTTTAATTTTGATTACTCTCATATAGGTCCAGAATCATGGAAGTATAATATGAAAACAGGGTGGGAATGGGACTCTGATAAATTCGGAATAAATTTTATCGGGCATCCTTATTCCGGCTCGCTGTATTATAAAGCGGCTCGTTCAAACGGCTATAGTTTTTTTGAATCGGTTCCATTCGCAATTGGTGGAAGTTTGATGTGGGAGTATTTTGGAGAAACATCTCGACCATCTTATAACGATATTATTAATACCCCTGTCAGTGGCGTTTTTCTCGGAGAAATACTTTATCGCTTGAGTACAAATGTTCTTGATGATCAAAGTCGCGGAGCCGAACGGGTAGTTCGGGAAGTGACAGCAGGTTTACTATGTCCGACAGGTGCATTGAACAGACTTACGAATGGAAAAATGTTTCGTGTAACACATAAAGAAGTGTATCAGAAAGAGCCGTGTAATATTTCATTGTTTGCAGGGATTCATAAAGTGAATACAAACAAAGAATTTTTTACAGGTCAAGTAAATGAAATTCTGAATCTTCAGATTGATTACGGCAATCCTTTTGAAAAAATAAAACGAAAACCATTTGATGTTTTCAAAATCAGAATGGATTTGAGTTATGGTGCTGGAAGAAAATTATTAAATCATGTTTCAGGATTTGGAAATTTATTTACTCGAAATCGCAAAATGGGAAAACTTGATTTACTCACGGGCGGATTTCAATATTATGATTATTGGGATAATGAAACTTTTGAATTGGGAACCATTGGATTCGGTGAAGGAATAATTTCAAGACTCAATATTCATAAAGAATCAAACCTTTATACATCACTTCATTTGGCTGTAGTTCCTTTTGCGGGAAGCAGTACTCGATTTGGTCCTGATTCAACGCTTTTCAGAGATTATAATTTCGGGGGAGGATTGCAAGGAAAACTTGAAAGCACCATTAATTTAGGCAACGCTGCGACAGCTACTTTCATCGCTTACTATTTCTGGATTCATACTTATGTCGGATTTCCCGGCGATAATTTCGTTGGAATTTTAAAACCCAGAATTACTGTTACACTCATAAAGAACCTGAGTATTGGGATAGAGGAATACATTTATATTAATGACCGATATGCCCCCAATCGCACTTCTATTCATCAGACACAAACTGAACAAAAAATATTTTTGTTATTGTATCTTGAAAATAAAAAACGCAGCGGACACTACAATTAATTTTTAGAAAATTGATTGAATAAAGGAAAATAAAGTGTAACAGTTGGTTTCATTGTTCCTGTTAATTTCAAATCAGGTTGTGCAAATAAATTTTTAAGTAATACAATCATGTCTTTTACAGAATGTAGCTTCAATATATAATTATTAGCTCCCATTCCGAAACATCTTCTAATTAGAAGTTCGTCATCTATTCGTGTTAAGAATGCCACTGGAACATTCTTATACTTTTCATTCTGTTTTATTTCCGTCAAGCACTTCATTCCGGTTTTAACGGGAATGAATAAATTAAGAAAAATAATGTCGAAGCGATTCAACGATAAGGCATCCATCAGGCTTTTACTCTTGCTTAAATGTGTAATGGTAAATGGGAGCCGCAACGCATTTATCGCGTGTTCGAATAATAAATAATCATCATAATCATCGTCCGCCACCAATACGCTGATGACATTGCTTAAGATTTCATTTAATTGATTGTGTTTGGCCAATTAAAGTTTTAAAAGAATTATTTATTTTTTCCGTAAACGCCGGAATTTTTATTTAAAGGTGATTGCTCAAACCAGCTTGAGTGTTACACAAATTCAGTAATAAGTTATATCAATTACACATTGATAAGGTGAATGATGAAAACTGATTGTTTCCGGTTAATTAATATAGTTAAATAGAAACGCCCCAAAAGGGTCGTTTCGAAAACAGTTTTAAATTCTTAATACTTAATTCCCTTTATCCTTATCCAAATCTTTAAAGGCATTATCAATCGCATCAAGGTCAAGATTAAAACCACGCTTGAATTCCTGCCAATCAGAATGCTCGTGTTCGTAAGTATATAATCTGTTTCTTAACTCTGCATTCTTCTTTTCAAGGTTATCAATTTTTGTTTGATGTGTCTCATCTAACTCAGCATTACCTGTTTTATATGGCTTTGCTTTTAAACTATTAATTCGCTTTTCATTTTCAGCGATTTTCTTTTCAGCATCAGATTTAAACATAGGGTACTCAGCAGCCAATTTATTTTTCGCGTCAGTTAAATCTTGTTTCGCGTCTTCTACATTTGCCTGTGCGTTTTCAACTTTCTTTTCGTTTGAAGCACAAGAAGTGAAAAGACTTCCTGAAATCATAACCGATAAAGCCGTGAAATAAATTATTTTTTTCATTGATTAATTTTTTTTGCAACTGAATTGTTACGGTGCAAAAGTAAAGGCAGAGGTTAGGTTAACTGTTACACAATTTGTTAAAAATGTTACATCGTTCACACATGGATATAGAAATTTGAATATCATAACTGGAAACAAATATGCAGTTGAATGTTACTGCTTATGCCCGCTCCATGTACCAGTTCAATTCTTTCTCTAATTTTTTCTGATTGAAAATAATAGTGATACATTTTTGCAACCGCATAAAAGCTGTTTCGCTTTTCATTACATAATCAAATGCCTTATGGTGCATGCAACTAATAGCAATATCAATTTTATCCTGCGACGAAAGCATGATAACCGGAATCTCTGAGTTGAATGCTTTTATTTTATCCAATGTTGCAATTCCGTCCATAGCATTTTTATCAATGCCATCTAAATTATAATCAAGAATAACCACATCGGGATTGTGCGATAAACTTTCAACACATAATTCGCCGGTCGCGTAAGTTTCAATTTCAAAATCGGCGTGTTGCAGAAATTCTATTTCCATTGATTTCAGAAATACAGCGTCGTCGTCGACAAGAAAAAGTTTTATTTTATTTCCGCTATTCATCATTTTTATTTTTAATCGTATTAAACTCTTCTTCCAATTCCAAACACGCCTGCACGCAAATATTTTCAAGCTGTAACACTAACTCATAAATGCCTTCGGATTGTTTCTGAGTGCCGGCGAATTCCTGAATTGTTTTCGCCATGTTTTCATAATCAATACTTATTCCCATAATGGAAAACGATGGAATCATTTTATGCACGGATGAATACAATGAACTCCAGTCTTTGTTTTGAAAACTTAATTTCATGCTGCTGACCAACGGCGGGGTTTGTTCAAGGTACAACGAAATCATTTCCATCATTAATTTCGGATTTGATTTTGTGCGATGATTCAAATAACTAAGGTCGGTATATTTAATTTTTTTTGGGGGATGTGAATCGACAAGATTTGGAAGTATGGGCTTTTTTATCATCCCGATAATTTTAGTGTACAATAATCTTTCGTCAACCGGTTTTGCAATATAATCATTCATGCCTACCGCCTTGCATTTTGCCAAATCAACTGTTGTTACATCAGCCGTTAAGGCGATAATTGGAATGTTTAAATTCAATGTGTTCCGGATGTATTCAGTCGCTTCGAAGCCATTCATTTCCGGCATTTGCAAATCCATCAGAATAATATCGTACGAATTTTTCTCCAATTTCTCAATGGCGATTTTTCCATTCATCGCGATTTCACAGCCAAAACCAAAATCATCGAGCAGTGTTTTCATCAGCAGTTGATTGAGTGCGATGTCTTCAACCACTAATATTTTAATGTCTTTTATTTCTGTATCAGTTTCTACAATTCCTGATTCCATTTCCGCCTTTGCTTTTGTTTTCTCAAACATTAAAACAAAACTGAATTCAGAACCTTCATCAACTTTGCTTTTAACTTCAATGGTTCCGCCCTGCGCAAGTACCAGTTGTTTTACAATCGCCAATCCCAATCCCGTTCCTCCATACAATCTTGAAGTTCCGCTTGAGGCCTGCTCAAAGTTTTCAAATATTTTTTCAATTTTATTTTCCGCAATCCCAATTCCCGTATCAGTAACCGAAAACTGAACCGATACTTTTTCTTCATCTTCCCGAATCAATTTTGCGCTCACGGTAATTTTTCCTTTACTGGTAAACTTCACAGCGTTGGTTACAAGATTTAAAATTATCTGATGCAATCGCACCGAGTCGCCCAATAAAACTTCAGGAATTGTATCGTCGTATTTTTTTACAAGCGCTAAATTTTTTTCCTGAATTTTTGTTTCGAACAAATGCAACATGGAGGAAAGTGACTGAGCGAGTTTAAATGGTGTTTGTTCGAACGACATTTTACCAGCATCCACTTTCGCTAAATCCAAAATATCATTGATAAGCACGATCAAAGCGTCGCCACTCATTTTTATCGCCTGCAAATATTCCTTTTGTTTCGTCGTTAAATCAGTTTTCAAAACCACTTTTGTAAATCCGATAATCGCATTCATAGGCGTGCGAATTTCGTGACTCATATTCGAGAGAAATTGTTGCTTTGCTTTCACGGCTTCCACCGCAATTCGTGTTGCGCTTTCGGCTTTCAATTTCGCTTCTTCAGCGATTTCAGTTGCGAGTTCGGCAAAAACTTTTGCTTCAATTAATTCCGTCCCAATTTTTTTTTGTTCTGTTACATCTCTTGCTACAATTACCACCCCCAACACCTTTCCATTGTCGTCTTTATAAACGGAGCCATTGAATAATACATCAGTTAATTTTCCATCCGTTATTGTCAGAGGATAATTTTTTACAAATCCATTTTCAAAAATTTCCTGATACACTTCACGCGCCTTTTGTGGCTCAGTAAAATAATCGAAGAAGTCAGTGCCGGTTAATTTTTCGCGCGACATACCTGTAATTTTAGCCCAAGCTTCATTCATGTCGGTTATCTTTCCTTCTGTATTAATTGTAACCAAGGGGTCAAGACTCGCTTCAATTAAACTGAGCGAATATTTCGAAAGTAATTTTTGCGCTGTAACATCTCTCGCGGCGGCAAACACTCCAAGCACTTTCCCGGTTTCATCCTTATAAACAGAAGCATTGTAAAGTACATCGGTCAGTTTTCCATTCTTGTGTCGAATGGTTAGTGGATAATCTGCAACAAATGATTTATCGAATACCTGCTTGTATCCTTCACGCGCCTTTTCCGGCTCTGTAAAATAATCGGAGAAATCAGTGCCGATTAATTTCTCGCGCGACATACCTGTTACACTTACCGACGCTTCGTTTACATCAGTAATTTTTCCTTCTGGTGAAATTGTAACCAATGGGTCGGTTGATGCTTCAATTAAACTTCGAGCATACAGCGAATCCTTTTTTACAGAATTACTGATTGCTTCCAATTCCAGACTTTCTATTACCCGTTTTTCTTTTTCATCGTTTTGGAAAACAAGTTCCTTATCAGCAATCACCAACTCGGCAGCTCGTTTTTTTTTCTCCTTGTTTTGAAATGCAAGTTCTTTGTTGGCAATGAGCAATTCATCGGCTCGCTTTCCTTTCTCTTCATTCTGAAAAAACAGTTCCTTATTTGCAACCTTCAATTCAGTAATATCCCTGTCAAGTGTAGCAATACCAATTACTTTTCCTTTTTTATCTTTTATAGGCGAGAGAGATAGTAAAACATCAATTGTAATTCCATCCTTTCTTTCTACTTTGGTTTCATAGTGAGAAATTGTATGTCCTTCGATAATTTTCTTTGTTAATGCGTGAAATTTATCAATGTGACTCGGAGGAATTAGTAAATTTATATTTTTTCCAATTATTTCTGAATCCTTGTATCCATAAATTTTTTCAGCACCATAATTCCACGATGTTATAATTCCTTCGAGTGTTTTTGTTTTGATAGCCAAATCAGATGATTCAATTATAAGTGCAGCAAGAGTTCCGCTCTTTTCATATTCGACAAGCTGATTAAAATCCTCTTCCTGCTTTGTTAATCTTTTTCTCATCCCGTTTATTTTATTCCGTTCCAATCTTCGTGAACCGCAGATTGATTTCCTATTTCTTCAATGGGACTTCTTCTATTATCCTTCATTTGCTTGAAGTGCGAAGGAGTAAGTCCCGTAATTTTTTTAAACTGATTTGATAAATGCGCCACGCTACTGTAATTCATTTTGTAAGAAATTTCGGTTAGCGTCAACTCGCCGTATAGTATCAACTCTTTTATGCGCTCCACTTTATGCACGATTATAAATTGTTGAATGGTGACGCCCCGCACTTCTGAAAACATATTTGACAGATAGGTATAATCGTGATTTAGTTTTTCGCTGATATATTCTGAGTAATTCACTTTGGGCAATTCATCGGCGTGATGAACCATTTCAATAATTACATTAATAATTTTTTCTATCAGCACGGCGCGCTTATCATCCATCAGTTCCAAACCTGATGCATGCAAACCAATGCTTAGCTTCATTCTTTGGTCGGCTGATAAATCTTCCATTACATCAACTTCGCCCAACTCCACTACAATAAAATGAAGACCAAGTTTTTTCAATTCTTCCTTCACCATCATCTTGCAACGGTTACTTACCATGTACTTTATGAAGAGTTTCAATTTATTTATTTAAGATTACAAATAACTGATTTTTCCTCTTTACTAATCTTCGTAACCGCTTTTAATTACAGTCGAAATCATTTTGAATTGTTCGTTCGCATTAAAGTGATGCTTCGTATGAGCGGGAATCACAATGCCTTCGCCTAATGTGAGTTTTAATTTTTTTCCATTTATAGTAATATCAGCCGAGCCATCAATAATCTGTATATAGTTATCAAACGGAGAAAGTTTTTCAGCTAATTCTTCGCCGGCATCAAATGAAGAAACTGTTATGTTGCCAGTTGACTTTTTAATAATTGTTTTACTTACTACCGCATTCGCCATGTATTCAATAATCTCAACAACAATGTGCGCCTTTGATTTTTCTAATTCAATAATGTCGTTTTGATTTATCATTTTATTTTTTTATTCGCTGTAAATGAAGTCTTATTAGTCCGGTTACTTTTATTTATATCTCTTACTTATAAAGTAAGAGGGTAAAAGTCATATTCTGAATTGCTTTAGTGTTACACAACTCAGAAAAAAAATTATATAAATCACATGTTTTCCAAGTTGCCTTGTCGTTTTTGTTTTAATAGTTTGAAATAGGAAGGCGAAAGACCGGTGATTTTTTTGAATTGAGCGGATAGATGAGCTACACTGCTGTAGTGCATTTTATTTGCAATCTCAGTTAGATTCAATTCATCATACAACAACAACTCTTTAACCTTTTCTATTTTATTGATAATTATAAATTGCTGAATCGTGATTCCTTTTACTTCTGAAAAAACATTTGAGAGATAATTGTAATCGTGTTTTAATTTCTCAGCGATGAAATCAGAATAATTTACCGCTGGTAATTCATCTGAGTAATGAATCATTTCAATTATTACCCCTTTTATTTTTTCAATCAGGATACTTCTCTTATCATCAAGCAATTCCAAACCTGATTTAAGCAGATTTGTTTTCAACTCGTCGTGTTGCTTTTTTGTTATTTGCTCAAGTACTTCCACAGTTCCTAATTCGACAACTATATAATGCAATCCGAGTTTTTTCAGCTCGTCTTTCACCACCATTTTACACCGCAAACTGACCATATATTTTATGTAAAGTTTCAAGTTTTAATCATGGTTTATGTAAATGTAACTTGTAACCAAGCCTGTTGTTCGTCAGAAATATAAAATGTGGGATATATGTAACAATTTGATTTTTCGGATTTAATAAGAACTCAATTTAACATTTTGAAAATATGTGAATCATGTAAACTATTTCAGAAGTTGTGTAACACTTCTGTTATTTGGAATCACACCTTTACCGTGAAATAATTCAATCAAAAAAAATATACTGATGAAAATTTTACTCGTTGTTGTCTTCTCAGAAATTGCGTTTGCGTTTGCCCTTAGTTTCCTTTTTTCATTTATCACAAGAATGGTTAGCAGAATATATAAATTTTAATCCTGAAAAAACAAGCATGACAGTCACTGCCTTCCCCGCCCTTTGTATTATTCATTTAAAAATAAATGAAAATGATTTAATTTTTTATCAGAAACCAAATTACAGATTTCATATAAAGGATTTTTTTTTGAATTTGACTTCTGTCGTTGACGGAAATTAAATTAATAAAACAAGTCAACTGTTAATGAAATGAATTTAAAACAAATCCAAAACAAATTTTCACAATTGGAAAATCCTGAAGAAGAAAATCGAAAAAGAATTACAAATCACAAAAATTGCTCTATGCATTTTCAATTAGCTGCTAAGTATCATCTGCTGGCTGCAGCAAATCATGAAGAAGGAAATCACACAAAAGGTTTTGAAAATACATATAAAGCGCAATTGCAAAGCGCATCCGCTGAAGAATGTCTAAGGGAATTTTTATTATTTCAAGGAAAAGTATATCAATCGTTTCTTCTTGGGAAGCAAAGAAATAAATAATTATTATTTTCAATTCGCACCGGGGCAATATGGGAATGATGCAACATATACTAACAATAGTGTAACATATTAAGACATTATACCTTTCACATTTGCAACATCATGTTTTACTTTAGATATTTCGAACGAGACCCAAAAGTCAAAATAACTTTTGCGGTATTAATAAATCCATACAATGTTTTTTTGGCAGATAATTTCGCATACGATGTTCTTGCCTATGAACCAACAGAGTCCGCTAATGTGGATTTCGAATTCTATAAATTGATTCATAATAACTGAATCTGGATTTAAAGAATTAATAAAATACCGATCGCAATCTGTGAATGATGCAACTTATTTATGAAGGCGTGTAACTGTTATCGTGCTCTACTCTGTCAACTTTGCCAAGTAATAAAAAACATTCACAAGTTAAATAATAAAAAATGAGTGGTACAGAACTGAACGGCAACTGGAATGAACAAAAAGCGAAACTCAAGCAGAAATTTGCTTCGCTTACAAACTGCGATTTGCTTTTTGTTGAAGGTAAAAAAGAAGAGCTGATAGCTAAACTTCAAATTAAGTTGGGTATATCAAGAGAAGAAGTCAACCGGATTATTTCAACTATTTAGAATTAAAATAAATGGATCATCTGTACCATTTAGGAAATGAAATTTAAAGAATTTTACTGCACAATTTTTATGGATACGAAACCCATTGTGATGAAAGTAAATGCAGCGAATAATTTTAATAAGCAAGAGTTAGTTGTAAAAACCAAGAATGAAAATTCAGTCCATTTTGAATTTTATAGAAATTCAAAAGGCGCTTATCACTATCAACTAACGGGCAATTCAGAAACATTATTTAATAGTCCTGGCTTCACAACCCAATATGAATGCAACAAACGATTGCAAATATTACTTGCCTGTAATCAAAACGATATGCGTAAGAAAAAGAAAATTACAACTGACAATAAATGCGTGTTTCTATTAAGGGTAAAGGGATTAACAGTTGGAATCAGTCAACCATTTAATGAAGTTATTGATTGCCGAAAACTATTGGCGAGGGTTATGAAACTACTTGCCACATAATAAATTAAAAAAATATTATTTTAAGATTAATTCTTCAATCATTTTACTATAATCAATACATATTAGATAAGATAACTTTCCAATGTCACTGACAGATTGAAATAACAATGAAAAATTTTATTGTTTTTCTTTTCCAGGAAATATTTTTCAGCTGACTTGTGTATCATTACTCGCATATCAGGGAATATAAGTACGATTCTTTCAAATAAAATTATTGATAATATTATTTAAAACTACTCTTCTTTCCGTTTAAATATTCTTTATAAACTTCACGAACTATACCATCGTCCAAACCAATTTTGGGAATAAAAATTTCTGCGACTTCGACCCATTTCATAATGCGAATAAAAATTTCTCCAGCGGGAACTATAACATCTGCTCGGTCGGGATTAAGGTCGTATTGTTTCATTCGTTCATCAATGTTCAGTACAGTTAAATTTTCGACCATCTCATTCAGTTTAACAAACGACAATGCTCTGCCAGGTTTCAATCCACTGATTTTCGCAAAACTGTTTATGTTTCCTCCTGAACCAATGATTTTAAAATTTTTCAAATCACCTGCTTTCTCCTTTACCCACTCTTTCATTTTTTTCCACGACTCCCTTCTCACCTGATTTTGTAAAATGCGTAGTGTGCCAATGTTGAATGACTTTACCGCAATAGCTTTTCCCTTTGAAAATAAAGTAATCTCAGTACTTCCTCCCCCCACATCCACAAACACACAATTGCTTTGCATCCTCTCCACCCACGCACTCTGACTATTGAAAATTAAATGCGCCTCCAATGAACCTGGAATAATTTCAATCAGCAATCCAGTTTTCCTCTTTATACGATTAACAACCAATTTGCCATTGTTCGCTTCGCGCAGCGCTGATGTTGCGCAACCTTTATAATGAATAACATCGTTCGCACTCATCAGGTGTTTGAATGCAAGCATTGTTTCTTCTAAATGCTGAATCGTAACTTCAGGAATTTTATGATTTGTAAATGCATTACTTCCCAAACGAACAGGAACTCGTATAAGAGAACTGCGTTTAAAAAATGGACCTTCGCCATTGAGAAGAACATTGGAAATAAGTAAGCGAACAGAATTAGAACCAATATCTATCGCTGCGAATTTCTTTATCTCCAATTTCTTTTTTTTCAAAATTACTTTCACAACAATTAGCCAAATATTTTTTTTCCAACTAAAAAATGTGAATGAGAGCTATAAACTGAATTTTAAATTCAATTATTTACTCACTGGAACATAACCGACATCGCTAACAATTTTTTGCCCTTCTGCCGACAAAGCAAAATCAATAAACGATTTCACTTTTGAATCCAATGTTTCATCAAAATAATAAAACAGCGGACGGGTAATAGGGTAAGTTCCATTTATTGCGTTTTCTGTATTTGCATTTATAAAAGTTTTTCCATTATCATAACTCACTGCAATATCTTTTACATCAGCGTTCAGGTAAGCAAGTCCAATATAACCGATAGCACCTTTTGTCTGACTCACACTCTGTACGATTGCTCCGGTTGCAGGCAAGTTTAAAACTGATTTATCGTAATTGGTTTTATCCATTACATGCTCTTTAAAAAATTCGTAAGTGCCTGAACTTGTTTCGCGCGCATACACTACAATCTTTAAATTATCTCCACCTACTTGTTTCCAATTTGTGATTTTTCCTGTGAAAATATCTTTCAGTTGCTCCTTTGTGAGTTGAGAAATTTTATTGGAAGGATTAACAATAACGGCAAGCGCATCTTTTGCAATCAACACCTCCTTAACTGTAACACTCTTTGTTTCCAATTTCGTTTTCTCATCTAATTTAATTGCACGCGATGCCATTGCAATATCAGTTGTCTTATCTATCAACGCAGCAAAACCAACACCCGTTCCGCCACCAGTAACAGTTATTGATGCGGTAGAATCTTTCTTCATAAATTCTTCAGCTTCTTTCTGAGCAAGTGGAAGAACTGTATCACTACCTTTCAGAGTAATACTTTTCTTTTCTGTTTTTTCAGTTGCAGAATTTTCAGTTGATTTATTTCCGCACGAAGCGAAAAGTGAAATGACGATAATTGACAGAAAGACTTTTTTCATTACTTGTAAATATTTGTGCGAATATACTTTTTCATTCATGTAGTCGAATGTTAAAGATTAGTTAAATCATTTTTTGACAGCCTTCTTATTTTTAAAAAGTAAAGATTTATTTCGTTTACCTATTGGGTTACCTGCAAACTTTAATAAGGGTCAATGTTTATTAATTCCATTCAATCCCTTCTCTTTTTTATTTTTGCGCTCACTTAAATTTCAGGATGAATGATTAACAGTTCGGTGATCTTGTTTGACCACGATGGAAGGAATAATTTATTGCCCTTCACTTTCACGCGGCCTGTTTGCGATATCCGAATCGGAATCATCACCATCCGAGAAAAGTGGGAGAAAAGATTAGGAACAATTTCATCATCTCTCACTCCCGATTATTTACAGAAAAAATTTCCTTCTTCTATTTCAGATGACAATTTATTTATCTGCGGAGGATTGATTCCGGGAGAAAAAGAAATTGCTCTTGTTTCTTCATTGCAAAAAGGTGAAGCAATTTCTTCTGAAGGAAAAATAATTGCAGCACGAGTTGAGGCAACTGATGCCAATAAATTTTCAAATGGCGAATCACTTCCCAATCTGAAAATAAAAGAAGTGAATCTGAGTGAAAGAATTCTCAATCAGAAATGGCAGATATTTAAATGGAACGATTGGGCTATAGATGAAGATTTTGCATTGATTACTTCGAGAAGAAAATCAGCAAAGCCCTCTTCAACAAATAATATTATTTCTCCTGAGAATTTTTTCATGGAAGAAAATGCGAAAATGGAATTTGCTATCATTAACGCATCAAGCGGGAAAGTTTATTTAGGAAATAATTCGGAAGTGATGGAAGGCGCAACCATTCGGGGCGCTTTTGCTTTATGCAACAACAGCGAAGTGAAAATGCAGGGGAAAATTTATGGCGCAACTACTATTGGCCCTCATTCAAAAGTTGGAGGAGAAATTACTAACTCAGTTATTTTCAGTTATAGTAATAAAGCACACGAAGGTTATTTAGGAAATTCAGTTGTTGGCGAGTGGTGTAACATTGGCGCTGACAGTAACACCAGCAATTTAAAAAACGATTACAGCAATGTGAAGCAATGGAATTATGCTTCACAAAGTTTTGAAAATACCAATCAGCAATTTTGTGGTTTAATGATGGGCGACCACAGCAAGTGTGGCATTAACACCATGTTCAACACGGGAACTGTTGTAGGAGTGAGTGCAAATATTTTCGGTGATGGATTTCCTCGCCAAATAATTCCTTCATTCAGCTGGGGCGGTGCAAGTGGTTTTACTGAATATCAAATTAACAAAGCATTGAAGGTGGCAAAGCTGGTAATGGAGCGACGAAAAATTGATCTCACTGTTACAGATACTGAAATACTCACACACATTTATAATTTAAAGGAGCGTTAAAAGCACATGAGAAAAAAAATTGTTGCAGGTAACTGGAAAATGCATAAGACTTTTAAAGAAGGAATTGATTTGATTGAAGAGTGTATCAGTCTGGCAGAGGAGAAAAAAATAAAAGGAACGGAAATTATTTTCTGTACTCCGTTCATTCACTTGCGTAAAGCAACAAAACTTACTGAAGATTTAAAACACATTCATACCGGTGCACAAAATTGTAATTGGGAAGAACAAGGTGCTTTTACTGGGGAAATTTCGTGCAGTATGATTGAGAGTTGCGGTGCATCGTATGTAATTGTTGGTCATTCTGAGCGTCGGCAATATTTTAACGAGACACATGAACAACTTGCTAAAAAAGTGGATGCAGTTTTAAAACATAATCTCATTCCGATGTTTTGTTGCGGTGAGCCACTCGAAATTCGCGAAGCAAATACGCACAACGAATTAGTCGCAAAACAAATTCGTGAAAGTTTATTTCATCTTGATAAAGATGCAGTTTCAAAAGTTGTTATCGCTTACGAACCAGTGTGGGCTATCGGCACAGGAAAAACTGCGACCACGGCACAAGCGCAGGAGATGCACAATTTCATTCGCAAAACAATTTCTCATCAATATGATTTTGAAACTGCTGATGAAATTTCAATTCTGTATGGCGGAAGTTGTAAGTCTTCAAATGCAAAAGAGCTTTTTGCTCAGCCTGATGTGGATGGCGGATTGATTGGCGGAGCTGCATTACAGGCAGAAGATTTTATTGCAATCGCAAATAGTTTTTAATAAGGATGAATTTTATTTCATTCAGATTTCTTTGTTCTTCAGAAGAATCGGAAATTTTAATCGCTATTCTTTCTGAAAATAATTTCGAAGGATTTCAGGAAGAAGAAAATAGTTTGACCGCTTACATTTCTTCAAATGAAAATATTCCGTATGAGCTGTTACAGCAAGTAGAATCGTTCGGAATAAAATTTCCTTCACACGAAATTGTTCCTGACAAAAACTGGAATGAAGAATGGGAAAGCAAAATCACTCCCATTGAAATCAACGATGGAGTTTTAATCAGAACAGAATTTCATCGCGTAGAAAAAAAATTTCCATACGAGATAATCATTCAACCAAAAATGTCGTTTGGTACTGGTCATCATGGTACCACTCACATGATGATTGAATTGATGCTTGAAAATAAAAATGTATTTAAAGATTCAACTGTTTTTGATTTTGGTGCTAGAACCGGAATTCTTTCGATTATGGCAGAACAACTTGGTGCGAAAGAAATTTTATCAATTGATAATGAAGAATGGGCCTATAAAAACATGTTGGAGAATTTTTCTCGTAATAATTCCACACACTGCACACCACAACTTGCTAATCAACCGCCATCAACAGAAAATAAGTTTGACATCATTCTTGCAAACATTAATCGCAATGTGATTTCAGAATTTCTTCCTTCACTGAAACAAACATTGAAACCGTTGGGAATTATTTTTTGCAGCGGCTTTCTTCCCGAAGATGAAATTGTAATTATGCAGGAAGCAGAAATATTAAATTTGAAATTCAGCAACAGAAAGTTTCGAGAAAATTGGATGGCACTGTTACTTAAAAACACAAACGATTAATGAAATTATTTTTTTGGTTTTTCACTTTCCTGCTGTTCAGCGCAGGCGTAACACTTGCGCAATCCGACAAAGCATTTGAAGCCTCAAACTTTCAAAAAGAATTAATGAATCTTTTAGAAAGCACAAAGCAACCCGATTGTCAGGATGCGGCTAAAGGTTTTGAAACTTCATGGTTGAAACTGAATGGAAGTCAGCAAAACAGTGTAATTGAAATTGCAAACCTTATGCGCACCCGCAAAATGCTGGTGATTCCTTACTTCCGCGATTTTACAGTAGCACTAAATGCATATGCAGGTGGGAAAATTACCTCTAACACTTTTGATGAATGGAGTGTTACACTTCGTGAGCTTACAAAAAATTTACCTAAAGGAAATAACAAGGCCTTTCAGGAATACATTGATTTCAGCAAATCAATTTTTACTGAGAATGCGTTGAACATTGCCCCAGGTCGTACTTGGAAAATTACTGCTACAGAATTTACCCTTGATTATATTGACAATGTTCCTGTGGCTATTATTAGTTCTACAGATTTACTCGGCATTACAAATGGTGATACAGTTATTATTCACAATACTGCCGGAAAATTTTATCCGATTGATAAAATGTGGTATGGAACAAAAGGATTGGTTGATTGGTCACGCGCAGGATTAGATGCATCAATGGTGTACGCAAATTTCGATGCATTTAAAATTGATTTAGATAAAAGTGAATACACAGTAGATTCAGCATTGATGACTTACGCTCCATTTCTGAAAAAAGAATTGCGCGGTAAGTTTCAGGATAAATTACTGGCAAACAACAATCCTGAAAGTAGCAGCTATCCAAGATTTATTTCTTACGATAACAATATTCTCATTGACAATATTGCCGACAATGCTGCATTGCGCGGAGCCATTTCAATTCAGGGAAGCAAACTGAGTTGCAGTGGAACTAAGGATTCGAAAGCAATGCTTGAACTCAGGCGATACGATGGCGCACTCGGAGTTCGTGCAATTGCAAACACATTTGTGATTAAAAAATTTGAAGACATTTATTCTCCGCAGGCTGAAGTAAGACTCTATTTAGGAAAAGATTCCATTTATCATTCAGGACTTACACTTAAGTATCGTGTGAGTACAAAGCAGTTGGTTTTAGAGAGAGGAAAAGATGGAATTTCGCGTTCGCCTTATTTCGATTCTTATCATCAGAACGAAATGTTTGCTGATGCGATTTATTGGCGATTAGATGAACCCACCATTAAACTTAGCGAAATCCCCGGAGCTGCTTCCGGTGGTTCAAGTTTTGAATCGGTAAATTATTTTGAGAAAGGTAGGTTAGAAAAATTTCAGAATGTTGCTGACTACAACATCATTAATAAAATAAAAAAATATTCTGAAGAACATCAGACCAAAGAAATTTATACTGATGAATTAGCAAAATATATTTCGCCCACTTATGTTCCTGAAACTATTCGCCGAACACTTTACAAATTAGTTGAAGACGGATTTATTTATTACGATGAAGGCAAAGAGCTTGTAACCATTCGCCAGAAAACTTTCAACTATGTTTTGAACGACCAGAAGCGAATGGATTATGATGATATAAAAATGATTTCTGCTCCGAACGGAACCAACAATGCACAAATTGATTTGAGCAGTTACAACATGAATATTAAAGGAGTAAACAGTGTGTTACTCAGCGATTCAAACATGGTTGTGATTTTTCCACGAAGCGATAGTTTAATTGAAAAGAAAAATCGCGACATTGATTTTGATGGAAAAATGTTTGCCGGACGAATTGATATGTATGGCAAAGGATTCAGTTTAATTTATGATTCGTGGAAATTAAATCTTGCTTCGGTTGATACCATGCTCATTAATCTACCAAATGGGCAGACGGATAAATTTGGCTCGCCGGTACTTGTTCCCATTCACAGTTATGTTGAGCGGCTCACTGGAAATTTGCAGATTGATAGTAAGTTTAATAAGAGTGGGGTGAAAAGAAACTGGACTTTTCCGGCATTAACTTCTACCGATAATTCTTATGTGTTTTATCAGCGTCCATCAGCACAAAATAATATTTATGATAAAAATAGATTTTTCTATGAGCTTGACCCATTCGTGTTCGACAGCCTGAATAAATTCCAAGCATCGCAAGTTGAGTTCAAAGGAAAATTAGTTTCAGCAGGAATCTTTCCTGATATCATTCAGTCGATTGGAATACAAAAAGATCTATCTCTTGGCTTTGTTACAAAACGAACTGCGCTTCCTGCCTATGGTGGAAAAGGAAATTATACCAATACTATTTCGCTCGACAATCGCGGTCTTACCGGAAAAGGAACAATCAATTATCTGCCGAGTGTTACACAAAGCGACAACATAATTTTTTATCCCGATTCATTGAGCGCGGTTGCAAAGTCATTCGACATGAAAGCAACAACTTTCGGTGGTGTTGATTATCCGACTGTTGAAGGAACTGATTTGAATGTGTTATGGAAACCTTATGCTGATAGTATGTTAGTGAAAGTGGATTCAATTCCTTTTAAAATGTTCGGGAAGGAAACTAACATGACAGGAACTCTTGTGCTAACACCAAAAGGTTTGAAAGGAAGTGGAGCAGTTGATTGGGCAGATGCAAATTTGAAATCGGGCGACATCAGTTTTGGAAAAAATAAAATGAGTGCCGACACTTCTGATTTCGTAATTAAATCCATTGACCCGAAAAAATTTGCATTGAGTACAAAAAATGTAAACGCAAATATTGATTTTGATAAACAGCTTGGCGATTTTAAATCGAACACCGATGATATTTCAACTGAGTTGCCATACAATCAATATCGTACTTCAATGAATGAGTTCAAGTGGGACATGGCAAAAAAGAGTTTAAAATTTATTGCCCCTGCCGGAACTGAAGCTCAATTTACCAGCGTGCACCCAGACCAGGATTCATTGACTTTCACAGGCAGTACTGCAACTTATTCGCTCACCGATTTTATTTTGAAGGTGAGTGATGTTCCATACATAAGTGTGATAGATGCAAAAATTTTTCCTGATAGTGGCAAAGTGGTTGTAGAGCCGGAAGCAAAAATGCGCACACTCAACAAAGCAAAAATAACAACTGATACACTTACCGAATTTCACAGCTTCTTTAATGTAACAGCAAATATTTTTGGTAAGCAGAGTTATAAAGCAAGCGGTGATTACAGTTTTGTTTCTAAAAACGGAACCAAACAGAAAATAAACTTTACAGACATTGGAGTTTATAAAGACAGCACAAAGCATCTTCACACTTATGCAAAAACTGTGATTGATACTTCTCAGAAATTTCTAATCATCCCGAAAATTTATTATAGAGGTGTAACAGATATTGTGGCGACAGAAGAACCTTTACACTTTCAGGGGTTTGCTAAACTGCAATTAAACAATCCGAATGTGAAAGCAGAATGGTTCAGTATTGATAATAAATTTACTCCTGACTCTTCATTGATTTATTACAAAGATCCTGAAGATCTAAATCACAAACCCGCAACAGTTGGAATTGTTTTCGGCGCGGACTCGTCTGATTTATACACTTCATTTTTTCAGGCGAAGAAAACAAGCAAGGATAGAAATCTGTTTTTAGCGAATGGAATAGTTTACTACGATGAAACCACAAAAGAATTTATTGCCGGCAATGCCGATAAAATTCTGAATGAAGCTACGCGGGGCAATGTGATAAAATACAATGATGCCACTGCAAAAGTTTATGCCGAAGGGAAAATGGATATGGGATTAAACTTTGGTTTGGTAGATGTGCAGGCGGGAGGTTATATCAATACTGATTTGATAAAGAACGAGTACAAATTCAATTTATTGATGGGAATTCAATTTGATATTAAAGATGATTTGCTTCTCGCAATGGGAAAAACTGTGCTCGCAAATAATTTCAGTCAGGAAGATATTGATTATTTCAGCGATGATTTTACAAAGAATATTCCTGAGTTTATCAATCCGAAAAACGACAAGAAGTTCAGCGAGCAGATGAATAAAGACGGAACATTTAAAAAACCTGAAGATTTTAAATACACAATTTTCTTCACCGACTTACATCTTGTTTGGGATAAAGAAACCCGTTCGTTTTATTCCAAAGGTCCGATTGGAATTTCTTACATTGGTCCTACTGCAATAAACAGAACTGTGCAGGGCGCATATTTAGAAATCGGCTACAAGAAAAGCGGCGACTACATGAACCTGTATATTCCGGGTGACGACGACAAATATTATTACTTCTTCTATCAGAATAATAACATGCAGATTTTGAGCGGCGATAGAACCTGGATGATTGCTCTCAATGCCATTGATCCTGAGAAGAGAAGAACAAAAACTGATGATGGTAAAGTGTATCAATATACTGTCGCAAGTGAAAACAAGAAGAACACTTTTTTAGCGCGCATGCAGTTTATTGAGTCTGGTAAAAAAGAATTTGATCCGAATAAAAAATAACTGTTACACTACCCTTTTCAATTCTTCCACTTCAATATCTTCTGGCTGTTGCGCATGTTTTCCTTAAAAGTGATATTGAATCCCATTGAAAATTTAATGAGTGATTGAGTTTTTTTAGTTTCATCAGTATTAAGTGCGAAATAATTTCCTTTGTCTAATAATGGCAATGTATATCCAAGCTGAGTGAAAACGCGGAAGCCTGCACTACCAACCCGAAGTGTAACAGTTGGTTCTGCATTTAAAAAATAAAAAGATTGCTGATTGTATAATCTGGAAGAAGAATGAATACCGAACATATTGATGTATGTAATTCGCATATCAAAAGCGGCATCGTAATATCTGTCAGTAAAATAAATTCCGGGTTGAGCATATAAAGTATGATAAGTACATTTTGTTTTTACATGGTCAATATCGGGTTGAGAAAAATAATTATCGGAAAATCCTAATCCTGCGCCTCCATAATATTGAGTAAAAAACCGATGTCGCCGTTCAAAGGTTTTAAAATATCCGGCTCCGCCCTCAGTATAATACTGATTGTGTCTTCCTAATCCCAAACTGCTTGGCGCGCTGTATTCAGTATTCTTATTATGAAACATAACAGCCCCTGTTACACCCACCTTGCGGTTAATAGAATATGCACCTTGCGCATTTATCAAACCGCACCCGACAAATCCCATTGAAGCCGAACCTCTGAACTGATGACGAACTGATAACTCAGGACTGTTGATTGCATTCGGTTTATAAACCGTAACACATCCTGTCTGTAAAAAAAGTATTCCAATAAAAAGAAGACTCACTAAAAACCGCATTCAGTTAAATACTTTCAGAATTTATTTTACAAAGTAAAAAAGATTTTAAAAATAGTATGTGCAATTGCATTCAGTTCCGATTATTTTTCGAACTTCAATTTTAATCCGATAAAATTTTTCATTTGAGTTTTTCAGTCATTCTTGCTTTTGAATTGGCGTACCTGATGGGTGCTATTCCTTTTTCTGTTTTGATCGGAAAAATATTCTTCGGTAAAGATGTGCGCAAATTCGGAAGTGGCAATGCAGGTGCTACCAATACTTTCCGTGTGCTTGGTACACGAGCGGGGAGTATTGTGTTGTTACTCGACATTGCAAAAGGAATGTTTGCGGTTTCGCTTTCATACAGCTTTGGAAATATTTCGATTACGGATGAGAAATTTACTTTGTATCAAATCGCACTCGGGTTAACTGCAGCACTTGGCCATATTTATCCAATCTATCTATGGTTCAAGGGGGGTAAGGGCGTTGCTACTCTTTTCGGGGTTGTGATTGCAGTGTTTCCTGTAACAGCTTTGGTTTGTATGGCTGTTTTTTTTGGTGTATTTTTTTTTACCAGATATGTGTCCCTTTCTTCTATTGCTGCAAGCATTGCATTTGCCATCCGCGTGATATTTGTGTTACAGTATTATTCGCTATGGATAAATATTTTTTCGTTGCTGATTCCTGTTTTAATTATTTACACTCACCGCGAAAATATTAAACGGCTATTGAAGGGAACAGAGAGCAAATTTTCTTTTAAGAAGAAAGAAGCTGTGGTTGACAACAAACAGTAGGCAATTCAATAATAGCTATTCATATCGCAGCGCCTCAATTGGATCAAGCTTCGATGCTTTGATTGCAGGATATAACCCTGAAACCAAACCAACAATAAAACAGAAAATGATTCCTGAAATAATCCATACCCAAGGAATAATAAAATTTCCACCTATCAACAATGAAACTCCGTTGCCTGCGAGTATTCCGAAAATAATTCCAAGCAATCCCCCTATCTGACAAATAACAATTGCTTCCACTAAAAATTGTGTTCGCACAGTTTTGCGTGTTGCTCCAAGTGCTTTGCTTACTCCTATTTCTCTTGTACGCTCTGTTACACTTACAAGCATGATGTTCATCAACCCAATGGCAGCACCGAATAAAGTAATTATACCAATAATTGTAGCTGCGACTGTTACATAGCTGATTTGACTTACGACAGTGTTTGCAATTTCATCGCTTTTACTCATGTCGAAATCATTCTGCTCATCAACACGCAAACCTCTTATGCTTCTGAACAAACCAATAGCTTCATCAACTGCATAATCTAACTGATTCAAATTATTAACTGTAACAGAAACACCCACAGAAGAATTTGCACCCGTGAATGAGCGAATAGAATTTACTATGGGAATATAAACTGTGTTGTCGCCACTACGCACCATGCTGCTGCCTTTTGGTTTCATCACACCAATCACTCGATATCGGGCATCACCGATAGAAACAAACTGATTAATTGGATCAGTTTTTCCTTTAAATATTTTTTCAAGAATATCATTTCCAATAACTACTTCATTTGTTCCTTCTTTTATTTCATTCACGGAAAAAAATCTTCCCTCCGAAATTTCGTAACCTGTGGCTTCCAAATAATTTTCATCAACACCCCATACACCAATATTTGGATTTGTTTTTTCAGAATTATATTTCACAGTTGCAATTCCAGACGCGCGATTGGAGATTGAAACTTTTGCAGGGAAAGTGTAACGCTCCTTAAAAGCACGCGCCTGTTCATAAAGAATTGGCGGGCTTGCCTGTTCATCATTCCCTCCACCTCGCCTCCGCATATTCATGCCACTC
Source organism: Chitinophagales bacterium (assembly GCA_038326325.1). Classification (GTDB taxonomy): domain Bacteria; phylum Bacteroidota; class Bacteroidia; order Chitinophagales; family UBA10324; genus UBA10324. The sequence continues at coordinate 42,713 of JBBQJW010000008.1, read as the reverse complement.
TGTCGAATACTGAAAGTGTTCGAGCCAAGCGTACTGAAGTTTTTATATATAGACGATTTGAGTGAATCAACTGCTGTAAGAATTCCAACGAGAGCCATAATACCAAAAGCAATAATCAAGCAGGTGAGAATAGTGCGTGTAAGATTTGCGCGAATAGCGCGCAATGCCTGACGAATATTTTCTATGAGATTCATTTCAAGTGTAAGATTAAGGAAAACTTTAAGTTCAACGAATAATTTTTCCTATTGAGGGTTCAAATAAAAAAGCCACCTCAATATTGATTGAGATGGCTATTCAATTATTTTATTCAATTATTTATTTTATAAAACGATTCGACAAAATAGTGTCGCCGCATTTTACTGTAACAAAGTAACTACCGCTTTGCAATTCAATTAAATCGAAATTGAAAGTATTAATTCCGAGAACAGCGCGTGCGCTGAGTGATTTCACTTCCTGACCAAGCATGTTAGTGATTTTGATTTCGCAATCAGAAGATGATTTTGAATTCAAAACTATGGTAGCGTGATTGCCCGCAGGATTCGGGAAAATATTAAGTGATGCTACTGCATTAATTTGTTTAACAGAAGCCAATGTTCCTTCCTGAACTACAACAATAGTAAAAGGTGCGGCTTCTGTTTTGAAAACCGCATTGCCCAAAGAATCAAACCCCATTGCGTGGCAGTATGAACAGATTGGAAATATAGTTCCCAAAATATTTATGCTTACACAAACATTATAAATTCCATTTGTGCTGAAAGTGTGAGAAGTAAATAATCCCGTTGCATTTGAGCCATCGCCAAAATCCCAGGTTACATAATATCCGGCAAATGAAGCGGAATCAACAACGAGATAAAAAGTATTTGCATTCGCATCAAAAGTTGTGGTATAAGAAACTAAACAAGGTGGAGGAAGCGTATCACATGCGCTTGCATTCCAAGTTCCTTGCGACGAATTTACCCAGAGGAATGTATCAACTGCATTTCCCTGACAGTTATAAAAATAAAGGTAAGCCAGACCACTTCCTGCTGTAACATTAAAAAGGTAATCACCGTTAGCATCGGTGGTAGCAGTTAATGTTGTTGCTGTCAACGAATCAATACAAGTAACGACTACAGCCGCACCATTTGTGTTGCTGAGGTTTCCCCCAACTGTGTAATTACTTAACTGAGCAAACGATGTCGCTGTAAAAAAAAGACTAAGAACTAACAGGGTAAAAAGTTTTTGTTTCATTATTTTTTGTTTTGGGGGTCTTTAAAAAATTGCATTCATAAGTGTTACACGAAAGTAACAGTTGGAAAGGTTGGGTGAGCACGAAAATATTTTTTAATTCATCTTTAGGTCATCTCTTGGTATAGTAAAAGTCAGGGGTTTGATTTATCAGAATATTCAATAAAAATTTTAAACCTGAAAATCTTTCTGTTATTATTGAAGTAGGAAAAACAACCTTAATAAATATTATCCAATGAAAACAGCTTTTAAATTTTTATTTCTTGCAGTAATTGCCACTGTTATTTTTTCGTGCGGTAAAAACCCCTATCAACTGTTACAGCTAAAAGGTGGTACATGGACTGCAACTTCTGTAATTACTGTTACAGGTATTGACCCAATTACTTCCATAAATCAAATCACCTTTTATGTCGGCTCAGCAAGTGTTGTTGACACAGGTGGAAATCAAAGCGGATTTAATTGGGCTTATGATAAAAAAGCTGCACGAATGATTGTTACAAATATTGCAGGCAATGATGCTTACAACACTATTTATAATGTATCAGAAATTACAAAAGACTCTGAGAAATGGACTTTTGTATCACACAACAGAAACGATACACTTTTAGATGCATCAAATTATTCGCAAACAATTTCTTTAGTTCGGAAATAATAAATTCCATTTTTCGATTTTATAAAATCCCGCCTCGATATTTTCGAGACGGGATTTTTTTTGGGGGTGGGGACAAATTGGCCGTATCACCAAAATTTTGAATATAAAGTTCGGGACAAATTCCTTTAGACCTACATTAAAATCCCGATTTAAAAATGTGCCTATTGTAATGAGGAAATTTTTTCTAATTGAAAACCGAAAAGATTGAGTTGGATTTTTGATTTAATGTTTCAGCAGAGACTTAAAATAATTATTCAGCCTGGTCGTCCATGAAATTGACGCTTTGCGTTTAACCAACGATGACAAGAAAAATAAAATACTTTTAATAACTCAATTCAAAAAAATGGAAACAAGAAAATACACACGGCTGAGTTTTTTATATCCAATCAGTTACCTGATTCCGTGCTGCCTTGTTCTGATTTTCATTCCACAATTTCTACTCGATAATTTTTCGAATGGAAATTATTCCATTTATATGACACGGTTGGTTGGAGCCGCGATGCTCGCTTTTACTATCATGGTGCTGAATATATTTTATTTCAGAGTTGAAAAATTATATAACTCCGTCATCTATGTGCGATTGCCTGTGGTTGCAATTGTGCTTTGGCTTTATGCCGATACTAAAGACCCGCTCTTCCTGATTTTATTTGTTACAGTTGCGCCGGGAGTTCTATTTTCTACTATCGCGACTTACTTCGATAAGAAAAAGATTTCGAAATAATATTTTTCAGTTTTAGAGTCGCCAAGTTTTTCAAAGGTTGACAACTCTTCAATTATTAGTATATACTTGGTGAAGGATCATGGTGAATTTTTTGTCTTTGCTATTTTGCAGCGATAAATGACTGAAGAAATAAATGATTGTTTTATTAAGGGGTTAGTTTTCCAAACATTCATTGCAGAAAGGAATATTCTCATTTGGCAGTATGTAGGGGGAGAACAGATTTTCTTGCAGCAACAGAAAAAATACATTAAAGACCTTTATAGTTTCACTCAACAATCTGCTCAAATAAATTTTATTCTTGCTTTAGCAAAAGTATTTGATAATCCCAGTAAAAAATATCCGACCAGATGTATCTTGTCTTTTTTGAAATTGCTTCAATCAAATTCATCAAAAGCGGTTCAAATAATTGAAACATCAAATACTAAAAGGCTTCTCCAAGAAAATAATTGCCCCGATGAATTGATAAATGCAGTGACAAGTATAGATAAAAGCCTTTTCCCTAAATTGCTTTCTCAATATTATCTTGAAAAATACAAAGGCAAAAATTTTCAAAATGATGTTAGTATTTTAAAATTATTGAGAGATAAGGTTGTTGCCCATAATGAAGCGAGAGATGAATTAAATTTTAACTTTGATGTAGCTGAGAGATTACTGAACTTCGCTTATGAAATAATATCAATTTATGGTATGGCTTATCATAATACAATTTGGAAAATAGAGAACACTTCTTATGTTAAAAAAAGTGCTGAACGAGACGCAGAGTTTATTAAATCGAATATAGAAGCTCTAAAGAAAAAATAAATTGAAAATGCAATTCACGAAAAATTAATTTCAATTTTATCTCTTACGGTTTCCCAGCTTTCACCTTCATCAACATAAATCAATTTGCATTTATTCTCAATACACAAATTTCTCTTTCGAACATCTCGTTCTTGATTTTTTAAAAAGGCTTTTTCTCCACCGAAAAATTCAACAGGCTCATAGTGTTGCTTTCCCTGATATTCGATTGCAATATTGTACTCTTGAATAAATACATCAAAGTGTTGTCTTCCGAGCCATTTTGGCTTATAGTGTTGTAGTACATTGAGATTCTTGAACTCAGTCTTTATCTTGTAAAATAATTCCGTTTCACTTATCCAGCCTTCTCCGATTTTTGGCAGGTTGTTTTCACTTCGCAAATCATTTTCAAAACCTCTCATCATTTCGCTAACCGTAAATTCAAATTTCCTTTCTGCTAAATGGTATCCTCGAATACAGAAAGGATTATTTCTACTATTTATTTCAAAGTATTGATTTTCCCAATTAATAATTTCTTCAAGTTTTTCCTTATCAGAAAACTTTGATTTCAAATTTTCAATGTCAATATTTTTTACATTTTCCTTTGTTATCCCTAAATAGAATTCTGAAAGAAAGAATTTTTTATTTTCTAAATAGTATTGCTCAAAAAAATTATCGATTCTTTCGAAGAGATAATTCTTATTTTTCAATCCATACTCTGTAACTCTATTCAGATAAGAACCGCCTCTAATTTTTAATAATGGTTTCTCGGTAAATAATTCACTCAGAAATAATTCGAGACTGCACTGTGTGGAACCTAATTGCTTTCTCAGTTTTATTGTCTCTTCATTAAAAATATATTTTGATTCCAACGATAAAAGTTTCTCAGCAAGTCTCGTTGTTCCTTCTTCATATCCTTTTATATCTCTGTAAAAATATAATCGCTTTACATAGTTTAAAATTTTAGGATATTGAACTGCCAATTTGTTTAGCGTCAACAAAAGTTCAGTCTCATCTCTTGATGTTTCAATTAATTCATAAAACAGATTAAATAAATAACTCCAATTTTTATTGATCTCAACATATTCTCCCTTAAAAAATTGTTCCCTAAAATATTCGTAAAAATTTTTTACTTTCTTGTTGAGATAATTTGGGTTCACACTTGAATATATATAACCTGCATCCCATTCAGGAATAACAAAATTTTTATTCTCATAAAAATCCCTTTCTGTTTTCTTTGAGCGCATGAATAAAATTTAACTCCTCAACATCTTCCCAATTTCCTCCGCAACAATTTCCGCATTGGGCAACATGGCTTTTTCATACACTAAGTTTAAACCCACAGCAGGTAAAGGTTTTGCGCCAATGGTTTTTACAGGTGCGTCAAGCGACTGAAAACAAGTTTCAGAAATTTTTCCTGCGAGAGCCATTGCAAAAGAATTCTGAATCGGTTCTTCGGTGAGCACGATACATTTTCCATGTTTGCGAACAGATGCTGTAACAGTTTCTTCGTCGAGCGGATTGAGTGTGCGAAGGTCAACAATCTCCACACAGCCGGGAAAATTTTTGCTTGCATTCTTCGCCCAGTAAACACCCATACCGTAAGTGATAATGGTGAGTGTATTTTCAATTTCTGTTACACTTGCAAGTTGTATAATATTTGCCTTTCCGAGTGGGAGAATATAATCTTCGGATGGCTCAATGGTTTTTGCTTCGTCCGTTCCCGGAACTTTACTCCAATACAATCCTTTGTGTTCGAACATCACCACCGGATTAGGATCGAGGAAAGCGGCTTTCATTAAACCTTTCATGTCAGCGGCATTACTCGGATAACAAACTTTTATTCCCCGCACTGCAAGAATGCTCGACTCAATACACCCGCTGTGATACGGACCGCCTCCGCCATAAGCACCAATGGGAATTCGAATCACCGTACCTACAGGAAATTTTCCCATTGTGAGATAACAACTTTTCGAAAGTTCAGTTACCAATTGATTCACACCAGTCCATATATAATCTGCGAATTGAATTTCTACAATTGCTTTTACACCCACCGCACTAAGTCCTGCTGTGCTACCCACAAGGTATGCTTCCTGAATTGCGGTATTGAAAACTCTGTCGTCGCCATATTTCTCTGCAAGTGTTGCTGCCTCACGAAACACACCACCTAATCTTCTTCCAACATCCTGTCCGAAAAAAATTGCCTCTTCATTTGCTTTTAATATTTCATCCACTGCGTGAAGCGCACTATCAACCATTACCACTTTTTCTTTTCCCGCCGGAGTTCGCTCACCTTTTTCTTCTGTAACAGTTGTTTCAGCAAATTCGTGAAGTGTTACACTTTCCGGTTCCGGGTCGGGTGCGGCTACAGCTCGTTTGAAATCGTTGTAAACTTTTTCTTTCGCTTTCTCTTCAGTTTCGTTCAGCCAACTTTCCTCCACTCCCATCTTCAATAAAAAACTGCGGAGTTTCGGAAAAGGATCGTCGCGATAATGTTTTTTTAAATCTTCTTCACTTCGATACCACTCCTTTCGCACACCCGAAGTATGATGACCAAGAAGCGGAACTTTCGCATGAACCAAAATTGGTTTTCGATGTGTGCGCACAAAATCAATTGCATCCTTCATGCAACTGTAAGCTAGATGATATTCACTGCCATCAACTCGCACGCGCTTCATGCCTTTGAAACCTGCAGCATATTCGTAAGCATCCATGCAACGCGCTTCGTCACTCGAAACAGAAATCCCCCAATCATTATCCTGCACTAAATAAATTATCGGCAATTGTTTGAGCACTGCAAATTGAAATGCTTCACTTACTTCACCTTCTGTTACACTTCCATCGCCAAGCGAACACAACACGATTGGAGGCTCATCACTCTTTAATAAATTTTTTTTCTCTGAGTACTGAACTCCCTGCGCCATGCCTGTTGCAGGAATCGCCTGCATACCTGTCGCGCTGCTTTGATGAGGAATTACAGGTCTGTCTTTTCTTCTTGAAGAGGGATGCGAGTAATAACTTCTTCCACCTGAAAACGGGTCATCTTTTTTTGCGAGCAACTGTAACATCAACTCGTATGGCTCCCAACCCATACCAAGCAACATACTTTCATCTCGATAATAGGGCGATGCAAAATCACAAGGCAATAATTGAAACGCAGTGGCGAGTTGAATGGCTTCGTGTCCGCGTGAAGTGCTGTGGACATACTTTGTAATCTGCCTATTCTCTTCATATACCTGCGCCATATACTTCGCACAACACATTAGTTCAAATGCTCTGAGGTAATGCGAGTCAATTGAGATTCCGGATTTTGAATTTTTGGTTGAAAGTTCCATTCGGTTATGTTGTCACAAAGAAATAAATAGAATTACTTCTTGTTTCTTTTTTTGAGTACGCGAAAAATATTTCTTCTTGTTCACCCAATCCACTCTTTTGTTTTTCATACCACAAAACTGTTTCAAACAAATCTTCTTCGGCAGCCTCGGTTATGAAAATAATTTCATTCATATTTTCGATTTGATTCTCTTCTTCACTTCAGTCCACGAAGAAGATTTCATTTTACCTGAAGCGGATAATTTTTCACGGCGGTTTAATTCATTCTTTACTTCATCGCTCCATTCAATTTCATCTGGTTCGCTGGCGATGCTCTCCCAAATTGTTTCTACAATAAGAATTCTTTCAGCCTTTGGAAGTTTTAGAATTTTATCAATTGAGTTTTTCATGAATTCCTTTTTATCAAAAGTATCAATTTCATTTTATTTCAAATTCTAATAAACTGTCATTCTCAATAAACGCTTCAATCTTATCTCCGATTTGAACCTGGCCAACACCAACAGGAGTTCCTGTAAAAAGCAAATCTCCCTTTTGTAGAGTGAAGAATTCAGAAATGTAAGAGATTACTTTTTCCATCGGGAAAATTAAATCCTTTGTGTTGCCCTTTTGCTTCAGTGCTTTATTCTGATACATACAGAAATTAATGTTATCGAGTTTTTTTATTTCGACTCTTGGAATCCATTTTCCGACAACAGCTGAGTGATCAAATGCTTTTGAAATTTCCCAAGGCAATCCTTTTGCTTTTTGTTTCGATTGCAAATCGCGCGCAGTGAAATCAATTCCGACTGTTACAGCATCGATGTATGCTCCGGCAAATTGGGGCGGAACATTTTTTCCGTTCTTGCCAATTTTTAAAACGATTTCGGTTTCGTAATGCAAATCCTTGGTGAAGTCAGGAAAATAAAACGGACGATTATTTTGCAACAATGCAGTTTGCGGTTTCATAAAAATTACTGGTGCATCCGGCACTTCGTTGTTCAACTCTTTTGCATGCTCTGCATAATTTCTTCCGATACAAAAAATTTTCATTCGCTTTTTACAATTTTGAATTGCTAAAAATAATCAAGTAAGTAGTGGGACAAAAAGAAGAATACTATTTGAGAGTATTACCAATATTCATTGCACGCTCCAGTCCGATGCTCATTATATTTTTCACTGCTTCAGCGGCATCTTTAATTTTTTCTGCGAGAACTTTTTTCTCGTCTGAATTCCATTCACCCAAAACATAATTTACCTGCGAACCTTTTCTGAATTCACTTCCGATTCCGAATCGCACACGCGGATAAACCGTAGTGTTTAAATTTTGTTGAATACTTGTAAGACCATTGTGTCCACCGTCGCTTCCTTTTGCGCGCACTCTTAATTGCCCGAATGGAATTGCTAAATCATCAACTACTACAATTAATCTTTCAATAGGAATATCCAATTCATTCATCCAGTAACGAATTGCCTTTCCACTCTCATTCATATAAGTAGTTGGCTTAATAAGATGGATATTTTTTCCTTTCCATTTATAAGAAGTATGAAAAGCAAGCCGCTCCAAAATAAAAGAAGCACCTGCTTCTTCAGCAAGTGCTTCCACTATCTTGAACCCAATGTTGTGTCTGGTGTTGGCGTATTCATCGCCGATATTTCCGAGACCCGCTACCAGGTATTTCACTTAATTATTATTTCTTTTTTGCGGCAGGTTTAGCAGCGGCAGGTGCAGCAGCTCCGGCAGCAGGTGCGGCAGCAGCAGCAGCAACTGGTGCAGCAGCAGTTGGAGTTTCTTCTTTAATTGCACGAGGAATTAAAACTGAAACAACAGGAATGTGTGAGGCATTCAGAATTTCCATGCCCTCCAATTTCATTTCGCCAACACGAATTGATTTTCCGAGGTCAATGTTTTCGATATTGATATCAATTCGATCAACCAATTTATCAGGAGTTGTTTTCACTCTCAACTTTTTAATACGCTGAGTAATTTTTCCACCATCCTTCGCTCCTTTCGGAGTTCCGTTCAGTCGTAATGGAATTTCAACTATCAAAGTTTTACCCGGAATAATTTCCAGAAAATCAATGTGAACTAGTTCATCTGTTACAGGATGAAATTGTAATTCCTGAATTACACAGTTTACTTCTTTATCTCCGAGCTTAATGGTTGCAGTGTGAAAATCAGGCGAGTAAACTAAACTCTTGAATGATTTTACCGGAGCTGAGAAAACAAAATTTTCTACACCGTTAATGTTACAGGGAACCTCGTTGTTCTTCCTTAAATCTTTCGATAATTTTTTTCCTGAATTTTCGCGAAGTGTTCCTTCGATAACTATTGATTTCATTTTTAATTGAATTTACTTAATTGATGAATAATGAACTGATTGATTTGTGTTCGTGCATGTTGCGGATGGCCGAAGCAAACAACGGCGCAACCGAAAGCACTTTTATTTTTGACGATTCACGGGCAAGTGGAATAGTGTTACACACCACAAGTTCCGTCAATTTAGAATTTTCAACTTTATCAATTGCACTTCCTGAAAGAACAGGATGAGTGCACATAGCGCGAACACTGCTTGCTCCCTTATCAATTAACAACGCAGCAGCATTACAAAGAGTGGTTGCTGTGTCAATAATATCATCAACCAGAATCACATTTCGTCCTTTCACATCTCCAATCAAAGTCATACCTGCAATTTCCCCCGGACGCTTGCGATGCTTGTCAACGATTACCATTTCCTTCTCGAAATGCTGAGCAAGAATTCGTGCACGATTTGTACTTCCAACATCAGGTGACGCAAAAGTCATATTCGGCAAATTCAATTCATGTAAGTATGGAATAAAAATCGTATTGCTCTCTAAATGATCAACGGGAATATCAAAGAATCCTTGAATTTGCGGAGCGTGTAAATCCATAGTCATTACTCTATCCGCTCCTGCAGCTGTCAAAAGATTTGCAACCATTTTACTTGCAATTGAAACTCGCGGTTTATCTTTTCTATCCTGGCGCGCATAACCGAAATAAGGAATAACAGCAGTAATATATTCGGCTGAAGCTCTTCTCGCAGAATCCATCATTAGCAACAATTCCATCAGATTATCAGCAGGGGCGAAAGTGCTTTGAACAATAAATACATAATCGCCACGAATACTCTCGTTAATCACTGGTTGCATTTCGCCATCATTGAAACGATAAAGTTTTGCGTCCCCTAACTCAGTACCGTATTCCTCAGCAATTTCCTTTGCGAGGTATTCAGAAGCTGTGCCTGCGAAAATTTTAACTTTTGTTTCGATTTCTGATAATGACATTAGCCAAAAATTGGGGTCGCAAATATATAAGAAACTCGTGCTTTAGCAACTGCGATAAAAAAATAAAGCCCTGCTCGAGCAAGGCTTCTGAAAGTTGACCGACTAGGTTTCGAACCTAGACTCTTCTGAACCAAAATCAGACGTGTTGCCAGTTACACCATCGGTCAAGAAGGGTGCAAATGTATAAACACAATTTCATCATGCAATAGCTCCGACCAAAATGAGAATTATATTTATCAAAAATGCTTGTTGAAAGTTGAATGAAATATTATTTAAACACTTCTTTCTCATGAAAGTTGGATTGTTATTTTTGTCGCGAAAAGAAATTTCAACAAATGAAAAAAGCACTTTGGATTATTGCAGCTATTGTTTTCTTTCTGATAATAATAACTATCACTTTTCAACAGTTAGACTACAATAACAGTTAGTCTTTTCTCTAAACTATTTCACTGAAAGATTTGACACGCACCATAGTTGCGATTGGCGGTGGCAGCATGATTGAAGGCGCCACACGGTCAATTGACGAACATATAGTTCACCTCACAGGAAAGAAAAATCCGCGCGCATTATTTATTCCAACCGCATCGAGCGACGATCCTTTGTATTGGGAAAATTTTCAGAAAACTTATGGAGATAAATTGGGTTGCCGGCCTGAAGTTTTATTTCTGCTGAAAAGAAAAATTTTGAAAAAGGAAATTCTCGATAAAATTGAAAGAGCCGACATTATTTATGTTGGAGGTGGAAATACTTTGAAGATGATGCGCCGCTGGCGATTACTTGGGGTTGATATTTTGCTAAAGAAAGCTTGGAACAGCGGAACCATAATGGCGGGAACAAGCGCGGGAGCAATTTGCTGGTTTCAGTTCGGGCACAGCGATTCGCTGTTTTATTATCATCCTGAAAAATGGAAACACATTCGGGTGAAGGGATTGGGAATTGTTAATACAACTTTTTGTCCGCATTATCTGAAAGAAAAACGCGATGCACATTTCAGAAAAATGATTTCGAAAACGGGTGGAGTTGGAATTGCTTGTGATGATTGCTCAGCAATTGAAATCCGCAATAACGATTCATATAAAATATTGACGAGCAAGAAAAGTGCTGAGGCATTTAAAGTTTTTAAGCAGAAAGGGAAAGCGATTCAGGAAGCTATAGAAGTTTCAAAAGATTTTAAACCACTTGCAGGGTTATTGAACCTGTAGAATCTCAGGCTGTCATTGCAAAAAACTATAATCAGTTTTCGAAGCAATTTGTAAACCGATTCGCGACCAATCAGAAATCTGAAATCCACAACTGTAACAGATTGCTTCATGATTACATTTCGCTTTGTCTATTCAGCGAACATAGGATGACAACCTTAAAATAAACCTGTTACACTTGTTCCATCGGAACAAAATATTGGTAGAAAAAACCAGCATTCAATAAAAATCATCCCGTGGGGATTAAATATTAAAGACCATATTTTGAAATGTCGTACTCTATTTTATTTGTTTCTAAGTAATTGAAAATTTCACCTTTAAATAAATAACTGAATCAACCTAAATCATCATAGAATACATAATTTACAATTTACAATTACTATTTGAGTTTTACACAAAAAACAAGGGCCACCTCTTTCGAGGCAGCCCTTTCAAAATTTATTTAACTTTTAACTGATTATTCTTCTGTTTTCTCTTCGCCTTTTTTAGGAGCATCCTTTTTAGCGGCACCACCAGCACGACGCGTACGCTTCTTCGGTTCAGCAATTGAAGCAGTTCCAACTTTAGCAGTTTTGCCTGGAGTTAAACTGAAATCAACTAACTGTATCAAAGCCATATCAGCAGCATCACCACGACGGGGAGCAATTTTAATAATTCTGGTATATCCACCCGGGCGGGTTCCTACTTTCTCAGCAATATCACCGAACAATGTTTTAATGCTTTCCTTATCTTGTAAGTAAGCGAAACACATACGACGATTGTGAGTAGTATTTTCTTTACAACGAGTAATCAACGGCTCGATGTAAGTGCGCAGTGATCTTGCTTTTGCCTGTGTGGTAAAAATTTCTTTGTTGAGTATTAAGGCATTCGCCATATTCTTCATCAGCGCTTTACGGTGCGATGAAGTTCTGCCGAGGTGATTAACTTTATGTCCGTGTCTCATTGTTCAGTTTCGAGTTTTCTTGTTTCGGGTTTCGAGTTGAAATCCAAATTATTAATTAGTCTTCAATTTTAAATTTAGAAAGATCCATTCCGAAGTGCAATCCTTTCTCGTTAATCAACGCTTCAATTTCCATTAAACTCTTACGACCGAAGTTGCGGAATTTCAACAACTCGTTAGTATCGTATTTCACCATTTCAGCCAAGCTACCAATTTTCGCTGCTTTCAAACAGTTGTAGGCACGAACACTCAAATCCAAATCTTCCAATGGAGTTTTCAATAGTTTGCGCATGTGTAATACATGTTCGTCAACTACATCTTCTTCTTTCTTCTCCTTGTTATCAAAAGAAATATTCTCGTCAGAAATCAACATGAGGTGCTGAATCAAAATTTTTGCAGCTTCCTTAATTGATTCTTCAGGGTGAATAGTTCCGTCGGTAGTAATTTCAATAATGAGTTTTTCGTAGTCGGTCTTTTGTTCAACACGAGTATTTTCCACTGCATATTTTACATTCTTAATCGGAGTGTAAATAGCATCAGTAGCAATAGTACCAAGTGGTGATTCTTTTAGTTTCTGATCTTCAGCAGGAAGATATCCGCGACCTTTAGAAACATTTAATTCAATATCAAACTTTACATTTTTCTCCAAGTGACAAATCACTAAATCAGGATTCATGATTTTGAAACCGGCAGTTGCCTTTTCAATATCTCCTGCAGTGAATTCATCTTTTCCTTTTACAGAAACAAGAATTTTTTCTGATGAAATTTCTTCGTCAGAAACTTTCTTGAAACGAACCTGCTTGAGGTTCAGAATAATTTCTGTTACATCTTCTGTTACACCTTTGATAGTGCTGAATTCATGTTCTACTCCGCTGATGCGAACCGCGTTGATGGCGTATCCTTCCAATGAAGAAAGAAGCACACGGCGAAGCGCGTTTCCGATTGTTACACCGAATCCCGGCTCCAACGGACGGAATTCAAAAAATCCTTCGAAGTCAGTTGCTTTCTGAAGAACGATTTTATCAGGTTTCTGGAAAGTGAGTATGCTCATTATGCTTTTTTGTATTTGTTCAATTAAGAATTACTTAGAGTACAATTCGACAATCAGTTGTTCTCTGATGTTCTCAGGAATCTGATCGCGCTCCGGTGGAGTAAGGAAAGTTCCTTTCATAGCTTCACCATTCCACTCTAACCACTGGAAATTACTTGTGTTTTTTACATTCAATGATTCAAGAATTGCAGGATGTGTTTTTGATTTATCGCGAACAGCAATTACATCACCTGCTTTCAAACAATAAGATGGAACATCCACTCCTCTTCCGTTCACAGAAATGTGACGGTGAGAAACCAACTGGCGCGCACCGCGACGAGTAGGCGCAATGCCTAAACGATAAACTGTGTTGTCCAAGCGACTTTCCAATAATTTCAATAAGTTTTCACCTGTAACACCTTTACGGCGAACAGCAGTTCCGTATGTTTTAGCAAATTGTCTTTCGAGTAATCCGTAGGTCAATTTCGCCTTTTGTTTTTCTTTCAGTTGAGTGCCATACTCCGATTGCTGCTTTCTTCTTTTAGAAGTGCCGTGCATTCCGGGAGCGTGAGGTTTTTTTTCAAGCGCTTTGCTGAAACCCATAATAGGTTCGCCAAACTTTCTTGCAACTTTTGATTTAGGACCGAGGTATCTTGCCATGAGTGACTGTTACAGTTATTGTATTGAATGAATTATACTCTTCTCTTTTTCGGTGGACGGCAACCGTTGTGCGGCATAGGTGTAATATCGCGAATGACTGTTACATCAATACCTGAAGTGCCGATTGCACGAATCGCAGCTTCGCGACCTGAACCGGGTCCTTTCACAAACACTTCTACTTTGCGCAAACCCGCATCATGAGCAACTTTCGAAGCTTCTGAGGCAGCCATTTGTGCAGCATAAGGTGTGTTTTTCTTTGACCCTTTGAATCCAACTTTACCTGCTGAACTCCAAGAAATAACGCTCCCGTTTTTGTTGGTCAATGAGATAATGATATTATTGAAACTTGCCTGTATGTGCGCAACTCCTTCCGGATCAGCTTTGATCGTTCTTTTTTTTGCGCTTCCTTTTTTTGCGTCTGCCATTGATGATTGTTATTCGTTGTTAGTTTGTCGTTGTTAGTTTTCGACTAACTGATTTTATTTCTTAGCTGCTACTTTTTTCTTTCCTGCTACTGTCTTGCGCTTACCCTTACGAGTGCGTGAGTTAGTACGGGTTCTTTGTCCGCGAACGGGTAAACCTTTACGATGACGAATGCCACGGTAAGAACCGATGTCCATCAATCGTTTTATGTTCAATTGAATTTCTGAACGCAACGCACCTTCAACTTTATATTCTTCGTTGATTGTGGTACGAATGCCATTAAGGTCATTATCGTCCCAGTCTTTCACTTTCTTTTCCGGATCAACACCTGCTTTCAGAAGGATTTTTTTTCCTGCTGAACGACCGATGCCAAATAGGTAAGAGAGACCTATATCGCCTCTCCTGTTTTTTGGTAAATCAACACCTGAAATTCTTGCCATTGATAGTTTATGGGTTTAGCCTTGTCTTTGTTTAAAGCGTGGATTCTTTTTGTTGATTACATAAAGCTTGCCTTTGCGACGAACTATTTTGCAATCGACACTGCGTTTTTTAATTGCTGCTCTTACTCTCATGTCGGTTTATTTGAAACGGTAAGTAATTCTGCCTCGTGTTAAATCGTAAGGACTCATTTCAACTGTTACTTTATCACCAGGAAGAATACGGATGTAGTGCATTCGCATTTTGCCTGAAATGGTGGCGAGTATCTCGTGCCCGTTTTCCAGTCTGACCCTGAACATTGCGTTTGATAACGCTTCTGTTATTGTTCCATCCTGTTTAATCAGGTCTTGTTTTGCCATCCGGTTGCGGTAAAAATGAGGCCTCCCTTTAAAAAGAGGGGACGCAAAAGTAAAAAGTTAATTCATATTAACAAGTGAATGTTTAAATACCATTTTGAGTGAATATAAGACTCAAGTATATACAAGTTTTGAGATTACTGAATGTCAAAATATGGTTGGATTTCAAGCATTTAGAACAAGTGAATTTCTAATTGAATGCTTGATTTATTCCTTAACGATTTTTTTAATCTGAGTAATTCCGTTTTGGTCTGTTACTTTAAGAAAATAAAGGCCTGAAGTGAGCGAATTGAGATTTATAATTTCAGATTTCAGATTTGATTTTTGTCGGAATAATTCTCTACCTAAAATATCTGTGATTGTAATTGTTGCACATGTCAACTGCTTACTGTTTACTGTCAACTGACTTCCAAATGGATTAGGATAAACTGCCAATTGCCAATTATCAACTGTCAACTGCTCAACCCCATCTAACAAAACTTCAATGCAATTAGTGGTATCGCTGCATAGGCCGTCCCATACCCATGCTGAATAATGACCGATAATTGTTGGCGTATATGTGTTGCCGACAACTCCAACTATGAAAGTGCTACTGTCACAGTTTATCCATTGGATGATTCCATTACCGGTTGCTGTTAGTGTGTTTCCGTTGAGGGTGATTGTTGCGTTGAGTTCGTGTGCATCTAAATGAAGAATTACTACTGAATCGCAAGCACTGACTGCTGATAAAGTATCATAGTAAGTTCCCGTTGAAATGAGATTTAAATTATTGAAACTATAATTTTCTCCCTGACAAATATCGGCGGTGATGGAATGTGTAACAGTTGCAATAACAGAAAGCTGGAGTGTAACAGTTGAATCGCAGCCACTGGTGGTTGTAAGTGTATCAGCATAAATTCCTGCGGTGTCAACTGTGGTTCCGTTGAAGTTGAATGTATCGCCTTGACAGATAGTTGCGGATTGCGAAGTTGTTATAGCAGGAAGAACGGTGAGGTTGAGTGTAACAGTTGAATCGCAACCGTTCATTGCAGTGAATAGTGCAGAGTGAATGCCGGATGTGGTATAAAGTGTTCCATTAAAATCAAAGAAACCGCCGGCGCAAATGGTTTGGAAAATAGTAGTTGGCGGAATAGGAGTTATAGAATTAAGAGTAAGTATAACAGCAGAATCGCAACCACTGATGTTGGTGAGTGTAACAGTATAAACACCGGATGCAGTTAAATTATTTCCATTGAAAACATAAGTGCCCCCAACGCACACGCTATCGTTTAAGTAAGTGGTGTCGGGTGTGCAAATAAGATTGCTCACAGTATTGGTGACAACAGGTGTATTGAAATCGAAATAAATAGAGGCATTGTTGGAGATAGTTGTTCCACCTGTTACACCTTGCTTCTTTTTAATTCTGTACATCACCCAGCCATGACTTGCAGGTTCATTGCTTGAACTATCTGCTAAGTTTATATTCTGAAAATCAAAGACTGAAATATTTCCTTTCACTTTCACAATAGGATTATGGTCGGATGCTAAAAATTGAAAAGTGCTTGCATCAAGATTGCTGTCAAGCGTATCTAAAATTTTAACATGGTCGGCATAAGCAGTTCCTGTGTTTTGAAAATGTATTGTGTAAGTCAACCAACCATTAAAATCTTCAGTAATTGAACCACTCGGTTGCACCTCTTTAAAATTTGGATCCATTGAACTTATGATTGGACCACAAACCATAAATGAATTGTTTGCTGGGTTATAATCTCCGACGATTGGTGTTACTTCAATATCAAAACAAACAGGTGTTCCAATTTGAGCAAGTGTATCAACCATAATATAAAACCGCAATAGATAATCAAGATTTGGGTTTGAAAAATCATTAATGCTCCAAATGATTGTATCACCATAGACAGATGTTGGTGTAATGCCACCGCTTACCATTCCTGCATATGTAACAGGTCCAGTAATAATTACTTTCACTTCTCCACTTAAACCATAAGTGTTGCAGTT
This sequence comes from Chitinophagales bacterium, assembly GCA_038326325.1. Taxonomy (GTDB): domain Bacteria; phylum Bacteroidota; class Bacteroidia; order Chitinophagales; family UBA10324; genus UBA10324. Next base: position 25,680 of record JBBQJW010000008.1, on the reverse strand, counting down.
GACTCCGTTCAAAATTACTGATTGATCACCTGTAAGCATGTGAATCATTATCTGATGACCAGGAGGACCAAAAGCTCCATGATTAATTCCAATTGTTCCTAAATCAAATCCTGTATCACATTTTAATTCAAAGCCGGGAACAGTAAGTGTTACACCGGAAGTTGTAACAGTATAGATTCCACTTGACGGACATGAATAATGAAGTGTTGAATTTGTATCAACCACCAACTCATAAGTTGCTATTGAATCAATAGTGAAATCATATTGCCCTAATAAGTTAGTATATGACTTTCCTTTGAAATTCCCATTTTGATAAAGTGAAACTCCATGATGGTTTAATAAATGCTCGCCTGTATCATAAATACAATTGTTATTGAAACCATTGAAAACTTTTCCTAAAATATTTGTATGAGCCGGGCAATTATTTGGATTATAAAACAAATCGCAGAGAGGAACTGACAAGAGTAAAGGTGTACTATTTGTAACATTCGCATATGACGGAAGACAACTAATATTTGTATTTAAAAAATTCAAAGTAGGGCATGTATTGAATGAGGGAAGACAATCCAATGGATTAAAACTACAGTCAATGTTTAAATATGAGTTACCGCCACCTGGAACAGAATAAGGAATGGAGAAATTTGCAATTTGATTATGACTACAGTTAATTGTCAAAGCTATGCAACACCCAGTAGCAAAAGAGTCAATTAATAAACTTGTAATTTGATTATTTGAACAATCCAAATTCAGAATATGATTAAAATGCAACGGTCCAGAAATACTATTATTTTGACAATATAACTCCGAAATACCTAAAGGGATTACAGGCAAAGAAGTTAATAGGTTATTAAAACAATAACAGGAGCCCAAATAGGGGAGGTTTGGTAATGAAGTATATTGACAATCATTACACCATATTTCCCCAAAAATTCCTTGAGATTGAGGAAGTAAAGGAATGTAAGGAGATGGATTATTTGAACAAACGAAAACAATTAAATTATCAAAATATTGAATTCCTGAAAAGTTAGAAATATTCTGAGCCTGACAATTAACACTAGTCGCATTCACTATCCCACTACAAGTTGTATCCATCAAATTCCCATTCATGCAAGTTGGATAATTTGCTTGCAGATAAGCAACAAAATTCGCATCAGGTATAGTAACCCATTGCGCTTTGCTAAATGAAAAACTGAAAAGGAAAAACGAAAAGAGAAATAACTTCTTCAAGTAATTTTATTTCCGATAAAAGTAAACAGAATATTTATTTAAAATCTGAAAACAAGTATTGCTTTTGCGTGATGAAGCAATCGCGTGATAACTCACCCGCATTAAATCGTAATTGAGTGTTACAGCAAATTCACCCTCTCTACTTTCAGCATTGACACAAATAGAATCGTGGAAGCAGAAAGCAGAGAGGGAGTTAATTCATCATTCAGCCATCACTTTAAATCGAATCACTCTTTACAGTAAAAAAACAAAGCATTTATTCATAAAATACTGATAATGTGTTGACAAAGGGACGATATTGTATACAATATCGCCCCTTTGCATTCACAAAACACCCTCCTGCTATAAAATACCGCCCCTTCGCATTCGCGAAGCATCATTCGAATATAAAATATGGCCCCTTCGTGTTCGCGCAACAGCATCATAATATAAAATACCGCCCCTTCGTGATCGCACAACGGCATTCTTATTTAAAATATCGCCCCTTTGCATTCGCACAACGGCATTCTGTTATGAAATATCGCTCCTTTGCGTTCACGCAACTTTATTCTTCCATAAAATACTGACTGTTACAATTCAGAAAATAGTATGCCAACACAAAACCATAACTGTTACAGTTCGGCCAGCATCATTCTTTCCACCAATAAAATATCAGTGCTTCTTTTTAGGCGGCGGATTGTGATGCACCGGAGGTGCTGGATGATGTGTAACAGTTTTCTTTTTCGGCTGCTTGCCGAATTTGAAAGTGTAACCGATGTGCGCATAAATTAAATCAGTATAAGACTCATAAGGAGTTGCAGAAGCATTTGACAGGTCAACATCTTTCGGGTTGTTCGGATCGAAACTGCCCGAAGCGCCACTGAATGTAACAGTCCAGTCCTTTATCTGGTCTTTGTTAAAATAAGTAGCGAGTCCGCCCCACATATAATCAACTCCAAGTTCAATGCAACCGCTTCCGGCATCAATCAATAAACCCGCGCCGCCGCCATAAGCATAAGTTAAATCGCTGATTGCTTTTTTCGAAGTGATGGTATTGTCGTCGGGATGGTCCGCAGTGAAAAAATGTTTTTCAGTTTCATCTGTAACAGTGGTATTGGTCGATAAATAATTTAGGCCGCCTGATGCCTGCACATAAGGATGCACATAATCGGTCGGGAAAACAAATCGCGTTTTAAATATCCAATTTGATAATCCGTTGTTGGTTGTTACACCGAGTTTAACAGGAATGGTTGTGATTAAAGTTGTGCCTGCCATTACCTGCAAATCGTTTTCAATAATCTGGTTTTTACTTCCCATCGCATTGTAGTTATAACCAATGCCGAGGTAAAACGGGAAATCAGGATTGACCTTGAACATTAAATCAAGGCCGAGACCTAAATGAAAATCATCTGTGTTTTGTGCAAACGAAGCTTGTGGTATTCCACCCAAAAGTGAAATATTAAAATAGTGCTGAGCCTGGCTGAATGAAAAACTAAAAATGAAAAACGAAAAGAGAATAATTTTTTTAATCATCTTGAAAAATTATTTTTTACTGTTTGAATGATGGAAAGAAATGTTTCATGAAAGAATCTGATGTGAAATTAATTTATCGAAATCAAAGAAATTGTTTCTTGAATATCTTTTATACTTACTGAAATAAAAATTGTGTTTATTTTTCGCACACAAAAAACAACCACTATGGGAATGATGAAAGAATTTAAGGATTTCGCGATGCGCGGAAGCCTTGTTGACACCGCAGTAGCATTTGTAATGGGTGCTGCTTTCGGAAAAATTGTATCTGCTTTTGTTGATGGAATGGTAATGCCTGTTATAGGTTTACTTACAAGCGGACAAGACTTTTCTAAAATGCGATATGTGCTGAAAGCTGCTGTTGGTGACCAACCAGAGGTTGCAATCATGTACGGTACATTCTTAACTGTGGTGCTCGACTTTGTAATTGTTGCATTTGCAGTATTCATGGTGATTAAAGCATTAAATGCATCGAAGAAAAAAGAGGCACTGGCACCCGCAGCACCACCTGCTCCAACTACCGATCAGTTGTTGCTGATGGAAATACGCGATTCGCTGAAAAAATAATTTTAAATAATTTTTTTTAATCCCTCCTGAATTGTTTGATACAGCAGGAGGGATTTTATTTGCCCCCTCTAAAAACAAATTCATGCGTAAACTTTTTCTCCTATCACTTTTCTCTTTTCACTTTTCACTTTTGGTTTCAGCACAAACTGTTACAGATACAAGTTGGAAGAAGGGAGGTTTTATTTCAATCAATTTATCCCAAACTCAATATAATAATTGGGCCGGTGGCGGTGAAAACTCATTGGCAATAAATGGGATGCTCAATTTTTTTGAAAATTATAAAGTAGAAAAAACAAACTGGGAAAACTCAATTGACCTCGGGTATGGATTGGTAAAACTTGCTGATAATCCGATGCGAAAGAGTAATGATAAGATAGAGTTGAATTCGAAGTACGGACGATTGGCAACCGGAAAATTCTTTTACAGTAGCATGTTGAATTTCAAATCGCAGTTTGCTCCCGGCTACAATTATCCCGACGATACAAATGCCATTTCAAAATTTCTCGCGCCTGCCTATCTCACCGTTGCAGTCGGAATGGATTACAAACCAACAGATTATTTTTCAGTGTTCCTCTCTCCTGCCACAGGTAAGTTCACTTTTGTAAATGATCGGGATATTGCTGATGCCGGCTTGTATGGAAATAAACCAGCAACTTATGATTCAACCGGAACATTAATTACTCATGGAAAAAAATCGCGCGCTGAATTTGGTGCGTCACTCAATTCGAAGTTTCAAAAAGATATTTTCAAGAATGTAAATCTTCTTGCCAAATTAAATCTGTTCGACAACTACGCAAATGCCGATGCCACCAAGCGTGGAAACATTGATGTGAACTTTGAAGGACTCTTAACTTTGAAAGTGAATAAATTTCTTTCAGCAAGCATTTCAGTTAATGTAGTGTATGATGATGATGTGCTCATTCCATTATATTCCGATGTGAACGGAGTGAAAACCCAAACCGCAACAGGTAAGCGCACGCAAGTGAAGGATGTGATTGGTGTTGGGTTGGCTTATAAATTTTAAGTGTAACAGTACTATACTTTATGATTCAGCCGTTCTGATTTTTTCAGAGCGGCTTTTTTTATGGATGAAAATTTTTCAATTCAACTCCGTCAATTGAAATTATTTTATCGAGCCGAATAATTTTCCCTGCACCCAAAATCATAAATTCCTGCTTTGATTCGATATACAGATTTTTTATTGAATCAATTTCTTCCATCAATTTATCGTCTGAAAAATATTTAATTAAAACTCTTTTTTGCAGTGTCGCTGCTTCTTCAAGTAAATCGTAAAATGAGCAGTTTATCGGTTGGTAATCCACTTCTGATATAATAACGGCTATCATTAAACTGTTACTGCCTTCAACTTCTCTTCTATAAATTTAAAAGTAGTCAGCATTTCTGTTCTGTCTTTTAACACAACAACAGTATGCTCGAAGTGGGCAGAGGGTTTTCTGTCGGTGGCATACACCGTCCACTTATCATCAGCTTCTGTTACATTTTTCTTTCCCATATTAATCATGGGTTCAATAGCTATTACCAAACCTGGAAGCAATTTGGGTCCTGATCCTCTTCGTCCGAAGTTGGGTACTTCAGGGTCTTCATGTAATTTTTTTCCTACACCGTGCCCGACTAATTCGCGCACCACACCATATCCATTTTTCTCAGCATGGTCTTGTACGGCAAATGAAATATCGCCGATTCGGTTGCCATATTTTGCCTTTTCAACTCCAAGTGCCAAACATTCTTGTGTAACAGTCAATAATCTTTTAGTTGCTTCATCAATTTCGCCAACAGCAAAAGTATAAGCACTGTCGCCGACAAAACCGTTCAAAACAGTTCCGCAATCAACAGAAATAATATCACCTTCTTTTAATATTCTGTTTGATGATGGAATACCATGAACCACTTCTTCATTAACTGATAAACACAATGAAGCAGGAAAATCTCTATACCCTTTGAATGCAGGTGTTGCGTGATGATCTCGAATAAATGTCTCAGCTATTTCATCCAAATACTGTGTTGTTACACCTGGTTGAATATGTTGGCCAACTTCGGCTAATGTTTTTGAAACGAGGATACAACTCTCCCGAATCAGACTAATCTCTTCATCGGTTTTATAATAAATCATGAGTGTAACAGTTTAGTAAGCGGCTGCAGCTTGTGTGCGGCCTTTAATTCTACCAGACTTCATTAAGCCATCGTAGTGACGCATGAGCAAGTGACTTTCAATTTGCTGAAGTGTATCTAAAATAACTCCAACCATAATCAGCAATGAAGTTCCTCCGTAGAAATTACCGAAGTCACTGATTATTCCGAACATGGCTGCAAAGGCTGGAAGTATAGCAACCAAAGCAAGGAAGAATGAACCTGGTAATGTTATTCTGCTCATTATACCATCAATGAAATCTGCAGTCTTCTTTCCCGGTTTTATTCCCGGAATGAATCCGCCATTGCGCTTCATATCATCAGCCATCTGAACAGGATTTACAATCAAAGCAGTATAGAAATAAGTGAACACTACTATGAGAATACTGAAAATGACATTGTACCAGAAACTTGTGTGATCAGTAAAAATACTACCTCCTTTGCTTGCCGCTGAATCAGGAAAGAACTGTGAAATAGTTGCAGGGATAAACATCAACGCCTGTGCAAAAATGATAGGCATTACACCCGCAGCATTAACTTTCAAGGGAATGTACTGACGAACTCCACCGTATTGTTTATTTCCAACAATACGCTTTGCATACTGAACAGGAATCTTTCTTGTTCCCTGAACTAAAAGAATCACAAGGATAATTACACCAACCAACGCAGCGATTTCTCCAATGAAAGAAACCAATCCACCATTACCACCGGTCATGCGCGAAGAAAATTCTGCTGCTATTGCAAAAGGTAAACGAGCAAGAATTCCAACCATGATTAAAAGAGAAATACCGTTTCCGATTCCTTTATCAGTAATTTTTTCTCCCAACCACATTACGAAAATTGTTCCTGCAGTAAGTGTTACCAGCGTAGTAAACCAGAATAAACCAGGACTGATTAAAATTTGAGCTCCAAGACTTTTTATATAAACAACATAAGCAGATGCCTGTAATGCTGTAACAACAACAGTTAACAAACGAGTGTACTGATTAACAGTACGACGACCGCTTTCATCTTTCTGTAATTTTTGTACAGCAGGAATTGCCATTCCCAACAATTGCATAACTATAGATGCAGAGATGTAAGGCATAATTCCCAATGCAAAAATGGAAGCGCGTGTAAATGCTCCTCCTGCGAAAATATTTACCAAACCAAAGATTCCCTTTCCGCCCTGGTCCTGCAACTGATGCAATTGCGCACCATCAATTCCAGGTAAAACGATATAAGAACCAACACGATAAACGGCTACTAAACCAAGTGTCATGAGAATACGAAACCGCAGGTCTTCTATTCTCCAGATATTTCTAATTGTTTGAATGAAATGATTCATGTTTATTCAGCTTTCTGAAAGGGAAGCAAATGTAATTTTAATTTAAGTATCTGCAAGGAAGTTGTCATTCTTCTTTACATAAAAATGCCCCGATCTGTTTTACTATGACCGGGGCATCAGATTTATTGTTGAAAATTATTTCTTTTCTAAAAGAGTTAAGGTGCCACCAGCATTTTCTATAGCAATTTTTGCTTTAGCACTTGCTGCGTTTACTGTGATATTTAGTTTAGCAGTTAATTCACCACGACCTAAAATTTTAATTGGTTCATTGCGCTGAACTAATCCTATTTTTTTGAATACTTCAAAATTCACTTCTTTCAATTTATGTTTTGTAACCAACAGTTGCAATGCATCTAAATTGAATTCAGCAAACTCAATACGGAATGGATTTGTGAAACCGTACTTAGGAACCCGACGCTGCAAAGGCATTTGACCTCCTTCGAAACCTCTCTTGCTTTTTGCACCTGAACGGGAACCAGCGCCATTCATACCGCGTGTAGATGTTCCACCATGACCACTACCTTGTCCGCGACCAATACGCTTCTTATTTTTTGTAGAACCTTCTGCGGGTTTTAATGTATGTAAATTCATTGCTTCCTGAATTAATCTTTTAAATACTATGCGTTAACTGTTTCCACCTTTACGAGGTGACTTACCTTCTTCACCATACCCAAAATCTGAGGAGTTCCTTCCTTAGTAACAGGTGCATGTAATCGTGTAATACCTAAAGCTTTTATAGTTCGCTTCTGACGATCAGTGCGATCAATTGCACTTTTAAACTGTGTTATTTTAATCTTTGCCATTGCTGTTTTTCTTTATAATCTTCTTCCTATTTAGTAAGAAATTTCATTATCAAATTTCCAAATCATTAAATTATCAAATCAGTTACTTCCGTTAAATACTTTTTTCAAAGTAATGCCACGAGTCATTGCCACTGAAACAGGGTCACGCAAATCAGTCAAAGCTTTAATAGTTGCCTTAACAACATTGTGCGGGTTTGATGAACCCAATGATTTTGCCAACACATCTGTTACACCTGCACTCTCCAACACTGCACGCATTGCACCACCTGCAATAACACCTGTTCCGTGAGAAGCTGGTTTAACCCAAACTTTTGAAGCACCGAATTTTGAAATTTGCTCATGAGGAATAGTTCCTTTCAGAATTGGAACTTTAACGAGATTCTTTTTTGCGTCGTCAATTCCTTTGGTAATGGCTTCCTGCACTTCACGCGCTTTACCCAAACCATGACCAACAATTCCGTTTGAATCTCCAACTACAACAAGTGCAGAGAAACTGAATGTGCGACCACCTTTAGTAGTTTTAGTAACGCGATTGATGCTTACCACTTTTTCTTTTAAATCGAGTTCACTTGCTTTAACCCGTTGTATTGTTGATTGAGACATTTTCGTGTAGCTATAATTTAAAATTGTAATCCACCTTCTCTCGCACCTTCAGCAATTGCCTTAACACGACCGTGATAAAGAAAACCACTGCGGTCAAAAACTGCAGTTGTAATTCCTTTTTCAGCAGCCATTTTAGCTAATGCAACACCTACTTGTTTTGATTTTTCAATCTTGGTTCCGGTAATATCTTTCATATCGCGTGACGATGCGGATAATAAAGTATGACCAGCTTCATCGTTAATTAACTGTGCATAGATTTCGCTGTTACTACGGTAAACACTGATGCGTGGACGCTCAGCTGTTCCCTGAATTGTTTTGCGAATTCTTTTATGAATTTTGAAGCGGCGAATTGATGTAGTTGACATTGTAGTATTAATTTCTTACTTAAAAATTTATTTAGCGCTCGCTGCAGATTTACCTGCTTTGCGACGAAGAATTTCAGTTGTGTACTTGATACCTTTTCCTTTGTAAGGTTCAGGGCGACGAACATCGCGAATTTTTGCAGCCAACTGTCCAAGCAATTGCTTATCGGCTGATTCCATAGTGATCATTGGGTTTTGTCCTTTGAGTTGTTCCGCAGATATTTTAATTTCTTTAGGCACCATGAACAAAACCGGGTGAGAAAAACCAACACTCAACTCCAGCATCTGACCTGTAACAGTCGCACGGAAACCGACACCCACCATTTCTAATTTCTTAGAATATCCGGTAGCAACTCCTGTCACCATATTATTCAACAAGGCACGATATAAACCATGCATTGCTTTATGACGCTTTTGTTCAGTAGGTCTTTCGAGAATGATGTTGTCGCCATCCATTTTAACGGTGATGTCGGCATCTACCTTTTGTTTCAATTCACCTTTTGGTCCTTTAACAGTTACTACATTGTTAGAAGCAACATTGACTGTTACACCTTTAACAACGGCAACCGGCATTTTTCCTATTCGTGACATAATCTATCTTTCTCTTTTGCTCTTAATTAACTTTAAATAAAATTTCGCCACCCACTTTTTGTGCGCGCGCTTCTTTCTCGGTCATCACTCCTTTCGGTGTGCTTACCACTACTATTCCTAAACCATTTAAAGTGCGTGGTAATGAATCGCTGCCGGAGTACTTGCGTAATCCAGGACGGCTCACTCTCCAGATTTTGCGGATAGCAGGTAATTTAGTTTCAGGATTGTATTTTAATGCAATCATGATGGTGCCCTGAGGCCCTTTTGCATCGTCGAATTTATACTTGAGAATGTATCCTTTTTCGTAAAGAATTTCGGTAATCCTCTTCTTTAAATTCGAAGCCGGAATTTCTACAATGCGATGGTTCGCATGTTGCGCATTGCGCACACGGGTTAAGTAGTCGGCTATCGGATCTGTTACCATAAATAGAAAAGCGTTAATTTTTTTGGGATGGCAAAGGTAAACATCTGATTCATTTTACCAAGTGGCGAAGAAAAGATTGTTTTCGGGTGTAATTACCTGCAAATATCTGATTGCGCTAAGATTCGAATTCATTTTAAAAATGAATTCATAAGAACTTTTGAAATTAAACTAAACTGATGCTTCTTTGTTAAACTTCAAAAACCATTTTATGAAAACAAAACTCTTCTTTATCCCGATTTTAATACTCGCGTTTCCGTTTTTTGTAGTTGCGCAAAAGTCCTGTTGTTCCATCGGTTCTTCCGAAAATTCAATTATGGCTTTCGTAAGCGACCCTGCTTTTATTGCAGCACATGAAAGCCCATTGCCTTTTAATTATACCAACGCTGCAGGAAAAATGATTTCGTTTCCAACTGCGGATGGAAAAACTGCAGGAGCTTATGAGGTGATGAGTGTTACACCTACTAACAATTATCTTTTCGTTTTTCATGAATGGTGGGGATTGAATGATTACATAAAGCAACGGGCTGATGAATTGCAAAAAGCTATTGGCAATGTGAATGTGGTTGCCATTGATTTGTATGATGGGAAAATGACTGCGAATGCTGATACCGCTTCTTTGTTAACAAACAGTGTTACAGATGGTCGGTTGGATACTATTATTTATGGTGCCATAAAATATGTTGGAAAGGAAGCAAGAATCTGTACGCTCGGCTGGTGTTTTGGTGGTGGGTTATCATTGCGAGCCACATTATTTGCTGGAACACAAGCAGCTGGTTGTGTGATGTATTATGGGATGCCGATTACTGATGTAAATAAATTGAAACAACTACACACGGATGTGATTGGCTTTTTCGGAACACAGGATAAGTGGATTACTCCGGAAGTAGTGAGTCAGTTTGAGGCAAATATGAAGAAGGCAGGGAAAACTTTAACAGTGAAAAGTTATAATGCTGATCATGCTTTTGCCAACCCAAGTAATCCGCATTATAATTATACGATGGCTGCATATGCTGATATTTTTGCAATTGAGTATTTAAAAAATCATTTCGGAAAATAGAGATTCAACAACAATGAATTTAAAGTTCTCGGAGAATATCTTCTGAAAGAAAATTCGAAAGCGATTATTATTGAAGTGTTTTATAAATAGAAATCTCTTTATTGCTTCACCATTTTCCTGTTAAAAGTTTTATCATTCACTTTCAGAGCGATGATATAAACTCCGGCAGGTTGAGTGCTCATATTAATGACAGCATTTGCCATTTGATTTTTGATATTTAATTTTTGATTTAACAATTGCTGACCAAGTAAATTATAAACTATAAGAGTCGCATCTGATTGTGCCCCTGTTACACTTAGTTGAAATTCATTGGTGAATGGATTGGGATAAACTCCCCATGTGAATTCGGGAACAGGTAAAATAGTTGTGTCTTGATTTAAAGTATCACAAACACCAGGCAAAGCAGCAAGAGAATAATTAACCTGATTGGGAAATGTTCCTCCCCATCCCATACCCGGAGGATTAATAGAAAAACCATTCTCAACAAAACCACAGGCAATTCCTAAACTGTCTGGATAATTGATTATATGTATTGAATAATCTCCATCATAAGAGCAACAATATATCTTGTCATCTGGTCCGTTACAGAGCATATAAAAATCTGTAGGAAACGGATTCAAAGCAGAATCATATTTTGCAATTAAGATTTTACTTAACGAAATATTTGATGCGTCTAAATCAAATTGCCAGATGTAATTAAACCAATTTGCAGTTACATACAGAAATTTTCCTGAGGGAGAAAATGCTCCGCCGCCTGTTACAAAATAAAGTGTATCACTTACTGGAATATACATTTCATTGCTGAATTCACCTGTACAACGGTCAAAATCAAACAGGGTCACCGCTGCATTTTGACACAGTATTTGTGCTGCCCTTGAACAATTTAAATTGAATACTAATGGACTCAATCCAAGAGCTTTTAAACCATCAAGAGTAACACCTACTTTTTGAGAAAAAGGACCTTGAATTCCATTAACATCAATCAGAAATCGTAAGTAACTTTTGTTGCCTGCCTCGTGAGTAACGAGCCAGTAATCTCTACCATTTGCATGTTTAATTATTTTAAATCCATCAAGAGTAAGTGTATCAGAAAGAATAATTAAATCCTTTTGCCCTGAAACAATTCCCCCTAATCCTCCATCTAAATTCATATCAATCACATCATAGAATAAATGTGTGGGCATTAACTGATTCTGAAATGTATCAAAGTTTATAAGATTCAAATCAGTATGAAAGAGATAATACTTATTTGAATCTCCGGGAATAGGAATAATTGCTGCGCCATCATCAACACTTAGTAAGTTATAACCCCAACTTTCATAATCACCAATGTTCAAATCATTACCGCCCTGCATGATTTGAAAATGGCGATTGTAAACTCTGTATCCATTGGAATAGAAAAGCAGGTTTCCATCCTTGTCACAAATGGAGGTATTGGTTCTCCAAAATCTGTCGTTATCGGTTCTGTCAAAAACTACAGGACTTCCTGAGTTGAAATCAATTCCTACATTGTTACCCCCAACCCAAATATTATTTTCCTTCTGAGCAGCAGCATTAAAACTGTAACAGTATAAAATCAATAAAGAAACAAGTAAGCGCTTCAGCATTTGAAATGCAAAGTAAAAAATTAACTGGGAGTTTTAGGAGTAAATACAAAGGAGTAAAAGGAGTTGAACTCTTATGACTCCTATCAAACTCTTACAACTCTTAGTTAAAAGATGCACTCAAAAATCTATCCTGTAATAAAACAGCGGCAATCGTCCGGGCTATGAAACCGGAATAAGGACAGGAGAATTTGATTTGCTCACAGGGGTTGTATCGCTGGTGAGTTCTTTCAGTAATAATGATTTTGATATTGTTTTAGTACCGAGCGATTCCGCTTTGTGTTTGAAGTCAGTCATCTCATGATTATTTTTAAACGACAACACTATCCATTGCCCTTCCAGAAATTTATCAAGGGTTTGCTTTGCTTTACTAAGCGAAAGATTTGCCTGCTCCTTTATAAGTCTTGTGAAAGAAATTTTTTTTATGTCTTCGCTGTAACTGTAAATCACTAACTGTGTCATGCTTCAAAAGTAAGTTTTTTATTAAACGGTTTTACTGAAATTAAGTTTTATCGTGTTCAGGAATTTCCCTTTTGTTTTTCCCGCACCTCTTTTGTTTCCTTTGATTTCAATTTTAAATGTCTTAAACTCTTTGCAAAATTCATGTGCCACATCAGTGATAACTGTTTTGAATTTATTTCCAAAAGTATTAGGTCCCGCACCTTCAATATCAATACTATCGAGATGCAAAACCTCGTTTTCTATTTTCACTATGAATTGCAAAGTGAAAACCTGCCCGAAATAATTCACATCATAGACATAAACATTTTTGTCTTTATCAATGCAGGTGAGTTGAATATTTTCTTCCAAAGATTTCTTCATACAATTTCCTTTTTAAAAATCTATCCTGTAATAAAACAGCGGCAATCGTCCCAACTGATAATCGTAACGAATGGGTGAAGCAGTAGGATTAAAATTATCGGGCGCATAAGTGAGCTTCAGAATATTTTTTGTATCGAACACATTCACCACATCCAATCCTATTTCGTGCGATACTTTTTTTCCGTTGATGCGGTAATTGATTTTTAAATCGGCGCGGAAATATCCGGGCAACTGTTTCGTGTTGCGAAGAGAATCAACATAAACAATATCTTTCTGATACACCGAAGCAGTAGTGTCAACCGGACCATACCATCTTCCACCTGCCATGGTGATTTTTGTACTCAACTGCAAAGCATGTTTGTTTTTAAAAACAAATTCTTTTGCCAGAATTCCATTGGCTGCATACTGTCCATCGAAATCAGTTTTGCGTTGCACACCATCGCTGCCAACATAATTTGATTCGAACATGGAGAGTGTTACAAGGAAATAATAATTTTTACTGAATCCTTTTTCGAGCGTAAACTCTAAACCATAATTCTGCCCTATGCCTTTGTTCGTTAAAGTATCGGGAAAGAAACGCGAGAAACCCGCGCCTGAATTCACCAATGAAAAGGAAGATGAACGAAGTGTAACAGGCACATCAAACAGGTATTGATAGTATACTTCTGTTTTAAAATATAAATGTTTTCCGAAAAACTTGTCGTAAGAAATTACAGCGTGATACGATTTTATTAATCCCATATCATGGTTGTATTCGTGCGCCACACCATTGCTGAAATCAGGCGAATAGAAATACAGATAAGTATTCTGAATCTGACTATGCAACCCCAATCCCAGACTAAGTGACTGATTGTTTTTCATTTCATATTTAATTCCGAGCCGTGGTTCAATAGGTGATACACTTTTCCCCAATGAAAAATACAAAGCATGCAATCCGAAATTAAAAGTCAATACATCATTCGGTTTGTAATGAATCTGAAAATATGGTTGAACCAATTGCGCCATTTCGTGTGCGTCCCATCGTTTATGAAACTGATAATAATTTGATGCGAGCGTATCAATGCTTCGAATGCTGTCGAAGAAATTGAAAAAATAATTGTCGAAGTTGAATCCTGTTTTAAAAGAGAAATGATTATTCACCTTGTGAGAAAAATACCAGGCAACAGTTCCTTTTGATTGAGCAAAAGAATATCCTAGCAGATGCACAAGCGAGTCCAGCACAAAAACACTATCAGACGAAACATGACGATAAACTAACTCGTGATGCGCGATTTCATCTTCGCCCTGTAACATCACCGTGAATTTTGTAAATGAATTTGTACTGAGTGCCTTGTTAAAACTCGCGCCTGTCACACCCATGTTCGACGAGAAATACTGGTCACGATCATTCTCACCATAAATATTTCGGATTGGTTTTTTTTGTTTGCTGATAAGAATTGCAACCGTACTCAAACCACCCATTCCGAAAATAGAAAAGTTAGCGTTGTTCTTCATCGGAAAATTAAATCGGAACGAACCATCAGAATAATGCGGCACTGCATCAGTACCAATTTCAATTCCAAGCGCACTGAATAATGCAAGCGTTGAGTAACGATAAGTTAAGAGATAAGACGCTTTACTTTTTTTAGTGAATGGACCTTCGGCTAAAATTTCTGTCCCGAGAAAACCAAACTGTCCGCTGAATTCGTGCTTCTCATTATTCCCGTTTCGCAGTTTTAAATCGAAAGCACCGGCAACAGAATTTCCTAATTCAGCAGGAAAAGCTCCGGTATAAAAATCGGAGTTAGCTAAAATTTTATTATTAAGAATAGAAACCGGTCCGCCCGCAGTTCCTGGAATATTAAAATGATTCGGATTAAAAATATCAACTCCTTCCAGCCGCCACAAAACACCAGAAGGAGAATTACCGCGAACAACAATATCGTTGCGTGAATCATCCGCTCCTTGTACTCCTGCAAAGTTACTCGCCATACGCGCCGGGTCGCCACGACTTCCTGCATAACGATTGGTTTCTTCAATTGAAAAAGTTCGTGTACTCACTGTGCTCATTTCATTGCTGCTTTGTCCGACCCTGTTTGCATTCACAACAACCTCATCAATATTTTTTGCACTCGACTCAAGTGTAACATTTACAATCTCTTCCTTTCCTGATGTAAGAATTATATCATGCATCCATCCATCCTTGTATCCGACATAAGTAATGTGTAACGCATATCTGCCAACTATGATTTCATCGAAACGATAATTTCCGTTTTCATCAGTGTAAGCTCCTTTCATTATTGTGCTATCATGCATCAATAAAATTGTTGCACCCACCAATGGATAATCAATTTCAGCATCTTTCACCGCACCGCGAATTGTTTGCGTCGGAGCTTGCGCGTATAAATTGATAGAAATGAAAACTAAAATAAGGAGTACAGCAAAATTTTTCATTCATTAAATATTTGAATGCGAAAAGTAATAAGATTGATTTACTGAAACACTTGACTTAAATCAAATTCCGAACTTTATCACTACACAACACCAACTTAAATATTAAATCCTCTCAGGAAAATCGGTTTATACCATTGCACATGATGGTCGTAGGTAGCATAATAAAGAGAAGGAAAAAGAAAACAGACCAATGCACATATCAATACCAATTTCCTCAATTCTGCTTTTGTCAATTTCTCTGAAAGAAATGCAACCGAAATAAAAATCACAGGAAAAACATAAGCAGCGCTTCGTGTTATATCCTGAACTGAAAAGGAAATTAAAAGCATTCCGAAAATCATACTCAGAATAGAAATTAATCCGAAGTAGTTTTTATTTCTGAAAAGAAAAATGCAACACGCAATTATTAAAATCCAGAAACCTTCAAGGGCCGACCATGAGCCTAATGGAACTGAGTCTAATGCTCTCGCCAAAACTTCCGCTCCTACTTGCTTCATCGGCGTATATAAATGCGCATAAATAGTTAGCAGATAACGACCAACAATATAAAATAAAATTGCAACTGTTACAGAAGATGATTTTGGTTTGAATTTAAAAAGTGAAGCGAAAGAAAATCCGTCCGGTTTTGATTCATTTATTTTCCACCAGATAAAAATTAAAATGGAGGCAACAACTGCCCGCTCATCTGTCCACGCGGCTAATGTTGTGAAAAGAAAAATCAGAAAAACATTCGGCGACAACATCGCTATCAGCAAAAAGAAATAAGCGAACACATCGAACCACGCATTGTTGTCGGTGAATCCTGAATGTCCGTTATAAATAAATGTTACACCGACGCATGTGAAGAGCGCTAAAATTTTATCGTTCGTTATTTTTTCAATCAAAACAATTGAAAAAAAAAGAAACAAAATATTTACGAGACACTCGCAAATAAGTATTGCATAATCATCGAGATGAAAAACTTTAGCAATCAGCGGAACTGTTAAACGAAAAGTTTTTTTTGCTGCATTACTTGCTTCAGCAAATTGAGGTTGCGAAAAAAGATTTTCCTTTTTCTGTTCGAATGCCTTCCATCCATCAATGGTTTTGAAAGTATCATCAAAATCACGGAATTGCCCCGATGCAAAAAAGAAAGAGAGAAGTGAGAGGAAAAAAACCGCTTTTAGTTTCCAATATTTTGAAGCCGTGAATTTCTCCAACCGATTAACGATACTATCGTAAATATTCTGAAGACTTTCAATCGGCATGAAAATGAATTACAGAGAATTATTTTATTGAATCAAATGTAAAAGCGAAATCTTAATTCTTTTTCTCAGGGATAATTGTGTAAGAAATTTTTATCTCCTGCGCAGGATTTTCCGGAGCATTAATCTGATAATTAATTTTCAACTCGGTTTTGTTTGGTGCAGCAGGTGCTCCGGTAAAATGAAAGTTGATAACGATATGCTTGTGAAACACTACATGCAAACCGTGATACTTTTTCTTTTCGAACTGTAACAGTTTCACTAATCGTATTGCTTCCTCATCGCAACCATAACCGATACCATGCTTGATTTTAGCTTCAATCACTTTCCCAAAAACATCCACATTGTAATCAACAGCCACCGCGCCTTGAATGTGATTCTTAATTGCTTCTTCAGGATATTGAAGATTGCTTCTGATGAATTCATTCAACGCAGTATTACCGCCGGGGTAATTCGGTTGACGAACAAAACTTTCAGGTTTCGATTTCTTTTTCAAGGTGTAACAGTTTAGAGTTTAGCGAAAATAAAAAAGCCACCCCGAATTAACGGAGCGGCTTCGTATTTTATGAATCAATGAGTTGCCAATTGCGAACCGCAAATTGCCAACTGTTGCTTTACCAACTCGATTTAGTCAATCCCGGAATTTTTCCGAACAGTGCTAATTGTCTGAACATCTGACGAGATAATCCGAACTGACGGATGTAACCTCTTGAACGACCTGATATCGCGCAACGATTGTGCTGACGAACTTTTGATGAGTTGCGCGGCAATTTATCTAATCCCACTAAGTCACCTGCAGCTTTTAACTCAGCGCGCTTTGTTGCATACTTGGCAACCATTTTTTCGCGCTTTCTCTCTCTGGCTTTTACTGATGCTTTTGCCATATCTTAATTCTGTTCTGTTTTTAAACTTTTAAATGGTAATCCTAATTCTTTCAACAATGCAAATGCTTCAGCATCCGTAGCTGCGGTCGTCACGAATGTGATATCCATTCCGTTCATGTGAGTCACTTTATCAATATCAATTTCAGGGAAAATGATTTGTTCAGTGATACCAAGTGTATAATTTCCTCTGCCATCAAAACTTTTTTCATTCACACCTTTAAAATCACGAACGCGTGGAAGGGCAACAGAGAAAAGACGATCCATAAATTCATACATGCGATCACCTCTCAATGTAACTCTCACTCCAACTCCTACTCCTACTCTCAATTTGAAATTAGAAATATCTTTCTTTGATTTTGTAGCCATTGCTTTCTGACCGGTAATGGTGGTCATTTCTGTTACAGCTACATCAATCATCTTTTTATCAGAAGTTGCTTTACCAACACCCTGGTTGATAGCAATCTTAGAAACCTTAGGAACCTGCATTACACTGGTGTAGCTGAACTGCTTCATCATAGCAGGAACAACCTGATCCTTGTATTTCTTTTTTAAACGGGCAACATATGCTTCCATGTTCTTCTCTTTCTTTTTTTAGGAATTATTATTTAATAACAACTCCGGATTTTTTTGCGGTGCGAACACCTTTTCCATTTTCGCGGCTTCGACCAATTCTTGTAGCTGTTCCTGATTTAGGATCAACGAGTGCAAGATTTGAAATGTGAACCGGCGCTTCTTTTTTTACGATTCCTCCGTTAGGAGTTTTCGCATCGGGCTTGGTGTGGCGCGAAACAATGTTCACTCCTTCAACCAAAGCACGCATTACATCAGGCATCACTTCTATCACACGACCTTTTTTTCCTTTGTCGTCGCCTGCAAGCAAAATCACATTATCCCCTTTGCGGATATTGAGTTTCGCTTTGAATCTTTTTGTTTTTGATTTATCTCTTTTCATTTTCTACAAAACTTCAGGGGCTAATGAAATAATTTTCATGTACTGCTTCTCACGCAATTCTCTTGCTACAGGTCCGAAGATGCGGGTTCCGCGTGGTTCATTTGAATCGTTGAGCAACACAACTGCATTGTCGTCGAAGCGAATGTATGATCCGTCTTTGCGACGAATGCGATTTTTCACGCGAACGATTACAGCTTTTGTAACTGTTCCTTTTTTCACCTGACCTGCCGGAATTGCATCCTTCACTGTAACAACAACAGTGTCACCTACTCCCGCGTAACGCTGATGTGCGTGTCCGAGGATGCGGATAACGAGCACTTCTTTTGCTCCGCTATTATCTGCCACATTCAATCTTGATTCCGTCTGTACCATTTTATTTCTTCTTTTGAATCTTTTCTTTGTTCGTGAATTTTACTTAACAACTGTTACAGTAAAATTTATTTCGCTTTTTCAATTACTTCCACTAAACGCCAGCGCTTGGTTTTACTCAATGGGCGGGTTTCAGCAATTTTTACAGTATCACCAATACCACACTCATTTTTTTCGTCGTGAGCATGAAACTTGGTTGAGTATTTCAAATACTTACCATACTTCGGGTGCATTACTTTACGCTCTACTTTAACAGTAATGGTCTTGTCCATTTTGCTGCTGGTAACAATACCATTCCGGGTTTTTCTTAATTTTCTGTCTTCCATGATTCCGGATTATTTTGTTTGAGTTTGTTTAGCACGGTTAGCGGTTTCGTGAGTCATGCGCGCAATGTCGCGACGGAGGTGACGCATTACCATCGGGTTTTCCAATGCTGTAACAGTATGGTTAAATTGCAAACGCTGCAACCTTGCTTTTTCCTCTGCCATCTTCACTTTCAGATCTGCATCTGTAAGATCCTTGAGATTTAATTTTACTTTCTTAGCCATTGTATTAATTCCTGTCTTTTAATTATGCGGCTTTGTATTCGCGGCTGATGATGAATTTGGTTTTGATAGGAAGCTTCTGAGCTGCCAATGCCATTGCCTCGCGGGCAATCAACAATGAAACTCCTTCTGCTTCGAAAAGAATTCTTCCGGGCTTCACAACTGCCACCCATCCTTCCGGTCCTCCCTTACCTTTACCCATACGCACCTCGGCTGGTTTAGCTGTTTTCGCTTTATCAGGAAAGATGCGAATCCACACCTGACCTTCACGCTTCATGTGACGGGTAAGCGCGACACGGGCTGCTTCAATTTGCTTATCAGTAAGCCAGATTTGATCCAGTGCTTTTAATCCAAAGGAACCAAAAGAAAGTGTTGCTCCGCGATGATCGTTTCCTTTCATCACTCCTCTCTGAGGTCTGCGCCACTTGGTTTTTTTCGGTTGTAACATCTTGTTCTTTATTTATAGTATCAAAACAATTTCTTAATTCGAATTTCTGTTGTCGTCTCTTCTCGGTTTGCGACGGTCGCCTCCACGATCTCCACCTCTTCCACCTCTGTCGTCACGATCTCTTCTGTCTGCACCTTGCTTTTGTTCAGTTCCGGTTGTCTTCTGTCCTACATTCGGAGACAAATCTCTTTTACCGAAAACTTCACCTTTACAAATCCATACTTTAATTCCTATCAAACCATAAACAGTCAACGCCTCTGCTACTGCATAATCAATATCAGCACGCAATGTGTGTAACGGTACACGACCTTGCTTTACTTCTTCTGAACGCGCAATTTCCGCCCCTGCCAAACGACCACCGATTCTGATTTTAATTCCTTCGGCTCCCATTCTCATTGCTGATGCAACTGCCATTTTAATAGCACGACGGTAATTGATACGGGCTTCAATCTGACGGGCAATAGAATCACCAACCACTGTAGCATCAATCTCAGGACGACGAATCTCAACGATGTTGATTTGAACTTCTTTTCCTGTAAGTCCTTTCAACTCTTCCTTGATACGATCAACCTCGCCACCACCTTTTCCGATAATGATACCGGGACGGGAAGTGTGAATTGTAACAGTCAGACGATTGAGTGTGCGCTCGATAACGATATTAGAAAGTCCGCCTTTTGCAACACGGGCTTTCAGGTATTCACGAACTTTGTAATCACCAATGATTTTGTCGGCATATTTATTACCGCCAAACCAATTTGAATCCCATCCGCGAATGATACCGAGTCTGTTAGAGATCGGGTTTGTTTTTTGTCCCATTCAGTTTATTGAAAATTTTATTAATCTTTTTTCTTAGTTGTCTTTGCTTTCGTTGTCTTCTTCGCTTTCGGCTCGGCTGCTTCTTCCTTCACTACTTTCTTTTTTGCCGGTGCTTTTTTAGCTGCTGCTTTTTTCTTTGGTGCTGCTGTAACAGTTTCTACTTCTGTAGTTTCTATTTCTTCAGCTTCAACAACTTCTTCCACATGCGGATGAATGCGACTATCAATAATTAAAGTTACATGGTTCGAGCGCTTGCGCTTGCGATACGCACGACCTTGCGGTGCAGGCAACCACCGTTTTAACATGGTGCCACCATCCAC
Source organism: Chitinophagales bacterium (assembly GCA_038326325.1). Classification (GTDB taxonomy): domain Bacteria; phylum Bacteroidota; class Bacteroidia; order Chitinophagales; family UBA10324; genus UBA10324. Next base: position 4,625 of record JBBQJW010000008.1, on the reverse strand, counting down.
AAAAACTTCTTTCACAAACAATCCACTGTCTTCAGGATTTAATCCTTCGTTTTTTGCTTTCCAGTTATTTGTTGCAGAAACCACAAGCTTCTCCACTTCGCGTGCAGGATGCTTCGTGCTGAACTTTAAAATGTTCAACGCTTTTTCTACATCCACTCCGCGAATCATATCCACCACATATCTCATCTTACGAGGAGAGGTTGGTACATTTCTCAATATTGCTTTTGCCTGTGCCATTTGTTATTTCCTTTCAGGTTTTATTATCCTTCTACTTTCTTAGTTGAGTGTCCTCTGAAGTTACGGGTTGGTGAAAATTCACCGAGTTTATGCCCCACCATGTTTTCGCTCACGAAAATCGGAATGAACTTATTTCCGTTGTGAACGGCGAATGTGTGACCTACGAATTCAGGAGTGATGGTTGAACGACGACTCCATGTTTTCACCACACTTTTCTTGTTCGCTGTGTTGAGCGTTGTGACCTTACTCATCAAAGAGTGATCTACATACGGACCTTTTTTTATTGACCTTGCCATGCTTTTTTCTTTCTTACTTTATTTTAATTGCGACAGGTTATTTTTTTCTTCTGCTTACTATGAATTTACTACTTGGATTTTTTGGCTTACGCGTTTTCAAACCTCGTGAGTAAACATTTGTTCTTGATCTTGGTTGACCTCCCGAAGCTTTTCCTTCTCCACCACCCATTGGGTGATCTACAGGGTTCATCGCTACCGCACGGGTACGAGGCTTAATACCTTTCCAACGGTTAGCTCCTGCTTTTCCTTTTACTTCCAAACTGTGATCAGGATTTGAAACTGTTCCTACCGTAGCCATGCAAGTCAAAAGAATTTTACGAACTTCACCAGAAGGCATTTTTAAAACTGCATACTTATCTTCTTTCGCTGCTAATTGTGCTGATGCACCTGCGCTGCGAACCAACATTCCACCTTTACCAGGATGCAATTCAACATTATGAATAATAGTACCAAGTGGTAAATCTTTCAAACAAAGAGCATTACCTAATTCAGGTGCTGCACCTTCTCCACTCATTAATTTATCACCTACTTTCAATCCATTCGGAGAAAGTATATATCTTCTTTCACCATCAGCATACATTACCAAAGCAATAAATCCTGAACGGTTCGGATCGTACTCAATAGTCTGAACAGTACAAGCAACACCGTGCTTGTCACGCTTCCAGTCAATCAAACGATACATCTGCTTGTGTCCGCCTCCGATGTAACGCATGCTGCGCTTTCCGGTATGGTTACGACCACCTGTTCTGCGCTTCGCTTCCAGCAAACTCTTCTCAGGTTTGTTAGTCGTGATTTCAGTATAGGCATTCCCGATTTTGAATCGGGTGCCGGGGGTCATGGGTCTGAATTTTTTTACTGGCATTGTAGTTCCTTTTTCCTGTTGTACTTAATTAAACGCTTGCGTAGAAATCAATGGTTTCACCTTTGGCAAGTGTTACAATTGCTTTTTTCTTGTAACCCTTTACTCCTTTTAAAACACCTGTGCGAGTCATGCGCTGCTTGTTTTTTCCGGGCATGATAGCTGTTGAAATTGCTGCCACCTTTACGCCATACATTTTTTCGACAGCCGTTTTGATCTGAATCTTATTGGCATCGTTTGTAACCATGAAAACGAACTTGTTCAACTTGGTTCCAAGATTTGTATTTTTTTCGGTGACCAACGGTCTAACTAAAACTCCTGTTGACATTGTTTCTGTTGTTATGCGTTGTTATTATTTACTCATTTCTTTTATCGTTCCCTCAGTGAAAACCAGGTTATTAGCTTTCAACACTTCGTAGGTATTCAATCCACCAACACTTACTAATGTGCAAGATTTAATGTTGCGCGATGCTCTCTTCAGATTGTCATCAGCTTTGTTCGCCACCACTAAAGTCTTTCTGTTACACCCGATGTTTTTCAATATCTGAGCATACTCCTTAGTTCTGTGTGAAGGCAATGTCATTTCATCAACCACAATAATGTTGTTCTCCTTTGCTTTTTGTGATAAGGCTGAACGACGGGCTAAATCTTTTTCCTTCGCGTTCAATTTGAAATCATAATCACGAGGCTTAGGACCAAACACTCTTGCTCCACCGCGCAATGTTCCGGATTTGATAGAACCTTTACGGGCACCACCTGTTCCTTTTTGCTTGTGCAGTTTGCGGGTTGAACCTGATACTTCAGATTTTTCTTTGGTCTTCGCAGTTCCCTGACGCTGATTAGCGAGGTAATGCTTTACCGTTAACCACATCACATGTTCGTGTGGTTCTATTCCAAACACATCGTCAGAAACTTCTACTGAGCGACCGGTTTTTGTTCCGTCAATTTTTATTACTTCGATTTTCATTTTGCGTTCTCAATTATGAGGTATGATCCTTTAGCACCCGGAACATTACCGTGAACAACAATTAAATTTTTGTCAGCGAATATTTTTACAACAGTCAGGTTCTTTACTTTCACGCGATCGCTACCCATTCTTCCACCCATACGCATTCCTTTGAATACACGGGCAGGATAAGATGAACCACCCAATGAACCCGGCGCACGGTTACGATCATGCTGACCATGTGTGCGACCACCAACTCCGCTGAAGCCGTGACGCTTTACCACACCCTGAAACCCTTTACCTTTCGATTTGCCAATCACATTCACCACTTCACCTTCCGAGAAGATTTCAGATGTAACAGTTTCACCTAATTTTTTATCGAGTTCGCAATCGCGAAACTCTACTAAATGACGAAGAGGAGCAGTACTCGCTTTCGCAAAGTGCCCCTTCATAGGTTTAGTAGTTGACTTTTCTTTTTTCGGATCGAAACCAAACTGCAAGGCATTGTAGCCATCAGTTTCAACAGTCTTTACCTGCGTAACCACACAAGGACCCGCTTCGATAACAGTACATGCTACCTGCTTACCCTGCGAGTCAAATATGCTGGTCATTCCGACCTTCTTTCCTAATATTCCCTTCATGCGTTGTACTTCTTTTTATTCTCGGGGCTTCTTTAAAATAAAAAAACCCCTCGGTTTATTGTGATTTAGCCTTTAATGCTTATCTCAACCCCGCTGGGTAATTCCAGTTTACTCAGCGCATCCACTGTTTTGGATGATGAGGTGTAGATGTCTAACAGTCTCTTGTAAGTGCAGATCTGAAATTGATCGCGTGCCTTTTTGTTCACATGCGGTGAGCGAAGAACGGTTATGATCTTTTTTTCTGTAGGTAACGGGATGGGTCCTGCTACTACGGCGCCGGTGCTGCGAACGGTCTTAACAATCTTCTCGCAGCTCTTATCTACCAGGTTATGGTCGTACGATAATAGCTTGATTCTGATTCTTTGTGACATGCGATTTCAATGAGCTTTTTTAAAAGAGGACTGCAAAAGTAAATTTATAAGCGAGATTAACAATAGTGCGTTGAAAAATATTTTCGAACTGTTCAAAGACATTAGGGTTTTAAGTTTTTTATTTCACAATAAAATGTACTATTTCACAATAACAGTATTCGTCTCCGCAGCCAACTGCTTGCGCAAATCATTTAAACTTTTACGCACCTGAAGTTGCTTCATCAGTTCATCTTCGTCGCCTGATTTTTCGGCTTCCTTCATTTCTTTTGAGTTGTCGGCGATCATACGGTCGATGATGCGGAGATTGTAACGACGCAAAGCGCTGTCCGCATCTTTAATATAATTGGTTTCTTTTTCTGTCACGAAAATCTCGTGCATTTTTTCCCAGTTCTCACTCAATTCATAATTCTGTGTGAGCAATCCAATGACAGTGCGCTTCAATTCTTCGTTTGGGTGCTGCATGAAATAATTTTCTGGCGGAAAAGAATTTTCATGATTCATGTAATTGATAATTTCATCCATCAACGCGCGATATTCGGGATGCTCGAACGGATGCTCAGCAATGCTGCTGATGATATAATGAGCGATGGTTATTTCTTCATTGTATTTTTTATTTCCCGACTCCAATAAAATTCGCATCAGGTCGCGCTCAGCTAAGAAACTTTCCTTCGTGAAGTGCATTTGCTCTTCAGCCGCTTCACTCAGCATTTTTGTTTCTGTTACACTTGGCTTCCCTTCCTTGCTGAAAGATTTGCGGCGCAGTTTGTTTACTTCGGCAATGAGAATTCTTTCATCCACCAGCATTTTAGTGGAGCATTCGCGCACGAGCAATTGTCGTTTTATCGGGTCGCTCACATGCGCGAGCGTGCCCACGATTTCGCGAATGGCTTCAGCTTTTCTTATTGGGTCGTTGCCGGTTTCTTTATTCAGTAAGTCCGCTTGGAACAAAACAACATTGGTCGCATTCTTCTGCACAAATTCCCGGAACGGAGTAGTGCCGTGTTTCTGTACGAACGAATCGGGGTCTTCGCCATCAGGCAACAACACGAGGCGAACATTCAAATCTTCGTCGAGCAGAATATTCATTCCACGAACCGCCGCTTTCATTCCCGCCGCGTCACCATCATACAGAATGGTAATATTCGAAGTGAATCGTTTTATTAAACGCGACTGTTCAACGGTAAGTGAGGTTCCACTCGAAGCGACCACATTTTCAATTCCCGCCTGGTGCATGGAAATAACATCGGTATATCCTTCCACCAAAAAACATTCTTC
>JBBQJW010000007.1:0-158373 GCA_038326325.1 Chitinophagales bacterium | reverse complement strand
GGTAATTTTAGTTGGTGGTGAACCGGGAATCGGAAAATCAACTTTACTGTTACAGTTGGCTTTGCGATTTGAAAATGTAAAAGTGCTTTACATTTCAGGTGAAGAAAGCGATCATCAAATCAGAATGCGTGCCGAACGAATTGGAACAAAAAACAAGGAGTGTTACATCTTACCTGAAACTTCAACAGCATTAATCTTTCGTCACATTCAGGAATTGCAACCAGATATAGTGGTGGTCGATTCAATTCAAACCATGCAAACCGAAATGGTGGAATCAACCGCCGGAAGCATTTCGCAAATAAGAGAAAGTGCAGGTGAGTTTCAACGCTACGCAAAAGAAAGCGGAGTTCCCGTTTTTCTGATCGGGCATATTACTAAGGAAGGAATAATTGCCGGACCAAAAATTCTGGAACACATGGTTGATACAGTGTTACAGTTCGAAGGTGACCGTCATTATAGCTATCGGATTTTACGCACCGTAAAAAATCGTTTCGGCTCAGCAAGCGAATTAGGCATTTACGAAATGCAAGGAAGCGGTTTAAGTGAAGTGAGTAATCCGTCAGAAATTTTATTGACTCAACGCGAAGAAATGCTGAGCGGAATCGGCATTGCTGTTACAATGGAAGGTATGCGACCACTATTAGTGGAAACGCAAGCGCTCGTCACGCAAGCGGTTTACGGAACACCGCAACGAACCACTACTGGTTTCGATTTGCAACGAATGCGAATGCTGCTCGCGGTGTTAGAAAAGCGCTGTGGATTTTTTTTCGGAGTGAAAGATGTGTTCTTAAATATTGCAGGTGGAATTAGGGTGGAAGATCCTGCCATTGATTTAGCAGTTGTTGCTGCTATACTTTCTTCTTATGAAGACAAGGCATTGCTTCCTAATTTTTGTTTCTGTGGCGAAGTAGGATTGAGCGGGGAGATTCGTGCCGTGAACAGAATTGAACAACGGATAAGTGAAGCCGCAAAGCTCGGTTTCGAAAAAATATTTGTATCGGGTTACAACAAAAAAGGATTGAACTTACGCAAGCTCGGTATTGAAGTGGTGCTCGTTAATAAGGTGGAAGATTTGATTCGAAGGATATTGTAAACTGCGCGATTTATAAAATCGTGGTTCTACTTCCACAACCAAAAACATTATTATCATAAAGCATCCGAAAATAAATAATCCGAAAGAAGCCCACTCTCGTGGAATTTGTTTTCCTCCAATTGTGTACATCACCCCTTCGCGCTTTCGCAACAAACCATAACTGATAGCTCCGAATACCGTACTGAAAACTCCGATGGCAAGAACGAGGTAAATCATTGATTAAAAATTTCTGTAAAGTTGTGTTGTAAATTTTATTTCTGAACAAAATCTTTATCTTGCTTCAAAATATTTTCCGTGAAACCGAAAAAGCTATTCAATATTCTTCGTCAGCCATTAGACGATCTGCTTTATTTATTTTTTCCGGAAGCATGTGCTGCGTGTGGAAGAAGTTTAGTGAATCAGGAAAAAACAATTTGTACAGTTTGTCGTTTTAAAATTCCAAGAACCAATTATCATCAGTGGAAAGACAACCCGATGGAAAAACACTTCTGGGGTCGCGTTAATTTTGAAAAGGCGATTTCATTTCTCTATTTCGGAAAAGAAACCAAGGTACAGGAACTGTTACATCAATTGAAATATAAAGGCAGAGAAGATGTTGGAGTTTTAATGGGAGAATTATATGGCAGTGAATTGAAAGAACAACACGCGATTGATACAGTGGATTTCATCGTGCCTGTACCGCTACACCCGTCTCGCGAACGATTTCGCGGATATAATCAGGCATATAAATTCGGGAAAGGAATTTCGGATGCAACCGGAATTCCGATTCGCAATGATTTTTTATTTCGTGAAATCGCATCCTCCACCCAAACAAAAAAATCGAGATTCGAACGATGGAAAAATGTGGAGCAGATTTTCGTTACCGAAAAAAATAATGAATGGAGAGGCAAGCATTTATTAATCGTGGATGATGTAATGACTACCGGAAGCACCCTTGAAGCATGTAGTCGGGCGATGCTCGATTCAACAGATGTTAAACTAAGTGCGGCGACAATTGCAGTTGCGATTTGATGCTGATAAAATATTTCAAATTGCATTATCACAATTTCCGTTCAACTTTGTCGTTCTTCACTACTGATGAAAATTAAAAACGGAATTCTATTTTTTAGTTTGTTGCTCCTAATGGTTTCGTGCCGCAAAGATGTTTTTCTAACCGACTCATCTGTTAAACTCAGTTTCAGTAAAGACACGCTCGCTTTCGACACTGTGTTTACTTCAATTGGTTCTGCCACCCGCTACTTCAAAATTTATAATCATCAGAATCAGAAAATAAAAATCAGCGATATAAAACTGGCAGGCGGAACCGATTCGCATTTCAGAATTAATGTTGATGGCATTGCCACTACTGAGGTAAAAGAAGTTGAGATAGCAGCCAACGACAGTTTGTACATTTTTGCAGCTGTAACAGTGGATCCAAACAATGCTGCAAATCCTTTTGTGATTGAAGATTCAGTTCTGTTTAACACCAATGGAAATAACCAGAAAGTTATTTTGAATGCTTACGGACAAAATGCGCATTTCTATTACGACTCAATAATTACTGCCGACCAGCACTGGATAAATGATTTGCCGTATGTAATAATTCATTCGATGATTATTGACAAAAATGTAACCGTTACAGTCGATCCCGGGTGCAGAATTTATAATCATCCGAATTCATTAATCGGTGTCAAAGGAAAATTATTAGTGAATGGAACGGCAACTGATACAGTATTTTTCAGAGGAGATAGATTGGAACAATATTTTAAAGACTTGCCAGGTCAGTGGGGAGGAATAATTGTTTTACCCGGAAGCACAGGTAGTTCATTGGAATACACAACTCTTCAGGATGGAGACATTGGAGTGTGGGCTGATGATTCAGTTTTGTATGCTGAACCGCATGTAACACTCAAACAATGTGTGATAAAGAATATGACTTACGCAGGTATTCGGGGTTTGCTTGCAAAAGTTCGGGGAGAAAATTTATTGATTTACAATGTTGGTCAGAACAGTTGCTTTCAAAATATTCTTGGCGGCGATTATCAATTTGACAATTGCACATTTGCTGATTACAGTAATGTTGCAATCAATCATCAGGAACCGGCAGTTTATCTTAGTAATTATTATGCAGTAAATAATGTCGTTCAGCAAATTACTCCCTGCCACGCAGTGTTTAACAACTGTATTATCTGGGGCGGATTAGAGCAAGAGATATCAAAAGATTTTTTCGGAAGTGATTTGGTTTCTTCTGCGACTTTCAATTCATGTTGTATAAAATCTGATTCCGTTTTAGCTGGAAGTTGGTTTAAGAATGATCCGTTGTTTAAAGATTTTTCATTAGATAATTATCATTTAGATGATGCTTCTCCCTGTATAAATACAGGTACGACAAACAGTCTTATTCTTGATTTAGACGGATTGCCGCGACCAGTCGGTGTGGTTGATATTGGTGCTTACGAAAAGCAGTAGGACACAACAACATTTTTCTGTTTAATCTTCTTCTCTCTTCTGTTCGTCACAGAATTTATTTTTCAATCTGAGAACAAGCATACAACCATTTCGTATTTAAGTTTCTCTGAATAACAAGTGCAAGCCTATCGCAACATATATTATAGTTTTCCGGTGCAACTCTTACTGTTACACCTGCGCCGCAATTTGTTTTTAATTATTTCATTTCTTATTCTCATTCTTATTGTCACTAAAAATTTCGGAACACTTTACGGACTTGCATATTTATTTCTCGATCCTGAATATTTAGGTAAAGTAAATTTCTGGAGTTTCTTTTTGGTCGGTGTTGGCTTTGGTGCATTTGTTCTCACATGGAATATCACCAGTTACATTCTTAACTCGCATCGCTTTCCCTTTCTCGCCACCTTCGAGCGGCCATTCACTCGTTTCTGTTTAAACAATTCTATCATTCCATTATTGTTCACCATTATTTATCTCATTCAACTTTTTTTCTTTCAATCCATTTTTGAATTAACCGAGTGGTATAAAATTGTAATGAGTGCGCTTGGTTTTCTTTCAGGTGGATTGCTGATGATTTCGATTTCATTCTCCAAATCACTCAACACGCATTACAACAAAGACAAATCACATCTGCATGCAAAACATAATCCGATGAAGAAATGGAGTTTCACTACTTCACCTTCACGACGGGTTATTCGCGTTGATTATTTTCTCATTTACCCTTGGAAAATCAGACGCGTACGCGAAGTGGATCATTATGATGAAGAAAAATTACTTACAGTATTCAAACAACATCATCGCAATGCTTTGGTGCTCGAATTAATTGCGTTGGAGATAATTATTCTGCTCGGGTTTCTGATGGATTACAAATTATTTCGTGTCCCTGCATCATCAAGTATTTTTCTGTTGTTCAGTATTCTTGTTGCGCCTATTGGTGCTTTTTCTCATTACCTGAAATCGTGGGGTACTCCTGTTTTTATTTCACTCATTATTTTATTCAATCTGATGTTACACTTTGATTTTATGAATCATAAAAACAAAGCCTTCGGTTTAGATTATGATTTAAACAATCGCATAGCTTACAATCTTTCAACGATTGAGAACAAGAGTAATGAAGCAACATTTAATCACGACAAACAACAGGAATTAATTACGCTCAATGCCTGGAAGAAAAAAGTAAGTGTAACAGATTCAACAAAACCAACTATGGTTTTAATTGATTGCAGTGGCGGAGGTTTACGCGCAACTGTTTGGGCTTTTTATGCAATGCAGGTGATGAATAGTTTATCACTCGAAAAATTTATTAAGAACAGCGTACTTATAACCGGTGCATCAGGTGGCACATTAGGCGCCGCCTATTATCGTGAATTGTATTTGAGAAAATTGCGCGGAGAAAAAATTGATTTGAATGATGAGGCCTATCTGAATAATATTTCGAAAGACATGCTCAATGCTGTATCGTTCGCTTTTGTGGTAAATGATTTATTAATTCCGTGGCAACGATTTCGCGTAGGTGAAAATCAATATCGCAAAGACCGTGGTTATTTATGGGAAGAGCAAATGAACGAAAACACCAATGGGATTTTAGCTAAACCAATCAGCGATTACAGGGAGCCAGAAAGTGAAGCTCAAATTCCAATGTTGGTTTTTACACCAACAATTATTGATGATGCAAGACGGCTAAATATTTCTGCTCGACCCGTTGCCTATCTCAATCGTCCATCAGAAAGTATGAGTGAAGGAAGTCCGTTGAAAGTAGATGCAATTGATTTGCAAAATTTTTTTTCGAAACAGGATGCTGACCAATTGCAATTCGCGACTGCCATTCGGATGAATGCAACTTTTCCGTTTATAATGCCGAATGTTTTTTTACCAACCACACCTGAAATTCAGACGATGGATGCAGGGCTGCGCGATAATTTCGGACTGGAAACTTCAATGCGTTACTTGGATGTTTTTAAAGATTGGATAAATGATAATGTTGGTGATGTAGTAATCGTGCAAATGCGCGACATGAAAAAAAACGGTGAACCCAAAGTAAGTTTGCATCAATCATTGATGAGTAAAATTTTCGATCCTATTAACAGCATCTATATCAACTGGAGCGATTTTCAGGATTTTCATTTTGATGAACAAGTAAACACCGCTTCGAATTGGTTGAAACCAACATTGCATATTCTCACTTTTGAATATACACCTTCTGAATCAAACAGTGCCGCAAGTATGAGCTGGCATTTAACTACTAAAGAAAAACAAGATGTGATTCGAGCAATGAATAGCCCTCATAATTTATTTGAACTAAAAAAATTACTATCGTTGCTGCAATGAAAAAAATAGTTGGAATCGCGTTACTGAGTTTACTAATTATTTCGTCGTGCAAAAAATATCCTGATGGACCGTCCTTCAGTTTGCGCTCGCCAACTCAACGATTAATTGGTGCATGGGGATTAAAAATTTATATTATTGACGGAGTTGATTCGACAAATATATTTTCGAGCTATACACTTTTGCCTGGAATGGATTTAAAAGATCCTGCAATAACTGATTCCGCAGGATATATTATTCGTGGAGGAATCGATTCATCAAACTATGTTACGAATCTCGGGTTGTATCAATTGCAAAATAAAAAAACAGAAATTCAATTAACTTCTTCCACTCTTGTCAATCAACTGAATCTTGATGGACCGCTTATGAGTCACACGCCTGTTACATATAAAATTCTGCGCTTAAAAAAATCAGAGATGTGGTTGCAAACTGATTTCAATGGAAAGAATTACGAATTGCATTACGAGAAAAAGAAATAAAATTTCTTTGGGTTCAAACCGCGATTATATCATAGTGCCCTTTTGTTAATTCTTCTTCGCTTACTATCGGCTCAACAATTTTATAATTATGATTTTTTAGAAGACTTATTAGAGAAGAAACTGAATTGCCCTGTTGCTGTAACAGTTGCTGATTCAGTTCGAGAAATAATATTGGCTTGAATTTTTTGAGAATCTGCTCTGCGCCTTTTAAAACTTTCAATTCAAATCCTTCCACATCCATTTTTATCAAATCGCAGTGTTGAATTTTTTCTTCAAAAAAAATATTATCCAATGTATTCATCTGAATCTGTATTCCTGTTACACCAATTGCATTCATGCCCAGATTGTGTTCATCTCTTGTTTGCAGAAAAGCGACTCCTTCTTTTTCTCCCAACGCAACATTAAAAAGATTGATTCTGTTCTTCAGATTTTCGTTGAGTGAAATGTTGGTCAAACACTTTTTGAAATTGATTGGTGATGGTTCGAATGAAAACACTCTACCTGTTACACCTACCTGTTTCGCAATATTCAAACTTGTTTCTCCCATGTTTGCGCCAATGTCAAAAACAAGCATTCCGGGTTTTACTTTTTTAAATAAATCTTCTCTTGGTTCAACTTCATTCTTAAAAAAAATATTCCACTCTACCCAATCACTTAAATCCAATTGGTAACTAATTTTTTTTCTGACGACTTTTCTCAGTGAATCTTTATTGTAATCAGTATGTCGCGGCATGAAAGCGATCGCTACTCTTTTCAGCAATGGAATATTTCTGAATGTGAGAACAAATTTTTCTCCTGAAGGATTAGCAAATAATTTTTTCAGAAAAGACGGAGCAGCCATAAATCAATTTATGAATCTGTGGCTATCAAAAGAAGTTTGTCTTGTAAGGATATCTGATTTCATATTGCTCTTGCACTTTGGATTGAATCATTGCGCGAAGTCCTGTAACAGTTTCCTTTTTCGTTGCTGAAATAAACACGGCACTGTTGTTCGATTTTTTCTGCCAGCTTGTTTCCAGTTCTTCTGCCAATTCTTTTCTGATATCATCGGGCAACATCGGGTCATGAATTTTCTCCTCGTACAAATCCATTTTATTGAAAACATAAATGGTGGGTTTGCCTGACGCGCCAATATCTGCTATCGTCTCATTCACTACTTTTAACTGGTCTTCAAATTTGGGGTGCGAAATGTCAATCACATGAATGAGAATATCCGCCTCACGAACTTCATCAAGCGTGCTTTTAAAACTTTCAATCAAATGGTGCGGCAATTTGCGAATGAAACCAACCGTGTCACTCATTAGAAAAGGCATTCGTTCAAAAACAACTTTGCGAGTGGTAGTATCGAGCGTTGCGAATAATTTATTCTCAGCGAACACATCCGACTTGCTTAGCAAATTCATCAATGTGCTTTTGCCGACATTGGTGTAACCAACCAATGCAACGCGAATTAATTCGCCGCGACCTTTTCGTTGTGTGAAACTCTGTTTGTCAATTTTCTCTAACTGTTCTTTCAATAATGAAATCTGATACTTCACTATTCGTCGGTCAGTTTCAATTTCTTTTTCACCAGGGCCGCGCATTCCAATTCCACCTTTCTGTCTTTCTAAGTGAGTCCACAAACCTTTCAGTCTTGGAAGAAGATATTGCAGTTGCGCCAACTCCACCTGTGCACGCGCTTGCGCGGTCTTGGCGCGATTTGCGAAAATGTCGAGGATGAGATTACTGCGATCAACAATTTTTACTTTCAGTTCCTTTTCAATGTTGTGAATCTGTGAGCCAGTTAAATCATCGTCAAAGATTACAAGGTTGATGTCGTTCTCTTCCACAAATTTTTTTAACTCCTGCAATTTTCCTGAGCCGACATAGGTTGCACTCTCAGGCGATTTCATTTTCTGTGTAAATATTTTTATCGTTTTAGCGCCAGCGGTTTCAGCAAGAAACGCTAACTCTTCAAGATATTCCATCGCCTGTTCTTCGCGTTGCCCTTGCAGAATTACACTGACCAATATTGCTTTCTCTTCGAGATGGGTGGTCGTGGGGATTAATGCCATTTATTTTTTCTGCTCTTTTTAAGAATCGCCAAATATATTCATTCAAAATTTCGCACTGAGTCACAGAGAAAATACAGATGAATAGAAATCATTCTTTCTAAAACAAAACCGCCCCAACAAAAAATGTTGAGGCGGTAAAAAAATTTCACAGCTAATAATTATGTAGAAGAATTTTTCTTCGGTTTTTCAATAAGCATTTCTTTGCTGTCTTTATACGCCTTAAAAAACTTTGAATTGTAAGTTTGAATGCAATCGTAATCGTTAGATATTAAAATCTTTCCATTAAAATCAATCAACCCTTGTTTTCCGTTTATATATGTCCAGGCAAAGCCATTTTTAAATGGACTTATGTAATCAAAATCAGTTGGAATAATAATGACTCCATTTTCGCTTATCAATCCTTGTCTTCCATTTTGGTAAACCCAAGAGCATCCTTTTTTATACTTACTAATGCAATCAAATGAATTTGATTGTGTTTGACTCCAACATAAAAATCCGATTAAAGAAAAAAGAATTGTGAAAAGAAATTTTTTCATCGTGTTATTATTTTGTTCTTGTAAAATTAAAATAATATTCTATCCTTCATCAAAACAAAACCGCCCCAACAAAAAATGTTGAGGCGGCAAAAATATTTTATCAATTAAAAATTATCCAGAACACATCACACAATTTCCTTCATCATCTAAAACACATGCGGCGCCTTCGGCATATTCTTCGGTTGGCTCTGAAACAGTTGCTGTTGCGTGTGCAGTTTGATAATTTACTGCGGCTTCAGCTAATTGTTGCTCGGGAATCGCTGCCGCTTCATGTGTAACAGTAAACTTAACCGCGCTTGATGCAGCTTTTGTGCGGAGGTAGTACATGCCGGTCTTCAATCCTTTTTTCCAGGAGTAGAAGTGCATGCTGGTGAGTTTGCTGATGTTCGCATCCTGTATGAACAAATTGAGCGACTGCGACTGGCAGATGTATGCGCCACGGTCGGCAGCCATATCAATAATGCTGCGCTGTTTGATTTCCCAAACTGTTTTGTAAAGCTCTTTTATGTCCTCAGGAATTTCGGCAATGTTTTGAACGGAACCTTCGGCAGCAAGAATTTTATTTTTCATAGCATCGTTCCACAAGCCAAGGCGCACGAGGTCTTTCAGCAGATGTTTGTTCACGATAGTGAATTCGCCACTCAGCACACGACGGCTGTAAAGATTTGAAGTATATGGTTCGAAGCACTCGTTGTTGCCGAGAATCTGCGAAGTGGAAGCGGTGGGCATCGGTGCAAGCAACAATGAATTGCGCACACCATATTTTTTAATTTCTTCTTTCAACACGCTCCATTCCCAACGATCGCCGGGTGTAACACCCCACATGTCGAACTGGAAAATTCCTTTTGAAACCGGAGAGCCGGGATAAGTTTCGTAATGACCATCCTGCTTCGCCAGATCTTTTGATGCAGTGAGTGAAGCGTAGTAAATGGTTTCGAAAATATCTTTATTGAGTTGTTTTGCTTCGTCGCTTTCGAACGGAAAGCGCATAAGAATAAATGCATCAGCCAGCCCCTGCACACCAATACCAATCGGACGATGGCGCATGTTGCTGTTGCGTGCTTCAACAATCGGATAATAATTGTTGTCGATAATTTTATTGAGGTTGAGCGTCATCTGATAAGTGACTTCGAACAAACGATTGAAATCGAACTCACCGTCTTTTACAAATCGCGGGAGCGCGGCGGATGCGAGATTGCAAACGGCAACTTCATCTTTTGATGTGTACTCAACAATTTCAGTACAGAGATTTGAACTGCGAATGGTTCCGAGGTTCTGCTGATTGCTCTTACTGTTACACGCATCTTTATATAACAAGTATGGAGTTCCGGTTTCAACCTGCGACTCAACAATCTTGAACCATAAGTCTTGTGCCTTTATAGTGCGGCGGGCTTTCCCTTCACTCTCATATTTTTCGTAAAGCGCTTCGAATTCGGGTCCCCAACAGTCAGCAAGACCCGGAGATTCATTCGGACAGAAGAGCGACCAGTTGCCATTTTCTTCCACGCGCTTCATAAATAAATCGGGAACCCACATCGCATAAAACAAATCGCGCGCACGCATTTCTTCCTTGCCGTGATTTTTTTTCAATTCGAGTAAATCAAAAATATCGTCGTGCCATGGTTCCAAATAAATTGCGAAAGAACCTTTGCGCTTTCCTCCGCCCTGATCAACATATCTTGCAGTGTCGTTGAACACGCGAAGCATCGGCACGATTCCGTTCGATGTTCCGTTAGTTCCTTTAATGTATGAACCAGTAGCGCGAATGTTGTGAATGCTCAATCCGATTCCACCGGCACTCTGCGAAATTTTCGCGCACTGTTTAAGTGTTTCATAAATTCCGTCAATACTATCCTCCTGCATTGTCAGCAGAAAACAACTTGACATTTGCGCTTTCGGAGTTCCTGCATTGAAGAGTGTTGGTGTAGCGTGAATGAACCAGCGCTCACTCATCATGTTGTAAGTTTTTACAACCGACTCAATATCTCCTCTGTGAATTCCGACACACACGCGCATATACATGTGCTGTGGACGCTCAACAACTTTTCCATGCAACTTCAAGAGATATGATTTCTCTAAAGTTTTAAATCCGAAATAATCGAAACCAAAATCACGGTCATGAATAATTGTACTATCAAGTTCATCGGCATTATCGTTTATCACCTGCATAATATCATCTGCAATCAACTTTGCAGACTGACCACTCTTTGGGTCTATATATTCATGTAAAGCACGCATGGTTTGCGAGAACGACTTGTTCGTGTTCTTATGCAGATTTGAAATCGCAATACGCGAAGCGAGCAACGCATAGTCAGGATGCTTTGCGGTCATGCTCGCAGCAGTTTCAGCCGCAAGGTTATCGAGTTCCGAAGTTGTTACACCATCGTAAATTCCGTTGATGACTTTCTTCGCCACCTCAATTGGTTCAACATGTTTCAGGTCGAGACCATAGCAGAGTTTGTCGACCCGTGCAGTGATTTTGTCAAACTTTACCTGTTCTTTTTTTCCGTCTCTTTTAATTACATACATAAGATTGGGGTGGTGTTTTGGGGAGAGGTTTATAAATTAATTAGTTCGTAGTTGTGAATGGAAAATAGTGAGTAGTGAATTCACCCAATTGTATTTTTAAAAGTCGGCGTCCATTGTAAAAACATTTTCTTCTTTCTTTCCTGTTACACCGCTCTTTTGGTAATCACCAACTCGCTTCTCGAAGAAATTTGTTTTCCCTTGTAATGAAATCAGTTCCATAAAGTCGAAAGGGTTTATTGCGTTGTACAATTTCGGATATCCCAATTGGTGCAGCCAGTGATCAGCAACAAACTCAATGTACTGACTCATCAGATTCGCATTCATTCCAATTAAACTAACAGGAAGTGCATCTGTGATAAATTCTTTCTCAATTTTCACCGCATCGCTGATGATTTCATACACCGCTTCCTTCGACATTTTATTTTGAATGTGCTTATATAATAAGCAGGCAAATTCGCAGTGCAATCCTTCGTCGCGGCTGATGAGTTCATTACTGAAGCTTAAACCCGGCATCAATCCGCGCTTCTTTAGCCAGTAAATAGAACAGAAACTTCCACTGAAGAAAATTCCTTCTACCGCAGCGAACGCAACTAATCTTTCAGTAAAAGAACCTCCGCTAATCCAACGCAAAGCCCACTCTGCTTTTTTCTTCACGCAGTCAACTGTTTCTATTGCATGTAACAGTTTGTCTTTTTCGACTGCGTCCTTAATATATGTATCAATTAGAAGGGCATAAGTTTCCGAGTGAATATTTTCCATCATAATCTGGAAGCCATAAAAGCAGCGCGCCTCCGGAATCTGAACATCATTCATGAAATTCGTGACAAGATTTTCATTCACTATTCCATCGCTCGCCGCGAAAAACGCGAGCACATGAGAGATGAAATGTTTTTCATTCTTATTTAATGTGTCCCAGTCTTTAAGATCAGGTGATAAATCAATTTCTTCAGCCGTCCAGAAACTCGCTTCATGCTTCTTATACATCTCCCACATATCAGGATACTTAATAGGTAGTAATACAAACCGCTCTTTGTTTTCCCTCAGTAGTACTTCGTTCTGTAAATCGTTATTCATCTTAATATATTTTAATGGTTAAACCATTGTTTTCGTTTCGGTTTGAGGCGACAATTCCTTTTGTCTTTTTTCGAGTGAAAAAAAACATTACTGAATAAATTACCTCAAAGTGTATTTAGGATTCGGGGTGAAATTTTTTCATTCGCACTGTAGCCATTTTTTCAACCCGTGATTACAAGTATAACTTTTAACAATTTAATAAAGCAACAGTGTTGATTAACCTTTATACACTTCGAGTTGTTTAAATTCTATTTCACATCGCTCAACTGCATTGAAATTGGGGCGCTTATGTAATTGAAGTGTGTGGAAAATTTTTTGCGATATAAATTTATTCACAGCACTTTCATCTTTCAAAAAAATTATTAAGTGAAACTAAAAAGTCACGATTTCTCCAATGAAAAAAATTAAATTTCATTGGAGAATTAAATGACTGTGGTTTAATTTCAATTGACAACAATGATTCAACTTAAAGCGGCTTGTTTAGTTTTGCAGTTTAAGAAAATAATTATGGCAGAAAATAATACTGAACGACAATCAAAAATAAATATCGCTGTTACACTTGACGAGAAACTGATTCCGGAAAAAATAATGTGGGATGCAACGGATTCAAGTATCGCAGGATGGAAAGAATGCAGAGCAATGTTGCTTTCTATGTGGGACCACAAAGCAACAAGTGGTTTAAGTATCGAACTCTGGACGAAGGAAATGACGGTGGAAGAAATGAATCTGTTCTTCTTTCAAACACTTATGACTTTAAGCGACACATTCGAGCGCGCCACCATGAATAAAGAATCAGCGGCGGATATGAAGGCTTTCGCAAAAAATTTCTTAGAGAAAATAAAAGCGAAAGAAAAAAAGGAAGCGGTTTAATTTCCGACTGTTACAAGTAATTGAATCAGCTGCATTGAGTTTAGCAAAAACCTTTCTGAAAAAATTATTGAAGCCAATCGCTTCAATCAATTATTCACTCAATAAAAAAAATTATGAGTTGGATGATGCGAAGGAGGGTGTAACAGCCGTTGTGGTCGCGCGAAACGAATCGTACAATCTTCCTCTCGTACTCGAAAGTTTAATCGGATTCGCTGATCAGATTATTTGCATTGACAATGGTTCGACTGATAACAGCCTGATGAAAATAAAAAGTTTTCAGCAGAAATTTTCCCATCAGGTGGAGGTTGATGTGATTGAAGCGCCTGGGAAATTATTAGGAGACTGTCGCAATCTTGGGTTGCAACATTCAAAATACAGATGGCATTTGCGGTGGGACGCTGATATGGTTTTTCGTCAGCGAATTGGAAAGTATAATTCTGAATGGCTTAAAGAAAAAATCTCAACAATTAATTATCCGACTGCGATTAAACTGGCGAGAATAAATCTGAGCGGAGATTTTCATCATGTTTCTTCTTTGTTCGCAAACGCTGATGAAGGAGAATTCTTTTTAATCCGCCGGACAAAAAATCTGAAATACACCGAGTATGAAAAATTTGATGTGCTTGGCATTCCATTGTTTTATAATGAAATGGAAATTCCGGAAGTGATGGTTTTTCATTTGGAGAAATTAAAATCGCTCGACCGCATCATTTACCGTAACGAATATTTCGCGTGGAGAAAAAGTGTAATCACATCCAACAACACTCTGGACTTAGAATCTTTCCGAAATGAATACCGAATGAAATTATTCGGCACTTCAAATCCTGATTCGGTCAGATATCGCTTCCAGAAAAAATTCATCATTCTCAATAGCGCTCCGATTGATTTGAAATTGTACGGACCATATCCCGAGCAAATTCAGAAAGCGATTGATGAAGGCGACGAGCGATTCAGTTATAAATATGAAAATGGAAAAGCAGTTGCACGATTAGATAAAGAAGATGCTTCACTTGAAAATTATATTCCGACCAAGGAAGATTTAGAATGGGATGTTATCGCACATCTGAAAAATATTCTTCCGCGGAATGACTGGAAGAAAGTTGGAATTGAATGATGGATTGCCACAGATTCACGGATTAGTCGCTTTATTTTTTTTCTAAAAAATTCTAAAAATGATTGCTCAGATTTTTTCTTGTAAAATTTCATTTCACAAATTCAATTTCTTCTTTGAAAAACAATCTGTGAATCTGTGGCAAAATTAATATCAATCACTTTATAAAAAACGCGACGACAATCAGCGCCACAATTATCGCGATACGCTGAGCGACCGGAAGAGAAACTGTTACGCGCTTTAAAATTATTCCGGCGAGCGCGCCTATTAAACCAATAACAGTTCCACCGATTACTGAGTGAGTATCCATAATATTCAGTGAGGTCATCAAGCGATACATCAACACCACACAAGAGAATACAAATCCGATAGTCCACAGAAAATCATTTGGACTGGTTTGCGGTTTTTCTTTTTCTTTCATTGTGCAAATAAAGTCATTCAAAAAAATTTGTGAATAAAAAAACATCATTTCCAATTCTTCAAATTTTCAAATCTTCAAATCAAGAAACTACTTTCACCGCATGAATTTTCTGGATGAACTGAATGGAATGCAGCGTCAAGCTGTAGAGGCAACGGATGGCCCTATTATGATTATCGCCGGTCCCGGTTCAGGAAAAACCCGCGTACTTACATTTCGCATTGCATATCTGTTACAGCAGGGCGTCGACCCGTTTAATATTCTCGCGCTCACTTTCACCAACAAAGCGTCCGCTGAAATGCGGGAGCGAATTGAGAAGTTAACGAACATAGAAGCGCGCAATTTATACATGGGAACTTTTCACTCGGTGTTTGCGCGGGTGTTACGCTACCACGCCGACCGCATCGGCTATCCGATGAACTTCAGCATTTATGATACTGATGATTCTCGCAGTTTGCTCAAAGCGATTATCAAGGAACTTGGGTTGAACGATTCTCTTTACAAACCGAATGTAATTCACAACAGAATTTCGTCGGCGAAAAACAGTTTGCTCGGCCCTGAAGAATATCAGAAAGATTTTAATATTCAAGGCGATGATAGTTCTTCCGGTCGCCCGCGCATTGGAGAGATTTATGAAATTTATCAGCGGAGAATGCAGCAATCGGGCGCGATGGATTTTGACGATCTACTTTTTAAGATGCACTTCATGTTGGAAAAATTTCCCGACATACTTTATAAATACCAGCAACGATTCAAATACATTTTGATTGACGAGTTTCAAGATACGAATTACGCGCAGTACAGCATCGTGAAAAAACTCGGCGATGTGCATCAGAATATTTGCGTGGTGGGCGACGATGCGCAAAGTATTTATTCTTTCCGCGGCGCCACGATCGCGAACATCTTAAACTTCGAACGCGATTATCCCGAAGTACAGACTTTCAAACTCGAACAGAATTACCGCAGCACGCAACACATTGTTAAAGCCGCGAATAAAGTAATCGGCAATAACAAATTGCAGATTAATAAAGAAATCTGGACCGAGAATCTTGAGGGCGAAAAAATAAAACTAATTCGCGCGCTCAGCGATAATGACGAAGGCAAACTTGTCGCCGACAGTATTTTCGAAGAGAAGATGCGACACCAGCGGCATCACAATGAGTTCGCGATTTTGTATCGCACCAACGCGCAGAGTCGCGCTTTTGAAGAATCCATGCGCCGTTTAAATATTCCGTATGTGATTTATGGCGGATTAAGTTTTTATCAGCGCAAAGAAATTAAAGACCTTGTTGGGTACCTGCGGCTTTGCGTAAATCATAACGATGAAGAAGCGTTGAAGCGAGTCATCAATTATCCGGCGCGCGGCATCGGGCAAACTTCCATTGACAAAGCGATGGTTATCGCTAAAGAAAAAGACATGCGACTATGGGATGTGTTACAGAACGCGACAACCGAAATGCAAGGCAACCGCAGTAACGGCAACATCGAAAGTTTTATGTTCATGATTAAAAACTGGTCGAACCAATTGACGACGATGAACGCTTTTGAAGTCGCTTCAATAGTCGCGAAAGGCAGTGGACTGCTGAAAGAATTGTACGACGATAAAACCGTTGAAGGACTCAGTCGTTACGAAAATTTACAGGAGTTGCTCAATGGCATAAAAGAATTTACCGACAGCGAAGCGCCCGACATTACAGCCGACGGCGAAATAAAAGATGAACTCACAAGAGATAAATCACTCGCCGCCTACCTGCAGAATATTTCGTTGCTCACCGACGCTGATAAAGACACGAACGATAACGACCGCGTGCGCATGATGACCATTCACGCCGCGAAGGGTTTGGAGTTTCCGTGTGTTTATGTGGTTGGGTTGGAAGAAAATCTTTTTCCCGCCGCCATGTCGCTTAATAGTCGCGAAGATTTGGAAGAAGAGCGCCGCTTGTTTTATGTAGCCATCACTCGCGCGAAACACAAACTCACCATCTCGTACGCCAACACGCGCTACCGTTACGGCTCGCTCACTTACTGCGACCCCAGTCGCTTCATTGATGAGATTGACCCGAAGAGTATTGATAATGTTTACACCGGCAATCAGCAGAATTTTTCGCGCCCTTCATTTTTGGGTGAAGACACTTACAGTAAACCGAATTATTATTCCAATAAAAAATCTTCGCCGTCATCTTCCACTCAAAAACCCGCCGCTCCAAAATTTACAAATCCCGTTACACCCGCTTTCGCTTATAAGCCATCGGCGGATTTTAAGCCGGATGATTTCAGAGAAATTAAAGAAGCGATGGAAGTGGAACACCAGCGTTTCGGCGTCGGAAAAATTCTGAAACTCGAAGGCAGCGAATTCGAGCGCATCGCGACAATTGAATTTAACGAATCGGGAACAAAAAAAATATTGTTGAAGTATGCGAAGTTGAGAATTTTGAATAAGGCAGAGTGATTGCAGAAAACTGTTACATCTTAGGAATAAAATATTTCTTCAGCCAATCAGGATAATCTTTAGAAATAAAAATTGATTCTCCGTTTTTTAATTCAGACATCAACTCAAAATTTTTTGAGTTATCAATCAGGTAAGTGGTGTTAGCAAATGCCGAGGCTCCTGAAAAATGTTTAAGTGACCTAAAGTATCGGTCTTCAATTTTCTGTTTGTCAACCGGATGACCACCTTGCTGAACTCTCAACTTCACCCGTTCAACATTCAGATGCCAGTCATTTGTAAACACGAAATACAGATATGTTTTGTATCCGATTGTATTTGCTTTTTCCAGCAATTTAATTTTTGAGGCGTGAGATAAAACAGTTTCATAGCAGAATGACTGACCACTCTCAATCAATTTCTCAGCAAGGTATGAAGCCACAAAGGATGCGATGTAAGAACTTATTTCACTCCGTTGAATGTTAATTGTCAGTACTCCGTTTTCAATTTTAATTTTCTCAAGAAAATTTCTGTCTTTAATTTTTTTTAGAATTCCTGATTGAACTATGTGCTGTTTAAAATCAGCGTCAGAAACTTTTATGCGATACGCATTGAAATGAAACGAGAGCGTAGAAGAAATTTTTTTTTCTATTTCATCTGCATTCACATACATCTCTGTGTGAATGAACGATTGACTTTTTAAATATTTAAACAAATGCGTTTTGCCCGAACCATTTGGTCCGGCAAACATTCTGAAACGCGGCTTCATTATTTCAAGATGCTTTTTTCCGCTGCTTTAATTTGTGAAGCACTTTTTCACTATTGTCGGGGTAAATAAGTTTCACTTCTCCGTTTTCAGATATGGCAATCGGAAGTTTTTTTCTTGACGCTTTTTGCCTTGCAGATTTTGCCGCCAGCTTTAACAATTTCAGAAATTTATTTTTCTCAGTCATCTTTCAAATTGTGAAACAAAATTAACCGAACAATTTCAAACTTTACTTTTTCATATTTGTATCTTCAATTATTAATTCCGCATTAGATTCACAGGAATAGAATCCGCAGCAAAAACTCTCAAGCAACTTATTCCCCATAAATTCTATCTTCGGTACAAGATATTTATTCATGAATAGAAAACTCTTCTTGTTTTTGATTGTAACAGTATCGTTTTCGAAGTGTTTCGCGCAAACCATCGAACGAAAAATCATTAACAGCGGCGGAAATACATTTTCGAATTCGGGTATTGTGATGAAAA
The DNA here is from genome assembly GCA_038326325.1 of Chitinophagales bacterium. Classification (GTDB taxonomy): domain Bacteria; phylum Bacteroidota; class Bacteroidia; order Chitinophagales; family UBA10324; genus UBA10324. The sequence goes on along the minus strand of JBBQJW010000007.1, from coordinate 139,759 downwards.
CTTCTGTTGGCGAACCTTTGATTGGAAAGAAGGGAAACACGACAACAATGTTGGCGCAAGGATTTTATACCGGCGCTTTTCAATATGTGTTTTCATCTGTAACAGTTCCTGAACAAAAAATTGTTATTGGTTTGTATCCCAACCCTACCGATAATATTATTTTTCTGAAAGGAGATTTAACGAAGGTTAAAACTGTTGAAATATTTAATTCACTTGGATTGAAAATAATAAGCGAACAACTTACATCCGACCACATTGATTTACCAAATATTTCAGCGGGCATTTACTTTATTCATTTGCTTGGTGGAAATCATGAAATTATTTCTTCCTCCAAATTCATAAAAGCGCGGTTATGAAAAAAATTCTTTTGAGTGTTACAGCATTTCTTTCTTTTCAGTTTGCAATGGCGCAGGCACCGCAGGGATTAAATTATCAGGCGGTGGTGTTCAGTTCAAACGGTACAGCGCTCAGCAATCAGTTGGTGAGTTTACGGTTAAGCGTGCTCGACAGCAGCGCAACAGGAACCGCCGTTTATGTTGAAACACAAAACCCGACCACCGACACCACAGGATTATTTTCTGTAGTGATTGGAAACGGAACAGTTGTGAGCGGAACCTTCAGCGCCATTAACTGGGGAAAGAATTACAAGTTTCTGAAAACAGAAATTGACACACTCGGCGGCAGCAATTATGTAACAATGGGTGTAACACAATTTATGAGCGTGCCTTATGCGCTTTACACAAATCCAACTTATGAAAGTTTGGAATATCCAGATGGGCTTAGAAATATTACCCCGATAACCATTGATAGCACTCCATACATTGTTCCACTCGGTAAAAACTTATACATCCCTCCTGGGAGGTGGTACGGAATAGTTGTAAATTCAGATACAATTACTCAATTTGGTACTACTACAGCTCCTTATTATCCAACTGGTATTAGTTCAAATGAAGTTGTCAGTGTTATTTATACCGGAACCTTCCAAGGTTGGTTAGTTGATAAAACTGTTAACTGGATTACAGTTAACATTTCTTCAAGCCCTTTTATAATACCCGCGGGAAAAATTTTCATTGTAACAAATTCGGCTCCAACAATAGGTTCGAATTCACAATATTATTTAAATCTAAATGGCGTTCAGGTAGGAGGCATTCAGGGTTTCCCTTCTATAACTGGAACGATATTATCGTCTGGTCAAGTGTTATCAGCGACTCTTATATGGGGTTCAGGGTCATACATCGTCAACGGCTATTTCCGTGATGAATAAAAAATAATTTTATTCAAACAGAGTAAAGCTGAATTAATTTTACCCAATGAACGAAGAAGAAAAAAAAGATAACCTGAAAGAGCCACTTGCTGAATATAAAAGCAAGCGCATGCAATTTTTTTCGTCGTTTGAAGATGAAGCGGAAGCAAATATTCGTGAGCAATTAAAACTTACTCCTGAGCAACGACTCGCAAACGCCACTGCATTGATAAAAAAAATTTATAGTGAAGAGTTAAAACAAAACAGAGGATTGGGTACTAAAATATATTTCGACGGACAATGAATATTTTAGTTGACGAGCATCGTGATTTTATTTTCAAATTGATTGATACGGGAGTTGAATTTATTCTCATTGGCGGTTATGCGGTAATCTTTCATGGCTACGGAAGAACAACAGACGATATGGATTTATGGTTGAAGCCTGATAACGAAAACAAAAAAAAACTGATTGAGGTTTTGCGCGGTGAAAATATTGAAGAAGAAAATTTAAAAACCGTTTCGGAATTTGATTTCAACGAGATAAATATTTTTCATATCGGTTCGCCTCCAACCCGAATTGATTTTCTTACTAAAGTTCCCCCGCTAAAATATTCCGAAGCGGATGAGCACAAAGAGTTTTTTGTAATGGGAGGAAAAAAAATCCCCATCCTTCATCTGAATGATTTAATAATCAGTAAAATGATTAGCGACAGACCAAAGGATAAAGCGGATGTTGATGAGTTAAAAAAAATTCAACGGCAAAAAGACAAGCTATAATCAGAGTATTTATTCTTGTATTTACTTTCTACTACTATTTACTTCCTACTTTCATTCAACTATTTTTATCCCATGAATTTTCCATCGCGATTGATTGAGGATGCCGTAAGCGAATTTGAAAAACTGCCGGGCATCGGGCGCCGTACTGCTTTGCGTTTAGTGCTTCACCTGCTTCGCCAGAATCCGGAAGGGGTAAAACAATTTTCGGAACGGATTTATAAAATGCGCAGCGAAATAAAATTCTGCAAAACCTGTCACAACATTTCCGACGGCGAACGATGCGGCATCTGTAACAGCCGGTCGCGCGACCGTTCACTCGTGTGCGTGGTCGAGAATTTCAGAGATGTGATCGCCATTGAATCGGTGAATCAATACAACGGCTTGTATCATGTGCTCGGTGGAATCATCAGTCCGCTTGAAGGCATGGGGCCCGACCAGTTAAATATCGAATCGCTGTTACACCGCGCTTCATCCGGTGAAATAGAAGAGGTGATTATGGCGTTAAACCCCACGATGGAAGGCGACACCACTATTTTTTATCTCTCCCGCAAGTTGCATCAGTTTCCCGAAGTGAAAATCACCACGCTCGCACGCGGAGTTGCATTCGGCGGCGAACTCGAATATGTAGATGACCTCACACTGGCGCGCTCTATTGCCACGCGCACGCCTTACGAAAATTATCTCGTCAACCGCGAATGATTAAACTCTCGGTCATCATTGTCAACTACAATGTAAAGTTCTTTTTAGAGCAGGCATTGCTGTCGGTGCGCAAAGCATCGCGCAATCTTGCGGTGGAAGTTTTTGTGGTCGATAATCATTCGGTGGATGGCTCGGTGGAAATGATGAAGCAAAAATTTCAAGAAGTCATTCTCATTGAAAATAAAAACAACACCGGTTTCTCTAAAGCGAATAACCAGGCGATACGATTGGCGAAAGGAGAATATGTTTTGCTCCTGAATCCGGACACGGTTGTTGAAGAAGATACTTTTGAAAAGTGTGTTCGCTTCATGGATGCACATGCCGATGCCGGCGCGCTTGGTGTAAAAATGCTCGACGGCTCCGGAAATTTTCTTCCAGAATCGAAGCGCGGATTTCCAACTCCGGCCGTCGCGTTCTTCAAAGCGTTCGGGTTCACTAAATTTTTTCCGAAGTCAAAAACTTTTTCGCATTACTATCTCGGTCATCTTTCTCCCGATGAAAATAATGAAGTGGAAGTGCTCGCCGGTGCTTTCATGTTGCTCAGAAAAAAAGTATTGGATGAAATCGGTTTGCTCGACGAAACTTTTTTCATGTATGGCGAAGACATTGACCTTTCGTATCGAGTGATTAAAGCGGGATATAAAAATTATTATTTAGCTGACACGCGCATCATTCACTACAAAGGGGAGAGCACGAAAAAAGGTTCGCTCAATTATGTGCGCATGTTTTATCAGGCGATGATCATTTTCGCTCGCAAACATTTTTCGCAAGGCGGTGCGAGCGGTTTGATACTGATGTTGAATGTGGCGATTTATTTCCGCGCCGCGCTTGCATTGTTAAGCAGGTTTGTAAATGCGATTGCTGCGCCCGCACTCGACGCAATCGGCTTGTACGCCGCCATGATTTTTTTTAAAGAGTTATGGGAAACAAAAGTGAAAGCGACTGAAGGCGTGAGTTATCCGCCGCAGTACACTTTAATAATTGTTCCGGCTTATATCGCGGTCTGGTTGCTCAGTATTTTTTTCAGTGGTGGTTACGACCGCAATTCAAAACCCGGAAAAATTATTCAGGGATTAGTCATCGGTACTTTAATTATAGCGGCGGTTTATGGATTCCTTGATGACACGCTTCGCTTCTCACGAGGAATGATTTTACTCGGATTCGTGTTCGGAGTTTTTTTTCTCACAAGCTGGCGATTTATCAAACATTATTTTCAATTCAGAAATTTCAGCTGGGGCGAAGAGTTTCAGCGAAAAATATTTATCGTCGGAAGTTATGATGAGGGCAAGCGGGTGTATCAGTTGCTCAGCAACGCCCGAATAAATTTTCAGCACCTGGGGTTTGTATTGCCTGACGCGGCGACTTATCCGAACGAGTCACGGGAAGAAGAGCGGCTCGGCCATTTAAATAAGCTATCTGATTTGGTGGAATTATATAACCCCGATGAAATTATTTTTTGTTCGAAGGATGTTACATCACAGCAAATAATCAGCGCGATGGCGAACATCGGCAGCAAGGTGGATTATAAAATTGTTCCGGAAGAAAGTTTGAGCGTGATTGGTTCAAGTTCGAAAGATTTAAACGGCGAACTCTACACCATCGACATCAGCATGCAGATTGATTCGCGGAACAACAGAAGAAACAAGCGATTGCTCGATGTTACACTTTCACTTTTTATTCTCGCCACGCTACCGTTACATTTATTATTCGTGAATAATATTTTCGGTCTCGTCAGCAATTTATTCAGCGCGCTGTTCGGAAACAAAACCTGGGTCGGATATTCGGGCGAACAATCTTCTTCGCTCCCAAAAATTAAAAAAGGAATTTTGAACGCCGCTGATTTGCTTTCGAAAAAACCTTCGGCGGATGCAGTCAACCGATTGAATCTTTTATATGCAAGAAATTATTCTACTGCAAAAGATTTGGAAATCATTTTCAAGTCATTCAGAAACCTCGGGAGAAATTCGTAATTCAGAATTGTTAATAAGCGCGTCATTTCTGTGGAAACCGTGTGACTAAATATTTCACTCTCTCCATTCAATAACTTTTCACTCAACGGTTACATTTGACTTCTAAAATAAAAAACATGGGAAACGAAATCATTGGAAAAGTAATTCAGGTTAATGCGGAATTCGCTGGTAAAAGCACTCGCGGCGACTGGAAAAAAAGAGACCTCATCATTGAAACGATAGAACAATATCCTAAAAAAGTTTGTGTGCTTTGCTTCGGTGATAAAGCTGATCAGGTCGCGAATTATCAACCCGGCACTGAATTGAGAATCGCTTTCAATCTGGAATCAAGAGAATTTAACAGCAAGTGGTACACCGATGTTCGCGCCTGGAAAATTGATATCAGCAGCGGTGGTGGTGGAAGCAGTAACAGCAATTCAAATAGCAACAGTTACAATCAAGCCGCTCCTTCATACAGCAATCAATCAGCGCCATCTGAAATGCCGGCGGCTTCTCAGGGAAATGATGATTTACCATTTTAATTAATCACGGTTTAAATTTTTTATTGAAGTTCCATTCGTCATTGGCGGAAGGAACTTCTTTTTTATAGAAGAAAATATTATTTCAAACTATCAGCGTACTCCAACAAAAAAGGATTTGTTCTTCTCTCCTTCCCTATTGTAGTTGGCGTACCGTGACCGCAATAAACTGTTACATCATCATCAAGCGGCAAAAATTTCTGAAAAATACTTTGCATCAATGTTTCATAATCGCTCAATGGAAAATCATATCGCCCGATGCTTCCGCTGAACAACACATCACCCGCAATCAGCGTTTTTGTTTCAGCTTCATAAAAAGAAACTTCACCCGGAGCGTGACCGGGAGTGTATAATGTTTTCAATTCTGTTTTCCCGAATCGAACAATTTCTCCATCTTCGATAAATTGATCGGGTTCGGGAGATTCATCCACAAAAATTCCATACTTGCGACCGGTCTCTACAACTGAATGAAGAATCGGCAATTCATTTTTGTGTAACAGAAACGGAATATTGTACTTGCCTTTGATAAATTTATTTCCAAGCATGTGGTCAATATGCGAATGCGTGTTGATGAGCAATACAGGACTCAGGTTTTTCGTTGCAATAAATTGCGTGAGTTCATTTCGCTCTGCATCATCACTGCACCCCGGGTCAATAATTACGCACTTTTTTGTTTCATCATAAAGTACATAAGTGTTTTCCTGAAAAGGATTGAAGGTGAAAGAATGAAGGTGAAGCATCTCGCAAAAATGAATCGTAATTTTAAATTTTGTACTACATTGAAGTTCCTTTTCACACAATCAGTTCATCACACCCGTAGTTATTATATTTGTAAGCCAATGAAAACCGCACGGTCGCTACTTTCCCTATTTCTCATTGTTTTTTTTACTGTTACACTTCACGCGCAAACCACGCAGGAAGAGTTCGGACAAAACCGCGTTCAGTATTCAACTTTTAATTGGTCGTTTTATAAATCGGATCGGTTTTCTGTTTATTTCTATCTCGGTGGTCAGGATTTGGGGAAATTTGTTATCACCGAAGGTGAGCGCGAAATTGAATCGGTTGAAGACGCTCTCGAATATAAAATCAACGACAACATTGATATTCTCATTTACAATAATCTGAGCGATCTCAAACAATCGAACATCGGTTACGGTGTGGAGCAGAATAATACAGGAGGCACTACGAAAATTATCGGCAACAAAATGTTTGTCTATTTCAATGGCAACCATTATGATTTACTAAAACAGATTCGTGAGGGCATTGCAAAAATCTGTTTAGATAATATGATGTTTGGCAGCAACATTCAGGAAGTGTTACAGAATGCTGTGTTGCTAAATCTTCCTTCGTGGTACACAGAAGGTCTTGCTTCATACATTGGAAAAGACTGGAGTACCGAATTGGATAATCGTTTGCGAATCGGAATTCTTTCGGGCAAGTATAAAAATTTTAACAAGCTAACAGGTGAAGATGCAAAGTTTGCGGGGCAGGCATTGTGGTATTACATCGCTCGCAATTATGGCGCGACTTCCATTCCGAATATTTTATATCTCACTCGCATTAACCGAAGTGTGGAGAGTGGTTTCAACTTTGTGATTGGAAAAACAATGCGTCAACTCATTGGCGATTTCAATAATTATTATGGCAATCAATACGCGTTGGAACAATCAGTAAAAACGGATCCGAATACGCTTGATAAAGTCTCCATCAAAACACGAAAAGGAAGAAAGTACTATCAGTTCCATCCTGACCCGACTTTTGAACGGGTTGCTTATTGCCAGAATGAATTAGGAAAGTATAAAGTGAAAGTTTATGACATTGATAAAAAACATCGGCGCACTTATTTGCGTGGAGGGTTTAAAAATATTTCGCAGCCGATTGATTATTCATATCCGCTTACGGCGTGGGATCCAACAGGAAGCAAACTTGCAATGGTGATTGAGAAAAGAGGAAAATTATTTCTCGATGTCTATGATTTCGAAACGAAAAAAAAATCGGAAAGAGTTGTAACGAATTTCCAAAAGATATTGAGCATTTCATTTGGTGCCGATCCGAAATCAATTGTAATGAGTGCAGTGAATCGCAGCCAGAGTGATATTTATATTATGAATTATCTCTCCGGGAAAATTGATCAGATAACAAATGATTTTTATGATGATTTGAATCCGCACTTTGTAAAGTTGAGCAACCGGACAATTGTTTTATGGAGTTCGAATCGTTTGGATGATACGCTTCGCTCCGCGCAACTCGACACCATAATGCCACTCAAGAGTTTCGATTTATTTTATTTCAATCTGAAAACGAGAGATAAACTTCTAACTCGTGTAACAAATACTCCGAATGCTGATGAGAGTATTCCAACAGGTTACAACGATAATTTTTTCTGTTACACCAGCGATAAAAACGGAATCAATAATCGCTATGTCGCTTATATTGATTCAGCTTTCGACCACTACAATCACTTCTATTATTTTCCTGATTCAGTCATTCAGAATCCGAAATACAATATGGATTCGTTAATCGCAGCAGGAACACTTCATCCCGATTCCACAAAAAAAATTCCGGTGTATCGCGATGTTGCTCATTCATTTCCAAACACAAATTACAGTAACAGTATTCTTGAACAGGAGAATGCATTGAAGGCACACAAAATGGCTGAGTTGTTCTTTGCCAATGGAAAATATTTTTTTACTGTAACAAAAAATGAATCAACGATAGACACTACAAAAAACACTTCTCTTCCAAACACAGGATACACACAACAACTCGCTGATAAAATTTCTGCTGAAGAAAAGAAAAAGCAAATGAGCGCGGCTGTTGCAGTTGATACTGTTAAGAAATCTTCAGACTCAACAAAAGTTGACATCAACAATTATATTTTTCAAAGTGAGTTCTCGCACAAGCCTGTAACAGTTATAACTCAAACCGAAGACGACAAAAAAGAAATTTCACAAAAGAAAGAATGGAGAATTAAGTTCAGTAAAATTCTCCCTTACTATCCGCGCTTCTCAACTGACTATGTAGTGTCACAGTTGGATAATAATTTAATGGTGAATCGCTACCAGAGTTTTGCGCCGAATGGTGGAGTGTTTCAAAACCCCGGCATTAACGGATTGATAAAATTGAGCACGACTGATTTGTTTGAAGACTATCGTTTCACCGGAGGATTTCGTGTTCCGACTACTCTTGGTGGCAATGAATATTTCTTTTCGTTCGACGACATAAAAAAACGATTGGATAAAAAATATACTTTCTACCGTCATGTAAATATGCAGCCACCTTATGATGCATCGCCGTACTGGGCTTATCCTGTTTATGCAAAAGCAAAAACAAATTATTTTGAAGCCGCTTATAAATATCCGATTGATTTTACAAAAAGCATTCGTGGCATTGCTTCTTACCGGATGGAGAAATTAGTTTTCCTTGGTTCTGATAGTTTCAGTTTGGGGTTGAAAGACTATAATGAAAACTGGATTTCAGTTCGCGGAGAATATGTTTTCGATAACACATTAAAAATTCAAACAAATATTTTAGACGGCACTCGTTATAAAATTTATGCTGAAGCAATGGGATTGGTTGTGAAGAATGGTCCTTTCTTATTTGTTGCCGGAGTTGACTATCGTCACTACCAAAAAATTCATCGCAACATAATTTGGGCAACTCGTTTCAACGCTGCTTCGTCTTGGGGCGATGGAAAAATTGTTTATTATCTCGGAGGAGTTGATGGTTGGTTCATTCCAAGATTTAATACAGGTACTGATGTAAGTCAAACTGCGAACTATGCTTTTCAATCACTCGCAACTAATCTTCGCGGCTTCGAACAAAATATTCGCAACGGAAATTCTTTTGCTCTTGTAAATACAGAAATTCGTTTTCCTGTTTTCAGTTACTTATTTAATTCCCCGATTCGCTCGGAACTCATTCGAAATTTTCAACTCGTAGGTTTTGTTGATGCAGGAACTGCGTGGCAGGGATTTTCACCTTACAGCGAAAACAATCCGTTCAACACGCAAGTATTTAATCAGGGACCAATTACAGTTCAGGTAAATTATTTCCGCGAACCACTTGTCGCCGGCATTGGTTGGGGCGCTCGCACAAATCTTTTCGGATATTTTGTAAAACTCGATTGGGCAAAAGGATTTGACAGCGGAGTTTTCAATAAACGAATCTGGTATTTTTCTATCGGAACAGATTTTTAATGACAAAAACTTTCCGCACTCATCTTTTCTTATTTATTGCCAATTTAATTTACGGAGTCAGTTTCACCGTTGCTAAAGATGTTGTTCCACATTTTGTAAAACCATTTGGAGCAATATTAATTCGTGTAACAGTTTCTGTCATTTTGTTTATTGCCGTTCAGTTTTTTTTCGTTCGTGAAAAAGTAAAACGAAAAGATATTCCGCTATTAATTTCTTGTGGCCTTTTCGGTGTTGCAATAAATCAGTTGATGTTTTTTAAAGGATTGTCAATTACAACTCCAATTCATGCAGCATTAATAATGACCACGACTCCGATTCTCGTTTTGGTTTTATCTGCACTATTTAAAGATGAGCGAATTACAATTTTAAAAATTGCTGGAATCGCTGTTGGAATAATCGGCGCACTCGTGATTACTGTTTTCGGAAAAGAAGTTTCGTTTTCTTCCTCAACCGCACTCGGTGATGTATTCATCATGATTAATGCTTCGTCGTATGCTGTGTTCTTAGTTATTGCAAAACCATTGATGAAAAAATATCATCCTGTAACAGTTATCAAGTGGGTATTTATTTTCGGATGGATATTAGTGCTGCCTGTTAGCTGGAATGAATTTCACGCCATTGACTGGCGCAGTTTTACTCCAACTATCTGGTATGAATTATCATTCATTGTAATTGCAACAACATTCTTCGCTTATCTGTTTAATATTCTTGCATTGAAAACTACCGACCCATCAGTTGTTGGAATATATATTTATGTACAACCTGCATTGGCAACAATCTTCGCAATGATTTTGGGAAGAGATGATTTGAGCGGTGTGAAAATTATTTCCATGTTGTTAATTTTTATCGGAGTGTACTTAGCAAGCATGAACTCTGAAAAAATATTTAAGAGAAAAATATCGACTGAAAAAATTAATACGAAAAATATATCCGGTTAAAGATTTAAAAATCATTATTCAAAAAATTTTATTTTAGATTAAAGCCGTCAAATTCATTCCTCAATGAAATCAAGTTCCAAAATTCTTATTGGCTATGCGGTTGCAATTGCTGTTATAGTTGTATTAACATTTTTTACTTATCGCAATTTCGAAATTACCACTACCAATTCTGTTGGATACAGGAACACACTAGGTCTTTTAAAAAATATTGAAATCCTGAATGACAATATTTTGAAAGTGGAAAGTGCAGGTCGCGATATTATTGTAAGTGAGAATAACAAGAACAAAATGTATTATCAGAATTTTGAAGAAGCTGTTAACCAAACTTACATCACTCTTGATTCTTTTAAAACATATTCCAAAAACGATAAGCGAGTAGAAACGATAAGCGATTCAATTGAAAACTATATAAATAAAAACATTGCATTTCGAAGAAAGATTAATAATTTTTTTCTAAATGGACAAAACGAAAAGGCCTATTCATTGATATACACAATGAATGGAAAAATCCAAATGGATTCCATTCGTCTTGCTGTATCAAAAATTGAAACAATCGGTCGTGAAGAATTGCACAACTATTCAAATGAATCTAATAAGCGCGAACGCAAAACGCTTATTGTCTTTTTTATTTTATCGGGTTCCGTTTTTTTATTTCTTGGATTTTTAATTTATAAAATCGTGAAAGAAAATAATGCACGAGCAATTGCCGAAAGCAGCCTGAAAAAATTAAATGAAGATTTAGAATATCAGATACAAAAAAAATCTGCCGAACTAAATATTGTTTTTGATCGGATTACAGATGCAATGATTGCTTTGGATAAAAACTGGAACTATACCTATGTAAATAAAAAAGCAGGGGAATTACATAATCGTGATCCAAAAGATTTGATCGGAAAAAATATATGGAAAGAGTTTCCTGATGTTGTAAAAGAACCATTATATGCATCGTTGCATTCTGCAATGGAAAAACAAGAACCGGTTATACTAACTGCTTTTTATGCTTTAAATAATAGTTGGTACGAAGATTTTATTTATCCTTCACCCGATGGTGTATCAGTTTACTATAGAGATATTACTGAAAAGAAAATCGCGGAAGAAAAAATTAAGTTAAGCGAAGAGCAATTTCGCACACTCTACGAAGAAAATCCATTAATGAATTTCACACTTGATGGCCAGGGGAAAATTTTATCGGTAAACAAACGCGGAGCTTTAGAATTAGGATATACAAAATCAGAGTTAACAGGCAAATCAATTCTGAAAGTTTTCAGCATGGAAAATCATTCTACAGTGTTACAACAAATTAGCGAATGCATTAAAAACCCGAACCAATCTTTTTCGTGGACCATTCAAAAAAATACAAAGTCTGGCGAAACAATTTTTGTCTCAGAAACAGGCACCTCGCTATTAAATGAAAACAACGAATACGAAGTGCTGATTGTTTGTGAAAATATAACTGAACGAAAATTATCAGAACAAAAAATAAGAGCAAGCGAGGAAAAATTCAGAATGCTTATTGAGAATAGTCATGATGCAATCAGTCTAATAAACGAAAACGGGGAGTTGATTTATTTAAGTCCGGCAGGAGAACGAATAACCGGGTTTACATCGGATGAAATAAAAGGTAGAAAAATTTTTGAATTTCTCCATACGGATAGCTCGCATACTGCCAAAGATTTTTTTGAATCTCTTTATCAATCACCTGGAAAAACTTTTTACAGATTAAACAGGATTCTGCATAAAAATGGAAATTATATTGTTACAGAATCAAATGTTACAAACCTGTTACACGATGAAAATGTAAAAGCAATAATCACAAACTTCAGAGATATTTCAGAAAGATTATTAGCGCAGGATGAATTGCAGAAAAGCGAATTAAAATATCGCTCGCTAGTAGAGCAGGCATCGGACTCCATTTTTATGGCCGACCATAATTTAAAAATCATAAATGCTAATACGAGTGCCTGTAAATTATTGGGATATCAGTTGGAGGATTTATTAAAAATGAATATTTCTGATTTATTTTTTGAAAGTGATTTAAAAAACGAACCAATAAAAATAGATGAACTAAACAGCGGTGTAACAGTTCTGAACGAGCGATATATGAGGGGGAACAGCGGTGTATCAGTTCCAGTTGAAATAAATTCAAAGATGCTGCCTGATGGTCGCTTTCAGGGAATTGTAAGAAACATTACCGAACGAAAAATTGCTGAACAAAAAAAATTATTTGCCGAAAAAAAATATAGATTGCTATTCGAAAGAAACCTGGCAGGTGTATATCGATCTGAAGTCGGCGGCAAAATTTTGGAATGCAATGATGCCTTTCTGAAGATATTTGGATATACTTCTGTCCATGATTTTGAAAAAAATTCCGCACACGATTTATATTTCAATGCGCAAGACCGGGTTGATTTTTTAAATTTATTGAAAGAAAAAAAATCACTTTTCAATTATGAAATAAAAATGAAACGCCAAAATGGTAGTGCAGTTTATCTGGTCGAAAATTGCACATTGATTGAAAGTGTTGAATATCCAAACGGAATTCTGGAAGGAATAATAATTGATTTAACCGAACGAAAAAAAGCTGAGGAAAAAATTAGAGAAAGCGAATTAAAATTTCGAGGTCTAATTGAACAGGCGCCCGATGGAATTTTTATTTCAGGAGCAGATCATTTTATTCAGGAGGTGAATGCAAGCGGCTGCAAAATGTTAGGATATAATTTAGACGAAATGCATAAGATGAAATTTATGAATTTGATTTCACCCGAAAATCTCAAAAATAATCCCGTCAATTATGCACACTTAAATAGCGGTAACACCATCATTTCCGAACGAATATTAATTCGGAAAGATGGAACTGAATTTCCTGTAGAAATCAGTGCGCGATTATTATCCGATGGTCGATTCCAATCTTTTATCAGAGATATTTCTGAAAGAAAAAAAACAAAAGAGGAATTACACGAAATGAATTCGCGACTCAGGAGTTTAACAGCACACATTCAAAATGCAAGAGAAGAAGAGCGAAAATATATTGCTCGCGAAATTCATGATGAACTAGGTCAACTGCTCACTGGTTTAAAAATTGATATCTCATGGATGAATAAACGACAAGGACTTTCGGCTGAGCTTTTAAATAAAACCGAGGAGATGTTACAGTTGACCGATCGCACTATTCAGTCTGTTCGAAAAATTGCAACGGAATTGCGTCCGGGTATTTTAGATGACCTCGGTTTATATGAAGCAATCATCTGGCAGGCAAACGAATTTCAAAACAAAACGGGAATAAAATGTAAGGTCGAAGGAGAAATAGTTAGAACTGATTATTCTCCTGAACAAAACATTACTGCCTTCCGCATTTTGCAGGAGTCGTTGACCAATGTAATGCGCCACGCCAATGCAAATCATGTGATAATTAATCTTGAAGAAAATAATGATTTCCTAACTCTTGAAATTATTGATGACGGAAAAGGAATTGAAACCGAAAACCGCGCCGAACAAAAATCGCTTGGAATTATGGGCATGAATGAACGGGCCAGCATCATTGGTGGAGAACTGTATATTAATTCAAATCCACTAACCGGAACAACTGTAATAGTTAAAATTCCATTCAAACAAAACAGTTAATATGCCGAAAACTAATTTACCAAAAAAAATATTGATCGCCGATGATCATGCGGTGGTGCGAAAGGGATTAAAACAAATTCTGCTCGAAGGGTTATTGAATGTAACAGTTGAAGAAGCCAGTGACGGATTGGAGGCAGAACACCTTGCACTGCGAAATAAATATGATGTGATCGTTCTCGACATTTCGTTGCCCGGAAAAAACGGGCTCGATGTTTTAAAGCAATTGATAGAATCAAAAATTTCATCTAAAATTTTAATGCTCAGTATTTATGCTGAAGATCAATATGGAATCAGAGTAATAAAAGCTGGTGCTTCAGGTTTTTTAAATAAAGATTCTGCCCCCGAAGAATTAATAGATGCAATAAACACTTTATTGATTGGCCGAAAATATGTTACAGCAAAAATTGCTGAACAAATGGTTCATCAAATTTCAGCAGGAAACAAAGCCCTTCACGAAACTTTAAGCGACCGCGAATTTCAGGTGATGCAATTTCTTGCAAATGGAAAAACAGTAACCGAAATTGCTGAACAATTAAATCTGAGTGCTGCTACTATAAATACCTATCGGGCCCGTGTTTTAAATAAATTAAATATTCGAAACCATGCCGAACTAACCCGCTATGTAATTGAGGCCAGGTTGTTGGCCAATTAAATATTACAATTTATTATGTCATATTTTATATGACATACAATTCAATGAAGCGCTTACAATCAAAGGCAATTCAAAATTCATTTTTACATCATCAATTTATAATCATGGTGGATGTAGAAATCACGAGAAAGAAAGTAATGATTGTTGAAGACTCCGATGTTATTCGAAAAAGAATAAAAGGATTGTTGTCGGAATTAGAAAATGTTGATGTGATTGCCGAAGCTGATTGTGCTACTGATGCTATAAAATTTGGTATTAAACATTTGCCCGATGTAATGATTTTAGATATTAATCTTTTAGGTAGCGATACAGGGTTTTTAGTTTTAAAAGAAATGAAAAGAATTCACCCATCGCTTATAACTATTGTGCTTACAAATTATGCATCTCCTCAATACAAAAACAAATCATCAGAATTTGGTGCCGATTATTTTTTCGATAAGTCAAATGAGTTTGATGATATGGTAAAATGTTTCAACTGGATTTAAATGAAAACTGATTCATAAAATATTTTCTAAAGTATCCGGATCGATTAGTGTTCGAAACCGGATAGTGTTTAGGAGCCCCTGCCGAAGTGATTTAGCAGGGGCATTTTTTTTCTAATTTTTATCAGCGTTCTCCGAATTAAAATATTTAATTTGAAAAATTACAAGTGAAAGAATTTCACTTTTTACCTTTCACATTTTCACTCTACCTTCAACTTCAAATTAAAAATTAAATGAACAAACTCGTTACTGATTTTGATGATTACCGCGCGCGCATGAATGATAAAATTACCGGCGCGAATAATAAAGTGCTCAACCGCCTTTTCAATCTCGACACCAACACCTACATGGAAGGCGCTCTCAATGTGAAAACAAAAGAGATGCTCGGATTAGTAGCGTCAATGGTTTTGCGCTGTGATGATTGCATAAAATATCATGTCGGAAAATGCAAGGACGAAGGTGTAACACAGGAAGAAATTTTTGAAGTGTTCGCCATCGCAAATATCGTCGGTGGAACTATCGTAATCCCTCACACTCGAAGAGCAGTTGAATACTGGGAGGCGGTGAATGAATCAAATGAAAAGTGAAAAATAATTTCACAAAATAAAGCTTCATTAAAAAATTCACCGTGCACTAATCACCTTTGATAAATTATAATTGACAACTCCATGAACGGCAACCCTGAAGACAAAAGACTATTTCTGCTCGATGCATTCGCGCTCATCTTTCGCGCGTATTATGCTTTCGCGAAAAATCCACTTATTAATTCGAAAGGCATGAACACTTCCGCCATTCAGGGATTTACGAACACGCTGCTTGATTTATTGAAGAAGGAAAAACCATCGCACATTGCAGTTTGTTTTGACACTGCCGCGCCAACCGAGCGCCACACCGATTTCGCCGACTACAAAGCGAACCGACAGGAAGCACCTGAAGATTTAATTATTTCAATTCCTTACATCAAGGATATCATTCACGGGTTTAATATTCCGTTGGTTGAATGTGATGGTTACGAAGCCGATGATGTGATTGGAACACTCGCTAAAGTCGCTGAGAAAAAAGGATTCAAAGTTTACATGGTCACTCCCGATAAAGATTACGGTCAGTTAGTGAGCGAAAATATTTTTATCTGGAAACCACCCGCGTTCGGAAACGCGGAACAGATTCTCGGCGAGAAGGAAATTAAAGCGCGATGGGAAATTGAACGGATCGATCAGGTGAAAGATATTCTCGGATTGATGGGTGACGCAGTCGATAATATTCCTGGCATTCCGGGTGTGGGTGAAGTGACAGCGAAAAAATTAATTAAGGAGTTCGACTCTATCGAAAATCTTTTGGTGAACACCGATAAACTAAAAGGTAAACTGAAAGAGAAAGTAGAAGAGCATAAAGACAAAGCGATTCTCTCGAAGAAACTCGCGACCATCATTCTCGATGTGCCAATCAACTGGGATGAGCATAACTTCAACATGGAAGAACCCAACCGTGAAAAACTTTCTGAAATTTTTATTGACCTTGAATTTCGCACTCTTGGCAAAAGAATTTTGGGTGAAAAATTTTCTGTTGGCAAAGCTGAAATTATCGCTTCCGAAAAATCAGAGGCGACTTCTTCATCAACTGTTACAGCAGGTTCTAAATCTTCAACTACTCAAAGAGATTTATTCGGAAACGAAATCGCTTCATCAGGAAATGAGGAAGAAAATATTCCGAAGAACCTTAACACCATCGCCGACACTCAACACAATTACATTTTGGTTGATGATGAAAAAAAATTGAATGAATTACTCGCGTTACTTTCAAGTGTAACAGAATTTTGTTTCGATACCGAAACCACGGGAGTGGACGCAAACAACGCCGAAGTTGTCGGACTGTCATTCGCCGTAAAACCAACCGAAGCGTATTATGTTCCGGTTCCCGCAGAAAAAACTGCGGCGCAAAATCTTCTTGAAAATTTCCGTGGTGTTTTAGAAAACGAAAACATCGGCAAAAGCGGACAGAACATGAAGTACGACATGCTGTTGCTCAAGTGGTACAACATGACAGTGAAAGGGAAATTATTCGACACCATGCTCGCTCACTATCTCATCGAACCCGACCTCCGCCACGGCATGGATTATCTTTCCGAAACATATCTCAACTACAAGCCTGTTTCGATTAAAGAATTAATTGGTGTCGGGAAAAAGCAACTCAGCATGCGCGACATTGATGTGCAGAAAGTTTCCGACTACGCAGCTGAAGATGCAGATGTAACACTTCAGTTGGAAAAAATTTTCGCACCAAGGTTAAAAGAATCTGAACTCGAAAAATTATTCACCGAAGTGGAGATGCCCGTAATGGAAGTGTTGTGCGACATGGAATTTGAAGGAGTCGCGATTGATAAAAATTTCCTGAACGACTACTCGAAAAAATTAGAGGAGGAAATAAAACAAACCGAAGAAAAAGTTTACGCCGACGCCGGAGTTCGTTTCAACATCGCCTCGCCAAAACAACTCGGCGAAGTTTTATTCGAGCGAATGAAAATTCCGTACGAGAGTAAAAAAACAAAAACCGGACAATACTCCACCGACGAAGACACGCTCTCGCGCATAACCGGCGACTACGCCATCGTCAATCACTTGCTCGACTATCGCGAGTTCACGAAACTCAAATCAACTTATGTCGACGCCATTCCTCAACTCATCAATCCGAAAACCGGAAGAGTTCATACTTCATTCAATCAAGCGGTGGCTGCGACGGGTCGCCTCAGCAGCACTGACCCGAACTTTCAAAACATTCCAATCAGAACCGAACGCGGAAGAGAAATTCGCAAAGCGTTTATTCCGCGCAATGCTGAATATGTAATTCTCTCCGCCGATTATTCGCAAATAGAATTGCGCATCATCGCAGGTCTTAGTCGCGACATCAACATGCTCAAGGCATTTGAAGAAGGACACGACATTCACTCTGCAACTGCATCACAAGTTTTTGGTGTCGAACTTGCGAGTGTTACACGCGACATGCGTGGCAAGGCGAAAGCCGTGAACTTCGGCATCGCTTACGGGCAAACCGCTTTCGGTCTTTCGCAAACACTCCGCATCTCGCGCACCGAGGCGAAAGAAATTATTGATAACTACAACAAAAATTTTCCGGGTGTGCGCCAACTCATGAACGACAACATTCAGTTCGCGCGCGAGCACGGATTCGTACAAACTGTTTTAGGAAGAAGAAGAAAACTGCGCGACATCAACTCCGCCAACCAAACCGTGCGCGGGTTCGCCGAGCGAAACGCCATCAACGCGCCCATACAGGGTTCCGCCGCCGACATGATTAAAGTGGCGATGATTAATATTCAGAAAGAATTTCGCAAACAAAATTTCAAATCGAAAATGACTTTGCAGGTGCACGACGAATTGGTTTTCGACGCACACAAATCAGAAGTGGACGCCATCATCCCCATCATCAAAGAAAAAATGATACACGCCATCGAACTCAATGTTCCCATTGAAGTAGGTGTTGGTATGGGAGTGAACTGGTTGGATGCACATTGAAGGGTAGAATGCTGATTGAGCTGATCTTTAAGATTTATTATGATCAAAACAATTTGAAACTGAATCATAACTAATCATGACCATAATGAAAATCTGCGTTCCATTGCATTTCATTTTTACTTTCGCATTTTAGAATGAGTGATTCAAAAAAAATTCAAGACTTAAGAGAAGATTATTCGAAAGGAGAATTGTTGGAAACAACGATTGATAAAAATCCAATCATCCAGTTTCAGAAATGGTTTGATGAAGCTGTAACAGCAAAAGTTCCGGAGCCCAATGCATTTATACTTGCCACCACAATGGTTGACTTCAAACCATCGGCAAGAGTGATGTTGCTGAAAGGAGTGGAACACGATGCATTTATTTTTTTCACTAATTATGAAAGCAGAAAAGGAAAAGAACTCACCTGGAATCCTTATGCTTCCATGGTTTTTTTCTGGAAAGAAATGCAGCGACAGGTTCGTGTTGAAGGACGAGTAGAAAAAATTACGAAGAAGGAATCAGAAGAGTATTTCCATTCCCGTCCGCGCGCAAGTCAACTCGGCGCTTTATCATCTGCTCAATCTTCTGTTTTAAAAAACCGCGAAGAGATTGATAAAAAATATACTGAACTTGATAAAAAATATGAGGGAAAAGAAATTCCTAAACCGGAAAAGTGGGGCGGCTATAAAGTGATTCCGCATGTGATAGAATTCTGGCAAGGCAGAACCTCGCGCCTTCACGACCGCCTCCGTTACACCCATCACGGAAAAACCAAGTGGGAGATAGAAAGACTTTCACCCTGAAACTAAAAAACCCCGACTCATAGTTGAATCAGGGTTTTGTTATTTGTTTCTGAAAAAATTATTCTGCTTTCTTTTTTGGCGCTGCTTTTTTAGCCGCAACTTTCTTTGGCGCTGCTGCAACTTTTGGTTCAGCCACTGCAGCTGATTTTACAGCTGTTTTTTTTGCTGCGCGTTGTTTGCGTGCAATGCCGTAAGAACCTTTGAAGCGCTTGCCTTTTGCTGTTCTTTTATCTCCTCTTCCCATAGTTTTTGTTTTTGTTATTTTTTTTATTGGTGCGCAAACCTAATTGAAATTAGATACTAAAAAAAGTGTATTACAAATTCTGTTTGGCTTAAATGAAAAGAAGCAAGACGATGTGCCTTGCTTCCTTCCATTGGTTTTGGTTTGGTTATTATTATCTCACTTTGGTTGCGAACTCTTTTCCGGCTTTAAACTTCACCACTTTTTTCGCTGCAATTTTAATTGCCTTTCCGGTTTGCGGATTGCGCCCAATGCGAGCAGAGCGTTTGTTCACCGAGAAAGTGCCGAAGCCAACGAGCGTGAGCTTGTCACCTTTCTTTAATGAATTCATTGTGGTACCGATAAATGCATTCAATGCAGCACCGGCTTGTGTCTTGTTGATCTTCGCTTCTGCGCTGATCTTGTTGATTAAATCTCCTTTGTTCATGGTTTAAAAATTTTAAATGGTTTAGAACACTCTATAAAGTTAGAGGTGCTTCGGATATTTCCAAATGATATTCGAAAATTAATTCGCTGAAAACCGCTCTGGCTGTGGATAACAGCGATTCATAATTTTTTAATTGTTAAAATAGAAAAGGAACTTTTTGAAGAAATTATTTTTATAAAAGCATTCAATCGAAAATTTTCAATTGAATGAAACGCGCTTCTGTCAATTGTTTCGAAGCAAGGGAATTAAATCTGTTACAGAAAATGATTTGGAAAATTATATATGGAATTATTATTGATTGCAATAGTTCACAATAGACATTCGTTATTAACAGAAATTTTTTCAGGTCGAAACTTTACTGCTTAGATTCGTAACAGGAAATACAAATCCATCATGATCAGAATAAAAAAACAACGAACAATTTTCTGGATGCTCTGCCTGCTTTTCGTAAGTGCAGAATTTATTTCCTGCAGCCCGAAAACAACTTGCCCTGCTTATATGAATGGTGCTGTTACAGGTACAAGTGGTTCTTCGCAAAAAGGAAAACCACTCTGGCCGAAGAATATGAAGAAGCAGAAGAATTAAAAATATAGTGCTGTAACAGTTTACGAAATTTTGCTCCACCCACCTTTGCGTTGTTGTTGGTGCATTAAAAAAGTAGCGAGTGAATTGTGTTCAGGTAATTCAAGTCCCGCATCTTTTTCTAAAATAATTTCCGCTTCCTTTCTTGCAGCTAATAATATTTTCTGATCGTGCACTAAATCTGCAATGCGCAAATTCAAAACTCCGCTTTGTTGTGTTCCTTCCATATCACCAGGGCCACGCAATTCTAAATCAACTTCGGCAATTTTAAATCCGTCGTTTGTTTCCACCATTGTTTGCATTCGCTTTTTTGAAACCGGATTTAATTTTCGTCCAGTCATCAATATGCAATATGATTGGTCGGCACCGCGACCCACTCTTCCGCGCAGTTGATGCAGTTGCGATAAACCAAATCGCTCAGCGCTTTCTATCACCATCACACTTGCGTTCGGAATATTTACCCCGACTTCAATCACCGTGGTCGCCACCATTATCTGTGTTTCGCGATTTTGAAAACGACGCATTTCAAAATCACGGTCGTCGCTTTTCATTCTACCATGAACGATGCTCACGCAAAATTGCGGTAATGGAAATTCGCGCGAGACGCTTTCGAAACCATCCATCAAATCTTTGTAATCTAATTTCTCCGATTCATCAATGAGTGGATACACGACATAAATCTGTCGGTCTTTCATAATCTGTTCGCGCATGAAACCGAAAACTCTCATGCGGGCGCTGTCGTCATAATGAACGGTCTTGATTGGTTTTCTACCGGGAGGAAGTTCATCAATGACTGATACATCAAGGTCGCCGTACAAAGTCATAGCGAGGGTGCGCGGAATCGGAGTGGCAGTCATCACTAAAATGTGTGGTGGATTTGAATTCTTCGTCCACATTTTTCCACGCTGTTCAACACCGAAACGATGTTGCTCGTCAATCACGACGAGTCCAAGGTTTTTGAATTGAACTGTATCTTCAATTAACGAATGAGTGCCGATGAGTAAATGGATTTCTCCCGATAAAATTCCTCCGTGAATTTTTTTTCGCTCCTTTGTTTTTGTTGAACCTGTGAGTAGAGAAATATTTATTCCTAATCCTTCAACTAATTCTTTTATCGATTGAAAATGTTGTTGTGCGAGGATTTCAGTTGGCACCATGAAGCAAGATTGCATTTCGTTATCTAATGCCAGAAGAATAATACTTAGCGCAACAACCGTTTTTCCACTTCCCACATCGCCCTGTAACAGTCGGTTCATTTGTTTGCCTGAAACCAAATCGGTTCTTATTTCTTTTATCACTCTTTTCTGTGCATCGGTAAGCGTGTATGGCAATTTCTCTTTATAAAAGCGATTGAAAAAATCTCCAACTTTATTGAAAATAAAACCAACAGAACTTTCCCGCCTTCCGATTTTTACCTGTAACAGTTTCAGTTGAATGAAAAATAATTCTTCAAACTTCAATCGCTGTCGCGCTCGTTCTAATTCATATTCATTTGTAGGAAAATGTACCTGCTGAAAAGATTCGTAGCGCAAAGGCAAACGATATTTATCAATTAAATTTTTAGGAAGTACTTCAGGAAGGTCTGATTTAGAGACTTGCTGAAATAATTGTCGGGTGAGTTTTGAAATCCCTTTGCTGTCAAGTCCTTTTGCTTTTAGTTTTTCTGTTGAAGGATAAATAGGTTGAAGAATTCCAGCAAGCGAATTGATTTCATCTTCAGCCAATGAAATATCAGGGTGAACGATGTTTAATTTTTTTCCAAACACAGTCGGCTTACCGAACACGATATATTCTTTTCCTTCTTTCAGATTTTCTTTCATCCACTTCACACCTGCAAACCACACGAGTTCAATGATGCCTGAATCATCTTTTAGATTTGCAATCATTCTTTTTTTAGCGCCTTCACCCGCCACATCAATGTCTTTCAGAATTCCTTTCAGTTGAACATATTGGGAAAGTGGATTCACTTCACGCACTTTATAAATTTTTGTGCGGTCAACATACCTGAAAGGCATGTGCATGAGTATGTCGCCGAAAGTGAAAACTTCCAACTCTTTCTTCAACGAATCGGCGCGCTGCGGACCAACTCCTTTCAGATATTCAATAGGTGTTTCGAGTAAATTGTACTGACCTGCCATCAACTGCTTTCGACTTCACAAAGTAAATTGAGGAACAGCAGATGTGCTTGTGTTGTGTTAAAAGTGTTTCAACATTTTTTTATTAATCATATACTTCCTTGCGATGAGCAATTCTGCGAATGCTGATAACTCGAATTGTATCTTCAATTTTATAAACCACACGATAATCACCATTGCGAATTCTCCAGAGCGTTTCTTGTTTACCTTTTAATTTTATTACCCCTGATGGTCTCGGATTCGCTGAAAGTTTTTCAATTAAATCGGATACTCGAATCAGTGCATTTTTGGGTAAAGCAAATAATTCCTTACGCGCAGATTCTTTAAATAAGATTTCATACATGATTTAAAGTTTATGCTTCTTCTTTAAATCTTTTTTTATTGCGCTCCACGAAAAATCTTTTTCATCCTTTCGTGATTCAGAAATCAACACATCAAAAAGTTCTTCAAGCTCTTTTGTGTTCTTTGACAGAAGTGATAAATCCAATTGTGCAATTCTTCTTCCGCTTTTCTCTTCTGTCATTATAATTACTCCCTTCATTTTTAAAATTGTTTATGGTAAAAGTACAAACTCAAATAATTAATTCTTCCACTTCAATGTGCTTATCATGTGTCGAATATCTTTTTCAACGAAATGAATAACTGGACCAAGCGAATCAACATTAGGAACATTGTTAAAATAAAGTGAGCCGCGAATAAAATTTTTCACGCTATCAGTGGCGAAGAATTGAATATTGGATGCAGCATTTCCTTCGATGTTATAATACAAACCATAAACATGATTCTGCGAATTGATAATACTCTCGTCAATGCCTGATGCTTTTACCGTATGTTTGAAAGTGAGTACATGCGCATCTTCAATCAGGCGCGCAAGATTATGTTCAGCATTTATTTCTTTATAGCTCATGTAAATCGTTCCATTGAAATCAGGGAAGGTTACATCCATCCAACAGGGATTTTCTGGAACTGTGTCAAGGAAAACAGTATCGCGCGAAATGCTTGCGTAAGTCGGATATTCAAATGAGAACGGACAAAATTCGGGGTCGTATAATTTATAAGTGTGTTCGGGAAATGAAATGCGGAAATATCCTTTCGGCTTTGGTGTGTACTCTTCCTGACACGCAACAATCAGTGTAACAGTCAGGAAAATTATAGTGTAACAGTACTGTTTTTTAAAATTCATTTTCAAGCCGTGGGTTCTTCTTCCACCAAAGTAACTTTCACTCTTCGTATGCGGTGATTATCCATGTTCAATACTCTGAAACGAAAATGTTTGAATTCTATTTCTTCATTCACAGCGGGAATTTTTCCGCAGAGTTCAAGTATTAATCCACCAATGGAATCCACATCGCCCTTCACTTCTTCGAATGGTTGGTTCTTAATTCCCATGGCACGATACGCATCGTTAAGTAAAGTTTTTCCTTCGAATACAAAATTGTTTTTATCTATCTGTGAATATTCAAATTCTATTTTCTCATCCAATTCATCGCGAATTTCTCCAATGATTTCTTCAAGAATATCTTCGAGAGTTACAATACCTGCAGTGCTTCCGTATTCATCCACCACAACCGCCATGTGTAACATCTTCGTTTGAAACTCAATCAGTAAATCGGGAATTCGTTTTCCTTCAGGAATAAAAAAAGCGGGACGAAGAATTTTCAACCAGCTCATTTCACTCTTTGCATTGAGAAACTGTAACAGGTCCTTCGTGTATAAAATACCAATGATATTATCTACTGACTGACGATAAACAGGAATGCGTGAGTAACCTGAATCTTTCACCACGCTGATAATTTCTTCAAATGATTTATCGGCATCGAGTGCCACCATATCTATTCGCGGCTTCATTACTTCTTTAACATGTGTGCTTCCGAATTTCAGAATACCTTTTAAAAACCGCGCTTCCTGTTTTTCTGTTGTTTGCTCTTCCTCTGCTGCTTCGTTTCCGAAAATTTTCATTTCTCCCTTTGCAGGTTCATCGTGATGTTTCGCTACAACTGTTACACCGTGAATGGCAAGCATTGTAAGCGGGCTGAAAATTTTTTCTAAAAAATATAATCCAGGTAAAACCCATAAAGTCCACACTACATTATTTTTTTCGGCGAAAGTTCTTGGTATGATATGCTGTAACACTATCATCAAAGTGGTAAGTAAAATAATTTCAGGCAACAGCAACCAAAAATGCAAGTTGGAAAAATTCATGAATGAAATTTCCTCTAAAACATAGCCAATTAATAAGACTAACAACGCACTGAAAAAAGTTTGCAGTACATCAATGGTTGCTAATAAATAACGAGGTTTCTCCATCATGCGCAACAGATATTGATAGCGTCGCGCCGAGCGAAGTTGTAATTCTTCAAGGTCTTTAGAACTGAGAGAGAAGATTGCTGTTTCAGCACCACCAAGAAGCGCGATGGATATTGTTAAAAAAACAGCAAGTAACGAAAGTAAAGCGAGGTAAAAAGTGAGCGGTTGAGAACCAAGGGAGAAAAGCACAATCATCAACCGCCCGCAACTATCAGAATTTTCCAATGAGGATTAAAAGTTTTGACGAGGCAAAATTAAAACGGAAGGTCATCAGCAACCTCATTGTCTGATGAGCCAGGTTCAACTTGCGATTCAACAGGAACCGAAGTATTATCTGTTGCAGTTTTCTGTACGCTATCTTTTCTTGAATGAATATTAATGGTGTCCGCAACAACTTCAGTTTTGTAATGCTTGTTGTTGTTTGCATCAGACCAACTGTGAGTGCGCAATCTGCCTTCGATAAAAATCAAATCGCCTTTGTGAACATACTTTTCACAGAAATCACCTAAGAAGCGCCATGCAACAATGTTGTGCCATTCGGTAATACGATTTCCGTTTTTGTCCTTGATGCCTTCGGTGGTAGCGAGACGAAATTTCGCCAGTTTAATTCCGCCTTCGAGGGTTTGAATTTCGGGGTCGCTACCGATATTTCCCATCAGGATAACTTTGTTTACTCCTCTCATATTTTGGTGTTTTATTGTGAGACTAATGTAAAATTATTTTCAAATAGTGCTCTATCAATTTAGGCACAGCTAACTTTTTCAAGTGTAGCTTTTGTTTGAATTCAAAGTTCGATGATTTTATTTCATTGGAAGAAAGAATAAAAAACTTTGCATGAATTCGCTGATGAGAAAGCAATTGTATGAACTTTTCGCCCGCAGTCAATTTTAATTTTTTATTGGAAGAAATATTTTTCAGCAGCGGATGTTCCATCAGTTTTTTTGGCGAAAGAAATTTATCTGCTTCAATCATTGGGAATTGATACAGTCCTTTCCAAATGTCGTTGCCTTTTCTTTTTTCCACTAAAAATCCTTTTTCATTTTCAGCAATGATGTAATGAAAGTAGCGGTCTTTCAACACTAACTTTTTTCCTTTTACAGGAAGTGTATCAATCAGATTTTTTTTAAGCGCCACGCAATTTTTTTGTACAGGACAACTGTTACACTGCGGTGAAGCAGGTTTGCAAACCGTTGCGCCCAAATCCATAATTGCCTGGTTGAAACGACCGGCTTCTTTTTGCGCAATCAATTCGTTCGCAAGTGCCGTGAAAACATTTTTTCCTTCCCCCGAATCAATGGGAGTATCAATTCCAAAATATCTTGATAACACGCGAAACACATTTCCATCCACAACCGCATGAGGAAGATTATATGCGAATGAAACTATCGCCGCCGCCGTGTATGGTCCTACTCCTTTTACTTTCCGCCAACCCTCGTAATCATCCGGAAATTTCCCTTTCAATTCTTCAACAATGTATTTCGCAGCTGATTGCAAATTTCTTGCACGGGAATAATAGCCCAATCCCTGCCACGCTTTTAGTATTGTATCTTCTTTCGCTTTTGCCAGATGTGTAACAGTCGGAAATAGTTTTACCATTTTCAAATAATAGGGAAGCCCTTGTTCCACTCTTGTTTGTTGCAGAATAATTTCTGACAGCCATATTTTATACGGGTCGTTGGTTTCCTTCCACGGAAAACTTCGTTCATTCTTCTTATTCCATTGAAGAAGATTTTTGGTGAAAGAAGTTTTTGAATCGGATTTTTTCATAGAAGAATGAGCGAGGCGAAAATGAGAAAGAAAAAAATATGGGAATTGAAAAAAATGAGCCGCCATTTAGCTTTAACATTGACAGAAACGCATTTCAAAATCATTTCCTTTCACTCCTTGAAAATTGAATTGTTCGATTACATTTGCACCCCTCTTAAAATAAAACTTAAAGGACTGTAAATCATTGCTAAATGAGAAAAGCTGACCTGATTAATAAGATTTCTGAAAAGACCGGATTGCCTAAGAATGATGTGCTGATTTCGATGGAGGCATTTTTTAAAGAAGTAAAAGAGTCGCTCAAACTGGGAGATAATGTTTACATCAGGGGATTCGGAAGTTTTGTGGTGAAGAAGCGCGCCGCTAAAATCGGTCGAATCATTACCCGCAATGAATCAATCGTAATTCCTGAACATTACATCCCTGCTTTTAAACCTGCTAAAGTTTTTATTGACCGCGTGAAAAGCGCAGCAAGTAAGAAAGCAGCAGCAGAGAAAAAATAAGTTCTTTGAATCGTACAACAATTCAACAGATCCTTTTGGTGCTCTTAGGAGCAGGATTAGTTGCAGCATTGTACTTTTTCGGTGATACCAAAACAAGACCTGTAACAGAAGCCAAAGGTCCGATGGAAGGTGGAACAATGCCAGTCAGAAACAGCACAATGTCGTTCGACAAATTGCTGGAACTTGCAGGCGGCACTTTAACAAAGGAGCAAAAAGATTCGGTTGCACTACTTAAACAGTTAGCTGATAAATCATCGGCCACTGAAAAAGTAAAGTCGCTGAAAAACTTAGGCAACCTTTGGGCAAGAACAGAAAATCTGATTGTGTGTGCTCACTACTTTGAAGAAGCTGCTCAATTGGATTCGACAGAGGACAATTGGAAAACGGCGGCTGATTATTATTTTGTGGGTTTCCAGAACACGGGTGATAGTTCAGCAAAATTGTTTGCCGGTCAACGGGCATTCGAGTGTTACGCAAGTGCTTTGCGGTTCGACACTACGGACACAAAATTGAAAGTGCTTGAAGCGGTGAGTCTGATAGATGGAATGGGGAATGTGATGAACGGGGTTTTGCTTTTAAAAGACATTGAAAAAACCGACCCCGATAACGAGCTGATGAATGTAACTTTAGGGCGCCTCGCCATAGTTTCAGGTCAGTATCCGAAAGCCATCACGCGATTGGAGAGAACGATAAAGCTTTATCCGAAAAACACGGAAGCTTATTTTCACCTCGGAGAAGCATACAGGGCAACAGGAAAAAAAGAAGATGCAATTAAAA
Organism: Chitinophagales bacterium; assembly: GCA_038326325.1. Classification (GTDB taxonomy): domain Bacteria; phylum Bacteroidota; class Bacteroidia; order Chitinophagales; family UBA10324; genus UBA10324. The sequence goes on along the minus strand of JBBQJW010000007.1, from coordinate 111,612 downwards.
TGTTCGAGAAGTGTAAGGAGTTGGAAAAATCTCCTTCGTTTCAAAAACAATTAGACGAATACATTAACCAAATAAAAAATTCATAACTCTATGCCAAGCGGTAAGAAAAGAAAGCGTCATAAAATGGCGACACACAAGCGCAAAAAAAGATTACGCAAGAACAGACATAAAAAGAAAAACAAGTAGTAATTGTTTTTTCTGTTACATCCTCATGAATCGTTTTATAAAAAGATTTTCGAAGATGATTTATAATCGAAAACAATTTTGAAATTTGTAAGCCCGACAATAACTATATGTGTCGGGTCTATTTTATTTTCAGGTGTTTCAGTTATCAAGACAGATAATGGCAGACGATAGTAACACAACACAGCCACCCGATGTAATTGAAAAAGCGGCACGAAAGCCGAATCCTCAATTAGCAAGGGAATTATATGTAGCTACCGCATCGAGCGGCGGCATTGATATCGCTTTGCTCGAAGACAAAAAATTAGTTGAGATTCAGCAAGACCAGGTGAATTCATCGTTCGCCATCGGAGATATTGTGTTGGCACAAATGCAGAAAATATTGCCGGGACTGAATGCTGCTTTCGTTGATATTGGTTTTCAGAAAAATGGTTTCCTGCATTACTCCGACCTCGGTTCGCAAATTCGTTCGGTGCAGAAATACACCAACATGGCGCTTGCGGGTCAGGCAACAGGCGACCTCGCCAACTTTAAACTCGAAACCGAAACTTTCAAGACCGGAAAAATCGGAACACTGTTCAGCAAGCGTCAACCGGTATTAGTTCAGATTACTAAAGAACCTATCAGCACTAAAGGTCATCGTTTGAGTTGCGATATTTCTTTGGCAGGAAGATATGTGGTGCTTATTCCGTTTAAAAATGAAATAAATATTTCGAAGAAAATTACTTCGGGCGACGAACGCAAGCGACTGTTACGGTTGGTTGAAAGTATTCGTCCGAAAAATTTCGGAGTGATAGTTCGAACAGTTGCCGAAGGAAAATCGGTAGCCGATCTGCACGAAGACATCGAAACCATGAGCAAGAAGTGGAATGAAATGTCGCTGTCGCTCAAGGATGCTGTTGCGCCTCGCAAGGTGCTTAGCGAGATGGATAAAACATCCACCATGCTGCGCGATATTCTAAATCCTACTTTCAGTAAAATTGTAGTGAACAGCAAGGAAATGTTTGATGATGTGCGCTCGTACATCAGTCGCATTGCTCCCGATAAAGAAAATATCGTTCAATTATATTCAGGTAAAACTCCGCTCTTCGATCAGTTCGATATTACCCGACAGATAAAATCAACTTTTGGAAAAACAGTTAATCTTGACAGCGGCGCTTACATTATTATCGAACACACCGAAGCCCTGCATGTTGTGGATGTGAACAGCGGACACAAAATGGGTGGCGACGATAACATGGAAGGAAACGCGATGAAGGTGAACATGGAAGCTGCGGAGGAAATTGCGCGCCAGCTTCGCCTTCGCGATATCGGTGGCATTATTGTGATTGATTTTATTGATGTGCGCAATCCCGAAAACAAGCGCATACTCAACAATGCGATGATGACTTACATGAAGCTCGACAAAGCGCGGCACACCATTTTGCCTTTGAGCAAATTCGGCATCATGCAAATAACACGGCAGCGTGTGAAGCCGCAGATAAATATCGCCACGCTCGAAACCTGTCCTGCGTGTAACGGTACCGGAATGATTGGTCCTTCTATATTATTGAGTGATGACATTGAAAAGAAACTCGAACACCTCATTACAAAACAGAACCAGAAAAAAATAACACTCTTTGTTCATCCGTATCTTGAATCTTATTTCAAGCAGGGAATAATGTTCTCATCCATTCAGTGGAAGTGGCGGCGCAAGTATGGTCAGTGGGTTACCATCGACAGCAGCGAATCGAACCCCATTAACGAATATCATTTTTATGATAAGAATGGTGAGGAGATTGAAGTTGAAGCTAAGTAGGATGTTACAGTTTAGAAATTAGAATTATTATTTCAACGATTCAAGATTTCAAAAATTTAATTTCAAAAACTTCTTGAAGAAACTATATTCGTAAAAAAATAACCGAATGAAAAAGATTGAGAAGCAAATTCAGCAATTAAGCACTGCCGAAAAAATATTGCTCGTTGAAAATATCTGGGACAGTATCGCGGAAGAACATCAATCTACACTTACATCAAAGCAAAAAAAAGAATTAGACCGTCGTATGGCGTTAATTGAATCAGGTAAAGCAACTTTTTTTACTGTTGAAGAAATCAAAGCGAAGTTCAAAGCGATGAAATGAAATACAGTTATCGTGTTCTTGATATTGCGACCACTGAAATATTGGAAGCTGCAATGTGGTATGAAGATAAACGACAAGGATTGGGCGATGAATTAATCAGTTGTTTTGAAGCATCATTGGAAACCATTCTTCGAAATCCACTTTCATTTGAAAAGCGACATCATGATTTGCGCCTCACGAACATTCACCGCTTTCCTTATCAGATAATTTATTATGTGAATACATATACTGTTACAGTTGTCGCGTTCAATCATGGAAAAAGAAATCCAAAATTCTGGAGAGGCAGATATAAACACTGACCTGAAAATTTTGCAGCGAATCGAACCCCATTAACGAATATCATTTTTATGATAAGAATGGGGAAGAGATTGAAGTGGAAGCAAAGTAAGATTTTAGATTTCTGAATTTAGGTTTTAGATTGAAATAGAACCGTTTGGTTAAATGATTATTTTTGATCGAACATATTCTCAATTCATGAAATCAAGACTGTTATCGTTCTTATTTGTTTGCCTTTGTGCTATTCCTCTATTGATTATTAATAATTCTTGTAAAAGATGTAAGAAAACTTCTTTGCCTAAAGAAATCGTTGATAACTATCCTAATCAAGATGATCTTTCATGGATTGTTTTTACTGATAACGATACCTTAATCTATAAAAACAATTTAGGAGATTTTGATACGGTGATTGTTAAAATTGATCCTGATTATTCCAATGGAGGGAGTTATTTTCCTTCAGGAGAATATAATTCGTGTGAGACATATTCTATAAATTGGAAAAAGTTAATGGGCTTTTATTTAGCTACTAGTGATACCCAGATCCGCTTTATTGTTTTTAAAACCCCCAATTCAACAAACAATCAACCTCCTGTAATTGCTGCTTATAATTTTTTAATAAGTCGTGATTATTACTTGTCGAATAATTTACCTATTACTATTTTAACACAAAATGGAATGAATTATGGGAGCGTGTACGAAATAGCTGGAGATTCCACCGCAACTACTCAAAATAATATCTGGCGATTTTTTTATCAAAAAGAAAATGGGTTGTTAAGGTTTGATCAAATAGGAGGCATATATTGGGAAAAAATTAATTGATTCCATTTTTCATCTCTTCAGCACTGCATCTCTGAACATATCTTTCTCTTGAAGTTGTTTTTACAAATCAGATAACTGCTGTAACAGTTTTGTTTCGTGTTTGGTGGCGAAAATATTCTGTTACACTACGGAAACAACCTTCCATACATCCGCGGAAACGGAATGGTCTCGCGCACATGAGGCAACTTGCAAACCCACGCAACTAATCTTTCCAATCCCAACCCGAAGCCTGCGTGTTTCACCGAACCATAGCGGCGCAAATCGAGATACCACTCGAATGCTTCCATTGGTAATTTATGTTCGATAATTTTTTCAGTAAGAAGTGTGATATCAGTTTCTCTTTCGCCGCCACCAACAATTTCGCCGTAACCTTCAGGTGCAAGTACATCAACACCTTTTGCTAAGTGAGGTGCATTCTTATCGCGCTTCAGATAAAATGCTTTCACTTCGTGCGGCCAGTTGTAAACCATTATCGGAATATCAAACAAACGAGTGATAACTGTTTCATCAGAACCACCGAAATCATCACCGCGTTGAAAATTTTTCGCTGAGTTAATCCATTGCGGAATGTTGCGCTCGTCTTCTTCCAGGTCTTTCAATTCATTTTTCAGTGAATCAATTTTATTCTGGTTGAAAGCGATTTCACCTTTCTTCATTCCTGCATCTTTCAGTTTCGTTTCGCGGTCTTCAGTTTCCTTTTTCACCTCTGCAATTCGCGTTTGCACATTCTGCAAATCAGCTTCAAGAGTTTTGATAGAATTTTTTCCGTTCACATCCTTCTTCCCCTGAATAATATCTACTGCTTCATCATAAGTAAGTCGCGGAAACACACGGTCAATGTTTTTAAGAATAGTGGTGTCTCTTCCAATCAACGCGAATTCCATTTCACATTTCTCCACCACTTGTTTCACAACAAACTTCATCATGCCTTCAATCACATCCATGTTCATGTCTAAATCGTGAAAAGCCATTTCGGGTTCTATCATCCAGAACTCGGAAAGGTGACGACGCGTTTTCGATTTCTCGGCTCTGAAGGTTGGACCGAAAGTGTAAATCTTATTGAAAGCCATCGCCATTGCTTCGCCATATAACTGTCCGCTCTGCGAGAGATATGCGGGCTGACCATAAAAATCAGTTTCGAATAATGTGCTCGTGCCTTCCACCGCATTACCAGTGAAAAGCGGCGCGTCCATCTGCACGAAATCGTGTTGCTGAAAATAATTGTGTATCGCAAAAATCATTTGGTTGCGAATGCGCATAATCGCCCACTGCCGTTGTGTGCGCAGCCACAAGTGCCGCTCGTCCATCAGAAAATCAACACCGTGTTCCTTCTTCGTAATTGGAAATTCCTGAGAGATGCTGAGTATTTCGATTGAATTAATGTGAACTTCGTATCCGCCCATTTGTCTTTCGTCCTTCACCACTTTCCCCGTGAGGGAGAATGAACTTTCCTGTGTCAGATTTTTTGCGGCTTCAAAGGTTTCAGGTGTAACACTCTTTTCATCTACTACACATTGGCAATAACCGAAGCCGTCGCGCAACACAATAAAAAATAATCCCTTCCCTGAGCGTTTGTTATAAACCCATCCCTGCAACTGCACTTCCTGACCTTCATACTTCGCGAGGTCTTTAATGTAGATTGATGTCATATTGATTTTAAAAAGTTAGTGCACGAAAGTAATAGTGAATGGTTAATCTTGAATTGTAAAAATTGAGAATTACAAATTCACAATTCTACATTGACAAATTACAACTTCAATATTTCAGGTAGGCATCATATAACAATTGTAAATACGCTTCTGCTGTATCAATACACTGATGTTCTTTCGGAGTAGAATTATCAGGGAAAATTATTTGTACAGGATTGTTGTTAGCAGAAATGGTATCGTCTGAACTAACCCAACCGAAACCATCATCGAAGGAATAGTAAGCAAAGTTTCTTCTGTTGGGATTTAATAAATCATTACTCCATTTAAAATCATCAGATGAAATTCCTAGTTGGTGTAACAGTGTAGATGCAATATCGGTTTGTGAACCATACGGTTTTAATCTCATTCCTTTAAATTCTTCTTTTAATGCTTTGCCATAAATGATAAATGGAATATGATGGACCCGCGGCATCAATATTTCTCTGTTGTAAGGATAGCGATGACCGTGGTCGGCACAAAAAACAAAAACAGTATTATCATACCATGGTTGTTTCTCTGCTGCACGAATAAATTTCCCGATTTGTTCATCAACATAAAATATCGAACTCATAAATTTTGACGCATCGCCCTCACCCGTAAAATGCTGCGCTTCCGGAATATCATATGGTTCATGAGAGGTAAGCGTTATCAGGTATGAAAAAAATGGAGTCGGAAGTTTTCCGATTTCGCCAACTGCTTTCTCAAGCATTTTACCGTCGTCCACTCCCCATTTAGTGGTTTTAGAAAGAATAGGAAAATCATCTTGCGAAATTATTTTCTGAAATTTATTTGTGTAAGCATACGCTTTAAAGTTGCTGTAACTAATATCACCTCCATATATAATCATTGAATGATAGCCGGTTGAATTCAGGTGTTGTGTAACAGTCGGAAGTTTTTCCTGCTTTTCTACATTCCAGATTATAGAAACATTCGGTTGAGCAGGAAAAGCAGAGAGAATAGCAACCAATCCTTGGTCGGTTCTGAAACCACTTGCATAAATATTTTCGAAGAGCAATCCTCCATTAATCAGTTTTGCTAATTGTGGAGTTAAACCAGCACGACCACCAATTCCTTCCACTACATCAGCACCAAATCCTTCGAGCTGAATAAAAACAATGTTAGGATGTTTGATTTTAAAAAGTGAAACAGCGGAATCTTTTTGTTGAACTGTTAAACTCTTTACAAGGTCTTCTGCCCGTTGTTCAGTCATTCGGTGAAACGGATTGTTCTGACTATATTTTTTACTGTTAATGACTGACTGAATAGCATACCATGTTGTGTTAATAGCTGCGTGATTCGCAAAAATGTTTTGAGAGAAATATGCGCTGCTTTCATTCACAGGTGCAACTCTCCATCCGCCGCGTATTCCTAAAAAAGCAAAACCTCCAATCAATAAAAAAATTGGAAGATTCAGCCATTTCTTTCCTTCAACAACTGTAACAGATTTTCTTCTACTCAAATATTTTGCAGCAAACCATCCGTAAATCACATGAGCAATAATCAGTAACACATACAACCAAACCGGAGATGCTTCAGATGATGCAAGCATTTCTGCCGGATGAAGAATATTCTGTATTGCGCGCACATTCAGTTTGCTGCTCCAGTTTTCGTAAATACCTAAATCGCCAACGAACAATAATCCAACAATGAAAAAAATAATTACGAAATAAATTTTCAGAAAAAGATTCATCATTCTTATTCCTGAAAGTTGTTGAAGCAGGAATACAAGCAATGGAAGTATTAACAAATAACACGACAACGACAAGTCAAGCGAGAAGCCATGAATTAAAACTCCGATAATATCTGAAACAGGTAGCATTGATGACTTGTGAAAGAAATACAATAGAAAAATACTTCGCTCAATCCAGAAGAGAATGAAAAAAACAATTATGAAGTTAAAGGCAAAAGCTAACCATTTGAACATAGTTTGCAAATGAAGTTATTGAAAATTTATTTTCAATTCTTTCTGTTAACATTATTACCAAAACATAAACTCTTGGCTTCTGAATTCTATTTTTGGCGAGTGATAAACCGACAGTATGCTTAAACAAGGAATGCATCAGAAGATGCTCTTACGAATGTCGCCGCAACAGATTCAACTAATGAAACTGTTACAGATACCTGCAGCCAATCTCGAAGAGCGAATCAAGGAAGAGTTGGAAGCAAATCCTGCCCTCGAAGAAGGAATGACAGAAGAGCCCGACGAAAAAGAATCAGTAAACAACGAAGATGATGTGCCTGATGATACAATAGATGAACCTGTAACAGACCCTGATGAAATAACGGAAAAGGATGATGTCATTGATGATGATACCATTGACGATATCACTGATACAACAGTTGATAATGAAGTTGATATCACCGATTACATGGATGAAGATGAGGTGGCAGATTACAGCACCCGCGGTGATGGTTATTCAGAAGATGAAGAAAAGCAAGGAGTTCCTATTCCTGTGCAAAGAAGTTTTCATGAATATTTAGAAGAGCAGGCAGGTTTACTTGAGTTGCAAGAAGAAGATTTAGAATTGATTCATTACCTCATTGGTAGTATTGATGAAGATGGATATCTGCGCCGTCCGATTGATGCGATGGTGGATGATTTAAGTTTCTCGCAAAACATAAATACTACTTTTGAAAAGTTAGAAGAGTTGTTGAAAATTGTTCAGCAACTGGAACCTGCCGGTGTGGGCGCACGAAACCTGAGTGAGTGCTTACTGTTACAGTTGAAAAGAAAACAGGCAGAGACTCATACAGAAATTGATAAACTTGCTATTGAAGTAATCACAAAATATTTTGATGAGTTTGTAAAAAAACACTACGACAAATTGCAGAAGGGTTTGGAAATTGACGATGCAAAATTCAAACTCGTGATGAATGAAATTATTCATCTCAACCCAAAGCCAGGAAGCGCTTTTGCAGGCAGTGCAAATGCTGAAGCTTTTATTGTCCCTGATTTTTTTATCACGAACAACGAAGGAAAATTAGAAATCACGCTTCACAACATGAACATTCCTGAGTTGCGAATCAGCAATGCGTTCAAAGCGATGATGAAGGATTATAAAAAGAGCAACGATAAAAAATCGAAGGAGGCGCTCATCTTCATCAAGCAGAAAATGGATTCGGCAAAATGGTTTATTGATGCTATTACACAACGATACAATACACTTTATTCGGTGATGCACACCATTATGGAATACCAGTATGAATTTTTACTCACGGGTGATGAAACACAAATGCGCCCGATGATTTTAAAAGATATTGCTGAAAGAATTGGAATGGATATTTCAACTATTAGTCGCGTTGCAAACAGCAAGTATGTGCAAACAGAATTTGCAACTTACAAATTGAAATTCTTTTTCAGCGAATCACTAAGCACCGACAGTGGTGAAGAAGTAAGTACACGCGAAGTGAAAAAAATATTGAGCGACCTGATTGAGTTGGAAGACAAAAAGAAACCACTCGCTGATGAACGACTAACCGAATTGCTGAGAGAAAAAGGTTACAACATCGCCCGTCGCACTGTTGCAAAATATCGTGAGCAATTAAATATTCCGGTTGCGCGATTGCGCAGAGAGTTGTAATGAAGACAACCGCGAAATTTTTTACTTACTCGTTTCATCCGTTATTACTTCCGACTTATTCATTTATGTTGGTGATTTATACCAATCCATTTTTGTTCGGCAACTATGGTTCATATACTTGGATACCCATCATTAAAGTTTTTCTGAACACATTTCTGTTTCCTGTTTTTACAATTTTGTTGTTGCGACAACTCGGATTTATAAAATCTTTTACAATGGATGATGCGAAGGAGCGCATTGCACCTTACATAGCAACACTTATGTTTTACATCTGGACATTTATGGTTTTCCGGAAAAGTGGCGATCCAACTTTGCTTAGTGTGATTATGCTTGGCGCTTGTTTATCAGCAAGTGTTGCATCTATCATAAACCTTTTTCGCAAAATCAGTTTACATGCAACAGGCATGGGTGCGTTAATTGGTCTCGCTTTCGGCAATGCAGTTTTTTCAGCGCATGATTTAATTTTCTCGTTGATGATAGTTGCCATCATTGCAGGAATTGTCGGTACCAGCAGATTGATTTTAAATGCACATAAAGATTCCGATGTTTATCTCGGTTACTTTGTTGGTTTTATGGCGCAGGTTGTTGCATTTAAATTTTTGTAATTACTCTCATTGTATAAATAAATTCATTACCTATTATTTTCGACCACAATAAAATTTTTCTCTCATGCCATTCAATAATTTACTACTTGAAATAAAAGATGGAGTTGGAACTGTTACACTCAATCGCCCTGATGTATATAATGCATTCAATGATGAAATGAGTTATGAATTACAGGATGCATTGAAAGAAGTGGAGAAGAATAAAGAAGTGCGAGTAGTTGTTCTCACCGGTGCTGGAAAAGCATTTTGTTCCGGTCAGGATTTAAAAGCTGCAGCAGCAGCCGGTAACAGAAGTTTTAAAGAATCATTAGAGAAGCGTTACAACCCAATTATTCGTGCCATGCGCAAAATGCCAAAACCAATTGTTGGTCGCATTAATGGAGTTGCAGCAGGAGCAGGTTGTTCGCTCGCCCTTGCATGTGATGTGATTGTAGCAACTGACAGTGTAACACTCATTGAAGTATTTATCAATGTTGGTTTGGTTCCTGATTCGGGTTCATCTTTCTTTTTGCCAAGAGTAGTTGGGCTGGCAAGAGCATTTGAATATTCCAGCATGGGAACAAAAATTTCCGCGCAGGAAGCATTGCAAATGGGGATGATAAATCGCGTGGTGAAAGCTGAAGACTTAGATAGCGAAGTAAAAAAATTCACAGATTATTATTCAACAGCTCCGACAAAAGCAATTGGATTGATAAAGAAAATGCTAAATCGTTCTTTCAATTCTGATTTAGAATCAATGCTCGAATACGAAAGCTACTGTCAGGAAATTGCAGGGAACAGTTTTGATAATAAAGAAGGTGTAACAGCTTTTATTGAAAAGCGCAAGCCGGCGTTTAAAGGCGAATAAAACTCACCCCATGAAAAAATTTCTCACTGCGCTTTTATTTTTTTGTTGTGTGGTGAATTTTTCCTTTGCGCAATTAGAAAATGCCAATTGGTATTTTGGAGATTCGTGTGCTTTGAAGTTTACAACTTCAGGAGTTGTTCCCATTCTTACCAGCAAAATGAGAAGTTATAAGAGTAGTGCTTCTATTTCTGATTCTCTTGGCAATTTACTTTTCTATACTCAAAGCCAAACTGTCTGGAATAGGAATAATGACACAATGGAAAACGGGTTTGGAATTAAACCTCATCCTGTTATGCCTATTGGTAGTGATTGGGTGGTGAGTGGATTTTCACAAGGCGCTTTAGTAATACCATATCCTGAACAACCTGGATTATATTATTTATTTTCATTAGCAACACTTTATGATTCAACTTTAGCAGTTTCTGTAATTGATATGAACCAAAATGGTGGGTTTGGGAAAGTAATTGAGAAGAACAGATTTATTTACATCGATACTTTATTCTGCGAACAATTTACAGCAATAAAACATGGAAATGGTAGAGATTACTGGTTGATTACCCATAAAGGACTGTCACAGACTTTTATTAAATTTCTTGTTACACCGGATTCTATAATAGGCCCTATATTTCAAACAATAGGAAATTCATTGGATGACCAGTATTATGGAGGAATTGGTCAAAGTGTATTTTCTCCTCTGGGAAATAAGTATCTTGTTGTTAATGATGTTGGAATTCTAAAACTATTTGATTTTGACAGATGCTCTGGCGAATTCACTAGTATGGTTGATTTAAGTTCATCCCCCTATCCCTACAATAATAATAGACTCCTTTATGGATGCTCCTTTTCACCAGATGGACATAAAATATATGTTTCCGATAAGAAAAGATTGTATCAATATGATTTAGATTCGTCAAATATCATTTCAACTAAGGATACAATTTGGAATAATTCATATTCAAACTATATCATTGGTGCTCAGTTGCTCGGAATTGATAATAGGATTTATTTTACAAATGTTTATAGCACAGTTCCAAATAGTTTTTATTCGGTGCATCAAACTCATCTTTGTTTAATTGACAGTCCGAATAATAAGGGAATTAATTGCCATGTAATTATAGACACAATATCATTAGGTGGAAAAAGAGTGATTGGTGGATTGCCAAACACAATCAATTATTCTCTTGGGTCATTAGAAGGAAGTGCTTGTGATACTTTAAATAGTGTAACAGTAGAAATAAATCAAAAAAGCATTATAAGAATTTATCCCAATCCTGCACAGGATGAATTAACTATTGAAATTTTAAATGGAATAGCACCCAAAGAAATTGATATAACAAATGCGCTGGGTGTAACAGTCATAAAATTAAAACAAACAAAACCAAACCAGCAGGTAAATATCAAATCACTAATCTCCGGAGTTTATTTTGTAAAAGTGAAAATGCAAGATGGAAGTATAACTATCTTGAAATCTGTAAAGAAGTAAATACTAAACATGAATAAAATTTTCACCTCTCTTTTCATTCTTGCAATTTTCATTTCAGGTTGCTCCTGTAACAGAAAAAAAAATTATGTCGTTGATGTCAGCAACATAAAAGTTGATTTGAAAACAGAGCGGTTCGATAAAGAATTAGTTGCAATTGAACACCTCTCTGATTCTGCCGCTTACAATCCCGTGATGCAGATGCACGATAAGTACGGTGATTTTTTCCGATTCTACATTCAGGAAATTCTTGCAATGAATCTGACAACTGATACAACTCATGCATTGGCTGATTCAGTTGTTTCCTTCCTTCAAAACCCATATTACCGTAGAGTGTTTGACACGACCCTTCTTGTTTACAAAAACTTAGACAACATCAATTCAGAACTCACTGACGGTTTCAAGCATTTTATTTTTTATTTCCCTCAGGCAAAAATTCCAACTGTAGTTTATTATTTAAATGGTCCCCGTGCATTTACCTACGGAGATAGTTTGCTCGCAATTGGTTTAGATAATTATTTGGGTTCTGATTTCTGGTTTTATCATGCGGTGCAACCACCTATTCCGCAATTTTTAATTCGCCGTTTGCGTAAAGAATACATTGTTCCAAATGCGATGCAGGTGATGGGAACAAATCTTTTTCCGTTTATTGATGATGGAAAAAAAATGATTGACGAAATAATTTATAAGGGGAAGTTAATTTATCTGTTACAGCATATTCTTCCTCAAACAGATGATTCGCTGATCACAGGATTTTCAGGTACAGATTTAAAATGGCTTGATAATAATGAATCGGAGGTCTGGAAATTTTATCTGAAGAATAATTTACTGTATGAAACTGATCCGATTGTTTTCAAAAAATTTTTGAATGATGCACCAAGTACAAGCGGAATGCCTGCCGAAGCTCCGGGGAATACTGCAAGCTGGGTCGGCTGGAAAATCGTTCAGAAGTTCATGGAAGAAAATCCGAATTATACTTTGCAGGGATTGATGAAAGAAGAAGATGCGCAAAAAATATTGACGCTGTCGAAATACAAACCTTAACTGATTTTACTTTCAGTCTTCTTTACTGAAAGAAAATAAACCAACGAAACTGAGATTGTAAAAGTTATCAGTCCGCCTGCCTGATGTAACACTCCCCACAAAACAGGAACACTTCCTGTTGACGAAAGAACAGTTATTATTCCGAGTATTGCCTGAATAAAAATCATAGCGAATAAATAATTTATGAGTGTAACAGTATTTGTATTTAAAGAAATATTTTTTCGTTTCATCCAGAACCAACTGATTGCAATTATTAAAATGTAAGCTGTGCTTCGATGTAACAGTTGCACAAATGCAGGATTCTCCAATAGTGTATGCCATTGCGGATTTGAAAACATAAAAACATTTTCAGGAATCCAGTCACTTCCGATTTTTGGCCAGGTTGGATACCAGATAGCCGCCGGAGCAACTCCTCCTGCCATGAACGCACCGAGACCAAGCTGAATGAAAACGATGGTGAGAATGCTTTTTGAAAAAAGATTCTGATTCCCCTTAACAGATTCTACATGCTGATTTGATTTTGGATAAAGTTGCTCCAGCGCGAGCCATAATAAATAACCAAATAAAATTGTCGCGAGTAAGAGGTGCGCGCACAAACTATACGGACTCACCCACGGCACATCTTTCAACCCGGTTGAAACCATGAACCAACCCAATGCTCCCTGCAAACCGCCAAGGACAAAAACGAAAATTAATTTCCACATCAGTTTTCGTTCAATCATTTTTCGAAATAAAAAATAAATGAAGGGAAATAAAAAAACAGGTGCGAACAATCGCGCCCACAAACGATGAATCCATTCCCACCAGAAAATATTTTTGAATCCTGATATAGTCATATCATTGTTCATGATTTTCCCTTGAGGCGATTGCATGTACTCAGCATAAACCCTTTCCCATTCCGTATGATTCATTGGTGGCAGCGAACCCATTACCACATTCCACTCCGCAATGGAAAGTCCGCTCTCAGTAAGTCGTGTAATGCCCCCGATGAGTACCTGAAAAAAAATCATCGCCACTCCAATCAATAACCAGAAACCGATTTGCTTTCGCGAAGAAGAAGTTGTCATAACAAATACATTCAAAAAAATGAATGAATGCGGAGCGAAAATAAATTCAGAAATGAAAGTGCAGCAAAAAAAATTTAGCGAATAAAATTTCAGATTATCGAATCAAGGTCACATCACCTTTCAGAATAATCATATCGCCCTTCATGGTTTCAAGCTCAGCATAATAAACATACACGCCAGTATTCACTGCAGAGTTATGGAAAGTTCCATCCCATCCCTGATAAATTCCATTCGATTCAAAAACTTTTTCACCGATGCGGTCATATACCAGCAGGTGAACATTTTTTAAACTTCTTCCATACAGATAAAAAATATCATTCACGCCATCGTTGTTTGGTGTGAATGCAGTTGGAATAAAATAATTGATGTTAGCAATCACTACAAATTTTCCGAGTATGAATGTGTCGGTACAGCCAATGCTATCATAAGCAATCAACATCACATCATAATTTCCGGAATCCTGATAAGTATGAGTCGGATTAGCAAAAGTGCTTGAATCACCATCACCGAAAAACCATTTATAACTGTTAGAATAAGTTGATTGATTAGCGAAAGCGAATGTTGCATCTTTTACTTCTGTTACACTTCCGACTTCTGGCTTCGCAGAAAATTTAGCAACAGGATTATTCAAAACTGATATTAAATCAGGTCTTGAAAGCGAATCAATACAACCCGACGAAGTTGTTACAATCAACTTGACACTAAATAATCCCGGGCTGTAAGTATGCGTTGGATTTTCATCGGAACTTGTTCCATCATCACCAAAATTCCAAAGCACAGAATTTGTTAAAGTGCTTTGATTAAAGAATGATGTTGAGAATGGATTGCAGCCCAAACTATCTGTTACAGTGAAATTAACTACGGGTAGAAAGTCAACTAAAAGTATTTGAGAAACCGAGGAGGAAGTACAATTATTTTCGGTTACAGTAAGTGTAACGGTATCAATTCCTGAATTCAAATAGTTAACTGAATAGAGGCCGATTCCACTTCCTGAATTAATTGTTCCGTTTGCAAAATTCCAATTGAATGTAGCAGCAGCACTACCTGTTCCATTATAAGTAATTATTGCATCCTGCCCGGGACAAATTACAGCCGGTGTAACAGTAAAATCTGCTGTTGGAACCGGATTTACTGTAATTGTTTGTGATGTAATACTGGATGAGCAACCATTTTCAGAAACAGTTAATGAAATTGTATAAGAACCTGCACTCTGATATTTTATCTCATAAGGACCAGCGCCACTTCCCGATAAAATTATTCCGCCGTCAAAATCCCAGATATAAATTGCTGCTGTACTTGCACTTCCGGTATAAAAAATCAAAGCGCTGTCTGATTGACAAATTGCAGAAGGCAAACTAAATGTTGAAGAAGGAATCGGATAAACAATTATAGAATGAGTTGTTGTGGGTGAGGTGCAGCCATTTTCTGTTACAGCAAGTGTTACACTATTATTTCCTGCATTTGCCCAATCAACTGAATAAGGCCCCTGACCTGCTCCGGACCCAATAACTGCTCCTCCGAAATTCCAGTTATAGGTCGCAGTTGATAATGAGGAGCCTGAATAGGTAACCGCAATATTATTTCCCGCACAAACAGAAGGCGCAAGCACAAATGCAGAAGAAGGAATCGGAAAAACTGTTACACTCACAGTTGATGTGGGAGAAGCACAACCATTTAGTGAAGCTGTAACGGAGTAACTCCCCGAATTTCCAATTGCAGAATTGGCAATTGTTGAATTTTGATTTGTTGAAGCATAACTCAATGGGCCAATCCAATTATAAATTGCACCAGCAATATTGCCCGCATTCAGATTAATTGTTTGCCCTGCACATATTGGAGAATTAGAAGTTGCCCCAGGAGCCAATGGAACTGGTTTTACCAAAACAGTAATAATTGAAGACGGACTAAGGCAATTGAACTGTGAGACTGTTACACTATATGTTCCACTTGCAGTTGTTATTGCATTTGCAATTTGAGGATTTTGCAATCCTGATGAAAAACTATTTGGACCTATCCACGCAAAAACTCCGCCCGCAACATTTGCAGCATTAAGTAATAAAGTTTGCCCGGCACAAATTGGCGAGTTAGAGCTTAGAATCGGAGCGGTTGGAATCGGGTGAATCACAACATTAGAAGAAACAGTATTTCCAACACACCCTGCCAAAGTCATAGTAAGAGAGTAACTACCGGCATTGTTTCCAACTGTTACATTATTAATTACAGGGTTTTGCTGATTGGAGGTAAATCCGTTTGGCCCTGTCCAAGAATAAGTTGAACCCGCCACAGGATTTGTAGTGAGATTTAAAGTTTGTCCATCGCACAACGGTCCATTATTATTCGGAGTAGCTGGAGGTGAAAGATTAATAACTGCGTTCGTTGATGAAGGCAAACTGATGCATCCCAAAACTGTTACAGTTGCACTATAAGTTCCTGAGTTTGCAAAAGGAACATTATTGATTACTGGATTTTGAAGCAATGAGTTAAAATTATTCGGACCCGTCCAGTGAAACGAACCCCCTGTAACATTTTGAGCTATCAGATTTAAAGTTTGTCCTGAACACATTGGAGCATTGTTACTAATTACAGGAGCAACCGGAATCGGGTTCACAATAACATTTGTACCCGACGAATTTCCAACACACCCATTTGCACTTGCTGTAACAGTAAATATTCCTGAATTAGCAGGCGAAACAATATTGATAGTCGGATTCTGAACATTGGAAGTATAGCCTGCGGGGCCAACCCATGAATAACTTCCTCCTGCAACTGTTGTGGCGTATAAATGAACGACCTGCCCGTCGCAGGCAGGGCTATTACTGCTTGCGATTGAATTAGGGATAGGGAAAATATTTACATTGGTTGTTAACGGCAAACTGTTACATCCATTTACATTTATTGTGAGCGAATAAACACCTGCATTTATAGAAGAAGTATTTGTGATAGTTGGATTTTGCAATGAAGAATTGAAACTATTTGGTCCTGTCCATGAATAGGTCGCTCCTGCAACAGATGCTGCATTCAGGGTAAGTGTAACACCCGGACAGAAAGGAGAATTACTTGTTGGAGTTGGAGTAACAGGAATAGAATTTAAAATAACTATGGTTGTTGAAGGAAGACTTGGGCAACCAAGTTTAGTTATCACACAGCTATAAACTCCGGCATTAGCACCAACAGTAGTTACTATTGATGGGTTTTGAAGAGTAGATGTAAATCCATTTGGTCCGCTCCACTGGTAAGTTGCATTCGCAATTGTTGCAGCAGTGAAGTTTAATGTTTCACCTACACAAATAGGAGTATTGTTAGAAATAACAGGAGATGTCGGAATCGGGTGAATAACCACAGTTGTGTTTCCGGCGTTTGTACTTGCGCATCCATTTGCTGTAACAGTTAAATGATAAACGCCTGCATCAGCGTTTGTAGAATTTGTAATAACAGGATTCTGAAGAGTGGATGAAAATCCACTTGGACTAGTCCATGAATAAGTTCCGCTGGCTACTGTTACAGCAAACAAATCAATATCAGAACCTAAACAAATCGGTCCATTATTAGTTGGTGTCGCAACAGGTATAAGGTAAATTACAACATTACTTGTTAAAGGCAAACTGTTACATCCATTAACATTTATCGCCAGAGAATAATTTCCTGCATTTGCGGCAACTGTGTTTGGAATAGTTGGATTTTGCAATGAAGAAGTAAATCCTGCAGGTCCTGTCCATGAATAAGTTGCTCCGGCTACTGTGGCCGCAGAAAGATTAAGAGTGTTACCGGGACAAAATGGAGCATTATTAGTTGGCTGCGGAGCAATTGGACTTGGAAATAAAACAACCGTAATCGAAGCTGCAACACTCGTACAACCATTTACGGTTGATGTGCAGGTGTAAGTTCCGGCACTCGCGGCAACTGTTACATTGATAGTTGGATTCTGAAGATTTGATGTCCAACCATTTGGCCCTGTCCAGCTATAAATACTTCCGACAACTGTTACAGCGGTTAAATTTAATGTTGATCCGGTGCAAATCGGGCTGTTGCTGGAAATTACAGGCGCCGCCGGAATTGGGTTAACAACAACAATAGTATTACTCGCATTAAGATTCGTGCATCCATTTGTAGTAACGGATAAATGATAACTTCCGGCATTAGCCAGCGTTGCATTATTGATTACGGGATTTTGCAATGATGATGTAAATCCATTTGGCCCTGTCCAGCCATAAGTTGCTCCGGCAACAGCTGCAGCAAACAAATTGACTGTTGAGCCTACACACACAGGACTGTTATTCGATGGCGTTGCAGTCGGATAAGGATAAACAGTGATTGTAGCGGTCGTTGTTACAGCGCAACTGAATCCAGGGTTCACTGTAAGTGTAACAGTATAAGTTCCTGCATTTGCATAAGTATATGAGGGAGAAAATAAATTTGAAGTATCAGCATTTGTTCCGGACACTCCGAAATCCCAGTGATAATAAGTACCGTTCGTACTGTTATTGGTAAAGGTGAAAGCTGAATTTTTACATGCTGACAAATTTGCCGGAACAGATGCAGTTACATTTTGAACACACTGAACGACATTAAATTGAAAATCCCGGTAATGAATACCAATCAATAGTCCATTGCGGTATTCTTTAACACATACTCCTACAACAAATTGTCCGATAGCATTAGGGGTTCCTGTTAATATTCCTGTTGATGAGTTAATAGAAAGAGCAGGCGAGCTGGCTACAGGATATGTATATGAATATCCTCCTGTGTATGTAACTAATGGAAATGGGGGTGGGTTTGCAGGCACCGGAGTTGGATTTCCTGAACTTGCCCCTGCAAAAGGATTAAACAAACTATAAACAAGTTGGTCACCATCAATATCGGTAGCTGAATGATTAAACACCAATGGTTGATTAACACAAATGCAAGTGGGCGGAAAATTTGTAAAAATCGGGCTACTGTTATTCGTTGCAAGTGAAGGATCAGGAATTGTAGCAACAAAAGAAGCTCCTGTCGTTCCCGAATTACTAATATTTACTGAAGAAGCGTTTCTGCAACATCTCTGATAAACTAATATATAACCTCCTGCAAGTGGGGGTAGTGTAACATTTGCAGTAAATATTGCTTGTTCAACACAGATATTCGGCGGAGAAGTAAGACAAATATTTCCAGTATTATTTGGAATTTGTGTTGCCCCTGGGAAATTAATAGGAACAGTTGTAACAAGTGTACCAGCTGAATTGAAAATTGTTATTGTAGTTGGATTATCAAACGGAGAATTTCCGTTGTAACAATCACGAAACACTTTCAGTTTTAACTGATAAATATTTCCACTGATATGCTGGTAGCTTAATTCTCCTCCAACAATATGAGATGCAGAAACGCTGAACGAATTCAGAAGTAACAGCATTACACAAAATCGCAGGAGAGAGTTCTTCATTTAAGTTTCAATTATACATCTAAATCAGTAACGATTCAACAACTATGCTTTACTGTTTTACAAAACGAACCGAACTTATTACGCTGCCATCTTTCAAAGAAATTTCATAAACATAAGCGACAAAAATTCTTAACATCAATATTTGTATTTATTGGCAGTTTCTGATTGGGATTTTTCTTAAGGATGAAAAGGTTGGCGTTTAACCCCTTATGATTTTGAACTCTTTGTAATCTGTTGCGGCTTTTTATTCGAGAATAAGAGTAACAATATAGAATGAAAGCCGAAAAAATCTGAGGCGAAAAACCAATATTATGAGGCAAATAAACCTACTAAAAAAAAGTGTGGTGAGACCCAGATTTGAACTGGGGACGCAAGGATTTTCAGTCCTTCGCTCTACCAACTGAGCTATCCCACCATTATTAAGAGGGCGGCAAATATAAATGAGAAAGTGAAACGCCGAAACCAAATACACAGATTGTAATGAGAAACTCATTGATTAAACACTTCCAATTTCAAATCATAAATTCCAACTGGCGCCCATGAGTTGCCTTTGAAAAAAAACAGTTGTACAGAGTCGCATTTTTGTGGTGGAAGTTTTACATCCAAGTGAATTCTTTTTGTTTCGTTTTCAATCATCACATGCTGAAGGCAAAGTGCATTGCTCTTAATTTCCTTCCCTTCAGAAAAAAGATTTACATAAATTTTTGTCATGTTCCAATCATTGTATTCTTTCGATTTCAAACGACATATAAATGAAACTCTGAGCCAGTCATACTTTGCATTTGGAAGAGCTAATCTCCAATTTCCGAAATAAGTATTTTGTTTATCAATGAAAAGAGAATGAGAGCCATTGATGACAGGAATATTTTCATTTGAATTTAACGAATCATTTTCAAACTCATCTGTAAAAAGCTGTTTGGAATTTTTTGGAGTTCCATCAAATCTTTCACGGCAGTCAAGAAAATATGTATCTTCTATTGGCACATTGTAACGCAAAAATATTTTCCAGAAATATTCTTTTGTCATCCCAAAACAATTCAGCAATCCCCCGTTATGTGCCTGATGCGTGAGCCATAAATTATAATAGGTAAAAAATAACATGATGGAAGAAAACAAAATCAATTTCCATTTTCTTGCAAGCATCCATTCATTGAAAGCGGTAAACGGAATTGCGAGTACTGCATAACTCTGAACCATTGCTCTAATTCCATAACTGCCGGAGTAATACCAAATATTCCATGCAAAACAGATGTAGATAAACAGCACAGTAAACAAAAATGAAAACCAAAAAAATTCTTTCTTTTTTATATATAGAAAATAAAATCCTACCAAAGAAAAAATCATTATAGGTGTATAAATCAACCAACCTGCTCGATATGAAATTAGTCCATTACCGAGATGTGGATGAATCCAATTGAATCCTTGATCCTGATAAGAATAAACAATCCAATTTCCGGTTACATATTTCCAGTAACACATTTGTAAAAATCCAAAACCCAAAACAGGAATAATTACAATCAGCATCAGGTAAAATTTTTGAGCTAAAAATTTTATTCGCTCCCAAAAATCCTTTCCTGATTTTATTCCAATCAAAGCAGGAATGATGAACGAAATAATTTCGGTCGGACGAATGATAGTTGCAAGTCCGGCAAATAATCCAACAAGAAAAGCTAAATGTAAAGACGGTTTCTCCCAAAATTTTATTGAGAAAAACATGATGAGAACATAAATTGTAAAGAGGTTGCTATGACTCATCGGCGCATCAATTGAAGCATAATTAAAGTAGTTAGACCCAATTGCAATTGCGGTAAGTGTGATTGCAGTTGCAGTGTCTGAAAAATAACGAAGCAATAATTTTCGAAGAAAAAATAATCCTACAAAAGAATAAATTAATGAGCCGATCCCAATTGCAAACTGATAGGGTGGAGAAAAACCATCAGCCTGATAACCCAATGGTGCCGCAATAAAATTCGCGAGAAAAAAATAAGGAGAATAGAGCAACGCCATACCGCAGGTATATTGAAACACACGAACTGAATCGTTCGGCTGAAGTGTTCCTTGATAGTAATCGTTACTCGGATGATACTTGATGATTATTTCCTTTTCGAATTTGAGATACCTAAGGTCGTGATAAATAAAAGTTGCAGGCAGATAATAATAATATCCACTCACATCCCATGAAATTACAGAGGCAGTATCGCCTTGGTTATACCGTGGAAAATAAACTGTTACAGCAAGCAACATCAGTAAGCATGACAATATCAAACCATAACACGATTTTTTATTTTTGAGTTTTATTTGTGTCATGCGATTTATGTTTTAGCTACGATATTCTATGTCAGCTTTAAATAGTTGAAATTTTATTTAGTATTTCTTAATTCGAAATCATTTTGACCCCGATAAAAGTTGAAATTTTTTCACCCAATATTTTTATTTCCTCTTTTGAAATTCCTTTTTCCTTACTAAGAATAATGAGTTGATTATTATCCATTCTTAAACCAAGAGTCGAAATTTCTTTCAACTGCACTTCAACATTTTCAATAGAACGAATCGGATTTGAATATAATTTCTGAATGTACCCGAGGTGCTTATAAAACCTGAAAACTTTTCCTTCATTCTTTTCAAAATAGATTTTTCCGGTGCCGCTTAGTTTCCAGACACCCGTTATTAAAATAATAGTTGAAAACATTAACGGCAATGCTGCAAGCTGTTCGTTGTGCATCGCTTTAAAAAACATGGAAGCAATAAATGCCACACAACCGATACTGAACCAGGCATTAAAAACTTTTCGCTGACGACTTTGAAGAATGAGCAACGAATGATTTTCACTCAGCAATAATGAACAATCAACAAAATGCAATTTCTCCATCGAACAAATGTAACTTTCGCAAACTTTTTTCTGAATAAAGAAATCATTTTGTGTTGCAGTTATATTTGGCGGACATGCTGACTGAACGACAACTGTTTTTAAATCTAGTAGCACAAACTTCAACTGCCCCAATGATGCTTGAACCGGAGCGGGCTGAAGGCATTTATGTGTATGATAAAAAAGGAAACCGTTACACTGATTTGATTGCAGGAATTTCAGTCGGCAATCTTGGTCATCGTCATCCGAGAGTTGTTGCCGCGATAAAAAAACAAGCTGATAAATATTTACACTTAATGGTTTATGGCGAGTATGTGCAATCGCCACAAGTGCAATTAGCCGAGCTGCTTACACATCATCTTCCGCCACATTTGAATTCGGTTTACTTCACTAACAGCGGTGCTGAAGCAACTGAAGGTGCTATGAAATTAGCAAAGCGTTACACCGGCCGATTCGAAATTATTTGTTTCAACAAAAGCTATCACGGCAGTACGCAAGGTGCTTTGAGTTTAATGGGTGATGAATATTTCAGAAACAGTTTTCGTCCATTGCTTCCCGGAATTACTCATTTGGATTACAACGATGTAAGTGGGTTGAATTCTATTTCAGAGAAAACTGCGTGCGTGATTTTAGAACCTGTACAGGCAGAATCGGGTGTAACAGTGCCAGATGTTTCGTTTCTAAAAAAACTACAAGAGCAATGTGCGAAGCATGGAGCACTTTTAATTTTTGATGAAGCACAAACCGGAATCGGACGAACAGGAGAATTATTTGCCTTTCAGAAATTGGGTGTAACACCCGATATTTTACTTACTGCAAAAGCACTCGGGGGCGGTTTGCCGCTTGGTGCATTTATTTCTTCGCATGAAATAATGAATATTCTCACTCATTCCCCAGTGCTTGGTCATCTCACCACTTTTGGAGGCAACCCGGTGAGTTGTGCTGCGGGACTTGCTTCGTTACAAGCATTGTTTGAAGAAGGATGGATGAAACAGGTGGAGCAAAAAGAAAAACTATTTCATAAACAGTTACAGCATCAACGAATAATAACAGTTAGAAGTTGTGGTCTGTTGATGGCTATTGAATTTGAAAGTGAAGCATTCAACAAAAGAGTAATTGAAGAGTGTTGGAAATATGAATTGATTACCGATTGGTTTTTGTTTGCTCCGAATTGTTTGCGAATTGCTCCCCCATTAATTATTACAGAAGAAGAAATTGAAACTGCGTGTCGAATTATTTTACAGTCGGTTGAAATTGCTGCATCAGAAATAAAAACCGCTTGATGAAGGATTTAACGCAGAGGCGCAGAGGCGCAGAGAGGTTCCTTTTTGTTTTTAAAAGAAATTTTAAGTCAGGTTTTTGGTTGCTTTATTTTTCACTTTTCACTTTTTTCCTTTCACTTTTTTCCGCCTGTCAAAAAAAACAGGAATGGCAATGGAGCGAATTGAAACAACTTTCTCAATATGAAATTTCTGATTTAAAAAGAATAAATGATTCAACGATAATCGGAGTTGGTGGCGACAGATACTTTAAAGGCGAATTTTATTTCAGCAACGACAACGGTGTTACATGGGATTCAAAAGCAATTCTCGATAAACAACTTTATGGAATTTCATTTTTGAATCGAGATTCATTTTTCGCAAGTGGATTGGATGGAAAACTTTTGCAATCAACAAATGCAGGAACCGATTGGAACATCATTCAGAATTTTACATGGATGCCGATTAGAAATGTGAATTATTTGAATGACAGCACAATTATTTTTTGCGGTGGTTCCGGATTTTCCAGAGGAGTTTTAATCAGAAGTACAGATGGCGGAGCGGATTGGAAAACTGATACGCTCGCGTCGGAAATGCGTGGCATGTGTAACACTGATGAACAAACTATTTACTGTTGCGGTTACGGAAAAATTCTGAAAAGCACTGATGCAGGTGCAACATGGAATCAACAAAATGCTGATGGCGATTTTTTTATTTCCATTTCTTTCGCTTCTCATGAACATGGAATTGCAATTGGTTTAGACGGAACAATTTTGTTAACTGATGATGCGGGAGAGCATTGGGAAAAAACCAGAAACGGAAATTCACTAACAAATCAGGCGTGGAATTTCAGAAGAATAATTTTTCGTGACCTGAACAAAGCATATATAATTGGCGACAAGGGAATTTTTCTTTTTACCAATGACGGAGGAACTCACTGGATAAAAATTAAAAACAGTTCGACAGAAAATTTCACTTCAATTGTATTAACGAATGATGGTGGAATTATTGGAAGTAGTAGCGGAAAATTATTTCAGTTTCTTGAAAATTAATTTTTTCAGAATTATGCTTTCGAAGGTTTACCACTTGGTTTCTTTCCTGAAAAACCTCCACCAATTTCTTTTCCTATATTAATAAAGGTGAGTTGGTTCAATGGAAATTCTAACAACACATGTGTGAAGCTGAGCAGGAAGAGCCACGCTAAACCCAATGCATAGTCATAAGAGTAAAGTGCAATGGAAGCAAGCCATAGAAGAATGATGGCAATAAATCTTGCACGAGGAATATTATGCCACTGTATCACCGAAGTTTTACTGAACCAATTGAGATAGTGATACAGATAAGCAAAGCCAATGAATCCCATTATAGCAAGAGCGAGCGGATTTGAAAACAGAAATGCATTTATACCGTCAATAAATTTTTGAAAGTCCACATCAGGATGACCGAAATCATGAAGATTAAAAATGCTCATGATGTGATAATTCAAACTGATGAATCCATCAGTAAAAGTTCCGTCATTTTTCAAATACCCATAACTGTTCTTTACATATTCAGTAGGAACATAGTGCCCGTGAGCGACAGGAATATAGAAAAAACTAACCGCACAAACTATAAAAACAGCGAGAGAAAGTATTCCTGAAAAACTTTTGCTTTTAAGCGCGCCAACTAATATGAAAAATCCGGTGAAAATAAAAACATGAATAAGTGTGGGCATGAACGCACCGAACAATGAGTCAAAATATTTATTGCCAACAAAAAATTTACTTGCCATTGCAATAGCAACAAAGAGGGCAATTCGTGCAACAGTATTTTTTACTAATACAAAAACTAAAGAACCAAAAAAGGCAACAAAAATAATTACTGTCGATGCACCATCGGGCAGATTTGGTATCCAATGAAAATTGGAAAAAGTGATAATGACTCCAGCAAGAAATAAAAAAATCCAGTCGTATTTTCTTTTTGTGAAATAATTTCTGTCGTGCAGCCAACTGATTTCAGTCAGATAATGCGCAGGACCGAGAAAAGCATAAGCAAAAAGAAATGTCTCAAACGGACGAAAGAATGCGCTAACCATTGCTACCAACATCAATCCGATGTTGAGATAATTTACCTGATCAACTGTAGGTTTAAATTTCATGCTGCGAAAATAAAAAAAGTGTTCAGTGCAAATTAAATCTGCAAACTCAACAAACTCGAAACATAATCGGCATTGGCCCAATGCGTGGTTAAAAAAACTCCGATACTCATTTTGTGTTGCTTGCTTTCGCCGAATGAAAACAAAGTATGATTCACTCCTAATTTTTCATACATCGCATAACCGGAAAGAATGATGCTTTTGGTTTGATATGCCATCAGCATTGTAAATGAAACCGGCCCCCACTCCATTTCATCCTGAATAAAAGGAGAGAGTGTAACAGATTCCCATTTATTATCAGTTCCGATATTCTGCTCGTGCATCAAATGAAAATTAGCGGTGCTGTAATACGATTCAACTCCTATTGAAAACTTATTCCACTTACCTAAAAATTTTCCAATTCCGGTTTCATTAATAATGATTGGATAAATAGGTCCATCAGGAACAAAAATTTCATATAAACCAACTCCTCCCCTAACTGTTACAGTAATTGATTTTCTTTTTTCTGTCTGAAGTGCATTATGATTGAACTCTGAAATTCTGACGGGATTAAAAAAATATTGCACACCAAAATCAGCAGTCGGAATATTAATTCCAAGATTAGGCAATCGAACATCACCAGTGGAAGAATGAGTAAATGATGAACCTAAAATCAATTGCACTTTAGGTGTAACATTTATTTTCAATCGCAAACCAACAGTTGATGAATTATTAATTGAAGAAGCAATTACATTGTTGGTCGGATTTGCTGATGCGTCATAATGTTTGGTCAGCCATGCAAGTCCGACTCCCCCCTTTAACCAGAGTTGAATATTTTTTTTACCTGCTAATCTGAACTGAACATTCGGAATCAGATAGTATTCCGACCCAAGAATATTTTTATTTCCAAAGTAGCAATAGCCGGTTGTAATTCCCCATTCAGGATAATGTAACAGTCGCTGCCATTCCATACTGCCGTTGCTTTGCCAGCAAAAATTCAGTTCTGTTGAAAAAGAATGTTGTTCAATTTCCGGTTTGAAATTGATTGTGTGCTTCCAGATTTTTCCATATTTAAAAACAGGTTCAACACCGAATTGATAAGATTGATTTCTTTGTTGCTGTGCGAAAAGCAAAGAAAAATTCAGCGAGATGATTATTGATAAAATAATTTTCTTCCAATTCATTATTCACGAAAGTAATGGATAAAAACACATCGTCAACAGTTACCGATTATTTTTGAGCGGTGCAGTGTCTTTCAAAAATATTTTCTTTTTCATTTTTGTTGTTGCTTGCAACTTCAGTATTTATTCATGCACAGAATTATTCCATTTCTCTTCCCGAAAAATTAAATTACGGAATCAATCGTTACGATGTTTTAGGTGAAACAAGTTTTGGTGTTGTGGTTTTGGATGCAGGCAAAACTTCGCACTCCGTGGCAGTATATTCTGCTGATATGAAATTGAAATGGAAGAAACCATTTGTGCTAAAAGAATTCGGATTTGTCAATGTCAACAAAGTATATCTCAGCGATGATTCGCTAATTGTTTTTTACACCATTCAGGTTCGTGGAATGACAATTTTGAAAGTGGCAAAGGTGAATCCGCAATTGAATCTCATTCGACCATCTGTTGTGATTGATACACTTTCTGCTTCCACTCTTCTTGCAGTTCCTCCAATGAATTATTCTGTTTCACTCAGCAAAAAAAGATTTCTGATTTATTACGATGATTTGAATAACAGTGAAAAAAGAAAACTGCATTGGTATTGTATTGACGATTTATTAAAGCTGAAAAGTAAAAATGAATTTCGTTCTGGTGATTTTTCAGAACCGGAAACTGTTACAGCAACAATTGACGACTCTATCAGTTGCTGGTTTTTAATTGGTGAAAACCAGGTGAAAAATTTTCATAATGATTTTCCTTTCAACAAATTCATGCTGGTTAGTTACAACGATTCAACAAAAAATATTTCTCAATCCATTGCTGAAGAATCAGGAATGATTTTCACGCAGCCGCTATTAAAACAGGATTTAAAAAACAAAAAAATTATTGTCGCGGGTTTATATTCTCTATCTCCCGGCACTGAATCTAACGGCGTGTTACTACTGAAATATAATTTGAGCGGAACTCTTGTGAGTAAAAAACTGATTGCCTATTCAACTGATTTGCTTTCGCAACTCAGCGGAAATATTACACCCAAACGAAACGATGGATTTTTTTCCTTTCAGCCATCAGATATGGTTATTAAAAACGATGGAGGAATTATTTTTCTTGCAGAATCTTATTCCATTTCAACTGAGGCATTTAATTCTCCCGGATATGGAAATTTTGGCGGCGCTTCTTCTCTCACTGTAAATTTTTATCATTTTGATGAAGTGCTTGCTTTCAGTATTACTGATACAGGTGGTGTTGAATGGAATCAGGTGATTCACAAAAAACAACAGACAGAAAGTGATGGCGGAATTTTTTCTTCTTTTGCGCTTGTGGTTGCACCCGCTGAATTGCTTTTGGTGTTCAATGATTTCACTGGAGGAATGGATGTGCTCTCGACTTTTGTTCTGCATTCAGATGGAAAAATTGACCGTAACGAAATTTTTAATGCCGATAAAAAAGGATTGCTTCCTCTTGTGAAAGCAGGAAAACAGATTTCACCCAATGAAATGGTAATGCCGAGTTTGAAAAAAGGATACCTTCAATACCTGAAAATTTTATTCTGATAAATAGTGCTGCGCTTTTATAAATCGAATCATCCGTTGGTAGTTGTGCTTGTGTTGTTGTCCATCGGACTGTTACACGGCTATGCTTTTTATCAACCTGTTTCGTATTCCGATGAGTTTGTTAATCCATTGAGCCGGGCTTTAATCTGGTTATTACACTTTGTTCCATTCAATCAATCATTGGTAGAAAACTGTGTGGCAATTTTATTGTTGTTTGTGCAGGCACTTTATTTCAATAGCATACTTGATAAACATAAAATAGTTGACCGCGGCAATTATGCAGGGGCTTATATATATGTAGTGCTTTCGTGCATGTTCAGGAATTTTCTTTTTCTGTCACCTGCATTAATTGGTAATCTTTTTTTATTGGTTGAAATAGATTTGTTGTTCTCCATTTTCAAAAAAGAAAAAGCAAGCAGTCAGATTTTCGATTTAGGGTTTTTCATTGCTGTTTCGTCGCTGTTTTATTTTCCATCGCTTGCGTTTTTAGTTTTTCTTTTTCTTGGAATGCTTATACTTCGTCCGTTTAAAATAGGTGAATGGCTGGTGTTATTGATTGGGGTTATGGTTCCTTATTTTCTCTCAGGAGTTTATTTTTTCTGGTACGATCAATTACCTGATTTTTTCAGCAACATAACTTTTCGCAAAGTGATGAATGAAGAGTTCAGTTTCGTTACCAACCTGCAAGTGATAGTTATTTCTGTTATCGTTTTACTTGCGCTCATCTGGAGTGTGATGAAAATTCAAACGAATTATTTTAAGACACTTGTGCAAATCAGAAATTATTTTGCCGTGCTGCTACTGTTTTCGTTGTTGGGATTTCCCTCTGTGTTTTTACAATCAAGTATCAGAGTCGAAAACTTTATCTGGTTAGTGATTCCGGTGTCAATAGCAATTACCTACTCGTTACCCATGTTAAAGAAACAATGGATAGCTGAGATTTTCCATTTAACTCTAATTTTGCTCATTCTCTATTTTCAATTCGAGAACCAATTAAATTTTTTCGAATAGAAAATAATTTCAATTACTGAACACCAAAGTTTCAACTAAGAATTTCACCTCATAAAAAATTAAATTCAGCATGAAAAAAATATTTCAATTGTTAACGATGTTAAGTTTTGCATTGGTAAAAATTTCTTCGGCACAAATGGTAAGTCCTGCTCACTGGAGTTATACCACTAAAGATTTAGGCAATAACGAATTCGATATTATCATCACTGTTACACTTGATGAAGGATGGCATATTTTTTCAAAAGACTACAATGGAATTTCTGTTCCCGCCACACTCACTTTAGAACCAAATGATGGTTTTGCTGAAGTTAACAAAGTGCGTGAAGAAGGAACCATGATTAAAGAAGAAATTGATATTGGAGGAGATAAAGAAATTGCGATGTATTACAAAAACAAAGCTGTCTTTACGCAAACAGTTAAAGTGCTGAAAAAAGATGCTGTTGTAAAAGGAAGCATGGAATACATGACCTGTAAAGAAGTTTGTGTACCGCCTGCAACTTTTGATTTCGAAGTTACACTTCATTCAAAATAATTTGTTTTTCCTCTCAAAACCAGAATTTATTTTTCTCGTTACTTTTGCATTTCTTTATTTACAATTAAACCTTTTTTGAACGAATGAAATTTGGTGTAGTGATTTTTCCGGGTTCAAATTGCGACCGCGATGTGATTCATGTTTTAGAAAATGTGTTACAACAGGAAGTAAAAATTCTGTGGCACAAAGACAAAGAGCTGGAAGGTTTCGAAACACAGGATTGCATTATTCTTCCTGGTGGATTTTCTTATGGCGACTATTTGCGTTCAGGCGCTATTGCTCGCTTTTCTCCGATTATGGATTCGGTTATTTCATTCGCCAACAGTGGCGGATTTGTTTTAGGCATCTGTAACGGTTTTCAGATTTTGTGTGAAGCCGGTTTGTTGCCAGGTGTGTTGATGCGCAACGCAAATAGAAATTTTATTTGCAAAAACATTTTTATAAAACCTGAACATAACGATTCAGCAATCACTGCAAATCTTGATTTGAATAAGGCTTATAAAATTCCAATCGCTCATGCCGAAGGTAATTATTTTGTTGATGCAAAACAATTGAAAGCGATGAATGAAAACGGACAAATACTTTTCCGTTACTGCGATGAAAATGCAAATGTGAATGATGAAACAAATGCAAACGGAGCAATAGAAAACATTGCAGCTATTACCAACAAAACAAAAAATGTATTCGGAATGATGCCGCATCCCGAACGCGCCGCAGAAGATATTTTAGGAAACACCGATGGCATTGAACTTTTCCATTCACTTATTTCTTATGTAGGGAAGATGGAAGTGGATGTGATGGATGATTTGCTGCGCTAAAAAATTTTACCTTTAATTTATCGGATGAAACTTTTAAGAATTTTATGTCTTCTTGTTTTTTGTTCAACACAATTTGCAACTGCGCAAATATTAAAGGGAATTGAGTGGACAACCAATTCAAAGGATTTAGGCAAAGGTGAAATTGAAATAATAATTTCAGGAACAATCACAGAAGGATTTCATGCGTATTCAAAAGATGAAAACCCTGACTTTACTCCGCTTCCCGGCGATTTATCCTTCGAAAAAAATAAAGACTACAAGTTAGAAGGAACATGGAAAGAAATCGGGAATAGAAAAGAAATAGATGACCCTGTTTTAAAAGAACATTGGATTGAATATACTGGGAAATTTACCCTTATTCAAAAGATAAAGTTGCTTTCACCGGATGCAAAGGTGAAAGGAACAGTTGATTACCAGTTTTGTAATGAAACACGATGTCTTCCCTCTGATCCTTATGATTTCAAATTAAAATTACATTCAGATGAAGTAGCTTCAGCAACTCCTGTTCAGGTTGATTCATCGAATACTGTTACACCTGCTGTTGATTCAACTATCAAACAGAATCAAGAATCAAAATCAGATTCTTCTCAGGTAAAAACAATAGAAATAAATAACACAGCATCATCAGATTCTCTCTGGACAATTTTTCTTTTAGGATTTGGCAGTGGATTGTTGGCTCTTATTCAGCCTTGTGTTTTCCCAATCATTCCACTTACTGTAAGTTTTTTTACAAAGCGCAGTAAAGACAAAGCGAAAGGAAGAATAAATGCCATGATTTATGCTTCGAGCATACTTATCATTTTTGTTGTGTTCGGGTTTTTAGTGTCACTCATTTTCGGTTCTGATGCACTTAACTCATGGAGCAGTAGTTGGATTTTTAATCTTGTGTTTTTTGTATTGCTCTTTATTTTTTCACTCTCATTTCTTGGTGTTTTTGAAATTACACTACCGAGTAGCTGGATAAATAAAACAGAATCATTCGCAGATAAGGGTGGTTTTGTCGGAATATTTTTCATGGCTTTTTCATTGGTGCTTATTTCATTTTCATGTACTGTTCCTATCATCGGAAATTTACTTCCACTCATTACAAAAGGTGATGCTGTTCGTCCGCTTATAGGGTTAGGTGCATTTGGATTAGCTCTTGCCATTCCATTCGGATTTTTCGCGTGGTTCCCGGGATTTCTTCAATCACTTCCTAAATCAGGTGGTTGGATGAACACAGTAAAAGTGACACTTGGTTTTGTTGAACTCGCTCTGTGCTTAATTTATCTTTCAAAAGTTGACCTTGCTTATCACTGGGGAATTTTATCGCGTGATATTTTTCTTGTGTTATGGATAACCATTTTCGGTGTGCTTGGCTTGTATCTCATTGGTAAAATAAAACTTTCGCACGACGGTGAAATCAAACACATTTCAGTTGGCAGATTATTAATGGCAATACTTTCGTTTGCTGTAACACTCTATCTTCTTCCCGGAATTTTTGGTGCGCAGCTTAAGCCCATCAGTGGTTATCTTCCACCACAAGCCACTCAGGACTTTGATTTATCGCGATTGCTCATTGAAGGAATTTCAAATTCATCGCACTCTTCAACTCCAAAAAAATACGACGATATTTTTCACATGCCCCATGGTATTGATGGTTACTTTGATTATGAAGAAGGAATCGCCGCCGCGAAAAAATTAAAAAAACCTATAATGCTTGACTTCACAGGATGGGCTTGTGTTAACTGCCGTAAGATGGAAGCTGCAGTATGGAGTGATGGTGCAGTCTTAAAAAGACTGAAGGAAGATTATGTTCTTATCAGCATGTTTGTAGATGATAAAACTTCATTACCTGACGACAAACAATATGTTTCTTCCTTCAGTGGAAATAAAATAAAAACACTTGGTGCATGGTACAGCGATATTCAGGCATCAAAGTATAACACTAATACACAACCGTTTTATGTGTTGCTTGATAATGAAGGCAAATTGTTAAACGACACACGCAGCTTTAATCTTGATATTTCTGAATATGTAAAGTGGCTCGATTCGGGTTTGGAAGAATATAAAAAAAGGTAGTAGAAGGATTTTATTTCATTCAATTTCAACTATTTCACTAACGATTGTTAGGTAAAGGCAACCCTTATAATATATTTTTTGTCTGTTACAGTAGTTTCCCTTTAATAAATTATTAAATAAAATCATTGCACACTCTAAAAAAACCATTTACATTCATCGCAACATTTTTTCAAAACCAAAACACCTTTTATGAAAAAAGTCTTTTTACAAACTGTTACAGTCTTGCTCATAGTGATGGGCAGCCTGAACCTCTTCGCTCAAACTCGCATCATAACGGGTACAGTGAAAGACTCACAAGGTGACGCCATTATAGGTGCATCCATTCTGGTTAAAGGAACCACGGTGGGAACTTATTCTGATGCTAACGGAGGATTCTCGTTAGCTGTCACAGCGGACTCAAAGACACTTGTTGTCCGTTATCTCGGAATGAAAACCCAGGAAATTGCACTGGGAGCATCTAACACTCTTGATCTCAAGATGGAAGATGATGTGCTCGGATTAGATGAAGTTGTTGTAACAGCAATCGGCGTTACAAAAGAAAAAAAATCACTCGGTTATTCTGTTCAGGATGTTGGTGGTGATGCGCTTACTCAAGCGGGACAGTCAAATGCCCTTACTGCTTTGAGCGGAAAAGTCGCAGGTCTACAAATCATCCAATCAAGCGGTTCCCCTGGAGGATCTGTTGACATTAAAATCAGAGGTGCAACTTCACTTTCAGGAAGCAATGCGCCTTTAATTGTAATTGATGGTGTACCTTTAGATAATTCAGAAAATTATTCCGGTAATCCAGATAATCAGGCAAACAATAATTTAACTCAAAGTGTAAACAATTCTAATCGCGCTGTTGATATTAACCCTGACGATATTGAATCTATTACTGTTTTGAAAGGTCCTGCAGCAACAGCTCTTTACGGTATAAGTGCAGCGAGTGGAGCTTTAATTATTACGACTAAGAAAGGCGGAAAAAAAGCTGGCGGCGGAGTTAATATCACTTATTCAACCAACATGACTTGGGAAAAAGTAAATAAACTTCCAGAACTTCAAACGCAATATGGAAAGGGTTCGGGCGGAGCTATTCGTAACTATGAGAGTGGTTCTTCGGGATCTTGGGGAGCTGCTGGAGATACTTTGTTTTGGGATCCAAATCAGGAATCTTTGTTTAATAAAAATGGAGAGTTGATTGGAAAAACTGTTGCTGACACTACTCCGGGTGCAATAAAATTTACTCCTTTTGATAATGTAGGAACATTTTTCAAAACAGGTCAAACCTGGGAAAACAATCTTGCTTTATCAGGCGGTAGCGATATTTCGGCATTTCGCTTTTCATTTTCTGCTTTAAAGCAAGATGGTATTGTTCCGAATGCGGACTTCAAAAGATATACTGCAAAAATGAGTGGTCAAACAAAACTCTCAAGTAAAATGAGTGCTTCCGGTTCAGCGACATATTCTAATTCAGGTGGTCTAAGAATTCAACAAGGTTCAAATACATCAGGGCTTATGCTTGGTTTGTTAAGAACACCAATCACTTTTGATAATTCTAATGGAGTAACAGATGTAACAGATCCTGCCGCGTATATTCTTGCGGATGGTCGTCAAAGAAATTATCGCGGTGGTGGCGGGTACGATAATCCATATTGGACTATCAATCAAAGCCCATTTAACGATAATGTAAATCGTGTTTATGGTTTCGGTCAGGTTGATTACCTTCCAACAAGTTGGTTGAATTTGACTTATCGCTTAGGGACTGATAATTATTCTGATTATAGAAAACAATATTTCGCCATAGGTTCAAGAACTCTTCCCGGCGGACAAATTTTTATTCAACAATACAATTACTTCCATCTTAATTCTGATTTGATTGCAACGGCAACTAAAAAATTCTCTGATAATTTAGATGGCGGTTTAACAATTGGTCAGAACATGTACAGTCAGCGAACAAAATCAATTTATACTCAAGGTGATGATTTGATTTTTCCTGATTTCCAGAATATGTCAGTTGCTTCAACAGTATTGACAAGAGAAAGTGGTTCAAGATATCGCACTTCAGCGGTTTATTTAGCTGCTAATCTGGCTTATAAAGGAATGTTGTATTTAAACCTTACAGGCAGAAATGAAATGTCTTCAACCCTTCCTAAATCTAAGAACACATTCTTTTATCCATCTGTTAATTTAGGTTGGGTGTTTACTGAAACGATGGGTATGAGTAACAATAAAATTCTTCCTTTTGGAAAAATTCGCGCATCATGGGCGAGTGTGGGTAAAGATGCTCCACCTTATGCCTTGGAAACATATTATGATCAGTCGGCTTTCAATGACGGTTGGACTCCTGGTATTCCATTTCCTGTTGATGGCGTTGTTGGTTATTCTAATTACTACATTCTCGGAAATCCTGAATTGAAACCAGAAAAAGTAAATTCAACTGAGATTGGCGCTGAATTAAAATTCCTTAAAAACCGAATCGGTGTTGATTTTACTTACTATATGTCTAAATCTTTAGATCAGATTTTAGCTACTCCGGTTCCTGGTTCATCAGGGTATCAATATTTGTATCAGAATACTGGTGAGCTTTCAAACAAAGGAATGGAAATAATGTTATATACGACTCCAATTAAAACTAAAAACTTTACATGGACGGTAGATATTAACTGGAGTAAAAACACAAGTAAAGTTGTATCACTTGGTGATACCTCAATTAAAACATTATTCCTTGGTGGTTTTGAAGGTTCAGCAATTTACGCGGTTGTTGGAGAGCAATATGGTTCAATCTATGGTGGACGCTGGTTACGCGATGGTAATGGAAATGTAGTTGTTGATGATGATCCAAACTCAGGTAATTTTGGATATCCGATTGTTGATGCACAGACTGGGGTAATTGGAAATATTAATCCTAAATGGATTGGTGGTGTAAATACCGGTTTCTCAATTAAAAATATGTTAACCCTATCTGCAACATTTGATATTCGTCATGGCGGAGATATTTGGAACGGAACAAAGGGAGCATTGACATTCTTTGGAAGAACTCCAAATACAATCAGTGCTTTAGAAACTCCAAGTGCTTCAAATAATTACTTGAGATACGATACAGCTCATGTTTTTGAAGGGGTTAAAGGTCACCTTGATGCTGATGGAAATTTAGTATTAGGTGATGGAACAAATGATACAAAAGTTGCTTTAGACCAAAGTTGGTTCCAGGGTAATGGAGGCGGATTTGGTAGTCAGGCAGAAAGTTTTGTTGAAGATGGTTCATACATAAAACTTCGCGAACTTTCTTTAAGCTATTCGTTCAGCAAAAAATGTTTTAAAGGAACTCCCATCGCTGGTCTTAGTATTTCTGTTATCGGACGCAATTTGTGGCTAAACACAAAATACACTGGTGTTGATCCTGAAACAAGCTTAACAGGTTCAGGTAGCAGTCAGGGTTTGGATTACTTTAACATGCCAAATACAAAGAGTTTTGGTTTCAGTTTAAAACTTACACTCTAATCATTCATTCACCAAACAAAAAATTAACTACATGAAAACGAATAAACTTTTCATACTCGGACTTGCGGTGATGTTTATGATTGCTGCAACCTCTTGTAAAAAATACCTTGATGTAAATCAAAATCAAGATTTACCCTCTGTTGTTCCACCAAAAGTATTGTTGCCTTCAGCCGAGGGATCAATTGCTTATTCGATGGGTGGAGATGCACAACGATATACCAGTGTATTTATGCAGTATGTATCAGGCGGTGCCCGTCAGTTTTATAGTTATGGTAAATACAGTATGACTGAAGAAGACTTTAACAATCTTTATAACAACATGTTTGCCGATAATTTGAAAGACCTGAACTCAATTATTGTTTACGGTACAGATCATGCTGGTCAGTACACTAATTATCAAGCTGTAGCAAAAATTCTTACCGCTTATTCATTAAGTCAGTGTTCTGACTGGTGGGGAGATGTTCCTTTCTCAGAAGCATTTCAGGGATTTAGTAATCTTCATCCGAAATTTGATTCTCAACAGGATGTTTATAATTCATGTTTCAAATTGCTTAATGAAGCTATTGATTCAATCGCTGCTGAAAGTGCAATTGGCGACGATTTAGGGAATCCTGGAGATGTAGGTGAAGACTTTTTGTATGCAGGAGATGTTAGCGCTTGGTCTGCTTTTGCTCAGGGTTTAAAAGCGAGATTGCATTTACACTTGACAAAAGTTGATGCAGCTAATTATCAAAATGCTTTGGATGATTTAACAGCTGGGGGTTTAGCAGATAATAGTGGAGATGCGAAATTTACTTTCTCTGTTACAGCAAACAACCCTTGGTCGCAATTCATAGAACAACGCGACGATATAGCTTATGATGGGTTTTGTTTGCAAGGAATGTTATCAAACAACGATCCTCGTTATGCAGCTTACATTGATACTGGGGGTGTTCAATCTTGGGGCGCTGGTTATTTAAGCGATTACTTCGGCGCTTATAGTTCAGCAGTTCCTTTTTTCACTTACACTGAACAAAAATTTATTGAAGCGGAATGTAAATTAATGACAGGCGATAATGCTGGAGCACAAACCGCTTTTGGTGACGCAATTCAGGCAAGCATGGATAGAGTGTCTGTTGATGCAACAGAAGCAGGAACTTACATTACTGCTCACGGAACCTTGGCAGGAACACAGGCTGAAATGCTTGAGCAAATTATAAATGAAAAATATATTGCTCTCTTCTTGCAAACTGAAGCTTGGACTGACTGGAGAAGAACAGGATTCCCAACACTAAGTGCAAATCCTGATGGTGTAATCAGCCAGATTCCTCGTCGATTTATTTATCCAACCAATGAAAATGTATACAATCCAAATTGCCCTAAAGGTTCAACCTTGCTTGGCCCTGGTCTTTGGTGGGATATGTAATTTGAAATTCTGAAAATTAAACTTTTCAAAAAGCCGCTCCATTTTGGGGCGGCTTTTTTTATTCTGCACTTTCATTCTTTCTTTGAGCAATATTGAAAATGATAACTTCTCATCTCGCCATTGATTTTGGAAATACGCTGATAAAAGTCGGTGTGTTTATGAATGATGAATTGAAAGAAGTTCATGAACTGAAAGATTTAAAGA
Organism: Chitinophagales bacterium; assembly: GCA_038326325.1. Taxonomy (GTDB): domain Bacteria; phylum Bacteroidota; class Bacteroidia; order Chitinophagales; family UBA10324; genus UBA10324. The sequence continues at coordinate 74,018 of JBBQJW010000007.1, read as the reverse complement.
TTCAACAACTGAAAAAAATAATTGCTGAAAATCAAATTAAATCGGCAATCATTTCAAGTGTAACAGTTCACTCCAAGCTGATTGAAGCTGAGTTAAAGAAAATTCTGCCAACCATAATTCTTTCCGAAAAAACTTCGCTTCCAATTACCAATTTGTATGAAGAGAGAAAAAACTTAGGTAAGGATAGATTGGCAAGTGTAACAGCGGCGAATAAAATATTCCCGAATAAAAATGTTTTAGCAATCAATTGTGGTACTTGCATTATTTATGATTTCATTAATGAAAAAGGAGAATATTTAGGGGGAAGTATTTCGCTGGGATTGGAAATGCGATTGAACGCGCTTCACACATTCACCAACAGACTTCCAAAAATTAAAAAGGCAGTTCCTGAAAAATTTATCGGAAGCACCACACAACAATCTATCTTGACCGGAGTTGTATATGGGACTGCAAAAGAAATTGACGGAATGATTGATGAGTACAAAAAACAATTCAAAGATTTGAAAGTGATTATTTCGGGGGGAGATGCTTCAATGTTTGTTCCACACCTGAAAAACAAGATATTTGCCGTCCCTCATTTGGTTTTACGGGGTCTTTATCAAATACTAAAGTTTAATGCACATTAATTTCAGCAAGTTCACTCTCCTATTACTCTTTATCGGTTCTTCATTTTTTGCATCTGCACAGGAAAATAATGTGCTTACCCGTTTCGGCATTGGTGAATTAAAAAATTCATCGCCTGCAAATTTGCGTGCGTGGGGTGGATTGAGTGCCGCCTATAACAGCAATCGCAGCTACAATAATGATAATCCTGCTGCTCTTGGTTATCTGAAATTTTCTTCTTTTCAGTTTGCAGTTTATGGAAATTTTTTATCCCTGAAAACACCTACCGCAACAGGAAAATTCGGTTATGCAGCTCCTGAATATTTTTCACTTGCAGTTCCCCTGAAAAAAAATAAAGCCGGACTTGCACTTGGATTGCAATCTTTCAGCCGTGTGAATTATGATATCAGACAGGTCAACGATACAGTAGATTATATCGGTAGTTCATTTAATACTTACACAGGAACTGGCGGGTCTTACAAAGTTTTTTTAGCATCAGGAATTCGTTTTAAAAATTTATCAATCGGTTTAAAAGCAAATTATTTATTCGGAACAATGAAATATGTAAACATGTTGTTCCTAACCGATTCTGCTATCAATGCTTACTACACACGGAAGCAGGAATCAAAATCATTGGGAGCAATTTTACTGGAAGGGGGAATTCAGTTTCAACATGATTTTAAAGATAAGTATCGTTTGAGTCTTGGTGCAAACGGAAATCTTCAGTCGAATCTTTCGGCGCATCACGATTTAATGTTTGAAAGAATTTATTACAGCAATGGTGCATTAACCGCAAACGACACTGTTTACAATCAATCAAACGAGAAAGGAAAAATTATTCTTCCAATGCAAATTGGCGCAGGATTTATTTTTTCGAAAGTGAAAGACAGCTACAATGAAAAATGGGCAGTATGGTCTTTAGGTGCGCAGGTTGATTTCGGTAGCTGGAAAAATTATCAATCGTTTGGTGTAACAGATTCTATCGGAAATAAAATGATTGTAAAAATCGGTGGAGAACTCACCCCGAAAAAAGGATTTTATAATTCTTATTTCAGCAATGTAAGTTATCGTTTAGGAGGATATGCAGGGATGAATTATACAATCATTCGCGGCAATGCTATTTCAGAAAAAGCAATCACCTTCGGATTAGGATTACCGATTCGCCGTGGAGCAAATGAATTAAATTTATCTTTTGACGCAGGTACTTCCGGCAGTATAAATAAAAACGGACTTCAGCAGTTTTTTGTAAAAGGAACTTTTGCAATTACGCTGAATGACAATTGGTTTGTGAAGCGTAAGTATGAATAAGTGTTTTTTAAAAAAATTATAAAATATTTTTTGTCGTCAACATAATACGCAGAAACTCCTTCCGTTATTTACATCAAATTTTTTCTACCCATGTAGAAATTTTATACAGCCAAGCCGCTATTCAACGGCACTTCACGAAGCTACTTGCTTCTTTTATCTGAATGCGGTTGCTGATTTTCATCAGCAACATATGTTTTCATACCCTAAGAATCCTTAATCCAAAACTCAAAATGAAATTCAACCCTTTGCTGATTGCTCTCGCAATTGCGTCGGCAATTCTATTTTCTTCCTGTAATGGAATTCTTAACAATGTAAAAATTGCACACACTAATTTCTCTAATGAAATTGAACAAAACCAGAACTTGGTTTTCACTTTCAACAAAAATCTTGTTTCAGATTCGTTGCTTAATAGCTGGGATACCACTGCTTACATTCACTTTAATCCTGCGATTACTGGCAAATTCAAATGGACAGCAAAAGATGAACTCACCTTTTCGCCTTCCCAACCATTCGCCCCGAGTACGGATTATAAAGCAACTGTTACACCTAAAATTATTTCGAAAATCAAATCAAATTTTCAAATCACAACAGAGAATACAATTAGTTTTCATACCCCCTATTTAAAAGTTACGACTACACAAGCTTATTGGTCTTTATCTGATCAACAAACCGGCGGTGTAGAAGTTCGGGTGAATATGGCTTTCAATTACCCTGTAAAATCATCTGAGGTAAGTCAACTGTTACACTTGTCGGTCAAAGGAAATGATACCCCCTTCACTTTAAACTCAAACGAAACTTCCACTTCATTTTCCGTTTCCATTGCACCGCCTGATACAAAAAAAGATGAAACCACTCCTGTAAAAATCACGATCGAAAAAGGACTAAAACTTCCCGGAAGCGATTGGCTCAGCAAGGAAGCAATGGAACTCACAACTGAAATTCCGGCGAAAGGACAACTCATGGTGATGCAAATGACAAGTTCATTCGAGAATGGTGAAGGAATTATTAAAGTGCAATTGAATCAGCCCGCCGTGAATGAAAACATAAAATCACTTGTGAAGATTGACCAGAAAATAAATTTCACTGCCGAAACAATTGATGGTGGAATAATTATCAAGGGAGATTTTTCGCAGAACGGAAATTACAATATCACACTTTCAAAATCTTTGAAAGGAATTTTTGGTACAACGCTTGAAACAGATTACTCGCAGTATGTATCATTCGGCACAATGGATCCGGTTTTGGATTTCGCTAACGAGAAAGGAATTTATCTGACTCCTGCAGGAGCAAAAAATTTATCCATGCACATTGCCGGAATTGAAAAGTTGAAAGTGACCATTGTGCGCATTTATGAAAACAACATTCTCGCATTCATGCGCTCGGGTGAAGACTACGGATATAATTATGGTGAGGATGATGAATCATATCACGATTTCAGATATTACGATGCAGATAATTACGGTGATAAAGTGAGCGAAAAAATTATTAGTGCGAAATCACTTGCGCGAACAGGAAATTCTACGCTGCTTCATTTGGATTTGGAAGACATGGGTTATAGCAATTCATTCAAGGGAATTTATGTTGTGAAGTTGGAAGATGTTGACCGGCAGTGGTTGCAGGTTTCAAAATTCATTTCGTACTCCGACATTGGATTGATTGTGAAACAAAGTAAAAATGACATTCTGGTTTTCGCCAACTCAATCAAATCAACTGAACCTGTTGCGGATGCAAAAGTGAAATTCATCAGCACAAATAATCAGGTGGTAGCAAGCGCACAAACAAACGGAATCGGTTTCGCACAATTAGAAAACACAAAAGCATACAAGCCATTTTCCATTGGAATGATAACCGTTCGCTCAGGTGATGATTTTAATTTTATGATTCTGAATCGTACCGCAGTGGAAACTTCGCGTTATGATGTCGGCGGAAAAAATACCAATGAAGCAAATTACGATTGCTTCGTTTATGGCGACCGCTATATATATCGCCCCGGCGACACCATTCATGTAAACACGATTGTTCGCTCACTTGACTGGAACACACTGAAGGATATTCCAGTGAAAATAAAACTCATTTCTCCCAATGGAAAAGAATATAAAACGGTGAAAGAAAATTTAGACGCACAGGGTTCTGCTGAAGGTTCGTTTCCGCTGCCAACCTTTATGATGACAGGTTTATATACTGTTGAAGTTTACAGCGGCAATGATGTGTTACTCAACTACTCTAAAATCTCAGTCGAAGAATTTATGCCCGACAGAATTAAAGTGACAACTACGCTGAATAAAAATGAAGTGTACGCCGGTGATTCAATCACAGCATCAATCACAGCAGTAAATCTTTTTGGTCCACCCGCAGCTAATAGAAATTATGAAGCCACATTAAATCTAAAGCGACAAAATTTCACTTCAAAAAAATTCAACGATTACAGTTTTAATATTCACACGAATGCTGATGTGAATTTTGAATCTGTTGTGCGTGAGGGGAAAACTGATGCAGAAGGAAAGGCAAAAGAAATTTTTCCTATCAATGATTATCATGATTTAGGATTGCTCGCCGGAAATATTTTCACAACTGTGTTTGATGAATCAGGCAGACCGGTAAATCGGCTTGCAAATTTCACACTCATTACTCAGGATGTTTTTTATGGAATAAAAAATATGGACGAGTGGATTGATACGCGGAGAGATTTATCTGTTCCGCTTATTGCACTTAATAAATCAGGTGTATCAGTTTCGTCTGTGGCTGAAGTGCAGGTGGTGCGCATCATTTGGGAAACTGTAATTCAACGAAGTGGTGGCAGCTACTATTACAACTCGCAAAAACGCGAACAGGTTTTGCTAGATAAAAATGTAAATATTGTTGTAGGCGGAACTGTGTTTAATTATCTGCCAATCAATTCAGGTGATTATGAAGTGCGAGTGAAAAGAAGCGGTGCCGACAATTATGTGGTGCAGGAATTCTGGGCGTACGGATGGGGCGACACGCAGAATAATTCTTTCGAAGTAAGCAATGAAGGTGAAGTGAATATCACGCTCAACAAAGACAAATATGGAATCGGTGATGCCGCCGAACTACTTTTCAATTCTCCGTTCGACGGAAAAATTTTAGTGACAGTGGAACGCGACAAAGTTTTTTCGTTCTTCTATTTAACAACTGAAAAAAAATCGGCAAGTCTCACCATTCCAATCACCGAAAATTATTTGCCGAATGTGTATGTGACTGCAACTGCTATTCGCGAAATGGGCAACAACTCTCTTCCGCTCGTTGTGGCTCGTGGTTTTGTTCCACTGCTCGTTGAGAAACCCTCAAACAAAATTTCAGTTACTGTTACAGCTCCTGAAAAATCGCGGTCAAAAACAAAACAGAAAATTACAGTCACAACAATTCCGAATGCTGAAGTCACCATCGCTGTAGTTGATGAAGGAATTTTGCAACTGAAAAATTTTCAGACACCAGACCCGTACGGATATTTTTATGCGAAGCGGTCGCTTGAAGTGAGCGACTATGATTTGTATCCGTTTGTGTTTCCTGAATATCCGTATCATGTTTCAAGTACGGGCGGTGATATGGCTGACATGAGCAAGCGTGTAAATCCCATAACAGCAAAGCGCGTGAATCTGATTTCGAAATGGAGCGGGGTTTTAAAAACCAACAGCTCGGGACAAGCGAGTTTCTCCATTGACATTCCACAATTCTCAGGCGCACTTCGCGTGATGGCTGTTGCCTACAAAGGCAAGTCGTTCGGCTCTTCAGAAAAAACAATTAAAGTTTCTGACCCTATTGTAATCAGCACTTCACTGCCTCGTTTCATAACGCCGGGCGATACCATTTCAATTCCTGTTACACTTACTAATTCCACTTTGAAAAATGCAAGTGCATCAACAACAATTTCTGTTACAGGTCCTTTGCAATTAGTGGGGGTCACCAATCAATCTGCAACGCTCAATGCGAATGCTGAGAAGCAATTGGTTTTTAAACTCGTTGCGAAAAATGAAATTGGTGTTGGAAGTGTTACAGTTTCCGTGAATGGAATAAATGAAACTTTCACGGACAAAACTGAAATCGGAATTCGTCCTTCTTCTCCTTTGCAAAAAAGAAATGGCGGCGGAGTAATCGCAGGCGAAAAAACTTTTTCAATCAATCTTTCCAATGATTTCATTGTTTCAGGTTCGAAAGCAAAACTCATTATCAGTCGTTCGCCGCTTGTGCAGTTCAGTAAAAACCTGAATTACTTATTGCAATATCCGTATGGATGTGTAGAGCAAACAGTGTCAACCGCATTTCCACAATTGTATTTTACTGATTTGTCGAAGGCGCTTGGTCAGGAAAAAAATATGATGCGCATGAATCCGAATTACAATGTGCAGGAAGCAATAAATAAATTAGAGTCAATGCAATTGTATAATGGCGCGCTGAGTTATTGGCCGGGTGAGAGTGAAGAATGCTGGTGGGGAAGTGTGTATGCGGCACATTTTCTTTATGAAGCCAAACACGCCGGCTTCGAAGTGAATCAAAGTATGCTTGATAAATTGCTCGGTTATCTGCAGGCGAAAATAAAAACCTTTGATACGGAAAATTACTGGTACTGGGACAACAACGATAAATTACTTTCAAGAACGATTGCAAAAAAAGAAATCATCTACAGCATGTATGTTCTTGCACTCACGGGCAAGTATGATTACACGGCAATGAATTATTACAAATCGAATAACAATTTGCTTTCGCTCGATTGTAAGTACTTACTCGCGTGCACTTTTGCACTCGCAGGAAATAACATTAATTATCTCGCCACGCTTCCGAAAATTTATTCCGGAGAATATTCAGTGAATTGTTTTTCAGGAAGTTTTTCTTCCGGCATTCGTGATGAAGCACTCGCGCTGAATTCACTGATGGAAGTTGACCCGGAAAATCCGCAGGTGGGAATGATGGTAAAGCATCTTTCTGAAATGATGAAAAGGAAATCGTGGCTCAATACACAAGAGAGCGCGTTCTCATTTCTCGCACTCGGAAAATTTTCGCGAAAGGCAAATCAAAGTACGGCAACAGCAACTGTGAGTGTGAATGGAAGTGTGATTGGAAATTTTACAGGAAGTGATTTGGTAATTACAAATGGCATCAACAATAAATCTGTTACAGTAAAAACTTCAAGTGGCGGTTCGCTGTTTTATTTCTGGGAACTCGAAGGCATTAGCGCGAAAGGAACATATCACGCTGAAGATAAATTTATGGAGGTGCGTAAAACTTTCCTCGATAGATATGGTCGCCCGATTAACGGAAACACATTTGCGCAAAATGATTTAATCGTTGTGAAGATTACAGTTCAGTCACTCGATTACAATTCTGACATTGAGAATGTAGCAATCACTGACATGTTGCCCGCAGGTTTTGAAATTGAAAATTCAAGAGTGGGCGCGTCGCCGGAACTGAGTTGGATTAAGGATAACACAGACCCTGATTATCTCGACATTCGTGACGACAGAATAAATTTCTTCGCAACTGTTACAAGCAAGCCACGCAATTTTTATTACCTCGTTCGCGCGGTGAGTAAAGGAAAATTTGTGATGGGACCAGTGAGTGCTTATGCGATGTACAATTCAGAATATCATTCTATCAATGGTTCGGGGTTTGTTGTTGTGAAGTAGAAATAAGTTTGAAGATTGACGGAAATTTGTATTCAAAGAATTCACCCCGCAATTGCAGGGTGAATTCTTTATTGAACGAAAAAAATTCCAATTGAAAAACATTTTTAAAAAATTGAAAGCGCTGTTCAGAAAAAAAACCCTGAAAGTGTTTTCTGTTTTTCTGCTTGGATTGGTTTTACTTTTTTTTATTCTCAATCTCATTTTCCCTCTGAAAATTGATTTGAATTATTCTGTAATCGTAACTGATGCTGATGGAAAAGTGATTCACGCTTTTCTGAACACGAATGAAAAGTGGCGGATGAAAACGGAGTTGAATGAAATTACTCCCACTCTCAGCAAGGCAATCATCGACAAGGAAGACAAATATTTTTATTATCACTTCGGGGTGAATCCCTTTGCGATTGCGCGCGCATTATTTAATAACATTTTGCAACGAAAAAAAACTTCCGGTGCAAGTACCATGACTATGCAGGTCGCGAGAATGCTTGAACCAAAAGAGCGCAATGTGTTTTCAAAATTGAAAGAAATTTTTCGGGCACTGCAACTCGAATGGTACTACAGCAAGGATGAAATTCTGCAGATGTATCTGAATCTTGTTCCGTACGGAGGCAATATTGAAGGAGTGAAATCTGCTTCGGTAATTTATTTCCGTCAGTCGCCCGAGCATCTTTCGCTCGCACAGATTGTAACGCTCTCGATAATCCCGAACCGCCCTTCTTCATTGCGCCTCGGAAAAAATAATGAAGCGATTGTGAAGGAGCGCAACAAATGGCTCGAGCGGTTTCGTGATGAAAAACTTTTCAGCGAGCAGGATATTAATGACGCAGAAAAAGAACCGCTCGATGTTTCGCGCAATGAAGTGCCGCAGTTGATTCCACAGTTGGCATTGCGCCTGAAAAAAAATTATCCGAACAACGCAATTATTCACACGCTCATCAGAACCTCACTGCAGGAAAAAACATCGGTGCTGTGTTACAATTACATTCAGAGAATAAAACCACTCGGAGTTTACAATGCGAGTGTGTTCATCATCGACAATAAAACAAAATCAGTTGTCGCATACTTAGGTTCCGCTGATATGAATGATGCAGCACACAACGGAAATGTAGATGGTGTGAAAGCGATTCGCTCTCCCGGCTCAACACTCAAACCATTTCTGTACGCACTTGCAATTGATAAAGGATTGATAACTCCGAAAACAGTTCTCGCTGATGTGCCTGTAAATTTCGCAGGATATGAACCGGAGAATTACGACAGAAAATTTAGAGGCAATGTCACGATAGAAAGTGCTCTTGCAAATTCATTGAATGTTCCCGCGGTGAAAACACTGAATGATTTAGGCGTGAAATATTTTGTGAGCAAACTGCAGCAAGCAGGTTTCAGACAAATAAATAAAAATGGAAACAAACTCGGACTCTCAACTATTCTTGGTGGTTGCGGTGTTCGCCTCGAAGAGTTAGTCGGATTGTTTTCTTCATTCGCGTCAGGAGGAGAATATTCTCCTCCTGTTTTTGTGAAAGAAGATACCTCACAATTACACTCTCATCTTTTTTCTTCCGCCGCTTCATTCATGATTACGGAAATCCTTTCAGGACTGTCGCGACCGGATTTACCGTTGCAATATCAGAACTCGCTTCACCTTCCAAAGATTGCATGGAAGACCGGAACATCCTACGGCAGAAGAGACGCATGGAGCATCGGTTACAATAAGCGATACACAATTGGAGTTTGGGTTGGGAATTTTACGGGAGTAGGAGTGCCTGAACTTTCGGGCGCTGAAGTTGCAACTCCGTTGCTCTTCGATTTATTTAACGCAATTGATTACAACTCGAATAACGATTGGTTCAAGATGCCTGCCGACATGAGTTTGCGCTATGTGTGTTCGCAAAGCGGTTTGCCGCCGAATGATTTCTGTACCGATGAAGTGATGGATTATTTGATTCCCGGAATTTCAGCGAATCAGAAATGTGAGCACATGAAATCAGTGAGTATTTCATCCGACGAAAAAATTTCTTACTGCCTTGCTTGTGTACCCGATGTTGGTTACAAAAAAATTTTGTATCCGAATCTTTCACCTGAGTTAATTGATTTTTATGAAACAGAAAATATTCCCTACCAAAAAATTCCATTGCACAATCCTCAATGCAAAAGAGTGTTCAACAACAATGCACCTCGCATTACTTCACCGCTTGATGGCAACGAATATATTTTGGAGAAAAAAAGTAATCAGCAGATTGCGATGAGTTGTCAGGTGGGAAATGAAGTGAAAAAAGTTTACTGGTACATCAACAATGAATTTTATAAAGTGGCAAGTGCGAATGAAAAAATATTTTTCACTCCGCCCGCCGGCGAAATAAAAATTTCGTGTAGTGGCGACAACGGCGCGAATGCTGATGTACTAATCACTGTCACTTACATTGATTAATCAATTTGTAATTTTCGCCTCCGTAATGAATAAGAAAAAAATTTCAATCTTACTGGTCGTTTTTTCAGCATTCATTTTCTCCTGTGAAACTGATATGTCAGAAATAAAAAAAATTTCGTCGCCAGACGAAGCACAGGTTGAAGTCGGAAAAAAAATAGAATTGCTTTATAGCAGTCAGGGGAAAGTGCGGGCGAGATTATTAGCTCCTGAATTACTAAGGCACCGAACTAAAACTCCGTTCAGCGAAATGCCGAAGGGCTTGAAAATGTATTTCTATAATGATTCAATGGTAGCTGAAAGCAAACTGACTGCGAAGTATGGAGTTACATATGAAAAATCGAACGAGATGATTGTGCGCGACAGCGTGGTGGTGATTAATCTGAATGGAGAAAAATTAGAAACTGAAGAATTAATCTGGAACGAACAAACACAAAAAATAACTAGCAATAAATTTGTGAAAATTCAAACGAAGGATGAAATAATTTATGGGGACGGATTAGAAGCCAACAACGATTTAACAAATTATAAAATCAAAAAAATACGCGGAACCATTCACTTAAAAAATAATCCGCTCGACCAGAAGCAATAATAATTTTCACTATTCCATCTTCAGTTTTTCTTCTCCAAAAAATGCTTGTTTTGAGCCATTTGGATATTCGGTACTTTACTTTTTTCTTTGCACTCCTTCAAAAAAAACGGAAGCTCTATTTACATGGCAATGATTCAGATTATCAGAAATAAATTAGGACCATTTATCGTAATAATTATCGGACTTAGTCTGGGACTTTTTGTTCTGCAAACCGCATTCGATTCTAAAACAAATTTGCTCGGTGGTAAGGGCAATAATGTGGGTTCTATTGATGGCGAAAAAATTGATGTCAGAGAGTTTCAATCAAAAGTTGACACCTCAATTGAAGCTTATAAACTCAACAGCAACAATAAAAATGTTGACGAGGCAACTATTTTTTCCATTCGCGATCAAACATGGAATCAGATGATTGGTGATTACCTGAACAAGCGCGAGTTCGCTGCTTTGGGAATCACACTTCCAAAAGCTCAGATACAAAATTTATTCTTTGGTGCTGATCCATATCCTGAATTAAAGAAATCTTTTACTAACCCGAACACTGGCCAGTTCGATCCGATGGCAGTGAAAAATTATTTAGATAATCTTGACAAGAGTGTGCAGGGAGAAGATGTAACAGAAAAGCAAACCCGTTGGGCAAGTTTTCAGAAATATGTTTTGAATGATGTGATAACAGGCAAGTACAAAGCACTTTTGAAAAATGCAGTTTATGTTCCGAAGTGGCAGGCAGAAATGGAATATAACGACAAAGAAAATAAGTACAATATTCAGTATGTAAAAATCCCTTTAACGGATATGTCGGATTCAAGTGTGAAAGTAACTGACGCAAATATTCAGGATTATATCAACAGCCATAAAGAACAATTCAAACAGGATGAGACACGCAAAATTGAGTATGTGATTTTTTCTGTTCAACCTTCTGCAACAGATTCGGCAAAGTCATTGAAATATGTTGCTGATGCTTACGAACACTTTACTGTTACACCAAACGATACAGATTATTTCCGTCGCTATGGCGATCGTGCGTATGATAAAATGTTTTACAATCCGAAAAAATTAGAAAGCAAACTGTTACAGGATACCATTGGGAAAATGCCTGTTGGAACAATTTTCCCTACTTACTTTGAAGATGGTTCTTACAAAACTGCAATACTTACTGATAAAAAATTTATGTCTGACTCTGTAAAAGCAAGTCACATTTTATTTTCAACTCAGGGCGGTGCTGATAGTGTGAAACAAAAAATAAAAGCTGACAGCGTATTTAATGCAATTAAAGGTGGTGCTGCTTTCGAATCAATGGCAACCAAGTACAGCGACGATAAAGGTTCAGGTGCAAAAGGTGGTGACCTTGGTTACATTAAATACGGAATGACTGTAAAAAAATTCAACGACTATATATTTGAAACCGGAAAAGCTGGTGAAGTAAATATGATTAAAACTGAATTCGGTTATCACATCATTCGCATTACTGAAGCTCCTGCTCCAACAGCGCAGGTACAGGTAATAATTGTTACACGCCATGTTGATTACAGCAGTGCCACAAGCAATATTGTTTATGAAGGCGCGAATAAATTTTTAAACGCACACTCAACACCCGCATTATTTACAGGAGCAATGCAGGATCCTAAGTTGAACAAACAGGTGAGTGAGCAAACCAAGAAAAATGATTTTCAAATTCCGGGTTTACAGGTTGCACGCGAAGTTGTGAAGTGGGCTTATGGTGCTGATAAAGATGCAATCTCTTCAGTATTTACATTGGGAGATAATTATGTTGTTGCTCATCTAGTTTCTATTTCTCCTGAAGGAACTGCAACTGTTGAATCTGCTCGCGCGCAGGTTGAACCAATGGTTCGCGCTGAATTGAAAGGTGCAGCAATCGCCGCTCAGGTAAATGCTTCTGTTGCTTTGAATGCAACACTGGAATCACTCGCTCAGAAATTTAATAAGCAGGTAAGCAATGGCGATAACATGGCGTTTGCTGATGGCTATTTTAACAATATCGGTTTCGAACCAAAATTGAATGGCGCACTTTCTACTTTAAAAGAAGGGGTTATTTCAAAACCAATCATTGGTAGGAATGCAGTGTTTGTTGCAACGCTCGTTGCAGTTACCAAAGCTGCTCCTATTGCTGATTACAATCAATACAAACAACAGGTGATGCAAAGTGTTGCTCCTCGCTTCGAGTATGGTTTTACTGAACCACTGAAAAAAACAATTACAATTGTTGACGACAGATATTTATTCTTCTGATAATTGAACTGTTACACTACTCGCTGTGTTAAAATTTAGCAGCGAATAAAATGGAAAACATAAATCCTATAATCAATAAGGTCGCCTCGAGCGACCTTATTACTTTTGATCTGGAAGAGTATTATCCTTCCGATTCAATTTTGGTTTTTGACCTCAAAGATTTTTTATTTCAGGAATTGGTTTTAAAAGAAAAAGATTTTCGCGAGGCGCTGAAAAATTTAGATTGGAAGCAATTTGAAAATAAAGCTGTCGCCATTACCTGTTCTGCAGATGCAATTGTTCCAATGTGGAGTTTTATGTTGGTAGCAGTTTATCTAACCGGTGTTGCTTCTTATTTCCGGTTTGGAACACAAGAGGAATTAGTGAGCGATCTCTTCTTTCAATCATTGAAAAAAATAAATGCCGAAGATTACCGCGATAAAAAAGTATTGGTAAAAGGATGCAGCGATAAAGATGTTCCTGCTTCAGTTTATGTCGAGGTGTCAAGAATATTTTTGCCTGTAGTTAAATCGCTGATGTATGGCGAAGCGTGTTCGAATGTTCCACTCATGAAGAGGAAATGATTTTTAATTCAAAAAATAATTTACTTAATAACTTCAAACTTATCTCTTGCGATTACCTTATTATTTTGTTTAACAAAACAGAAATACAATCCTGAGTTACTAAAAAGTGTGACCGGTATTGAAATTTCTGAACTCAGAAATTTCAATTTTTTTATTTCATTCCCGTAAATATCAAGAATAGATAAAGTCAAATCAGTTGAATTTTGAATTTCAATTTTGAAATGAATAAAGTTTGATGAAATATTGGGATAGCAGGAAAAATTAAAATCATTTTCGAAATTTTCATCGCTTAATATTTTAGCTACATCACACGATTCCTGATTCTGCGAAATATTTTCATAAAGCAATGAATCATTAAAATGAAAACAGGAAAGTCGAGACCAGCTTTCGAATTCACTTAATTCATAAGCTCCGAAAAATCCATTATCAGATCCAACTCCTTCAATCCATTTACTTCCTAAAGTTTGAATTCCATCCCCTGCAAATTCATAAGTTTTTCTATAGAGGCCATTTAAAAGTTGAAGAGAATCAATACCGATTACAACTTTCCCTTCGTTCTTCCACGCAACAGTATCACCCATATTCAAATTGAAATCATAAATAATTATATCGCTGTCATGAGGAAAAATAATTTCTCCTCCCCAGTTATTTGTAAAATGAAAATCATTTTCAAGTGCTCTGAAAAAAACTTTTCTTGTTGAGTCTTCCCTAAATGCCCCGATAATATTTCCAGGGGAATTAATCGGGAAATTCTGAGAGGAATTATTCCAGCTATTAAATAAATCGACATGAATATGAAAAGTGGAATTTTGAAATCCTAAAAGTGAATACTTGTATCCATTAATAATAGTGTCATTAGAAATTTCAAATCTCCATCCATCATAATAACGGTCGTTGTTATTTGTGTATGTATAATTCGTTTCGCTCCAACTCGCGCTTGAATCTGGAAATGGATGATAAGTCTGTGCGCCTGAAATCGACGACAGTATCGACAAACAAAAAAACGAAAATATTTTTTTCATGAAATGATTCGTCGGCTTAGTGTAACACCACAAATTTCTTCGCTGATTTTTTATTCTTGTTATTCATCACGAGATAATAAACGCCATTAGTCATTTTACTTACATCCAGAGTCGTTTCGCGGTTTTTCAGGATTGTAATCGCCACCGCCTTTCCTTCTGAATTATAAACTGTAACAGTTGATGAAGCATCATTATTCTTTGCTATAATATTTACCACTTCACTTGCCGGATTCGGAAACACTTTATAAAAATCATTTGCAATTTCATTCACGAAAGTTGTATCAGCTGTTGTATCCTTAGGAGCAACATATAACATTGAATCAACATCGTAACTCATGAGCGAACGGGCATAAGTACCTGCAAGCAGTTTGTGATTCACGCTATCGAAATCCAAATCATAAACAGCAATTACTGGCATTCCCAATCCTAACCGTTCCCAGTGATTTCCTGAATTGATTGAAGCATAAACTCCACCATCAGTCGATACGAACAACACGCTGTCGGCATGATGCGGAAGAATGTAAATGTCATTAGTTGCAATTTGCGGAAGGTCGCCCGAAATATCAACCCAGTTATTTCCATTATCATCTGAGCGATGAATGTGCGGTATGTTATCGTTGTCTTTGTATCCCGAATGTGTTACATACACTCTTGTTGCAATTGATGGAGATGCCTGCACGCTCGTTACATATCTGTCTGGCAAACCGCCTGTTACATTATTCCACCCTGCTCCTTGATTCAGAGAGCGCCATACATTTCCATCCGTAGTTCCTGCATACAAATAATTTCCATTCACCCAACTTTCATCCAATGCTGATACACTGTGAAAGCGATCTCCGAAAATATTTCCATCTGTCAAATCATTACTAAGTGGAGAGACAAAAGATGAACCCGTTGTATAGCTGTAAATTTTATCAGTTGCTAAGTACAAAAGATTGTGGTCGTGAACGCTCATCACATAGGGCATATCCCAATTTCGCCGGTCAGCAGGATCTGGGAGTGAGCCTACATCATTCCAGTTATTTCCTCCATCAAGTGTTTCTGCAATTCCTCCGTTTTGTGTTTCTACATAATAAATATTCGGATCATCAGGATTATATCTTGGTTGAAATCCATCGCCGCCATATAAACGAGCCCAGTTATTTATTACTGAAGAATTTCCTTCAGTTGTTCCATTGTCTTGTACACCTCCCGAATAATTTCCGTTCCAAGGGTCAACAGTAATTCTGTAAAACTGATTACAAGGAATTAACTCCGCATCATTCCATGTTGTACTATTAAAATCCTTTGAAAAAATTCCGCCATCAGTACATGTAAAAACTTTTGTGTTGCTGAACACAACATCATGATGATCGCCATGCACATCATAAGTCCACCATGCGGGTGCACCCATTGCCCAGTCAATTCCGCCATTGGTAGATTTCCATAAATCAACACCACACAACCATAATTCATTGTCGTTAGTCGGGTTCACAAAAATTCCTCCGCTGTACCATCCTTGTCCGTTAAAAGGATTGTTCAAACCAGTTGTAATTATTTGCGACCAATTGTTCCCACCATTTGTTGTTTTATAAATTCCAAATAATTCAAGATTTGTATCAGCATAAGTGCAAAAAATAATCAGAGGATTGAGTGCTGACATTGACATGCTGATGCGCGAAAAATTTCCGGAAGGCAAACCACCTGCGAGAATATTCCAGTTCGCACCACCGTCAATTGTTTTATAAATGTGCGCATCCACTCCCGAAATAATTCCTTCGTGATTATTTCTGATTCTATTCCATGTTGCAGCATACAATGTGTTCGGATTATTATAATCCATTTCTAAGTCAATAACACCTGTTGAATCATTCACAAATAAAACCTTACTCCAGTTTGTACCCCCATCTGTTGTTTTATACAAACCTCGAAGACTGTCTCTTTCAAAAGGCAATCCCATTGTGCCGGCATAAATTATCTGCGTGTTATTCGGATTGATTTTTATTTCGGAAATAATTCGCTCTTCAGTCAAACCAAGATGGGTCCATGTTGTGCCACCATTTGCTGACTTATAAATTCCATCACCGATAAACGGACTACCACTGATATTTACATCCCCTGTTCCAACATAAACAATATTCGGATCAACAGGATCAAGAGTGATACACCCGATGGACAAGTATGGTTGTGAATCGAAAACCGGATTCCATGTTGTACCTCCATTTGTAGTTTTAAAAACTCCCCCTGTTGAACATCCTGCGTACATAATATTATTGTTCGAAGGATTTACTGCCATACAATTAAAACGACCGCCGATATTATTTGGCCCTTCAAGAACCCACGGCAAATTAAATCCTGCAAGTGCGCGACTTCCTTTCGAATCTTTCAATGCCTGGTGCATTGCTTTATCATAAGCAACCATATCAATTGAATTGTCGGGGAAACTTCTTTGCAAAAAGAATTTTTCACACACATCATTCGCATCATTTTCCTTTTCAGAAAATTTTTCTGATTGATGTTTTTTAATGGGAGAATTTTTTTCAGAATAAAAAACAGAAACTGAAATACAGACAACAACAAATGATTTTGAAAAGAAGGAATTGAATTTCATGAGGTGAGATTTCGAAAGTGAAAGTAAGTATCAGTTTCATTCAAAGTACTTTTCATACTGTCATGATTTTGTAATACAAATTACCTTTTCAGAATTTTCTTTGGTTAAAATTGTGAGGGGGTGATTGCTTCAGCATTAATAATTTACATTTGCGCGCAATCTAAAATTTTATCTATGCCACTGAGCAACGACAAGATTGCACTCGAAGGACTTACATATGACGATGTATTAATGCTTCCCGCTTATTCGGAAGTTCTTCCACGCGATACCGATATTTCAACCCGACTGACAAATTCAATTCGATTGCATGCGCCCATCATTTCTGCAGCGATGGATACTGTAACAGAATCTACTCTCGCCATTGCGATTGCTCAGGTAGGTGGCATTGGCATTCTTCATAAGAATATGACGATTGAACGGCAGGCAGAAGAAGTTCGTAAGGTGAAACGAAGCGAGAGCGGATTAATCACCGACCCGATTACACTCAATGAAAATGATACGCTTGGCAGTGCAATGAAACTAATGAAGGACAACAGAATCGGTGGCATTCCCATTGTGAATTCTAAAAATGATTTAGTCGGTATACTCACCAATCGTGATTTGCGTTTCGAAAAAAATATGAAACTGTTGGTTCGCGATGTGATGACGAAAGACAAATTAGTGACCGCGCCCGAAGGGACTGACATGAAAAAAGCGGAAGACATTCTTCAGAATTACAAAGTCGAAAAACTTCCTGTTATAAATAAGAAAGGAAAATTAGTCGGGCTCATTACATACAAAGACATTCTGAAACTGAAAAGTTTTCCGAACTCGTGCAAGGATGTGAAAGGAAGATTAATTGTTGGCGCAGCAGTAGGTGTAACAGCCGACACAATGAATCGGGTGAGTGCTTTGCTTGCGGTTGGTTGCGATGTGATTGCTGTTGATACGGCGCATGGTCATTCACTAGGCGTGCTGAACATGGTGAAGACCCTGAAAAAAAATTTTAAAAACTTGCAACTTATTGCCGGAAATATTGCAACAGGGGCAGGCGCAAAAGCATTGGCAGATGCAGGTGCAGATGCAGTGAAAGTTGGAGTTGGTCCCGGAAGTATTTGTACCACACGAATTGTTACAGGCGCAGGAGTTCCGCAACTCACTGCGGTAATGGAAGCAACGGCTGCACTGAAAGGAAAAATTCCCGTGATTGCTGATGGTGGAATCCGTTACACCGGAGATATTGTTAAAGCAATTGCGGCTGGCGCTGATTGTGTAATGGCAGGTTCGCTCTTCGCAGGTGTTGAAGAATCTCCAGGAGAAACTATTATTTACGAGGGAAGAAAATTCAAATCGTATCGCGGCATGGGTTCCATTGAAGCAATGCACGAAGGAAGCAAGGACAGATATTTTCAGGATGCAGAAGACGACATTAAAAAATTAGTACCTGAAGGAATTGTTGGTCGTGTTCCATTTAAAGGAACGCTTGCTGAAGTGATGAATCAATACATTGGTGGATTGCGCGCTGGAATGGGTTACACGGGTTCGAAAAATATTTCCGCTCTGCAGAAAGCAAAATTTGTTCGCATCACTAATGCCGGAATGAAAGAAAGCCATGTGCACGATGTGGTGATTACGAAGGAAGCACCGAATTATTCGAGGTAGAAAATTCAGTTTAACTTTGATAAAAAAAATTTCATGCTAACGAAAGAAGCGGTTTCAAAAGCAATGCAATCATTGCCTGAACAATTCACGATTGATGAACTGTACACAAAACTTGATTTGCTTTTTCATATCGACCAGGGAATAAAAGATATTGAAGCTAGAAAAATACATTCGCACGAAAGTGTGGTAAATGAATTTGAAGAAAAATGGAAGAAATCATCTGGTCAGAAAAAGCACTGAATGATTTGCGCGAAATTGAATCTTACATTGGAAAAGATTCAGAACGATATGCTTTGCGTGTTGTAATAAAAATCATTGAAAGAACTTCAATTCTAAATTCATATCCGCTTTCCGGGAGAATGGTTCCCGAATTGGATACTTTTAATTTCAGAGAATTGATTGAAGGAAATTATAGAATCATTTATCGCATTGTAAATGATAAAGTTGAAATTCTTACAGTGAGACACAGTGCGAGATTACTTTAAAAAAACCTGAGATGAAAATAAAACCAATCCGAAGCAAGAAAGATTACAACGATTCAATAAGTCGTATGCAGGAATTGTGGGGAGCAAAAATCGGAACTCCCGAAGGAGATGAATTAGATATTCTCGCTACACTTATTGATAAATATGAGGAGGAAAAATTTCCGATTGAAGCCCCCGATGCAATTGAAGCGATCAAGTATTTGATGGAAGAAAAAGGGATTGAAAGAAAAGACCTTGAAAAAGCAATTGGCGATAAAAGCAAAGTGTCGGAGGTGTTAAATCGTAACCGTGAATTATCGAAAAGAATGATTCGTGCATTGCACGACACTTTCGGAATCTCCTATGAAATTTTAATGTCGTAAAATATTTCCTATGGACATATTCGAAAAAGCGAAACAACTAAAATCAGAAATTGAAAATCAATTACCTGATGCGGCTGATGCATTGGAGCAATACAGAATAAAATTTCTTGGAAGTAAAAATGTTTTGAAAGATTTATTCGCTTCCATTAAAGAAGTTCCGAACGAGCGCAAGAAGGAATTCGGGCAAGTGGTGAACGAACTGAAGCAACTCGCTGAAGAAAAATTCAATTCGCTGAAAGAAAAATTCGGGGGCGGAAAAAAATCTTCATCAAAAAATAATATTGACCTCACGATGCCCGGCGATCCAGCCTGGTTGGGTTCGCGTCATCCAGTGAATATTGTGAAGAATGAAGTGATAGAAATTTTCGCGCGCATTGGTTTCACGGTTGCCGAAGGACCTGAGATTGAAGATGAGTGGCACAACTTCACTGCGCTTAATACTCCTGAAGACCATCCTGCCCGCGACATGACTGATACATTTTACATTCAGCAAGATCCGGCGCTAGTGTTGCGTTCACAAACATCAACAGTACAGGTGCGCGTGATGGAAACTACCAAGCCGCCAATCCGGATTATTTCTCCAGGCAGAGTTTATCGTAACGAAACTATTTCTTATAAGCATCATGTTTTCTTTCATCAACTCGAAGGATTGTACATCGACCACAAAGTTTCGTTCGCCGATTTGAAGCAGGTGCTTTACTACTTCGTACAGGAATATTTCGGGGCTGATTTCGAAATTCGTTTTCGTCCGAGTTATTTTCCTTTTACCGAGCCAAGCGCTGAAATGGATATTAGAAAAAAAGGAACTGACCGCTGGATGGAAATTCTTGGTTGCGGAATGGTGCATCCGAAAGTGTTACAGAACTGTAACATTAATCCTAACGAGTTCAAGGGTTTTGCATTTGGAATGGGAATAGAGCGATTGGCGATTCAGCGATTCGGAATTCCTGATATCAGAATGTTGTTTGAAAATGATGTGCGGTTTCTCAGACAGTTTTCGAATGCTTAAATAATTATTGCCACAGATTCACAGCTTAATTTTCATGAAGTCTTTCTCCGAAATAAAAACAATAGCGGTTGCAGGTGCGGGCACGATGGGTGCTGGCATTGCGCAGGTTGCAGCACAGGTTGGTTTCGATGTATTACTTTTTGATGTTGCGGATGCTGCCTTACAAAAAGGAATGCAGATGATTAATAAGAATCTTTCTGTTGCTGTTGAAAAGGGAAAGATGAGTGAAGAAGAAAAACGACAAACTCTTTCCAGAATAAAAACCACAACTGCAATCACTGATTTGAAATGCGATGTGCTGATTGAAGCGGTGATTGAAAAAACAGAAGTGAAGCAGGAACTGTTTCGCACAGTTGCCGAAGTGAGCGGTGATGATTGCATACTTGCGACAAATACTTCTTCCATTCCAATTTCAAAAATTGCAGAAGGAATTTCTCATCCGGAAAGAGTGGTTGGAATGCACTTCTTCAATCCACCACACTTAATGAAATTGGTTGAAGTGGTTTCAGGAAAAGAAACAAGTGTAACAGTCGCACAACTGATTTTTGATTTAGCGAAAAAGATGGGTAAGCATCCCGTAATGGCGAAAGACCGCCCGGGTTTTATCGTGAACCGAATCGGAAAATTATTTCACACTGAATCAATAAAAATTTTGGAAGAAGGAATCGCCGATATAGAAACCATTGATGCGCTCATGGAAGCGAGCGGTTTTAAAAAGGGTCCGTTTAAGTTGATTGATTTGATTGGTGTAGATGCAAATCTCAATGTGACAAAATCACTATATGAATTAATGAATCACGAAGAGAAATTCAAGCCAAGCGCAACTCAGCAAAAATTAGTTGACGAAGGAAAACTCGGCAAGAAATCAGGAGAAGGATTTTATAAGTATTGAATTCGCATAAGTTATTTTTACTGTCAGAAATTTTCCGCCATGCTTACTCTTGATTCTGTAAAATCAATTCTTACTTCAAATAAAGTGATGCTGAAAAAAAAGTATCATTTAAAAAGCATTGGTGTGTTCGGCTCTTTTTCACGACAAGCGCAAACCGCTAAAAGTGATGTTGATGTTTTGGTTGAGTTTGCCAAACCGGTAGGATTTGAATTCATAGACCTTGCAGATGAACTTGAAGAACTTTTGAATCATAAAGTTGATTTGGTTTCCCGCAACGCAATCAAACCACGATTGCTGAAATCTGTTGAAGAAGATTTGATTTATGTCTAAGCGCAGCGACAAATTTTTAGTTGAAGATATTCTTGAAGCATCAGAAAAAATTACACGATACCTTAAAGGATACACGGAGAAAAAATTTCTTCATGATGAAATTATTGAAGATGCGGTTGTAAGAAATTTTTCAATCATCGGAGAAGCAGCAACAAAAATTTCAACTCCGTTTAAAAAAAAACATCCTGAAGTTCCGTGGAGAACACTAAAAGGATTTAGAAACAGAATTGTTCACGATTACATCGGAGTTGACTATTCAGTTATCTGGAACATCTATAAGAATAATCTTACTGATTTGATAAAGCAGTTTCAGAAAATTCTTTCTGAATAAATTATTGGCAATTGAATTTCAACTTTCGCGACTTACTAAATATTATTTCAAAACTAACTCCCCGCCGTGCGTTGAACGCGGCGAAAGTGTTGGGCAGTTATTATTATTCAAGAGCCACTGGCAAAGCTTCACAATGGGGGATGCCAATTAGTGTGTCGTTCGAGCCGACCACGAGTTGCAATCTTCGTTGCCCTGAATGTCCGAGTGGATTGCGTTCATTCACTCGCGATACCGGAATGTTACAGGAAGATTTTTTTAAGAGAACAATTGACGAAATGCATGCGCATCTCCTATACCTGATATTTTATTTTCAGGGAGAACCTTATCTCAATACAAAGTTTCTGGAGATGGTGAAACACGCTTCATCGAAAAAAATTTACACTGCAACTTCCACTAACGCGCATTACCTGAATGATGAAGCTGCAAAGAAAACTGTTGAGTCAGGTTTAGACAGATTGATAATTTCTATTGACGGAACTACTCAAGAGGTGTATGAAAACTATCGTGTGGGTGGACAACTTTCGAAAGTAATTGAAGGCACAAAAAATATTGTGAAGTGGCGCAAGCAGTTAAAAAGTAAAACTCCATTTATAGTTTTTCAATTCTTAGTGGTGAAACCAAACGAACATCAGGTGGAAGAAGTGAAAAAATTAGGAAAGGAATTAGGTGTTGATGATGTGTGGTTCAAAACCGCGCAGGTTTATGATTATGAAAACGGAAATGATTTGATTCCAACCATTGAAAAATATTCGCGATACAAAAAAAATGCATCTGGTAAGTGGAGCATTAAAAATTTATTGCTCAATCACTGCTGGAAAATGTGGCACTCTTGTGTTGTCACCTGGGATGGCTGGGTGGTGCCGTGCTGTTTCGATAAAGATGCGAAGCACAAACTCGGTTCGCTGAAGCAACAAAACTTAAAAGAGTTGTGGCAAAATGAATCGTATCAGAATTTTCGTGTGTCGCTTTTAAAAGCACGAAGTGAAATTGATATCTGTACAAACTGCACAGAAGGAACAAAAGTTTGGAGCGAAGGATAGAGTAAGGTGAATTTTTCCCTTACATTTTCACCCATCGTAGCGTTGAGTTTCCTTGTGTTGATTTTATTTTCACAAGATAAATTCCGTTCGAAATATTTTTAACGGGAATTTTAATTGAAGAACTATTTCCATCAGAAAATATTCCTGAATAAATATTTTCGCCAACTAAATTGAAAACAGAAACCTGAAGCGATGAAAAATTTTCGGTTGACACCAACTCGAGAAAATCACTCGAAGGATTTTGTTTCAAATAAAAATCATTCTGTAAGTCACTGAGTTGATTTACTCCGAGCATTTCAGAAAGCGGAACTCGGTTGTAATAAATTTCCCAATGATTACCTCTGTAATCTCCCCAGTCGCTCATCAGATAATTATCATTCAGGCAAATTCCTAAAAAATCATTCCCCTCGGTTAGTGAACTGAACGGAGAATAATTATCGCTTATCATTTTGTTTGCGCTCCAGTTCACGCCATCCTCACTCACTGCTCCGTAAATGTCAAATGATGTTGTGGCGCCTTGTCCGTAATTTCTTCTGTCGCGCCATGCGGCACCTACTATTCCCGTAGGTGAAACATTCATCCACAACATATCTTGTCCGATGCCATTCATCACTCCATCATCATTCACTTTCATTCCCGCGCTCCATGAAATTCCACCGTCAGTACTATGATAAACAAAAATATCAGGGTCACCGCTGCTCCAGTTTGTAAAACCCATCCACAATTTATTCGCATCAGTTGGATGCGCAACCATGCAATAACTGAATTGATAATCCGTGTCAATCACGCTTGTTGAAGTGTACTGTAACACTGAGTGAAAAGAAAAATTATCGCCACCGTCAACAGAAATCGCGTCAATCATTCTAGGAATTAACGAACCGGAGACATCGTAAGAAATATACGCGCAGTTTAATTTTCCATTTGCTGTAACAGTCGGTATCAGCATTGATTTCACGCTCGTACAAAGAAATCCCGCGGTATCAGCCTGCTTCAAAGCGCTCCACGACAAACCATCATTGTCGCTATAAGTTACATACACATGTCGGTTAGTCGGATACCAGTTAGCGGTCATCGATGTTACATATATTCTTCCATCATGAGCGCCGCCTGATTTATCAACTGCAATCCACGGACGGTCGAGTGGAAGTTGAGGCGCTGCCAAACCATCAATTGCCTTTACAGGTGCAGACCATGTAACACCACCATTAGTGGATGAAGAAAAATATACTCCGCCTGAATCAGGTTTATGAAAATCAACAAAACTTAAAAAACATTTTCCTGATGAATTGAACACGAGCGAAACATCAGCTGAAGTAAAAGTGGTGGCACTGTGCGGAATAGAACTGACGGCCGACCAGGTTAATCCTCCATCGAATGACGCTTTTAATTTTGCTGAAACTTTTATTCCCGTTAATCCCATCCACGCCGCTACTACATTTTGTTGATTGGTAGGATTCACGGCGAGCGAAGGTTCAGAATCGAAATATTGTGCGGAAGAAACATTGATGTCCTGTGCATGCAATAGTTCAGATGAGCAAAAAATGAAAAGAAACAGTAATATTTTTTTCATCGGGAGATTTTTTTGTTGAGACTGAAATTCGATTGCAAAGTTTAGTTTTACGAGTGAGAATTGAAATTTTATTTCCTGAAATTGATTCACAAACTTTTGATTGTTGTTATTATTGACAGACATCAATATCAATAGTTAATATTTTCCTCTGCGGTGGAGCTTGTCCCGATATAGTCGTGATGCGAGACGATATAACCGTTACACTTAATTTTTTTCTACATATACGGCGGTTCCATAAGCGAGCACTTCTGTTACACCATCAGTAATTTCATTTGCATCAAATCGAAATCCAATGATGGCATTCGCACCCATTTGCATTGCTTTGTTCATCATTTCATTTTTCGCATCAAGCCTTGTGCGCTCGCAGAGTTCTGAGTAGAGAGTAATATTTCCGCCAAGCAATTGCTGAAAACTTGCTCCGATATTTCCAAAAATACTGCGTGAACGAACCATTATTCCCTGTGCTATTCCCAGGTTGCGAACAATTCTATATCCCTGTAATTCAGTTCCTGTTGTGATGTTTGCGAGTTCTAACATTTTACTTGATTTTAGAATTTTGATTAAAAATTTACGATTAAAAAAAGCCTCTCAAAAATTCTGAGAAGCTTTTTAATTTTTCACTTTTAGTTTTTCACTTTACATTAAACAGTCATTATCTCTTTCTCCTTTGTCTCCATGTGCTTTTCAATAATGGCTGTGTATTTATCAGTAAGGGCCTGCACTTTCGCTTCGCCATCTTTAATGGCGTCTTCAGGAATATGTTCCTTAGCTAATTTACGAATGCCTTCGTTAGTGTCTCTGCGAATGGTTCTGATACTTACACGCGCCGCTTCCGCGAGCACATGCGCTTTTTTCACGAACTCTTTTCTGCGCTCTTCAGTGAGCGGAGGCATAAAAAGTTTTATCGTGTTGCCATCGTTATGCGGATTGATGCCAATGTTCGCGGCGATGATCGCCTTATCAATCAGTTCCAGATTTTTCTTTTCCCAAGGTTGAATGGTGAGCGTGCGCGCATCCGCGACAGCGACATTCGCCATCTGATTAATCGGAGTTTTTGTTCCATAGTAATCAATCGATATTCCGTCAATGATATTCGGAGTGATTTTTCCGGCGCGAACTTTCGTCAACTCAACTTCCAAATGTTGAATCGCTTTTTCCATTAAACCGCTTGCGTCCTTTGTTAAATTATCAATGCTCATAGTTTTATTTTTTTCTCGCCTTCAAAAATAATTTTTAATTCTTCACCATTGTTCCAATCTTTTTTCCCTGTAACACTTTTAACAGGTTTCCGGGTTCGTTGGCATTGAAAACAATGATGGGCAGATTGTTTTCCTGACATAAAGTAAATGCAGTCATATCCATCACATTGAGGTTTTTCTCGTAAGCTTCAGTGAACGAAATGGTTTCAAATTTTTTCGCTTTGGGATTTTTCTCGGGGTCTTCGGTATAAATTCCATCAACTCGTGTCCCTTTCAATAATACATCGGCTTCAATTTCAACGGCGCGTAATGCTGCTGCTGTATCAGTTGTGAAATACGGATTACCTGTTCCAGCTCCGAAAATAACTACTCTTCCTTTTTCAAGATGACGAATCGCACGGCGACGAATGTAGGGTTCGCATACCTGTTCAATTTTTATTGCCGACTGTAATCGTGTAGGCACACCTGAATGCTCGATGATGCTTTGTAACGCGATACCATTCATGAGCGTAGCGAGCATTCCCATGTAGTCACCCTGCGCGCGGTCGATTCCGCTTCCTTCGGCGCTCATTCCTCTGAAAATATTTCCGCCGCCAATCACTATCGCTACTTCCACTCCGGCTGTTACAGCAGCTTTAATTTCCTGCGCGTAGAGTTTTGTCATTAACGGGTCAATACCAAATTTCTGACTGCCCATTAACGATTCGCCGCTAAGTTTCAGAAGTATTCTTTTATATTTTGAAGACATGGTAGCTAAGTGAAAAATGAAAAGTGAAAAAATTTTGTTGCGGCTTATTAGTGTAACAGTTTTCTTTTTTAAACAAAAAATCTGAGAGGCGAAAAATAAGCACAAAAAAAAAGCTCCGATTAATTCGGAGCTTTTTAATTTTTTTTAGCTGAGAGACATTCTCACAAAAGAATTGACTTTCAGATTCGGGTCAACTTCTTTTAACACATCTGCAACTGTTTTATCGTTGTTCTTTACGAATT
This sequence comes from Chitinophagales bacterium, assembly GCA_038326325.1. GTDB lineage: Bacteria > Bacteroidota > Bacteroidia > Chitinophagales > UBA10324 > UBA10324. The sequence continues at coordinate 47,180 of JBBQJW010000007.1, read as the reverse complement.
GCTGATTCAACAAAGTATTTTCTTTAAAGAATTTCTGAAGTTTACCTGCAGCGATTTTATCAATCATGTTTTCAGGTTTGCCTTCTGCTTTAATTTGTTCGCGTGCAATATCCAACTCACGGTCGATGATTGACTGAGGAACATCATCTTTATCAACTGCAACAGGACTCATTGCGGCAATCTGCATCGCGATGTCCTTTCCAATGGTTTGCAATTTTTCATTATCAGTACTGTAAGAAATCAATACACCTACTTTGTAATTGGTATGAATGTAAGGAATCACCAAAGCACCATCCACTCTTTCGAATTTTTTAATGCTGATGTTCTCTCCGATTTTTCCAACCAAATCAGAAATTCTGTCGCCAACGGTACGGGTTTCGTAAGGCAGAGTCATTACTTCAGCAACAGTTTTTACATTGTTGATTAAAGCAAGTTCAGCTACTTCTTTTGCGAAGCCGACAAACTCTTCATTCTTACCAACGAAATCAGTTTCACAACCAAGGTTCAAAGCAATTCCTGATTTACCATCAATAGAAGTTATCGCGATTACAACTCCTTCCTTCGCGTCGCGGTCAGAACGAAGTGCAGCAACTTTTTGTCCCTTCTTCCGAAGATAATCAATAGCTGCTTCAAAATCTCCGTTTGATTCCACCAACGCTTTTTTGCAATCCATTAAACCAGCGCCGGTTTTTTTGCGCAACTCATTAACGGCTGTTGCAGTTATTTCCATTTTGTTTTTTCTTGTTTAATTATTTAAAAAAATTTCTTCGAACTACTTAACTAAAAAAAGATTAGAGTTCAATTATTTGCGTGTGCGATTTCCGCCGCCGCCAGTACGATTACCACCGCCTGCACCTGGTTTAGCCGGACCACCTGTTCCTCCACCACGATTTCCGCCACCACCTCTTGTTCCACCTCCGCGATTACCACCGGCTCCTCTTGGTGCTTTTTTCTTTTCACCATCGCCGCCTTCTTCCACTTCAGCAAATGCACCTCTTCCTTCAGCGCCATCTTCGCTATCATCTCCACCTTCAGCAGCTTCATCTTTATCTTTCTTACGCTCACTTAATCCTTCAATCATTGCATCAGTCAAAAAATTAGTGATGATAGAAATTGATTTAGTAGCATCGTCGTTTGCAGGAATTGGAAAGTCAACAGTTGTAGGGTCAGAGTTAGTATCTACCATTCCGAAAGTCGGAATGTTCAATCGTTTCGCTTCGGCTAATGCAATGTGTTCGTGAGTGATATCAACCAAGAAAATAGCAGCAGGTAAGCGACCAAGTTGAGCAATACCGCCCAACACTTTTTCAAGTTTCGCTCTTTCGCGCTCTAACTGAAGACGCTCTTTCTTAGTGATGTTTTCGAAAGTACCATCAATCATCATCTTCTCAATGCTCTGCATTTTTTTGATGGACTTACGAATGGTAGAAAAATTCGTCAACATTCCTCCCAACCATCTTTCAGTTACGAAGGGCATGTTTACACGAGTTGCTGCTTCTGATACAATTGACTTCGCTTGCTTCTTAGTTGCAACAAACAAAATTTTCTTTCCGCTGCGTGCAACACTGCGAAGAGCCGCCGCTGCTGATTCAGCAGCGTCAATAGTTTTATTAAGATCTATTAAATGAATTCCTTTTTTCTCCATGAAGATATAAGGAAGCATTTTAGGATTCCACTTTTTGCGCAAGTGTCCGAAGTGAACTCCCGCGTCGAGTAATGCCGTGTGATTTAGTTTTTCCATTATTATGATGTAATGAATTGAAGATGAAAAATTGAGATTAACGCTTGCTGAACTGGAAACTCTTACGAGCTTTTTTCTTACCCGGCTTTTTACGCTCAACAGCGCGAGGGTCACGGGTGAGAAGACCATTGGGTTTTAACACCACGCGGTATTCAGCGTTTATTTTCAACAAGCCACGGGATATGCCCAATCGAATTGCTTCTGATTGACCTTTAACTCCGCCACCTGAAGTATTTGCTTCCACATCATACTGATTAACGATGTTTAACAACGCGAATGGTTGCTCTAACAATTGCTGATAAATAGCCTGAGGAAAATACTTTTTGTATTCGACACCATTGATGGTGATTTTGCCAGAGCCGCCGCTGATAATATTTACGCGAGCTGTAGCTTCTTTTCTTCTTCCGAGCGCTTTAGTCGTTTCCATGCAATCTTATTTGATGGTTTTAGGTTGTTGAGCTTTATGAGGATGTTCAGTGCCGCCATATACAAACAGCTTTTTGAACATGGCATTTCCAAGTTTGGTATGAGGCAACATATCCTTCACCGCATTTTCAATCATCCGTTCAGGAATGCGAGCGAGTAAGTCGCGAGCGATTTCTGAGCGTTGGCCGCCAGGGTATCCGGTATGGTGTATCACTTCTTTTTGATCCATTTTTTTTCCAGTCAATTTTACTTTTCCGGCATTTAAAACGATTACAAAATCACCTGTATCATAATGAGCGGTGTATGAAGTTTTGTTTTTGCCCATGAGTATCATGGCGATTTTTGATGCGATGCGACCGAGCACTTTGTCTTCGGCATCTATCACATACCATTCGCGTTTAACATTGCCCGCGTTGGCGTGTTTAGTTCTGTAACTGAGCGTATCCACTTTATATTCTTTTTTTAAGGGACGGCAAATGTAAAGGCGCAAGCGACTTTTCCAAACTTTTGTTTAATTATATTTTCAGAAAGTGTGTCAAATAAGCATTGATAATCAATAGCAATTCGGCGCGGTTTTAAAATTGAGGGGGAGTTTGGTGGTTCGTGATGTGGCGCGATTGCGAATTGAACAGAGGCTTACAAACTGCATTGAACATTTTACTCTTTCCTTTTTATATCTTCAATAACTTCTTCCAATAATTTCCGAAACCATACTTTTTCATTAGCAGTTTTAATCAATAATTTTTTCCAGACGCCCAAGGGTTCTGTAATTGTTGTTTGACTTCCCCACACTAATCTGTCTTTGGGTTTTCGATAATAACCAATCCGCATATTCTCTTGCATTTCTTTTGGTTCATCAGGAAATACAATTAAATCGATTACATCCCAATATGGTACGCCTTTAATTTTTTCATCGGGACTCAGGACACATCTGTCTTTAAGGTATCCCTTTTTATCACCTTCCTTATTTGGATATTTATAATGAACTTTTGTTTTAATCTTTCCTAAAATATGCTCAAGTTCACCATTATAGTTTGAATTCATTTGAATTTTTTTACTTTCCTAAGTTCACAATTTATCTAAATTTTTATTGTCAAGTAGGTACCACTTTGTTGAACCCATCTGGTTATCTCTTACGACTGAAGCAATTTTAACATATTGAAATTCCCTACTTGTGAATTTTAATGCTAAGTCAAAAGGAAGCTTTTGTTGTGCATCAAATTGTTCTTGAAAATATCCTCTATATCCAAATGCCTCAGTTGAAGGTTCATCATATTTGAATTCTTGTGAACTTATGTGCCCATTTGTATTTACTGTAATATCGTCAATACCCACAGTGATTTTTTTTAGTGATTTAAGGTGAGTTGCAGTTATGTTTAAATAATATCCATTTTCAGTGGACGATATTTTATAAAGAGTGATAAAGTTATCTCCACTCTTTTGATATTCTCGTGTGAAAGTAATTGGACTGTATTCATCTGGTCCAGTGCAAAAAGAACCAGTGTAAACAATAGGTTCACTAACTAAATTGTCTTTACTTTCAGTTTGTTCATTTGTATGATTATTACAACTTGTAATGAAAATAAGTGAAAGACTAAATAATATTAAAACAGATTTCATAATTGTTCTTTTATGTTATTATCCCTGTTCGGTATTTTCACTAACAGGTTTTGAAAGCGCCAAAGTAATTTTTTCTAAACAAAATTCTTCTCGCTGATTTTTTTCAGTAACCCGACAAGTGAATTGAAATAATACAAAAACATTCCCGTGCCGAGTAGTATAATTGAAAAAAATTTGAAGTGTCATGGCAGAAAAAATTGATTGGGCTGAAGCAGTAAGACCCCTTCTGAAAAAATATAAAGGAAAGAAGCATCCGTTGGAATACGGAAATCTTTATCAGTTATTGATAATGGTAATATTATCAGCACAGGATTCTGATAAACATATAAATCAGTTGGCTCCTGAATTTTTTGCTGCGTATCCAAACCTTGCTTCTTTATCTGAAGCAACTCCGGAAGCACTTTATGAATTCATCGGCAGTGTCAGAAATTTTGCGAACAAAGCAAAATGGATAACTGGCATTGCTCATCAATTGAAGAGCGATAAAAATATTCCGTTGACGATGGATGAATTGGTTGCATTGAATGGCATCGGAAGAAAATCAGCCAATGTGATAATGCGTGAATCAGGAAAACCCGCGGAAGGAATTATTGTTGACCTGCATGTAGTAAGAGTTGCTCCACGAATCGGACTTGCAACCGGAACTGATCCGAAAAAAATTGAACAACAATTAATGACAGCGATTCCCAAAAAAGATTGGGGCGAAATCGGAATGGCGATTTCATTTCTAGGCCGTGAAACCTGCAGACCCTCAAATCCAAAACATGAGGAGTGCGTGATGAAATCTGTTTGTCACTATTACAAGTCTCTGAAAAGTTGATTACTTGTTTATAAAATTTTATCAGAATAAGTTGGGAAAGGGCAACTGATTTAAGACTTTTACCGCACAACAATTATTAAATGTTAGAACAACTGAAAGCGCATATTGAGGCATTGATTTTCGCGGCCGATCAACCTGTTACACTTCAAGAATTACAAACTACACTTACAAAACTCGCAGGAATTGAAGTAACTCAGTTTGAAGTTGAAAATCATCTGAATGATTTACTAGTAAAATATATCGGTGCCGAATACCCATTTCAGATTGTACATATCGCGAATGGCTATCAGTTCTTCACAAAGAATGAATATGCGGGAACAGTCGCCGAGATGTTAAAGAGCAAACTGAACAAACGACTCAGCACGAATCAACTCGAAGTTCTTTCCATCATCGCTTACAAGCAACCAATTGCGAAACCCGAAATTGAATCTATTCGCGGAGTGAATTGCGACTATTCTATTCAGAAATTATTGGAGAAAGATTTAATTGCTATTAGCGGAAGAGCTAAGCAAGTCGGTCATCCGATTTTATATTCCGTAAGTCCGTTCTTCATGAATTATTTCGGAATTAATTCAGTTGATGAATTACCAAAATTGAAAGACATCGAAAAGCCCGAAGAAAATACTATCGGAGTTTTATCAGAAAACTAAAATATTTTCGTTTTAAGTTTTATCATGAAAAATTACATCAACTCTATTGTCATTGGTGCGTGCATTGTCATCACCGCTGTTTTACTTTCAGGTGCGTGGGTGAAATCGCACCTGAATGACTCGAACAAAACAACCATCCGTGTAACAGGTAAAGCTGACAGGAATTTCACAAGTGATTTGATCGTGTGGAGCGGTTCGTTCAGTAAAAAATCCGACAACCTTTCTGATGCTTACAAATTGGTAAAAAAAGATCAGGAGGTTATAAATGCGTACCTTCAGGAGAAAGGAGTAAAAAAAGAAGAGATAAAGTTTTCTTCAATCAATATTGATAAAAAATTTGAAAGCGTTTATAACGATAAAGGGTATGTAGTTCAAACAATTTTTAAAGGATATGAACTCACTCAGGATGTAACTATAGAATCAAAAGAAGTTGACAAGATTGAACAAACTTCACGGGAAATTACTGAGCTCATCAATCAGGGTGTAGAAATATACAGTAACGCGCCTTCTTATTTCTCTACCAAACTTTCTGATCTGAAAATTGAATTATTAAAAGCCGCCACTGAAGACGCACGCAAGCGCGCCGAAACAATTACGCAAAATGCCGGGAGCGGATTATCGACTCTTGTTTCTTCAGACATGGGGGTTTTCCAAATCACCGCGCAAAATTCTTCGGAAGATTATGAATACGGTGGCGCGTTTAACACCACTTCGAAAGAGAAAACAATTTCTATAACTGTTACACTTGAATATAATCTTAAATAAGGTTTCGGGTTTCTTGTTAAAACAGTTTCAAGTTAAGCAACCACAAACCCAAAACCATTTAACTCGAAACTGAATTTAATTTATCCCGCTTCAGCGACAACCTCCGTCACTTCAGGAACCATTCTCTTCAGCAATCCTTCTATACCCGCTTTCAATGTTATGGTTGAAGAAGGACAGCCGCTGCAACTTCCCTGTAACACTAACGAAACTCTTCCCTGATTGTATGATTTGAATTGAATGGCGCCACCATCCATTTCCACTGCAGGCTTAATGTAAGTTTCGAGCATCTCTTTAATCTTCGAAACAATATCTGTATCAGAAGAAGCGACTGGGTCTGATTTTACTTCGGCAGAAGGTGTTGGTTTAAATCCATTTTCGAAAATCGGTTTTCCTTCATCGAAATATTGTTTGATAAAATCTTTCAGTGAAGTGTTGATGTCCGTCCACTCCGTATCTAAATCTTTTGTGATCGTAACGAAATTGTTCATGAAGAAAACTCCTTTCACAAACGGAAATGAAAATAATTCTATAGCGAGTGGAGAAACTTTCGCTGATTCAATATCCTTGAACTCAATATAATTATCGAGCACTAAAATTTTATCGGTTACGAATTTCATGGTCTCCGGATTCGGAGTCATTTCGGTATAAACATTTGTCGGTACTAATTGTGTTGTTTCCATCATTTAATTGTTGCGGCAAAAATAGAACATCATTGCTGTTGATTAGATTCCAATTTGGATTAACCTTTTTATTTCATTTTTGTTCGGATGCAGAACATCACAAATAAAATAAAGGAAAAATCGCACGCAGCAAGTAAAACAGGTTTGCCTCCGGGCAGATTGGTATATATTGGAAAAGAAAATGCAGCGCCTGTTCGCATTACTGTAATTGATTATGATGCCGAAAATTTTGTGGAGCGTGAAGTGAAAGAATTGAAAGATTGTTTCGCGTTTAAAGAAACTGAAACTGTTACCTGGATAAACATTGATGGCATTCATCATACAGATGTTGTAGATAAAATCGGAGCCGGATTTAATATTCATCCATTATTTCTCGAAGACATTGTAAACACAGAGCAGCGACCGAAAGTGGAAGAAGGCAAGGGATATAATTTCATCGTGTTTAAAATGCTCGACTACAACAACAACACAAAAAAAGTGGAGGTGGAACAGTTGTCGCTCATCGTTGGAAAAAATTATTTGATTTCGTTTCAGGAAAACATTGGTGATATTTTCGACAGCGTGCGTAATCGCTTGCGCAATACTGATTCGCGTATTCGTCGTTACGGAACCGATTATCTCGCTTATGCTTTGATGGATAAAGTAATTGACAACTACTTCGTGATAATGGAAAAAATGGGAGAGCGTGTGGAAGAAATTGAAGACAACGCGATGACCAAGCAGGACACGAAATTTATTCGTGACATCAGTGTTCTTCGGCGCGAATTAATTCTGTTACGAAAAACTATCTGGCCGTTGCGTGAAGTGATTAACACTTTGCTGCGTGGCGAGGCGCAGGAAATAAAACCTGAAACACTTTTGTTTTACCGCGACTTGTACGACCATACAGTGCAAGTGATTGATTCGGTTGAATCGTACCGCGATACTTTAGCGAGTGTGCTCGATGTAAACTTTTCGGTGCAGAGTTTTCGTATGAACGATGTGATGAAAGTGCTCACCATCATCTCCACCATTTTTATTCCGCTCACCTTTATTGTTGGCGTGTATGGAATGAATTTCGACAACTTGCCCGAACTGCATTGGAAGTATGGTTACCAACTTATAATGTTCATTATGTTCGGTCTTGCTATCGGAATGATTTATTATTTCAGAAAGAAGAAGTGGCTTTGATAAATTTAGGCCTCTGAATCATTTTACTCTTTCTAAATAAAGACTTAAATCATATCCAGCATCGGCAGGTGTAGATGAATTACCACCACAAATAATTAAAACCTCTTTCCACTTTTCGGAATTCAATTTTGCTTCTGAAATTTCATATGTATGTGTTTGTCCAAAATTTATCGAAACCCTGTTACCATCCGAATCACAAGCCCAAGTAAAAGAAGCTGTTCCGCCAAAATCCAAACTTCCAGTATTGTCACTTCGAAAATTGTACTTTCCAACTTCCACTGTAGTAATTCCCGTAAACAAATCCTTTATTGTCTTAGTTACTTTCCACTCTCCGTTTTTATTTGTGAGAACTTTAATTGGTTGCTTTGAACAGGCATTAACAAGTATAATAGCAACTAAAACAAATAAATATTTAAGTGTTAAAAATTTTTTCATTGGTATAAAAATAATCATTACGATAGAAAAATATTTTTTTTCTCATTAATAAAAAAATGAACCACTATCTGCTAAACAAATCAACTTTCAATCATTTCATTCAACGCATCCCAAACCAATTCCGCTTCATAACCTTTCTGCATTAAGTGTTGGGCGAGCTTTCCTTTCTTGTTGAAGTCAGTTAATGATTTTACTGAGGGAAGTTTTTTCTGAATCAGTTTTTCTAAAGTGTTACGGTAATCCTTCGATTCAATTTCTTTAAGTCCGGTTTCAATATTTTTTTCTGAAACACCTTTGCGTTGTAGTTGTTGGGTAATTTTATTTTTCCCCCAATGTTTTATTCTGAATTTTCCTCCGGCATATGCTTTTGCAAATCGCTCCTCACTTAAAAATCCTTCGCCAATTAATTCAGAAATTATTAATTGTATTTCGCTGTAATGAACTTCGTACCCGAAAAGTTTTTCCTTCACCTCGTTGTGATTGCGCTCCTGTAACGCGCACCACCTTCTGGCCTTCACTAATGCCTCAGCATATAATAACGGTGCCTTCTTTTTTTTCTCCTTCATTTCTGTATTGTCATGCTGAGCTTGTCGAAGCATCAAATAGTAGCAATACACTTCAATTCAATCGCAATCGGAGTCGGCAGCGATTTTATTTCAATGGTGGTGCGACAGGGTTGATTGTCTTTAAAATATTCTGCGTAAATTTTATTGTAGGTTTCAAAATCATCCTTCATGTTAGTCAGGAAAACTGTTACATCAATCAGTTTGTCCCAACTGCTTCCGCTTTCTTCGAGAACTGTTCGCACATTTTTAAAAACAGAATGACACTGCAACGCGATGTCGTACTTCACTAACTTTTTATTTTCATCATAAACATTCCCGGGAATATTATTCGTGCCCGCTTCGCGTGAGCCGATGCCCGAGAGGAATAAAAGATTTCCAACTCTTCTTGAATGAGGGTATAGTCCCACCGCCTTCGGCGCTTTATCTGTCGTGAATTTTTCTTCCATAATTATTTAAGATGTATGCAAACATTTTTTGTTTCGGTGAAAAAACGCATCGCTTCATTTCCACCTTCTCTTCCTACGCCTGAATTTTTCATTCCACCGAAAGGGGTTCTTAAATCGCGGAAGAGCCAGCAGTTAATCCAGATAATTCCACTTTGCACTTTCGATGCTACGCGATGCGCGCGCGTTAAATTTTCAGTCCATATGGTTGCCGACAAGCCATAATCATTTGAGTTTGCCAACTGTAACACTTCTTCTTCGGTGTCGAATGGTTGAAGTGTAACAACGGGACCAAAAATTTCTTCCTGATTGGTTCTGCAATTTTGATTTAGTCCCTCGATGATAGTTGGTTGAATGAACCAACCATTTTTACATCTCCCTTCAGGTTTCACTACTTCTCCTCCGAATAAAATTTTCCCGCCTTCCTCTTTCGCGAGTTGAATGTGATAATTGATTTTATCGAAATGAACTTTCGAAACAATGGCCCCGAGGCGAACTCCTTTTTCATTCGGGTCGCCGACAATTAATTTTTTCGTCTCTTCAATAAATCTCGTTTTGAATTTTTCATAAATACTTCTTTCGATCAGAACGCGCGAACCGCACAAACAAATTTCTCCCTGATTACTGAAAGAGGAGTTGATTGTGGTGTGAATCATTTTTTCAAAATCACAATCAGCGAAAATGATGTTCGGATTTTTCCCTCCGAGTTCGAGTGAAACTTTCTTGAACATCGGCGCTGTAACGCTCGCGATTTCTTTTCCCGCTCGCGTGCTTCCGGTAAATGAAATTGCTTTCACTTTTTTATGCTTTACAATTTCAGAACCGCAATGCGGACCATTGCCGTGAACGATATTTAAAACTCCGGCGGGCAATCCAGCTTCAATACAAATTTTTGAAAGTTCGAATGCGCTCATCGGAGTTATTTCCGAAGGTTTCGCCACCACGCAATTTCCGGCGGCGAGTGCCGGAGCGATTTTCCAGGTGAATAAATAAAGTGGAAGATTCCACGGAGAGATGCACCCGACAACTCCAATTGGCTGACGAGTTGTGTAATTGACCGCGGTATTTTCAGTGATGTGAGCTTCGCTCGGAAACTGCAAAGCGGCAGTCGCGAAAAAACGGAAATTACTTCCGGCTCTTGGGATGTCAACAACCGAAGCGAGTTTCACGGGCTTGCCGTTATCACGACTTTCAACTTCTGAAAGAAACTGAAGTTTACTATCAATCATATCAGCAATACGCAATAAAATTTTGCATCGTTCTTCAGCAGAAGTGTTACACCAATTTTCAAAAGCATTTTCTGCTGCTGTAACAGCTAACTCAACATCACGCAAATCACTATCGGGAATCTGAGAATAAACTTCGCCAATCGCGGGCTCATAATTATCTAACCACGCATTTCCAATTGGTTCTTTTAATTCTCCATTTATGTAATTCAGAATTTTCATTTCAAAATCATTTTATAACGAACCGGTTCTTCCGCCATCCACAGGAATATTTATTCCAGTTATGTAAGAAGCGACAGGTGATGCGAGGAAAGCCGCCGCCGCCGCCACTTCTGAAGGCATAGCGAATCTTGACATCGGAATTTCAGCGAGCATTTCTTCTTCAATTTTTTCTTCTGACACTTTTAACTGATTTGAACGGTTGCGAATTATTTCTTCTAATCTTTCTGTCTTAGTGGCCCCGGGCAAAATATTATTCACTGTAATTCCGAAAGGCGCTAATTCATTTGAAAGTGTTTTCGACCAATTGGCGACCGCCGCGCGAATGGTGTTTGAAACTCCCAAACCTTTAATCGGAATTTTTACTGAAGTTGAAATCACATTGATGATTCTTCCGTAACCCGAACTTTTCATTCCGGGAATTAAAGCTTGCGCGAGAATGTGATTGCAGAGTAAATGATTTTGAAAAGCGGAAATGAATTGTTCCTCTGTCGCATCGGTGATTGTTCCCGCCGGTGGTCCGCCAGTGTTGTTGACTAAAATCTGATAAGAATAATTTTTCAAATGATACTGAATAATTTCTTTCAACTCGGCGGGTTTACTGAAATCGCAAATCAGAATATTGTGCGCTTGGCCTGAAGATACTGATAACTCGTTTTTCGTTTCCACCAACTTGTTTTCATTTCTCGCAACGAGTGTAACATTCGCTCCCGATTCGGCAAGTGCGATGGCGATGGCTTTCCCGATTCCCTTTGAACTGCCGCACACCAATGCGTTTTTTCCTTTCAATGAAAAATTCATAATCAAAATTTGTTGATGCGAAGTTTAATAGAATTTTTGAAGAAACAATCAATGCTAATATTTGCTTCAATTTTAAAAATCTCAATCATAAATATCCTTTCTGTTTCCAACAGCAATTATTTCCACTAATAAAATCTTGTCGGCAATATCATAGATAATTCTGTAATCACCTTTGCGAATCCGATAACCATTTCTGCCTTTTAATTTTTTGCACCCGTGAGGTCTTGGATTTTTTTCCAATCCACTAATTACTTGAATTAAAAGATCAGCAATTTTATCAGGTAAATTATCAAGTTGCCTTTGAGCTGTTTGGGAAATTAAAATCTGATACAGAGCCATTATTTCCTTTTATTCCGCTTCTTTAAATATTCTGAAAACGGAATGCTCTTTTCGTTTTTACTTTTTACCTCGTCATACATTTTTATATCCTCGAGTTCTTCCAGTTCTTCAACAATTTTTTTATACTCTTTCATTGAAAGAATTACAGCGTGCTTTTTCCCGTCGCTGTCAGTAATGAATTGTGCGCCTGATGCTTTCATTTTAAATTGCGTTTTATTTCTCACGACAAATTTACAAGTATTACTACATTAAATATCCCGCATAAAATTTTGTTTTAACTTTCACAAAATTTTTTCTCATGATTCAACGCGCTTTCAATTTTAAAAAGTGGATTGACGATAACCGCCATCTTTTGAAGCCTCCTGTAGGAAATAAAGTGGTTTATAAAGATGCTGACTTCATTATAATGGTTGTTGGCGGGCCGAACTCGCGCAAGGATTATCATTTCAACGAAGGCGAAGAATTTTATTATCAGCTCGAAGGAAACATTGTTGTCGGAATTCAGGAAGATGGTAAAGCGGTTGACATTCCGATTAACGAAGGAGAAATTTTTATGCTTCCGCCACTTACTCCGCACCAACCTCGCCGAGGGCCCAACACGATTGGCTTAGTGATTGAACATAAAAAACACAATCATGAAAAAGACGGACTCAATTGGTTTTGCGAAAACTGCAACAACAAACTCTACGAAGAATATTTTGAACTAAAGGATATTGAAAAAGATTTCGGTGGAGTGTTCGATAAATTTTATGGCAGTGTTGATTTACGCACCTGTAAAAATTGTGGACATGTAATGGAGCCGCCGAAGAAGTTGGTGTAATTGAAATTTCGATTCTGAAAATAATTTCTAAGGTCATGCAACGAACCTGGTTATTTGGTTGTCTATGCTCTTGAAATACAGAAAGTGTACTTTATAAAGACCCCAACTCTCCTAAAAAGCATATTTCCGCAACAGGTATGGAGCATTCCTGTTCCAGATAAATCTGTGTTCCTCACTTTTGATGATGGCCCTACTCCCGGAATAACCGAATGGGTGCTGGATACTTTGCAAAAGTTTGAAGCAAAAGCCACTTTTTTTATGGTGGGAAAAAATGCTGTGAATAATCCTGATCTGGTGAAAAGAATTTTATTGGAAGGGCACTCTATCGGCAATCACACCTTTTCGCATTTGAATGGATGGAGAACAACTTTGCCTTCTTACACCAAGAGTGCGTTGAAGTGTGGTGAAGCGGTTCCGAGTAATTTATTTCGTCCGCCTTATGGTCGTATCACCCGCGCGCAAACCCGTCGCTTGGGCAATCGTTATAAAATAATTATGTGGGATGTGTTGAGTGGAGATTTCGATATGGAATTGCCGAAACAAAAAGTAGTGAAAAATGTTTTGAATAACACCGAGCCAGGTTCAATCATCGTGTTTCACGATAGCGTGAAAGCCGAGCCGCGATTAAAATATGCATTGCCGCGCGTGCTGAATTATCTGAAGGATGAAGGATACAACTTCAATCCTATCGCGATGAAATAATTTTATTGCTTAACGATTTTATGAATGTTGTTTCTGTCCGAGGATGCGATGCGCAATATGTAAGTTCCGGCGGAATAATTCGTCAAATCAATTTCAGTATTCATTTCATTCGCTGAAATTTCTTTTCTCAACAATTCATTTCCGAGCATATCATTCAAAATCAAAATTGATTTTCCTTCGGAAGAAAAATTGGTGCTGATATTTATTTTATCACTTGTCGGGTTCGGATAAACAGTCCATGAAGAAGAAATGATGTTGTTGTTCTCTTCAAATTTTGCGCCTGAAAGTGTTGTGAAATTCTGTGTGGCAGTGAATGAAGAAAAATCTGAACCCCCAGAATCACACACAGATTTTAAAACCCACTGATAAGCTGTATTCGGAAGAAGATTATTTAAAGTGTACTGAGTAGTTCCGGCCAGAAGAGTGATGAGATGCCATGTTCCGCCTGAAATTCTATAGCGCAATTTGTAATTGTAAACGCTACCTGTATTCCATTTAAGAGTTGCAGAAGTTCCGGCCACATTCATTGCTGTCAATCCTGTTGGTGTAAGACATGAAGAAGCTGTTGTGAAATAATACGATGAAGAATAACCTGACGAATCGGTTCTGGCACTGTTACAGTAACTCATTACCTGTACTTCGTATGTTTTTCCTGCCTGAAGATTGCTGTATATTTTTGAAAACATCGCTCCATCTACCTCTGCATATTTCCAGATAGATTCTGTTGTTGCCTTTCTTCTCAGCTTCACAAATGCAGCACACGAATTCAGATTCCAGTTAACAGTTGCTGATGATGAATTGATATTGGTGATTGAAACTCCTGAAACACCTTCACAAGGTGGAGCAGTTACTGTAACACTTTTCAATGCTGAACATCCGAGTGAATTTGAAACTGCAACTGAATAACTTCCTGCAACTGTATTTTGTAAATCCTGAGTTGTAACTCCGTTCGACCAACTATAAAAAAGTGTTTGACCGGAAGGAGTGATTGTAATATCAGCTATTCCATCACTTGACGCAGGGCAGGTTGTAGGGGTTGATGTCGCAGCAATAACCGGTTTCACATTTACAGTTAAAACTTTTGTTGCGGTTGCTGTGCATCCGTTATTGCTTCCGATAATTGAATAAGTAGTTGTAAGTGTCGGTGATGCTGTTACACTTGAGCCTGTTGAAGAATTTAAACTGGTAGATGGCGACCACGAATAAGTTGCCGCGCCATTTGCTATTAAAACTGTATTATTTCCTTTGCAAATTGAAGTTGCTCCGCTCACTGTTACAGTCGGAATCGGATTTACAAATACAAAAACTGTTTGACTGCTTGTGCATCCGCTTGTGTTTCCGACTACAGTGTATGCCTGATTAACAGAAGGAGAAGCCATCACACTTGCACCAACAGTCGCACTCAATCCTATTGAAGGCGACCATGTGTAAGTTGTTGCTCCAGTGGCTACAAGATTTGTTGATGAACCCGAACAGATTGTTGCACTTGCTGAAACTGTTACAGCAGGAAGTGCATTCACTGTTAATGGTTGCGTGGCTGATGAACCGCTGTATGTATAAGTGATAGTATGAATTCCAACTCCGGCTAATGATGCGCTGAAATTTCCATTCAATACTCCCGGTCCTGTGTAAGTTCCGCCAGTGGGGCTTCCGCCAGTCAAGGTAAATTCAGAAGCATTTGCGCAGACAGGATTAAAAGGAGAGAGTGTAACAGTAGTTCCTGATTTAGTAATTGTCCATAATACATTGTACAATGGCATTTGCTTTTTTGAAAGAGCCGTTGAATCTGTTACACTCAAAACTAAAGTGTGTGTTCCTGTTGAGAGATTTATTCCATTGACAGTGTATGAAGTTGTATTTACTCCTGCAATCGCGTTATCCATTTTCCAGGTAATGAATAATGAATTTGGTGTCGGAGTTAAAACAGTTGTGTTAAAAGTTTGTGATTGTCCGTTTGTTAAAGAGAGAGAAGAAGTTGTAGGAGAATATGAGTCAATCAAATTGATTGTATTGTTAATGCTGTAAATGAATTCCTGCGAACACACTTCGCAGAATAGATTATTGAGTTGATTCATTTTACAGTTACACTTCGGGCGATACCAGGTAGTGTTACAGTAGTTTGCGCCGAGATATAAACCGATGGAAGAACAATTTGTATTCGGAGGAGTTGGAATTGTAACTCCATTTGGGAACCAATTCTTCCACTTAATCAATGTTGGATTTGTTTCCTGTGTGCAGTTTGGTTTTTCAACTCCGCCGCAACTTGTTCCTCCATATTCATCACCAAGTGCTGCGAACGAATGACCCAATTCGTGAATCATAATTTCGGCGCTGTTCGCCTGAACTGAACAAGTCGGATATGTTCCACCTGAACCACCGTAGTAAGGTGAGTTCACAACGATTAAAGCTTTATCAAAAAAAGGAGCGTACGATTGAAGTATGCTGTTGATGTTCGTTGTGTTCGTGCAATAAAGCAAGCGATGAATGCCTCCATAATCGAAAGTTGCACCGAGCATCGTATTGACTGAAGCATTCGGCACTTGTGGATTTGCCGATGAACAATCAGCAGCGGTATGCGGATGGTCAGCGCCACTTTCTGCCGAAGAAACCCGAATAGCATACACATTAAAAAAGTTAGTGTAACGGTTGAAGGGCGCAGTGATAAAAAGTTTATTTACAATCGTGTTTACATCAGATATAAATTGCGATTGCTGCGATGCAGTATAGCCATCGCCGAGGAAAACAAGATTGATACGATTGTTCTTGTTGCCGTTGTTAATGAGCGTGTCAACACCCAGCACGGCTTGTGCTGATGTTTGCTCAAAAAAGAATCCCTGAAGCATCAGGGCGAAAAGCCAGAATGTTTTGCGCAAAGTTGTAAGTTATTGTAAGTTAAAAGTGGCGAGTTGAGTTAATTTTTTATTTGCATCAAGTTGATACACTTCAACTTTTCGTGCAGTCTGATTGAAGGGAAGCCGAACACTGAAATCCGCTTCGGGCTTTGCAACTGTAACGGCCTGAATATTTCCATCCTGAGATGGCACTTCAAGATTTTCAATAATGGGTGATGAAACAGTTTGCTGCGCAATAATTTCTCCATCAGCATTTTTTAATAAAACCAGAATGGCATTATTAACTTCTTGTTTCATCGAAGCGAATTCTTTGGTGTGGTACGACACCACATCAAAATCTATTAACGCGACTTCATTTTTTCCTGTAGAAACTTCTTTTAAATGAAAATTCAGGAAGATGGTTTTCATTGAATTAGCAGGCAGATTATTTACTCCCTGCGAAAAAGATTGCTGAGAGCCGAAAAACAAAACAAAGGCGAGAAGACTAAGGCGCATGGTATTATAAATTTCACGCCGTTACGATGAGATTCTTAGGAGGTTACATTATGATTCTTTATCGCTTTGAAAATGAGTGATAATTTCGTTTTTAAACCCTCAAAAAAAATTTATTTCAAGGCTATAAAGTTTTGAAAGTTGAGAAGGAGTGAAAAACTAAAAGTGAGGACGGAAGGCGAATTGAATCGAGGCTACCTCACCACCATCAACTTGCCCCGATAAGTATTGCTGCCATATTTTATTTCATAAAAATAAGTGGCGGTGGCAAGTTTGGTTATGCTGAGCGTGTTGTTGTATGCTGAGTTTTTATAAACCAACTGACCGAGTGTGTTATAAACTGTTACACTTGTGGTTGATTGCAGGTTTTGTATTTGCCATACGGAAAATTCTGAAGTTAGAAAATTTGGAATTATTAATGGAGGATTACCACTGCCTCCGCCTAATACTGTTACAGTTACCGTATCTCTGAACTGCTGACCGCAACCAAGTGTGGCTGTGCATATATAAACTGTTGTTCCTGTCGGGCATACTTCAATACTATCTTCTGTTGCAACTGAATCTTCTACCGAAGTGCTCCAATAAAATGTTGCGGCAGTATCATCTGATGTTGCTGTGAGTGTTACACATGCTCCTTTGTTTATTGTTGTATCGGTGTTTGGGAAGTTGAAGAAATTGTAACCTCCTTCAATTGTGATTTCGCTTAATGCATCTACACCTATGTATGACTGGTCTTCAATTGAATCTCCTGATAGCGCAACAAATCTTAGATAAGAATAGCACTGTGTAGGAATAAAAGTTACTGTATCTGTTTCCCATGTTGAATCAATATAATTTGACTGCCACAATAATTCATTATCAGCACAAATTGAAAAACCACCCCATATTTGAATACGACCAAGAACTAAATTATTTATATTATAAACGGAATATAAATGACAAATAAAAGAATGAACTTTATTAGGAACAAGGTTCATTGAAATTTTTTGACCAAATGATTCATGAACATTGTCATGATTATAACAGCCCGCTCCTTCGTATGTCTGACCTTCATAGCACGACCTATACCAAGGGCAACAGAAAGGTATTGGCTGAATATCAGGTGACAATTCGCATTTGTACCAATAAGGTGGAGCACAATCACCTGTATCTAATGCAGTTCCTTCAAAAGATGGGTTATAAAAATGGATTTGAGCTGAAATTAATTCAGGATAAAAAAACAGAAATATTGAAATTAAGATTTTCATTGTCTCAGATAAAGATAACCGAATGTGAAGTAGATGATAAAATAAAAAATACTATGAAGTAAATGTCAGTGTTGCTTTGGTTAGCGATTGCAGTGGAAATCATTTTTTAATGTTTCTTCGATAAACTCAGAATGACACCGCTTCGCTCATTAAAAAATATTGAAACGGAAAGCGCGCCCCGATTTATTGTAATCAATAAATTGGGGAACCCCAAAAAAAATTTCATCCCCTGCCCGATGGCGGGAAAAATTTATTTCAAGACTATACAATTTGTTTTGTTGACAACCGTTAGTTGTTAGCGTAAGTGACTTTTTATTTTTGGTCGCTCCAAACAAATTTTCAGAGTGGATAGTGATAAACCGGTGCAGTCGAGTTTCAGACTGATATTATTTACAGCAGTTATTGTTTCGTGTTTGTCGTTTATTAAAACTGATTTTTCAATCGGAAATTTTTCAGCAAAAAAAATTGACTTCTTCAGCGACCTGCGAACCAAGCCGGTGAAGAAGGTCATAAAAAAAATTACACCGCCCCCCGCACCTCCTGCTAAAGATTCGCTTGCGAAAAAAGCGGGTGTGCTCATGATTGAACAATACGAAGGCGACACATCAACCGAGTGGAAACATTTTTTTCAGAAACTGCAACAGGTGGAGAAGGGTGATAAAACAATTGTGCGTATTGCGTGGTTCGGTGATTCGCTGATTGAAGGCGACATCATCACGCAGGATGTGCGCAATGAATTGCAGAAAAAATTTGGCGGCAAGGGAGTGGGTTTTGTACCTATCACAACTCATGTTCCGGGTTTCCGCCAAACCATCAACTGGAATTTTTCGGAGAACTGGAAAACTTATTCGCTCACCGATTCGGTGAAACACAAAGTGCCTTACGGACCGTATGGTCAGGTGTATGTTCCGCGTACAATGCGAGGTGTAACAGATTCTTCAATGATTGATAAAGAAGCAAGTCGTGTGAAATACAGCGGTGCATACTCAACAACGCTGAATGGGTTGAGTCCGCTTTATAATGTCTCCTTATTATATAGCCGAGCTGATTCGGGCGATTACATTTTATATAAACTAAATGGAGGTGTTGAACAAAAAATGGAATTGAAAGCTGGCGAGAAAATCAATCGCTTAATCATCAATCAGAATAATCCAATCAATTCGATTGAAGTTCGGTTTGTGCCGATGGATACTTTGTATGTGTATGGTTTCAGTTTTGAATCGAGCAAGGGAATTATTGTAGATAATTATTCGCTGCGCGGTTCGTCGGGTATTCATTTAACGGGCGTGAAGAGTGGGGTATTTAATCAAATGCAACAAGCACTCGGTTATGATTTAATAGTGTTACAGTATGGCGTGAATGTGGCAACAGAGAAAACTGATGATTACAGTTGGTACGAACGAAGCATCAATAAAACAGTTCAGTATCTCGAAACTGTTTTCACCAATGCACCAATACTGATTATCGGTTGCAGTGACAGAAGCATAAAGAAGGACGGACAGTATGTAACAATGCCGACACTCGCCTCATTGATTTCTTCTCAGCGCGAAACTGCTGCGACCACTCATTCTTCTTTCTGGGATTTGTTTACCGCAATGGGTGGCGATGGTTCGATGATAAAAATGGCAGATGCAAAACCATCGCTTGCCAATAAAGATTATACCCACTTCAAAGCAAGCGGCGGAAAAGTTATTGCGAATTTGTTTGTGCAATCGTTGCTGTTCGAATACGATTGGTATTTAAGTCAACCTGTTAAAAAGAAACCATCTTGAAAAGGTATTTAGCACTGTTACAGTTTATCGGAATTTTTATATTGGTTGGAAATTCACATGCGCAAACAACTCAGGAGCTGACAAGCGCTTATCCATTTATTCGCGACACGCTTAATCATCTGATAAATGATTCGGCATTAAATGGTTTTTATAAAAAATTAGATGAGTTACAGAAAGATGAACGCGATAAAGTAGTGGTGGTTCACATCGGCGATTCACATATTCAGGCAGATTATTTTTCGGGAACCATGCGCGAACTGTTACAACGCAAATTCGGAAATGCAGGAAGAGGATTAGTGTTTCCATATCGAGCTGCAAAAACAAACGAGCCAAGAAATTTTACCTCCGCAACCAATGTGACATGGGAAGCCAAGCGAAATGTTTTTCCCAAACTTCCCTTGCCGATTGGTGTGAGCGGAATCACCATTCGCACTTTTGATTCATCAGCTTATCTCAATTTTTTTATGCAGGATGCTGATAGTTTGAATTATGCATTCAATAAAATAAAAGTGTTTCACTACAAAGCGCCCGATGCTTTCGACATGAGTGTTACAGATGAAAATCAAACCAATCTTGCCTTCATCAATTCACGAATCACAACTCCTGATTTTTTTACGACCGAAATTTCTCTTCGCGATACCACTCACAGTGTTCAGTTGAGGATGATTAAAACTGACAGCACACAAAAGCAGGCAATGATTTATGGAGTGGAATTAGAAAACTCGCAAAAGGGTTTGCTGTATGATATGATCGGTGTGAATGGCGCCATGTATGCTCACTACGATAGCTCAGTTTATTTCGTTGACCAGTTAATTTCGTTGCATCCAGATTTGATTATCATTTCGCTTGGAACCAACGAAGCATACACAAAATATTTTACCGAGCAGGAATTTGAAGAAAATATGGACAACCTTGTTAGTAAAATTCGCACTGCAATTCCTGATGCAAATTTTCTGCTCACCACGCCTCCGGATGGTTATCGTTATCACAAATACAAAAACGCAAGTGTGGCACAAGCTGTAACAGTCATGAAAAATTACAGTGTTACACACGATGCTGCCTTCTGGGATTTTTATCACCTGATGGGTGGATTCGGTTCTATTTATAAGTGGTATTCAAAAGGAATGGCGCAGCACGATCTGTTACATCTCACTAAAACAGGTTATGAATTACAGGGACATTTATTATTTAATGCGCTAATAGAATCTTACAACAAGGCGAAGATTCAGTAAAAAATGTTCGATAAGATTCTGCATCAACTTACTTATCACCGTGAAGAGCCAATGCTCTTTAACACCGGAATATTTCTTTACCTGTTCCTTGTGTTGTTGTTTTTCTATCAGTTCGTTTATAAAAAAGAAAATGCGCGCATTCTTTATCTCACTTTATTCTCGCTCTTTTTTTATTACAAGTCAGGCGGATTATTTTTTCTGCTGCTGATTCTCTCTACAGTTATTGATTACTCGATTGCGAATTTTATTTACAAATCGAAATCAAAGCGCACACAAACTGCCTGGTTGATTCTAAGTCTAGTTATCAATCTCGGATTTCTCGCTTACTTCAAGTACACAAACTTCTTACTTGGAATTGTCAATGATTTACAACTCGGTCATTTTAAACCGATGGATATTGTGCTGCCAGTTGGAATTTCGTTTTACACTTTTCAAGTACTCAGTTACACCATTGATGTTTATCGTGGTTTGCTCAAGCCCGCAAAAAATATTTTCGACTTTGGTTTTTACATCAGCTTTTTTCCTCACTTAGTTGCTGGACCCATTGTGCGCGCCTCCGCATTTCTTCCACAAATTCATACCGATATAAAAATTACGAAAGAGGACCGCGCTGCCGCTGTGTTTCTAATTGTAACAGGTTTGTTTAAGAAAGCAATCATCAGCGATTATATCAGCGTGAATTTTGTTGACCGTGTTTTTGATGCGCCAACACTTTACACCGGATTTGAAAATCTGATGGCGGTATATGGTTATGCGATGCAGATTTACTGCGACTTCAGTGGTTATTCTGATATGGCGATTGGTGTTGCGTTGTTGCTTGGTTATCGTCTCGGAATAAATTTTATGCAACCGTATCAGTCATCAAACATCACAGAGTTCTGGCGGCGGTGGCACATTTCACTTTCAAGTTGGCTGCGCGATTATTTATACATTCCATTGGGTGGAAATAAAAAAGGAAAAATTCGTCAGTATGTAAACCTGATGATTACCATGGTGCTCGGTGGCTTGTGGCATGGTGCCTCGTGGAATTTTATTTTCTGGGGACTGTTACACGGAGTCGCATTGGCGATTGATAAATTATTCCGTCAGTTTATAAATATTCCGAAAACAGTTTTAATGAAAACACTCGGAGTAATTATCACTTTTCATTTCGTTTGTTTCTGCTGGATATTTTTTCGTGCACCCGATTTTCAAACTGCAGGCGATGTGCTGTCACGGATTTTCAATCACTTCGAAGGAGAAATTTTTATGCAGTGGATGAAGGGTTATGCTTTTGTTTTCGCGCTGATATTGTTTGGTTATCTCACCCATTTCCTTCCCGAACGAATGAATAAAAAATCAGAATTTTTTTTATCACGCGCTCCTATTATTGCGCAATCGTTATTGATTGTTCTTGTTATCTGGATGGTGATACAGGTGAAGAGTTCAGAAATACAGCCGTTTATTTATTTTCAGTTTTAGGAAATTGTTTCGCACGGAGACACGGAGAGAATAGAAAAAATTTCAATTGATTTTTATTCGTGTATGTTTTTGTTTTGTGTGAATTATTTTGTGCAACTATAAAATTGAAATAATAAAATCTCATGTCTTTTAATCCGGAGAAAATTAAACGAGAACATATTTTAAAAGCTGTTCAAGAAATTGATAAGGGAGAGATTGAGTTAAGACCTTCAACAAAATATGATGCGATAATAAATGGCAAATCATATCCTCCGAAAGATTTAATGCGATTAGCACATCAATATGCTAATGGTGAATATGAATGGCACCTTAGCGGAGGAGAACCAACAAATAGATATATTAAGGCATTAGGTTTTGATATAACAGAAAAGAATGAGACCCATGAAAATCTTACGAATAACATCTGGAAATTAGGATGCAATTGGGGAAGCGGAAAACCAAGTTTCTATAATTTTATCAATGAGAAAGGGATTGTTATTGGAGTAAATGATAAAATGTATAGTGTTGGCGATTTGATAGTAATTACCGAAGGACATCAAGTTAAAGCGATTGCAAGAATTTTTGAAACTCCAGAATCTGTTACAGTTAACTCATCATTAAAAAAATCATTTGAAAGATATGAAATCGAATATGAGAGTTGGGTAAATTATGCAAAAGCAGACTGGTATGAATTGGACGAAGACGATAAGTTCATTTATGAATTGCAACAAGGAATTTGTAAAGTTCAAAATGTTGAAGTTCGAAAAAGAGTTATTGACTTATGGAATAATCGAAATTCAAGCTGCTGGATATTTCAATGCAACCCTGATGCATTTGATTTAGAATCTGCAATTAGAAATAATTTACTTGATACATGGACTGTCTCTGCACATAAAGACAAAATAAAAGTTGGAGATAAAATTATTTTATGGGTTACTGGAAAAAATTCTGGTTGTTATGCTCTTGCAGAAATAAACAAAGAGCCTCAAATTTTTAATGACTCAAAAGATTCAAAACTTTGGAAAGTTGAAGATAAGAATCCTGTCAAAGCAGGAATTAAAATAACTCATAACTTAATGGACAATCCTTTACTCTGGAGTAAAATTAAATCAACAATAGGTTTAGAAAATTTGAAGGTTGGAAGGCAAGGAACAAATTTTTCGGCGACAAAAGAGGAATACAAAACAATTCAAGGATTAATTAAAGATGTAACAGAAATAAAAAAAATTGAAGACATGCAAGCGAAGAACATAATTTTATATGGTCCTCCTGGAACAGGAAAAACATATCATAGCATTGATAAAGCTGTTGAAATTGCAAATGGGAAGTCAACATTAAATCATTCAGAAAATAAAATTCAATTTGATGAATTCAGAAAACAAGGTCGAATTGAATTTGTAACTTTTCATCAAAATTATTCTTATGAAGATTTTATGGTTGGAATCAGACCGAATGTAAATGAGACTCAGAATTTATCCTTCATAAAATACTATGGAACATTTTACCAATTAAATCAGAGGGCAAGAGAAAACTATTTTGCTTCTTTAGAACAAGAGGGAAAGCTAATTAGCATTGAGGTATTAATTGATTCCTTATTAGAGAGATTAAGAAATGGAGATGTTATAGAATTGAAAACTTCAACAAATATTTCGTTTTCTATTGAATATTTATCTGAGTATACTATTCAATTAATTTATTCAAATGGAAGTAAAAAAAATACTTTAAGTGTTGATACTCTTAGAGAAATAGTTGATAACAAAAGAGATTACCCCTCTTCTTTGAAATCATATTATTATCCATTAAAGGAATATTTATTAAAGGATAGAGTTGACACTAAAGTTAAAAAAGAAGAATTAAAAAAATATGTTCTTGTAATTGATGAAATCAATCGAGCAAATATTTCAAAAGTGTTCGGTGAGTTAATTACTCTACTTGAAGATGATAAAAGATTGGGAGAAGAAAATGAATTGAAAATCACTTTGCCAAATGGAGAAAAAGAATTTGGTGTGCCACCAAATCTCTTCATCATTGGAACTATGAATACTGCTGACAAATCAATTGCTCTAATTGATATTGCATTAAGGAGAAGGTTTGAGTTCATTGGTAAATATCCGGATTACACAAATTTAAATCATGACGAATCTTCATTGCTTCAAAAAATTAATGCTGCAATTTTTGAAAAGAAAAAATCAGCAGATTACTTGATTGGTCATGCATATTTTATGAAGAAGCAATCAATTGAAATTGTTTTGCAAAATAAAGTTGTGCCTTTACTGATGGAATATTTTTCGGGCAAAACAGAAATAGTAATTAGCATTTTTGAAGAGACAGACTGGAATGTAAATTATGATTCCACCTTATTCAAGTGGACTATTTCTAAAAAATAATATGTCGTTGCTTTTTGAATATGGTGAATGGAAAGGCATTTCTAACAAAGATGTTTTAAAACCAATGTTGCAAGACATTTGGAAACAACGAATGTTTGTTGATTTGGAATCTATAGAAAGCGAAAATGAAACGGATAGTCACTATCAACCTTTCATTCAGTTTGATGGCAATCATATTCGAGCAAACAATTTTGTTGGCTTTATTCAAAATGGAAATGAAGTAATTGAAATTTATCCGAAAGTATTTCGACAACATTTAAAGAATCCAAGTGAAGAAGAAAAAATGTTAATGCTTCGTCACATCTTTTATTGGTTTAAATATTGTCGAAAATGGAAATTCCCTTTTAATAAAACTTCACTTGACTCAATTGACATAAATGAATTTCCAGAATTAATAATAAACTTAATTGCAAATCAGTTTTTAGAAACTGTTTCTAAACAACCATTGACAATGTATCAACCATTGGAAGAATCGATGGTTACTCCAAGAGGTTCAATAAATTTTAAGAGATACATCAACAACAGTTTGTCAAATGGAAATTTTCAGAATATTGAATGTGACTATGAACCTTTTCTATTTGACAATAAGGTAAACAGAGTTATCAAACATTGTTCAAGGTTGTTAATGAGTCAAACGAAGTTTTCAGAAAATTTGAAAATGCTGCAAGAGATTGTTTTCATCTTAGATGAAGTTGAAGACTTGCATTGCACAATTCACGATATTGAAAAAATTTCTCTTAATTCTTTTTTTGAAGATTATTCTTTTGTACTCGATAGTTGTAAGCTAATTCTTAAGCAGCAACTTTATTCAAGTAACGCTTATGATTTATCTCAATGGTGCTTGCTTTTTCCAATGGAATATATTTTTGAAGATTTTCTTGCGGGATTTTTAGAACAGCGCTTTTCAAAAGATTGGAAAGTTGAATATCAAAAGTCAAATGAATATTTATCAAATGTTCCAAAGGCATTTAATATGCAACATGATATTTTTCTAACTTGGAAGGATGATATAAACCGGAAAGTTATTATTGATACAAAATATAAACTTCGACCAAACAATTTTAAATCAGAAATAAAAAGGGGGATTGACCAAGGTGATCTTTATCAAATGGTAAGTTATGGTTTTAAGAGAGGATGTACAGATATTATTCTGGTCTATCCGAATCTTTCGGAGAATATTAATACTTCTGACAATTTTGAAATCATTTCAGGTTTTGATGAAAAAGAAAAAATAAATGTAACAGCAATTGAAATTCCATTCTGGTCTTTGAATGATATGAAAGGACTTGATGAAAGGATATTCACAGTAGTTAAGGAGGCTTTAGATTCTATAACAGAATAGATAACTTGCAATTCATATTCAAATCACTCCAAAACCCTTCTCAAATAATTAATCTGCCCTAAATGATAATCGAGATGGGCGGTGAGGTGAATGAGAAAAAACGCCTTGCTTGAATGCTTGCCGAAAACTTCAACCGGATATTCTTTATAAAGGTCTTCATCTGTCAGCGTGCTCATTCCGGTTTTTACTGCTTCAATTGTTTTTTCAATTTCGGTGAGTAAATTCTTTTTTGAAATGTTTTTTTTCAAAAATTCTTCGTCGCGGTTTCTGATGTAGCCGCTGTTTCCTAAAACTGCCCCAATGAAGTGCTGAAGATTTCCGCACAGGTGTAACACTAAATTTCCTGATGAGTTGGAAATTGTTCCCTGCACCTTCCATAGATTTTCTTCATTTTTAAAAGCAGAAACTTCTGTCGCGAGTTTTTGTAAGTCACGCACCAGAATTTCAGAAACACAATTCGCAATTACTGAAGCCATTTTGAAATTTTTATTTTGTTATCAAGAGAAAATTTTCCTGCCCCCATTATTAAAAAGAAAATTGAAACCATCATCAGATCAAACGCGTGTGAAGCATCGCCGAATCCATCACCGCCATGCATGTGACCGTAAAAGGCAACGAGCATTGTAAAGCCCAAAAGAAAAGCGCCGAGCCGCGTACAGAAGCCAACCCCAATCATAATTGCTCCGAAAAACTCAGCGAATGCTGCCATGAATCCCCAGAAAATCGGTGCGAATGTGATTCCAAAATCTTCCATCGAACTTCCAAGTTTCATCCATGTGTCAGTACCGCCTGTAATTTTTCCATAGCCGTGCGCGTACGCAACGGAGAATGCAAATCCGATTCTTAGAATCAATAATGCAATATTGATTTTATTCTTTCCCATTTTTATTTTTTTATTTCACTTTCATTAATCGTTCTGCTGCTTTCTCAAGTGTAACAGTTTCTTTGGCAAAACAAAAACGCAAATGTTTGTGGTCGTCGTTGTGTTGGTAGAAAACGGAAATCGGAACCGAAGCGATTCCGTATTCTTTCACTAATCGAACTGCAAACTCAGTATCTTTTTCATCAGTGATGGCAGAATAATCCAGCAACTGAAAATAACTTCCCGACGCGGGAACGAATTTGAAACGCGAACCCATGATCAGTTTTAAAAAAGTGTTTCGCTTCTCTTCATAAAAATTGCTGAGGTCGAGATATAATTTTTTCTGCTTCATTATTTGTGCGAAGGCATGTTGCATCGGTGTGTTCACACAGAACACGATGTACTGATGCACCCTTCTGAATTCGTTCATCAATGCTTCGGGTGCCAGACAGTAGCCCATTTTCCATCCTGTGTTGTGGTAAGTTTTTCCAAAAGAATAAATTATAAAACTGCGCTCAGCCAATCGCGGAAATTTTAATACACTTTGATGTTCTAGTCCGTCGAACATAATGTGTTCGTACACTTCATCACTGATAATAATAATGTCGGTATCGTGTGTAAGTTTTTCCAACTGTAACATATCGTCGTGAGTCCACACACTGCCGGTTGGGTTGTGTGGTGTATTTATCATGATCATTCGTGTGCGCGGGTTAATGCGCTTGCGAACCTGCTCCCACGGAATTTTATAATCAGGTGGTTGCAGTGAAATAAAAACCGGAATACCCTTGCACAATTCAACTGCAGGAGCGTAACAGTCGTAAGCGGGTTCGAAAATAATTACCTCATCGCCTTCATTAATCACCGCGGTAATAGCAGAATAAATTGCTTCGGTTCCGCCGGCTGTAACAGTTATTTCCGTCGCGGGATTAAAATCAGCGCCGTACAATTCATTCGCTTTTTCAGCAATCTGTTCGCGCAACGAAAGCAAGCCAGGCATTGGCGCGTACTGATTCAATCCTTTCTTCATCGCTTCATCCGTGTACTTCAATAAATCAGGATGACACATAAAATCAGGAAGTCCCTGGCCAAGATTCACGGCATTGTGTTCGGCAGCAAGCGCCGACATCACGGTAAAAATCGTAGTGCCGACTTTTGGTAATTTGCTTCTGACTTTATTCGGATACTGAGGCATGAAAAAAAATTTGATGCAGCCGTAAAGCTATTGAAGAATAAATTTTGAATTCAAAAAAATAATTTCAACCGGTGTTACACTTTCCAAATTAAAAGTGAAACTTACAAATACTTATCTCCCTTCTGCCGTTTTATATCGGCGACAATTTGTTTTATTTCCTGCTCTCTGTCCTTCGGGCTTATGAGCAACACATCATCGGAGTCAACAACAATAAAATCTTCGAGTCCCTGTAACACTACTAATTTATTGTCTTGCACCATCACCATGCAATTGTTGGTGTCGAACACGACGACATTTTTTCCGCTCACTGCATTGCCCATGTAATCTTTCTGATGAAGATTGTAAAGCGAAGCCCAGGTTCCCAAATCGCTCCATCCGAATTTCGCAGGCAGCACCAGCACATTTTTCGCTTTCTCCATCAAACCAATGTCAATGGAAACATTCTGACACAGCGTGTAAACTTTATTGATAAATTCTTTTTCCTTTTTTGTGTTGTAATAAGTCTTTCCGCGCTGAAAAATATCGAACAGTTCCGGCTGATACAATTGAAAAGCGCGCAACCACGATTTTACATTGCCAATAAATATTCCGGAGTTCCATAAAAAATCACCGCTCTGGTAAAATGTTTTTGCAATTTCAAGAGTCGGTTTTTCTACAAAGGTTTTCACTTTATGTGCTCCATTCTCTTCTGTGCCTTCAATGAACTGAATGTATCCGTAACCGGTATCAGGGCGGGTGGGCATAATGCCCAATGTGAGCAAAACATCTTTGTGCGAGGCAATGGATTTTGCTTTGTCCATTACTTCACCAAACATTTTTTCGTTCAGAATAATGTGGTCTGATGGAGCAACAATTAAATTGGCAGTGCTATGAAGAGCAGAAATTTTATGTGCCGCATACGCAACACACGGAGCCGTATTTTTTCGTGCCGGTTCTAAAAGAATATTGGTTGATTTTAATTTCGGTAGTTGCTCTGTGACAAAATCTTTGTACGCATCGTTGGTTACTACAAAAATATTTTCCGATGGAACCACTTCTTCAAACCGCTCGAATGTCTGTTGCAGCAAAGTTTTGCCTGTGCCGAGCACATCCAAAAACTGCTTGGGTTTTTTATTCTTACTCAGGGGCCAGAAGCGACTTCCGATTCCACCTGCCATGATTAACACATAATCGTGTGTAGGCATCTATTTGTTTTCCGGGTGCAAAGAAAAAAATATAAACTGAATTCAAATCTAATTTACAAAAGTCCTTCGCGCAGCAAATCATGCACATGCATCATGCCCGCGTATTGTTGTTTTTTCATCACAATTATTTGCGTGATGTTACACTCGCGCATCAATTGTAAAGCATTCACTGCTAACTCTTCCTGCTGAATAACCTTCGGATTTTTACTCATGATTTGCGATGCTTTCAGTTTACTGTAGTCAGCATTTTTTTCCATCATCCGTCTCAAATCTCCATCAGTTATTATTCCTTTCAGTTTTCCTTTCGAATCTAAAACTGCAGTTGCTCCCAATCTTCCACCTGTCATTGATACAATCACTTTACTGATAGCATCATTTTCGTTCACCGAAGGTTTTGTGTGATTAGCTGAAAGGTCTTCAACTTTCAAATACAATTTTTTTCCCAACGCGCCACCGGGATGAACACGCGCAAAATCTTTTGAATCAAATCCACGCATTTCCTGAAGGCAAACAGCAATCGCGTCACCCATTGCTAATTGCGCAGTGGTGCTGGCAGTCGGTGCAAGATTATTTGAACATGCTTCTTTTTCTACAGTAGTATTTAAAACTGCATCGGCACTTTTTGTGAGAAACGATTTTTCATTTCCAACTATTCCAATTAAAAAATTTCCGGAATGCTTGAGAAATGGAATTAAAACTTTTATCTCAGCACTTTCACCACTTTTAGAAATGCAAATGACGCTGTCGGCTTTCTGAATCATTCCCAAATCACCGTGAATGGCATCGGCAGCGTGCATATATAATGCAGGTGTTCCCGTAGAATTAAAAGTGGCGACAATTTTCTGCGCAATAATGGCGCTCTTACCAATACCGGTTACAACCACTCTTCCTTTCGAAGAAAAAATCTTTTTTACTGCGAGAATAAAATCCTGATTCACATATTTGCTAAGCTTACTTACAGCATCAGCTTCAATTGTAAGGGTGCGACGAGCCGATTCAATAATTTTTTTGTCAGTCAATTGCAACTTCAAAATTTTTTGTTGGTTGTAAAAGTAAAAATTAAGGGCACGAACGAAGGGTTGAAGAATTAATTATTACATGAAGTAACAATAAGATTAGATGACATCGTAAAAAAATATTTAACTATAATTTTTTATGTATTACTTTGGGGGTGGGGTAAATAGGGGGGTAAAAAAATATAAATGAAAAATACAGGAAGTCCAGTGGCAGAAAAAGTTGATTTACAAAAAGCACTGAAACAACATTTTGGTTTCAGCAAATTCAAAGGCAATCAGGAAAAAATAATTCACAGTCTGCTAGATGGCAAAGACACTTTCGTGATTATGCCTACAGGTGGTGGTAAATCATTGTGCTATCAGTTGCCCGCGCTCATGAGTGAGGGAACCGCGATAATTATTTCTCCGCTTATCGCGCTGATGAAAAATCAGGTTGACCAGATTCGTTCGTACAGCGATCGCGATAATGTTGCGCACTTTCTAAACTCTTCGCTTACAAAAATTCAAGCAAAGCAGGTGAAACAGGATATCACAGACGGCAAAACAAAAATGTTGTATGTGGCTCCTGAAACTTTGGGGAAGGATATTAATATTAAATTTTTCCAAGAGATAAATATTTCTTTCATCGCAGTTGACGAAGCTCACTGTATTTCAGAATGGGGCCATGATTTCCGTCCTGATTACAGAAAAATAAAATCGGTGGTGGAAGCCATTGACCATAAAATTCCAATCATTGCTTTAACTGCAACAGCAACTCCTAAAGTACAGTTGGATATTGTGAAAACAATGGGAATGGAAGACCCGAATATTTTTATCAGTTCTTTCAACCGTCCGAATTTATATTATGAAGTTCGCCCGAAGGGTGCGAAAGATTCGGTGATGAAAAACATTATTAAGTTCATCAAGCAGAATGAAGGCAAGTCGGGAATCATTTATACTCTGAGTAGAAAATCAACAGAAGAAATTGCTGAGACACTTCAGGTAAATGGAATTTTAGCTGTTGCATATCATGCAGGCCTGGAAGCGCCTCTTAGAGCGCAACGGCAAGACCAATTTATAAATGAAGATATTCATGTTATTGTCGCCACTATTGCTTTCGGAATGGGGATAGATAAACCCGATGTGCGCTTTGTGTTACACTATAATATTCCGAAAAGCATTGAAAATTATTATCAGGAAACCGGTCGTGCCGGTCGTGATGGATTAGAAGGAAATTGCATCGCCTACTATAACTACAATGATATTCAGAAGTTAGAAAAATTTATGCGCGACAAGGGAAGTTCGGAGCGCGAATTTGGTGGACACTTGTTAGTGGAAACAATGGCCTATGCTGAAACTTCGGTATGTCGTCGGAAATTTATTCTGCATTATTTCGGGGAGGAATTACCCGATGCAAATTGTAAAAACTGCGACAACTGTCTGCATCCCAAGGAGCAGATTGACGGAACACAATTTATGAGTGCGGTGCTCGAAGCAGTAAAAGGAATTAAAGAGAGTTTCACTATTCCTTATATCGTAAATATTTTAATCGGCGCAAAAAATCAGGAGGTTGCCAACTACAAGCATGATAAATTAAAAGTGTTTGGTATTGGAAAAGAAAAGGACGACCATTTCTGGAACAGCATTGTTCGGCAAGCACTCATCAATAATTTTATTACGAAAGACATTGAGAATTATGGAGTGATAATGCTGAGCGAAAAAGGAAAAGCATTTTTAAAGAAGCCGGTGAAAATCATGGTTTCGCTCAATCATGATTTCGACGGACTGGAAGCAACAGGCGATGATGAAGGTGGAGCAACTGCTACTTCGCTTGACCCGACATTATTTAAAATGCTGAAGGATTTAACAAAGACCGTTGCGAAGGAGCACAACCTTCCACACTTTGTAATTTTCCAGGAACCATCGCTCATTGATATGGCAACTCAATATCCAACTACCATGGAAGAGTTGGCCAATATTAGCGGAGTGAGCAAGGGAAAAGCTGAGCGCTACGGCGAACAGTTTATTGAAATGATTGAACAGTATGTTGAAGATAATGATATTGATAAGCCAAGTGATGTGGTGGTGAAATCGGTGGTGAACAAAAGCGCCAACAAAATTTTCTTCATTCAGAATATTGATAAAAAAATTCCGCTCGACCAGATTGCCCGCGGTAAGGGATTGAAATTAGTTGAGTTGCTGGAAGAATTGGAAACTATTGTACTCTCAGGAACAAAACTGAACTTGAATTATTACATCAACGACATTATGGAAGACGACCGTCAGCAAGATGTGATAGATTATTTCCGCTCTGCTGATAGCGATTCTTTAGATGCTGCAATGGAAGAATTAGGCGAAGAAAATTTCACGCACGAAGAAGTTAAACTTATGCGATTGAAATTTTTGAGTGACATGGGGAATTAGAGAGCAGTGAAAAATTAAAAGTGAAAAGTGAAAAATTCTTTTCACTGTTGCAGTTTGCTTTTGGCATAATTTGCTAATTGAAAATAATAAATTCAAAATCCTTGCGCCTCTGCGTCTCTGTGGTAAATTTTTTATTCAGAAAAATAAAACTTGAGTGCTTTAATTTTTCACTTTTAGTTTTTCACTTTTCACTCCTCAAATGCTTCCCCCTTCGCTTCGAAAACATAAATCAGAAAAATTTGACAAGACAAATTTTTTTGAGCGTGTGTTTGCTGTTGTCAGAAAAATTCCGCGTGGTCGTGCCACAAGTTATGGAGCTATTGCCACTTATTTAGGAACAGGATTAAGCGCCCGCACTGTTGGCTGGGCAATGAATTCAAGTCACATATTAGTGCCCCCTATACCTGCACACCGAGTAGTAAACCGAAACGGATTGCTCACTGGAAAAAAACATTTCGCCAG
Organism: Chitinophagales bacterium; assembly: GCA_038326325.1. GTDB lineage: Bacteria > Bacteroidota > Bacteroidia > Chitinophagales > UBA10324 > UBA10324. The sequence continues at coordinate 13,874 of JBBQJW010000007.1, read as the reverse complement.
TCCTACATTAATGGAAGAATTATTATCGGCCGAAGGAGTAGAAATTGAAGACGATAAAATAAAAAACTTCGAAAAATTATTCTGGAATCCTGCGGAGGAATTGAGTATCAAAAAGAAGAAATAGTTTTTGACTGTTACAGCTGATTTCGATTTTTAGTTTTATTATATTGCCACACATAAGAAAAAATTTATTGCGAAAAAAATATTTCCTCTGCCTTGTAATCTTTTTAGCTGCCTTCCTCAGTTTCTGGAAGCTGGGAAAACATTCGCTGTATGAATGGGACGAGAGCCGTTATGGAATGATTGCCTACCAGATGTTACAGCATTCTGATTTTCTCAATTATTATTTTCTTGAGCAAATTGATCCAACAGTTTACAAGCCTCCAATGGCCGTTTGGGCAATTGCCGTGAGCTATAAATTATTTGGTATAAACGAATTTGCATTACGATTTCCATCAGCCATTTGCGCGGTTGTTCTTTTTATTTTCTTTTTTCTCTGGGTTTGTCTTTACCAGCCTGAAGTTGTTGCGCTCCTATCGAGCCTTGTGCTAATGGGTGTAAAAGGGATTATCGGATGGCACATCGGCAGAACCGGCGACACCGATGGAATGCTTGTTTGTTTTCAAATGATTTCTCTGTATCACTACTCGCATTACATCGATTTCAATAAAAGAAAAGCAATTATTTCAGCCGCTGCATTTACCGCTCTTGCATTTCTGACAAAAGGCATAGCAGGATTATTTTTTCTTCCTGCATTTTTAATTTATGCCGTGTTGCGAAAAAAAATCGGAACATTTCTTCAAGATAAATATTTCTGGTTTGCGATTTTATCTTTTTCGTTTCTGATTGGCTGCTGGGTAGTTGCAATTTATATTTATGGTGATACTGGTTTCCTGAGTAAGATGTTTTCGATGGATATTTTAGGAAGGATAACTATTGATGAAAAGACAAAATACATCTACTCAAATAGTCGCTGGTTTATTTTTGAATCGCTCGATGTAAGATTTAATTTATGGAGCTACTTATTTTTTCTTTCCATTATTCTTTTCATCGCAGCAACATTTAAAAAGCATTTTCAAAACGAGAATCCTGATTTTCATATTAGTCTGTTATCGTTATTAATAATTTTTTCCATTGCAGTTACACTCTCCATCGCAAAGGCGAAAGCAGAATGGTATGTCGCCATGATTATTCCTTGTTGTTCGGTCTTTACAATTATTCAATTGGCGAGATTGAATTTGAAACCGGTTTTTCTTTTAATATATTCATTGATCGCTTTTTCTGTTATAAGAAATTTTATTTCGCTCAATACAATTCCAACAAACAGAGGGCAATTACTTAGAAACAACAAACAATTAATTTCAAATTCGAAAAATGTTTATTGGTACAACTCAAATAACGAACAGGATTTTTTTCTGTACCTAACCTGGTATCATACAAATTTTAACCAGATCAATGGTTCAACAATAAATAAAGTTGATTTCGAAAACGGAGATGTGTTAGTAGGCAAAGTTGATTCTTTACTGAATCGATATTTTCTGCCTGATACAAAACTTCACAGTCAAACAGAAGGAGGATATTTTATTCTTTCGAAAAATTAAAATTCAATCATTTACAAAATCCCTTCATAACAATTTTTCAATCTTCCATCATTCAATCTTAAATTCACCGCACACAAATAAATCTTAATGTCAGAAACCACTTTCGATTCTTTTAAAGAAGCAGTGAAAGAAACTGCATTCGACAAAGAGATGCACCGCAAACTCAGTTGGAATATCGGTAAGTACGCCGATACAGTGGTGAAAGGAAAATTGCAGTACGAAGATATTGAGAGCGCGAAAATGCGCGCCAAAAATCTGAAGTGGAAAGCGATGGAAGCGCTCGACAAATATTTATTGGAGTTCGAATCAAACTTTACGAAACGGGGAGGCAAAGTCGTGTGGGCTGAAACAGCGGACGAAGCATTGGCAGAAATTGCATCAGTAATAAATCGCGTGGAAGCAAAAAGTATTGTGAAATCGAAATCAATGACCACCGAAGAAGTTCACCTCAATAGTTTCTTAGAGAAAATGGGCGTTGAATCGGTGGAAACAGATTTAGGCGAATACATACAGCAGATGGATAAGCAGCCGCCGTTTCACATTGTTACACCTGCCATGCACAAGTCGAAAGAAGATGTGGCGAAAGTTTTTCACGAACATCACGGTACGCCACTCGATAGCACGCCTGAGCAACTAACAATGGTGGCGCGAAAAATTTTGCGCGAAAAATATACGAAAGCAGATATTGGAATTACGGGCGCAAATTTTATTCTTCCTGATGTTGGTGGAGTATTGGTTCTTGAAAATGAAGGCAACGCTCGGCTGACTGTTACATTTCCGAAAATTCATATTGTAATAGTTGGCATTGAAAAAGTAATTCCATCAGTTAACGATTTGCATTTGTTTCTTCCGTTGCTTTCAACTTTCGGCACAGGTCAGCAGATTACAGTTTACAATTCAATATTAACCGGACCAAAACAAGAAGGTGAAATTGACGGTCCTGAAGAAATGATTGTGATATTGATGGATAACGGCAGAACCAATTTGCTCGCTGAAGCTGAACAAAGACAAGCGTTGTACTGCATTCGTTGCGGTGCTTGTTTAAATGCTTGTCCTGTTTATAAAAATATTGGCGGCTTCAGTTATCAGACAACTTACAGTGGTCCCATCGGAAGTGTTATTACTCCGCACTTTAAGGGGATGGAAGATTTCAAACACCTGAGCGGCGCTTCTTCTCTCTGTGGAAACTGTACGGAAGTTTGTCCGATGAAAATTGAGCTGCATAATTTGTTAGTGATGAACCGCCGCGACGCGGTGAACGACGGATTTTATAATCGCTCCGAAAAATTCGGATGGATGGTTTGGAAGCGCGCTATGCTCAATCGGAAATTAATGAATACCGGGGGCGCAGGCATTAAAAATTTTATGATGAAAATGCTATTTAAAAATACCTGGGGAGGTAAGAGAGAGATGCCGATAATAGCGAAGAAATCTTTCAACCAACTCTGGAAAGAGAAGAGTAGGTCGGAATAATGTTACGGTAGTGTTAAGCTACCAGAATAAAGAGAAATACAATGTTCGCATGATGCGCGCCAGTATACCTCTGAATTTGTTTTTCATTGTTTCTTTTCTGTGCATGTGAAAATAGTTTCGCTAAGAACGAACTTCATAATATGATAGTATAGAGTTAATAGTCATTTTATTGTCAGAAGTCTTTATTGATGGACAGGTAATAATATTTTAGTTGTCATCGGATTGTCGTTGGCGGTTTTCAGAATTTCACCTATTTTCAACTTCTGAAATTTTGTAGATGGTAAAACTTTTACATTCCCGATTAATTATTTCACTTTTTGTTTTGCTTTTCTTCTTTCAAAGAAGTTCCGGGCAATGCCCATTTACTACTTCCGGCGTTGTAACAAATGTGACTTGTTTTGGATTTAATAATGGTGCAATTGATTTATCCATTGCTGGAGGTTCCGGTGGGGGAAATCCAACATATTGCATGCCTTCATATACCCAACCTGGTTGTAATTGTCCAACAACATGGGATTTTATAAATAACTTCTGGACAACACTTGGTTCAACAAATATCACAAACATGAATTCCGGATGTAACGGATTTCTGCCGACCAACTATCATTATTTTAATGCAATGACTGTTACAGTAAATCCCGGACAGGTTTTCGGAGTACATGTTCAATGTGCTACTTCGGGTTGTGGCTCTACTTATTCGCATGGTATGAGGATTTGGATTGATTGGAATAACGATGGTGATTATGCCGATCCCGGTGAAGATTGTTATAATACAGGTTCAGCTGGGTTTCAGGTTTTTAATGGAAATATAACTGTGCCTGCAAACACTGCCTGCGGGATGAAGAGAATGAGAGTTCGTTCCACTTATGCAGGAATTCCCGCATCAAACGGTTATTGCACACAATTTTCTTATGGCGAATGTGAAGAATATAATGTAATGGTTGGTGCCCCTTACACTTATTTATGGAGCACAGGCGCTACAACTGAAGATTTATCAAACCTTGTTGCAGGAACTTATATTGTAACAGTTTCAAGTGGTGGCACTTCGGCACAAGATACTTTTATAGTTACAGAACCTCCCGCTTTTAATTTAACAATTGCTGCATCAGGTGCTACCACTTTTTGTCAGGGTGATAGTGTAACACTTACCGCTTCTGCTGCTTCGTCTTATTTATGGAGTACAAGCAGTACCGTTGTTTCTGTTATAGCACTAATAAGTGGGGTTTATTCTGTGACTGCCACATCTGCAACAGGATGCACATCAGCAGCTAATGCGATAGTTATTGTAAACCCTTCTCCACCCACTCCAAACTTAACCGCTTCAGGAGGAACCTTTTTCTGTACGGGTGGAACTGTTACACTTACTTCTGATGCAGGTGCAAATTCAGTCTGGCAGCCTGGTGGAACGAGTGGTTCAACATTATCGGTTAACGCAACAGGAAATTATACTGCAACCATTACAGATGCAAACGGATGTTCTTCAACTTCAACTCCAATATCAATCACCGTAGTTGCTCAACCGGTTGCTACGATTTCCCCAAGTGGTACAACAACATTTTGTCAGGGTGGAAGTGTAACCCTTAGTGCTGCTTATCCAATTGGTATCTTATGGAGCAATGGGTCAACTGCCACTTCATTAACAGTAAATGCAACAGGTGCATTTTCATACATTGTTAATTTAGGGAACGGTTGTGTTGATACTTCAGCAACGACTACTGTAACAGTTAACCCAAATCCAACTCCTCAGATTACTGCGTCCGGTCCGATTTCCTTTTGCCAGGGTGGTTCTGTTACACTTTCATCAAATTACAATGTTGGAAACCTATGGAGCACAGGTGCAATTTCAAATACAATCAATGTAGTTGCTTCAGGCACTTTCTCAACCACCGTTACAGATGCTAACGGATGTAGTGGTGTTTCTGCCGATGTTACTGTAACAGTTAATCCAATTCCGGCTGCACCAATAATTACCCCATCAGGTGCAACCACATTTTGTCAGGGCGGAATTATTACACTTTCTTCTAACTATCCCTCTGGAAATTTATGGAGCACGGGTGTAAACACTTCTTCCATTTCTGTTACAACAACCGGAAATTACTCTGTGACCTATATTGATGGAAATGGTTGCACCTCTCCTTCAAGCAATATTCAGGTAACAGTTAATCCTGTTCCGACTGCAAACATCGGAGCCGCACCTAATGCAATTTGTTTGATAAACTCCACGACAATTACTTATGTCGGAAGTGGAAGCGCAGCGGCAACATACAACTGGAGTTTCGGAGGCGGAACGGCTTCCTCCGGAACAGGACAAGGACCTTATACTGTGGGTTTTCCAGTAGCAGGAAATTATACTGTTACACTTTCTGTAACTGAATTAGGTTGCACTAGCAATGTTGCAACTACTGCTGTTACAGTTTATGCAATTCCCGCTTCCACTTTCACTATTTCAGATGATACAATTTGTTCCGGTGAAACTGTTACACTCAATTATACTGGAAGCTCCTCTGCCTTTTCAACTTATAACTGGAATACCGGTTCTGGAATAATTTCGTCGGGCAATGGCCAGGGACCAGTTTCAATTCTTATTAATGCCCCCGGATTAAATACTGTTTCATTGGTGGTTTCTGAAAATGGTTGTATATCACCCACAACAAATCATGTGGTGTTTGTAAACCCGCTGCCACAGATAAACATTAATGCTCAACCACACTCAGCCTGTGATTCTTTAACAACAACTCTTATTACTACTACTCCCGGTGTTTCTTATTTGTGGTCTTTGAGTGATGGAACAACAGCTACAACAACTTCATTTCAGCATTTCTTTCCTAAAGGTTCTTATGATGTTTCGCTTACTGTAACAGATAATAATAATTGCAGTGCAACCCTTACTCTTCCGGGATATATTCTTGTGTTACCAACCCCTGTTGCAGCTTTTACTTATACTCCAACCACCGATTCAGCTATTGATCTTGCAGGTGCTACAATTTATTTTATAGATCATTCAAGCAACGCAACTTCTTTCACCTGGAATTTCGGAGATGGAGAAAACAGCAGTTCCCAGAATCCTTATCATACTTATATGGACACAGGAAGGTTTGCAGTTACAATGTATGCGATGAATGAATTGGGATGTTTCGACAGTTCAAGTGCCGGACACTTCATCATTCGACCAAATCCTGATTTTTTTATTCCGAATGCATTTACTCCAAATGGAGATGATATGAACGATGTATTCAGAGTTTATGGAAGCAGGGTTGCAAAAGCTGAATTGAATATTTTTTCCAGACTTGGAGAAAAACTTTACACAATTCATAGTACAGACGATAGTTGGGATGGAACTTTTCTTGGCTTGAGTTTAAATACCGGTGTGTATGTTTATTCAGGTATTATTCAGTTTGATTCGGGGAAGAAAATAAAAGTTAAGGGTGATGTAACACTCATAAAATAAACATTGCTCAAAAGATATTGAAATTCTATTTTGCCCATGCGATAAACTATTTTATTTAATGGATATAAGTATTGTATTCTAAATTTGAAGAAATTTTTCAACTCTTCTTAATTAGTGCGAAAAGCTATAATTTCAATAAGGCATTATCTTTTACTTTTTGTTTTTTTCTTTTCTTTTTGGGCTGTATTGCTTTTTGTATGGGCAGTAACTTTTCTTTTGCAAATTACCCGTTTTAAAAAGTGGGCTTACAAAAAGAAAATTAAGAAAATACTATTTCTTGAAAATACCCACCTCGAAAATGCCGGCAGCGTTTATAGAACATTAAAGTGGGCTGAAAGACTAAATGCAAATAAACTTGAAACTAAAATTCTCTTTGTTTTTGATAGCAGAAGTGAAGCTAAGTTTTATGATGCGGATCGAAACAAACTTTTATTCTTTCTGTTTTATTGTTTAAAGAGAATAAGGCAGTGTTTTGTTGCTGTTCGGTATGATTGTGTTATTATTCGTAGAGAACTTTTAATCCATAATGATTATGGTAATCTTTTTATGGAAAAATTTATGTCAGCGTTACACCCAAATATTATTCTTGATTTTGATGATGATATTTCAGCAGCCAAAAATCAATCAAGAAAAAAAAGTTTGTATGGTTTTTTTCTGCTTGAATCATCTTCTAAGTTCATTGAAAGTCTCAATTTCTATACTCGCTTTATTGTTGGCTCGACTTACCTTAAAAATTTTGTGGTAAAAAAAATAAAGTCGGCAGAAGAAAAAAATATTTCAATAATTCCAACATGTGTTGATTATGAAAAATATACTCAGAAAACATATGCCCTTAATAAAGAAACAATAGACTTTGGATGGATTGGTAGCGAAGGCAATCTGTTTAATCTGAATAAAATTATTGCCCCATTAAATGAATTAGCAAAACAGAAAAAAATTCGATTAATTATTATTTGCAATAAAAATTTTGAAGCAAAAACGAATTTTGAAATTGTAAATATTCCCTGGAACTTATATGATGATTATAAATTGCTTCGATCAATTGATGTCGGATTAATGCCATTAGACGATAATGAAGTAACAAGAGGCAAGGGAGGCTTTAAACTCATTCAATACATGGGAATGGGTATTGTTAGTGTTGCAAGCGGCGTAACAATTAATAATGAAATCATAGATGATAAAATAAACGGGTTTCTTGTCAAGGACGATAAAAACTGGGAGAAAATTTTAATGGAAGTTGCTGAACAAAAAAATAATTTTTCGAAAATCGGAATCAAAGCACGCGAAAAAATAATTTCAAAATTTTCGTTTTCATCGCACGAAACCAACTATATAAAATTTGTTACAACTGAAATAAAAAACTAACTTCGAAACGAAAAAAAATATTTGGATTTAGTTTCCAGTTTCTTTCAAGGCTAATTTAACTAAAACTTTATTCCCTTTATCAAGATATTGCATGTTGAGATAAGAATTTACAATGGCGATTCCTCGTCCGTGATTGTCAAATATTCTTGAGTCGTCGAACTGAAGGAATTTCTGAAAGTCGAATCCATCGCCCTCGTCTTCAATGGTCATGCTCATTGTCGTGTCTTCCTTTTTCAAACACACTTTCACTTTCCGGTTTTTATATTCGGGTAGCGTTAATCGTCTTTCAATTTCATCTTGCAAAGTTCCACTTTCAATCAAAGAGGTTTTCTCTTCATAAGTAATTCCAAGATTTCCATGCTCTACAGCATTTGATAATAATTCTGAAACATACATCGCCTCTTCGGGTATGGCGCAAATGTTCGCGATGCGCACCGCCATGAATTCACCTTCTGTAACAGTATGAAAACGAAAAACTGCTTCGTCTAATAACCGGAAAGAATTTTCGGCCTGCTTAAGCTTAGTGAGTAATTCTTTCTGATGTTCGTGATCAAGAATCGCCGCGTGAATGGTTGACAGTAAAACTTCACGCTTGATCGGCTTCGTTAAATAATAGTAAGCGCCGGCGTCAATTCCTTCCTTTATGTTTTCCGGCCTGTCCATTCCGGTTTGCATAATCACCTGGATAGATTCAAATGTCGGTTGTTCGCGAATCCATCGAAGTAACTCAATGCCGGTCATGTTCGGCATTTCCCAATCGAGCAACACGACTGAAATATTTTCGCTGTTCTGTTGTAAAATTATTTGAGCATCACTCGCATTTGTTGCAGTGAGTAAAGAATATCCTTCCTTTGATAATAACGGTGAAACAAGTTTTATAAAAAGCGGATCGTCGTCAACAAGAAGTATCGTCTGTATCATCTCCGAATAAATATTTTCAAAATTAAATCACACTCAGTTCTTCCTTCCGGCGAGTACACAAATTTTCTTTTCGTGGTGTACCGTGCCTTTCAAATCGAAGTACTCAAAGTAAATAATGTAAACGCCAACTTCGGCCCGCAATTTATCATCGGTAATTCCATCCCAATTAAAAAACCCTTTTGACTCGAGCAATGCATTTTGAACAAGCGCTCGAACAGGTAATCCTCTTTCGTTGAACACTGTTACATTAGCTACATACCCTGATTGGTCGAAATTGTAAGAGATGGAAACCACATCGTTATATCCATCCTGATCAGGGGAAAAAACTTCGGGATCAACGCTGATATTATTATCAGCGTTTTGATTTTTGAATTGCGAATTCTGATATGCAGGAGTTCCATATCCAACTGTTGAAGCGGCGGAATGCCAGTTCAAAGAATCCTGTGTTGAAGCAGTTGGTGAAATCCGTTCAAGTGTTACACCTTCATGATTATTGAGCAGAGCGAAATGCCAATTGTCGAGATAGTGCAGTTCATCCAACACATTTCCATTCGCGGTCGTGAGCACAACTTTTCCTTTATCATCATTGAAAGATGGAAGCGAACTCACCTGCAAAACATTCTGTGGCATTGGGGTGAAATAGTTTGTTGTTACCCAATCCGCGTTTTCGGTAATCGCTACATATTCTCCCGGCAACAATAAAAATCCATCGCTGCATTGTGATGCTGAAGTAATCGCACCTGTGTCATTTCGCGACGCGATGTACAATTGTTTGAGGTCAAGAATTTTATTGGAGCGGTTAAACAATTCAACGAAATCGCTTCCACCTGTAACAGGATTGAAAAGAATTTCATTAATAATTACATCTAACGAATCAGGATTTTCTGGGATTGCAAAATGTGTTAAATCATCTGTAACAATAACATTTCCGCTGCAATCGGAAAGGTTGTAGCAAAGCATTGTATAAATTTTATCGGAATCAATCGCTGGAGAGAGAGAAATAATTACGGTGGAAAAATCATTTTGTGGCATTGCGGAAACTATAGCTCCGCTATATGGAGAGATTAAATAATTTCCAGTCAAAGCTGCAATGGCGCTATCCAATGATTCGTTAAAAAATAATTTTATAGTTTGATTATCAATAATCGTCGCGCGCAATAATTGCGGTGCTTGTGTATCAGGATTATTTCCATGAACGGAATTTATTTTACCGGGAGTTCCACCTGTAACACTTAAAGAAGCTTTCCAGTTATTACTTCCGGCGCAAGGATTTGCCGGGTCAATTCTTTCCAATGACCAACCGCCCGCATCTTTCAAAGCATCCTGATACCACGATGAAGAATAATTTACTGCATTAATCAGTATTCCATTTTCATTTCTCAATTTCAAGCTATCACCACTATCATTCAATGTCGGGAAAGAAGAAAGTCCAAGAGCATTTCCAAAAACAGAAAGCAAAGAATAATTCGATGCGCTGCATAAAATCAAAAAACTGTCGGGATGAATTATATAGGACGGAAATGAATAGGTACTTGTCGCATCACTGATAGTCCAGTTGTTTAAATTAATATCAAAGGCAGAGCGATTATAGAATTCAAGATATTCAGCATCAGGTAATGAAACTACGGGATTTGGATGCGCCATGATTTCATTGATGAGCACATCGTATTGCTGTGGCTGATAAAAACTGAATTGAACACTCGCACCCGGAGTTCCGTTACCTGCAATATCTTGTACGCCGATGCAGGTGAGGATGTAGTTCGTTGCGCTCAGTAACAGCGTTGCAAGTGTAAGATGAACCTCACTGAAATTTGAAATGTCGCGTGTAACAGTTGTCGGCGAACCGATAGAATTATTTATTGTGTAGTTCAAATGATTTTCGGCAGTAGCCGAGTCAACTGCTTCACTAAAAAATAAATCAACATGAGTTGCATCAACCACAGTCGCAGATACTATTGTTGGTGGAGTATTGTCAATTATAATCGGACCAACATACAAATCATCAAAAAAATATTTCAAATTGTTGCTTGCTGAATATTTCACCAACACACCAAAGTAAGCGCTTGTGGTAAAAGTTAAATCTGTTACACTTCCTTCCAATACATAACTACTTCCAGTTCCGGTGTTGTCGTGATAAAGCGAGAAATTTCCGGCAGCATCACGAATCACTTTCACCTTCATCGGATTGTTTGAAGAACTCGCAACTGTTCCATCGGCTCCGTCAATAATCTTCGTTTCAACTCCGGCAACTGTTTTATACAAACTCACTTCATCGGCAGTGTTTCCGATTTTCACAAAGTATCCACTAACTAAATTTTCCAGGTTTGCTGAATCAGAAATGAGAAAAACTTCCATGTAATTTCCTGAGCTTGTTGAGCATTTTGGATTTGCGAAAAATTCCCATTGACAATTAGAAGCTAATGTTGAAGCAGTTGAAAGATGTGTAGTGGTAGGTGTAACAGCCGGGCCATTGGTTTGCAATTGTCCTGTAACTGCTGTCCACTCCGCATCATCACCGCTCCACAATGTTCCGGTTGTAAAATCATTGTCGTTGAAATTATCCTGAACCTGCGCGAGTAAAACTTTCGGGATAAGAATTATCAGTGCTAAAAAAATCTTATGGAATATCGGTTTCATGGTGTTGAAAAGGAATTCAATATTAAGCAACTCACATCAAATTATGTGAGAGTAAATTCGCCAAAAATAATTATTGATGAAAGTTGCTCTTGTGGGAGTCACCGGCTTGGTGGGACGGGAAATGTTAAAAGTGCTGGAGGAACGGAATATTCCCATCTATGAATTAATTCCTGTCGCTTCTGAAAAATCTGTTGGACAGAAAATTTCCTTTAAAGGAAAAGAATATTCTGTTGTTGCAATTGATGACGCTGTAAAAAGAAAACCTGCGATTGCTTTGTTCTCAGCAGGTTCAACAGTTTCATTGGAATACGCTCCGAAGTTCGCTGAAGCCGGAACTACCGTGATTGATAATTCTTCCGCATGGCGAATGCATCCCGACAAAAAATTAATCGTTCCGGAAATTAACGGACAGGTGCTGACTGTTACAGATAAAATTATTGCCAATCCTAATTGCTCCACCATTCAAATGGTGATGGTGCTGAATCCGCTTCATAAAAAATATCGCATCAAACGAATTGTGGTTTCCACTTATCAATCTGTTAGCGGCACAGGAAAAAACGCTGTAACACAATTGATGAATGAGCGAAATAATATTGATGGTCCAATGGCTTATCCATACAAGATTGATTTGAATTGTTTGCCGCAGGTGGATGTGTTTCTGGAAAACGGATACACAAAAGAGGAAATGAAAATGGTGAACGAAACAAAAAAAATTATGATGGACGACAGTATCGCATTGACAGCGACAACTGTTCGGGTTCCCGTTATTGGCGGACACAGCGAAGCGGTGAACATTACTTTCGAAAAAGATTTTGATTTGAATGAAGTGCGAAAAATTCTAAGCGACACTTCAGGTGTAACAGTACAAGACGACCCTGCGAATAAAATTTATCCGATGCCCATTACCGCTCATGGAAAAGATGATGTGTTCGTTGGAAGAATAAGAAGAGATGATTCGCTCCCCAACTCGCTCAACTGCTGGATTGTTTCCGATAACCTTCGCAAAGGCGCGGCTACAAACGCCGTTCAGATTGCTGAATATTTACTGGGCAATAAATTAGTTTGATGGATTCATCAACGCTTCCTGCATATACACGCTCGCAACTCGCGCTTCGCAACGGACAAGACAAACCCGAAATCTGGATCGCGTTCAACAAAATTATTTATGATGTAACAGACAGCCGCTTATGGCGAAACGGAAGACACTACGAACACTGGGCGGGTCAGGACTTAACTGAAGAATTAGAAGAAGCGCCGCACACGATAAAAGTGTTCGAGCGATTTAAAGCCATTGGGAGATTGATTGAACAGTTATAAATTTTCGTTACAGTTATAAATTTCATTTTAACCGACAATGCGAATTATAACCTGGAACTGTAACATGGCTTTTCGTAAAAAGGCGGAACAGATTCTGAATTACAAACCCGATATTCTAATTGTGCCTGAGTGTGAACACCCTGATAAATTAAAATTCAGTATAGACATGCCAACTCCAACTGATATTTTTTGGTCTGGCGAAAACATGAATAAAGGGCTGGGTGTTTTTTCTTATTCTGATTTCAAATTTAAACTTCACGACAATCACAACACGCAACTGAAAACCATTTTACCTCTTTCAGTTTCCAATAAAAAAATCAAATTCAATTTGTTCGCTATTTGGGCGAATAATCCGAAAGACTCCGATGGAACTTATGTAACCCAAGTATGGAAAGCAATTCACCACTATGAAAAAACACTAAATGGAAAGCGTACAATTTTAATTGGTGACTTTAATAGCAATACAATTTGGGATAAACCGAAACGCGAAGGAAATCATAGCGCGGTTGTGGAATGGTTGAAGAAAAAAAATATTCACAGCGCGTATCACAATTTCCATAATCAGAAACAAGGAGAAGAATTTCATCCAACATTTTTTTTATATCGTCATCAGGAAAAGTCGTACCACCTTGAATATTGTTTTGCATCAGTTGACTTAATGAAAAAAGTTTCTGATGTTGAGGTTGGAAGTTATAAAGACTGGAATTCGTTAAGCGACCACTCTCCTTTGATAGTGACTTTCGATTTGTGAAATAGAAAAAATAAACCAGAATGAATTATAGTCCAAGCCAAGTGAGGGCGTTATCTCTCAGTAATTTCTGCTGAATAGTTTTATCAAGATTCATACTCTCAATTAATTTTCCGGAAGCGAGTTCCCCTAATGGAAAAGGATAATCGGTACCGAGACAAACCTTTTCTTCGCCCATCATTTTTATAATAATGTTGAGCATATCGGCGTCATGCACTAACGAGTCGAGCCAGAATTTACCAAGGTAATTTCGAGGTGTAACAGTATTATCAATCGCGACTAAATCGGGTCGCACATTAAAGCCGTGTTCTATTCTTCCGAATGTTGCGGGAAACGAACCACCTCCATGCGCGAACGCGACTCT
>JBBQJW010000006.1:0-162683 GCA_038326325.1 Chitinophagales bacterium | reverse complement strand
ACACCTGGATGCTCGGTCGTTGCATGATGAGCGATCAGGCATACTTTATTGCAAGTGTTTTTAACGACGATGCCATGCGATTGCAATTTGCTTATGGAGTTTATCCAATTATTTATGACAAGCAGAATTATTATGCGCTGTTCGATGCTTTCAATTCTCTGTCGTATGCTTTCCGGTTTTATGATTTTGCTAATGGCCATATTATCGAATACAACGAACCGCCACCACCTGCTCCTATAAAACTTTTTCCTGATTTGAATTATCCTTCGTCTGTTGGTTACAAAGGATTAGCGGGCTGTCAGTTGCCGATGAGCGATAATGATTTTAATGTGTTGGTAAAAACTGTTACAGATGCACAAGGCGATGTGAATCGCGGCAATGCTGCAAATCAATTCATACAATCAAATTGCGTGAGCATGGCTCAACTGATGATGCTCTCCACTTTAATTCAGTTGGATTTGAATCGTCAGAAATTTATGAAACAGAATTTTGCAAAGTGTTTTGATTTGCAGAACTATACTTATGCTGCTCAGGTATTCAGTACGCAATCGTATAAAGATGACTGGAATGCATTTGCCGATGCAACTATAAAATCGTTGTTGCCACCACCGCCGGTTGTTGTTCCTGTTTGCATTGTTACAGATGAAGACATGAATTCGATTATTTCTTCAATCAGTAAATTAAGTTTTTCTGATACCAAAATGAGTACAGCCAAACAAATTATTCAGAGTAAAAAGTGTTTCACTGTTACACAACTGAAAACTATTGTAAAACTATTGGACTATGATGGTGACAGATTAGGCCTTGCAAAATATGCCTACGACTATTGTGTTGACAGAAACAATTATTACCAAATGACTGATGTATTCAGCTTCGAAAGTAGCAGCAGCGACTTACTTGAATTTTTAAAAACAAAAAAATAAAATTCTCCAATGAAAATCACTTCTCCCACAAATACGAACGGCTGGTTAGACAATTATGTTCGCGAAGTTGCTTACTCAGATTTATGCGAGGGGTTGCAACAGGAATTTTTAAAAACAAGATCATTTATTGATTCTCTTGCCGAAGAAAAATTGAATTACAGATACGCTGAAGGCAAGTGGTCGATCAAAGAAATTGTTGGTCATTTGTGCGAAGCAGAAAGAGTTTTTTCGTACAGAGCTTTATGCATCGCGCGAAAAGACAAAGCAAATTTTCCGGGTTATGATGAAGAGTTATATGCTAAAACTTCGAATGCATCGCGCAGAACAATTTCTGATTTAATGAATGAGTGGAGCGATGCTCGCAAAGCAACAATTTCGTTGTTCAATGGTTTTGAAAATGAAATGCTGGACGAAGTTGGAAACGCAAACAACACAACAATGACTCCTCGCGCACTTGGTTATGCAACACTCGGTCATGAAATACATCACCTGAAAGTGATTAAGGAAAGATATTTTTAAAAAGGAATGACCAGTTTACAATCTATTTAAAGAAATAAATTTCAGTTTGTTTTCTTTTTGTGGAAATTAAAACTTCAAAAACATTTGGTGGTTGGGATTGGAGTGTGTTTCGGAAACTTTGAATTGATGACTTCCAATAATTTTGAATCCTGTTTTCAAATAGAAGTTTACTGCTCGTTTGTTTCCTGTCCAAGTGAAGAGCCACATTCCTGATTGATTATTTTCTTTTGATAATTCAATATTGAATTTCAAAAGTTGTATTCCTAACTTCAAATCAAAAAATTCTTGCAATAAATAAATGCGGTCCAATTTGGTTACATTTTTCTCCTGAATATTTTCATAAGTACAATTCAAATTAATTTTTGAAAACCCCGCCGGCTTTTCGTCGAAATAAATAATGTGGTAAACATTATTTGTGTCGTTCAGTTCTGTTTTAATTGACTCATCGTTGTAGTTGTTTGATATATACTCATTCATATCATTTACTGAGCAGCTTTCACGATGGGATAACACTACAGCTATTTTACCAATGTTCGCAATCAGTTGAAAATCTTTTTCTGTTGCTTTAATTATTGAAGTCATTTAATTTCTTTTGAATAATTGCGTCGTATCAAAAACATAAATGTTTCTGCCCACCTCGAATCAGTCGAAACCTTCGTATTCTTTTATCTTCCTTTTGCGTTCTTCAGAAACTGTTACAGTTGCGTTTGCGTGATAATCGAAGCAAACAATTACTGCTTTTCCTTCGGCAACAATTTCCTCAGCACTATTTTTTTTTATCACTATAATCCAGTCGAGGTCGAAACTTTTATTTCCCATTCTTGAACAGCGGGTATAAACCGCAATAGCATCGCCGAAAAAAACCGGGAGTCGAAAATCAATATCAAGATGCGCAAGAATTAATCCCTCCTGCTTGCTCCAGTCGCCGCCCTCGGCAACCACATCTCTAAAATACTGAAGCCGTGCATATTCAATCCAAGTTGAGTAGACTGCATTGTTTGCATGCCCCATCATATCGGTATCGTTGAACCGAACCTGAATGGATGTTTTGTGTTTAAAATTTTTCATGGATGTTGCAATATGATTGTGGTTCAAACATATAAATCAAACTTTAATAGCAACACTTTTAGGGTTTTAAACCATTACCGCAAGCCATTTTCAGTATTTTAAGAGAAGAATTTCCGAAGTAATGGATATTAGAATAATTAAATTATCATTGCACAACTAATAAAAAAAGTTTCAAGGAATGGGAAGACCACCAACAGTACCGAAAAAGTTTAAAGACGGTTTTTATATTGAAGTTTGTAATAAAGGTTCAAGAAACGGAGTAAAAATCTGCTGCCCCGACAAAAAGGCGATGCTTGAAGCTAAGCGCGTGTATGAGAAAAATAAGGATGTTATTATCTGGGGCGAGCATGTGAACGGAAAATGGATTTCTGAAAAAATCCTTCCTGAAAGAATTTAATTAACTTTTCTGAATTCTTATTAATTATTGAAAGTGGTTTTTGCTTACTGCAAAAATCAACCAGTCGTTTTATTGCTGTTACACTCTCAATTGTATTTCTCTCCTTCCCACTTACTCACTACACAGGTTGCCACTGCATTGCCAATTACATTTACTCCTGACCTTCCCATATCGAACAGCCAGTCAATGGCGAGTAACAGCGTGAGTCCTTCGGCAGGAATATTAAACATTGTGAGCATACTTGCAATCACCACTAAACTTGCGCGCGGCACACCTGCGACTCCCTTACTTGTTATCATCAGTATCAGCATCATTGTAATCTGCTGCCCGATTGATATATCCATTCCATAAGCTTGTGCGATGCTCATGGTTGCGAAAATCATGTACATAATACTTCCGTCGAGATTGAATGAATAACCAAGCGGTAAAACAAAACTTACAATGCGATTGCTGATTCCGAAACGCTCTAATCCCAGAATAACTTTCGGCATCGCTGCCTCGCTGCTTGCAGTAGTGAATGCAAGCAACATCGGCTCTCGCACATGAGCAAGTAATTTGAAAAACGGAATACCGAGTGTTACACATATTCCAAGCAGAACCACAAAAACAAAAAATAATAATCCACCGAAAAAGCATAGTGTGATTCCTAAATATCCTGACAATACTCCAAGACCTTGTTGCGCGATAACTGCGCTTGTAGCACCCAGAACTCCAAGCGGTGCGAGCCGCATTACATAACCTGTCACTTTTAACATTACATGACCAACTGCATCAAAAAAATCAATAATAATTTTTCCTCTTTCACCAATAGAAGCAACACCTATTGCAAAGAACAAAACGAAAACAATGATTGGGAGAATCTGATTGGTTGCCATCACATTCACAATGCTATCAGGAAAAACATGCGTAATGAATTCGTGAATGTTAAATCCGGAAGTACTAATTGCCCCTGCCGGATTCACTGAAGTGAGATGTAACGCTGAGCCCGGGTGAAAAATATTTACAATTATTAATCCTGTTGTAAGTGAAAGCAGTGTTGCAAAAAGGAAGTATGAAATTGTTTTCAATCCAATTCGCCCCACACTTTTAAAGTCGCCAACTTTTGCAATCCCCGTCAGCAGCAAGCTGAAAACAAGAGGAGCAATTATCATTTTTACCAAGCGAAGAAATATTTCACTGAGTATCTGCATGTTTGATGCAAATACTTTTTGCTGTTCAGCATCGGCGTGCGTGCTTCTATAGATTTGTCCGATTGCAATGCCCAGAATCATTGCAATGATTATTTGTGCAGTGAGGTTTATTTTCTTCATCCGAAATATTTTTTCGCTGAGCTAATTATAACTAAAATGAATTTATTGTTTCGGCAAAATTTATTGACCGTGTGATTTATCCTTTTCATCTGTTCCCATTAAAAAATTTATTCTTTGTTAATTATTTAAACCTTATTATTGGTATCGGAAATAAAATCCAAAGCCACGCATGAAAAATAAAATCTCAATCCTGTTTTCTGCTTTAGTTCTTTTTGCATTTCAGTCATGCACTAAAATGCAGAATCAAAACATTACTGTTACACAAACAGTGAGTGCAAAAATCAGTGCTAACGAAACTTATTCGTTCACTTTACCTGCGAATGTTTCTTCACATGATTTTCAAATTACTATTGCAGCCAATCATTCGATTGTAAGTGAAATTCAAAAAGATGCTAACGGAAATTCAACTTTCATTTACACACCAGTTTTGAATTATACAGGTGCTGATCAGATAACACTTTCCACTGTTAATGAAACCGAAACTGATATGCACAATGGTAACTGTAACGGTGGCAATCATGATGGTGATAATGTTCAGGAAGGAGATCAGAGCAATGACAATAATAATGAAGGGGATAATAATGATGGCAATCATCACGACGGTAACCATCACGACAGCAATCATCATGACAAGAATCACGAGCACGGTCATCAGGATGCTGAAAAAAATATGGTAATTACAATTAACCTGACCGTTACACCAACTGATAATTCAAGACATTAAAAAAAAATTGATTAAGAAGAAGCCGACTCAATATTGAGCCGGCTTTTTTTGTTTTAACACAAACACAATTCAGAATAATTATTCTTGCAGATGATGAAAAATAATTTTCCGGAAACTCATTCACTAATCCTTTTTCGTGGTTTACCCGGCAGTGGTAAATCAACTCTTGCAATTTCACTGAGTGAAAATGGAAAATATCCTGTCGTGAGCATTGATGATTATTTTATTGACGAAATAACAGGTGAATACAAATTTGAGTTTGAACAAAATCATCTTGCTTACAAACAGTGCGAGGAGAAAGTGAGAAATTATTTGTTGGAAGGAACTGAAAAAATATTTGTCGCAAATACATTCACCATTGATTGGGAATTAGAACCATATTTTAAAATGGCAAGTGAATTCGGTTACAAATTATTCGTTGTAACAGTCGAAAATTATCACGGCACGGAAAACATTCATCAAATCCCCAACGAGCAATTAGAGAAAATGGCGCTGAAGTATAAAGTGAAACTGATGTAACAGTTTTCAATTCAGTTCATCCAACTGCTTCTGAAAATCGTATTGCAAATCTTCGTGCAGCGTTTCTATCAATCCGTTTATTTTCTTCAACTGATTCTGATAAAGGTTAGTGAGCGCTGCGCTTTTATCAATCGGAATTCGCGAATGCTTTAAAGTGTAACAGAAATAAATGAGCAACTCAACAGCAGTCTGAGGCAATCCGGAATAACGGTTATACTTATTTACATTTCTTAAAATCTTCCGGATACTTTTTTTAGCCAAGTATAAATTACTTCTGTTCATCTCTTCAAACTGCGTGTCAATTTCCAACTTTACTGAATTAATATAATTCAATTCATCATCCGCTTCAAACAACAAGTAAGTAATCAACTCCTTGTTTTCTTTTTTGAATCTTCCAAGACGCAAACACAACTCCATCACCTCTCGCGATGATTTTTTGGTTAGTTCCTTTTTTAATTCGGCGAGCGTGGCGGCTTTCATTTCATGAAATAAGTTTCATCATCCAAAATTGAAAATACTTTCCCATGAAATTTTTTTTCATCTGTAAACTTTTCCTTAATGAAAATTACATTTGACCAAAATTAAAAAATGAAAAAAATATTTACAACGCTACTGATCCTTGTTTCCCTTTTTTTTTCTGAAAAATCATCAGCTCAAAACTGGACTGTTGGAACCCCCGTTTACATGGTGGTTACTTCAAATCTGTTTTTCGGAACCGGATGTTTTCCTACTGCCGATCAATCATTTATCATCAATGGAAGTACTGTTACAGGCGTTGATTATTATCTGAAGGTTGATTCTTCACCATTGGATTCAGTTTACCTAATGCCAGGAATGGACACGCTCGTCACGGGGGATTCAATACTTCTTGGGGTAGGAGGAAATAATTTCAGTCTATATTTTTTTAATGGAGGTGGACTCTTAAACATGTCTATTATCGCGGTTGGTACTCCTACTACTGCCGGAAAATCTCATCCTTGCGCTCCAAATAATTTATGGATGTCGAATCTGCTGTTTTGTCCGGAGGGTTTATCGGCAATCGTCAATAATAACTGTCAGGTGCAGGCGGGTTCGTTTAGTGTAACAGCTTCATCATCTGCAACGACATGTTCTGATTTTTGTGATGGTATGGCTACTGCGAATGTTACAGGTGCAACCCAACCAGTCACTTATCAATGGGACAATGGAGCCACCACACAAACTATTACAAATCTATGCGGTGGAACATATACGGTAGTGGTAACTGATGGTGTGGGAAATTCTGGAGCAGCGAGTGTTGATGTAACAAGTCCCGCCGCCATTGTCGTCACGACAAATTTAACAAATGCGACATGCGGCACTTGCGCTGATGGTTCCGCGAGCGCTTCCGCAACCGGAGGAACAGGCCCTATTATAATATGGTGGAGCACCGGCGATACTACAAACGCTATTGATAGTTTATTGCCTGGTGAATACATCGTATATGCAACTGACAGTTTTGGATGCGGTGTTGTTGATACTGTAACAGTAAGTTTTGAAGGGGCTGTAAAAAACATTTCTGAATTCAAACAGATAAACATTTACCCAAATCCGGCAATAGATAAACTATTGGTTTCAGGATTTAATTCAAAACCGAATTCTTTTGAAATTCAAGATATGATCGGCAGAACAGTTATATCAGAAAAATTAGAAAAAGGGAAATCAGAATATTCAATTGATGTTTCTTCATTGCCATCTGCAATTTACTTTATCACTTTTAAAAATATTGATGGAACCGAATCAATAAAACAGTTTATGAAAGAATAATTTCTGAAATAAATAATCTGAAAGAGTTGATAGGATAAAATCTTTCAACTCTTTTTTGTTTTTGCGGTTTAAAAACACGCTTGATTTTCTTCTCAACAACTGATTTTTAAGTATTGAATGTTTGAACTTTGAAGTGCATATTCGTCCCGATGATTCTGAGCATTTATAATTTCACTTCCCTCACCGATAAAGTGCATGGATTTTTATCTCAGCACTTACCATCAGCTATTGTTTTGCTTACCGAATTAATTATTACCGGATTACTCGTCATCACATTTATAGCAGTGCTTGCGATGATATTAATTTATACTGAAAGAAAAGTTGCGGCATACATGCAATTGCGCGAAGGACCGAATCGTGTTGGCGTTTGGGGCACCGGTCAGGTGGTTGCCGATGTTTTAAAATTAGTTTTGAAAGAACCACTCACTCCCGCAGGCGCAGATAAACTGATGTTCAACTTTGCGCCTTATGTGGTGCTCGTTACTTGCATGATGGCTCTCGCGCCAATCGCTTTCGGAAGTGGATTGCAATTGTGGGATTTGAATATCGGCGTGCTATATATCACGAGCATTACTTCGCTCGGAGTTATCGGAATTTTAATCGCGGGATGGAGTAGTAACAATAAATATTCATTGCTTGGCGCCATGCGCAGCGGCGCGCAAATTGTGAGTTACGAATTGAGCGCTGGTTTGTGCATCATCAGCATTGTGGTGCTTTCGGGAAGCATGCAGGTGAGCGACATTGTAAATTCGCAGGCGGATGGTTGGTGGATTTTCAAAGGACATATTCCCGTAATCATCGCGTTTGTAATTTTCATCATCGCCGCGACAGCGGAATTAAATCGCGCCCCTTTTGATTTAGCCGAAGCGGAATCAGAACTCACCGCGGGTTTTCATACCGAGTATTCGGGAATGAAGTTCGCGATGTTTTTTCTGGCGGAATATGTAAACATGTTTGTACTGTGCGCGTTGGCCGCGACATTATTTCTTGGTGGATGGATGCCGTTACACATTGGTCACTGGACCGCCTTTAATAATGTGATGGATTACATTCCTTCTCCACTTTGGTTTTTCGGAAAAACATTTTTCATCATCTTCATCATCATGTGGTTTCGCTGGACTTTCCCGCGCCTGCGTGTTGACCAGTTACTCGATTTGGAATGGAAGTACTTACTTCCGATTTCAATGGTGAATTTGTTATTCATTGCTTTGATAAACATTTTAGGATGGCACTTTTAAATACTGATTTGATAATTTGGTGATTTGATAATTTGATAATGAAAACTTAACCGCAAAGTCGCTGAGTCGCAAAGAATACAAACTAAAAACTCTGCGTCTTTGCGCCTTTGCGGTAATGAAACAAGAAACTCGAAACTGAACTAATGACTCTCGGCGAATACTTCGGAAATATTTATAAAGGAATGAAATCCCTTTGGACCGGCATGCGGCTCACCGGGAAATACTTCATTCGCCGGGGTGATTCACTCACGCAGGAATATCCGAACAATCGTGGTTCATTAAAATTAGCTGAGCGTTTTCGCGGTGAGGTTGTGATGTTACACGATGAGCAAAACGAACATAAATGCACCGGCTGCACTGCTTGCGAATTGGCGTGTCCGAATGGTTCTATAAAAATTTTAACAAAGTTTGAAATAAACGAAGAAGGCAAAAAGAAAAAAGCGATTGACACTTTTGTTTACCATCTCGACACCTGTACCATGTGCAACCTCTGCATTGTGGCTTGTCCGACTGATGCAATTGTAATGGCAAACAATTTTGAACATAGTGTTTTCGACAGAACCAAACTGCTGAAGGTTTTAAATTTACCTGGAAGTAAAATCATGAAAGGAGTAGAATAATTAATTTGAAAATTTGGTGATGTGATAATTTGATAACGAAATACAATAAAGAAAAAAGTAACGACAACCTAAATGCTAAAAGCTAATTTCTAAAAGCTAAAATGTCCGCTAACCAGATAATTTTTTATTTCATTGCTGCATTGATTTTAGGTGGAGCGTTGCTGGCTGTTACAGCACGAAAAATTTTCCGCGCTGCTATTGCATTACTTGCCGCGCTTATTGGTATTGCTGCTTTGTATTACTGGATGCATTACGAATTCATCGCCGCCGTTCAAACAATTGTGTATGTGGGTGGAATTGTGGTGCTGATAATTTTTTCCATTTTCCTTACCCACAATCCCGGACATGTGATTGAAGAACCAGTAAGCATTCGCGAAGCATTCGCATTCACTGGATGCTTTGCCGGATTTGCATTTGTGTTTTCATTACTGAACCGTTACACCTTCCAGCCAACCGGCGATGCATTGAATCACAACATGCAGGTGGCAGATGTTGGTCGCGCTTTGCTTACAACAGGAACCGGAAGTTACTTGCTCCCATTCGAAGCCGTCAGTTTTTTGTTGTTAGCTGCGATGGTCGGTTGTATCGTGATTGCAATGAAGACAAGAACCAAATAGTGAAAAACGAAAAGTGAAATACAACTGTTACATCAATGAAAACATTTTTAGATTTTAGTTTTTAGATTTTAATTACATGTCAGAAATTCCTCTCACACATATTCTCTTCCTTAGCACAGCACTTTTCTTTATTGGTGCTTATGGATTTCTTACCAGAAGAAATATGCTCACGATGTTGATGTCTGTCGAATTAATTCTGAACAGTGTCAACATCAATCTCGTTGCATTCAACCGCTACCTTCACCCGAATATTGATGGAGTGATTTTTACTTTGTTCATCATCACCATTGCTGCTGCTGAAGCGGCTGTTGCCATTGCAATTATCATTTCATTATACCGCAAACTGAATTCCATTGACCCTGAACAAGCTGATGAACTCAAATTCTAACAATATAAAAATCATTCGCAACCATTCCCCCCTCCTTGAGAGAGGGGTAAGGGGTGAGGTGCATCACGAATTAATTTTCTCTAAACCGGAAACAGAAAAATGCTGAAGGCTTCGACACTCTTACTTATTCCGCTTCTTCCGCTTTTCTCTTTCATCTTCATTTCATTTATCGGAAAGAAATATTTACCTACTCTATCCAGAACCATTTCTGTTTTAACACTAAGTGTAACAGCCATCCTCTCACTCCTCGTCGCGTACAATTATTTTTTTGTGGTTGGAATGACCAACGGAGTGTATCAGGCAATCATCCCAATGAAACTCGAGTGGCTCCGATTCACACCCGGTGTGAGCATTGACATGGGCATCATCCTCGACCCAATCAGCTTGATGATGTTGGTGGTAGTCACTTTCATTTCACTGATGGTGCACATCTACAGTCTCGGTTACATGAAGGGCGAAGAACGATTTGCAATTTACTATTCCTTCCTCGACCTGTTTACTTTTTCCATGCTTGGGTTGGTAATGGCGACCAATCTTTTCCAGATGTATTTCTTCTGGGAACTCGTGGGTGTATCATCATACTTACTCATCGGATATTATTTCACAAAACCTTCCGCTGTTGCCGCTGCGAAAAAAGCATTCATCGTTACGCGCTTTGCCGATTTAGGATTTCTCATTGGCATACTCGTGCTCTCCTTTCATGCCGGCACGCTCGATATTCAAACACTCATCGCACGATTAACAACCGCTGATTCTACTTTTCACGCATCTGCAACTATCACCGGTTTCCTCGGAGTAAGTTCACTCACTTGGGGATTGGCGCTCGTGTTCATTGGTGGTGCAGGTAAGTCTGCCATGTTTCCATTACACATCTGGCTGCCCGATGCAATGGAAGGCCCTACTCCTGTCTCAGCCCTCATACACGCTGCAACAATGGTGGTGGCAGGAGTTTACCTCGTTGCCCGTTTGTTTCCCGTCTATGCCATCTCTGCTCAGCAACTGTTACACATCATCGGTTACATCGGCATCATCTCTTCTGCGCTCGCTGCAATCATCGCGTGCACCCAAACAGATATCAAGCGCGTACTTGCTTACTCCACCATTTCACAAATCGGATACATGATTGCTGCACTCGGTGTTTCGCAATACGGTGGTGCCGAAGGCGAGGGCTTCAGTGCCTCTATGTTTCACCTGTTCACTCATGCTTTCTTCAAAGCGCTGCTCTTCCTCTGCGCCGGTTCTGTCATTCACTATGTGCACAGCAACGAAGTCGCCGACATGGGCGGACTGCGAAAGAAAATGCCTGTAACACATTTGTGTTTTCTGCTCGCGTGTCTTGCCATTGCGGGCATTCCTCCGCTCAGTGGTTTCTTCAGCAAGGAAGAAATTCTCGCTGCTGCTTTCGTGCACGACCAGACTGTTTTTTATATCGCATGGCTCACCGCCGGCTTAACATCCTTCTATATGTTCCGGTTGTACTATCTCACTTTCTGGAATAAAGAATACGCACACAGTCACAATGCGCACGACCATCACAGCGAAGGTTCATGGAGCATGAAAGCGCCCTTGTTGATTCTTATGCTGGGTGCTGTGGGTGCGGGCTTTGTTCCCTTTCATCAGTTGGTTACAAGCGACGGCGCAGCTTATGATTCCGAGTTTCATCTGAGTGTTACACTCATGGCAGTGGGGCTTTCGCTCTTCGCTATTCTCATGGCAACTGTTCTTTACAGAAAACAAAATTCATTGCCCGAAAAAATTTCAAACAGCATATCACAACTTTACAAATCTGCCTATCATAAATTTTATTTCGACGAATTGTATCTGTTCATCACACGCAAAATTGTTTTCAATATCATCGGCAGTTTCTCCGCGTGGTTCGACCGCACCATTGTAAACGGCACAGTGAATACCACCGCGAACCTCACCGAAATATTTTCCGACACCATAAAGCCCGCCCAATCAGGCAAGGTGCAGCAATATGCTTTGTTCTTTATGTTCGGAATATTGGGGTTGATAATGTATTTATTCTTTTTCAATTTTTAAACAACGCTGTTGTCACACTGAGCTTGTCGAAGTGTTGGGGGTTCATCTTTTTTTTGATTACAAAAAAAATCTGCGCGCTTTCCGTTACAATATTTTTTGTGAGCGTAGCGGTGTCATTCTGAGTTTATCGAAGAAACATAAAAAATGATTTTCACTACAATCGCTAACCCGAAGCAACACTAAATCGGAAGCGTTGTTTCATTTCTATATATGTGATATCAATTTTTTGAATTGTGTAAACATTTTTCAAATAATCTGTGAATAGTGGTATCAAAAAGATTTTCTTTGAGGAGTGAAAACAACTGATTCAATTGCTCCATTTGAAAATGAACTACCAAGTGATTATGCAGATCGCTTAGGTATTCATTACTCAAAATCAGTTACATCAGAACACAAGAAAAGCAAAGGTCAATTTTTCACTCCAACGGGTATTGCGAACCTAATGAGTTCAATGTGCGATTTTGAAAAATCAGAAGTTAGAATTCTTGACCCTGGTTGCGGAACAGCAATCCTTTCGTGTTCGTTGATTGAGCGCATAGTTGAGACAAACAATAACCTGAATTCAATTGATTTGGTAACTTATGAAACTGATGTGAACTTGATTTCATATTCACAAATGGCTTTAACTTACCTGAAAGAATGGTTAGAGAAAAGAAAAATTTCTTTTATTCATTTGCTACATGTCCATGATTTTATTTTAGATACTGCTGATTCTCTTTCCGATTCACAACACCTGTCTGCCCAAAAGATTGAACCATTCGATATTATTATTTCCAACCCACCCTACTTCAAACTTTCAAAAGATGATAAGCGAACACTTGCAGCAAAAGCAATTGTAAGTGGTCAGCCGAATATTTATTCTTTTTTTCTCGGTATTGCTTCGAAGCTTTTGCAGCCCAATGGACAATTGATTTTTATTACACCACGAAGTTTTACTTCCGGCAGCTATTTCAAATCTTTTCGTGAATTCTTTTTCAATGAAGTTCAACTTCGACAAATCCATTTATTCGTTTCCCGCAAAGACACATTTGATAGAGATAAAGTGTTACAGGAAACTGTAATCATGAAAGCTGTCAAAAGGGAAGGAGTTCAAAACCCGCGAGTAATTATTTCATCATCGCATGGATTAAGAGATATTGAAACTCCATCAATAAAATATTTTAATCATGATGATTTGATTGACTTGAATTCAAAAGAAAAAATTCTTCACTTCCCCACTAATGACATAGAAGAAGCAATACTTGATATATTTAAGAATTGGACCAAGACACTCCACGATTACAATATTCAAATCTCAACGGGGCCTGTTGTTTCTTTTCGTGCATTGGATTTCATTCATGATGAATTTCAAAACGGAACAGTTTTTCTGACACCGCTTTTCTGGCTTCATAATGTCACCAAAATGGAATTGACTTGGCCTCTTCCAAAACTGAACAAAGGTCAATACATCAGGATGGAAGAAAAATCAAAATCCATTTTAATCCCGAATAAAAACTATGTTCTACTAAGACGGTTCAGTAGCAAGGATGATAAGAGCAGGTTAATTGCAGCCCCATATTTCAGCAACTTCATTGAATCGAATTCTATTGGGGTAGAAAATAAATTGAATTACATCTATAGGAAGAACGGACACTTAGACCGGAATGAAATTGTAGGTTTATGCGCCTTATTAAATAGCGAGTTGTTCGACAGCTACTTTAGGATTTTTAATGGCAATGTAAATGTGAGTGCAACAGAGTTGCGCGAAATGCCGCTGCCTCCATTAGAGCTAATTAAAGAAATTGGGAATCAAATTATTTTATCAAATAACTTTTCGGCAGAGTTTGTAAATGAAGTAGTCAATACTCATTTCGAGACTGCAGATATTTTACATCACTATGAAGAAACTTAAAGAAGCACAGAAAATTTTAAAGGCTCTCGGGTTGCCTGCACAACAACAGAACGAAATATCAGCTTACACTTTGCTTGCTTTATGTGGCATAAGAAAAAATGATGATTGGAAAAATGCATCTCGTCTTAGCTTGAAAGTCACAAAGGGCATCATGCAGTTTGTGAGTGATAACTATAAAAAGGAGTATGCACCAAACACCCGCGAAACTTTTCGTCGCCAGGTGTTACATCAGTTCGTGCAGGCACGAATTGCGGATTACAATCCCGACAATCCTAAACTCCCTGTCAATAGTCCCAATGCACATTATGGTTTATCTGATTCTGCATTGAAAGCAATTAAAACATTTGAAACTGCCGATTGGAAATCTGCTTCAGAAAAATTCATCTCTGAAGTCGGAAGTCTCTCAACCAAATACAATAAGGAAAGAAAACAGATTTTAATTCCTGTAAAACTTAGTAACGGCAAAACACTAAAGCTCTCTGCAGGAAAACACAACGAAGTTCAGGCGGCTATTGTTGAACACTTCGCGCCGAGATTTGCGAATGGCGGTGAAGTGCTTTACCTCGGCGACACAGCTAAAAAAGATTTGTATCTCGATGCTGATACATTAAAGCAATTAGGAATCCCGATTGACCAGCATAGCAAATTGCCTGATGTTGTTATCTACGACAAAACAAGAAATTGGCTCTTCCTTATTGAAGCCGTTACATCTCACGGTCCGGTTTCACCCAAGCGTGTTGTTGAGTTAGAAGAATTTCTGAAGAATTGCAAAGCAGGAAAAATTTATGTCACTGCATTTCCCGACTTTGCTGAATTCAAAAAACACTCAAAAGAAATTGCATGGGAAACAGAAGTGTGGCTTGTTGAAGTTCCTGAACACATGATACACTTTAACGGCGACCGATTCATGGGGCCGAGATAGAAATTTATTAATATAAAAACACAAAAATCAATTCCGCATTATCCATCTTACAAAATCAACGAACACAACCACGGTCAAAAAGAAAAATGATTCGTCTGCAACAGGTTCTCCTATAAGGGAACCTGTTGTTTAATCCGAAGTCACCATTTTAAAAAATGATTTCTACTTTTGAAACATGTCAGTACCCGACAAGAAAGCCAATGCCAGGAAGACCCGCGAGAACAAAATAGCTTTACTGACGAAATGCGCTACATCAATCGCCAGTTTGCACTAAGTGAATTACTTGATGATTCAACCATGCTGAACACTGGCGCAGCAGACGATTATCTTTACCTGCAGTTTGTTGACAGCATGAAAACAACTCCCATCGGCTATAGCGAAATGGTGCAAAAGAAAATTCGCAGCAAGCAGTTCGATAGCGCTGCTTACTTCAATAATCTGATTGTAAGCGAGCGCAACATGGATGAGAATCGCAAAATTGTTAACGAAATTTATTTGAATCATTTTGCCGAACCTGATTCATTGCTCACACCCGAAGATACCGCTGTGTTGTATGCCATTGCCCTGCAGGAACCCCTGCTGGCAGGCGATGCAGTTTACTCTGCTCGCGTAATGCTCGGCATGGAACCCGATGAAGATGGCTTTGATTTCCGCACTGAAGAGCATCCTGCTTTTACAAGAGTAAAAATGTGCGAGTGCTTTATTTACCCCAACCCTGCATCCGATAATTTTAACATTGATTATGACCTTGGTGATTACAATAATCTGAGTATAGAAGTAACCGATATACTTGGAAGAAATTTAATTCATAAAGAATTAGACAAGGACGAATACCGGACACAGATAAATACTGAAAATTTCCCCTCCGGAATTTACTTGGTTAAAATAAAGGCAGCAAGCGAAACTATTTTTCAAAGCAAAATAGAAATAGCAAAATGATAATTCTTAAAAGATGGAAGCACTTTGTGCTTCCATCTTTTTTATTTTTATTTTCAATTGCATATTGCAAAGCACAGAATAATTTAGTGCTCAATCCGAGTTTTGAACAGTATGATACTTGCCCAGGCACTCTAACCCTTTTAGAAGATGCTGTTAATTGGAGAAACCCAAATGTTAGTTCACCCGATTATTTCAATGAGTGTGCAATTGGTGCGCAATGTCATGTTCCAAACAATATTGCCGGATTTCAATATGCAAAAGATGGTTCTGCTTATTCTGGTATTGGAACTACTGGATTTGCTGCTTATGACCAAAGAGAATATGCGGAGGGAAAATTAATAAGCCCCCTTGATTCCAACAAAAGATACAAGATTGAATTTTTTGTATCCTATGTAGAAACATCAAATTTAATCAGTAAAGATTTCGGGGTTTTGTTTGGGAGCCATTATATGTTTTTCAATACACAGTATTTAATACCCGATACTCCGCAGTTGAAGTTTCATTACAATTTCACACAAGCTGATACAGCAAATTGGGTGGGATTAACAGATACATTTACTGCAACTGGTGGCGAACAATACTTTATCATTGGAAATTTTATTACCGACTCGTTGCTTGAGGTAGATACCCTACCGCATCAATCGTGGCAGGGCTTGGGTTGTTATTTTTATATTGATGATGTTAGCATAACAGAATATGTTGAAGATACTACTCATCATGGCGGTGGTAGCTCACCGCCTCTTATTATTCCAAACCTGCTGTCAACAGAAACTCCCCTGTGGCAAATAATTAATATGCAATCAACCACAAGTGTAACACTGTACAACACCCTCGGTCAGTTGGTTTATAAAAACAAAGAGTACAACAATTCACTCAACATCACCAAACTTGCAGCAGCCACTTATTTTTATGAAGTAAAATATGGTAGTAAAACTTATAGAGGGAAATTGGTAGTGGTGAGATAAACAACAAACCATTTCTGTTTTCAATTTATCCCCGCCGTGGTTCTTGTCCGCACGAGCCACCAACTGTTACAGCTTCACTCTACTGCCTTTCAATAAGCAAGTGAGGAAGCTGCACATTACTTCCTTTGTGGGTGTTACACTTCTTCAATCCCAATCAACAGCCATAATGCCCAAATAAATAATTCGGTTTACAACCGTCACCAATAGCACAAAAATTTTGAGCTTGCTTCAATCTTCCGTCTGCAACAGGTTCTCCTGCAAGGGAACCTGTTGTTTAACCCGAAGTCGCCATTTTAAAAAATGATTCGTCTGCAACAGGTTCTCAGTTCAGCTCGGCATGCTGCCGTGTTGCACTAATTAATACGACTTTCAGTCGGCTCAATGCTGTAACAGTCAAAAATAAAAAAGCCCCGAAGAAAAAATCTTCGGGGCTTTCCAATTTTGATACTTGTGTCTTGCTACTTGATACTAACTTAAGCAGCCAAATCAATCACATAATTCAAATCAGTACCACGGCGCATAGTTAAATCGTGTATCGTCTTTTCTGTTACACCATCATTAACTATCACATCAAATTTTCCGGTGTGCACACCTTCAATTTCAAACTCGCCGTTCCACGCGGTCATGCCGCTTTTATCTTCACCAACAATTTTCAAAGTAGCACCAGAGATAACAACATTACCCTTCACAACCTTGCCTGTAAATTTGTTGTGTCGTGTTCCGCTGTTAATCATTTTGCGTGCATCCTTATACTGAGCGTAAAAATTCGGGCTTGTTTGTTTCAATGTCAGCATAAAGCTGTCAATAATGGCTAAAACATCTACACCTTTTTTCACCAACTCATTCAGTTGTTCCGTAGCATTTTTAACAAGTGTAATTGTCTCACGCGTTTTAGGCATGATGGCAACATACGCAGCCGCATCAGTGGTAACAGAAGTCACCTGTGTTGCTGTAACATTGTAATCCGGCAAGTCAGCAATATTATCATTCGCAAGGTCAATAATAAATTGAACCTTACTGATAAATCTGCCCTCACTCATGTTTCTCAATTTACCTTCCGCAACATTCACATCCTGAAATAGCTGTTGATTGTTCGTGTCCTTTGCAAGTGCCTTTAATCCCCCTATCACTGCCATAATTTTTTCAAGAATGGTAGCTCTAAGGTTTCCTTTGTCAATGGTAATCCCTTTACTCGTTTGCTCTTGTACCTGAGCAACGGTCATAATGGATGCAATCACTCCTTTGAGTGATGTTACAGCAGAAAGCATTTTTAAAATGGTGTTCCATACTGCCTGATTAGTCATCAGCACTCCTAAAGAAGCACTGAACATTTTGTTTGAATTCATGACTTTGTGTGTCATAGTTAATGGTGGAGGGATGTTTTGTTAATCCTCTCAGCCCCTTCCACGCATGGGTTCTTTAAAAGTTACAGTATAACCATTGACCCTATGGGCATGGTATTATAATCACGCTACTACTATATATGTAGCATGTCACATCCCTAAAAATCCGAAAACTTTTAAAAAAACAAAAAATCAAACCCATATTTTAATTCAATACCAATATCCCAACCTGTCAAAAAAAATATACAAAAACTGTTACACCATAAAAAATGAATAAAAAAACCCACTAAGCCCATTTTCATATTCCGAGTTTAATATCAGCAGAGTACAAACCAGCGCGACTGTTCCCTCAAAAAATACTTCTTGGCGATTTTCCTTCTCCTGTCAGGAGAAGGTGCCGAAGGCGGATGAGGAGTAATCAAGGAGAGAGATAGAGAGAGGATGAGCGCTGCCGTCAAAACGCGCGGAGCGATCGGGTTTGACTTGACTTTTCTTGTTTACTTCTTTGTGTCGAAGACAAAGAAGTAAATGAACTTTTCTTTGCAATCTTTCTTTTGGTTCAATCCAAAAGAAAGTTGAGTCCGCAAACCAGCGCATTAAATATTAATAGTATTCCGCGACTGGATAAGCTCCACAACTCATCTGCCTGTCTCCACAAACAAGCAGACCCTCTCCACAACTCGTTAGCTCCTCTCCACACGCAAGCTATCCCGCAAAACGAGTAAGCAGACTGTCTCCATGCAATTACAATAAGACTTAATGTCATTGCAACCCAATTCCACAAAACAAAAATCTGACTCCATGTCAAAGCAATCGCGCTCTGCGCCTTGCTCATTTGTCTCCATACCTTTAGCATATATCTCCACAAAAACATATTCGCAATTGACCATTTATTATTCACAAATTCACCTTTCACTTTTGATTCTAACTATTACATTGGCGGCGCGAAAAAATTTCAATGAATATACTTATCATCCTTCTTCTCATTCCGGTTATCACACTCTTCCTCACTTTATTTACTGATGGAAGAAGAGTAAAAAACACAGTGCTTTACGGCGCTATCGCCGAGTTGCTTGGTTGCTTCGAATTGCTTCGCGAATTTTTGATTGCACGCGCAGCCGGAAATAATTCTCCGTTTTTATTTGAAGTGGTTTATCCATGGTTTAAAACCTGGAATATAAATTTTCATGCAGGTGTAGATGGCATTTCTATTTCAATGTTGTTGCTCACCACACTTGTAACAGTCGCAGCAATTTTAGTGTCGTGGAAGGTGGATGAAAAACCGCGCGAGTTTTTTATGATGCTCACCATTCTGTCGCTCGGTGCAATAGGATTTTTTGTTTCAATGGATTTGATAATGGCATTTTTCTTTTTAGAGTTATCAGTAGTTCCGAAATTTTTACTTATCGCGCATTGGGGAAGCGGTCGCAAAGTTTATAGCGCAACCAAACTGGCGCTGATGTTAATGGCTGGTTCTTCACTGATTTTAGTTGGAACACTTTTACTTTATCATGCAAGCAACGGCAGTTTTGATTATGCAGTGTTACAGTCATTGCATCTCGATGCAGAAACACAACATCTTATTTTTCCACTTATCTTTTTCGGCTTCGGAATTTTTTCGGCATTGTTTCCTTTTCACATTTGGGTGCCCGATGGTCACTCTTCGGCTCCTACGGCGGGTTCCATGTTTCTCGCAGGCATCAGCATGAAGTTAGGTGGTTACGGTTGCATTCGTTTTGCAGCCATGATGCTACCTGAAGGAGCGCACTATTATTCCACCGCAATTATTATTCTCTCAACCATTGCCATTATCTATGGTGCATTTGCCACGCTCATGCAAACAGATATCAAGTACATCAACGCTTATTCTTCAGTAAGTCATTGCGGATTTGTTTTACTTGGAATCGGAATGCTGAATCAAACTGCATTAACTGGCGCAGTGTTACAGATGATCTCTCACGGATTAATGACAGCCCTTTTCTTCGGTGCAATCGGAATGATTTATTCACGCGCTCACACACGCGATGTTCGCGAATTAGGCGGTTTACTTAAAGTGATGCCCTTCATCGGAAGCATTTATATTATAGTTGGGTTGTGCTCTTTAGGGTTACCGGGATTGAGTGGTTTCGTTTCGGAGATGACCATATTTATGGGTGCATGGCAATCGCCTGTTACACTTAATCGGGTGGCGACTGTTCTTGCTTGTGCTTCAATAGTTGTTACAGCAGTTTACATTTTACAAGCCGTTGCGAAAGTGATGTTCGGTCCGATAAAAGATTCTCATTTTCTGGAATTGAAAGATGCTGCATGGTACGAGCGCTCTGCATCGTGGCTTTTGATGATTGCAATTGTAGTGATGGGTTTACTGCCGATGTGGTTAGTGGAAATGATTGGAAGAGAAACAGGAAGAATAGTTGCCGGAAGTTAGTAATGAGAAATAATAAAGTATAAATGAGAAAGCATAAATCAGCAATGACACAAATTCACTTTTCACCTTTCACTTTTCACTCTTCATGCAATTAAGTGATTTTTTGTGTTTACGATTTGAAACAGCTGTTACAGTTTTAATACTGTTACAGTTAATCATTAAAATATTTGACCTTGTTCCGAATAATGAAAACGGACTGCGGCTAAATGTGTTTTTCATGTTGTTGATTGTGTTACTCGGATTTGTTGGAGATAATGGCAGTTCGTTATTCGGTGGAATGTTTGTGACGAGCAAGTTGATTTCAATAGAGAAAACAATTCTCTGCTTCGCCACGCTTTTAATATTAATGAACTCTTATAACTGGCTGAAGCATCATCATCACACGCCTGAGTTTTTTATTCTGATACTGACTGCATTGCTCGGAATGTTTCTGATGCTTTCGTCAAACAACATTTTACTTTTTTATCTCGGATTGGAAATGGCAACAATACCTGTAGCTGCTCTCGCCAATTTTGATTTGGAATTAAAACGCTCTGCCGAAGCAGGAATGAAAATGATTTTATCCTCTGCTTTCTCCAGTGGAATGTTGTTGTTCGGAATTTCTATTTACTACGGAATCACGGGAACACTTTCTCTTTCTGCGTGGCAGGAAATGTTGCGCCCCGGAGGATTAGAAGTGCTTGCGTTGATCTTTATTCTTTCAGGTTTTTCATTTAAAATTTCATTGGTGCCTTTTCATTTATGGACGGCAGATGTATATGAAGGTTCGCCTGTTGCCATTACATCTTTTCTCTCAGTTGTTTCAAAAGGTGCCGTAAGTTTTGCGCTTGCCCGTTTTCTTTTTAATGGTGTTGGAATGCTACAGGAACAATGGATTCAGATTTTATTTCTGCTTTCCATTCTCACCATTACTATCGGAAATGTATTCGCGATTCGACAAACCAATATCAAACGATTCCTTGCGTTCAGCACTGTTACACAAGCCGGATATATTTTATTGGGCTTAGCTGGTGATCCTGCGAACGCAAACTCTTCCGTGGTTTACTTCATTCTTGTTTACATGTTCAGCAATCTTGCAGCACTTGGAGTAGTGCAGGCCGTTTCGTTCACTACCGGAAAAGAAGATATTGATGACTTCAAAGGTTTTTACAATTCGCATCCGACACTCGCAGTTGTGTTAATGCTTGCGTTGTTTTCACTTGCAGGAATTCCGCCAACAGCAGGATTTTTCGGAAAACTTTTTCTCTTTACATCAGGAGTCCAATCAGCTTCACTTGTTTGGTTATTATTTGCAGCTCTCAACCTTGTAATTTCATTGTACTACTACATGCGTTTAGTACGAATCATGTTTTCAGAAAATTACGAGCAACCATTGGCACACATTCAATCACCGATACTTTCAAGAGTTGCTTTGCTGATTTGTTCAATCGGTATTTTGTTCACAGGAATTTTCGGAGAACTGTTTGATTACTTACACTTGATTGCTAAATAATTTTGCGAGAGATGTATTCATCATCAAAAAACCAAATTATAAAATCACCAAATCAGTAGTATGAATCATGTAGCTTCCAACCAACATGCGATTGAAGAGATTAATGGAATCCGATGCGGATTGGTAGAAAAAAATGTTTCACCTGAACGCGTTGAGTTTCTGAAAAAATTATTAGAACACAACGGATATTCTGTTGTGATTGGAAATATGCCTCCTCCAAAAGTTGCGGCTAAACCTGCTGCTCCGGCTGCACCTCCCGCTGATGGTTCTGCACCAACTGTTACACCTCCTGTTGTTGAAGCTCCTCCTCCACCACCGCCATTATTAATTATCGGAGTTACCGATGTAACATTCAATCCGATGTTTTCAATTTACACTCGCGCATTAAAAAATCCGGAAGGGAAAATTGTTTCTCCTGACTACTGGAATCAGTTAGAAGATAAAATTCCGAATGGTGAATGGTACTGGAAGCGTCAGCCATTTAAATAGTAAAATGTTATTAGGAATTCTTTTTTCATTAATGACTTTCAGTTCCAAGACTCCAACTTATTCTTTTGAAGACCATATTTTGCAGGGAGTTTCAACCAAACAAAGTTTTTATCTCTCCATTTTAGTTCATTCGAAAAATTATTCAGGTAAAGCAATAATTCCGAATGGCATTTTGTATTCGCATTGGGGAAAACTGAACGAAGGCAATCAGTTTAATTATCGCGATGAAATAAAAAAGATTGTATCAAAAGGATTGTATTACGAAATTCCTGAAATCAATTTGGAAGATTACGGATTTGCAAGAGTGGATGTTGACCCGACTGTTACAGCTTATGCAAATGCAGGATTCTTCCGCTTTTTCAATCATTTTTTCAGAAATAATATTTTAGATGTTAATGGAGTGAAACATTTCCCTGCAATCACAGACCAACTGTTCCAATGGAAAATTGCGATTCAACGCGATGCAGATACCGGATGGTTAATTCCTGATACCGATACAAACAAATATCTCGATATTAAAAATGATGTGACGATTGATTATCTGATTCACCTGAAATAACATTCAGTTGAATCGTAGTGAGTAGAATTATTTCTCATTCTCCCTCACAAAACTATTTTTGCTGAAACAGTTTTAATAAATGAATAAAATACTTTCAATTCTTGCTCTTGCATTTTTGTCTTTAACATTTGCTTGTAACAGTTCATCAAATGAAAAAACTGATGCGAGTGCTGATGCAAAATGGAATTCCTATGGTGATACCATTACTGCTAACGATGCAATCGAAGCCGCTGACCTTACAGCAAAACTCGCAGGGCACGATTCACTCAATGTGAAATTGCATGGAAAAATTGAAGAAGTGTGTCAGAAAAAAGGTTGCTGGATGACTATTCCCGTTGGCGATAAATCAATGCGTATTCGTTTTAAAGATTATGGATTTTTTATGCCGAAAGATTGCAGCGGGAAGGAAGTGATATTTGAAGGCAAGGCATTTTATGACACCACTTCTGTTGAGATGTTACAGCATTATGCTAAGGACGGCGGAAAATCAGAAGAGGAAATTGCAAAAATTACAGCACCTGAAATAGATTTATCATTTGAAGCACATGGTGTATTATTGAAAGATGGCGAATAGAATTATTTCTGTTTTTGGTTTGCTAATTATTCTCTTTGCCTGTAACCAGTCAAGCAAAACAGATTCGAGTGACGAGACTGCTGTAACAGATTCGTCACAAAAAGTTTGCAACATAAACCCGAATGGCGACAGTGAATTAGCGAAGTTGATGCGCAGCATGTATTCCCAATTAAGTTCGGTTCGTCAAAGTGCTATTGATGGCAAATTAGGTGGAGGATATCCTTCCTTCATTGATAGTATATATTCTGCAACACCAACAGATTCAACAATGGTTGATGAAGAATTTCCTTCGCGCGCAAAAGAATATATAACAGCTATCAATGAAATGTATCATCGCTATCCTGAAAGTCAGCATTTGGGTTATGATATTGTCGTTTCAAAATGTGAAAGTTGTCATATGCATTATTGTCCCGGACCATTAGGGAAAATCAGGAAGCTTTATATAAAACAGTAATTTTTGTTACAATTTGTTTCAATAATTTTTTGTTGAATTGCATTTTAAACTTTGGTTATGAAAAACATTCTTATATCTCTTATTGTGCTTGCAACTTTGTTTTCAGGTTGCAGTAACGGACAACAGAATTCAACTGTTACATCTGACAACCAACAAACTCTTGTTGTCGAAAATGTAAATGCGCAAAAGTTAAATGAACTCATCACTCAACATCCTGAAGGAATTGTACTGGATGTTCGCACCCCGGAAGAAATAGCAAAAGGTCATTTAGCCAACGCATCAATCATCGACTTTTATGATGAAACATTCCAGCAGAAAGTAAAAATGATTCGCAAAGATGTTCCTGTGTTTGTGTATTGTGCCGCCGGAAGCCGCAGTGCAAAAGCTGCCGAACTAATGAGCACAATGGGATTTACAAAAGTTTACAATCTCGAAGGTGGTTACAATGGTTGGGTGAGCGCAGGTTATGAAACTGTAAATGATGGCGGTGTAACAGTTTCAAAAGCAGAGATATTTTCGAGTGAACAATTGGCATCTTTATTAAAAAACAACTTGGTCTTGCTCGATTTTCATACTACCTGGTGTATCCCTTGTAGAAAGATGGTGCCTGTTATTGATGCATTGAAAAAAGAATTTGCTGGCAAAGTTTTTATTCAAAGCATTGATGCCGATACAAACAAAGAATTGACTGAACAATACAAAGTGGTGAGTATTCCGGTTTTTATTTTAATAAAGGATGGAAAAGAATTAATGCGCAAAACAGGATTGACAGCAAAGGAAGAATTGGAATCTGAAATCAATAAGGCACTATAAAAAAAAGGTCGCACATGGCGACCTTTTCCAACGGAGAAACCAATTGCACCAAAACACCTTTCAGAACAAACTGCCTTCCGATTTTCTTTAAATATTTATTCAGTGATTTTTATGGAAGCAATTAAATCGTTCAAGCCATTCATTACCTGAGAATATTTTTCATTATCTGAACCTTTCATTTTTTGTTTATCAGTTATTGTCAAAAAATAAATCATCCCGTTTTTATTGTCAAGCACTTTAGCATTTGCAAGTTGTGCTTTCACATTCATCCAATCGTTTGTAGAAATTTTATTTACTGAAAAAAGAAAACTGGTTGTTCCTTCTGCTTTTTTGAAATTAAAATTTACTGCAGTTTCAGTTTCTTCGCGAACGATTGACGCATTGATTGATTCAGGAATGGAAATGGAAAACTGAACTGTTACATTCGTTACAACGGGATTGACTGATGATGCGGCATTTGAACTGGTTCTTGAAACCAAAACAATGAATAACAAAATCAGCATTGGAATTGATGTTTTAAAAAATTTGTTTTGCATGGTTTAAATTTTATTTGTGATTTTAATTTTATCTAAAAATTTTTTTTAATTTTTTTTCAGTTAATTGTATTCGCAGTGTTTTATTTTTTAAGAGTGAAGCGTATACTGATTGTTAAATGTTACAGTGTAATTAATTTTATTTGACGGTTCAAAAATATTCAACTGTTGGACTACATTTAGCATCCACTTTCATTAAACAAAGTAGTCCGGACATGTTACCATGGAAATCCATCATCAAAATTCAGAAACAATCTGACCTTGCCGTTTATCTGCAAATCTCCAATAGCATTATCAAAGAAATAAAACGCGGAGCAATAAAGCCGGGAGCTAAAATGCCCGGCACACGAATCATGTCGGAATTACTTTCAGTTCATCGCAAAACTATAGTGAATGCTTACGACGAATTATTTGCGCAAGGTTGGTTAACAGCTATTGCATCAAAAGGAACTTTCGTGAGTGAGCACCTTCCTGAAATTCATCCTATAAAACTTTCAACAAAAAAGGAAATCAATAAATCAGATGTAGCAGGTTTTCCAATAAAAGTAAATTCTTCCATTCATAACCCTTACCCATCTCTTAGAAGTATTCAGGGATTTCACGATGGTCCAGATGTTCGGTTAGTTCCTGTTGCTGAAATAAATAAAGCAATGCGCAGTGTGATGAATCGAAAATCATCACTCGTAAATTTTTCGTATGTGGATGGGGAAGGAAAATTTCAGTTGCGAAAAGTATTGTCGGATTATTTGAATGACACACGAGGATTGCAAACCACTTTCGAAAATATTTTTATCACTCGCGGAAGTCAGATGGGAATTTATATGTTGACAGCAACCTTACTTTCTGATAATGATATTGTGATTGTAGGTGAATCAAATTATTTCTATGCCGACATTACCTTTCAAAATGGCGGAGCAAAATTGCAACGAGTAAGTGTTGACGAAAACGGAATTGATGTGGAACAGATTGAAGCAATCTGTAAACGAAAAAAAATAAGAGCGGTATATGTTACACCTCATCACCACTACCCTACTACTGTTACACTCAGTGCAGCGCGGCGAATGAAATTACTTTCGCTTGCTGAGCAATATGGATTTGTAATTATCGAAGACGATTATGATTATGATTTTCATTACCAGAGTTCACCTATACTTCCATTGGCAAGTGTTGACCGAAAAGGGATGGTGGTTTATGTAGGTACTTTGAGTAAAAACATTGCCCCCTCACTTCGAATCGGATATGTGGTTGCACCGAAAAACTTGATTCTCGAGTTATCAAAATATCGTCAGTTGATTGATGTGCAGGGCGATCCATTCATGGAACAAACGGTTGCTGAATTATTTTTAGAAGGACAAATTCGTCGTCATATGAAAAAAGTAATAAAAGAATATCACGACCGCCGCGATTTTATGTGTGGCCTACTAAAAGACAAACTGAGTGATGTTATTGATTTCAAAATTCCGGATGGCGGCTTATCCATTTGGGCGAAGTTTGACAAGAAAGTTTCCGTTCAGGATTTATCAGCAAAGCTTCGTGCAAAAGATTTAGTAATTTCTTCGGGTAAAGTTCACGACATTGACGGAAAGAAATTAAACAGTACACGAATGGGTTTTGCCTGGATGAATAAAAAAGAAGCAGAAAAAGCAGTGAAACTGTTACACGATACTATCCGAAAAAACTAAAAGGAATTTTAACTAAAAGAATTTCTTCAAACTTCAAATAAAAATCAATGGCAAAAATAAAAGTTGACCTTCACGATATTTACAACAACAGTAAAGCAATTGACAAAGCACTGTTACAGGCATTTGAAGATGCGATTGAAAAAAGAATTAAAGAAGTAGAAATTATTCCCGGAAAAGGAAGTGGTCAGTTGAAAAAGAAAGTGCAGCGCTTTTTGCGACAACCGGAAATTAAAAAGCAGTTTCATCGGATGGAAAACGACAGCAAAAATTTCGGACGGCTGTTTGTTTATTTTAAG
Source organism: Chitinophagales bacterium (assembly GCA_038326325.1). GTDB lineage: Bacteria > Bacteroidota > Bacteroidia > Chitinophagales > UBA10324 > UBA10324. The sequence continues at coordinate 135,152 of JBBQJW010000006.1, read as the reverse complement.
TTTTAAGGAATTGAAATATGGTTTTTAAAAAAATAATTATTTTCATTTTCATTGTTTCAATTTCTTCGTGTAAAAATTATTACAATGAAATGATTGAATGGACCGATAGCATTCCCATTGGAACAAATCTCGATTAAGTAAAACAAATTCAACCAGACTATATTGAGATTGATTGGAATAATCTGGAAACAGCTAAGAATCAAAAGAGATACTTCATTTCAAAAATCAAAAAACTCTAATGATATCCTGAATATGGAAAACTACTTATTTTTTATTGAAAATAAATATCAAGGACGATTTGGAGAGAAGTAAAAAGAAATTCCGTCAACAAAATTTCACCTATATATCAAAAAAAAATGACCCTTCAGAAATTCTGAAAGGTCATTTGTATTTTGTTGTGATCCCGTTGGGATTCGAACCCAAGACCCCAACATTAAAAGTGTTATGCTCTACCAGCTGAGCTACGGAATCATCGTCGCTTTTTGGAAGCGGAGCGCAAAGATAATTTCGCAAGTCACTTATGCAAATCAATATTCAATTCACTTTCAATTTCATGAGAATGTTATTTTTCACCAATCAAATTTCATTGTGAAAAATCATTTTCTATTAATCATTTCAGCTTTCATTTTTCTTTTTTCATGTTATCAATCAGATAAAAAAACAAAGCCCCGAATCGGTCTTTTGATGGAAACATTAAAGGAAGAACGGTGGCAACACGACCGCGATTTTTTTGTTTCGAAAGCGGAAGCACTTGGATGCGAAGTGTTTGTGCAGGCGTGTAATGGGAATGATGAAGTGCAGATTGCGCAGGCAGAAAACATGATTACACAGGGTGTTGATGTTTTGGTTGTTGTTCCGCACAACGGAAAAATTGCTTCGACAATTGTTGAAAATGCACACAAACACGGAGTGCGGGTGATTGCTTACGACCGAATGATTCGTGATTGCGATCTGGATTTGTATGTGTCCTTTGATAACGAGCGCATCGGCGAAATGCAGGCAGAATATTTAGTTAACAAAGCGCCACGCGGAAATTATATTCTCATCGGTGGTTCACCTACTGATAACAATGCACTGCTTTATCACTATGGGCAAATGAAAATTCTTCAGCCATATATTGATTCCGGTTTTATAAAAATTGTTGCGAACCAGTGGGCTGCAGACTGGCAACCGATGGAAGCAATGAAGCATGTAGAGAATGCGCTCACGAAAGAAAAAAATATTACTGCCATTGTTGCAAGCAATGATGGAACAGCAAGTGGAGCAATACAAGCCTTACAGGAACAGAAGATGGACGGAAAAGTTTTAGTGAGTGGCCAGGATGCGGAACTCAGCGCCTGTCAACGCGTGATTACGGGAACACAATCAATGACAGTTTACAAACCGTTGCAGTTGATGGCTGAAGCGGCGGCCGTTGCGGCTTTGCATATAATAAGAAATGAAGTTGTTGATGGTGCGGTTAAAATTGTTGCGAATGGAAAAAAAGATATTCCGAGCATACTGATTGACCCTATTGTGGTTGACAAAACAAACATGATGCAAACAGTAGTGAAAGATGGTTATCACACACAGGAAGAGATTTACGGAAAATGAATTTTCTTGAAATAAAAAATATCAGTAAAGAGTTTGGTGGTGTGTATGCACTGAAAGAAATTTCATTTGGAATTTCAAAAGGAGAAATTCATGCCGTGTGCGGAGAAAACGGTGCGGGAAAATCGACACTCATTAAAATCCTGAGTGGAGTTTATTCATCTGGAAATTATGAAGGAAGTTTTTTTCTGGAAGGAAAGGAAATTCATTTCAGAAATATCCGTGATGCGGAAGTAAGCGGAGTTGCCGTGATTCATCAGGAGCTTTCATTGGTAAAAAATATGACAGTTGCTGAAAATATTTTTCTCGGAAATGAAATTTCGAGCTTTGGAATTATTCAACGACATCAGATTCATTCCGCGACAAAAAAATTGTTAGTGCAGGTTGGGTTATCAATTTCTCTTGAAACGGAAGTGAGCGAACTGGGAATTGGAGAACAACAATTAGTTGAAATTGCAAAGGCATTGAATAAAAAAGCACAACTCTTAATTCTTGATGAACCAACAACCGCATTAACTGAAACCGAAACCGAAAAATTATTTGGCTTACTTAGACAGTTGCAATCTGATGGTGTAACAGTTATTTATATAAGTCACCGGTTGAAGGAAATAAAATCACTTTGCAATCGAGTGACAGTTTTGCGTGATGGAAAATTTATAGCGACCAGAGTTGTTGGTCAGGTGACCAACAATGGCAATGATTCAATTTCTGAAAAAGAATTAATTCAGTTAATGGTGGGAAGAGAAATCACTGAACTCTATCCGAAATCAGAATCAGAAATCGGAGAAATAATTTTAGAATTAAAAGACTTCTCTCTTTATGATTCATTATCGAAAAAGAAAATTGATTCTGTAAACCTGAAAGTTCATTCAGGAGAAATTCTCGGAATCGCCGGATTAATGGGAAGTGGCAGAACAGAATTGTTAATGGGAATTATCGGAGCATCAAATGCTAAACAAACCGGGGAAATATTTTTTCATAACAAGAAAGTAAAATTCAATTCTACCTCTGAAGCATTGGCAAACGGAATTGCATTAGTGAGCGAAGACCGCAAACGATTAGGATTAATCCTTCCGCAAAGCATTCGTTTCAATCTCAATCTTTCTACAATGAAAAATATTTCCTCTGCGGGAATTCTTTCAGGAGGAAAAGAAATGAAACGAACATTGGAAATGATTCAACAGCTTTCAGTAAAAACCAATTCGAGTGAAACAGAAGTGCAGCATCTCTCAGGTGGCAATCAACAGAAAGTGGTGATTGGAAAATGTTTGCTTGTAAATCCGAAACTGCTTTTGCTCGACGAACCCACGCGCGGAATTGATGTGGGTGCACGAGCAGAAATTTATGAACTCATGAATCAGTTGGTGAGACAAGGAATGGCAATCATAATGGTCTCGAGCGACTTATCGGAGGTGATAGGAATGAGCAATCGCATCGCGGTAATGCACGAAGGAAAAATTACTGGAGAGTTTTCTTCAAGTGTAACACAGGAAGAAATTATGATGGCGGCAACTGGAGAAATACTGATTTGAAAATTTAAAGATGAATACAAAAATAATTCTTGAGCTTAATTCTAATAATCTCCGCGCACTTGTAATGGTGTTCGCGCTGCTGGCAATTTGTATTTTCTTTCACATTGCAACTGATGGAATTTTTCTTTCAGCAGCGAACATCACCAACTTAGTTCGTCAGAGTTCGATTGTCGGCATACTCGCCATCGGAATGTTGCTCGTGATTGTGAGTGGCAACATTGATTTATCAGTTGGCAGTTTAGTTGGTTTTTTCGGCGGCATTGCTTCCATCTTTTTTATGAAGCAGGGAATGAATTTGTATGCAGCAATTGCACTCACATTGCTTATTGGATTCATTGCAGGATGCACACAAGGCGCACTCACTGCCTATCTGCGCATTCCAGCATTCATTGTAACACTTGGAGGATTACTCATTTTTCGTGGAAGCATTATGGCGCTAATGAAAGGCGAAACTATTTCCGTCAGCAACGACTTCCAGATTTTCGGAAGTGGATTTCTTAGCAGGCAGGTTAGCATTTATGTTTTTGTTGCATTCATTCTTCTGTTTGCAATCACAGAGTTGAGAAAAAGAAAAACACAAAAAGAATTCGGACTAAAAGTTTCTTCTGTTACTTTTTTTGCAGCGCGAATTATTTCACTCGCTGCGCTACTTATTTTTTTTCTCTTGGTTTTCACTCAAAACAATTCCACTGTAGAAAAACTTCCTATCACGACCCCAATTCATGTTCCTGAAAACTCTCCACTTGCACAGCAGCCTGAATATTTTTCTGTGAATCATTCTTCTAATGAAAATGTAAATGGTGTAACACAAACAGATGATAAAGCGATTCCCGTTGCGGTTATCATTCTGGCGGCACTCGCGCTTGTTGTAAATTTTATTTCAACACGAACAGTCTTTGGCAGAAGAATTTTCGCAATCGGAGGAAATGCTGAAGCAGCATATCTAAGCGGAATAAATATTAAACTCAATACCATGCTTGTGTTTGGCCTGTGCGGATTGCTCAGTGCAATTGCTGGAATTGTTTACACCGCAAGACTCGGCAGTGCCGCACCCGATGCGGCAGGAGGTTATGAATTATATGCAATTGCGGCGTGTGTAATTGGCGGCACAAGCTTAATGGGAGGACGAGGAACAATTTTCGGAGCCATCGTTGGCGCGCTTATCATGGCTTCCCTCGACAGCGGCATGAGCATACTGAACATAGAACCATTCTATCAAAACATCATCAAGGGAACGGTGCTGATTCTTGCTGTGTATGTTGATGTGGCGAGCAAGAGAAAAAATTGATTTGATGATTTGGAAATTTGATGATTTGACAATGAATAACAGAATACAGTTTTTCCTCCTGCTAATTTTTTGTTTTAGCTCAGAATTTTTGATTGCGCAAAACACAATTCAAAATTCAGGAAGAGAATTCGGAGCCGATACAATTCAGTGGAAAGAAAATTCATCATTAAAATATTCTGATTTCAAATCAAAACCCTACGGTTCTTTTCAGGGAAATACTTATGCAGGCATTACTTTAGATTTCACACAGGATGAAAAAGGAATTCATCTTTTTCTTTTTACAATTTTCTTCTGCAAACATTCATTTTTGAAAGACACTTCCATCAATTTGCTCAATCACGAACAATTGCATTTCGATATTACAGAAATTTATAAACGAAAACTGTTACAGCAACTTTCTCAAAAAGATTTTTCGAAAGAGAAAAATAGCAGCGCTGTTATTCAGAAAATTTATAATCAGGTGAATGAGGAAATGAATAAGGAACAGGATCGCTACGATAAAGAAACCAATCACGGAATTATTTCAGCAAAACAAAATCAGTGGATAGATTCGGTTCGTGCGCAATTGAAGGCACTTAGCAACTTTCAGGGAAATGATATACTAATTAAGTAACAGAAAAACATTTCACCTCTCTCCTTTTCACTTTTTACCAAGATGAAACTTCACTAACTCATCAATCGGTGATTGAATAATTTTCCCTGTCTTCATTCCGAATTCATTTGCAACTTGTTGAAGAATTTCCTTTTGATGAAAGGCAATACTTCCGACGCAGTTAAATGAATATTCAGTATATCGCGGATAGTGAGAAACAATATTTCCAAAGAAATCATGAAAGGCAGAGTGAATGATGTCCTGAATAAACGGATGATTGTTGCTATCAATAAACGAGGCATAGCTGGCGAGAAAACGATTTGGCAATGGCTGGTCATAAATATTTTTCAGGATTTCATTTTTATCCGTTACAGAAAATTTCTTTCTAAAATCTTCCGCCATTTTCGTCGGCATGAAATCGCGCAGATAACTTCTCAATATTAATCTTCCGATATAAGAGCCGCTTCCTTCATCGCCCAAGGCATATCCGAGCGAATCAATATTCAACTCTACATCGTTGCCATCATATATAGCGGTGTTGGTTCCTGTACCGAGTATTGCAGCGAAACCTTTTTCACTCCCGAGCAACGCGCGACAAGCAGCAAGCAAATCGTGCTCAATAAAATTTTTTGATTTTGGAAAACAAACAGCAAATGCATCGCTGATAGCCTTCACATTCTCAGCATTCGAAACTCCTGAGCCATAAAAATGAATTTCAGAAATATCATTCGGTTGAATCAGGTGTAACAGATTTTTTCTCAACGATTCAACTATCGCGGGAGTTTTTATAAAGAAAGGATTGTAACCTTCGGTTGAAAATTGTTTCTGCTGATTATTATTATCAATCAGCACCCAAGTGGTTTTCGTAGAGCCAGAATCAGCGATGAATTTCATTTTTAGTTTATGTACAACAATATTAATTACGAATCGAAAGTCTTGTAATGAAGACTTCACAACAATAGAATGTTTGCGAATTCGTTTAGCAATGAAAGAAGTTTAAACTTATTTTTGAAAACCATTAAAAAAATTAATACATGAACAGGAAATTAGCTTCTCTCTTACTCATTAGTTTAATGATTGCAGGTGTTTTTACATCTTGCAAAAAAGACAACAAGAAGGATGCGCTCGACCCTCAGGTTGAACAGTTTAATACTGATGCAAATAATTACAAGGCAGAATCAGACAGAGCTGATCAGGATATCAATGGCGCGTTAGGAGATATTCCTTCGTTCGGAAGAGCGGAAGAAACTTATTCAAGCCCAATGTGTGGTGTTACAATTGACTCCTCACAAATTGCCCAGCACATTTTGTTTTTCAATTTTGATGGTGTTACACCTTGCTTCAGTCCTTCGTGTACGCGTTCAGGGGTGATAAAAGTTGAACTCATATCCGGAAATTTATGGAGTGATGTAGGTGCTGTTTTGAAACTAACCTACATCAATTATAAAATAGTGCGCTTGTCGGATAACAAATCAATCATGTTTAATGGTTTGAAAACTTTGAAAAACCTCAATGGAAATAACTGGCTCACCTTCTTACTTGGCAGCAGCACTTTAAAATATCGTGAGAGTGCATTTAATATTCATGTAAAATTTGACGCCGGTGATTCAGCAACATGGAACAGTGCCCGCACTACTGAATGGGCATATTCGTTAGCCGATAGTAAAGTAACTTTTACTGCAAATGGTGATACAACTTTAAATGGATTCGCTACTGTTGATTCATGGGGGAAAAACCGTTACGCAATGGATTTCACTACTTATTACAATACAGCGATTGTTTCAAATTCATATTGCGGATTATGGAGACCAAACAGCGGTAAATTGGTTCATCATTTAAGCGTTGGTGATTTTACATTGACTCTTGGTGTAGATCAGCAAGGAAATGCGACCACGCTTGCCTGCGCATATGGTTATAAAGTAAGCTGGACAGGTTCGAGCGGAACTACTTCAACCGTAATTCTCAGTTATTAAGGAAATAAAATTCATTGGCATTATTTTTAGAATGAGTGGTAAATTTTTTAGTATGAAAAATCTTTTACCGCTCATTTTATTTTCATTTGTGATACTTGTTCAATCGTGTGCTACCACGCAAATGAGTGTGAAAGTTACTTACCCTCCGCATTTTTCGTTGCCCGATAATATAAAAAATATTGCGCTTTATAACCGGACAAAAGTTGACAGCTCAAAGAAAAATAACAATGCTATTGAATCTATTTTAACAGGAGAAGCCATTGCCGGAGATTTAATCGGTACTGAAGAATGTTTGAATGCATTTGTTGAAGAAATGAACCGTTACACTTCGCCTCATGCGTTTATTCCTGTGAGTCATTTTCTTTCGAGAAACAAAATCAATATTCATTCGCCTGAACCACTGACATGGGAAACAATAAAAACACTTTGCCGAAAAAACAATTGCGATGCGTTGATGGTGCTCGAAACATTTGATACTAATTCCGATAATTTAATCAGCACTCTTTTCAGTGGAGTGAATATGATTGCAGGCGGATACATTGCGCCGAAACAAATAAATTACAGTGTAACATATTCATGGCGGTTGTATGATACACTTAGCATGTCGGTGATAGATCAGTATAGCGATCAATTGCAGCAGTCTGTAACAGTTTCTCCGGTTTCCACTGTTCCGACTTCAGCGGTAAGAAATACCGGAAATTACATTGGTGATAATTCAGCAAGAAAATATTTACCAATAGTTGTGCGGCAGGACAGAGTAATTTTTAAAAGGGGAAACGACCAGATGAAAGTTGCCTGGAGAAAAGCAACAACTAACGACTGGACTGGTGCAATGGAAAAATGGAATGCGCTTTCGAAATCGGTTAACAGCAAAGTAGCAGGAAGAGCTTGTTACAATATGGCGCTGGGTTGTGAGGTAACAGGTAAAATTGATTTAGCAAAAAGCTGGGCGCAACAGGCTTACACAGATTATAAAGTGCGCAAGGCGCGGAATTATTTATATGTGTTGAATCACTTGCCACAATAACAAAAGCCCCTTCAGACTGTTACACCTGAAGGGATTTTTGTTTTCATGAAAGCTACAATTAATACTTCTCGAATTTTTTATGGATGGTTATTCCATTTCCTCCGGTAATGTTGAGGAAATAAAATCCCTGAGCAAACTGAGAAACATCAACTGAAATCTGGTTCTCTCCAACTTTTAATTCCTGATTGTAAGCCAACTCTTCCTTTCCAAGAATATTGGTAAATGAAATTTTAGCAATTGTTTCGTTGGAAACCTGGAGGTTAAAATTCGTTAGATTATCAGTCGGGTTCGGATATAATTCTGTTAAAACAATTCCTGAAGAAGAAAATGAAAGCGAAATCACATTTGAATAATTGAAATTGCCATCAGCATCTACCTGCTTTAACCGATAGTATCGCACTCCTGATTTATTTGGTTCACGATCAATAAAATTATAATCGTTTGCAGTTTGAGAAGTTCCATGTCCGCCAACCTGACCTATTTTCTTAAACGCAAATTCGCTGCTCGGATTTGTTGTTGTGGCAACTTCCAATTCAAAATGATCATTATTTAACTCTGAAGCAGTAGTCCATTGAAGCAAAGCATCCAAATCCTTTGTACACTTTGTTGCAGTGAATGAAATTAATTGAATAGGCAAAACGCTTCCGCTAAACCCAACTCCGAAATCAGAGAAAGAAGTTAATCCGGTTCTTACTGCTGTAACAGTTCCGCCAGAAATGCTTTGTGTTGCATTTGTATGTACTCCTAACGAATGCCATAAACTAATACAATCATCTCTCTTAATAACAGCACAATAAGAAGGACCGGGAGGTGTATTGGTATAACCTCTTTCATTGATTTGAATATTATAGGTGCCAGTTGTGGGTTGACCATCAGGCGTAATTGTCCAGAAACCTGCGTTTAACAAAGTGGTTAAAGGAGTTCCATTCACATAAGGTCCTCCTGCTACATTTGGTATATCAGTACATCCCGAATTATTGGAAAAATATTCTCCCAATAAATATAATACAGGTGCTAAATTATTAACTGTTACAGTCGCTAATTCATAATTTACTGCATCGCCAATTGGAAAATCAAAAACACCATTATTTATATACCGAATTAATCTCCCATCTATATAGTTGGTATTATTAAAGTTTATAACAGCATTTGATGATGAATTACTAATTGTGATAATGCTTCCACCTGTACTTATTTTTCCATTGAACAGATTCAAAACATTTGTAACAGTTACATCTCCGGTTATAACAACTCCTGCTGAATTATTTATTTTTAGATTGTAGCAGGAAATATCAGGAATACTCTGTGGAGTTGTTCCATTTAATTCAAGTGTTCCACCATAATGCACATAAAACCCGGTTGGAGTAATTGTTAAATTTCCCTTCATATTTAAGGTATTCGCTGCTATTGACAAGGATGCGCCTGCGCCAATTGATAAATTATTACAAGTTGCCACTGCTCCTGTATTTATCAATGGATCATTCGGCGTTCCTGAATTTATTACAACATCAGTAGTAGCAGTCGGAATACCTCCACACCAATTACCTGCCGTATTCCAGTCAGTACTTATAGTTCCGGTCCATAAACCAGTAGTGGCACAACAGGAAATTATTGTAGCTACAGTTGAATTAGAAACTCTTCCGCATCCTGCATTTGATGCAACCATTACATAAGTACCGCTTACAGGAGCAGAATAAGTTGAATTTGTGGCTCCTGAAATCGCAATATTATTTAAGTACCATTGAAAGGCTGGCGAAGCAGGCACTGTAACACTTCCTGTTAACAAAACTGTTACAGCAGGGCAAGTATTTGTTGCGGTAGGTGTTGGTGTCAAAGCAGGAGTTAAAATATTTGGTGTAAACCTGATTCCGACGCTTCCATTAATATAATTAGCGCTTCCAAAAGCATTAGTAGTAGTTGCTGCTCCGCCATTTGTTGAAGAAGAAGGAGTCAGACTTCCTGAATTTGCTCGTGTTAAATAATCAGCAGCAGAAGAACCTCTTATTCCAATCTGATAGGGATATCCGGTATTTATACAAACAGGATTCTGATCTCGATAAACAAATTCAATGCGACTTGAATTTGAACCCCCTGTTTCATATAGTTTAATCTGAAAATCCAATCGATGGGCATCGTTATAATAAATTCCGAACAGAGCAGTTGGGTAACATCCGCCATCTGTTCCGGTATTGTAAATTGTTTTACTGTAAAAACCATTCCATTCAACAGTATAAATTCTATTGGGAGTAGTACCTGTTACACCTACGCTTATGCTTGGAGTAGCCGGGCTATAGGATGTATGCTGATGCGCGATAAGATCGGTTCCAAACGGACAAAGCACTCCGCTAATTGTCCCGCTTGCGGTTAAATTTCCAATTGGTGAGTAAGAATTAGTGTTGGGTGTTCCCGATCCGAACCAAATAAATCCATTTGAATTGATTCCATAAGAAGTAAAGACTTGACCGTTATATTCAAAATTAAATCCAGCAGGAAAACTTTGCGATGAATAATTATTATCATCAATAGAAGTTCCTGAAGCTATAGTTGTTGTTCCACCCACACCAACAATAGTAGATAAGGCAATTGTCTGATTGGATCCAGTATATGCACAGGCGATACCAGCAAGTGCTACTATAGGTCTGCTTCCGGCCGGCGCTGTAACAGTTGGTGTTTGCGGTGTAACAATAGTTATAGTCGGGCATTCTGCATCAACTACATTCGCAATTGTAGCAGCTATATTTATATCATAAGCAACCCAGAAGTAATTTGTTCCTGGCAAAAGAGTTTGTGAACCTGTAACCGGAATTGCAGTTGAACCTCCCGGGAAAACTGTTACAGTTGTTCCGAACTGTGTTGAAGTAGCGTAAGAAGAACTATTTCCGGTATACCAGATTCGAGCGGCTGTTACATCTCCTGAAATATTCGTGGTTCCATTCGTGTTAAAAGTTAATGAGGTTAGACTCAAAGCGGGACTTGTTCCTGAACCCATCACCACTTGCAATTGAACGATCGCCTGATTGCTCACGCCTTGGGAAACATTTCCAGTTTGTTGATTAGTAGTACTTGAAACATAAGTCATGGCTCCGTTTAAAGTAGTAAAACTCCCTGTTAATGCAGGGGTTTTATAACATAAAGCTCCACTACTAAAAGTATAGATAGCATAATAATATGTTGTGTTTAAAATTAATCCTGTAATATTTACTGTACCTGTTACACCTTGTGACATCACATAATTTCCGGTTCCTATTTGCGTTCCGCCACCAAACGCTGTGTTCGGAGTATAAACATTTCCTTGTACCGGATTTGAATTCACCGCGCTTCCCTGACTAAGTACAACAATATCTCCTCCTGTTCCATTACCAGGAATCCAGCTTATTGTTCCTGTTGTTGTTGTAACAGAACTTGTACTTGCATTTATTGCCTGAGTAGTTGGCGGGGTACAGGTCGAAATTGTAACTCTGTAATCTTCCACTTCGCCCGCACCTCCTGTTGTTGCAGCTCCTGATACAGGACCGCAAGCATCAACTGTTGCTGCAGAAGAATTATATCGATACAAAACACGCATTCCTGTAGTACCACTTAATGATGAGCCAGGCACAGTAAAAGCGAGCGTAGTTATTACACTCGCATTCGCAGGGCCAAATGAACCAATTCGTTCCACTGTTCCTGTGCTGTTATAATTTCCTCCTGAAGTTGCAGTTCCAGAAATATTATATCCTCCAAAAGTTCCACTATGGTCGTAATCAATCCATGCGGTACCATAGTTGTTTGCCGCCTGTGTTCCTACTTTTACCTGAAGACTATAAGAAGATAATGCAGATAAATCTGCAACGGGTGATGAATATAAAGTATAATAAGGAGAAGTTGTATTTGCCGCTGTAGTATTATTTATCGTTACAGAATTTCCAACAAGTGTAACATTCACAATTCCACGAGTTGCTGTTGCTGCAGCTGCAAATATTCCGCTTGAGCAATAACAACTTAGAAAACTTGTTAAGTTTACTGTTCCCTGGGATGATTGAGTTACATCACCTGTATTTGGGCAAGTAACCTGACTTACATAGTAAGAAGGATCGGATGGCAATGTAGTTGGAGTTCCATAAGTTGAATTAGTTGAAGTTCCACTTGCAGTAGCATATCCACTTCCGTTAGTTGCTGAATATTGCCATTGATAAGTATAGAATCCGCCGGCCGATAATCCCGTTAAACTTAAAGTAGTGCTGGTTCCTAAACATACTGTTGTAGGTGAAGGTGTAACAGTTGTTGCCAGAGGAGGGCCGTAACAAAATCCACCACTCAGCGCAGTCGCAAAATAACAGGTGGCCGTCGCGTTATATTCATAAACAGCAAAGTAATAGCTGTGCCCTGTCGTGAGTCCGGTCAAGTTCACGGTTCTCAAACCACTGCCGGAACCATTTTCCACAAAAATTAAATATCCACCACCCAAAGCTGTTCCGCTACCATAAACTGCACTTGCGTTAGCAGGTATATATGCCGTTCCGTTTGATGGCCCTGTTGGTGCTGAGCCATCTTTTATAATCATAATGACACCGCCATCTCCAGTACCTCTTGTGAATCCAACTGTTCCGGTTCCCGATGCGGGAACAAGATTTGCGTATCCAAATGATGTTGCATTAGAGCCTGGTTGAGTGCAGCATGTGGCTGATGAATATGTATATCTGAAAGTAATTTGCTGAGAAGAAGCTGAAGTAGCATAGTTACAAGATGTTGTAGCGTTTATAGTGGAAACATCAGTGTTTAAAGTTCCGGCAGCTGAACTACACCAATTGTTTGCTCCACCGCCAGTAGCCTTTCTATTAACAAAATCTGATAAAACATTTCCTCGCATTCCCGTTTGTCCTGTGGCAGTTCCACCAAGAAAATAAGAATTATCCCAATAAATTAACTCTACCTGATTACTTGTTTCATAGAGTTTTATTTCGCAATCAAGTCCTCCGGTTGAAGGTCCAATATTTTTCCATTCAACAGTAAATATTCTGTTTGGTGAGCTCCCCGAAGTAATATACCTCAAAGGATTTCCACTTGTAACATTTACTCCCCACAATGAAATAATTCCATCAACTGCCCCTGTCTCTCCAGTCTGAGAACTTAAAGGCGCATATTGTGTGGCGGAACATGTTCCTGAACCAAACCACAAAAAACCATTAGTACTTAACCCTACTGTTGTATAGTTGTTACAGTTAAAGGCAAAAGTAAATCCAATAGGAATAGCAGTGAAAACTGCATCGGTACCTACGGCTGCTGTAACAGTCGTACCTCCTATTGAAGCATAAGTTGTGGTTCCGTTATAAACGAAAGTATATTTAGTAGATAACTGTGCAACAGAATTTCTTTGCATTCCAATTATTATCAAAAGAAAAAGAAAAATATTTCTGGAAATTATTTTAAATCCATAAGGGGTAATAAAATTGTAAATTTTTTTCATACGCTTAGAGTTTTGGGGTTGGAATCTGAAATTATTCATTGATGAAAAATCAATTAAATAACTTTCGAAAGTCAAGTTAATGTTATTAATATTAGAAATGCCTTATATTTTTCTAATGGCTTGTATATAGTAACAATTGAACTCAATAAGTTTCAGGAAACATAAACTTCAGGTTTGTGAGTTATTTAAACCCGCAAACAATTTTCCGCAGATATAAAATAAAAAAGTCCGTTCCTCTTTCGAAGAACGGACTGTAACAGTATTAAGAAAAAACTTAAGCGGCTATGCGGCTCACAAAAGAACTCCAGGCACTCATCACATCCTTTTTACCGCAGGCAGCGAGGCGAACATAATAGCGTACGCCCGGTTTGCAACCTGTAACAGTAAGTTTTGAAGCAGTGGTAGTTACCATATTCAGCAACGATTCAGTATCAAGGCCAATCCATATTTTATAGTACGATGCTTTTTCATCGCCTTTAAAAGACAACTCGAGTTGAGTATCAGACGCGCCTACACTTAATTTAACCGCAGTTGGAACTTTCAAACCGGTTATAGCATGGTGTTCGCGAATAGAAAAACCGCTTGTTAAAAATTTAGCTAAATCATTATTCACTTCGTCGGCACAAGCTATTGCAAGCGCCTTAAGCATTTGTTCCATTTCGGCGCGAATAGCATCCTTGGCTGCGGCAGCTCCTGAAGGCCCGTACTTGATTTTGCCTTTTGTTGCAATAAAATCGGCGAGCTTTAATTTGAGTGCCCCGATAGCGGTTTGCTCGTTAGTAAAGTTTGCATTGTCTTTTACGGAAAGAATAATGCTGCTAACAAAATCCATGAAATTTCCGTCGGTCATTTTGCTGGTTCCGAGTTTAGGAACCAAAATAAAATTTAAGAAAATTCTTTTCATTGTTGTTGAACCTGTTGTTTTTTTATCAGGCGAGGGTTCTTTACTTATGAAACATAAAAAAGTTACTATACCCATCGACTATATTGATAAAATAGAATAAAAATGTGATTTTTTATAAATTTCGAACAAAACAATTCGAAGTTATTTGCATTCTCCATCAATTTTTTGCGAAACATTTCGAAATTATTTGAATTCTTCTCGAATGTTTTGCGAAACATTTCGAAGTTATTTGCATTCTCCATGAATTTTTTGCGAAACATTTCGAAGTTATTTCAATTCCTCACCAATGTTTTGCAAAACATTTCGAAACTATTTGCATTTATTCTGAAAGAAATTGAGTTCTTCATATAACTTATTGCATTGTTCATACAACAAATGCAATCATTTACCCCCCAAAACCAAGTTGTCGGTCGGGAGACCGGACAACGGATGGAAGGGTTACCGGCAACGGAGTAGAACTAGAAAAAAAAGTTGTAAGCCCAGAGTAACTATTACCAGTTGCAGGATATTGTGATCCGCTCATATTATTTGGCATTCCAGCATCTAATGAATTGGTGCATGGATTAAAATAATCAGGTGAAAGTAAATATGAATTCCACCCAAGACAATAAGATATTTGTCCAACATCTAATGGACAAGCAACAGTATCCTCAAAACTCCCGTTGGGCACAAGGTTTTGTGCACTCAAATTAAAGTGTAACAGTGCAACAAGAAAAAAAGAAAGCAGAAGGAAAAATGTTTTCATACTCAATGCAGGATGATTTGCTTCTTTTGAATCAGTTGATTCCTGAATTTTAATTGAAGTAGATAAATGCCTTCCGGAATAGTTGAAACATCAATTGAGTTTGCGCTTATAGAAGGATATGTACCAACCAACTCTCCCAGCATATTAATTAACGAGCAATCAAATTCGTTTTGAGTGTTGTTGTTAAAATAGATTTTGTTGCTTGCTGGGTTGGGGTAGATATTAAAATCAGAGTTCGAAAAAGTTTCAACTACATTCCAGTCAAAACAAGTTGAAGAATCTAATGACACACATACATCATCTACATAATATATTGCCTCAAATAAGAGCCATCCCAAATTAGTTGTGTCAGTAGGAATAGAAACAGTGTCGGTATGTTGGTCGTCATAAAAATTCCCAACCATCACATAATCGTAAGCAGAATCTGCCACAAAAGTACCCTTTACAAGTACCCAATTCGTTGTATCTGTAATTATTGAAGATGCTTTTATTGCAGAAGTATTATTAATGGGAACAGTATCCGTTTGATTATATGGGACAGTTGAAAAGGATATTCCAATATTATTTGTCGCTATTATATTTTTCTCAGTTCGACAAACTTTCATACTTAGATAGTATTTAGTTCCAATTACTAATGGAGTCGAAAGTTGGCAACCAGCTATTTCCATCAAATTTGGCCCAAATCCAGCTGCCCATGTTTCAATTCCTATATAAGCATTTCCACTCGCAGGAAACTGATACCCCCATTCATTTCTTGGCACACCTGCCATTGGATTTTGGCAGCAAGCATTAAAATAATCAGGTGTTATCCTATAAGAACTCCAACCTTGAGCATAATCAATCAATGTTAAATCGTAGGGGCAACTCACTGTATCCTCAAAACTCGGATTAGGCACAAGGTTTTGCGCACTTAAACCAAAGTGTAACACTGCAACAAGAAAAAAAGAAAGTGGAAGGAAAAATGTTTTCATACTCAATGCAGGATGATTTGCCTTTTTTGAATCAGTTGATTCCTGAATTTTAATTGAAGCAGATAAATGCCTTCGGGGATAGTTGAAACATCAATTGAGTTTGCTCTTGTAGAAGGATATGTACCGACCACCTCTCCCAGCATATTAATTAACGAACAATCAAATTCATTTTGAGGATTGTTGCTGAAATAGATTTTATTGTTTGCAGGGTTGGGGTAGATATTAAATGGCGATGTTGAAATAGATTTTACTCCGGTTTCAGAATTACAGGTTGCAGAATCTGCTGACACACAAACATCATCAATGTAGTAATAAGAGATGCTTAAATAATCAGGATTCCAAAATGTATTATTGAAGTTAGTATTACTATCACTAAAAAAATTACCTGCAATGATATATTGAAAGGCAGAATCAGCGATAAAGCTTCCTGCTATGTTAATCCAATGTGAGGTATCGGAGATAATTGAAGTGCAATAAAGTTGGGCATGATTAACTATCGGTACCGAATTAAAAGTGCTGTATGAAACAGTGGAGAATAAAACCCCCATATTATTGGAAGCAGCACTTGAGTTATTAGCCATGTTTATTTTAAAACTTAGATAATATTTTGTACCTACAAGAAGAGGAGTTAATAAATGCGCCCCTGCATACTCTCTATAAAGAGTATATGGGGGATATGAATTGTAGATTCCAATATAAGCATTTCCATTCGAAGAAACTTGATAACCACCGAAATTAACAGGAACTCCACTGCCTCCAACTATTCCACAAGAGTTGAGATAATCAGGAGTTTGTCCAAATGAGTACCAATTTGCGGCTTTATCAATTTGACCAAAATTATCAGGACAAGCAACAGTATCCTCAAAACTCGGATTCGGCACAAGGTTTTGTGCATTTAAACCAAAGTGTAACAGTGCAATAAGAAAAAAAGAAAGCAGAAGGGAAAATGTTTTCATGCTCAATGCAGGATGATTTGCTTCTTTTGAATCAGTTGATTCCTGAATTTTAATTGAAGCAGATAAATGCCCTGCGGAATAGTTGAAACATCAATTGAGTTTGCTGCTGTAACAGTATATGTACCCACAACCTCTCCCATCATATTAATTAACGAACAATCAAATTCATTTTGAGCGTTGTTCTTAAAATAGATTTTGTTGCTTGCTGGGTTTGGGTAGATATTAATTTCATTTTTTGTAGTTGAGTAAATTCCTTCGGGATTTAAATCACATTCTAATGAGTCAGTTGAAACACAAACATCATCTATATAATAATATGCTTCATGAGGACTATTTAGAGAGAAATTTGAACCAACAAAGGAAGTATCAGTATTAGCATCATTGAAAAAATTCCCGATAATTATAAAGCTATATGATGAGTCTGCAATAAAAATTCCCGAAATAATTTTCCATTCAGATGTATCTTGAATAACAGAGGTAGAATATATTGAAGAAATATTATTTGAAGGAGTTGAAGAAGTATCGTTATATTGTGTATTTGAAAATAATATTCCTAAATTATTTGTGGCATAATTTGAACTGTCAGCAAGACTAACTTTAATACTCACAAAATACTTTGCTCCAATAATTAATGGAGATGAAAGAGTTCTCCCAACAAATTCCCTATATGATGGAATGGGATTAGGAAAATTAAAGGTACAAATACCACAATATGCATTTCCATTCGCGGCATTCTGATAACCAAAACCATTTTGAGGAACACCTAACCATGAATGATTACAAGAGTTGAAATAATCTGGAGTGCGACCAAACGAACTCCAACCAACACACATGCTAACCTCATCCAAATTATCCGGGCAACCGACCATATCCTCAAAACTCGGATTCGGCACAAGGTTTTGCGCACATAAATTAGAGTGTAACAGTGCAACAAGAAAAAAAGAAAGCAGAATGTATTTGCTCATCAGCAAAGTATTATTGAGGAGAGAAAGTTAAAACTAATTTTTCCTTTCGAATGTGAATTGAGATTATAAAATGCGGAAGGCACAAAACTATTTTATGTGTTGAATCTGTTACCACAATAAAACCGCTTCAAAATAAAAAGTCCCGCAGGCTTCGCAGCATGTCGGGACTTACCAAACCAAAACCCACATAATGGGTCCTCTTTAAGTCCTTTGTCTTTAGCACTTAGTCCTGAGAATTGCTAATGAGGACTAATGACTATTGACTTAGGACTGCATTTTATCAATCCACCTTATCGTGTCCGTGAAGGAAGGAGTTATTCTTTTTCAATTCGTGTTTACCATCCGCACTGTCGCTCAAATACAAAGTGCTGATGTTTTGCTCCGAACTGTGCGGTATGTCTTTCAGATTCAGGTTTCTTCTTTTGTATGCAGGTTCTTTTTCCAATTCAGAAAGTGCTTCGCCTTTGTTCATGCTCAGGCCACGCAGCTTTTGAATGCGGCGCATTTTCTCGTCGTGCGACAATCCTGCATCATCCACAAAAGTGTTTTCTTCTTTTGCTTCCTTCGTAATCAATCGCATCTGACCTTCTAAATTTTCTTCCGATGCCATAGCAGGTTCTGATGTAACAGTGCCTGTAACAGTTGGCGCCAGTTCAATTTCATTTTCAATCAGCGATTCAGCAGCAGGTTTTGTTAATATTGAAGGGCGGTTAATTTCACGAACATTACCATCAGCAGCTTGCGGAATGTTATTTCCTTCCAATGAAAGTTTTTGTTTGCGTTGAGCAGCATCATTCCGTCCGAAAGTTTGTGATTCGAAACCGGTTGCAATAATTGTTACACTGATTGCTTTTCCCAATGCAGGGTTGTGGCAGTTCCCCCAGATGATATTTGAATCGTATCCTGCCTGGCTCTGAATATATTCAGTGATGTTGCTGATTTCATCAAGTGTAACTTCTTCTTCACCTGATGTAACATTCAGCAAAATATTTTTCGCTCCCTTAATCTGGTTGTCGTTGAGCAACGGAGAGTTCAATGCACTTTCAATGGCGCGCTCTGCACGGTCTTCTCCTTCTGCTTGCGCAGTTCCCATAATCGCAACACCACTGTCGCGCATTACAGTATTCACATCTTCAAAATCCACATTCACATAACCGGGCACTGTAATAATTTCTGCAATACTTCTTGCCGCATTGCAAAGAATACTATCAGCATGAGAGAATGCATCGCTGAGTTTTAAGTTGCCATATACTTCGCGCAACTTATCGTTACTGATTACAAGAATGGTGTCAACATAATTTTTCAATTCGTTAATACCATCATTCGCCTGATTAAAACGGCGTGGACCTTCAGCACCGAATGGTGTAGTCACCAATCCCACAGTCAAAATTCCTAATTCTTTCGCCGCCTTCGCAATCACAGGAGCGCCACCGGTTCCGGTTCCTTTTCCCATTCCTGCAGTAATGAAAACCATTTTCGTATTGTCTTCCAGCACCTTCATTACTTCATCCAATGCCTCAATGGTTGCGCGCTTTCCAACTTCAGGGTTCATGCCCGCACCGCGACCTTGAGAGATATTATTTCCCAACTGAATTTTAAATGGAACAGGGCTTAAATCGAGCGCCTGCTGGTCGGTGTTACACACCACAAAATTTACTCCCACAATTCCCTGACGGAACATGTGATTCACCGCATTGCCGCCGCCGCCGCCCACACCAATTACTTTGATGATGGAAGTTTTTGTTGTTGGCACATCGAATTGAATACTCATAAACTTTTATGTTTTAGTTTTTTATTTTTTTGATTGATTAACTTTTACTTCCGAAATTTTCGTCCACCTCTTCACTGAAAATCTCTTTTACGCTTTTCAGTATTCCGTTGAAAATATTTTTGCGTGGTTTCTGTTCTACTTCTTCCACTACTTCATGAACAGGTTCTGCAACTTTCACAATTGGCACATTTGTCTGCGAAAGAATTTCTTCTTTTCTTCTTTCTGTCAGCACTGATTGTTCTCTTTCTTTTTCTTCGTAATCGTCAATGCCTTTCAGAATTAATCCGACACCGGTCGAGAACATCGGATGCTTTAACTGGTCCACTTTTACTGAAGCCAGATGTTCAGTTGGTAGTCCGATCCGCGCATCCATCGCTGTTTTAAATTGTACTAACTGCACAAGATGTTTCATGTATGAGCCTCCGCCTGTCAATACAATTCCTGCAATGAGTTTGTGTTTGAAACCGGAAGAAAAAATTTCTGCATCAATCATTTCAATCATCTCTTCCATGCGTGCCTGTATGATGCGCGAAAGATTACGAACTGAAATTTCGCGTGGCTCTCTTCCTCTTAACCCCGGAATACTTACCACCTGATTGTCTTGTGTTTCCTGCTCTAACGCAGAGCCGAAGCGCACTTTCAGCAACTCGGCATGAGCGCGCATTACCTGACAACCATCTTTTATATCTTCAGTAATAATGTTTCCACCAAATGGAATCACGCAGGTGTGACGAATAATTCCATCCTGGAAAATCGCAATGTCAGAAGTTCCTCCACCAATATCAACCAACGCAACACCGGCTTCCTTTTCATCTTCACTCAACACTGCACATGAAGAAGCATGTGGTTCTAAAAACATTTCAACCAGATTCAATCCCGCTTTCTCAATGCACTTGCGAATATTTTGTATTGCACTTACCTGACCTGTGATGATGTGAAAATCTGCTTCGACTTTCGCGCCGCACATTCCAACAGGGTCTTTAATTCCTAATTCATTGTCAACAATAAATTCCTGTGGAAGAGAATCAATAATGCGGTCGCCTGCAGGAACAGCCAGACGGCGCATATCCTGAATCAGTTTTTTTATTTCGTCAACAGTAATTTCTGTTTCAGCATTGTTGCGAAGCAATTGTCCGCGATGCTGCATACTGCGAATGTGCTGACCGGCAATGCCGACATACACATTTCTGATTTCAACACCGCTGCTGTCTTCAGCTTCCTTTACTGCCTTCTTAATTGAGTCAACAGTTTTATCAATGTTCGAAACCACACCGCGCATCACGCCGTGCGAATCCGATTTCCCGATTCCTACAATTTCAATTTTCCCGTGTTCGTTTTTCCGTCCTACTAAAACACAAATCTTAGTTGTGCCTATGTCGAGCCCGACAATAAATTCCTGTGCGTTAATCATTTTATGTTTGGTTAGTTCAGTTTGGTTGAGTCAGTTTTTGCAGCAACGGGTTCAGTAATTAATTTCTTAAGTGTAACATCTCTGCGCGTTGCATACACCTGGTTCTTAAATTTTAAATTGACAACACTATACTGCTGCCATCCCACATGACTTAATCCATCGCGATAAAACGAGAATAGCTTTTCTGTTTTCTCTTTGAGGTTATTGATGTCGCCAAGAATGATAATGTGATTTCCGATTTTAGGAACCAGTTCAAATTCATTTTCATCAGTGATATAAATCTGCTCAACTAAAGGATTAAGTAACGAATCTGAATAAATGAATGATGCCAATTGAAAAATTTTATTTGTTTGTGCAGAGTCAGAAAAATCTTCGTTCAATCCTGAATCAGAAATGTTTCCGGTAGCGACCGGAACACGCGCCGCGAATTTATCAGAGAGTGGAAGCTTCTTCCCTTGTTTGTCAATGTAAAAGCCAACACCGTTTCTGTTAATAACACGCACAATCGGAAGGCGAGGTGTAACATCCACATTCACTTCGCCATTCGGCGATAAAATGATTTCAGATTTTTCGGCGTAAGGATTATTCTCAATTACTCTTTCTAAACGATTGTAATCAATTTCTCCCGAGGCAGTTCCTTTTCGCGAAGCATAATTATTATCGCGGATAATCTGATTCACATCGTTCTCATCCAAAAAGAAAATCCCGTTTTCAGTATTGATATGAATTTTATAATCAGCGCATGGAATATTTTGCTGATGATTAATTGCAGCAACCGAAATAATCAGAAACACCAATGCGACAGAGCAGTATCCTGCAATTCGTAAAATGGGTTTTAATTTCTGCAATTTCTTTTTCACGCGCACTAAAGTATTTTTATACACCTTGAGTGAACGCAATTGTATTGCACATCAATACATCACATAGTTGATTTTTTTAGGCAGTACGCTCGTAAAAACTTTTTATCGGCTCAATTAACTGGTCAATGTCGCCTGCGCCGACTGTTACAATCACTTCAGGTTTACTTATATCAAGTGCCCGAATCAAGCCCTGCTTTTCTGTTACATTCACATTCACTCCTTCCATTTTATCTGCAATCATTTGAGATGTAACACCCGGAATCGGTTCTTCTCTCGCAGGATAAATCGGTAAAAGGAAAACATCGTGCGCGAGAGAAAGTGTTGCGGCAAACTCATCAGCGAAATCTCTGGTGCGAGAAAATAAATGGGGTTGAAATATGCAGGTGATTTTTTTATCGGGAAATATTTCGCGCACTGCAGTAAGAAATGCTTTTATCTCATTTGGATGGTGTGCGTAATCGTCAATGAAAACTAAATCCTCTCGTTGAATGATGTATTCAAAACGACGCTTCACTCCTTTGAAACTTTCAAGTCCTTCACGAATTTTTTGCGGAGAGATTTTTAAAAGCATTCCAACTGCTGCGGCTGCAACTGCATTTTCTACATTGTGCATTCCGCCAACACCAAGATGAATTTCGTTGATAGTATTTTCTCCTGCAATCACATCGAACTGAAAAGTTCCGTTCAACAGATTTTCATTCGTGCAGGTGAAATCAGCTTCGTAATCGTAAACCGAATAAGAGAAATTTTTCAACTCATGCAATGAATTCCGAAATGGTAATTCATGTTTCACAATTAAACTGCCATCCTTTTTTAGCTGATGGGCAAAGTCAATAAATGATTTTACAACTTCCTCTCCTGTTCCGTAAATATCTAAATGGTCGGGGTCGGCCGAAGTAATAATTGAAATATCTGGATGCAGTTTTAAAAAACTTCTGTCGTACTCATCCGCTTCAACAACTATCACATTATTTTTTCCGGAAAGAAAATTCGTGTTGTAATTCACAGTGATTCCCCCGAGAAAAGCAGTGCAATCGTAACCGGATGATTTCAGCAAGTGCGCAATCATACTTGTGGTGGTTGTCTTTCCATGTGTGCCAGCAACCGCAATGGTGAATGCATCCTTTGTGACTTCCTCTAACAAATCAGAGCGCTTGATTACATCATAATTATTTTTCCGGAAGTAAACCAACTCTACATGTTCGTTTGGAACTGCAGGTGTGTAAACCACTAAATCAATTTCTTTTGGCAGGAGCGAAATATTTTCTTCGAAATGAATTTCGATTCCCTCCAATTGCAATTCATCAGTGAGCGAAGAAGGAGTTTTATCGTAACCTGAAATTTTTACACCTCGATTATTGAAGTAACGAGCCAAAGCGCTCATACCGATTCCACCAATACCGATGAGGTAAATACTTTTTATTTCAGAGAGGTTTTTCATTCAGGAAATTGCGCTGCAAAGAAAAGCAACAATATCACTTTTAGTGTTTGAGTAATTTCATAATCTCATCGCAAATTCTTTCATCAGCACCTGCCTTCGCTAATTGAATACTGTTTTTCCGCAACTCGCTCAATTGATTTTCATTCTCAATAATTGATAATGCAGTCGACACCAGATTATTTTTTGCTTCTACATCTTTCACCAGCACAGCAGCATTTTTATTTACCAAAGCCATTGCATTTTTCGTCTGATGGTCTTCCGATACATTGGGCGATGGAACCAACACAGTTGCTTTTCCTAAAACACACAACTCAGAAATACTAAGCGCACCGGCACGACTAATAACTAAATCAGCAGCAGCATAAGCCATGTCCATTCGATTGATAAAATCAAAAACTTTTACTCCATCTGAATCTGTTACAGTTTCTTTTGCCTTTCCGAAATACGATTTTCCGGTTTGCCAGATGAGTTGAATATTATTTTCTTTGAAAGAAGAAATATGCTGAGCAATAGATTCATTAATTGTTCTTGCTCCTAAACTTCCGCCAATCACTAAAATTGTTTTTTGGTTTGGTTGCAGTTGAAAAAAATTCAGTGCTTCTTCTTTTGTGTGCGCTTGTTGTGTAACATCTCTTCTCACAGGGTTTCCAGTGAGTATAATTTTATTCGCGCTGAAAAATTTTTCCATCCCCTCATAAGCAACACAAATTTTCTTCGCTCTTCTTCCCAGTATTTTGTTAGTGATTCCTGCAAAAGAATTTTGTTCCTGTATCAGCGTTGGAATTCCTTGCATCGAAGCAGCGAATATAACCGGGCCACTTGCATAACCACCTACACCAACAACAACATCAGGTTTGAAAGACGAAATAATTTTACTTGCCTTCAATAAACTGTTCAGCACTTTGAATGGGAGAATAAAATTTTTCAAATCTAATTTCCGTTGTAATCCCGCAATCGGTAAACCGATAATCTTGTAACCCGCGGCGGGAACTTTTTCCATTTCCATTCTGCCTTCAGCTCCGATAAATAATATTTCCGCTTTATCTCCGAGGCGATTTTTAATTGCATTTGCAATGGCGACAGCAGGAAAAATATGTCCGCCTGTTCCGCCACCGCTGATAATTACTTTCATGAAAAATGAAAAATAAAAAATGAAAGATTAAAAATTGAATTGCAGTTTTCATTAGAGAATAAATCCGCCAACCGCATACCGTCTACTGCAAGCTGAACACTACTCACTTTCAACTTCCGCTTTAGCTCCGTTCTCTTCCTGCTCAACAAATCGACTCACGCTTAATATTATACCGATAGCGAGACTCGTGAACCACAACGATGTTCCGCCCATGCTAATCAACGGAAGTGTTACACCTGTTACAGGTAACAGATTTGTAACGACCGCCATGTTAATCATTGCCTGAATCACCAACGCAAAACTTAATCCGACAGCGAGAAATGCTCCGAATGCTCCCGGGCATTTGACAAATAGTTTTATACATCGCAGCAAGAACAAAATGTAAATCAGCAATATCACGAAGCCACCAAACATTCCGTATTCTTCCAGCACGATTGCAAAAATGTAATCAGAGTACGGACTCGGTAAAAAATTTCGTTGTGTACTGTTGCCCGGACCTTTTCCAAAAAATCCACCTTGTGCAATTGCGATTTTTGCTTGCTGCACCTGGTAACTTCCTTTCGGGTCTTTCGAAAAATTTTCTATTCGAGATTGCCAGGTATAAACCCGTGCTTTGAATGGAGTATTGAGGGCAATTAAAATTATCAGCGCCAGCATAACGAGCCCGCCGCCCATCATCATAAAAATATATTTCATGTTCATTCTTCCAATGAACATTAATAAAGTGCAGGTTGCAAAAAGTATAGCCGCAGTTGACAAATTTGAAGGGGCAATCAATGCACAAGTAATTACCGGTGGCAACATCGCCGGAAGAAATCCTTTTTTAAAATCTTTAATCGTTTCTTGTTTTTTCGAGAGCACTCGCGCCATATACATTATCAAAACAAGTTTCGCGAAATCGGAAGTTTGAAACGACATGTTCACGAAAGGAATTGTCAGCCATCGTTTTGCATCATTGATTTCTACTCCGAAAAATAAAGTGTAAATCAAAAGCGGAATAGAAATCAACCAAGCGAGCAAAGCGATTTTTGAATACAACTTGTAATTTACTAAGTGCGCGACGAACATCAGAAATAATCCGAACGCAAAAATTCCCAAGTGCTTTATGAGATAATATTCTGTGTTTCCACCTTGATATTTAAAAGCAAGCGAACCGGTGCTACTATAAACCGCAAGCATCGAAATGATGGTGAGCGCAATCACAATTAACCATATGAAACGGTCGCCTTTTGTTCTGCTGAGTATGTCTTGCATTTTATTTGATGTTCAAGATTAGGAATTAGCTCTTAGCTGTCATGTTTAAGCTATAAGCATCGGATGTAACAGTTGTATATTATTCAGGAAGTGCATTTACCACTTGCTTGAATTTTTGTCCGCGCTCCTCGTAGTTCTCAAACAAATCGAAACTCGCACAAGCCGGAGAAAGCAAAACCGCATCGCCGCTATTGGCAAAGTGTAACGCTGAATGAACAGCATCTTCCATGCTTTCAGTATTTACAATTAGGTCAACAACTTTTGAAAATGCCTCATGAATTTTACGATTGTCTTTTCCGAGGCAAACAATTGCTTTTACTTTTTCGCGAACGAGGTCAGTAATTTTAGAATAATCATTTCCCTTGTCTACGCCACCCGCAATCCAGACTACAGGTTGCTCCATACTTTCTAACGCATACCATACTGAATTGACATTAGTTGCTTTTGAATCGTTGATGTACACGATTCCTTTTTTAAATCCTGCTTCTTCCAAGCGATGTTCAAGCGAATGAAAATCGCTCATTGATTCTTTAATGTCTCCTTCTTTTAATCCAATAGAAGTTGCGGCAAGTCCTGCTGCCATTGAATTGTACACATTGTGTTTTCCGCGTAAACTGAGTTGGTTAAGGTTCATGGTTATTGTGTTTTGGTTTTGGTTTATGAAAAGTTTTTCGTTGTTGGCGTAGGCACCTTCAGCAATTTTTCGCTCCATGCTGAATGGTAATTTTTTGGCAGATATATTTTCCTGAGAAAGACGATATGTCAGATAGAAGCTATCGGCTCCATAGATAAAGTAGTCTTTTTGAGCCAAATTTTGAGCAATACGGAACTTAGCAGCAGCATAACCGTCAATTTTATAATTGTAACGGTCTAAATGATTCTCAGAAATATTTAACAGCATAGCGATATGCGGATGGAAATCATAACAATCTTCCAATTGAAAACTGCTTATCTCCATAACATAGTAATCAGCATCGCGCTCTGCAACTTGCCGAGCGAAACTGTAACCGATGTTTCCAACCAATGCTGCATCCTTTCCAGCTTTGGTCAACATGTGATGAACGAGTGAAGTGGTTGTTGATTTTCCGTTTGTACCTGTGATGGCAATGATGGGCGATTTGGTGTAACGGGCTCCATATTCAATTTCAGAAATAATTGAAATGCCCTTTGCTTTAATTGCCTGTATCAATGGAACTTTCGGACTGATGCCCGGACTCTTGATCACTTCTGTTGCTTTTAAAATTTTTTCTTCGCTGTGATTTCCTTCTTCGAACAGAATATTATTTTCAATCAGCGTTTGCTTGTACTTGTCTTTTATTTCTCCCTTCTCAGAAACAAAAACATCTGCACCCTGCTTCATCGCAAGCAATGCTGCACCAATTCCGCTTTCCGCCGCTCCAAGTATGACAATGAATGGTTGCATTAAATTTCTATCTGAGTTTTAGCGTGATGATGGTGAGTACTGCGAGCATGATTCCGACAATTAAAAAGCGCATCACGATTTTCGGTTCAGGATAGTTCAGCTTCTGATAATGATGGTGTAACGGTGACATTTTAAAAACCCTTCTTCCTTCACCATACTTTCTTTTGGTGTATTTGAAATAGGCAACCTGAATAATCACAGAAAGATTTTCCACCAGAAATATTCCACACAGAATAGGAATGAGTAATTCTTTGCGAAGAACTAAAGCCAATGTGCCGATAATTCCACCGAGCGCAAGCGAACCTGTATCACCCATAAAAATTTGGGCTGGATATGTATTGTACCAGAGGAAACCAATGCAGGCACCAATTAGCGCCGCAAGAAAAATTACCAGCTCACCGGAGTTGGGGATATACATGATATTGAGATAATTCGCGGTGTTGATGTTGCCGCTCACATAAGCGAACACCCCAAGTGTTGCACCGATGATGGCAGATGAACCTGCTGCGAGTCCGTCAATTCCGTCAGTCATATTTGCTCCGTTGGAAACTGCAGTGATAACAAAAATTACAAACGGAATAAAAATTATCCAAGTGTATTTTTCCCAATCAGCATTGAACCAGGTGAGCAGTTTTGAATAATTGAATTCGTGATTTTTTACAAATGGAATTGTGGTGATTGGTGTATGTACATCCACAAATTTTTTCGAAACAGCAGTATCTTTTTCAGCAGAAGATTGAAATTCACTCATCTCAATTCTTTCATTCGGGTTTGTCTTTACAATTTCACGGCGAACTGTTACAGCATCACTCGTGTATAGAATTATTCCAATCACCAATCCGAGAATCACCTGACCGATGACTTTGAATTTTCCTGCTAATCCTCCTTTATCTTTTTTAAAAACCTTGATGTAATCGTCAATGAAACCAATCATGCCGAGCCAAACTGTGCAGAGCAACATGATGATGATATATACATTCTGCAGTTTTGCGAAGAGCAAAGTCGGAATCAATATCGCAGCAAGAATTATTAGTCCTCCCATTGTAGGAGTTCCCTGTTTTTTCAATTGACCTTCTAATCCTAAGTCACGAACAATTTCGCCGACTTGTTTCAACTGGAGATATTGAATTAATTTTTTTCCAATTAATAATGTGATAATAAGTGAAGATATAATAGCGAATGCCGCGCGGAACGAGATGTACTGAAACACTCCAGCTCCAGGAATATTGAAATGCTGATTAAGATATTGAAAGAGATAGTAAAGCATTACTTCATTTGTGATTTAAAAATTTCGTTGAGCACTTGTTTGTCATCGAAAGGATGTTTCACTCCTTTTATCTCCTGATATTTTTCGTGACCCTTTCCTGCAAGCAGAATAATGTCGCCGCTATGTGCGAGTGTTACAGCAGTTTTAATTGCTTCTCTTCTATCAGCAATTGACAACACATTTGGAATCATCAGCAATGGAATTCCGGATTTCATCTGATTGAGAATTTCGTTCGGATCTTCGCTGCGAGGATTATCGGAAGTGAGAATTACTTTATCACTCAACTCTGCAGCAACCTGCGCCATCATCGGACGCTTACCATTATCACGGTCACCGCCGCAGCCGACAATTGTTAAAATTCGTTCGTTATTGGTGCGAATACTTTTTACAGTTGATAAAACTTTTTCGAGTGCATCAGGAGTATGCGCATAATCCACGATGCCAACGATTTTTAATTTATCGGAAATGATATAATCAAATCTTCCTTCTGCAGGTTGCAATGCACTGAGTGCAGTGAGCACTTTCAGTTTTTCTTCCCCTAATAAAATTGCTGTAGAATAAATCGCAAGTAAATTGTATGCATTGAATTCACCCACAAGATGAGTGGATACATCAACTCCATCAATATTCATCAGCAATCCTCCGAAAGTATTTTCTAAAATTTTCGCTGTGAAATCGGCAGATACAGAAAGACTATAAGAATGTTTTTTTGCTTTCGTACTTTGAATCATCACGATGCCCCGCTTGTCGTCAATGTTTGTGAGCGCAAATGCATCAGAAGAAAGATTGTCGAACAACTTCTTTTTTGCTTCGATGTAGTTGTCGAAAGTTTTATGATAATCTAAATGATCACGCGTGATGTTTGTGAAAATTGCTCCGGCAATTGTTAGTCCGCTTAATCGGTTCTGGTCAATTGCATGTGAACTTGCTTCCATGAAACAATAAGTGCAACCGGCATACAACATATCTTTCAGCAAACGATTAATTCGAATTGCATCGGGAGTTGTGTGAGTAGCTTCAATCACCGAATCATTAATTCTATTCTCAACTGTAGAAAGCAAACCACACGGATAACCGAGAGATTGAAACAGCCGATATAACAAAGTAGCAACAGTTGTTTTTCCGTTGGTGCCTGTAACAGTTATAATTTTTATTCGTGACGACGGCTGGTCGAAATAATTATCAGCAATGATTCCAAGTGCCACAGAACTATCCGATACTTTCAGATATGTGATTCCGTCTTTTATATCTGTGGGAAATTTATCACAAACAATTGCAACAGCACCTTGCTGAATTGCTAACTCAATAAATTTGTGTCCATCAGTCGCAACTCCTTTCACTGCAATGAACAATGAACCTTCTTTCACTGCGCGTGAATCGAAAGTGATATCAAGAATGTGAATGCCTGTATCACCCTTCACTTCCAGAAGATTCACCTTATATAATATATCGGAAAGTTTTTTCAAGTATTGAGTGTGATAGTGATGAGTTGACCCTTTGTAATTTTTGTTCCCGCAGGAAGCGATTGATTTTTCACCACTCCTACCCCACTGACTGTTACACTCAGTCCGCTGCTTTCCAATAAATAAATTGCATCGCGCAATCCCATGCCTGTTACATTCGGAACAATTCCTGCGCGTACTGTTTGATTGGTTGAAGTGAGTTCAACTAATTTGTCGTTGGCAATTTGCTGCAACCATGTTCCATCTTCATTATTGATAAATGGAATATCGAGTTTGCTGAAAAGAAATTTTAAATCAGAACTGAATCCGGTTTTTACAATAGGAAGAGTTGCGTTGTATTGAGTTGTATCGTTTTCTACCGAAGGATGAATATCCAGATTGGTGGCAAAAACATTATCCGCAATTTCTCTGAACACCGGTCCGGCAACTGCAGAACCATAATACACCCCATTTGATGGAGCATTTATCACAACACAAATTGAGTAGAGTGGATTTTCAGCAGGGAAATATCCGTAGAAAGAAGACTGATACACTTTAGTTGCATAACCTCCGCCATTGTTTGTGATTTGCGCTGTTCCTGTTTTTCCCGCACAACTGTAGTATGGATTCTTCAGGTTTTGCGCGGTTCCTTCGCGCACTACATCCTTCAGCAATTCCTGCAATGAAGCAAGTGTAACATCACTACAAATTTTCTGATTGATAACATACGGCTGATATTCCTTTATTGGCTGACCATATTCCTGAATTGATTGCACGATGTATGGTTTCATCATCACACCATTGTTCGCAACAGCATTATAAAATGTAAGCAACCGTAACGGTGTAATATTTAATTCATACCCGACAGCCATCCACGGAAGCGATACACTTTTGTTCCATAATTTATCACTGGTAGTTTTAATGTATGGCACACGCTCTCCTGGAATTTCAATTCCAACAGGTTGATCCAATTGCAAATCGCGCAGGTGTTTTAAATATTTATCCGGCTGTTTATAATAATTCTGATATACCAGTTTCGACACACCAACATTAGAACTGATTGCAAAACATTTTTCAATGGTCACTCTTGATTCGCCGTGATCTTCGGCATCCTTCATTGTTTGTTTACCATACAATTTGCGACCGTGTTCTGTATCAACAGTGTCTGTCAATGCTATATATCCGTCTTCGAGAAGTGCCAACATCGAAGCCAGTTTGAAAGTTGAACCGGGTTCGTGCGCTTCGCCTAATGCGTAATTATATTTTTCAAAATAAATGCTATCCTTCGTGCGACCAAGATTTGCAATCGCTTTTATCGCTCCGGTTTTTACATCCATCACAATCACGCAACCGTGGTCGGCATTATTTTTTAATAAAGTTTTCAGCAATGCATTTTCAGCAACATCTTGAATTGAAACATCAATTGTTGTGATAATATCTTTTCCATTTTCGGGGTCAATTTCATTGTCATTATTTACAGGCATCCAGTTACCGCCTGAAATTTTCTGCATCAACCGTTTTCCTTTCACACCATTCAAATCAGCATTGAATTTTGCTTCGAGGCCGACAGGTTTTGTTCCGTTGTCGCGCACATAACCAATTGTTCTTTTCGCTTGTTCCTGATAAGGATAAAAGCGTTTATTTTTTTGTAAAACAATTAATCCCCCCTTGTACTGACCATCTCTGAAGATTGGGAAATTTTTTACTTTCTGTAATTGCGTGTAAGAAATTTCGCGCTTAAGCAAATGATAGCGTTCATTATTTTTTCGCGCATCAGTTAATTCAATTCTGTAATCGTTGGAAGTTTTATCGTGAAACAACCACGCAAGTGAATCGGCAAGTTTGCCAACTGTGTGATTAAAATATTCTGTTTCCAATCCTTCAGCCCGTGCATCAAACCGAACATCAAAACTCGGAAGAGAAGTGGCGAGCATATGATTATTACTTGAATAAATATTTCCGCGGTCAGCATCGATTGCTAAATATTTTGTAGTGAGACTATCAGCCAGAGCGCGCCATTCATTGCCCTGAATATTTTGTATCTGAAAAATTTTCCAGAGAATGGCGAGCGCGAAAACCACCATCGCCGTAAATGCGATTGCGATGCGCCAATAGATGTCTCTTTTAATTCCCATGACCTGCTTCAGTTATTTTTTTTGGTGGAACTCTCAATTCTTCCAGTCCGGTTGACACAACCATTTTTCCTACTTCCGACATTTTGCTTGAATACTCGAGTTCGCTTTTTGTTGTTGTGTATTCCCATTTCAATTCTTTCATCTGCTTGTCAATCGCATTTAATTCACGAGCCGATTTTTCTACCTGATGCGAGTTCCAGATATATACTATTCCTAAAAACGAAATGAAAAACACGAATGGAAGATTGCGCAACACCACTTCGTAACTCACCCACTGACTTACATCAAGCCAATCCATCAGTCGCGATTTTTTCTTGCGCGGTTTTCTTTCTGTTGTAACAGTCTCTTCTGCGCCTGCTTGTTCTTCGTCCTGAATTCGTTTTTCGTTTTTCATGATTCAGTTCTTTATCGCTACTCTGAGTTTTGCACTTCTTGCTCTTGGATTTTCTCTCACTTCTTCTTCTGATGCAGTCAATGGCTTCTTCAAAAAATTGGTAAATGGTTTTGTCACATTTCCGAATACATCTTTATTCTCTTCACCGTTTACATTTCCGCTTTTGAAAAAATTCTTCACCATTCGGTCTTCAAGAGAATGATATGTAAGCACCACCATTCTTCCGCCTTGGTGTAACACTTCACTGCTTTGCTTTAATAATTCTTCCAGCGATTGCAATTCCTGATTCACCTCCATGCGCAATGCCTGAAACACTTGTGCTAAGTAGCGAGGACGAATACCGCGGATACAAGAATCAATTCGTTCAATGAATTCAGAAGTTGTGGTGAATGGTTTTTCAACTCTTGCTGTAACAATTAACTGTGCAAGTGTTTTTGAATTGCGCACTTCTCCATTCTCACTTAAAATATTCTGTAACTGTTCTGCAGAATAATTATTCAAAATGTCCGCAGCTGTTGTTTGCAGCCCGGCATCCATCCGCATATCCAGATTTGCTTCGTAGCGAATTGAGAATCCGCGTTCAGGTGTATCAATCTGGAAAGAAGAAATTCCGAGGTCAGCCAGAATCCCATTATACCCATTGGCACTATCGGCATCATATACTTTCAAAAAACGCCGAAGGTGACGAAAGTTCTGAGGGACGAAATTCAATCTCTTATCACCAATGATGTTTGCCGCAGCATCTTTATCCTGGTCGAAGGCAAATAATTTTCCTTCCGCATTTAATTTATTGAGAATTGCCTGGCTGTGCCCACCTCCACCGAAGGTGACATCTACATATTTTCCGGAGGGACTAATTGCTAATGCTTCCATGCATTCGTTGAGCATAACCGGTTTATGATAGATTGATGTTGCCATTTACTTTTCCCATTACCTGTTCTGAAAGCTTTACGAAGTCGCGAGGTTCTTCATCCATTTGTAGGTGATAATTCTTCTTACTCCAAATCTCAATGCGATTGTTGTAGGCAAAAAGCACCACATCTTTTTCAATACCTGCATATTCCAATAATGGTTTCGGAATCAGAATACGGTTATTCGCATCGAGAGAAATTTCTGTGGCTCCGCGAAAAAAGTAGCGCGCGAAATCGCGATTGTCTTTCACATACAAATTCAACTTGTTGATTTCATGCGAAATAATTTTCCAATCGTTAATAGGATAAAGCACCAGACATTTTTCAACCCCGCGATTGATCACCAACTTGTCGTGAGAGTCAGAGGGCAACTGGCGCTTGAGTGCCGAAGGAACCATAACCCGTCCCTTTGCATCAATGTTGATTTCGAACTCGCCGATTAGTTGTGTCTGACTCATTTTCTATTGGTGGCGGAACAAATGTAAACAGATTTTCCACTTTTCTCCCCTTTTAGCCACGATTAGCTACTAACGATATAAAAAACAGATTTATTGTACATGAATATCAACTGTTTATGTTTTTCACAATGAGTTTGTGAATAGCAATTTGATGGAAATATTCCTAACCTTTGCGACTGTAACACTCTTCTTTACTTCCGAATTAATTGAAGAAGAAGAATTTCTGATAAGAAATTCTGATTTGCAAAAACGAAATGGATAATTGTGGGGGGCAAAAAAGCTTAATAGAAAATATTTTTGGTTGCCTGTTACCGCTAAAGGAAAGCGGCAATCTTTACTAATTATAGAAAATCATTTTTATGAATTTGATTTTTATCTTTCGAAAAAAAATTTCTCCATGAAATTATTTTTAAATTTTTCCATTCTGTTTCTGTCTTCAATTTCAGTGTTTGCTACACACATTATTGGAGGAGAATTTTCATATAAGAATTTAGGTGGAAATCAATATGAGTTGACGCTTAAAATGTATCGCGATTGTCAAGGCTTTGTTCCGTTTGATGCTCCTACTTCTTTTACAATATTTGATGCTTCATATAATGTTGTGTTGGTAGATACTTTCAATTTTGTATCAGATACGATAATTCCTTTTCAATCTTTAAGTTCTTGTGCAGCTACTCCTCCTATTATTTGTGTTGAAGAAGGAACTTTTGTGGCTAATGTTACACTTCCAGCTTCTTCCGGTGGATATACTCTTTGTTATCAACGCTGTTGCCGTAATGCAACAATCGTAAATATTTTAACCCCTTCTATGATTGGAGAAACTTTCTTCGCAGAAATTTCTGATGATGCAATTGCCTTGCAAAACAATAGTCCGGTTTTTCAAAATTATCCTACTACTTTTTTATGTGCAAACGAATTATATGTTTATGATAATTCGGCAATAGATATTGATGGAGATAGTTTATCCTACAACTTATATTCTCCTTTTGTTGGCGCAACCCCGGGTAATGTTATTCCTGTTCCTGCTAATCCTCCACCTTATGCGGGGGTGAACTTTGTGTTTCCTTATACATTTTTATATCCGATGGATGGCAATCCTGGATTATCAATTGACTCGATGACGGGGGAACTAACAATTATTCCAACTATGCTTGGGCAATTTGTAGTTGGAGTATCTGTGGATGAATTTCGTAATGGAATTTTTTTAGGAAGACACTATCGGGATTTTCAGTTCAATGTTATCAATTGCGATTCATGTGTTGGATTCACAAGCATGGTGCAGAATGATAATGTGCAAGAAGGTAGTGTTGCTCAGTTTTCAATTAATCCAAGCAGTACAAACGAACTTTTGCATTGGCAAGAAGATTCAGGCAGTGGCTTCGTTGACCTTGCAGAAGGTGGTCAATATTCAGGAACACAAACTTCAATACTCACTATCTCAAATGTGCAGTTAAGCCAGCAAGAAAATAAATATCGTTGTCACGGATTCACTGATAGTTGCAGTGTAATAACAAATGTCGGGCACCTTACCGTATCTCCAAATATCGGAATTGAAATGATGTTGCAAAATGATTTTCAAATTCAACCTACAGTAATTTCTGAGGGAATGAATATTCAAATTCTGAATTCAAATGTTGGGGTAGAACTTAAACTGATTGATTGCTTCGGAAGAATTTTATTGAAGAAAAAAAACCCTACTCCATCTTCAACTCTTCAAACTCAAAATCTTTCTTCCGGAATTTATTTTATCAATTGTGGAAATACCGTGAGGAAATTGGTGGTTATTAGATAGAAAATATTATTTCTATCCATTCACTATCGCGGCAACTCCGGGTAATTCTTTCCCTTCAAAATATTCAAGCAGCGCTCCGCCGCCAGTTGATACATAACTAACTTTATCAGCGAAGCCGAATTGATTTACTGCTGCAACACTATCACCGCCACCAACTAATGAATATGCACCTTGTTGTGTTGCGTTTGCAACGGCCTCGGCTACTGTAACAGTTCCATTTCTGAAATTGCTCATTTCAAAAACTCCCATTGGTCCGTTCCATAAAATAGTTTTCGAATTCATAATTGTTTGCGAGAATTCTTCAATGGCTTTTGGTCCAATGTCGAGCCCCATGAATCCGGTTTCGATGTTCATACTGTCAGCGACTTTTCGGGTTCCGTCATTTCCAAAAACATCAGAAGTAATTGAATCACCAGGTAAAAGAAATTTTACATTTTTCTGTTTTGCTTTTTCTAAAAGTTTTGTTGCGTTTTCCAAGCGGTCATCTTCGCATAGAGAGTTCCCGATATTTCCTCCCATCGCTTTGAAGAAAGTATACGACATACCTCCGCCGACAATAATGTTATCAGCAATGTCAACTAACTTTTCAAGAATTAAAATTTTATCAGAAACTTTTGCGCCGCCGATGATGGCGGTGAACGGATGCTGCGTGTTCTTCATCACCATTTCGGCGCTCGCGATTTCACTTGCCATTAAGTAACCGAACATTTTATTTTCTTTCGAAAAATAGTTTGCAATGATGGTTGTAGAAGCGTGTGCCCGATGTGCGGTTCCAAATGCATCATTCACATACACATCAGCAAGCGATGCTAATTGTTTTGCAAATGCTTCATCACCTTTTTCTTCTTCGGGATGAAAGCGAAGATTTTCCAACAACAAAACCTCACCTGATTTCAGATTTGCCGTTGCTTGTTTTACTTCTTCTCCTATACAATCATTTACAAATTCCACTTCTCGCTCTAATAATTTAGAAGTGACGGCGACAATATGTTTGAGTGAATATTTTTCTTCGGGTCCGGTTTTAGGCCTGCCGAGGTGTGACATTAAAATAACTGAACCACCGTCGTTTAATATTTTGTTGATGGTTTTTAAAGCAGCTTTAATTCGAGTGTCATCTGTTACATCAAATGTTTTTTTATCAAGAGGAACATTAAAGTCAACACGAACAATTGCTTTTTTACCTGAGAAATTATATTCTGAAATGTTTGTCATTTTCTAAAATTAAAAACCGCAAAGGCGGAAAGACACGAAGAATTTTTTTGGATAATTTTCTTTGCGACTTAGCGTCTTTGCGGTTAAATGTGTTTTACTATTTAATTAACTCCGCAAAATATTTAACCGTGCGAACCAATTGAGATACATAACTCATTTCGTTATCGTACCACGAAACTGTTTTTACCATTTGCTGATCGCCTACAGTTAGCACTCTTGTTTGTGTTCCGTCGAACAATGAACCGAAAGAAATTCCGATTACATCGCTGCTTACAATTTCATCCTCAGTATAACCGAACGATTC
Organism: Chitinophagales bacterium; assembly: GCA_038326325.1. Classification (GTDB taxonomy): domain Bacteria; phylum Bacteroidota; class Bacteroidia; order Chitinophagales; family UBA10324; genus UBA10324. The sequence goes on along the minus strand of JBBQJW010000006.1, from coordinate 97,956 downwards.
ATTCGATGCTGCCTTCATTGCTGCGTTCACTTCTTCAACAGAAGTTTTCTTTCCTAACACAGTAGTTAATTCAGTTAATGAACCAGTTAGTGTTGGAACACGCTGAGCGGTTCCATCTAATTTTCCTTTCAATGAAGGAAGAACCAAGCCAATTGCTTTCGCTGCACCTGTACTATTTGGTACAATATTCTGAGCGGCAGCACGCGCACGACGCTTATCCCCTTTTGGATGCGGTGAGTCTTGTGCGTTCTGGTCGTTAGTATATGCATGTACGGTTGTCATTAAACCAGCTACCAATCCAAATTTTTCTTCGAGCACTTGAGCCATCGGGGCCAAACAATTTGTTGTACACGATGCGCAGGAAATAACTGTTTCAGTTCCGTCGAGAATTTTGTGATTTACATTAAACACAATTGTTTTCAAATCACCAGTTGCCGGCGCAGAAATCACTACTCGCTTTGCTCCTGCAGTAATGTGAGCTTCAGCTTTTTCTTTATCCGCAAAAAATCCTGTGCACTCGAGCACTACATCCACCTCATGATTCTTCCATGGAATTTGAGCAGGATTTTTTTCCGTATAAATTTTTATTTCTTTTCCATCAACAATAATGCTGTTGTCGGTGGATGTAACACTCACATTAAATCTACCTTGCGCAGTATCGTATTTCAAAAGATGCGCGAGCATATCAGGTTTAGTGAGGTCGTTGATCGCCACTATATCTATTCCGGGCATGTGATAAATCTGACGGTAAACGAGGCGGCCGATTCGTCCGAATCCATTGATGGCTACTTTAATGTTTGACATTGATTGTTTTGTATTTTGTTTGAAATTTTTCTTGAGAGCGCAAATTTATTCATTCGCTTTTCGGGTCAAAGGATAAAGGGCAATAATTTTCAAATCGGGTTCTTGCTTGGGTGGCTTTCCTGCATATATTTGCGCCCCGCCAATGATAAAAAACGGAGCGTTGGTCAAGGGGTTAAGACGCTTCCCTTTCACGGAAGAATCACGGGTTCGATTCCCGTACGCTCTACTAAAAATCTAAATCCTGCTTCGTGCGGGATTTTTTTTGTGAAAATTTCCCAAAATAAATTCATCTTCTCCTTATCGATTTTTATATTTTACAGTTCTTAGCTATAAAATATTTTTCTTATTTCACCTTACACTTTTGTTCCCGTTTGCGAAAACTTTTTTTATCAACATCGACTCCACGACATTCTGATTCTTATGCACAGGAATTTTTTGTAATTATGGAAACGGGATGATTTGTTTTCTATTCTTGTCGCCCTTTTAAAATGAACGAACCGAACGAAGAGATTAAAATAGAAAGAGTACGACCAACCAGCAAGCGTTACACCGAAACTGATTTGTCTGCCATGTTATATGGTCGTGTGCAACCTCAGGCGCGTGACTTAGAAGAAGCTGTGCTTGGTGCAATGATGCTGGAGAAAGATGCGGTTTCATTGGTTATTGATATTCTGAAACCGGAAAGTTTTTATGTAGAAGCGCATCAGTTTATTTTTAAAGCGATACACAGTTTATTTAATCGCTCGCAGCCGGTAGATATATTGACTGTTACAGAAGAGTTGCGTAAGCAAGGTGATATTGAAAAAGTTGGCGGCGCATTTACGGTTGCAGAATTAACCAATCGTGTGGGTTCCGCTGCGAATGTTGAATATCATGCGCGTATTATAAGTCAGAAATTTATTCAGCGCGAATTGATTCGCATTAGTTCGCTTATCATTCGCGATTCGTATGAAGACACTACCGATGTGCTTGAGTTACTCGATAAGGCGGAAAAAAATATTTACGAAATCACTGATAAAAATCTGCGTCGCAATTACAGTTCTCTTACTGAGTTGATTACAAAAAATATTAAGCAGCTTCAAAGTCTAAAAGATAAAGAACTTGATTTCACTGGCGTGCCTTCGGGCTTTACTGAGTTGGATAGAATTACAGGTGGCTGGCAGAAAAGTGATTTGATAATTGTTGCAGCTCGACCGGGTATGGGTAAAACTGCTTTCGTGCTTTCACTTACGCGCAATGCTGCCGTTGATTTTAAAAAGCCGGTTGCGTTTTTCTCACTTGAGATGAGTGATCTGCAATTGAGTTCGCGTTTAATTTCTTCTGAAACATTAATTCCATCTGAGAAATTGCGTAAAGGAAATCTGGAAGAATATGAATGGACTCAACTGACTTCAAACATCGAAAAATTATCTGATGCTCCGATTTTTATTGATGATACACCTGCGATAAATATTTTTGAGTTGCGTGCAAAATGTCGTCGTTTAAAAATGCAGCACGACATTCAGTTAATTGTAATTGATTATCTGCAATTGATGAGTGGAGGTTCCGGAGAAAATAAGGGTGGAAATCGTGAACAGGAAATCAGTACCATCTCTCGTTCGTTAAAAAGTATTGCTAAGGAATTGAATGTGCCGGTGATTGCGCTTTCGCAATTGAGTCGTGCGGTGGAAACCCGTGGTGGAAGCAAGAAACCACAACTCAGTGACTTGCGTGAGTCTGGAGCGATTGAGCAGGATGCTGATATGGTTATGTTTATCTGGCGACCTGAATATTATAATATGACTGAGAATGAAACCGGTCAGCAATACAATGGTCTCGCTGAAATTTTAGTTTCGAAACACCGTAACGGTGCACTCGGTACAGTTCAATTAAAATTCATAGACCGCTTTGCTAAGTTTGAAGATTATAATGTTTCTCCTTTCAGTTCGGGTGTTACACGCGAAGGGTTCACACAAAACGAGCAAGGTTCGGTACAAGTTATGAAATCGAAAAACTGGGATAACCAAGAGGAAGGTTCACCGTTTTAACATTAAAACACTATTGATAAATATTTAAATGTTTCTTTGAATAGAGAAACTGTTACACTCCACTACTTCGGCGCCAGGCGCAACAACACCAGAGCAATTAATAAATAAAGCGCATTCGGAATCCAGACAGCAATAATGGCGGGTAAATTTCCATTAATGGAAAAGGTTGAAGAGAACTGTTGAAATAATATGTAAGAAAAACTCAACGCAATTCCTAACCCGATATTTAATCCTGTTCCACCGCGAGTTTTTTTTGATGCGAGTGATACACCAATAAGTGTGAGTATGAGTATGGCGAACGGAAACGAAGTTCGCTTGTATTTCTCTACTTCGAACGAAGGAACATTTTCCGAACCGCGCATTTGTTCGTCGGCGATAACATCGTTGAGTTCATGAGCATTGAGTGTGCTCGCTTCGTCAACCTTTCGCGCAAAATCTTTTGGTGAAAAATTATAAGTCACCAAAGTATCTTTTCCCTGATGCAAGCTCTCGGTCATGCGACCGTTACGGCGCTCTGTGTAATTATATACTTTCCATTGATGGGTCGGATAATTCCATACCACCCGGTCGCTCCGCAATTTGTAAACAAGATTATCACCCGTAAATTTTTCTATTGCAAAACGATAACCGGTGCTGTCACTGAAATTATAATTCTGCAAATACATAAACAGCCCTTTGTCAATCTGCATGTGAAGGTTCGACTCATACACATTCCACGAAGTGTTGATGTAAGTATTTTCGAAACCAACGCGCCGCTTATTCGCTTCGGGCACCACCCAGTGATTTGCATAAATATTCAAAAGCATGATAAATGTTGCAGCAATAAAAAATGGAACAAGCATTCTTCGAAAAGTCATTCCTGAATTTAGTATCGCAACTATTTCAGAGTTGGCTGCCATGCGTGAGGTGAAAAAAATAACCGACACAAACAAAAACAACGGCGTGAATAGAATAGCGAAGTAGGGAATGAAACTGAAGTAATAAGTGAAAACAATTTCGTAGAGGGGAATTTTCCCGTCAATAAAATCGTCGAGTTTTTCGGTGATGTCAAATACGATAGCAATAATTAAAAACAGAATGAGCGCGAAAAAAAAAGTGCTCAGAAATTTTCTGATAATGTAACGGTCAATGGTAGTAAAGCCGGGAATATTTTTCACAGTCGTATTGCGAGTTGCTTTACCATTTTATTTTTCCATGAGGTAAATGTTCCATCTATAATTTTTTTGCGTGCTTTGTTCACCAGCCAAAGATAAAAACTCAGGTTATGTACGCTTGCAATTTGCAATGCTAAAATTTCGTCGGCCACAAATAGATGGCGCAAGTATGCTTTCGAATAAAAATTGCTCACTCCATTTTTCAGTGTATCATCAATGAGTGAAAAATCTTTTTCCCATTTTTTATTTTTCATGTTCATAGTTCCCTGTTCGGTAAACAACATGCCGTTGCGCCCGTTTCGCGTGGGCATCACGCAGTCGAACATATCAATGCCAAGCGCAATGCACTCCAATAAATTTACAGGAGTGCCCACTCCCATCAGGTATCGCGGTTTTTCTTTCGGCAGAAAACTGCAAACCCAATCGGTCATTTCATACATCACATCCGCGGGTTCGCCCACCGACAAACCTCCTATTGCATTACCGTTACACTCGTAACTACTAACGGTTTCGGCACTCTGCCGGCGTAAATCTTTATACACGCTTCCCTGCACAATCGGAAAAAGTGTTTGCTCAAAATCGTAAACCGGCTTTGTAGTTTTCAAATGACTGATGCAGCGCTGCAACCAACGATGAGTCAGCTCCATAGATTGTTTAGCAGCTGAATATTCGCACGGATAAGGAGCGCATTCGTCAAATGCCATGATAATATCGCTGCCTAAAACTCGCTGCTTGTCCATCACATTTTCGGGAGTGAACAACAACTTCGAGCCATCAATGTGCGATTGAAACACCACACCTTCTTCTTTCACTTTTCTTTTTTCTGCGAGAGAAAAAACCTGGTAACCGCCGCTGTCAGTGAGAATGGGTTTATCCCAACCAATAAATTTATGCAGCCCGCCCGCTTCGCGAATAACATCTAAACCAGGTCGCAGAAACAAATGATAAGTGTTGCCAAGAATTATTTGTGCCTTAATATCTTTTTTCAACTGCTGCTGATATACCGCCTTTACAGAACCAACAGTACCGACAGGCATGAATATGGGAGTTTCAATTTTGCCGTGCGCGGTTTTAAGTTCCCCAGCACGCGCACTCGAATTTTTATCGGCACCAACAATTTTAAATTTCATTTGCGCTGCCAAACCTAAATGTTTTTTTGTGGTGAAGGTGTAACAGTGAAGTGAAAGTGAATTATCTAATCTCTTAAAATTAATTTATAAGTGCCTCTAGTATAGCAGGAACTATAAGAAATAAAGTAGGTACCACTTTTCAAATCAGAAATTTCAATTAATCCACTTTCATTTATGTCAAAACTTAAATGTTTAAAACTTGGGCAGTTCCAAGTATTTTTATAATTGATTGCATTTGAGCTATCAATAATTGAAATGTCAGTTTCTGTTCCACCATGCCTAAATTTTAGAAAGGTTGGTTTTGATTTATCTTTTTTTATTTCTAAAACTGTTTCAGGAAACATTCTGAATGAATCAAGTGGCGGAATTCCAATCTGATAAACAAGAATATTAAGATTTGTTGCATATATCAAACTATCTTGCTTAGGTTCTCTTGGTGGATTACTTGCAATATCATGATAACCCTTGACATTTGTGTTTTGCTCACATGATATAAGCATCACAAACACGCCAAATAAAAGACTTAAAGGAAAAGAATGAAGTTTCATTTTACTCCAACAAATAAACTAAATATTTATTGCGGCAAGGTTTGGGTTGGCAAAAATTCATTGCATCAACTAACTCCTTTACCTATTTGGCAACCTTTAAAACTTCACAACCTTCATTGAATTGAAATTGTTTCCATCATCAGTTTTTATAAAATAAACACCGGCAGAAAATTTACTCAGGTCGAAGTTGAACGAATTATTTCCCTGATGAATAGCTAAAGTTATTTCAATCTGGGGTCTCTCAAGTACATCGATGATTGTAACTGTTACACTTCTGTCCTGTTGCGATTGATAGTTCAACTGCAAAAGTCCGGAAGTCGGATTTGGAAAGCAGTTGATTGAACTGGATTGATTATTTTTCGAGATAGCAGAATTTACAACCGTATCAGGAATTGCCTTTCCGTGTATATTTATGTTATCAATGAATAAACGGTTTCCGTAGCCATCCCATGTTTCAAAAGTGATAATGTTTGATGGTTGTCCGGCAAAAGCATTTAAGTTAATGGTTTCTTCTCTCCACTCGTCTCCAGAAACAGGGCTATATGGATTTGTATTGTCGGGAGCAGTGACTAATGACGAATCTGTTTTTGCATAAACCACCTCCCAAGAATCTGTACAGTCGTTCGAAATTTTTACAAACAACGAATCAACATACCCTGGATAGCGGGCATATGCCAATTCAAAAGTAAGTGTAACAGTATCAAGCCCAGTGAAATCCAATTCGGGAGAATATAAATCATCGCGTTGCCCAACAGAGGTATAATAATACAAATCAACAAACGCGCATTGCGTGTTTACACCTTCGCTGCCTGTAACAGTTGCTTGCGACCACCCTATCCAATTATCAAGATTTTCGTTTATCCAGTTTCCGGGAGGGAAAGCTGCTACTTCAAAGTCCTCAGTTAGCGGAAGTGTATCAGTATAAGTTTTGGTGTAGTAACTGATGGCTGTATCGTTAGCTGGAAAATTATCAGCTACATTATTCGGCATTGAGGTAAAAACTTTATAGGTGTGTGCTCCGCCTGTCGCCACTAATAATGGCATGGTAAATAGCTGTGTACCGAGAGAGGGAATGTTGCCGCTGAAATTAATCTGGCTAACATTTCCATTATCAACCTGATAATTTATCACGGCAGATGTAACAGTATTTGTTCCGTAATTTTTCAAAGTGATAACAGGTGTAACAGTCGAATCACAGATAAATCCTTTTGGAATTTCAATTGGTTTTACAGCAATGTCATTATCATAAAAAACAGGTGTTACCAAATTTGTTTCCCAAAGCCCTCTGCCAAATGTGGCCGCGCGCAACTTGCCACTACCGTATTGAATTTCAAGTTCATCAACAATTACATTAGGCAATCCGTTGTTCACTGCCACCCAGTTGCTCATAAAATTATCTTTGTAATAAACGCCAATGTCGGTTCCGATATAAATTGCATCAGCTGAATTGTTTTGATATACAATGCAATTGACAGGGAGATTCGGAATTCCGTTGGAAATATTTTCCCATTGCAAACCTCCATCAGTGGTTTCGAAAACTTTATTTACATTAGAGAAACCGGAAAAAGTAACCCACACACGATTAGCATCTGAATCTTTAACAGCGATGTAAGTGATAGATGCAAAACTTACCGGAAGGTTTGCTGTTACATTAGTCCACGATAAACCGTGATCAATGGTTTTAAAAATTTTATTTCCGGTTGCAGCATAAATCACATTCGAATTTGTTTTGCAAGTTGCCAAGGACTGAAAATTATTTCCGCCCGACAATCCGCTTGTAACAGTATTCCATGTTGCGCCTCCATTAAAACTTTCGTTAATTTCTGCTCCGCCATATATAAGATTGTTATGATCCTGCGGACTAATAATGTAAGGTGTAACCCATGCTCCACCACCTGACGGAGTTATATCATTATAGTTTTGTCCTCCATCAATTGATTTATATAAACCACCATTCTGCGATGAGCCGTACACAATATTTTCATCTATATAATCAACCAACGCTTCCATTCCATCAGCACCTAAAACATTACTCCAGTTTCCATTATTATATTTTGAAGTTCCGTTATCCTGAGCTCCGAGATAAACTATTCCTGCATTCGTTGCTGAACATCCTAACCGGTAGTACTGTGAAATCTGTAATCCATTGCTGTAATCTTCCCATGAAGCACCTCTATTGTATGTTCTGTAAAAACCACCATCGCATCCACAAAAAACTTCTCCATTTGAAGTTGAAAGTAAATGGTGAATATCTGCATGCACATAAGGAGTTCCGTTTGCACCTGTCCAGTGAGCAACAATATTCCAATTGGTTCCTCCATCATTTGATTTCCAAATATTAACTCCACCAACATAAACAATGTTTGAACTGTCCTGATCAGCCGCCAATGAAAGTGTGTACCAACCTTGTCCGCCAACATCACTTCCATCAGCCGCCCAACCAAAAAGATTAGGACTGTTAGACATTAATGTCCAATCAATACCACTGTTAGTTGAACGATATAACCCAAAGTAACCAGAGTTGTTTGCGTCATCACACAAAAGATAAACAGTTGATGATGCTGAATTTGTTACAGCGAGTTCCATTCTTCCAACTCCCGAAGTTGGTAATCCGTTTGTTGACTGATTCCAATTCAAACCATTGTCCGGGGAAACAAAAACCTGATCGTTTGAACAAGCATAAATTGTATTGTGATCAGCAGGATTAAATTCTAAATCACGAATGTCTCCACCACCCGTTTGATCCCAGTTAATACCACCGTCAGTAGAGCGATAGATGCCTGTACTTGTTGACGCTATCACTATGTCTGCTATAGTGGGGTCGTAAATAATTTTTCTTATTTGAGCATAGTTGGTGATGTTGTAATTAAGACTCGTGAGTGTCCATGTTACACCTCCATCAATTGAACGCATGATGCCAATACTTTGTGTATCACCCGCATCGCGATCGCCCATACCAATAAGCATATTGTTATGGTCGAATGGATCAATTGCAATTTGTGATACACCAAGAACAGGAAGTAAATCTGTATTGCTACTCCATGTTTGACCATTGTCAATTGATTTCCATAATCCTCCTGCTGGTGTGCCGACCCAAATAATATTTGTGTCGGTCGGGTCAACAGTTATCCAATTCACTCTTCCGATTCCATCACCGGCAGGAACATTTGTAGGACCAAGAGGTTGCCAGCTTTCACCGGTTTGAGTTTGCGATTTTTCTAATGAAATTTTTATCTGCTCAGAAGTTTGTAAAATATTTTTTGTGTAGTTCAATTCGCCCGAAGGATAAATTCGCGGCTCCATAAAATTTTCCCATCGCTTGTAAATTTCCCATCCATTATCCTGTTCATCTTCTTTATCAGCATTTTCTAAATCAGATTTTGTCTCCTGATTTTTATAATAGCTCTCCTTACTTTTCTGAATATCATAAAAGTTCTGTTGCTTTTGATTCTTAGGTTTAATAGGTACTTGTGCAGAAACAAATTCTACTGTAACAGTTAATGCTATTAAAGCAATAGAAAAATAAGTAAGTCTGATTTTCATGAAAAGTTTTTAGTTCGATTTGAATAGTAAATGTATTGGTCTGAAGGAATTAATTAAATTAATCTGCATATTTATATTTTAAAGTTATGTTATCAATTTATAACAGACTGAAATTTTGATTTGTTTGCAATCAAAATGATTTTACAAATGAAATTTCACTGTGGATAAAGCACCACTAAATGAATGCGGGTCAAATCTATTTTGCGCGCCGATACATTGCTTCGCAAGTTGATTACAACTTTCTCGCAATGACAAAAAAGGAAACAAATGCTTTTGCTCAATATTATTTTTTATGTATTTCTCACCGCAACTGCTATTCAGCTTTTCTACTATTTGTTTTTTTTCATTAGAGTGGCAATTTATAAAAACAAAACGCCCCGCTCCTTTCCGCTCACACCTGTAACAGTTATCATTTGCGCGAAAGATGAAGAACATAATTTGCAAAATAATCTTTCTGCAATTCTTGAACAGGATTATCCCGATTTTGAAGTTGTAGTTGTGAACGATAACTCATCCGACGAAACCACTAATGTGCTATTCGATTTTTCGTTTCGTTATCCCAAACTTGTTTTCAGAAATCTGCAACAGGAATCGCGCGTGCTCATGGGAAAAAAATATGCACTCACTATCGGGCTCAAAGCTGCGAAGAATGATATAGTGGTTGTAACAGATGCCGATTGTGTTCCAGCATCAAAATACTGGTTGCGCGAAATGCGCTTGAAGTTTGAGGAAAATAAAGAAATTGTTTTGGGATATGCACCTTATAAAAAACTGCCGGGCCTCCTCAATAAATGTATCCGTTACGAAACCTTTTGGGCAGCATTGAATTATTTGTCTTTCGCTATGGCAAAAACACCATACATGGGCGTTGGAAGAAACATGGCTTACAAAAGAAAATTATTTTTCAACCAGAATATTTTTGTAAAAAATCCGGAATTGCTTAGTGGGGATGATGATTTATTTATAAATGAAATTGCAACTTCAAAAAACACAAAGGTTCAGTTGACTCCCGAAAGTTTTATGATAAGCAATCCCAAAAAAACATGGGACGAATGGATTCATCAGAAGAAACGACACATCAGTACTGGAATGCACTACAAATTCAAGCATCAACTTTTATTAGGCGTGCAAACACTGTCGCTTGTGTTGTTCTATTTGTCGTTTGCACTGTTGATTGTTTACAGCAACAACCAAATTGAAATACTTGGTATTTTTGGGATTCGTTACATCATCATGTCACTCATTTTCATTCCATCCATGCGGCGACTAAAAGAAGCAGATTTATTTTTCTGGTTTCCTATCATGGATTTGCTTTTGCCATTGTACTATTACTTAATGACTCCTTCGCTTTTTAAAAACAACACTCGCACATGGAAGTAAAAGACAATTTTCAGGAAGAAGAATCAGGTCCTAAAAAACCAAGTGTTTTTTCTGCCACAGGCAATCCTAATTTTTCTATTCGTGCAAAAGAAGATTATGATTTGGTTCGTTTAGCAATTGATGTTCAGGATCAGAATGCGTATGCAAAATTGTTATCCCGCTATCGCGATAGTATCTATTTCATGGTATTGAAAATGGTTCACGACCCCGATGATGCAGATGATTTGACTATTGAAGCATTCGGAAAAGCATTCAGTAATTTAGATAAGTACAGTCCTGATTTTGCATTCAGTACTTGGCTTTATAAAATCGCATTGAACAATTCTATTGACTGGATTCGCAAACGCAGAATTGAAACACTCTCAATTGACGAACAAGTTGAAAGTGAAAGCGGCGATAGTTATTCAATAGAAATAAAAGGTCACACACTTGATCCTGAAGAAAAATATATCAAGGAACAACGCGCAAGATTAATGCGTGAGTTGATCGATAAACTGAATCCGAAATATAGAATGCTGATAGAGATGCGATTCTTCGATGAACTTTCTTATGAAGAAATTGCAGAGAAAACCAATCTACCATTGGGCACAGTGAAAGCACAACTATTCAGAGCGAAAGATTTGCTGTATCAGGTTTTAGCTCCGAAGAAAGGTCGTTACTAATTCAGTGGCAGTTTGCAAAAGGCAGTTTGCAAAATTCAGTCTGTGAATCCCTTTCCCCCATTCGAGGATGCGGCAATAAAATATTTATCCAAGTAAAAATTCTTTTGAAGAAAGAAATTAATCTATGAATCTGTGGCAATAAATCTCATTCAAAAATATTTTCCTGATTTAACTTCCACTCAACTGTTACAGTTTGAAAAACTACAGCCATTGTATGGCGAATGGAATGAAAAGATAAATGTTATTTCAAGGAAAGACTTCCAACATTTTTATGAGCGCCATGTGTTACACTCGCTCAGCATTGCAAAATTGATTTCATTCAAACCCCAATCTGAAATACTTGACTTCGGAACAGGTGGCGGATTTCCCGGAATTCCTTTAGCAATACTATTTCCAGAAGTTAATTTTCATTTAGTTGATAGCGTAAGAAAGAAAATAAAAGTAGTGAACGAAGTTGCTCAGTCACTCGGAATTGAAAATGTTTTTGCTGAACAGAAAAGAGTGGAGGAACTGAAATCAGAATATGATTTTATCACTTGCCGTGGTGTTGCTGAAGTTCCTCAATTATTAAATTGGACAAAGCATTTATTAAAAAGAGAAAATAATAACTCATTAAAAAATGGCTGGCTACTTTTAAAAGGTGGTGACTTAAAAGAAGAATTAAAATACACACAACTATTTTATCAGTTCACACCTATCTCACTTTTTTTTGAAGAAGAATATTTTAAAGAAAAAATGATTGTGTATCTGAGAAAATAATTATCTCAACAGTGTAACATTCCCTGTCATAGAACCGGAAGTCTCCTGATCGTTTTCTCCATGTACTGAATAATCTAATGTCCATAAATAAACTCCCACAGGCAGTGGTTCACCTTTAAATGTTCCATCCCATGGGTTTTGAATATTATCAGTATGGAACATTAAATCGCCCCAACGGTTAAATACATTCAAATCAATTTTATCAACCCTGCATTTATTTGCATTGAGCGGACGAAATAAATCATTCATGCCATCGCCATTCGGAGTGAACGCGCTTGGCACAACAACATTACAATCGCAATATTTTGATTCAACGATTATTGAATCTTTTGAATTGCAATTGTGATCCAATGATGTCACAAAATATTTCCCGGGTTCTGAAATTACAATTCCAGAAGTCGTTGCACCGGTTGACCATTGTAGTTTATTTATTTCTGTTACATGCAACAGAATAGTATCGCCAACACAAAAAGGGTTTGCGCCTGTTAACTGAATTATAGGTGTAACACACATATCATCATTAATGATAGTGTATGTAGTATTCAAAACTGTTTGTCCGTCGCAATTTGCATCAAGCAACTGTCCTTCGGCATCAACTGCGGTAATTGAGAAATTAATAGTTTCATCCGATTCAATTTCATCATCATCAAAAACTGTCAATGGCAATGTAAACGCAATTGCACTGCTTCCGTTATAATCTCCTTCTGGAACATGAAGAGATGTGTTAAGGTTAAAATCAGTTCCTGGTGTAGCAGTTCCTCCTGTAATTGCAAAAGTTAAATTCATTCCTCCAGCAGGAACACTTCCTTTCACTCGTATCTGAGGAAGATTGTTTCCAACATGTTCAACTCCTTTAGAATTACTTAATACAAATTCAACCAATGGATGAAAATTAAGGTTAACACCATCCAAAAAATTTCCAACAGCAGGATTATCTGTAGCAGATGATATTGCTTCAAATGAAACTTCATAAAATCCAGTCGGGCCATTGAATATTGAAGAGCCGACATAAGTTTTCCAGACCTGTGCTGATGTTGCTGTTTCGAAGACCTGAATTTTATTTAAGCCTGATAAATCATAAACATTAAATTCTGTTACATCAGTTCCGGCTCGACCGCGATGATAAAAACTCCAGTCAATTTTTTCACCCTGTACCAAACACATAATTTGATACATCCGCGCATTTTCACTACAATTAATTTCAGCAAATTGATTTCCCAAACCTAATGGCGCATCAATAGCGCTATATCCTGTTGACCATAATTCAATCGGATGTTGAAATCCGGCATACGCTCCATTAGTAGTATACCATCCAGGAACACTAGGGCTCGGGTCGTTTTGAGCACCATCAAATTCAACGGTTCCTATTGGGAAAGCTGGGATTTCAAAACTTGAATTAACGAACCCGCGAATTTGTGCAAATAAAACATTGCATAAAAAAAAATTGATTAATAAGGAGAGTCCGATTTTTTTCATTTCTTATTAAAATGAATTTTCGTTCTAAAAATTCCAGCGAAAGGTACATCAAAAAATTCTTTTAGAAACAGTCTAATGTCACTTAATAAATTACTTGTCCAAATCGCATGAAAGGATATCTCTTGTTTTAAAACCTAAATTGCAAAATGAGAGTGTAACACCTGAAAAAATTCAGATAGTTAATCTCTTACTTGCTCATTTCCTTTCCAATTGCATTTTCGTACAGATCTTTCCAATTAGCAAGATTTCCAAATTCATCTCCATCAATATAAAATCCTCCACCGGTTACTTCACCTAACATACTGAAATCAATTTCGTGTTTTGAAAGCGCCACGATAAAATCATCCTGGTTGGATGCTGTTACACTAACTACGATCCTGCTTTGCGCTTCGCCAAACAAATAGGCGTCTTTTCTAAAAAAATCATCGGTGGAAATATCAAAGCCTAAATTACCGGAGATGGAAGATTCGAGAAGCGTGACGAACAAGCCGCCATCGCTGCAATCGTGCGCCGAGTTGATTAAATTTTTTCTTATTAATTCCCTAACCGAGTTCTGAACTTTCAATTCTTCATCTAAATTAAAATGTGGCGCCGGTGAAAGTTTTATTCCACAAATATTCGCGAGGTACTCTGAAGAATTAATATCATCGTGTGATTCGCCAATGAGATAAATATAATCGCCTTCGTTTTTGAAATTTAAAGTCGAGCGAAATTTAATATGGTCAATCAAGCCAAGCATTCCGATCGTCGGGGTTGGAAATACCGGTCCGTCATCCGACGACTGATTATAGAAACTAACATTGCCACCTGTTACAGGCGTCGAGAAAGCGCGACAAGCGTCCCCCATTCCTTTAATCGCGTTTTCGAATTGCCAGTACACTTCCGGGTTGTAAGGATTTCCAAAGTTGAGGCAATTGGTTATCGCGCTTGGTTCGCCGCCGCTGCAAACAATATTTCGCGCGGCTTCCGCGACCGCGATCGCCGCGCCGGTGTATGGGTCGGCGTAAACATATCTGGCGTTACAATCCACTTTCAATGCGAGAGCCGCGTCTGAATTTTTTATGCGAACAACAGCGGCGTCTGAAGGCGAGTTGGTTGAAGCGTTATTGATTCCAACCATTGAATCGTACTGTTCATACACCCATTTCTTCGAAGCGATGTTTGGCAGTCGCACTAATTGTTCTGCGACTGATTTAATATCTTTCGGTTCAACTATATTTTCGATATTGAATTTTTTCGACTCGGAAAAATATTTCGGTTCGCGGCTTTCTCTCGTGTAAACGGGAGCGCCTCCACCTAACACTAACGATTCGGCTGGAACATCCGCTACCAACTCATCATACATATAGTATCGCAATCTATCTCCATCGGTTACTTCTCCAATGCAAACGCAATTCAAATCCCATTTATCAAATACTTTCTGAATTTTATCCTCCATTCCTTTTTTAACAACCAATAACATTCGTTCTTGCGACTCACTCAACAGAATTTCGAATGGTCGCATGTTTTGCTGACGAAGCGGAACTTTATCTAAATAAATTTTCATTCCCGCTCCACCTTTCGCGCTCATCTCCGATGTTGAACAAGTGATTCCTGCGGCGCCCATGTCCTGCATTCCAATCAACGCGCCCGTTTCAATTATTTCGAGCGACGCTTCCAATAATAATTTTTCCTGAAACGGATCGCCTACTTGCACGCTTGGTAATTTCTCCGCGCTGTCTTCGGTAATATCCGCTGAAGCGAATGTCGCTCCGTGAATTCCATCTTTTCCGGTCGCGGAACCAACGATGAAAACAGGATTGCCCGCGCCATAAGATGTCGCTGAAACATTTTTCCCCACTTCAACTATTCCCGCGCTGAACGCGTTGACCAATGGATTGGTACTGTAACACTCGTCAAAAAAAACTTCGCCGCCAACTGTTGGAACACCGAACGCGTTTCCATAATCTCCAATTCCTTTAACCACTCCGCGCAATAAGTGTTTTGTTTTTTCATCTTTTAAATTTCCGAATCGCAAAGAATTTAAAGCGGCGACGGGTCGAGCGCCCATTGTGAAAATATCGCGATGAATTCCACCAACTCCGGTCGCTGCGCCCTGGTATGGTTCGATGGCTGAAGGGTGGTTGTGCGATTCGATTTTAAACGCGCAAGCCAATCCATTTCCAATATCAACGAGACCAGCATTTTCTTCGCCTGCTTTTGCAAGCAGCTTTTCGCCTTCACGAGGAAGTGTTTTTAAAAGTTTGATGGAATTTTTATAAGAGCAGTGTTCGCTCCACATAACCGAGTAAATACTTAGCTCGGTAAAATTAGGTGTGCGACCAAGCACCTGTTTTATTTTTTCAAATTCTTCTTCCAGTAATCCTAGTTGCTTGGCTGTTTCAAATGTTACAGCAGTTTCTTTTATTGAAGTTGACATTAAAATGTTGAATGATTTTTTCGGTGTCAAAAGTAGGCAAAAGCATTACTGAGTTTTGTTAAACTTTCAACAATTTATTTTTAAAGCAGGATCTTAATTCCATTGTTATACAAAAATTATTATGCTGAAAATAAATATTACCCGTATATTTGTTTTACAATACGGATGAATGAAAGACAAACTTACACTCAGCATTGAAAGAACATTAATTCTCAGAGCAAAACGCTTTTCAAAAACAACAAGAAAAAGTATTTCAAAAATTGTTGAAGACCATTTAGAAGAATTAACTCAAAGAAAGAAAACAAGAGCAAACAAAAAAGAACTCCATCCTCTTCTGAAAAAATTAGCAGGTGTTATTCCCGGTAAAAAGGATATGAATATTAAAGAAGAATATCATAAACATCTTGAAGAAAAATACGGCAACAAAAAATGATAACTGTATTTATTGACACTAATATTATAATTGATTTGGGAATGAAAAGCAGGGAAAATCATGAAGATGCCGTTGAGATTTTTAGTTTATGTGCTGAGAAAGAAATGAAAATTTTCACTTCAACTCATTGTATTGCCACCTCTCATTATTTTTTGAAAAAGGAATCGAACGAAAAAGGGGCAAGAGAATTTATCAGCAATTTGTTTCTGCTTATTGAAATTCTTTCTGTTACAAAATCAGCAATCGAAAATTCCATCTCTTCGAATTTCAATGACTTTGAAGATGCTATTCAATACTTTACTGCTCTTTCGAATAAATCTATCCAGTTCATAATCACAAACGACAAAGTTGGGTTTCGTCGTTCAACAATTCCTGTTTTATCAAGCAGGGAATTTTTAAATAAATATTTTCAGTAAATAAATATTACTGAATTACATTTTCACGAATCGCTTCTTCGCAATCAGCATTCCATTCTTCGAATAGCAATTCAATTCATAAACTCCTTGCGCAAGTGTTTGAACAGAAATTGTTTTGCTAAAATCTTCGTGCAGCATTTTCTTTCCTTCAACATTCACGATTTCAATTTTACCTAAATCAGAAATGCTGGTTTCAATAAATAAATTTTCAGTTGAAGGATTCGGATAAATTGTAAATCCATTCTCAATAAAAATATTATTTACACCTGTAAAAACATTCAGTGTATCGGTAAAAGTGGCGGAACAACCATTTGCTGCATAAACCGTGAGTGTAACAACTGATGGCGAATCGGGCAATACGGCGGTAGGATTCATTTGCGACGAGAGGTTTCCATTTCCAAAATCCCATATGTATAAAACCGCGTTACTCGTAGCGGGAGTGAATGAATAAGAATTATTTCCAAATGAAGTATAAGTAAATGATGGATCGGGCAATGGTAAAATGGTTGCGTTAAATCCATCAGATGATTGCGGGCAACCATAAACACTTGTAACTGTTACATCATATAATCCGGATGTATTAATTGGAATACTTTGCGTGGTTGCACCGGTATTCCATAAATAATTAAACATCCACGAATTGCCTTGTGTTGCATTAACTGTTACACCTTCACAAATTTGTATATCCTGCAAATTCAAATTAGTGCTGATGAAATCAGAATCAGGCAATGCATTGTCAATCCAGATATTTCTATCATGAATATATTGTTTGAGATTATCTACCTGCAAATCAAAATCAGTTACACCTATTTCAGGCCATCGTTCAAAATTGCGTACTGCAGCATCGTGAATATAATTTCGAATGGAATCAATGTAAGTGTAAAATGAATCAGTGCTCAAGGTTGTTTGACGAAGTGTGTGCCAGCGACAATAAAGCGTGCGCATGTAAACAGAATCTTGCCGAAACTTGCTCCACCAGAATGGATATGGCCAGTATGGATGCGTGATTTCGTGCACCCATCCGCTCTGGGTTCCACTCGCGTATCCTCTATCATAATCCCATGGCGGGCCAATGTGTAACTTACCTCCGTGCGAAATATTTTCTTTGTAGAGATAAGTGCTTCTGCCATAGGAATCATAGTTGGCGCTGAATTCATTCACAATTAAAAAATCAATGAACGAACCTTGACCTGCAAATTTCCGCCAGCCATTTATCGGGTCCTGAAACCCGGGATTGTATAATGCATTTTCAAAACTATCAACATAGGAATGAATGTAATCGTGTTGCTGAATTTTTATACTATCAGCTTTCGGATATACATGTTTGAATTCAACAGGGTAATTGCAGGTTGCTGAATTGATTGGAAGATAAACAGAATTCCATGCCGGCGGCGCGCCGTTAATATTCATCTCAATTATGTAACCGCCAGTAAGATTCGCTCCAGCGGTATCTGTTTTAGAAAGTTTGTTAATGTTCACTCTGTTGCTATCGCGTTTCACAGTTTCAGTAAGATTATAAACTCCTTGATAATCGCCATTAACAATTACTTCGCAATACATTGTACGAGGTGCATACCTTCCCATTCGGCGAGCCATAGTATAGGTAACAGAATTTTCGATGAGTGAATGATCGGTGTACTCAGCTTTCAAAATCCAATCGTGCTCTTTAGGCATTCCAAGTAATGGGGTATCGAGACTTAGGCCCCCGGTATCAACAGTTTTAAAGTCATAATTTTTTTTCAAGAAGTAAACACCCGAGAAACCCTGCAACTCTACCATCATGTTTCCTTCAAAAATATAATTAGTGTCGGCAGCATAATTCCATTGACCGGGGCCGTTATCAATAATTTTAATTGTTGCCGGAATTTTATATGCATCCGGAATCTGCACTCCATTTGTATTAATCAATACCAATGGAAGATGAGTACTATCGACTTGAATTGTTTGGGCCGCATTATTACTAAATGTAATGCTGATAAATGAAACTGTTCCGGTATCAACGGCTGCCTGATCTTGAAACTGGAATGTCCAAATGCCGTTGGGGTTTTGTCCGTTATTCATTAAACCCATCACACCCATAGGCATATAGGTTCCTGTAAAAGGGGCTGTTCCGTTTGCAATGCTTGTAAGCGCGTCCCACTTAAGAGTTGTATTAATAAAACTATCTGCTGAGCCCCCCACCCCACTGAATAATATTATAGTTGTACCGTCGGGAGCGACAAGCCACGCGGCGATATCCTGATCGTAAGTATGACTCATTGAAAAATTCACGCTTTCAATTCCGAATGCCGGATCAATAACATTTGGCAAACCTGTTACACTTAATGGAATTGAAATTACCGGACCTGCATCGGGAATGAACACACTTACATTTTGTGAAATGGTTTGTGCTTTTAGTAATGCAGTTGAGAAAATAAATAGGAGAACTATGTAAAATATTTTTTTCATGAGAGAATTTTTGGTTTGACGAATGTATAAATCAACTCTGAAGTTTATTCATCGAAAACAAATTCCTCTTTCTAAAAAAATACTCAGCAATAAAAATTCCGTCTCATCAGATTGATTGCTGCAGAATATTATTTCGGTAATGGGATAGCAGCATACTGATATACGAGTGCTCACATTTGATAACCTAAGCTCTGAAAGCTTACTTACTAGAAATACCAACGACTCAGTCAGAACCAAATATTTTTAGAAAATTATATTACCGGATTAATAATTTTTTTTGAAACAGAAGCTGAGATATACATAACTACAATGATTCCAAAAATGATATGACCAATTATACTTCCAACCATCATGAGCATCATATTTCCTTTCATCGGAGGTATGCCGCCAATCATTGCACCCATTGTTGCAATTGTGATTTTTGCAAAAATGAATGTGATTATACCGAAGATGGTTCCTCTTAAAATTGTGCTGCTGATTTTATTTAGCCAATTGATAACAAAGAAGGAATATGCGAATGCGAAAATTATTCCTATCATAAAGTGCATCATCCATCCAACTGCAATCGGAAAACCCATTATCATTGAGAGCATTGCAGGCGCACTCATTTTAGGCATGCCTATCATGGGTGAAATGAGTGTTACAAGTGTCATGGCGGTTGTGCCTAATATTCCTCCGATGATTGACTGTGTGATTTTGTTATTCATAATTTTATAATTGTTTGAAAAATTTATTATCAAACAAGCAGTCGTTGACTTTTATAAAACCTGACAAACATTTAGAAATATTTTCAGGTTCGTTAATTGTTACACTTGCCAGAAATAATTTAAAGAATTTAAAGTCCCGGTTGAACCTTTCCGTTTTAAAACTCCTTAATAGCACAAATTGTATAAATGATAAACTGGCAACTTTTGAATGAAGAAGAACAATTAAGCAGGATAAATGAACTATCATTTTCCAAACCACAGGTTCTGTTCAAGCATAGTATTAAATGTGGAACCAGTCATTTGATAAAAGAATTACTGGAAGAATCTGTTACACCTCTTTCCGTTGATATTTATATTCTCGATTTAATAAATCACCGTAATGTTTCGAGTAAAATTGAAACGATGTACAAAGTGAAACACGAATCACCTCAGGTGCTTGTAATTAAAAGCGGAATTTGTACTTACCATAAAAGTCATTCAGGAATCAGAATGGCGGCGATACTTGAAAATATTAACTAATAATTCTTTTTGAAAAGCAAGGAATTAATTAGGGTTGAAATTTTTTAGTAAGGTTTTCCAATTGTAATCACTGTATTCAATTGAATAAGCCGTAAAATCTTTTCCAAGATTTTGTTTTAATATTTTTTTTATTCCCACTGTACCGCCGAAATCAGCTTTGAACCATTTCATAATCTTTGTAACACGAACTTCTTTCAATGTGGTATCAACTCGAGTTTCACTGTTAAGAAAAGATTGAGTAGCGGTATTTAATTGTTCGTCAAGTGAGTCATAATTATAAAATGCAATTGGCGGACAACTTTTTGCTCCGCAGTTCAAAGCAAAATGAATTCGGTAATCAATAGCTGTAACACATAATAGTTTTATAAGTCGTGAAGGGCAAAACTGTGGCAGATATCCCATACTGTATTTATTTCGGAATTTACGGAGTATTCCATGTTCAATATCATCGAGAGTAAATTTTATTCCTGCAATGTTTATTGCTTTTCTTGAAAAGATAATTGATTGATCTTCACTGTCCCTTGATGAAAGAATCTGAAAGAAGGCGTTGTAAATATTTATCCAAAAAGTTTTTCGGGCTATGTCGTTACTAAGTCCGGCATTCACATCATTTATATTTAAAGCAGCTAAAGCATTTATTATACTATCAGGATTTTCGTCAGCTTTTACTTTATAAAGAAGCTTACCTGATAAACTTATAAGTTGGAAATCAGGAGTCAATGTGTTTTTTTTATTCAGAGGAATTGCACAAACAATCCAGATAATAATGATGATGATTAAAATAGCGGAAGTTGCAATAATTAAACGCTTCAAGAATCCTTTATTTTCTTATTTTGTTATGGATGATTTTTTTGAAGTGAGTATTTTAATTTGATTTAGCTATTGCTGATTTTCCGAATTCAATAAAACTATCGGCACCGATATAACCATTTTGAGCAAGTATTATTTTCTGATTTTTATTAATTACGAATAGAGATGGGTAACTTGAAACCTGATATTGCTGTGCAATTAAAACTCCTTCGCCTACTTCGGCATCTATTTCTACATTGATAAAATTGGCGTTATAATATTTTGCCACATCGGGGTCTGTGAATGTTTTGTGTTTTAAAATTTTACACCACATACACCAACTTGTAGAAACATCGAGGAAGATGGGTTTGTTTTCATCGGCGGATTTTTTTAGAGCTTCGTTCCATGTCCCTTTGAAAAAATTAATTTCATCGTTTGAATTATCGGCGGGGCGATTTGCTGCGAAGGCAAAAATTATTGCGAGTACAGGAATGAAGAGAAATAATTTTTTGTTCATGTTCTTATTTTTTAATTGCTTGAAAAAAAATCGGGAACAACTGTAACAGTTGTTCCCGATTTAATAAATTACATTTTACTATGCATCGGACAACTGTCGCCGCACACATGTCCTTTCTCACCATGAGGAATCATGGTAACTTTTCCGTCTTTGCCAATCATGTTGCCATTCATCAATTTCATTGTTGAACCATCGGGCTTTGTAATTGTACCGTCAGTTGAAACCTTGCATCCATCGCTGCAAGTGTAGGTTTCAGTTAACGGTCCGCATTTGTCTTTGCTGCACAACATGGCTTTGTTGTCCATCATCATTACACCATCCTTCATTCCGGTTTTGGAAGAACAACTTTTGGTGTCCTTAGTTGTTTGAGCATTAGCAGCAACTGAAATGCTGAACATGACTGCGATTGCAAGAATTACTTTTTTCATTTTGTTTGTTTGTTTAATTGTTTTTGAAATTTGATCTACATGTAAACAGTCGTTGTAAGTTTTGAAACCTGACAAACTCTTTGAATTTTTTTGAGAAAATTTATTGCTTAATAAATTTTTGATTGAATTCGCCTTTTTCTGTTTTAATGTTTATCAGATAAATTGCTTTTGGCAATGAAGAAATATCCAACTTAAATTGATTTTGTGAAATTGCTTTTTGCATAATCAATTTTCCGTCAATATCAGTTACTGTAATTGTTGCGTGTGTTGCTTCATTAAATTGCACGGTTAAAAAATTATCGGTTGGGTTTGGAAATACGCTTGCTTCAATTTGTTTAATATTATTACTGATGCCTGTAGTTACTACTCCTTCCAAAGGCGAAACTGCTTCTGCCTGAACCAAATTTTTAGTTGCTGTTTCCTGCAAAATTACAAGCGAATAAATTCTTGAAAAATTCCATACCGCATTTGAAGCAGAAGAGAAGGTGTACATAACAGAATCGCCAACAGTAGTTGCGAGTGTTACAGCATCTCCTGTTACAGCGCTCAACGATTTTCGAAATACATCAAAGTGAATAGGTTCACTATTTCCGCCAGTATAAAAAACACTGTCTTCAGCAAGCGCTACAAACAACGACAGACCTGTTAGTGAATTGGCGGCTTCAGTTTTAATTATAACAGTGGAACGAATTGAATCAGTTCCAAATTTTTGTTGCACAATTCGAATACTTACCGGAGAAGTTAATGATTGATAAGGAGTAAAAATGGAACTGTTCGAATAATTAGCGCCTGATGAAATTACGGTTCCGTTGATTACAAGTCGAGGAGTGCTTCCGTAAATACCGTAATAATTTGTTCGTGCATCGTTATCGGTTGCGTTTTGCTGATATAGCAAACAACTTGCATAAGGAGCACTTGGATGGATTGCTAAGTGTAACACTCCGGTTTGGCTGTTGAGGTTTGTGTAAAAGCCGGGATTTCTTGATGAGCAGTTACCGCAATTTGTATTTGTAAAATGTTCAACTACAATTTTTTTCGGAACTTGTGAAAGCACCGGTTGAGCTAAAATTAAAAATGTTAATGCTGTTAGCAGGTTGAATTTTTTCATTGTTTAGTTAATTTTGTTTCTGATTAGTCGGGCAATTGGACTAAACCTGACAATAATATATTAAAAAATATTTTTTCCTAATGGGATACTAAAAATTCGCCTTTGACCTTTATAGAATTATTAATAGCCGAAATATAAAAAAGGTAAAGTGCAGATGAGAGGTTTTGACCTGAAATATCAAAAAAAGATTCTCGTGTAGTTAATTCAAAAACGATAGTTCCGTCATTTTTAAATACTACTAATTTATTTTGCTCATGCCCCACATTATCAAAATAAAGTTTCGCATTCCTTACAATCGGATTTGGTCGCAATTGAAAGCCGTTCTTTTCAATACCGATTATTTCAATTGAAATAATTTCCGACGAGCCGGAATTTCCTAATTCCAATTTATAAAAATTGCATTTATTTTTTACGGGATTATCATCAATAAAATTGTAAAACTGTTCTGAATAAATATTTCCACATATCCCTTCAATTTTTCCAATCTCATAAAAATTCGTACTGTCGATAGAACGAAATATTTTTATTCCGTTACATGTGCTACCTGAAACTATGCTCCAGTTCAAATAAATTTTAGCATTACTTTCAAATAAATAAAAATTTCCTAGAACCGGGCTTTGTTGAGCGAAAGAATTGCTCCCGATGATTAAAAAAAATATAAAAAGATTCACTGCAATAATTTTTTTCATTGATTGAATGTGCATTTTATATTTCCATATCCGCTATTGACGAAGTAATCGTCCTGAGTTTCATAATTTGGAGATAATTTTTTCTTTCAGTTCATTATTTTCAATCACAGGAATATTTTCTTCGGAGTTATGAATATGATTATGCAAAAATTTATCGAGCAGTTTACTTTGCTTTTCATAGGCAGTGCATGCATCACATATGCTTTTGTGCATGGTGAGCATAATATTTTCTTTCAATGAAAGTTTTATCAAAGATTTTTTATCAATCAATGCTGAAGCTTTCTTACACGAAAGCATGAAAAGGTGCATCAGTTTTTTCATTATTCTATTTTTTAAACCAGTGTATCTCTAAACATTTTCTTAATTGCAATTTGGCTCTGTGAAGGATTTGCCAAAAATTAGTCGGAGCAATTCCTAATTCCTGACAAATGAGTTCGCCTTTTTTTTCTTCGATAAATTTTAACTGAACTGCTGAATACCAATTTGAAGGTAATTTGCCTAAACAGTTTTGCAAGGTGTTTTGAAATTCTGAATCATCAAGGAGATGATTATTTTCTTCAGACCAATCTTTGGGTCTTTCCTTTTTTTTCCATTCCTCATATTCGTCGAAGAAGATTTCGAAAATGGAGGAGTTGGTTACAGTTGGCTTACGAAAATTAATGCGATGGTAATCGTTTATTTTATTACTGAGAATTGCGAAGAGCCATGTTTTAGGATTGCTTTTGCTTTCGAATTTTTCAAATGCCTGAACAGAGGCGAGAAAAGTTTCCTGCACTAAATCTTCAGCGGTTTCTTTAGATGATGTTTTGAAAAATGCCCATGAATAAAGCTGGTCGGAATACAAATCAACCCAGCATTTTATTGTTGCATTGACATTTGTTGAATCCATTACATTTTCCATAATGCAATAATAGATTAGAAATTATGATAAGGATTTATTCACCTTTTTTTGCTTGGGTGACGGATTGAAACGGAAATCTTTTTATTGTAATCAATAAAAAAATTGCAGTGTAAAGCCGGACAGCATTTTTTGTATTCAAAAAATGGTGGCACTCCCCAATATTTTAACTGCAAATTAGTATGAGCAACTGTTGCTTACCAGCCAAGCAAATAAGCAAACATCAATGGCGCGACAATGGTCGCATCACTTTCAACAATAAACTTAGGCGTATTGATATCGAGTTTCCCCCATGTAATTTTTTCGTTGGGAACCGCGCCGCTATAGCTGCCGTACGAAGTGGTACTGTCGCTTATCTGACAGAAGTAACTCCAGAATGGTACATCGTGCCACTCTAAATCCTGATACATCATGGGTACAACACAAATAGGAAAGTCGCCTGCAATGCCGCCACCAATCTGAAAGAATCCAACTCCCTTACCGCCGGAATTTTTGCGATACCAATCGCTCAGCCACACCATGTATTCAATGCCGCTCTTCATGGTTGAGGCATTCAGTTCGCCTTTGATGCAATACGATGCGAATATGTTTCCCATAGTACTATCTTCCCAACCGGGAACAACGATGGGAATATTTTTTTGTGCGGCTGCCAGCATCCACGAGTTCTTCGGGTCAATTTCGTAATACTGTTCCAGTTCGCTACTCAATAAAATCTTGTACATGTATTCGTGCGGAAAATATCTTTCACCACTTGTCTCAGCATCTTTCCATATTTTATGGATGTGTTTTTGCAAACGACGAAACGCTTCTTCTTCAGGAATGCAGGTATCCGTTACACGGTTGTAATGGTTCTCTAATAAATTCCATTCGTCTTGCGGACTTAAATCGCGATAGTTTGGAACACGCTTATAGTGCGAATGCGCGACGAGATTCATAATGTCTTCTTCGAGGTTGGCACCGGTGCACGAAATAATATCCACCTTTCCTGCGCGAATCATTTCGGCGAATGAAATTCCTAACTCGGCGGTGCTCATCGCGCCTGCAAGTGTCACCATCATTTTTCCTCCTTCGAGTAAATGTGTTTCATATCCTTTTGCCGCATCAACCAATGCTGCAGAGTTAAAGTGGCGGTAGTGTTTTTCTATGAACTGTGAGATGGGGCCTTTCATCGCTTCTGATTTTTTTTGAGAGGGCTAATGTAATTAAACACTGCAACCATTAAATAGGATTTGGTTTTCGGTTTTAATATTTCTGTTAAGGTTTTTTGCAAACTCCATTTTTTCATTTTTAGTGAAAAAATTGTGAAGAAATAAATCAGCGTACGGGTTCTTTTGCAAAGAATATTCAGCTGAATATTTTGCGGTGAGAATATTTATTAAGGAAGAATTCAATATGGATTTGTTTCCTTTCTTTCAAAAATTCTTTCTTCCTTCAGGCATCCATCAACAATGAGATATTCTATTGTTTGTTTATAAAATTTAAATGGCTGATACTCACCAATACGATATTTATACAAAACAAACAGTTTGTTATTTTTTATAGAATCAATTTGTGTTTCACCATAGAATACCCAGGTGGGAAAGTCTGAATACATAGACATCCCAAGACTATCGTACCGAAGATTTTGTGGCGATAACACAGTATCATTTGTTTCCCGGGTTAACTCATTGGCGAATAAAATCTTTGCGCATGGTTCTTCTCTTACTGATAAAACAATCCAGTTGCCAATTTGATAGCAATGCAACTGAATTTTCCAGTTTTCATTATCAAATGAACACCATCCCATCTCCAGATTTTTTCCTGATTTGCTTTCGAGTGTGAATTTCACATCATAAAAAACAGCTGCCATATCTGCGTTGTATGTTTCCTCGCAATTCAAGGTTCTGATTTTATCAAGTTTAATTTTTTTTGTTTTTGTAATGGGACCAAATGCTTCTCCGATAAATAAATTCAGAAGGAGAAAAAAAAGGATTATCAGCCCTCCTATGACAAGTAAAATTTTTATAACCCAATTCATCTTTAAAGAACGAAATTAATTCTAAGATTGTATCAATGATTTTTTTTATTGAATCAGATTCCTGATTGCTGAACCCCTGCACCACGCACTTGATTTATCTTTTCTTGCTTCAGGTATTTATCTTTTGAAGACTGTTACACCCTTTGGTACTTCTGCTCAGAAAATTGTGAAGGAATAATTTCCTTTCTGAAAAAAAACCATAGCTGTTGTTGGTTAGAAGACCAAGACAGCGATGGAAATGGGCCCCTTACTCATAAATTATTTTTTTTATGCGGCGAAAATAATTAAACAGACACAGTAAGAAATACTTCCTTTATTTAACTTTGAATCTTACTACCAATCACAATGAAAATTATTTCAATCTCAGTTTTGTTTTTGCTCTCTTGTATGGCTTCATCGGAGAAAAAAGAAAAACCAATTTCATATGTTATTACACTCAATGAAGTTTGCAGTGAACTCGAAGCTCCCATCGGAATAGTGAATTCGCAGGACGGAAGTAATCGCTTGTTTGTGATTGAGCAAAGCGGAAAAGTTCGCATCATAAAAGACGGAGCACTCTTGCCGATTCCGCTCATTGATATCACCACAAAGATTGACAAGCTAAACGGACTCTATTCCGAAAAAGGTTTGTTAGGTCTCGCATTTCATCCACAGTTTAAAACAAATGGAAAATTCTATCTCTATTATTCCGCACCCGCTTCTTTAAAAGGAATGGATAATACTACTGTGATTTCAGAATTCACTGTTACACCTGGTGCTGATGTGACGAACAAAACTGAAAAAGTTATTCTTAAAATTGATGAACCCGAATCGAATCACAACGGCGGACAAATGGCTTTTGGAAAAGATGGATACTTATATATTGGGGTCGGTGATGGCGGAGGCGGAGGTGACAAGCACGGAACAACCGGCAATGGACAGAATCTGAATTCGTTGCTTGGAAAAATTTTACGAATAGATATAAGTGGTGTAACAGCTTATGCGAGTCCTGCAGATAATCCTTTCGTGAATAAAGATGGCAGGGATGAAATATACTGTTACGGTATGCGAAACCCCTGGCGCTTTTCATTCGATAGAAAAACCGGAGAACTCTTCTGTGCCGATGTCGGGCAAAATGAATACGAAGAAGTTGACATTATTGAAAAAGGAAAAAACTACGGCTGGCGCATTATGGAAGGAAGACACTGTTACAGTCCGGCCGACAACTGTAACATGATAGGTTTAACAATGCCGGTTGATGAATTCAATCACGAAATTGGCAAGTGTGTGATAGGTGGTTATGTTTATCGCGGAACAAAATATCCTGATATGCAGGGCAAGTACATTTTCGGAGATTGGACTGGAGTGTTTTTTATGTTGCTTCAACCGGCAGGCTCTACTGCTTGGGAACGAAGGGCATTAACAGTTGCAAACCCGATAGGAAATTTTTATATCAACAGTTTCGGTGAAGACGAAGCGGGAGAAATCTATGTATGCGGACAAACTGCCATCGGTCCTTCTAAGTCAGGAAAACTTTATCGCATCACTTTCCTATAAGTTTTGAAAGTGGAGAAAGTTTAGAATGTTTTGAAGGTTGAACTGTTACACTTCGTTTTTAATGCAGAATATTTTTTGCAATTACGATCTTCTGAATTTCGGAAGTGCCTTCTCCAATTGTGCAGAGTTTTGAATCGCGATAGTATTTCTCTACCGGAAAATCCTTGGTGTAACCATAGCCGCCAAAAATCTGAACAGCATCAGTCGAAACTTTTACTGCAACTTCTGAAGCGTAGTATTTCGCCATAGCAGATTCCTTTGTCATTTTCTCTCCGCGATTTTTCATATCAGCAGCTTGCAAAGTCAATAATTCAGCAGCTTCAATCTGTGCTTTCATATCGGCAATCTTAAAAGCGATTCCCTGAAAATTTGAAATCGGTTGGTTGAATTGATGGCGCTCTTTCGAATATTTTACTGAAGCATCCATCGCGCCTTTCGCAATTCCCAATGAAAGTGCAGCGATAGAAATCCGTCCACCATCCAAAACTTTCATCGCTTGCACAAATCCATCACCTTCTTTGCCAATCAGATTATCAGCAGGAATGCGGCAGTTATCAAAAATCACTTCCGTGGTTTCAGAAGCGCGCATGCCGAGTTTGTTTTCCTTTTTTCCGGCTGAGAATCCTACCGTTCCACGCTCAACAATGAATGAACTCATACCATGCGAGTCACCCGCTTCGCCTGTGCGAGCAATCACCACCATCACATCACTACTGTTGCCATGAGTAATCCAGCACTTGGTACCGTTGAGCACCCATTCGATTCCTTCTTTCTTCGCCGTGCATTTCATATTACCCGAATCGGAACCGGTGTTGGGTTCTGTCAACCCCCATGCACCCAACCACTTACAGGAAGCGAGTTTTGGTAAATATTTTTTCTTCTGTTCTTCGCTCGCATGTTGCAGAATATGTCCGGTGCAAAGTGAATTGTGAGCCGCAACAGATAATCCGATAGAGCCGCATACTTTTGAAATTTCCGTAATCACATCAATGTATTCGAAATAACCTAAACCGGCACCACCATACACTTCCGGAACAAGTACTCCTAGAAATCCGTGTTCACCTAACAGATTAAATAGTTCACGAGGGAAGTGTTGTGTTTCATCCCACTCCATCACATGCGGACGAATATATTTTTCGGCAAAGTCGCGGGCAGTTTGCGCAATAAGAGTTTGATTTTCTGAAACAGTAAAATCCATTCGTGTTATTTTTTTGACAAATGTAGCAGACTAATTCATTAAGGGTATAGCATGTTAATTGATAGTGGATGCATTAAAAACCCGCCTCCCTTTTTTCGTTAACTTTGTCGCAACAAATAAAATTTCTGAATGACAATATATATGCAGCGCATTTTCTTTCTCGCCTCTTTCTGTGTTTTTATTTCCTCTTGCTTTCTTATTCAGAAATATAAGGATGGTGAAACACTTTATGAGGAAAAGAAATTTACCGTAGCCGCCGATAAACTCAAAGATGAGTATGATGTAGAAGCCGATCAAGGTATTAAAGCACGCAAAGCTTTTTTGATTGGTGAGTGTTACAGATATTCGAATCAGACTATTGATGCCGAGCGTTGGTATAAGAGCGCGCAGGGTTTAAACTACGATGCCATTGCTACTTATGATCTCGCTATCATGATGAAAGCGAATGGAAAATATCAGGATGCCATTGAGCAATTTAACGAATACATACAACAGGTTCCGTTTAACGATGATGCGAAGAAACAATTGAAGAGTACACAACAAGCTCTCGACTGGCAGAAAAACCCTTCGCCGTTTACTA
Source organism: Chitinophagales bacterium (assembly GCA_038326325.1). Classification (GTDB taxonomy): domain Bacteria; phylum Bacteroidota; class Bacteroidia; order Chitinophagales; family UBA10324; genus UBA10324. The sequence continues at coordinate 67,771 of JBBQJW010000006.1, read as the reverse complement.
TTAAAAATGTGGATGCCCTTAACTCACTTGCTTTTGATTACGGAACAGTTTTGTATAAAAACGGTGCAATTATTTTTACGAGTGATAGAAGCGATGCTGCCGGCACACAGACTTATGGATGGACAGGAGAAAAATTTTCTGATTTATTCTATGCGCAGCCCGATGGAAATGGAAGTTACAAAACACCACAGACACTAAGTGCTGTTATCAATTCGAAATACAACGAGGGTGCAGTTTGTTTCAATAAAGATTTTAACGAAATATTCTTTACACGCTGCGGCACCGATAATATCACTAACGATTATTGTAAAATATTTCACAGTACCCTTAATGAATTAGGTGAATGGAACGAGCCGACTGCTATTCCGTTTTATGAAGACAGCACAAATGTGTCGCAACCTTTTTTAAGTGTAACAGGAAACGAATTGTATTTCAGTAGTGATTCAAAAGAAGGTTTTGGTGGAAAGGATTTGTTTGTTGTAACGCGCAACATTGATGGTGCATGGAGTGAGCCGCAAAATCTTGGCCCTGGAATTAATACAACCGGCGATGAAGTTTTTCCTTTTATTGCTTCTGATGGAAAATTTTATTTCTCCTCAAATGGTCAACCCGGCATGGGCGGGTTAGATATTTTCGCTGCCACTAAAACCGGTAAGCAATGGATGAATCCGATTAACCTTCGAGCCCCTATTAACTCCCCCGCCGATGATTTTGGTTTAATATTTCTACCTGTGCCTGATGAAAAGAAGAAAGATGTTAAACAAATGGGCATGTTTACCAGCAGTCGACCCGGCGGAAAAGGCAATGATGATATTTATTCATTCGAACTGCCGCGCATAAAATATTATCAGTTACAGGTTTTGGTTAAAGAGAAGACTTTCGATAATCCAAATGACCCTAACAGCACTGTCACAGGAACAAAACCTTTAATGAATGCAAGTGTGAATGTGTTTGATGTAACATCCATCGGCAAACCTGATTCACTCAACAAATACAGCAGTGATGCGCAGGGAAAAATCACATTCGCCATTCAACCCGAAAGAATATTGAAACTCACCGCTTCGAAGAATGATTACTTCAGTCGCAGCGAAAATTTCTCTTCCCTTGGTTTTTCTTCGAATGATAAAGACACGATCAAAGAAACTGTTACAATCATTCTTGATAAAATTTATAAGAATGTTCAAATCACCCTCAGCAATATTTATTACGATTATAACAAGTGGAACATTCGACCTGATGCTGCTTTAGTGCTTGATACTTTAGTGACTTTGTTAAATGAAAATCCAACCGTGCAGGTTGAGTTGGGCTCGCACACCGATTCGCGGGGCAACGATAATTTCAATATGAATCTTTCACAGAAGCGCGCGCAGAGTTGCGTTGATTATTTAGCAACTCATGGAATTGACAAATCAAGATTGACTGCAAAAGGTTATGGCGAAACAATGATTCTGAATAAATGCACCAATGGAGTTCAGTGTACAGAAGAAGAGCATCAGAAAAACCGAAGAACAACTTTCAGAGTAACAGGCAGCACAATGAATATTGATTCGCAGGAACCTGAAAAAATTATTGTTGACCCGAATCGCCGATAATATATTTATGGAGTGGAGTGTAACAGTATTAAGCGATTGGGATAGTGTCGCTCGTGAAATCTTAAATAAATTTCCTGACAAAAAAATATTTTCACTTTATGGCGAAATGGGCGCAGGCAAAACCACGCTTGTAAAAAGTATTTGCAAAGCACTCGGTGTAACAGAAGCTGCTGTAAGCCCAACATTTTCATTAGTAAATGAATACGATATTACATATAATAATTTTTTTTCTGCAACAAAAATTTTTCATTTCGATTTGTATCGTTTAAAAAATGCTGAGGAATTGTTGGATATCGGATTCGAAGAATATTTAACCGCTGGTGCATTTTGTTTCATTGAATGGCCTCAATTAGCCGAACATTTTTTACCTTCATCAACTGTTAAAGTGAATATCAATTTAGCAGAAGAAGGAATTGCAAGAACAGTAAAAATTAATTGACTATGGCCGACGAAAAAAAAATAAGAGGCGCTGAAGAAGTTGCGAAGATGACCATGGAACCACAAGAGTTGATGGTTGAAGTGCACCGCAAATCAGGAAGTTTAAGTATTGGTGTTCCAAAAGAAATTCTGTTTCAGGAAAATCGTGTGCCGCTAACTCCTGAGTCCGTTGCAGTATTAGTCAACAATGGTCATCATGTGGTTATTCAATCGAAGGCCGGTGACAACGCCCATATTTACGATACCGATTATTCTGAAGCTGGAGCCGAGATTGCCATTTCAGGCGAAGAAGTTTATAAGAAGGCACACATCATTTTAAAGTCAGGGCCACCATCTCCGGAAGAAATAAATATGATGAGTATGAATCAAACACTCATTTCTCCTATACACTTGCCAACACTTAAGCAGGATACAATTCATCAACTGATGAGTAAAAAAATTACGGCCATTGCATTTGAATACATCAAGGATGCTTCGCACATGTTTCCGATAGTGCGCTCTATGAGTGAGATAGCAGGAAATACTTCTGTGTTAATTGCTGCTGAATATCTAGGAAACCGTAAAGATGGAAAAGGAGTTTTGCTTGGCGGAATCACTGGCATTCCACCTGCACAAGTTGTAATACTTGGTGCCGGAACCGTAGGTGAATATGCTGCGCGTACTGCATTAGGACTTGGGGCTGAAGTAAAAATTTTCGACAACAGCATTTACAAACTCAAAAGATTGCAAAGTGATATTGGTCATCGTGTTTATACTTCTATTTTTCACGAACACACATTAGCGTCGGCACTAAAATATGCCGATGTTGCTATTGGTGCCATTCACAGCAAGTCGGGTTCAACCCCTATGATGGTTACTGAGGCGATGGTCGAGGGCATGAAAGCAGGCTCTGTAATTGTTGATGTGAGCATTGACCAAGGTGGTTGTTTCGAAACTTCAGAAGTAACGAGTCACGACAAACCCTTCTTTAAAAAATTTGATGTCATACATTATTGTGTTCCTAATATTCCGAGTCGGGTTCCCCGTACGGCATCCATTGCCATAAGCAATGTGTTAACACCCATTTTACTTGAGGCAGCTTCAGTGGGAGGTTTCGAAAAATTACTTTACATGAATGATTGTACTCGACATGGAGTTTATATCTATAAAGGTTCGCTCACAAATTACCACCTCAGTAAAGAATTTAAAATCAAGTACACTGATTTGAATTTGCTTTTCAGCGCTACATTTTAAATAACTGCGGAAATACTGTAACAGTATTTTTTTGAAACAATAGAGTGTAACAGAAAAAAACCGTTACACCACCTTATTCGCACAACTGCTGCTCGCGAACGCTTCAGGTTTTGCTTTGAATGCGAATCCCATTCCGAGAATATATCCCATCGCTTCGCGCAAGGCGAGGTTCGATTCAAAATTCGGATTTGTATTTATATCAGCGTGAACTTCCATGTCAACATCATATTTATCGAACAAGTTACATAAATCATAAGCAACACGAACAGAGCGCGAAACTTCTTCGAGCATTCTTTCTTTAATGGAATATTTAATTGTTGTTCGGTCATTATTAATAAACATAAAACCGCCACGCTTCTCACGCAGGAAAACAATGACACTTGCAAACTCAGTTAAATGACCACGAACCTGCGAATCGGTTCCGATGCAAACTTTTAATTTGTTGCCCAAACCTGCTTCGTAAATAATGGCTTGTTCTACGGCTTTGGCTATTGGTATCTTAATTTTATCCCCATTGAATTTTCTCCAGAGCATGACTGAAAGTGTTTGTTAAAGTTATCTTCAAAAGATTCAAACCACCAATTTTCATTTATCAACGAATCATTATGCTTAGAATTTGGCAGTTTTGATTTGGCGGTTATCTTTGCCATCCCAAAAAAATCAACTCTAATGAAAGCAGGAATTCACCCAGACAGTTATCGCTTCGTAGTTTTCAAGGATATGTCTAACAACGACATGTTCATGAGCCGTTCTTGCGTACAAACAAAAGAAACAGTTCAGTGGGAAGACGGTAAAGAATATCCTCTTGTGAAGCTTGAAATTTCAAATACTTCTCATCCGTTTTTCACTGGTAAAATGAAAATGATTGATACAGCGGGTCGTATTGATAAATTCAATAAGCGCTACGCTAAGAAATAATTATCAAACCAAAACCGTTTTTGAAAAGTCCATCTTAATAAGGTGGACTTTTTTATTTTAGGAACTCTAGGCTTTATTCAACCGATTCAATCCCGCCTTTGCTTTTTGGTCAAGTGAATTTTTATAGTCAGTGTTTTTCATGGCTAAACACTTGTGAAAATATTCGGCGGCTTTGTCTTTGAATCCTTGTGTTTCATAAATTAATCCCAACTGTAACGCTGCATTTGCTGCGAAATAATACGGATATTTTTCACCCCGATTTATTGTTGATTGATAAAACTGAATTGCCTTATCTATCTCACCCTTTTCGTGATAAATGCGCGCAGCTCGATAAGTAAATTCTATTTTATCTTTTATTGCGAGAAAGTCATCAGTGGTTTTTCCAACTAAAAATGAAAGTGCTTTATCGTAATAACCACCATCCTGTAACAGTCGCACTTTTAATAAAAACGGATTAGGTGCAATGCCCGATTCTTCTTCAGCTTTTGCCTGCTTGTCTGAGTCGGTTAATTCGCCTCCAAGTGTTTTACAAAACGCGATGTAGTATTTGTATTTGTTATCATCCTGTTTCAATAAATAAAACCAGGCGAGTTTCTGATACGCATCCTTGAGATAATTTCTCCCTTGAAATTCCTTTGTAAATCTTTCCATTGGAACATTCGCATCTACATCTAACCGATTCATCTTGCACATGCCAAGCAGATAATCAATATAATAAAACTTCATATATCCGTCTGATTTCGGGGCGGCATTAAATGTTTCTATAGCAACATCGTTGTAACCATTTTTCACTGCCATGTGTCCGCGAACAAAGTTGGCGAGTAAGTCTGTTTTGTAATCAGGATATTCAGGTGCTGTAACAATCTGCCACGAAGTTTGCTGGCTGTTCAATATAAGCATCTGCAAATTAGCCATGATGTAATTCGTTTCTCGGGTAAAGAGAAAAGGAGTCTTTTTAGAATAGTCGAGCACCTGATTTATTTCCCCGATTCCTTGTGCGATGGTTCCGTTGAAACCGAGAAATGATGCAGCCCATTTATAACTATCGGGCACGGTTCCAATGAGTGCATGAATAAGTCCGAGACTTTTTTTATTCGCAACAAAGTCAGGGAATTTTTCCTGATTGTCTTGCAATTGTTTGTATGCTTTCTTGATTTCAAAAAAAGCGGTGTAGTAATCTTCAAACTTTAAATGTACGAATGCCCATTGAAGATTCACTTCTGCTTGCGTGTATAAATACCATGGTGATTTTTTTTGCCCGGAAGAAAGTTTGTCCAATCTCTTGTCTTTATTTCCTTGTGACTTCACTAACTCACTTGCATTTTCATTTATTGCCAGCGAAAAAAAATCAGAATAATTTTCGATGAAGAAAGGAATCAGATTGTCAGGATTTTTCTTCCGCTCTTCTTCGAGATATTTATTTCCTTCATCAAACTTCAAACTCATCATGCTGAAATAAGCAAGCTGACAGGTTTTGTCGAATGTATAATTCACTTCCGCAAATCCTGAATAAGAAAACAGTATTATCACAATGGCAATAAAATATTTTTTCAAAGAAGTCGGTGTGTAACAGTTTAACATTTTACTGTAAAAAAAATCAGCCCTGCGAGAGGGCTGATTCAGTTCTTAAATTATTTGAAGGAAAATTTTATTTGCCGAGAATGTCATCTACTAAAACTCGTCCGCAGTGTTCGCACAGAATAATTTTTTTATGCTGGCGAATTTCCATTTGCTGTTGTGGTGGAATCGCGTTAAAGCACCCACCGCATGAACCACGCTGAACAGTTACCAATCCTAATCCGTTTTTATAATTTGTACGAATTTTATGATACGCATGAAGCAATCTTTCTTCAATATGCGTTTGTGCATCTTTTGATTTTTTCAAAAGAGTTTTTTCCTCCGCTTCAGTTTCTTCAACAATATTGTCAAGGTCGGCTTTCTTTTGCTTCAATTCCTTTTCACGGGTCTTGATTGTTTTTTCGCACTCAGCAATTGAAATTTTCTTAAAATCAATCTGTGCATTTGCCTCTTTTATTTTTTTATCGCTCAGTTGAATTTCAAGTTTCTGCATTTCCATTTCCTTACTCAATGCCTCAAACTCGCGATTGTTTTTCACATTATTCTGTTGCTTCTGATACTTTTTTATCAGGGTTTCAGATTCTTTCTGAGCAGCTTTTTTACTTGATATAGTTTCTTCGAGGTCTTTTATTTCATCCTCATACTTTGTCACGCGGGTTTTTAAACCTGTAACTTCATCTTCAAGGTCGCGCACCTCCATCGGAAGTTCGCCTTTCAGAATCTGAATCTCATCAATTTTAGAATCAATTTTCTGCAGTTTGTAGAGGTAGCGGAGTCGCTCCTCAACCGAAATGTCAGAACCTTTCATCATTTCTTTTGCTTTCGACATCAGTGGAAATATTTAATTGGGTTTGTGTTGGTTTTTGAAAAAAGAGTGGCAAATGTAGGCAAATTTTCATTTAACAATTGCGCAAAAATCAAAGGGGTAAATTGTTCCGATTCGTAATGCCCGATATCGCAAATCATTATCTTTTTTTCAGCATCAAAAAACTGATGATATTTAAAATCTGCTGTTATAAATGCCTGAGCGCCGGAAGCAATTGCATCACCCAATAAAAAACTTCCCGCTCCGCCGCAAACCGCAACACGGGTTACTGGCTGATTGAGTAGCGCAGTGTGACGAATCATTTCAGTTTGCATTTTTGATTTTATGTGTTGAAGAAAAGCAATTTCTTCCAATGGAAATGGTAAATCACCAATCATTCCTGAACCAACTTCCTGCAAACTATTTTCTAACGGAACAATATCGTAAGCAACCTCTTCATAAGGATGCGATTCAAAAAGCGCTTTCAGGATTTTCCGTTCATTCCATTCAGGAAACAAAACTTCAATTTTCATTTCATCTTCGTGATGACGAATTCCCTTTGAACCTTTGTGCGGATTTGTTCTTTCACCTGCTTTGAATGTTCCGAAACCTTCGGCGTTAAAACTCGCCTCGGAATAATTTCCGATGTTTCCTGCTCCTGCTTCAAACAAGGCATTTCGAACTACTTCCGCACTTTCATTCGGAACGAATGTGAATAATTTTTTCAGTAAGCTTTTTTTCGGAGAAAGAATTTTTGTTTTCAGCAACCCGATTTTATCAGCAATCATTTTGTTCACACCATGCTGAACATTATCGAGATTAGTATGACAAGCATAAATCGCAATATCATTTTTTATCGCTTTGATAATGGTGCGCTCCACATAACTTTTTCCGTTAATTTTTTTTAATCCGCTGAAAACAATCGGATGATGAGCGATCACCAGATTACAATTCGTGGCAATTGCTTCATCAATAATTTCTTCAGTACAATCAACCGTGAGCAACGCAGCTTTGACTTCCATTTCTGAAATTCCCGCAATCAAACCGGCATTGTCATAACTCTCCTGTAGTTGAAGAGGTGCAAATGATTCAAGCACTTTTATAATTTCACTAAGCTTCATTAAAAATATTTTGGGCGAAGTTAACTGACGCACGCTCATCCAATCAAGAGTTGATTTGAATTACTTTCGTCGCCATCATCATGCGAAAAATTTTATTATTTCCTTTTTCATTTTTATATGTTCTTGGAACAGGTGTTCGTAATTTTTTATTCGACAGAAAAATCAATCGCAGCATTGAGTTTGATATTCCTGTAATCGGTGTTGGTAATCTTGCTATTGGTGGGCAGGGAAAAACTCCAATGGTTGAATATTTAATAGAACTGAATAACGAGTTTTTTAAAACAGGAGTTTTAAGTCGCGGTTATGGAAGAAGAACAAAAGGATTTTTAAAAGTAGAATCAACAACTGTTACATCCGACAGCGGCGATGAACCGTTACAGGTGAAACAAAAATTTCCGGATGCAATGGTTTGTGTTTGCGAAGACCGTGCTATGGGTATTCCGTTAATGTTAGCTGAAGATGAGTTGGATGTAATTATTCTCGACGATGCCTTTCAACATCGCTGGGTGAAACCCGGGTTAAATATTTTATTGAGTGATTTCAATGCTCCATTCTTTAACGACCTTCCCTTGCCAGCCGGAAATTTGAGGGAAGATAAATCGGCTTATCGTCGCGCCGATTTGGTTATGTTCACCCGTTGCAATTCTTATCCTGATGTAACAGTTAAAAATAATTACCTGAAAAACTGTTCAGCGATTGAAAAGTCAAAAATTTTTTTTGCAGGACTTGATTATGGACAACCACATTTATTTTTTGAAGAAGAAAAACAATTCAAAAATTTAAGCGGCTTCAAAAAAGTTTTACTCGTTTGCGGAATCGCCCATCCGGAATATTTAGTGAATTACTTAAAAGAAAAAAATATTCTGTTCGAAGCATTGTTGTTTTCCGACCATCATGAATTCAATGCGAATGATTTAAGAAAAATAGTTTCAGAGCACGAAAAACTCAATGATGAAACAGCTATTATAATTACTACCGAAAAAGATGCTGTTCGTTTAATGAAATTTAAAGATGAATCTCTTTTGCTTCGCGAACGATTGTTTGTGTTACCAATAAAAATGAAATTGCAACCCGAAGAGAAAATTCGTTTCGATAAAATTATTTTTGATTTTGTTCGCACAAAACTTAACCAGAACAATTAGGATGGAAAATTTATTAGAAAAAATTAGAGATGCTTCGATTTACATCGGCAATCTCAGCAATTTCGAACCAGAGGTTTGCATCATTCTCGGTAGCGGACTTGCAGAATTGGTGAGCAAAGTGAAAGTGAAAGCCACAATTGATTACAAAGACATTCCGCACTTTCCAATTTCAACTGTCATTGGTCATCCGGGAAAATTAATTCTCGGAGAACTCAGCGGAAAAAAAGTAGCGGTGATGCAAGGACGCTTTCATTTTTATGAAGGATACACAATGCAGGAAGTTGCTTTCCCTACGCGAGTGATGAAAGCGTGCGGAGCAAAAACTTTAATCGTAACCAATGCAGCAGGTGGTTTAAATCCTGCAATAAGAGTTGGAGAACTGATTGTGATTAATGACCACATCAATCTTCAACCTGATAATCCTTTGCTCGGAAAAAATCATGAATCATTAGGTCCGCGTTTTCCTGATCAGCATGCGGTTTACAATAAGGAGTTGATTGCAAAAGCAAAAACAATTGCCAAGAAAAATAATATTACCTGTCACGAAGGAGTTTATGTCGGTGTGCCAGGACCCACTTTTGAAACGCCGGCTGAATATAAGTACATGCGATTGATTGGCGGTGATGCAGTGGGTATGAGTACAGTGCCCGAAGTAATCGCGGGCAATCATGGCGGCATGAAAATTTTTGGAATCAGTGTTATTACAGACGAAGGAAACCCTGTTACACCACAATATATTTCACATGCGGAAGTTGTTGCAGCAGCGAAGGAGGCTGAGCCAAGAATGTCGTTGATTATTCAGGAACTGTTACACGAATTGTAAAATCAGAAAATGATTCGGCAATTATTTTTTGTTCTCTTATTAATTTCTCTCTCAAAAATTTCATTCGCTATTGGTGATGATTCAACATATCATCGTTACAATCCATTATGGACAAAATATTTTCACCCGAATTATCCCGATTGGAAAAGAGGATTGGATACGAGTGTAACATCCATTCACGATTATGATTTTCTGCAACAGGAGTTTGGCTGGATGAATCTTGGAATCAACACAACCCTCGCTTTCAAAACTGTCTATCATTCCCAATACGATGCAGGTTTAAAATGGGGAATGACAGAAAGTGTTACACCCTACTTAATGACTCCTGAAAAACTCAAATTTTATTCAACAGTAAAACCATACACCCATTTATTTTATACAACAGGAAGTAAAAATGAACAACAATTAGTTGGTACACATTCGCAGAACATCGGAAGAAATGCCAATGTTGGTTTTGAATTTACACGACATGGTGTTCCGGGATTATACCCTCGACAACATGCAAATATTTTTGATGTGGATGTTTTCGCCGATGTCAAAACAAAGAATGAGAGATACAGTGTTTCACCTTACTCAATTTTCAATCGACTCAAGTGGGAGTTGAATGGTGGTGTGAATGAAGACAGTGTTTTTACTGACCCGTTACTGATAGATAAATCATTGGCGAATGTTAATCTTAATAATGCGTCGGCTTCTCTGAGAGGAACTCATTACGGCACATATCAGTCATATAGCTGGGGGAATAAATATGTAACCAAAATAAACGACACCACTTTTCAATCGAATTATAATTCATCGGTTCGACTGTTACACCACATTGATTATTCGAGATATGCTTACCGATATTCAGATGACACCCTTGATTTTTCTTTTTATCCACAATCCATTTATCTAAGCACCGATAGCACACACGATACTTCTTCTTATACCAATATACATAATGAAATTGCTCTTCAATGGACAGAAATTAAATCGAAAGATTCTTTGACTACAGTTTATAGGATGCTCCCATTTAAAATTTATGCTTCGCATGATTTACACCGATTCACCTATCACTCATCTGCATTGGTAAATGAAATGAAAGCCGGTATTGAAATCTCTTCCAATTTCATGAAGAATAAATCAGATATACGAAAACTTCATTTTTATATAGATGCAAATGCAGGAACTCTTTCCACGAGCGATTTTGAATACCATTTCAATTCATATATCAGTTATAAACTCATAGGATCGAACCACTGTTACATCAGTGTTCAATCGAACCGAGCTCCTGCTGCTTGGACAATGAATCATTATTACTCCAATCATTATTTCTGGAACAATTCATTCACTCCTTCAACAGAATCATTTGCCGAAATTGCTTTTTCAAATTATAGAAGCAATTCGTATGTCGGATTGAAATACCTTATTACTCAAAATCCCATTTACTATACTGTTACAGCAGAACCGGCTCAATACTCAGGAACATTAAACGGATGGTGTATTTTCATTTCAAAAAATTTCAGGTTCGGGAAAATTCATCTTGATAACGAAATTGGGATAAATCTATTAGATGAAAAAGTTTTCAGTTATCCCACTTATGTTGGGAAACATTCATTGTACTATTCAGGAAATCTTTTTAAAAAAGCACTCGGATTTTGCACAGGACTCGAATTAAATTATGTAAGTGATTATTTCGCTCCGGCTTTTAATCCTGCAAATCTTTCTTTCTATCAACAGAATAATCAGTTGCTGAAATATTATCCGGCTGCTGATTTCTTTATGAACCTGAAAATTAAATCAGCGCGAATTTTTCTTCGATTAGAAAATTTAGATGAAGGATTATTTTATCCGGGTTATTACACTTCACCAAACTATCCCGCTGCCGACCGCAGTTTTAAATTCGGAGTTAGCTGGATGTTTTGGAATTAGTCTTTTAAACATTGTGTTCACAAGGTTTTGAACTGGGTTTATCTAAGTAAGTAAGAATTCGATAAAACCCAATTAAACTGCTTTCTACTATTCCGTGATAATTTTTTATTTTTATTCAATCAAAGAATTGAATTATAAAACTTTTACAGTCTTAATTATGAAAAAAATATTTTTTATCGTTTCGTTCGCAACCGTTGCATTTACCAACTTCAATATCAACGCGCAACAGTGGTTATGGGGAAACGGAACAATCAATACTTCCAACGCAGAAGGTTGGGCATGCGCCTCTGATGCTGACGCTAATGTATATGTGGCTGGTTATTTTAGTTGTCCTGTCATTCATTTTGACGCTGATTCATTAATCAATTACGGATATGTAACTGTGTATATAGCGAAATACGATTCGAATGGAAATTTTTTGTGGGCGCGTGGTTCAGTCTCTTCAGATTTAGATAGGGCGCTTGGTGTAACAGTTGATAATATCGGTCAACCGATAATTACAGGAACATTTCTTTCTTCTGAAATTATTTTCGGAACGGATACTTTATCAAACGGAAATACCACCGCCGACTTATTTGTAGTAAAGTATGACGCGAACGGAAATGTTTTGTGGGCACGAAGCGCCGATGGCGAGGTGAATGATTTTTATAATGTTTCTGTTTCGAGTGACAATGAAAATAACATTTTAGTTGCAGGGGGGTTCTCAACACCGCAGCTCATTTTCCTGAATTATAGTTTAACAAACAGTGGCAATGGCGACGACCCGTTCATCGCGAAGTATTCGCCCTCCGGAAACCTGATTTGGGCAAAAAGCATTGTTGGAAACTCAGCTGACGAATGCTATTCAGTTACGACTGACATTCAATCAAATATTATTGTAACAGGATATTTTATTTCTGATATTCTTATTTTAGGAAACGACACCCTGCATAAGACGCTGCCTTCAGGCGGCGGTAATTTAGATTTTTATATCGCGAAATTTGATTCAGCCGGAAACGAACTTTGGGCTGACGCTGAAGGTGGTTCAACAAATGATATTGGTTATTCCGTTACGACCGACATTGTGGGAAATGTTTATGTAACTGGTTCTTTCATGTCGCCTCAAATAATTTTTCACAACGCAGACACCTTAAATCTTCAGGGGGTTGGAAGTTTTTTTGTCGCGAGATATAACGCAAACGGAAATTTTGCTTGGGTGAAATGCGCGAAGGGTCCCGCACAGAAAAAAGGATTAAGCATTGCAACAGACATCGAAGGAAACATAAATGTGACCGGAACTTTCTGGGGCGATTCTGTTACACTTGGCACGAATACCGTGCACGATTATGCCGGAAATAATTATCCCATCTTCATTTTCACTCTTGATGAAGCGGGTAATGTTGAATGCGGAACCATGTTAAGTGACGGTGGCGATGACGCGATTGCAATTACGAATGACAATTTTGGAAATGTATATATAGCGGGCGACTATATCGTTACTGACTTTATAATAGGAAATGATACGCTCCACAATTCACTCACTAATGCTGAAAATGTTTTTGTGGCAAAGTACCGTCCTTGTTCGTCGCCTGTTAATTGCAACAGTCCTGAATTGCATGTAAGTGTTAGCGCTACAATATGTGAAGGAGAAACCTATCAATTGCCCAATGGAACTCTGACTTCGGTTTCCGGAGTTTATCACGACACTTTAAATTCATTTCTCAATTGCGACAGCACGATCACAACAACTCTGGCCGTTACCTCAGTTAACGCAGGAGTTACCCAATCAGGAAATACTTTGACTGCGATTCCCGCTGGAGCGATATATCAGTGGATTGACTGTTCGAATAATTTCACCGCGATTGTCGGCGCGACGAATGAAATATTTACCGCCTTGGCAAACGGAAGTTATGCGGTGGTTGTCAGTCTCAGTGGATGCATCGATACTTCATTATGTAAAGAATTGACGGGAATTGGAATTTTTGAAACTGATTTCAGCAATTCAATTTCTGTTTTTCCAAATCCGGCGAACTTTGAGTTGACAATTGGCAATTTGCAGTTGGCTTTCGCCGACGAAATAAAAATTACTGATGTAGTTGGAAGAAAAATATCTGAATGCGAGTTTATTATTTCGGGTTCAACTGTAACAGTTGATATAAAAAATCTCTGTGCGGGAGTTTATTTTCTCTCAATCAAAAAGCCCAACAGCGAAATCTGTTTTCGGAAATTTGTGAAGGAGTAAAGAAATTAATATTTCCTTTTTGTTTTCTCATCTTCATCTTCATTCACCTTACTCAGTAATATAAGTTGAGCACAGCACGACGAAGTTGAATTACACACCACATGATAAGTGCTGTTTAACTCCACATCGAATTCGATAGTGGCATAATAATTTTCTGCACCTGAATAATTAATTACATAATTGAGTTGAGTTCCACTTTGGTCCTGCAACTCAAGTCCGCAACCTTTTGCGCTACTGTTACACACTAAAACAATAATGTATTGCTCATCACCTTCCACTTTTATTTCATTAGAAACAGATTTGCCTGAAGTGAGTGTTACAGTTTTCTTCCAATTGGTTTCATAATCACCATTCAGACTCTGTATTGAACTCAATTGATTCTTTGCTTTGTTATCTAAACAATTTTGCGCAAAAGAATTTGTACCGATAAAAAATAAAAGAGCAACTAAAAAAATCTTCATCAGGTTTTCTGGTGTTTCTTTTTCGCTGCGGGAAATAACACATTATTCAATATCAAACGATAGCCCGGTGAATTCGGATGAAGCGATAAATCAGTCGGTGGATCATAAACCATATGCTGATAATCTTCAGGATCGTGACCGCCATAAAAAGTCCACATGCCATTTCCGAATGTTCCATGTATGTATCGCGCCATACCAAATGCTTTGTATTCTCCCATTACCAGCACATCAGACTTAATATATTTCTCTCTGAAATCGGTAGTCTGTCCCATGAAACCCTTAATGGTTTTTGTGTGATCCTGACACAACATGGTTGGAACGGGATCATACTTCGCAGAGAAATCAAATAGAGTAAAATAATCATCATTCATTTGCGGACGCGGAGCAGTTGCATCAATATCACTGAACTCATACTCCATTTGATTCGTCACGATTTTAAAATTCTCAAACGCAAAACATTTATTGTAATCAAGTTTCGATTGAGCACTCGCATCCATGGGGTCACCATCATACACATTACCGCAAATGTCAACTCCATCAGCAGCGAGTGCAATGTCGTACGAATCAGTTGCAGAACACATGGCAAATAAAAACCCGCCACCTGCAACATAGTCTCTGAATTTTTTTGCCACAGCTAATTTCAACTGTGACACCTTCGCGTAGCCCCACTTCTTCGCCATTTCTTCCTGCTTTTGTTGGTCTTCTTTGTACCAAGGCTGGGTTCCGAACTGAGCATAAAACTTTCCATACTGACCTGTAAAATCTTCGTGATGAAGGTGAAGCCAATCGTACAAAGGGAGTTTTCCTTCGAGCACATCATCGTCATAAATTAAATCGTATGGAATTTCAGCGTAAGTTAAAACCATTGTTACAGCATCATCCCACGGCAATTTATTTTTAGGTGAGTACACGGCGATCTTTGGCGCCTTCTCCAATTTCACTACATCTTCATTTACTTCCGGATTTTCTATTTCTGTTACAATCGATGCATACTTCGCATCCGGCGTCACTTCATAACTCACACCACGCACCACACACTCATCTTCAAAAATTTTTGCGTAGGGGAAAGCGAAACTGCCGCCACGATAATTCAACAACCAATCTACTGTGATCTGATGTTCCAAAACCCAATATGCTATTCCATAAGCTTTAAGATGTTGCTCTTGCTTCAAATCCATCGGAATTAAAATCATAGAAGCAAATGCAAAGCGCGCTGTAAGAAGAAGTGTAACAGTTAAGAGAAAAAGTTTTTTACGCATATTGTTAATTCAGATTCAACAATGCCTGTGAATCTTCGTTTTTGCAGGGGCTAAATTATGTGAACCGTTTTCGTTAATCAAAAATCTTTCCGAATAACGATTGTGAGTAAATAAATAGTGTCCTCATCAAAAATATTTGTTGTGAGTAATCAAAATTTATTCAAAACGATTTTCATTTACTTTTGAAACCCACAACACCATGTCGCGCAATCCAAATCTCGAACCCGAAAAAGAGTTGCTTAACGCAGCAGAAAAAGAAATTGAAAAAGTTCTTCGTCCGGCTGAGTTCAAGGAATTTATGGGGCAGCCGCAGATAGTTGACAACTTAAAAGTATTCATCAAAGCGGCGAAGCAACGCGGAGAAGCGCTCGATCATGTACTGTTACACGGCCCGCCCGGTTTGGGTAAAACAACTTTGTCCCACATCATCGCACACGAGTTGGGAGTGAATATTAAAATTACTTCTGGGCCAGTTTTGGAAAAACCCGCTGACCTTGCCGGATTGTTAACCAATCTTGGTGAGCGCGATGTTTTGTTCATTGATGAAATTCATCGCCTCTCAACCGTTGTCGAAGAATATTTGTATTCGGCGATGGAAGATTATAAGATTGACATTATGCTCGACAGCGGACCCAATGCACGCAGCATTCAACTTAACTTAAATCCTTTCACATTGGTTGGAGCGACCACCCGTTCGGGTTTATTGTCATCGCCTTTGCGTTCACGATTCGGAATTACTTCCAGGTTGGAATATTACACTTCGGAAGTGCTGGATAAAATTATTGTTCGTTCGTCTGATATTTTAAATACGCCGATTGCGAAAGATGCTGTAACAGAAATTGCAGGTCGCAGTCGCGGTACTCCGCGAATTGCGAACGCGCTGTTACGGAGAGTACGGGATTTCGCTCAAGTGAAAGGCAATGGAAAAATTGATTTGGAAATCGCGAAGTACGGTTTGAAAGCGTTGAATGTGGATGAACATGGTTTGGATGAAATGGACAACAGGATTCTCTCCTGCATCATTGATAAATTCAAGGGCGGACCTGTTGGCATCACTACCATTGCAACCGCCTGTGGTGAAGAAGCCGGAACTATTGAAGAAGTATACGAACCTTTTCTTATTCAGGAGGGTTACTTAAAACGCACTCCTCGCGGGCGCGAAGCGACCGATAAATCTTATAGGCACTTAAATAAAAAACCGCCCGGCAATGTTGGCGGAGTTTTGTTTGAAATCGAGAATTAATTTTTTCAATTGAATTCCAATTGTTACTACTTGCCTTAATTAAGGCGACTAAATTTGTAAACTGTTTTTTTATAAACCGCAATGCACGAATCGTTAATTAAGTATATCAGTAATCACGCTGTAACACCGCTTACTGAAAGTGATTTGGAAATAATTAAAAAATCATTCACCCCGAAGAAATTCAGGAAGAGGCAATTTTTTTTGCAGGAAGGAGAAGTGTGCAATCAACTCGCATTTATTGTGAAAGGCGCGATGCGTCAATACAGTGTTGACGGAAAAGGTGGTGAACACATGATTCGTTTGAGCATAGAAAACTGGTGGGCAGGCGATCGCGAAAGTTTTTCAACTCAAACTCCCTCTAAATATTTTATTGACGCATGGGAAGAAACTGACGCATTGCTTGTTACCAAAAACGATTTCAATGACGAACTCAAATCAATTCCCGCTATGATGGAAATGTCGAGAGTGTTAGATGAACGGCACGCTTTTGCTTTACTGAACAGAGTGAACGCTTCAATCAGTTTATCAGTCGAACAGCGCTACGCTGATTTAGAAAAAAATTATCCTGAATTTTTACAGCGCTTTCCGCAACATATAATTGCTTCTTATCTTGGTATAACGAAGGAAACACTTAGTCGTGTTCGAAGCCAGACAATGAAAAAGTAGACCCCTTATCATTTGTCTTCAACAGAGTCACTCGCTGAGGACACTGTTGTTAAACACCATTTCGTTGACATTTGTCAACGGTTTTTTTTACGATTTGTCATCGCTTTAAGTATAGTGCTGACTGCAGATTTGCGTTATCAAAATTGATAAAAAATTAAAACAACAAACAAAATGGAAACAACAATTTCAACCTCAGCAAAAACAAAATGGGTTCTTGACCCAACACACAGCGAACTTACTTTCAAAGTAAGGCACCTGATGATTTCAAATGTAAAAGGTGAGTTCAGAAAATTCATCGCGGAAATTGACGGAGAAGATTTCACCACGGCACCGATTAAACTTTCAATTGATGCATCGTCAATCGATATGAACGATGAAACCAGAAACGGGCATTTAAAAGCGGGAGACTTTTTTGATGTAGAAAATCACAAAGAAATTCTATTCGAAAGTTTATCATTCAAGAAAACCGATGGTGATAATTACAAACTAACTGGTCAACTCACCATTAAAGGTGTTACCAATGTCGTAATACTCGATGTTGAATTCGGCGGCACAAACAATGACCCCTGGGGAAATGAGAAAGTTGCATTTTCAGTAAGCGGAAAAATCAGTCGCAAAGAATGGGGCTTGAATTGGAATGCGGCATTGGAAACAGGTGGTGTAATGGTGAGCGATGAAGTTCGCATCAATGCAGAAGTGCAATTTGTAAAAAAATCGTAAATCACGAGTGTAACAGTTAATAAATATTTAGTTCAAATTCTTTGTTAATTTGTTTGAAAATTATCAGGCAATTGTAAATTATTTTTGGTCTCCATCCGTGTCACTCAAAGGACACGGATGTTTTTCTGAATAAACATGAACAGGAAAATATTTTTACAATCATTAGCAATCATTCCATTTGCAGGAGCAGCCATGAAATTAAATTCACTAAATAAAATATCATCGCAATTCAGCGACACCGAACAAATGCCGGTTTTGTTCATGGGTCACGGCAGTCCGATGAACGCAATTGAAGAAAATGAATTTGTAACAGAGTGGCGAAATGTTGGAAAAACATTGCCGAAGCCAAATGCAATTTTATGCGTGTCGGCCCATTGGGAAACGAACGGAACTTTTGTAACAGCGATGGAAAAGCCGCAGACCATTCACGACTTCGGTGGATTCCCTCAAGCGTTATTTGATGTGCAATATCCTGCACCAGGAAGTCCTTCGCTTGCAGGTGAAACAAAAAGTATCATTCATAAAACCACAGTTGGTCTCGATGATAAATGGGGACTCGATCATGGTGCATGGAGCGTGATAAGTCGTTTATATCCGAATGCTGATGTGCCGGTTATTCAGTTAAGTCTCGATTACAATCAACCTGCGCAATATCATTATGACCTTGCGAAAGAACTCGTTGCGCTACGAAAAAAAGGAGTACTTATTATTGGAAGCGGAAACATGGTTCACAATCTGCGCATGGTGGCGTGGGATAAAATGAATGAACCGGAATATGGTTACGATTGGGCGATTGAAGCGAGCGAAAAAATTAAAAAACACATTCTCAACGGCGACTATCAACCCTTGATAAATTATAAATCACTGGGCAATGCATTCAATCTCGCCATTCCTACACCAGAACATTATCTTCCGTTACTCTATACTTTGGCATTAAAAGAAGAAAATGAAAAAATCAGTTTGTTCAACGACAAAGCGCTTGGCGGTTCGTTGACCATGACTTCGTTGAAGATTGAGAAAGTGTAAAGTGTTACAGTTCTTGAAATAAAATTTCAAGAACAATTTATTTCTTCTGCCCCATTCCTTTAATCATATAACCTAACCGGAAAGTAACAAGATTGTTATACAAACCTTTATTGAGATAGGGACTGTTATCCGATAATCCGATTGAAGTAATGGAATAAGAATACATCACATTTATCAACCAGTGATTTGATAATTTATAAGAGCCCCCTGCTTTAAACTCAACATTGGTTTTATTTAAACTTCTGATTGCGGTGTTTTGCATGTATGGATTGTAATTCACAATTTCTTCACGGTCATAAACAAGTGCATTAATACCGACACCCGCACCAAGTGTTACATTTTTATTGTCGTGATAATTAAGCATGAGTGGTACTTCAACATAATCGAGTTTCAAAAAATAAGAGCGCGGCACTCCTTGCTGCCACTTGCTCTGACTTCCTTTTTGCGTGTAAGCAATTTCCATTGATACACCCATGTGCTCGCCGAACGGATATTCAATAGCTGCGGAAACATTCAATCCCAATTTATAAAAACCTGCTATGCGGTCGCCGTCCACTTGAGTGCCGTTGATACCTGCATAAAAACCTCCCTTGAATTGTGCGTTTGACTGAATAAAAAAGAAACTAAAAATGCTGATGAATAAAATTTTTCGCTGCATGAGCCAAACCTACTTCAGCACTGTGACACCGCCAAACACAATGGCTTATTAACAAACTAACAATGGACATCTTTCGCTTGTAACAACGCTTGCTGTGGTTCTATCTTTGAATCATTCAAAAACGACATGTTCAAATACACTCCGCAATCGCTTCAGAAAATTGAAAATATTTTAAAGGAATCGAATTATGTGATTCGTTATGAGAAGGGTTCTTTCAAATCCGGTTATTGTGTGTTACAGGATCGTCGCGTGATTGTGGTCAATAAATATTTTGATCTCGAGTCGCGCATCAACTCTTTTTTAGAAATGATTCCTGAATTGGATATTGATTTCTCACAACTTGATGAGAAGGAAGCCAACTTCGTTTTAAATCTTCAGCAAACTAAGTTAGCTGTGTGAAAATTACTTTTCTCGGCACAGGCACTTCGCAGGGTGTTCCGGTTATAAGTTGTCCATGTGTCGTTTGCACTTCAACAAATAAAAAAGACAATCGCCTTCGCTCGTCAGTAATGATTGAATGCGACGGAAAAGTTTTTGTGGTCGACAGCGGTCCCGATTTTCGTCAGCAGATGTTGCGCGAAAAAGTTCAGCGACTTGACGCATTGATTTTTACCCACAGTCACAAAGACCACACAGCGGGCATGGATGACATTCGTGCTTTCAACTATTTCATGAAGAAGCCGACTGAAGTTTTTGCGACTGAGTACACCCAGGAAAAATTGCGACAGGAGTTTCCATACATTTTTCACAAGAGTGATTATCCCGGAATACCGGAATTGAATTTTCATACTGTTACAGGTGATGAAAATTTCAGGGTCGAAGGTTTTGAAGTAGTTCCGATAAAAGTGTTACACTACAAGATGCCTGTGCTTGGTTTCCGGTTTGGTGATTTTACTTATATCACTGATGCAAATCAGATTCAGGAAGAAGAGAAGAAGAAAATTTATGGTTCGAAAGTGTTGGTATTGAACGCGCTTCAGAATGAAAAGCATATTTCGCACTTCACATTGGAAGAGGCCATTATAGTGGCGAAAGAATTAAAAGCTGAGAAAACTTATTTCACCCACATTAGCCATCGATTAGGATTGCATGATGAAGTAAATGCAAATCTCCCTGCGGGAATTGAATTGGCTTATGATGGATTGGTAATAGAAATGTGAATGGTCAATTATGAATTCTGTTACACCTTCTCTTCTTTCTTCTTTGAAAGTAATTCTTCGATATAACTAAATACCTCATCTCTCCCATCTCGTTTTTCCGCTGATGTGATAAATGTTGGGGGAAGAACTTCCCAACTCTCCAATAATTTATTTTCGAAAAGTTGTTTGTTATTTCTCATCGTTTCCTTTCCGACTTTATCTGCTTTGGTAAAAACAATAGAAAAAGGAATCTGCCATTCGCCAAATTGATTGATGAATTCAATATCAATTTTCTGAGGCTCGTGTCGCGAATCAATCAGCACAAAAGTGTTTATCAGTTGCTCGCGCTTCTGTAAATAATCGGCAATCATTTTTTTCCAGGTGTGCTTTTCTTTTTTCGCAACCTGTGCAAAACCATACCCCGGTAAGTCAACAAAATAAAAACGGTCGTTGATGAGAAAGTGATTAAGCGATTGAGTCTTCCCTGGTCTTCCTGAAACTTTCACTAAATCTTTTTTCTCCAACAGCATATTGATGAGCGACGATTTCCCCACATTACTTCGACCAATAAACGCAAACTCAGGTAGCACACCTTCCGGACATTGTTCCACTTCTTTAAAACTCCCCTTGAATACAGCACTCTTAATAATCATGAACAAAATTTTTGATTGGCGAATGTAGATGGAATGAAAGTAATTTGCGCCCCGATGGATAAACCGGTAGTGCCTTATTCAGATTCTTTGCTTGGAAAGAAGCAACAGGTTGAACAAATGTTCGACAACATTGCATCGCGCTACGATTTAATGAACTCAGTACTTTCATTGGGCATTTATAATATCTGGAAGAAAAAATTGGTGAGTGAACTAAAGGACGAAAAACCAAAACTCATTCTTGATGTGGCAACCGGAACAGCTGATATTGCAATTGCCTTGTTGAAATTAAATCCTAAAAAAATTATTGGCGCAGATATTTCAAAAGAGATGATTGCCTTCGGAAATAAAAAAATCGCGCAACTTCATCTCGAACAAAAAATAGAATTACAGGTTGGCGATGCAGAAAATTTACAATTTGAACAAAATAAATTTGATGCAGTAAGCGTTGCTTACGGAGTTCGTAATTTCGGAAACCTTGAAAAGGGGTTGAGCGAAATGTTGCGCGTGCTAAAACCAGGAGGAAAAGTAGTGATACTTGAATTCAGTAACCCGCGCAGCAAAATCATCAAATGGTTTTTCGATTTTTATTTCCATAGGGTTTGCCCGTTGCTTGGAAGTTTAATTGCAGGGGACAAATCAGCATACACTTATCTTCCACAATCCGTAAAAGTTTTTCCAGATGGTAAGCAGTTCGAAAATATTTTGCAGTCAATTGGTTTTGTAAAAACAAAATGTGTAACACTTTCATTCGGTATCGCAACTTTATATTCAGGATACAAGTCCTGATTCTGTTTCTGATTGTTTGTTCGACCCAGGTGTTCGCGCAATTTTCGATCATGCAGCACGACGAAGAAAGTATGTCGCGTAAATTTCATTTCGGTGTTGCACTCGGAATAAACAGAAGCGATTATAAAATCACATTGGATTCAAATTTTATTGTTCAGAAAAATATTTTGAATGTAGTTCCGATTAAAGGTCCCGGTTTCAGTTTAGGAATTGTTTCAGATTATCATTTGGGAAAATATTTTGACCTTCGTTTTATTCCTGCATTATCGTTCGGAGAAAAAGATATACAATACACGCAGAAAGACAGCATTGATAAAGTGATAAAGAAAATTGAAAGTGTGTATCTCGAATTTCCTTTTTTGCTGAAATACAAATCGAAGCCATACAACAACATGCGCATGTATGCAATTGGTGGAATCAAGTATTCAATAGATATGCAGTCAAATGCAACAGCGCGACGAGCTGAAAATTTAATTAAAGTAAAACAAAACGATTACTTGTTGGAGTATGGAATCGGAATTGAGTTGCATATGCCAATGGCAATTGTTGCTCCCGAAATAAAAATTTCATATGGCTTAACCAATGTGTTACAGAACGATGATAAATTGATTTACTCTTCTGTACTTAGCCGCTTGCGCACAAGAACAATTCTCTTCACCATTCATCTTGAAGGATAAAAATATTTCTACAACTATTTTAATGAATCTGCCTTCTGCTGAATCTGTTTAAATATTTCGTCAGCAGATTTTCCAAGGTTCGCCAACTCCATTCGCACATCATTCGCCATCTTTTCATTTTCTTTTCCATACTTATTCAAATACAATTCATATTTCTCTTTTGCCTTATCCAAATCATTCAACAGGTTGGCATAAATAAATCCCTCCATAAAAACACTCATGCCTGTTTGTTTTGAATCAGGAAAATCTTTTTGAATTCTATCCAACGAAACAATTGCATCCTTGTATTCACCACGACTCTGATGAATTCTTGCCAACTCAAATAAATATTTTGAAGCGAGCGTATCTTTCGGATATTTTGAAATAAAGTTGTTGATGTTTGCAGTTAATCGGTCGAGTGATTTTGGATTTGCATTCACAGCAAGCGAGTGCGAAAGAGAATCTAACTGCCGGTTTATTTCTTCAGAAAGATGTTCCTTCTTTCCGCAGGAACTTGATGTAAGTGCTAAAAATGTTGCGAGAAGAATCAGTAAATTTTTCATTATTGAAATCGAAGAATAAAATGAATGTGCGCACGAAAATAATTCATCAACAACAACTCGCTATTTCTTTGATATACATCACGATGTTGATGATTACTGTTTCATGTAACAGGCGAATAAATTATGTGTGGGCGAAACCTGAAGACTTTGTAGTTGACAGTCAGTTAGAAAAACATTTCGGGAAAAGTCCGTGCAACGATTATCAGAATTATATTCCTGATACACTACATCCAGACTGGCAACCGATGCGGTTTGTTCGCATTAACACACAAATTATGCGGCGAAGTGCTGGAACTTTAAATTTTCCTGAAGCGGAAGGAATTGAATATGTAAACAACATGATTTATTGTGCGAATCAACGACTGTTACACAACACTAAAATGTTTTTGCCTGTCGGAAATCATACTCCGGCATTGCCTGTTGGGTTTCAATATGAACTGACTCCTGATCCATCAACAAATAATTCTACAGGAATTTATTTTAACGATAACGATACACTTTCATTTCTCAGCAAGAGTGGTAAATCAAGAAATGTTGAATCACCTGCTGCATATAACAGATATGGTTTGATGAAAGAAAAAGTGATAAATGTTTTTCTATATGAACATCCTGAAGACAGTTTGAAATCAAAAACATATAAACCATCAAGCGATGGAATCGGAACTGGTCCTTGGGCAAAAGTGATTGGCAGTTATTATCTGAATCATAAAGCAAATGTGTTTGGAAATGATACAGTAATTTTTGGTGCGTGGTTCGTTGCAGGTTTATTCAATCACGAACTCGGGCACTGTCTCGGACTTGCACATTCATGGCCTGGAAGTGATGGCTGTGATGATACTCCACCTAATCCGAATTGCTGGGGTTGCAGTGATGATTGTAAAAATCAATGCAGCAACAATGTAATGGATTACAATACTTTTCAGAATGCTTATTCTCCATGCCAGGTTGGGAAAATTCAAATGAATTTTTCATTGCCTGGTTCTTATCAGCGAAAATTTCTTTCACCTGTTCATTGCGAATATCATCCGGAGTCAACTATTGTAATTACTAACGATGATAGTGTGGTGTGGAGTGGTTATAAAGATTTGTGGGGCGATATTTTGATTTTACAAAATGCAACACTCGTTCTTCGTTGCGATGTTTCGCTTCCGGCCGGAGCAAAAGTTACTTTGAAGAAAGGAGCAAAATTGATTTTTGCAGGGGGAACATTTTATAATTCATGTGGCGAACAATGGCAGGGAATAGAAATACAGAAGAAAAAAGAAAATAATAAAATTATCTGTTCACCAAAAAATCAACCGAGAGATTTTATTACACATCAATAATTTTTTTCCATTGACTAATTCATTTCTGTTTTCAAAAATTTACTTCTTCAAAAACAACTGTTATTTTTCGCTCACAAAAAAACCACCTATGCGAATTTTAAAGTTTATCGGACTCGGATTGCTTGGCGTCATAGTCCTGTTACTTGTCATTTCATTTTTTCTTCCTTCGAAAGTTCACTTCGAACGCTCAGCCACCATTAATGGAAAACCTGCTGATGTTTTCAAACTCGTAAACAATTTAAAGAGTTGGGAAATGTGGAGTCCGTGGTATCGTAAAGATCCAAATATTAAAATGACTTACGGTGATACACTTGAAGGAGCCGGCGCATTTTATTCGTGGAAATCAGAAAACAAAAATGTTGGAAACGGTACAATGAAAATTGTTTCAAGCAATCCAACCGATTCATTAAAAACAGAAATGAATTTTATGGAACAAGGGGTAGCGTATTCGGGTTTCTTATTTGCAGCAGATGGAGATAAAACAAAACTGATATGGACAATGGATTCTGATGCAGGTATGAATCCAATTAAAAAATTATTCGGGTTTTTTCTGATGGATAAAATGCTAGGTCCTGATTTCGATGCGGGACTGCATAATCTTGATAGTGTTGTTATGGCAATGTCTAAGACTATTGAAGTCGCTTACAATATAGAATCAACAACTGTTACAGCATTACCGATTCTTACAATTCTTGATTCCGCTGATATGACTAACAGCGGTGAGATTGGACAGAAATACGGAATGAACTATATGGAAATCGGCGCTTACATGGGTAAATCAAAATTAAAATCTGTTGGTGCTCCACTGGGAATTATGGGTGGTAAAATGGGCGGACCAAAATACATTTGGGAGTCAGCGATTCAGACTGATAAGTTAGGAAAATCAGAAGGAAGAATAGTAGCAAAAAATTCTTACTCAGGTGAAGTTGCTTTCCTTAAATATTTCGGTAGCTATCAGAAAACACAATCGGCTTATGAGGCAATTTACAAATGGATAAATGCAAATGGGAAAACGGAAAACGGAAATGCATGGGAAGCATATGTAACAGATCCAGGGTCAGAAAAGGATACTGCTAAATGGGAAACTGATATTTATGTTCCAATAAAATAATTTTAAAAGATTTATTTTCTAATCATTTGTCTGGTGTTTGGGCAGAGCATTTCAATTTTTGAAATAAAAAATATTTATGGATTCTAATAAATTTCGGTTTTGTATTTCTCAATTTTTATCTTCAGAAAGAAATGCGCGCATTCCTCCTTTCAGATTGTAGAGATTACTGAATCCATATTTATCCTGCAACTGACGAATGACCCACTCGCTTCTTTCACCAACTTTACAATAAAGCACAACTGGTTTCTGCTTATTTATTTTGTGGGTGTGAAAAAATATATCATTCATCGGCATTAACTCACCACCGATATTTATGAGTTCGTGTTCTGATGGTTCGCGCACATCTATCAATTGAAATTCTTCTTTTGCTTTTATCCGGCGCTTTAATTCCTTAGAAGAAATTTCATGTATATCATAGCTTGTTATTTCTTTGCTCGAACAGAAATTTACATAATCAGCGGATGAAGCAAGTGGTTCGTTCTTAATTTTTGCAGCAGCTTTTTCATCTCTGTGAAATGAAAGATTGCGATACGAATTTTCATTCAGGTCAACCAACAAAAGTTGATTCGCTAATAATTTTCCAACTCCTGTTATCATCTTCACTACTTCTGTAGCCTGCATCATTCCTATCAATCCAGGAACAACCCCCATCACTCCTATTGTTGCGCAGTCTGGAGAATCATCTGCAGAAGGTGCCTGCGGAAAAAGACAACGATAAGTTCCGCTTCTTTTTCCATCTTCCATTAAATGATTGAATACACCTATTTGTCCTTCAAATTTATAAATCGCTCCAGACACTAACGACTTATCGAGTTTCACACAAATATCATTGAGTAAATAACGAGTCGGGAAATTATCAGTACCATCAATAATGATATTGTAATCATTCACCATTTCAAATGCATTATCAGAATGAATTTTTTCAGTGAAAGTCTGATACTGAACATGTGGATTCATCAGGAATAAACTTTTGGCAGCAACTTCTGCTTTCTTTTTTCCAAGATGAGAATTGTTGTATAAAACCTGTCGTTGCAAATTACTTTCTTCAACAACATCATCATCTACAATTCCTATTTTCCCAACACCTGCTGCTGCAAGATACTGTAACACCGGAACCCCTAAACCTCCGGCACCGACAACTAGCACCGATGCCTGCTTCAATTTTAATTGCCCCTTCTCTCCTATTTCATCCATCAACAAATGACGACTGTAACGGTTTCGTTCATCAGCATTTAAAATGAAAGGATCGAAAAGCATATGATTAATTATTTTTTTCTATCGATAAAATTAATTCGCATTTTCAAATTGAAACAACAATGATTTCAACTATCTCAGGAAATACTTTTCTAAATTATTTTTTCACCCTGTCAGGATTCTCATTAATAAAATCTTTCCAACCAGAATAACTTTTCCCTTTGCTCACAGGCTTCCCCTTCTGGAAATGATGACAGAGTGCAACAGCCATTGAATCGGTTGCATCAAAATATTCGTGTTGCTCTTTGATGGCTAATATTCTTTGAATCATTGCAGCAACCTGTTCCTTGCTTGCATTTCCATTTCCGGTAATACTCTGTTTTATTTTTTTTGGTGAATATTCAAACACAGGAATTTCGTTCATCAACGCCACTGTGATTGCAACTCCCTGTGCCCTTCCTAACTTCAACATACTCTGAACATTCTTACCGAAGAAGGGTGCCTCAATCGCCAGTTCATCAGGTTGATATTCACGAATGGTTTGCTGTAGTCGCTGATAAATTGTTTGCAGTTTACGATACGGGTCTTCAATGTGTGTGAGTTTCATTACATCCATCACAACGAGTTTATAATTGTCGCCCTGCACATCAAGTAAACTGAATCCAAGAATATTTGTCCCCGGGTCAACACCGAGAATAAGCGTATGAGGTAACGACGAAACTATTTTCTTCACAATGAATTGAGCGTGGCTAAATGTATATTTTTGTGCGGCACTATGGAAAAATCTGTTGACACACCAAAGCAAAAACTGTATTCATTTTATTGGTGGAAGTGGCTCGTGTTTGTGTTAGCCGGATTTGGTTTGTACTATCAATTATTTCAAAACGAAAATCTTTCTTCAGCATGGCAAGAATATCAAAGCAATGTTTCTGAAAATGCTACACTGCTTACAATAATTGTTTTTCTGCTGATGATTATCAACTGGTCGGTGGAAGCGATGCGATGGAATTCGTTAATCAGAAAAGTAGAAGAAGTAAAGTTCATTGATGCGCTGAAAGCAACCTTCAGCGGAATTTCATTCGCGATGTTTACTCCTAATAGAGTGGGTGAATACGCAGGAAGAGTTTTATTCATTCAAACAGTTTCGCGGTGGAGGATTTTAATTGTAACAGCCATTGGAATTTATGCGCAACTGCTCTGCACCATTTTATTCGGAATAATCGGACTTGCTTATCAAATGGTTTTGAACCGCGATTTACATTCTTATCTATACATTGAATGGACGGTAATTATCTTATTAGTTATTTCTGCTCTTTTATTATTCATTCTTTATTTCAATATCGGGCTGATTGAAAATCTGTTGGAACGATTTTCTTTTTTAAATAAGGCAAAAGTTTATTTGCGCGTACTGTTACACTATTCCACAAGAGAATTATTTAATGTGTTTTTACTCTCTGCTTTCCGCTACTTTGTTTTCACTTTGCAATATTTATTGCTGTTACAGTTATTCAATATTCAGATTCCGTGGCTTGAGGGGAGCGCATTGATTGCAACTATTTTTCTGGTACAAACAATTATTCCATCCATTGCCATTGCCGAAGTTGGTATCAGAGGCAATGTGGCATTGTTTTTTCTAAGTACCTACAGCAATAATCACCTTGGAATAGTAAGTGCTGCGTGGGGATTATGGTTGATTAACTTAGTGATACCAGCATTAATAGGAATGATTTTGATTTTAATTTCAAGAGGAATAAAAAGAAAATGAAAAAATTAATTGTTTTAGTACCTGCAATTTTATTACTGAGTTCCTTCATTCAGAATCAGGATGCACCAAACGATTGTCATGTTACAAATACTTCATTTAAAGTTGGTGAAAAACTGATTTATAAAATCGCTTTCAAATGGGGGGCCATCTGGTTGAGTGCAGGTGAAGCAAGTTTTACTCTTGAAAGTTCAACTTATAACAACAACCCTTGTTTGCACGCAATCGGTTATGGTTCTACTTATCGTTCTTATGATTGGTTTTTTAAAGTACGCGATAAGTATGAAACTTATTTTGATGAAGCATCTATGCTACCATACAAATTTGTGCGTGATGTGAGTGAAGGTGGAACCGATTTTTATAATAATGTAACATTCAATCATAAGGCAGGAAAAGCAACTTCCACCAATGGAACTTTTGATATTCCTGAATGCAGTCAGGATGTTTTGTCGGCTGTTTATTACATGCGTTGCATTGACATTACAAAGTATAAAGTGAATGATACCATTCCGATAAAAGTTTTTCTTGATGATAAAAATTATCCGTTGTATGTGCGATACATTGGAAAGGAAGTGCTTAGCACCAAGGCAGGAAAATTCAATTGCATTGTGATAAAACCATTACTGATTTCAGGAACCATTTTTAAAGGTGGCGAAGAAATGAAAGTATATGTAACAGATGATGCCAACCGCATTCCGGTGCGTATTTCATCTCCTATTTTGATTGGAGAAATATTGTGCGAGCTGACAAGTTATTCAGGATTACGAAATGAGATGACATCGAAGATTGAGAAGTAAATTTTTGTTTCCGTTCCCGCAAAGTCTTCCTGTTTAAATCGTACAAACCTCAAAGTCTCCAAACTCGCCGATGTTGGTCGCTTGACCAACAGACAATAAAAAAACCGCACTCAAAAACTGAGAGCGGTTTTTTTCAATTAATAGCTCTAAATTTTTTTATCCCTCGTAAGGTTTGTAGTTAGATACTACATCAATTTTTACGGTGTTATTTATTTTGTCTTTCACAACTGAGGGAATAGCAATGTTATAATCTGAAATCAGAATATTAAAAGTTGATGAAGTGCTTATCTGCCCCGCTTTAACAGTAACTTTTCCTTTTGCTGAAACATCTTTCGTAACTCCGTGCATGGTAAGTTTGCCTGTAACAGTTACAGGATATTCGCCGTCAACAGTATATTTTACATCGGCATTATTAGTAATTGCTCCTTTAAAAGTTGCCTTCGGAAACTTATCTGACTCTACATAGTTTTCGTTGAAGTGTTCCTGCATCAGTGCCTTGTCAAATTCAAATGCCTTCATCAACACAGCAAAATCCATTGCTCCTGTACTTATGTCAATTGTGCTAACCGCCTGGTTATTTGTCCCCTTGATTTTTTCGAGTGGCGTGTCGGAAAAGAAAATGATGTTCGCTTCACGGGTAAAATATTTTGTTGTTTCCACTTTTAAAGTGAAAGCAAAAAGACTTGCACTGACTAAGATTGCGATTATTGTTTTCATTTTGATTTGATTTTTTATTTTTTATCGGGCTGTACAATTGCACAGCGTGTTAACACTACATCCATTAACATGCCAGTACAAATTCCGCGAATTGTTATTGTACTACCTTTTTCAATTTTCTTAACTTCTTCATCTGTTTTCTGCAAACTACAAGTCACTCCAAACATTCCGTTGCCGCCATCTAACAAAACAATTATTCCGCTTGTATCAGTTTTTACTTCTGTTACTTTTCCGGTTACTTCAACAACTTCCATTCTGTAAAGTGAATCGGAATGAGTTTCATTATCAGAATAGGCATTGTATAAATCAATAGCAGGGATTTTTACATTGGCAGTTAAGTCTGCAGTCTTTGCATTTGTTCTGAAATATTCATAAAATCCAAAACCAACTGCGCATAAAAAAAGAAGTAAACTAACTAATAATATTTTTTTCAAAAGTGAATGTGTTCTAAAAGATTTCAATTTAAAACCACAAACACAATAATAAGGTTCATGAGAAGTATGAAAGAAATAATCTAAAGGTTATTCCAAAAAAAAATAGTGCTGTTACTACTCATCAATTCTGAAATTTTCAGAATTGCCTGTTAACCATTCTTTAAAATACGGAGATCGTTCAGTACTTACTATTGTTTCAAAAGCAGGCAATGGCTTTAAAATAATTTTTACTCTTGCTTTTGAGTAGGCAATCATTCTTTCTATTGCTCTGAAATTTATTATCACCTGACGATTGATTCTGAAAAAATGTCGCGGGTCAATCATGTGATCTAATTGGTCAAGCGTAAAATCAATTGGGTAACGCTGACTGTCGAATGTATAGAGGTAAGTATATTTTTCTTCTGTATAGAAATAGGCGATGTTATCTATCTCAACAGTTTTTATTACATCGGCATAACGAACAACAATTCTTTTCTGATAATCTTTTACAACTAAATTCTTCAGCAGGTTTACATAATCAATATTTCCTGTCTTCGGCTGAATTGCATGAAACTTTTGAAGACTGAGTTCAAGGTCTTCTTTCTTTATTGGTTTCAATAAATAATCAATGCTGTTAACTTTAAACGCATCAATAGCATATTGATTGAATGCGGTTGTAAAAATTATAGGAACAGTGATTTTAACTTCATTAAAAATATTGAAGCTCGTTCCATCAGCCAATTGAATATCCATGAAAATCACATCAGGATGATTGTTTTCTTTAAACCATTTAACAGCATCAACAATTGATTCGAGTTGCACAATTAACTCAGCATCGGGCTCCACCAGTTTTATTAATTTAAACAGTCGCTGTGCAGCGGGCTTTTCATCTTCAACAATAACTACTCTGGTCATTTTGTTTCATTGAGTTTTAGTTTAACAAAAAAGTGCGTGTCAGTTTTTTCAACTTCAATTGCAGGGAAGCCAAGCATCTGCATTCGTCGTGTAATGTTTTGTAATCCGGTTCCTGTTGATGGCTCCTGATTTATTTTCGGTTGCAAATTATTTTTTACAATCAGAAATTCATTTGCAAAAAACAATTCAATAGTGAGTGGTCTTCCTGAGGTAAGTGCGTTATGTTTTATTGCATTCTCAACTAAAATCTGCAATGCCAGCGGTGGAATTTTATATTTCATCGCCTGCAGTTTTGTGATTGAGTTTTTAATTATTAATGCACCTTCAAATCGTTGTTGTTGCAGATAAACATAGTCGTTAATAATTTCCAATTCTTCTTCGAGTGTAATTAAATCTTTTTCGCGATGCACTAATATCTGTCTGAAAAAATCAGTGAGTTTTTCAATGTATTCAATGGCTTTGTTTTTATCGTCTTCAATAATGTTTGCGAGTGTGTTAAAACTATTGAAAAGAAAATGCGGGTTCACCTGATTCTTTAATGTTTCAAATTGCGATGCGAGTTTTTCTTTTTCCAATCGTTGCACAAGATTCATTCTTCGGTCTCTGATTTTTAAAAACAACCACACTAACGCTACAAATGCAAGAATGGAAAAAGTGATAAACCACCATTGCAAATAAACCGGATTGAGAATCACGAACGAATAATTTACTTCTGCGCTTCGCGAAAAATCATTGGTTCGCGAGCAACGCAAACGGAAGGTGTAACGCCCTGGTTTCAAATCAGAAAAAGTTGCAGTTCGGTCGCTCGTGTTTATCCAGTCACGATTGAGTCCTTCCATTTTATATTGGAAGTTTACTTCGAGTGGATTGCTAAACCATATTCCTTGAAAATAAAATGAGAGATGATTTTGATTAGCAGGTATTCGTGCATACACCGAAAAATCAATCGGATCCAACATTGCAGTCACTTTTTCTAAAGTGAGAAAAGGAATTTTTCGGAACCGATCTATTGAAGTATTTAATTCAATGAACTGATCTTTTGCCCCGATCCAAATAACTCCATCGGGTGAAAAAGATGTTGTGTTCAGATCTGCATCAACACTTATAATTCCTTCAGCATCTTTAAACCAATTAAAAGTTTCAGCATCGAGATTGAACATTGCAATTCCTTCCGAGCAAACAATAACAACATTCCCAATATTATCGGCACACAAACCTGTGATGTGCATGCTTGGCAAACCATTCGATAAATTATAACAGTTAAATTTTCCGGTCTTTACATTCGGATCAGTTTTATATCTGTACAAACCCTGATCGGCAGAAGCAAACCATATACCTCCATTTCTATCTTGTGTGATGGAGAAAAAAGTTTTTGCCTTCACGCTATCATTTTCTCCAAATTGATGAAAGCCGTCAGCATCCATCATGCTAATTCCTTTTCCATCCTGAGCAAACCACACTTTATTATTTCTATCAGGAAATACCTGATAAATAAAATTGTTGTTCAACCCGTTTGTTGAATTATAATATTCAAACTGCGAAGCGCATTTCAGTTTCAGTGCATCATCCCCGAGAGTGATTTTTATCGCTCCGCTTAAAGTTGCTAGCCATAATGTACTTTGCTTTCCTGTTACAGATAAAACGCTTTGCTTCATTAAATCCTTTTTATCATCAACATGAACTGAGTTTCCTGTTTCAGCATCTATTCTGAAAACTCCCTGATCAAAAGTTCCTATCCATATAAATCCAAACGCATCTTGGTATATAGTAAGAATTTTATAAGGCAATCTTAGATTCGGAATGTTAAAATTTTTCAATTGCTCTGTTCCATCAACATCAAAAGAAAGCTGATGCAATCCGCTATCATCAGAAAACCAAACTCGTTTTTTTGAATCGACCAAAACTGCGTGAATGTTTGCTATGGGTTTTCCCTGAATTGTTTTTTTAAATTCAATTCGTTCTCCGGGGGACTGTAACAGATGTTCTTTGCATGCAATCCAGATATTTCCTTCATCATCGCGAAACAAACATTGCACTGATGAATATTTAAATCCATCCACACCATTAAAATTCCTGATTCGTTTATCTCCTGAAAATTCAAAATCAATCAGTCCGTTTGCATTTGTCCCGATCCAAACCTCGTGCTCAATCAGCAACATTGATTCTATTGAACCTCTGTTCCAGTTTTTAAATGCTTCGGGAATTTCAATTTTATCACTGTCGATGAATAACCTACCTATTCCATAGTTATCTGTACCAAACCATAAATAACCATTCTTATCCCAAATCAATCGCTTAACAATGTTATCGTTCAATCCGTTTTCAGTACTGAAATTTTTTATTTGCTTTTTCTTATTTACAAAACTGCATTTCGAAATTCCACCGTCAGAACCAGCCCATATAATTCCTTTATTATCCTCAACAATGCAGTAAACAGAATTATCAGATAACCCATCATCATGATTTATATTATAAAAATGTTTTTGATTCCACACATACAATCCTTCGCCATAAGTTGAAAACCACATTTGACCTGTGCTATCTTCCAGAATTCCAGTAATGGATTCCTTCGGTATTCCTTCTTCAATATCAAAATTCTTGAGTGAGTCATTTTCAAACCGAAAAATATTTCCACTTTTGTAACCAACCCATACTATTCCCTTTTTATCGCAATAAAGTGAGGTGACAAAATTTTCGTCGCTCCCTTTTTTATTTAGAAAAAGTTTAAATCCTGAACCATCATATCTGTATAATCCTTTGTTGGTTCCGAGCCACATCAGCCGTTGTTTATCCTGAATAATTACCTGCACTTTTATATCCTGAACCGATTTATCAATTTCAATCGAGCGCACAAACGGAAGTTGCGCCTTCAGATTATTCTGAAGAAATAAAAATGAAAACAGAAGAAAAATAAATTTCCAAAATTTTCTCATTCCGATTTTGGTTTCAAAACTGCTGACACATGAATTTGTATTTCGGGAGCAATTTTTTCAAAAGCAATTTTCGGAATAGAGATATCATGCTCTGCAAGAAAAATAGAAAAATCACTTTTAACTTTTATCTCGTCTTTATCAATTATTAAATCGCATCGAATAATTCGCTCCTGCTCTACCCCATGAATATTTAATTTTCCTTTTGCTCGCACTCCATAATTACCAGGTTTACTGAATGTAACTTGCTCAATAATTTTCCCTGTAAAAAACGAACGCGGATTTTTTTCACTCTCCATATAGCTTTCATTAAAATGATCTTGCTGTAACAGACTGTTAAATCCTTCGAAAGAATTATTGGTTACATAAAAAGCAAACATCTGAGACGATGTATCCAATGCACCGGTTAATTTTTGAGAGGTGGCAGTAATTGTTTCAAACTCCGCGGCAGAAACAAAAGTTATTTGTCCCTCCGTTGTTTTGTAAATGGTGTTTGTTGACCCAAGTGCAACTGTCAGCAATGAAAAGATTATTAAATAAAATATTCCAACAGCTTTTTTCTTCACCCGTTAAATGTAAATGCTATAGCTAAACTTCGTTAAATATTCTTATTAAAGGTAAATAAGGTGTGAGTATTTCGTGAATAACTTTAATCTCATTTCAATGATTGCCATGAAATTAAATTACATTTGAAAAAGACTTTAGGGGTGTCCATAAAAATTGCGGACTGAGAACATACCCTGAAACCTGATACGGATAATGCCGGCGTAGGGAAAAGTTACTGTAACGGCTCTTAACTGTTACACTCTTAATCCTTACCTGATTTTATTCGTCGGTAAATAACTGACTGAAACTTAGAAGAAATGAAACTCACCGTTAACGATAAAGTGATTGAACTTCAAGCCGGGGATTCCCTCCGCGATTTGTTGCAACAACTTTCGCTCGAAACAAAAAAAGGAATTGCTGTGGCTGTGAACGCAGAAGTAATTGCTGGAGAAGACTGGGGCAAAAAGAAATTGAATGAAAGTGATAACATCATTGTAATTAAAGCCGCTCAGGGTGGGTAGCTTCCAATTTGAAGATTAGCTGATTTGAAAATTTGAAGATGAATACAATTTGAAAAATGAAATTGAAATGAAAACACAACAAGTACCTCAACACGAAAAAATTTCGACAACACCTTTTCCGCGTTCGAGGAAAATAACGGTGAAAGGAAAACTACACGATATAAATGTGGCAATGCGCGAAATTGAAACTGATGATATTCACATAATCACAAATGGTGATGTGAAAAAAGAAAAAGTGCGTGTAACAGTTTACGACACCAGTGGGCCATACACTGATCCGAATAAAAAAATTGATGTATTAAAAGGCATTGAACCCATTCGCTCAAAATGGATTTCAGAAAGAGGAGATGTTGAAGAATTAAAAAACTTTTCTTCTTCATTCACGCTTTCACAGGAAACCAAAAGCGAACTGAATCACATTCGATTTGAAAGAACACGCAAACCATTTCGCGCAAAAACCGGAAGTAATGTTTCGCAAATGCACTATGCAAAAAAAGGAATCATTACCCCCGAAATGGAATACATCGCCATTCGCGAAAATCAGCGCACCGATGAATTAAAAAATCATTATGGTGACTTGCTATTTCAGCACAAGGGTGAAAGTTTTGGTGCTGCTATTCCGAAAATGATTACTCCTGAATTTGTTCGTGATGAAGTAGCGCGTGGTCGTGCAATAATTCCGAACAATATAAATCACCCTGAATCAGAGCCGATGATTATCGGCCGAAATTTTTTAGTGAAGATTAATGCGAACATCGGCAACTCAGCTGTTACATCTTCAATTGAAGAAGAAGTAGAAAAAGCAGTGTGGGCGTGTCGTTGGGGTGCTGATACTATCATGGATTTAAGCACCGGAAAAAATATTCACGAAACACGCGAGTGGATTATCCGCAACTCACCTGTACCTATCGGAACAGTTCCGATTTATCAGGCGCTTGAAAAAGTTGGCGGTGTTGCTGAAGATTTAACATGGGAAATTTATCGGGACACTTTAATTGAACAAGCCGAACAAGGAGTTGATTACTTTACTATTCATGCAGGTGTACTGTTACGCTATGTTCCTCTCACTGCAAAAAGAGTTACAGGAATTGTTTCGCGCGGTGGAAGTATTCTCGCAAAATGGTGTCTATCTCATCACAAAGAAAATTTCCTTTACACTCACTTCGAAGAAATATGTGAGTTGATGAAACAGTATGATGTTGCATTCAGTTTGGGAGATGGTTTGCGCCCCGGTGCAAATGCCGATGCAAATGATGCAGCGCAATTTGCAGAATTGAAAACACTTGGTGAGTTAACAAAAATTGCGTGGAAGCACGAAGTACAAACAATGATTGAAGGCCCCGGCCATGTGCCTATGCATTTGATAAAAGAAAATATGGATTTGCAGTTGAAGGAATGTGGTGAAGCGCCATTCTATACACTCGGTCCTCTTACAACTGATATTGCTCCCGGTTATGATCATATCACTTCAGGCATTGGCGCCGCGATTATAGGTTGGTATGGTTGCGCCATGTTATGCTATGTTACACCTAAAGAACATCTTGGTTTACCCGATAAAAAGGATGTGAAGGATGGAGTGATCACTTATAAGATTGCAGCCCACGCTGCTGATTTAGCAAAAGGTCATCCCGGTGCTCAGGTGCGCGACAATGCATTGAGCAAAGCACGATTTGATTTTCGCTGGGAAGACCAGTTTAATCTTTCGCTTGATCCTGATACAGCAAAAGCATTTCACGATGAAACACTACCTGCCGATGGCGCAAAGGTGGCGCACTTCTGTAGCATGTGTGGACCGAAATTCTGCTCAATGAAAATCACAAAGGAAGTTCGCGAGTATGCAGCCACTCATAACCTAATTGAGGAAAATGTTTTGGCAGAAGGAATGAATGAAATGTCAAAGCAGTTTGCTGAAGCTGGCAATGAATTATATGTAGCTGAAGAACAAATAAAATAGAAACTGTTACACTACTACTTAAACAACTGAAAATATTAAACTAAAAATTAAAAAAAATGTCAGCAACTATTATTGTTATGAGCGATACGAAAGATATCGACAACGAACATCAGATAATTAATGAAATGTTTGAAAGTGGATTGGAAATTTTTCATATCCGTAAACCGAAATATTCAACACAAGATTTGCGCACTTACATTGAAAAAATTGATAAAAAATTTCGCAATCGTGTTGTGATACATCATCATCATGAATTAAGTGTTCCGTTGAAACTCAAAGGAATTCATTTAACTGAAAGGCACCGACGCAAAAACTTTTTTCGGTCGTGGTTCATGATGCAATGGATAAAATTCCGTCGCCCCGATATTTTAATTACTGCGTCATATCACTCACCAAATAGTTTACTGAAAAACAATCCCGGTTATTCCTATGTTTTTCTCTCTCCGATTTTCGATAGTATTTCAAAAATTGGTTACAAGAATACTTTCAATGAAGATTCATTAGAAGTTGCGTTGCGAAAAACAAAATTTACTGTCGTTGCATTGGGCGGAGTGGATTATTCCAAATTGGAAAAGGTAAAACAATTCGGCTTCAAAGGTTTTGCATTGGTAGGAAGTGTATGGCACGCACCTGACCCCGTTTCTGAATTCAAAAGAGTAAACGACAAATGGAAAATATTAGAAACTTCGTAATCAGCATTGCAGGTTTCGACCAGAGCGGCGGAGCAGGAATTCTTGCTGATGTAAAAACCATGGAGCAGCATGGAGTTTACGGATTAGGAGTTTGCACCGCAATAACTTTTCAGAATGAAAACCGGATTGAAAAAATAAAATGGTTGGGTGATGAAGAAGTGATTGACCAATTGAAAATAATTTCAGAAGCAAATACTGTTACAGTTGCCAAAATCGGAATCGTGCGCGACATTAAAATGCTGAACACCATTCTTGATTTCCTGATTTCAACAAACAAAAACATAAAAATCATTTGGGATCCTGTACTTAAAAGCAGCAGCGGATTTGATTTTCATGCAGAGAAAAACAATTGGCTTTCCTGTTTGAAAAAAATATTTCTCATCACGCCAAATATTTCAGAAGCAAAATTTTTAACCGGAATTGATGATGAAGAAAAAGCAGCTCTCTCTCTCGGGAAGCAATGCAATGTGTTGTTGAAAGGCGGTCATGCTTCAAATAAGCGAAGCGATGATTTATTATTTATGAATGAAAAAGTAGTTACCATTCCCGGAGAAAAATTGAATCGCACAAAGCATGGAACAGGTTGTGTGCTTTCTTCTGCTATTGCGTCGAACCTCGCGATCGGAAAAAATTTAACCGAGTCGTGTAAACTCGCTAAAGAATATATCATACAATTTATTCTGAGTGATGAAGGATTACTCGGATGGCATCACACTAGTAAAGTAAAGGAGTATGAACACGAACTTTGAACGCATACAATTCATCACTACTGAAACGGAATCGCAAAGTCATTTTGATATTGCCCGAAAAGCGTGTGAAGCCGGTGTGAAATGGATTCAGTATCGGAATAAAAATGCTTCGCCAAAAAAAATGTGGGAAGAAGTATTGAGATTGAAGACTCTTTGCAAAAAATTTAAAAGTACTCTTATCATTAATGATAATCCAAATCTTGCCTTTGAAGCAGTTGCTGATGGCGTGCATCTTGGAAAGGAAGATGTAACAGTCAAAGAAGCACGAAACCTGATTGGAAATAAATTCATCATAGGAGCAAGCTGCCATAACATAGATGATATTATTCAGGCGCAGAGTGATGGTGCTAATTATGTTGGACTGGGACCATTTCGTTTCACCAGCACAAAATCAAATCTGAATCCGCTGCTAGGCATTAACGGATTTGAAAAAATAATGAGTGATTATGCAAAAAGAAAACTCACAATTCCTGTTTATGCTATTGGAGGTGTAACAGTTGATAATGTCGATCTTCTTCTGTCAATGGGAGTTTACGGTGTGGCAATTTCATCTGCAATTACTTCAAGCAGCGATTGGAGTGTCGCATTTAAAAGTTTTCACGAAAAATTTATCATTGATAAAATTGCTGTAGTATGAATAAATTAATAATTGCCGGTAAAGAATTTTCATCCAGACTTTTTCTCGGGACCGGAAAATTCGGTTCAAACGAAATGATGAAAAATTCAATCATCGCTAGCGGAACGGAGATGGTGACTGTCGCGCTCCGTCGCGTTGATGTTCACAACGAAAATGATGAACTGTTACAGCACATTGCATTTGATAACATTAATCTGCTGCCAAACACAAGTGGTGTGCGCAATGCGAAGGAAGCCATTCTTGCCGCGCAACTTTCACGCGAAGCACTGCAAACTAATTGGCTCAAGTTGGAAATTCACCCCGACCCGCGCTACTTGTTGCCCGACCCGGTTGAGACATTAAAAGCAGCGGAAGAATTAGTGAAACTCGGATTCATTGTGCTGCCATATATCAATGCTGATCCTGTGTTATGTAAAAAATTAGAAGACGCAGGAACTGCAGCAGTGATGCCTCTCGGTTCACCTATTGGTTCTAACAATGGTTTGCAAACGCGCGCGATGCTCGAAATAATTATTGAACAGAGTAATATTCCGGTGATTGTTGATGCAGGAATTGGTGCGCCCTCACATGCTTCACTTGCTATGGAATTGGGAGCTGACGCTGTACTTGTCAATACTGCAATTGCTGTTGCAGGAAATCCCGTTGCAATGTCAGAAGCATTTAAACTTGCTGTAACAGCAGGCAGAATAGCTTTCGAAAGCCGTCTCGCTTCTCCAATGAAAATGGCAGAAGCAAGCAGCCCCTTTGATTTATCGTTGCTGGATATAAATTGATTTTTCTGATGGGAAAAATTTTCAACTATCTCGGTTTCGTCATCTTCTTTTATTCAGAAGACCATACTCCAATTCATGTTCATGTCAGAAAAAATAAACGCGAATCAAAATTTGAATTTCATTACACCAATGGTATTTTAAAATTAGTGGTGAAGAAAATAAAATCGAAGAAGCCGCTGACAGAACCTGAAATCAAAAAAGTAAAAA
The DNA here is from genome assembly GCA_038326325.1 of Chitinophagales bacterium. GTDB lineage: Bacteria > Bacteroidota > Bacteroidia > Chitinophagales > UBA10324 > UBA10324. Next base: position 26,916 of record JBBQJW010000006.1, on the reverse strand, counting down.
CTTTTCTTTCACGAAATGATAAAGCAATTCTTCAGTGTTGGACTGACTTCTTCGTGCTGAACAAAAAACCTAAATTTGTAATTATAAATAAAATCATAAAATGAAATCGAATTACTTTCATGTTGTAGCGGCAAGGCATGTGAAAGATTATGTGCTTGAAATAACTTTTAGTGATGATCATGTTTCACGGGTCGATTTTAAAAAAGCATTTGACTATTACTGCAAAGGATATTATGCAAAGTATAAAAAACCAACGGAGTTTAAGAAGTTTAAAATTGATGAAGGTCATTTAGTATGGGGAAAAGACTGGGATATAATTTTTCAGGATCAGTACTTATATGAAGGCCATATTCCTGTTCCTGAAAAACAAAGAGCAGCAGAATGGTATCAATAAAAATGAAGCAAGCAGCCCGTTTGATTTGTCGTTGCTGGATATAAATTAAAAATGAGCACACAACATTCTTTCTCAAAAATTTTCAATCAATATTCCTGGGAACAGGTTTGCGAAAATATTTATTCAAGTACTGATGCAGATGTTGTTCGTGCATTGAGCAAAACAGGAACTGTTACAGTGGATGATTTTGTAGCGCTCATTTCTCCTGCTGCAAAAAATCATTTACAGGAAATGATTAACAAAAGTTTTTCGCTTACCCGCAAACGATTCGGCAATGCCATTCAGATGTACATTCCAATGTATTTGAGTAACGAGTGCAACAATGTTTGTACTTATTGCGGATTCAGTTTCGGAAATAAAATTCCGCGTGTAACACTTACTGATGAAGAATTATTAAATGAGATTGCCGTAATAAAACAAATGGGTTACGAACACATTCTGCTCGTAACCGGTGAAGACAACATTAAAGTCGGAACCGATTATTTGTGCCACGCTCTTGAAATTATTCGTCCGCACTTCGCACATATTTCATTGGAGGTTCAACCAATGGAAAAAGAAGATTACGCGCGATTGATTCCGTATGGATTAAATACAGTGCTGGTTTATCAGGAAACTTATCACGAAGAAAATTATAAAACCTATCATCCAAAAGGACGGAAATCAAATTTCAATTTTCGGTTAGAAACTGCCGATAGATTAGGTGAAGCAGGGATTCATAAAATCGGATTAGGCGTTTTACTTGGCTTGGAAGATTGGAGAACAGATTCCTTTTTCACAGCACTTCATCTTCATTACTTAAATAAAACTTATTGGCAGACAAAGTATTCCATTTCATTTCCGCGCATGCGACCTGCTGAAGGAGACTTCGAACCCAAGCATCCGATGAGCGAGAAAGAACTGTTACAACTGATTTGCGCGTTCAGGATTTTAGATGAGAATGTGGAGTTGTCGCTTTCAACACGCGAGTCCGCTTCGTTCCGCGATAAAATTTTTGAACTAGGAATCACAAGTATGAGTGCCGGTTCTAAAACCGACCCGGGTGGTTACGCAACAAATAAACATGCGCTGGAACAGTTTCACATCAGTGATGAACGAACGCCTTTTGAAGTTGCTGAAGTAATTAAAGCAAAAGGATATGAAGTAGTTTGGAAAGATTGGGATTCAGTTCTTGATTGAAAAAACTGTTACACTATATTTTTTCTGATTGCAGCGGCAACGGCAGCCAACTCTTCCTGAGTTGGTTTTAATTTCTGTCGTGTAAAATTGATATCATCCATTGTATTCAAAGGAATTAAATGAACATGCGCATGCGGTACTTCCAATCCAATAACTGCTACACCTATTCTTAAACAAGGAATTGCCTTTTCAATTGCGGGTGCAATTTTTTTTGCGAACAACATTAACCCGATGAGTGTTACATCATCGAGATTAAAAATATAATCAACTTCCTTTTTCGGAATCACTAAAGTGTGTCCCATTGCCAGCGGCATGATATCCAGAAAGGCGAGAAACTCATTTGTCTCAGCAATTTTATGACAAGGAATTTCGCCCGATATTATTTTGGAAAATATTGTTGCCATTTTTTTTAGAAGTGAGATAATAACTTTTAATGATCAGTTTGAGTAACAGTTATTACTTCGTTATTTCTTAAAAACTGATTTCAATAATTTCCATTTTCATTGTTCCGTTTGGAATACTTATTTCCACCACTTCGCCTTTTACTTTTCCAAGTAATCCCTTTCCGATTGGAGAACCAACTGAAATTTTTCCAATCTTAATATCCGCTTCACTCTCAGAAACCAAAGTAAAAAGGTGACTTGATTTTGTTCCAAGATTTTTCACTTTCACTTTTGAAAGAATCATCACCTTGCTTGTATCCATTCTTGACGGGTCAATCAGCTTTGAATTTGCAAGGGTATCTTCCAATTGATAAATTTTCATTTCAAGCATTCCTTGCGCATCTTTTGCTGCATCATATTCTGCATTTTCTGAAAGGTCACCCTTATCTCTTGCATCAGAAATTGCTTTAGAAATTTCAGCTCTGCCTTTTGTGCGCAATTCTGAAATTTCCTTTTTTAGTTTTTCTAAACCTTCAGCAGTGAAATAATGTGTTGTTGCCATTTTGTTCTGTTGTTATTAAAAAAAGAAAAACGCTCCGATGTTATCGGAGCGTTTAAGTTGTTATTAATCGGGGGTAAAATTATAAATTTATTCGAACACCCATAGTGTGGGTTCCTTTCCATGGACTTGAGTTGCGATAAGAATAATCAATCGCAACCGTTGATCCTTTTTTATTCATTGGTAATTCAAAAGTAAATCCAGCTGCCAAACCAGTATAAACATTTGTGCGGGTTGCTTCCTTCAACAAACCTTGTTCGTAATTGTAACCTACACGAACCATGAATTCATCTTTCAAGGAATATTCTAAACCGGCACCAACATTATCTCTTTGAAATGAGTGAGAAGTAAAGTTCGCAGCAAGTGTTACACGATGAACAGTTTTATTTACACCATTCTCCTTTCCGAAATGGAAATCATAAGAACCACCGATGTTTAACAATGATGGAAGTTCAAATTGCTGAGAGCGCTGTGAAATAGTCATGTCATAACTTCCTTCTGGTGAACTTCCTTTATAAGTGAGTGCATCACCTTGAAACTTTAATGGAGTTCCAACATTTCGTAATGAAATACCGAACTTAACACGATCATCAAATTTTTTATCGCCGGTTTTATATTGAATACCTGCATCGAACGCAAGCCCGGCTGCTTTAACATCTGCTATTCCTTCAGTAATAGCGCGTACTACAATACCACCATAAATACTATTTGAAAAAGCTTTTGAATAAGCAATTCCTAAATTTATAAACTGAGGATGAAAAGTTCCTAATCCACCTTCTGGTGAGTTAACAGTAGTAACCATAATATCTCCGAAACTCATTGCCATTAAATCTAATCCTAAAACACCACCTGATTTACCAAGCGCCTGACTGAACCCAAAAGCATTAATATTTATTCCTGTTCCTTGTAAATAAATTGAATGAGAGAAAATCACTTCGGTCTTTGGTGTGAATGCTAAACCGCCAACATTCAAATTCATTGCTTCTAACCCATGAACACTTCCGGTATTCAATCCATGCCAACCGCTGCTGCGTGCCCATGGATTAATTAATAATTCGTAAGCACCTGCCTGACCAGCGCGATCTTTATTTCCTGCCATTACCGAAGGAATGCTTATTACCAATGTTAAAACTGCAAATAATATTTTTTTCATTGCCCTGTATTTTTTTGATTGTTAATTTAATTTTTTAGAAACTATCCAAATCAATTGGTCGCATGATGCCGAAGAACTTCAAAGTTTTTTCACCCAACTCTCCTGCACTTATGTGAATGAGATACACACCACTTGCAATTGGAACTCCTGTGCTGTTTTTCAAATCCCAATCTAATGAAGTAATAGATGCATCATCACGATCAAATCTGCGAATGAGTATTCCGTCAACACTATAAATTGAAATGGTACATTTCTGTGGAAGGTTTGTAATCTTAACACGATTGTCAACCTGACTGCTCTCGTAACCACTGTAAGCATAGTATGGATTCGGAACAATATTAATTGTGTCCAATGCATTTTTTGCTGTAGTCATATCTCCTTTTACTGCTGCTAAATCTTTAGTGTTAAAAGTGTATCTCGGAAAACCACTATTTGTTTCAGCATTACCAGTATGAAACTGAGTGAATGCTTTATGAACCCAAATATCAATTGTTGTTTCGGTTGGAATTAATCCATCAGCAAAAGATTTGAACTGAAATCCTGGTGCTAATAATGACATACTTACCCAGCCAATTTTTTTGTAAACATTTGTAGCTGTTACACCATTCAAATCTCCGTTACCATTCAATGTTAAATCGTTTCTGAAAGAAACACATTCATCATATCTTGTCTTTGCAATGTAGATGTAATGACGACCACCTAACAAAACTTCACCTGTTGATGAGAAATAATCAGAAGTCGGATTCCAAATCATATCAGTTCCATTCTGCCCAATGTTTCTTGAATCTTCAGAGAACATAATGTTCAATCGCATTCCGGTTACTAAATCAATTGCATAACCCGGGAACCACGAATATCCTTTAGAGAAAGGATCACTCACATCAATTGTTTGATATGTTCCATCCTGATTAAGTGAGCCATGATTTCTAATTGACATTTTTGGTGCACTACCCTGAGCCAACAATTTTTCAGGTTGAGCTTCTATTACCAGACAGTGAGTCCATTTTGATTTATCATCAGTGAAAACAATTCTTACACTTTGCAAACTATCCAAACGATTTTGAATTCTTGTAGAACTGTTATTCCATATTGGTCCCCAATCATTATCCATTGAACAAAGTTTGTATGGGGCCCATGTTCTTCCAAGAATATCTTCAAAATCCTGATTGTCATCTTCACCCACATAATCAGGATGCTTTGCCGTACAACCACCAGTGCTGCTTGGATTACAGAAGTTACCGGAACGAATCCAGTTCAAATCATCTTCGCCTTCCTGATCCGGCACTCCACTTAACCACGCAGTTTGCGGCTCTTTATAAGTAATAGATGCATCAATATATCCATTATGATCAGCAGATTTATTACTGCCGGGATTGCGAACCTGTTTTATATAAACAGATAATCCCCAATCTGGAATCATTTGCTCGTTACCATAATTAAGAGTTGTATCGCTGTGAACTGTTACACCAGTTGTTAAATCTTTTAATATCCAATGCGAGCTTGTATCCTTCATTATTGTTGAAGAAGAAGATGCAGAGTCTGTAACAATTAATTCAAAATCATCGGCAGGAACATTTTTAGGATCGATTACCTTAACTCCTATTGGTCCTTTACCATTTGCATATTTTAAACTTGGTGCATAGCCATTCGTTAATATTTCGGCAATAGCTTCATCACTTAGTTCAACAGGATTTCCACTGTTTCCCAAACCTTCCTGACGAATAATCATCGGACCATCACCATATTCGGAGTTTACAATTAATCCATTAAACTCAGGTGAAGGAATGTGTGGAATAGCAGTATAAATTTTTGTATTTTTTCTTCCCTGTAAATATTTTACTTTCTGATTTAATGAACCATTGTACGCATAAGAAATAACCATGTAATAATATTTCTTATGATTAACCAATCGCTTATCACCTGTTGCAAATGCATCATTTTCGAATTGGAAAGAATGTTGAATACCAATATTTGCTCCATCAACTTTCAGTGTAGGAACATCAGCTTCTAAGTTCGGATCGTATGTCATGTTCACAATTTTCCCAACTACATTTTTAATGTCGCATTGAGCAACCAATCTTGATTTGGCAGGGTCACCTAATTCCTGAGCACTCACTTGTGTGTTTAGTAATTGAAACACCTGGTATCCTTCAAAATAATAAAGTGAATCGGGATCATTAACTGCAACTAAAATCGGATCAGAGTCGTGATACTTTTCTACTTCTTTATTAAAAGTATTGGTAAGGTTTAAAATTAATTTTTTGTCGAGTTCAACAATTTTAGCATCAGGTGCTTTTGGTCCATCAAGGATCTTAAAGTTCGAATCGAACAAAGCCTGTGCTTTATCATCAGCTGTTTGTAATAAACTAAAACTTGGGCATGGATAAGTTCCAACAGGAGGGCGAACCCATACTACACCAACAATAATTTCATTGCTTGCTCCGGGAAGAAGTTTGAATGCACCTGTTGATTGAATAAAACGACGATCGGCAGGGGTATTGTTTTCAGAACATTCAGACCAACCTGTTGGATCGTTGGGAACAGATGGGAAAACAAAATTTGTTGGTGTGGAACCCCCATGTCCATTTCCTCCTTGAGTAAATGGAGTTCCGTCTTTCCAGGAACCTGAAAGATAACCATAGTAGTGCGAAGCATTTTCAGGATTTCCGATTGAAGTGAAATCATTATTGTAGTAAAGGAATTTTGTCATTCCCAATTCAACTCCATTTTCATCTAATGGTCCTTTGAAATAATCCACTCCAAGTAATGGTGGCTGATCGCCATACCCAACCGGACAAGGTTGATCTAACGCATCAGCATTATAAATTATTCCAAGACCACGAGTAGTATCGCAACCAATATAATCATCGGTGTAACACCCTAAATCAGGATCTACCCATTGCCCCATATAAACAGAATCAATTTCTGTTGTTGCTTTATTTAACAAAACATATTTATAGAAAGTCATATTGTCAACTTCATCGGTTGTTTTGAAAGCAAAGGCAAGCGCCTGAACTTCCATACCAATTGCCTGACCACCTGTTTCTGTATGAATATTTCCTTTATCGTTATACACCCACCAAATCATTTGGTCAGCATAATTTTGAAACTCAGAATTAATTACAGGAAAATCTCCAAGTGTTGGATCATATTCTCCATTGCCATCATAATCATAATAAGGAGCAAGTTCACGAGCACCAACAAGTTGATTATTTGGATTATTGAAAGCAGGCCAATCAAGAATGTTTTGAGGGATATCACTAGGATTCATAGTTTGTCCAACTGCTGTAAAGTGTGATTTGAATTCATCAATCTCAGAACCGAGCACTTGCCATTGCTTATCAAATGCATTACAAGTTGTTTGATCAACTTCACCATTTGCATCTAATGGCCCAGGGAAAAAGTCATTACCGTTTTGGCGGTAAGTACCTGCTGCAACTTTAAGTTGTCCGCCTTGGTCAATACCACCAATCCAAACCGAGCCAGCAAAAATTGAACTTACTCGAGGGTCAGTGCTACCAACAGGCACTTTCGGAATTTCGTACTTTGCTGAAGCATTCAAATCCCACCACATATCGCCACCATTCAATAATCGCGCACGAACATTATTTATGTTCAAGTCAATTTGAGCAGTCGCAGGTTTGCAATCTCCGGCTTCCACTTTATGACCTTGCTCAATTTTATGAGGTAGTCCGATATTCTCAATAGCTTTTGAAGTGGAAGCAATGGCAACCATTGCAACAATCAATGCGAGTGAATGAGTAAACTTTTTCATATTCATGAATTTTCTTTTCTTCTTTTAAAAATCAAATGACAAACCGCAACGAATGCGACGCGGTAATGTGTAATTTCCCGGGTTATTAATCCGAATAGAATACTGATCTAAAAATGCCTGACGATCTAATTGAGTATCGAGTGATTGTTGTCCGATAGCAGATGACAAGTAACCATCGTCATTCGGATTTCCGGTATATGAATAAACACCAAGTGTGTTTTTAGTATCAAGCACATTTTCAACCAGAATATATCCATTAACATAGAACGGATTATGAGTGTTATCTGTTTTTCCGATTTTGAAATCTTTGTCAAGTTTTAAATCAATACGGAATGACCAAGGCAAACGAGCACCATTTAATGTTCCTTTCAAAGTTGATTGTGTTGCAACTCCGGAAAGTCCATCTGGTGTAGCTGCTGCCTGACGGGAATATGGAGTGCCAGAACCTGCAGTGAAAATTGCATCTAATCCGGTATTAGCGAATATTGGTTTTTTATTTTTTCCAACAACAGGGCCGTTATAAAATTTGCCTTCACCATAGCGGTAATCAATTGTTGTGGTGATGGTATGGCGTTGGTCATAACTTAAAGGAATAATTGTTTTAAGATTTGGATTGGTTGCACTAACAATACTCAAAGATGAATTCTGATCGGAACCTGTTCCATCAGCAAATTGCAAAGTGTAGTTTGCTTCAATGCGAATATTATTTGTACGGCGCATTTGATATGAAAGTAATAATGATTTAGCAGTACCAAAATCTTCATTTCCGTAAGTTGTATAATCAGTCGGGTAAGCGAAGAAATATTTTTTACTCTGAACCTGATTTTTAAACTCACGATAAATTCCTGAAATAGAAAGGGAAGCATTTGAACCAATTACTTGTTCAAAACCAACCTGGTAATCAATTGTTTTTTCTGGTTTTAAAGCAGGGTTTTGCAACACTGAATTAACTGCAATTGACTGAAGGAAATAATAGTTGAAAGGGTTTCCTCTGTTTGCAGTAGGGCGTTGCGACAACACATCGTAGTGAGCAAAGAAAAGTGCTTCGTCACTTATCGGAAACGAGAAAGCGATACGAGGCATTAAAGTATATTGAGGATCGTAATCTTTAAACGCATCAGGTGTAACAATCAAACTATCCGTACTTGCACTGATTAAATAAGGCGCAATTTTTCCGGTTGAAGTTGAAAGAGCAATTACTGAAGGATCAGCAACCTCGCTTCCTGCTGCGTTGTACCATTTGTTTCCATTTCTGTAACCAACTATTTCGTGCGGATCAGTTGGGTTGTCAACATACACAACATAATCAGCTCCCATGTTTGAAGGAATATTCGGAGTCTGATTGTTTATCAAATCAACTTCAGAAACTGTTTTTGCAGGATAGAGTAAGTACGGATCTTTCAATACTTTCTGATTCGCATCATAATAATCAACACGCAATCCAATATTAAAAATCAAATCTTTGAAATTGAATTTATCCTGAATATATCCGGCAACATAAGTTGGTCGATATGCACCAATTTTTCTTGGATAAAAACCATCTTCAGGATTTTTATTAAAGAAGTCATCGAAACTTGGTTGCTTGGTTAAAACTTTTCCAAGATAATCGTAACCATAGTAGCTCACATAAGCACTTCCGTTGTTAAACAATTCATCAGGGCTGAACATACTCAATGAAAGTGAATCAGGATTAAGCGCATCAACATTTATGTAATCAGTTCCGCGAACATCAAGTCCCATTGATTTACGAAGACTTACATCAAAATAAGCCTGGTCGTTTCCAACTAAACGATTGTAATTAATTGTATCCTGAAAAATTCCGAATTCATCATAAACCAATAAAGGATTTTTTGTATCAAGATTCAGAATGTGCTTGTTAGCTAACTGTCTTGCTAATCCCCATAAACCGATAGGAGCTACTGAGTAAGCTCGATCAGATCTTTGTTCGTACTCAATACCAAACTCAATGGCGTGTCGATTTTTTTCTCCTTTAATTTTTGTAGGACGAACAATATCAACTGAACTGTAAAAAGACAAACGATATTGATCATTATTCGTGCGACCATATGAACCAATTGGTGCTCCAGTATTTCCGAACATAGAATAAACAGAAGAAGGACCATCGCCATTTAATATTCCACCACCAGAAGCAATATCAGAAAGTGAAGAGTAATAAAGGAATTGATTAGACTGACTCGCATCCTGTACTCCGTAAACACCATTCAAAGCTTGACTTCCAGCTAATTCATAATATTGTTTTGTGTAGTTTGTAATTAAGGGGTTATCAGAGCCGGGTTCAAAAGTTACAAGTGTATCTCTATAACCAACAAGAGTTAATCCGCTATAAATTTTAGGTATTCCATTTTCATAAACTGTATCCTGACTAAAGAAATAAACCGGCTGACGATAAGTTTTGAATTTTCCAACATAACCATATTTAAAAGCGTCGAACCCTTTGTCTTTGTCTTCAAATTTTCTTAAGAACTTACTGTAGTCAACCTGAATAGTATAGAATGCATTTTGAAAAACAGAAGCTGTTTTTTCCTGCTCTGTTTTCCCATCTGTTGTTTTTGAAGAACCAAATCGTTGAGTAAATCTTGCAAAACCTCTATAGGTTAAATCCTGATAATATGCAGCAGTTGTTGGTGTGAAAAGTTGATTGGTAAATCCATTAGAATGAAACTGAGAATAGTTTGCATTACCTCCAAAAGTTAAGTTAATGTATTTGTTCAGTTTATAATCAATCTTCAACGACATACGATAATTATTATCGTTTCCGTTTTGAATTGCTTTAACATGTACAAGATCATCCTTAGTAATAAATGAAGCAGACGAAACAAATCCGGTTCCGATTGCAGAAGGACGAAGCGGACTTTCCTGCAAAGCAGTCAACACACTGTCTTTCGCATTCCAATATCCAACCGCAGATGGACCTCCATCAATGTTGCCTTCATATTCAGCTGATAAAAAGAAACCCAGTTTTGCATCTGAAGAATCTTTTGCTCCTTCTAATCCTCTTGATGATTTATACTTTGTGTAAATCGGTCCACTCAAATTCAAACTCACTAATTTGTAACCATAAGCATCGAGAATGTATGAGTTACCCAATTCTAAACCACCATGATAATATTTTGAAGGACCACGGGTTGTTATATTAATAATACCTCCTGTTGCATCTCCATATCTTGCAGGAACACCTCCAGTAATAATTGTTAACTGTTCAATTGAAGAAGACGGCAATGAAATAGAACCGCGCATCGGAATTCCATCTACATAATATTTCTGAGCGTAACCTCTTTGACCATTTACATTTAATCCTGCTCCATTATCAGATTGGTAAACACCGGCAGTTCTTGCTGCAATATTATTGGGATTACTTCTGTTGATAGCTGATTGTTGAATCTCAGTATGATTTGCAGTTCCTCCTGTTGAAGTTTTATCGGGGTCAATTAATTTTTCAGTATATACTTTTATTTCATCAAGTTGAACACCTGTTCCAATATTAAGTATTGCATCAACCGTTTTAATTTTATCAGACTCTATTTGAATTCCGGTAAAGGTTGAGGTTACATATCCGCTAAAAGTTATTTTTAAATCATAGGTACCAGGTTGAATTGGCTTTATAGTATAGTTGCCATCCAAATCAGCAACTGCTCCTGTTACCTGCGACCCATTTCGCAGCAGTACTACTGTTGCAAATGAAAGACCTTCCTTGGTTTTCGAATTACCATCTATAATTTTTCCCTGAAGTGTTCCGTCCTGAGCAAACAATGCTGTTGAAGAAAGAATAATGAGAGAGAAGAGGGAGAAAAGTTTTTTCATGCCCTACGGTTTTTGTTTTAAGAATTTGTTAAAAATTTCCATTTACTGTGCGGACAAATTTAATCGTGAATTCGAATTATGGAACTAAGGTAAATTAAAATTAAAGTGACTACCAAGCACCTGATGCGATGGTGACAGAACTTTTACAATTGCTCACTTTCAGTAATCTTGTGTAACAGTACTTCTGCAAAGCGTTTTTGAGAGGAGAAACTCTTTCCGGCCACATGAGGAGTGATGATAGTTTTACCTGTTGCGATTAATTGTTCCAAAATGCTTTTTTCATTTAAAGTGAGTGATGAAAAGTTTTCATTTTCTAAAACATCAAGCCCCGCTCCCGTTATTTTATCATTATTAATTGCCTGAAGCAGTGCAGTAGTATCAACCACTTTTCCTCGTGAAGTGTTTAGGAAATAAATCTTCTTTTTAAAACTGTTGAAGAATTTTTCATTAGCAAATTGAAGTGTATCAGTTGCAAGCGGAACATGTAAGCTCACTACATCGCATTCCTGATATAAATCCTTCATTGAAGATTCAATGACGAAATCATTTCCAAAATTGGTTTTATATTTATCGTAAGCGAGAATTTTTACTCCAAACATTTTTAATTTCTCAGCGAAGGCCGAACCCGTATTTCCGTAACCTATAATCCCTATGCACTTACCTTCTAGCTCTTCAACACGATTTTCTTCAACATTCCATGTTAAATTTTCAGTTTGTTTTGAAGAGCGAACAATATTGTGTGTGAGGGCAAGCAATAATCCAATTGCATGTTCGCCTACACTGTTACGGTTGCCTTCAGGTGAATTAATGCATTTTATGTTTTTTGATTTTGCAAATTCAACATCCACTATTTCCATTCCTGAACCGGCTCGGGCAATCCATTTTAATTTATCTCCTTTCTCCAATGTTGGTTTATAAAGAGTCGTTTTTGTCGTGATAACTATTCCCGAAAACTGATGGATAATTCTGTCCACTTCTTCCTGCGAAATGCCAACTCTGAAATCACATTCATATTTGAGTTTTTTCAAACCCTTAATTAGCAGGTCATCAACTTTATCAGTGATTAAAACTTTTCCTTTAGTCATTCTTCAATTTTGAAAATGAATTAGCGAGTTCAATAAATTGTGTTACACTTAACTGTTCGGCGCGCTTCCCGAAAATCTCATCCTGCAATTTTTCTTTCGGAATTAATTGCGACAAAGAATTGCGCAAAGTTTTTCTTCGCTGACCAAACGCATTTTTTACAAAAGAGAAAAAATATTTTTCGTCAGCCAACTCAGGTTGAATTTTTTTTCTCGTCAAAGAAATTACCACACTTCTAACTTTAGGAGGCGGAATAAAAGAAGTTGGTTCGACAATAAAAAGATTTTCAACATCATAAAATGCCTGAACCAAAACACTCAGTATTCCATAAGTTTTATTTCCGTGGATGGAAGCAATTCTGTCCCCGACTTCCTTCTGAAACATTCCAACCATCAGTGGAACTAATTCTCGCTCCTGCAAAATTGTGAAAAGTATTTGTGAAGAAATGTTGTAAGGAAAATTTCCAATCACTGAGAATTCTTCTTTAAAAACCTCCTGAAGATTAATGGATAGAAAGTCGCCGTGAATAATTTTATCCTTCAGTGAAGGATAATTCTTTGTCAGATGTTCAATCATTCTTTGGTCCAACTCAATACAGCGAAGATTGATTTCCTGCTTTAATAAAATTTTAGTGAGAGCCCCGGTCCCAGGTCCGATTTCAAGAACATTTTTTGTTCCTTCAATTTTCTCAATCAATGAATCAACAATACGATTCGAAATGTTTTCGTCGTGAAGAAAATGCTGACCAAGAGATTTTTTTGCAAGAGGAGATTTCAAAATAAATTATTCGGTTGCAAAATAGTAATTGACATCATTGAACTAAGAATAAAATATTTGAATAGAATTTCTTTCATGCAAAAGATATTTTCGCATCGTGATTCAAACTGAGTTGTTGAAGGAAGAAAAAATATTCGTTGAGGTTTTATTACCTCTCGCCCTACCACGCACATATACTTATGCATTGCCTGAGAGTTTGCAAAAAAATATTGCCGTTGGAAAAAGAGTGGAAGTACAATTTGGGAGTCGCCGCATTTATTCAGGTATAGTAAAATCAATTCATAACAACAAACCGGAGATTACTAAAATAAAAGAATTGCTTTCGGTAATTGACGAGCAACCAATCATTCAGCCATCGCAATTTCAATTCTGGGAATGGATTTCAAAATATTATTGCTGCTACGAAGGTGAGGTGATGAATGCCGCGCTGCCTTCGGGTTTTAAACTCGAGAGCGAAAGCAAAGTGTGTTTCAATTATTCTTTCGGAACAGATTTCTCTTCGCTCGATGATGATGAATACATTGTTGCCGAAGCGCTCACTGTAAAAAGCGAACTCGACATCAATGACATTCAGAAACTGCTGAATAAAAAAAGTGTTCGCAAAATTCTCAATTCACTTTTAGCTAAGAATGTAATTAAGCTGAAGGAAGAAATGGTTCAGCGCTATAAACCGCGAACAGAAATTTTCATTCAACTGCACGAAGCATTCAGCAGCGATGAACAACTAAGTGGTTTGTTCGAAGAATTAAAGCGCGCACCGCAACAGGAAAAATTATTACTCGCTTATCTTCATCTGTTTCGAAGCGGCGATAAACATCAGTTAATAAAGCGTGTTGAATTGCTGAAGAAATCAGAAGCGAAAGATTCGTCACTGAAAGGATTAATTACTAAAGGAATTTTTGTTCAGAAGGAAATTGTGGTTGACCGGATTGCTGATTTGGAGAATGAAAATAATTCGTCACTCGATTTAAGTGCTCATCAACTTGAAGCGATTGAAAAAGTAAAAACTGATTTCGAAACAAAAGATGTAACACTGTTACATGGCATAACAGGAAGCGGAAAAACCGCGCTCTACATAAAACTTGCTGAAGAAATTATTTCGCAAGGAAAACAAGTACTATATCTCGTTCCGGAAATTGCATTGACCTCTCAATTGGTAAATCGTTTGCGAAAGTTTTTCGGTGAGAAACTCGGAGTGTATCACTCTAAATTTAATCCGCAGGAGCGTGTAGAGATTTGGAATAAATTATTGACGAGTCGCTACAACATTATTATCGGTGCGCGCTCTGCTTTATTTCTTCCTTACAATAATTTAGGATTGGTGATTGTGGATGAAGAGCACGATTCATCTTACAAACAATATGACCCTGCACCTCGCTATCACGCCCGCGATGCAGCAATTTATCTTTCGCAATTGCACAAGGCAAAAACAATTCTCGGCTCAGCAACTCCATCGTTGGAATCTTACTTCAATGCGCAATCAGAAAAATATTCTTTGGTTGAATTGAAAGAACAATTCAGTCAGCAATCGCTTTCAGAAATTATTCCGGTGAACGTGAAGAAAGAAGCGCGCGAACGAAAAATGCAATCGCATTTCAGCAGTGTGTTAATGGATGAAATAAAAAAAGCACTGTTACAGGACGAGCAAATTATTCTGTTTCAGAATCGTCGCGGTTATTCTTCATATCTCGAATGCAGAACATGCGAGTGGGTGCCGCAATGCCCGAACTGCGATGTGCATCTCACATATCACAAACAGAAAAATGAATTGCGCTGTCACTACTGTGGATTCAAACGCAATCCAGTTACAAAGTGCGAAGCATGCGGAAGCAGCGCAATTCAGGTTGTCGGTTTCGGAACAGAGAAAATTGAAGATGAACTGAAAACATTTTTTCCCGAGGTGAAAGCAGGTAGAATGGATGCTGATAATATTCGAACGAGAAGCGGTCACGATAAAATCATCACCGACTTCGAAGAAAAAAAATTACAGGTATTAGTCGGAACACAAATGGTAGCAAAAGGTTTGGACTTCGACCATGTGTCGTTAGTTGGTGTAATGAATGCAGACCAGTTATTAATGTTTCCTGATTTCAGAAGTGCAGAGCGCGCCTATCAAATGATTGAGCAAGTGAGCGGACGCGCGGGAAGAAAATCATTTGCAGGCAAAGTGATTGTACAAACAGAGCGACCGGATCATTATGTGTTACAGTTTGTGCAACAAAGAGATTACAAAGGGTTTTATAACCATGAACTGTTACAGCGACAACGATTTGGTTATCCGCCTTACACGAGACTCATAAGACTTTCTTTCAAACACAAGGAGCAACATCGAGCACAAACTGCTGCTATTGAAATGGCAAAAGCACTTGCTCCTGTTTTGCAACATCGTTTACTTGGTCCTGCTGAACCATATATCAATAGAATAAAAAATCAATACATCATTGAGTTAATGTGTAAGTTGGAAAAAAATCAGGCGTTGATAAAAAAGACGAAGGAAACAATTATGCAGGAGCGTGATTACATTCTATCCGTGAAAGGAAATCATGCAATGCAGATTGAAGTGGATGTTGACCCGTTTTGAAATAATAATAGCAGCTTGCAATTTGCAGTTAATTTCCTGGAAAAATTTAAGATTGAAATTATGGTAGAGCGAATCCTGAAAAACTATTTTGAATTCATTTGCCTTTCAGCAATAAGTATTTTATTTATTGTCATGGCGATAGGATTACCAGTAGGAATTGAAAGCTTAAATATGATTCGCGTTTTTAACAACGACGAAGCGCGAGGAGTTGAACTGTTACACCGTTGCCTTACTTATAATAATCTCGATCCGAATTTTTATTACTACTATGGAATGTGTAATTACACTATTTGCTTCGGAATTTGTAAGGTGATTGAGCTGTTTTCTCATCAACACGAATTATCAATCTTTACAATTGCTTATGTATTAAAACTTGTTTCTTTCTTCTCGTTTGTATTTTTTGCTATTGTATTTTATCGATTGTGTAGATTGTTTCTTTCGAAAGAATGGTCTTGGTTGTGCCTTTTAGCTGTTTCAACAATCACTTCGTTTGCATCATTAGGGCATATGATTCACCCGGATATGTTGATGGTTGCGTTAGTGGTTTTAAGTTTCAACATAGTTTTTAAAAATCATTCTGTGAAAGGAATTTATCTTGCTCAGTTTGTTGCTGGTCTTGCTTTCGGAACAAAGTATAATGCGCTTTTTGTTTTCCCCTTTTTGTTTCTTCCGCACTTATTTGAAAAATATTTCAATCTCGAAAAATTTTCTTTCACAAAAAAACAAATATTGCATGTTTTCGTTTTTGGAATAAAAGGGAGTTCATTTTTTCTATTAGGCTGGATAATTTTCAATCCTTACTCAATAATTAACTATAAATATTTTCTTGATACTCTTGTGTTGCACTCAGTAAATGCAAGTTCAGGATTTGTTGAATTGAGAACTTCGAAAAATCCATTTGAATGGTTCGAAGTTTTCCGCCAGCAAATTCCGCTTGCTACAATTTTACTACTATCGCTTTCCATTCTGCTGAGTTTTATTTTTCCTTGGAGAAAATCCCTTCAAATTTCATCAGGTAATTCTAATCTGATTACTCTTTTCTGCTATTCAGTATTCTGCTTTTTATACATTTTCTTTTTTGTTCGGCTTCGCGATATGAGATATAGTTTTCACTTTCTACCCATGCTTTTTGTTTTTTTATTTTTCGTTTTGGAAACGACATTTCAAAATCTCAAAACCAAATTAAAATTTGTATTTCCTGTTTTACTCATCGCTTCAGTGGCCACGGTTTTTCAAACTGTAAAATCGTTTCCTACTGTAACAGAAAAGTTAAATAACCCTTATTTAAAATCGGGAAAAATTCTAGGGGATAATTTTTCAAAAGAAACTATAATCTATTGCGACTTCTATTCTTATGTACCCGATAGTTTTTTAACTATTTATTATGATTGGTTTATCAATAAAGTTTCTATTGCAAAAATTAATCCTGATGTGGTGATAATCAATCGAAGGTGTTCTGGCAAAAAAGCCTGGATGAGGGATGGTACAACAATTTCGCAAAAGCAATGGGTGACAAACAGCAAGAGTTATCCTGAAACAATAAAAAAGCAGCTTGATTTTTATGATTTTCTATTAAATGGAAATTCAGCTTATGAAATTTTTTATGAGGATGAATTCATAGTGATTTTTTCACGGAAGGAAAAATAGAATTTTCCAATTAGACCACCATCTTCCGATGCCCCACCCAAACAAACCGGCGAATTACAAACTCAGGATTTGTAAATGATGCATTGCCCGCGGGGTTTCCTCCTGTAACATGAAAATCAGAAAAGGCAGCGTGTTGATTCACCCATATCGGACCCGTGAGATTGAATGAAACGGGGGTGAAAGCTTCCATCATTTCTTCTGCAATCATTTTTTCAGTTTCCAGATTTGTTGTGTATGCAGCACAGGTAATTGCCCCATGTTTGCGAGCCATTTCTTTTGCTAGTGTAACACTCTCAGTAGTATCTTTTGTCTTTATTGCAATGGCAATCGGTCCGAATAATTCGCGCTCATATAATTGATGCTCATCTGATTTTACTTCGAGCAAAACAGGTGATGTAGTTCGCGCCGAATTGAATTCTTCATTTTTAACATGAGCAGTTTCTAAAACAATACCAGCTCCCAATTCACTTGCATGGATAGCGCGCTGAAGCGTAACATCATTTTGAACGCTACCTAAAACCCCCGCTCCCATTTTCGGATTGGTTGAAATTCCCAGAATAGATTCTTTCAGTTTGGCAACAACTTCGTCATAAGAATAATTTTTATCCTTGCCTGTTACACCTGCCTCCGGGATAAAAAAGTTTTGAGGAGCAGTACACATTTGCCCCGAGTAAAGAGAAATACTGAAAGCAAGATTCTGCATTACAGAATCTAAATCTGTTACACTATCAAGTATCACACTGTTCACTCCTGCCTTTTCGGTGAACACAGTTTTGTTTGGTAATGATTCAACATAATCTCCAAAAATAGTGCTGCCTGTATAATCAATCAAAGCAATGTCGGGACTCTCTGTAAATTTTTTAGTGATGAGTTTATCAGTTGTGTCAGCCACAAGTTGAACAACACAAGGATCAAATCCATTTTCCTTAAAACATTTTTGCATAGCTGCAACAGCAATTGCAATCGGCATCACCGCTTTCGGATGTGGTTTTATAATTACAGAATTTCCTGCAATCAAATCAGCATATACACCAGGCAAAGTATTCCAGATCGGAAATGTTGAACAACCAATCACTAATCCAATTCCTTTTGCAACAGGCGAATAAGTTTTCTCCAATTTCACTGAATATTTTCCCATTGGTTTTTCCCAAATAATAAAATCAGGGAAACGAGTAAGTTCATTTAATCCCAATGCAATTGGTTCGAGTGCACGATCAGCACTGTGTGGACCACTCGCTTGAAAACTCATCATGTAAGATTGCCCGGTTGTGTGCATAGTCGCATAAGCAATACTGAAAAAATGTTTTTTTATTTCTTCAATTGTTTCTACCAACGCTCCCGCTCTTTCCTGCACTGATATTTTTTTCCAACTCTTAAAAGCTGTTTTTGATTTTTCAATAACCTCTTTCGAATCATAAATCGGGTACTTTACTCCAAGCGAGGTCATTGTATATGGAGAAATTTCTTCTCCTGCAAATTCTTTCGCATCGCCCTGTAACAGTGAGTTAAAATTATTATTCAGCAAACTCTTGTATTCATCTTCGCCTGTTTTCGGTGCTTCTTCTCCATAAGCTTTTGGATGCTCAGGATATGCAGCATAAAATGTTCTTTCATTTATTGCCTGCATCGCACGATCAAGAATTGCTTTATGTTTTTCGTATAGTGACATTTTCGAATTTATTTTAAAAGTGCCCAAAAGTAAATGTTATTGTCAATCAAAATTTCGTCATCAAAATATTCACCTATTAGTTGATTAAAATACTTACTTTCAATCCGTAAATATTTTATAATGTCATGAAATCGAAATTATTAATTTTATTAAGTATCGTCTTCGTTTTAATCCGAACAAATTCAATTGGTGGTGTTGATCCAAATCAACCTAAAACAATTAATAGTGTTTTAAAAGATTTTCATCATTCAGGCTTCGAATCGAATAATGGGCAAATGAAAGATTCGGAATGAAATCCTGTTCCGTTTGTTCTATATAAAACCGAAACCTCCGGTCTTCAATTTTACATTACGCTAACAGGAATCACTTATATATTTTATGAGAAAGAAAATGAGACCCGTAGAAATCTAAAATTGCGGAATACTGAAACAGATAGTTCGGAAATAATTTCTGCTCCTCTCCGATTCCATTTTAATCGCGAGGATGCAATTCTCTCCGGTGCTGATATAAGAAAAGAAAATATTGAACTGGTTGGAATTCCAAGTAATGATCATAAAAATTATTTCTATCCCAATAATCCACAGGGAATTTATAATGTTCATGAAGTTAGTAAAATCAAAATAAAAAATGTTTATCCAGGAATAAACTGGGTGCTTTATTTTAATTCAACCGGGGTTAAATATGATTTTGAAATTTTACCCGGAGCAAATCCTGACCTGATAAAAATAATCTACCGCGGTGCAGCAAAAATTTCTCTTGACTCTGATGGAAATATTCAAGTTAAATCCAATGTTGGTTCAGTTACTGAAGAAAAACCATTCAGCTTTCAGAACGGAAAAAAAGTAAAAAGCCAGTTCACGCTTGCTAATGATTCAACTGTTAAGTTTTCGATTGGTAGTTACAATCATGGTCAGAAATTAATTATAGATCCTCAGTTAGTATGGAGCACGGCATTCGGTGGCTACCTCCCTGATTATTTCAGATCTGTTACAGTAGATAAGTTTGGAAACCTGTTCGCAACCGGATTTACATCATCCCCTGATTTCCCGAATCAAAGTTCCGGAAATTATTACGACGGGATTCTTACCGGGCAATATGATGTAATGATTGTGAAGTTTAATTCAAACTATGTGTTACAGTGGTCAACCTTTTATGGTGGAAATTCCAATTCCTCTTTAGAAGAAGGAACAGCAATTAAATCAGATGCTGCTGGAAATATTTTCATAACTGGGTTTACACCTTCGATAGATTTTCCAGTTCAAAGTGCTGGTGGTTACAGCGCTCTATTTATGGGGACTACTGATGCGTTTCTATTGAAATTTCAAAACAATGGCACCCGCCTTTTTGCCTCTTTTATTGGCGGCTCATCTTCTGATTTAGCAACTGATTTAGATATTGATAATAATGGAGACGTTTTTATTTCCGGGAACACTACATCTTCTAATTTTCCAATTGTAGCGGGAACCGGATTTAATGACAATACTTATAATACTAATGATGGTTTTTTGATGAAGTTTTCAAACTCCACCAATTTATTGTGGTCAACCTTTCTGGGTGGTTCAAGTCTTGAAAGTATTGCAAGCATTGCTTGCGACAATTCGAATAATCTTTTTGTAACAGGAACAACTTCTTCTTCGAATTTCCCCCTTCAGAATAATGGAAATTATTTTGATGGAACAATTAATGGAACAACTGATTTTTTCATTTCAAAATTTAGCAGCACTCAAACATTAATATGGAGTACTTTTTATGGTGGTGCAGGAAGTGAAAATGCAGCAAGCATTGCAACAGATGAGCAGGGAAATATTATGGCTGGTGGTTCAACCAACTCGCAGAATTTTCCAACCTATTCCTCAGGCACAAGCTATTCAGATTCACAATTGGGAAATGGTACAGGTTTCGAGTCTGATGCAGCGTATGTAAAATTTGATAATAATGGTGTCCGATTATGGGCCTCTTACTTCGGAGGAACTAGTGCCGAAAATTTTTTCGATGTAATGGGTTCTGTAAAATATGATTTCGATAATCAGATTATTGCAGATAAGTGTGGTAACTTTTATGTTTCTCTGGTTACTAATTCTTCTGATATGCCAACCGTCAATAGTGGTTGCACAACTTATTATGACGACAATTTATCAAATGGACAAGATGCATTTCTTGCAAAATTTTCTAAAGAAAATATTTTAAAATGGTCAACATACATTGGTGGTAATCCAGATGCCGAAGAAGGACTTGCTCTCACATTAGACAACTATAATAATTTATTAGCAGCAGGATGCAACGACACCTCATTTGGTTTACCATACTTAATTTATGGCAATGCCTATTATGATAATTATTCCACTAATAACATGGATGCATTTCTAATGTTGTTCAAACAACCATCAATGAATGCTGGAATTAATTCATCCCTTTGCTCTGGTGGTTGTAGTGGTTCAGCATCTGTTTTAATTAATTCTTCCTGCACATTCGGTTACAGTTATCAATGGAATAACGGATTAACAACTCAAAATGCAAGTTCCCTTTGCGCCGGAAATTATTCAGTGATTGTAACCGATACTATTAATTGTGCCATTGATACATTGAATTTTACTTTAAGCTCCGGCATTAATATTACTCCGGATGTAACACCTTGGAGTTGCAATTTTGCCTGTACTGGTTCCGCTTCTGTTACAGTTCCAGGAATTTCAAATGCAACATATTTCTGGAATAATGGCAGTACCACCTCCTCTATAACTGGTATATGTCCTGGAAATTATTCTGTTACAGTTACTTCGGCTGGCTGTGGAAGTGATATTGCAAATTTTACAATTACTATTCCACCACCACTTTATCTTTTCATTAATTCCATTATTCCTCCAACGCAGGATTGCCAGGGATTGTGCGATGCATCTGCTACTGTTGTTTATACAGGTGGGGCAACTATACCATATATTTTTTGGGGTAATGGAACGACAGGAACAACAGTTGATAGCTTGTGTCCGAACTCGAACATTCTGGTAACTGCTGGAGATTCGCTCTGCTACACAACAACTATTGATGTTCCTATTCCGTCCACTCCTGTTTTTCAAATTTTATATTTTAATACTGAAGACGCATGCATCTGTGATGGAACTGCTCAACCACATATTATAAATTCAAGCGGCGGTGTATTACAATATTTATGGAGTAATGGAGCCACAACTGCAACCGTTGACAGTTTATGTCCCGGAAATTATTCTCTTATTGTAACCGACCCGTTGTGTGGTCCTGATACTGCAAGCTTTACAATTTATGGTTCAATTCCAATTGATATATATAACCTGATTGATCATACTTCCGACTGTCCCATACCTTGTTCTGGAAATGTTCAATATTTAATTAATCAAGGTGTGGTTGGTCCATTAACTTTTGTTTGGACAAATGGCACTAATATAGTTCCGGCTTATAATCTCTGCATTGATTCAACATACTATGTAACAGTTACGGATGGATGCGGTAATACAGATTCTGATTCAATTACTATAGTATTTAACCCATATCCCTATGGATGCTACATTGTCCCTGATGTTTTTTCGTGTCCAAATGTTTGTGATGGTGTGGCTCATACACAGATTTATGGCGGAACCTATCCGTTTTCATTTGCCTGGTCAACCGGAAGCAATACATCTGTTGGAATAAATCTTTGTCCCGGAACATTATATTCTGTGACTGTTACAGATGTTTGTGGAACCACGAGACAATGTAGCCAGGTATTTCCTCAGGCCTCCTATCCTGATTTGGAAATGGGGCAATCTCCTTCGTGCCTTGAGGCATGTTCAGGAGTAGCTTATGCTTATCTAACAGGAGGAATCGCACCCTATAATTTTATCTGGAGCGATGGAGAAACAACAGATTTGATAAATGATGTTTGCGCTGATTCGACTTACTATGTAACTGTTACAGATGCTTGTAATCATCAGGATTCAGATTCAATTATTATTGAAATTGCAGATCAGCTTTTTGTTTCGGTTGACTACTCATTTGATGTTTGTCCTTTGTTATGCGATGGGTATGCGCAGGTATTTACTGATGGTGGAACCCCTCCGTTTTTTTATACATGGAGCAATGGAGATAACGATGATTTTACTGATAATCTCTGTCCTGATACTGTTTATTCAATCATCGTATTTGATCCAGGTTGTTATCTTGATACGGTCACATTTGTAATACCGACTGCCGGTATAAACCTTTCTGTTCAGGATTTATTTAACAGCAATTGTTACTCACCGTGTAGTGGAAGTGTTACACTTGATGTTGAGGGCGGAAGTGGCTTTTTTGACTATCAATGGAGCACTGGAGATACTGATGATGCACTAAATAGTTTATGTGCCGGGAATTATTCTGTTACAGTTTCTGATCCAGGGTGTTCTATCGACACTTTAAGTTTTGCCATCACAAGCCCTGATCAATTAATTGCCAGTGTTGATTCAGTTGAAACACTCATTTGTTCTTACGATTGCAATGCAGGTGCCCAACTGATTATTTCAGGTGGAACTCCTCCGTTAAGTTATCTATGGAGCGACGGGGAAACAACTTTAAATGCCTATTCTTTGTGCGCCGGAAATAACAGTGTAACAGTTTTCGATCCCGGATGCGATGGTGATACAGTAGATTTTCCTGTTTTGTTTATCTCTGATATACAACTACTTTCTGACTTCTATCAAAACCCCACCTGTAACGATACCTGTAACGGAGCTGCATTTGTGAGCGCCTGGGATGGAATATATCCATACACTTTTTTATGGGACAATGGGCAAACAACTGATAGTGCTTTTAATCTTTGTAATGGCATACACACTGTTATTGTAACAGATAGTTTAGGGTGCGCTTTTATTGACACACTTAATTTGACAGAACCGCCAGCAATCGAGAACAATCCCTTAATTACAAGAAGTCATTGCGAGAAACCCGATGGAATTTTATTTACCTCAGCAGATGGAGGTACAGCCCCTTATTATTATGAATGGAGTACCGGAAGTACCGAACAAACAATTACAGATCTTGTTCAGGGGAATTATGAAATTACTGTTACAGATTCTTTTGGTTGCCATCTTTACGATACCATTACTATGAAAGGATTGTATCCTGATCTACAAGTAAGTTCAGATACTACAATACTGATTGGTGAATATGCAAATGTTACAGTAAACGGAGCAACTTTCTATTCCTGGTCTCCGGATTATAATATGGACTGCGACACCTGTGATTTTACTTTAGTGAATCCAACCTACACTTCAACTTATTGTGTTATCGGAACAGATACATTCGGATGCATGGATACTACCTGTGTAAGAATTATAGTAAGTCATGATTGTGGAGTTATCTATTTACCAAATGCATTTACTCCGAATGGTGATGGTCACAACGATGTATTTCGGGTTCTCGGAAAATGCATTTTCTCTGTTCATATGGTTATTTATAACCGTTGGGGGCAAAAGATATTTGAATCTAAAGACAGGCACAGTGGTTGGAATGGAAAATATCAAAGCGAAGATTCAGAAGTTGGAGTTTATACTTATGAAGTCGAAGCTATTAATCTTCTCGGAGAAAAATTTTATCGGGCAGGAAATGTCACCTTGCTGAGATAATATTTTCAGTTTCATGATATAAAATCAAAATAAAAAAGGGGTTGAAGAAAATTCTATTCAACCCCTTTCAATAATTATTTATTCTTAAAATTATTTTACAACTTCAAATTTTAATCGTTGCAAAATCTGATTTCTCCTTGAAATAACTGCGAAATAACTTCCATCAGCAAGATTCAAAGAACTCCAATTTACATCTGTTACAGTTGTTTTATTTACTGAATAAGATCCTGAATTCAATTGTTTTCCGCTTAAATCAAAAAGTTGAATCAGATAGCGATCAGCAGGTAATCCTCCAACTAATAAATGAATATCAGTTCCTGAATTCGGATTCGGATAAACAGTAAACAATGAAGGTGTAACACTTTCGTTTATTCCAGCATACCACGAGTCGCGATATGAAGCATTTCTTACGGTTGAACTTGTTGAATCCATATTGAGTTGAACAATCGGTGAAATTTTAGAATCATCGACAAACGAATAATTAACATTAACACTTGTTTGATTAATAAAAGCAAGTTGCCATCCTACAAATGGAATTTTAACATCAATTACTTGAACAGCTGAATCTTTTTCCATTATTCTTAAGCACGGAAAAGCGCCAAATGGTGATGTAACAGTTCCCCAACCGTCAACCACTTTTTTTACATAGGTATCACTATGAATCCTTGCCGAATCAATAGCCGACTGGCCTACATCAGCTCCTGAAACCATCAACAAAAATGAATTGACGAAATTATAATTTGAATTATAAGTGATCCCGCTTTTAGCAACAATCATAGGAGTGGTGTAGTGAATATTTAAGATACCGCTTCCCATCATTGAACCTGATACACCAATGAAATCACATTCAGTAGCAGTTTTATTCATGTAAACATATCCGGCGCCTGCGCCTTGAACACCGGCAAGATTGGAAGTAGGAAATGCAGCTCCATTAGGGGTAGAGGCTACAGTAACAACTGAAGTAGTATCCAAATAATGATTATGCAATGCCGCAAAATTCCACGACTGGCTTGCGCCTGAAGGACCTGGAGTTAATGTGGAAGTCAATGAATCATTATGACCGATAAACACATCGCCAACATTTGGAAACGAACCTGATGTAAGCGTTAGCTGCGCTTGAGCAAACGCGAAACTGAAGACTAAAAAAGAAAGTGCAATTATTTTTTTCATTGAATTTTTTTGTGCGTCAAATGTAAAAGTTATTATCAACTAACAATTGCAAAAACAAATTCAATACATAACTGTGAATAATTGGTTTGCTTTAACACCGTTATCACAAATATTTTTAGCTCATGGCTAAGAAAAATTTAAAGCAACCTGAACAAAAAAAATCCGGCACGGTAAATCGCCCGATAAACAAATCTGTTACACTTCAACCGTGGTGGAATAAAAACTCAGGCGCATTTCTGCTGATAACAATAGTCACTTTCGTTTTATACTTTAACACTTTGCAGCACGATTATGCGGTGGATGATGCCATAGTTATTACCGAAAATATGTACACGCAGCAAGGCGCGAAAGGAATTAAAGACATTCTTACGCACGATACTTTTCTTGGTTTTTTTAAAGTTGAAAAAAACTTAGTGGCAGGTGGCCGTTATCGCCCTCTCTCGATGGTGACTTTTGCAATGGAGAAAGAATATTTCGGCGACTCACCACACACCAGTCACTTCATCAATGTGTTACTATATGCTCTTTGCGGAATATTTATATTTCTGATGCTGAAACAACTTTTTGTAAATGCTGATGAACGGATTTCGAAACTCCAATTACTACCGCTCATTACAACGCTGCTCTTTATTTCTCATCCCATTCACACTGAAGCTGTGGCAAATATTAAAGGTCGAGATGAAATAATGAGTATGTTATTCTGCTCAATGGGTTCGTGGTTACTGTTACAGTATATTGATTCGGGAAGGTCGATGATAAAAATGATTTTAGCATTCGTTTGTTTTTTTCTTGGAATGTTATCGAAAGAAAATGCTGTTACTTTCTTTTTAGTTGTTCCGCTGATGTGGTTGCTTTTCAGAAAGTTTGAAATGAAAAATTTTGTTCGGTTAATGATTCCTGTGGGTGTTTCTGTAATTATCTTTTTAATACTGCGACAGTCATTTACTAATACTTCAATCGGGAAAGAAGTAAATGAAATCATGAACAATCCATTCTACGGAATGACTGTTACCCAGAAATTCGCAACTATCGTCTATACATTCGGGAAATATCTGTGGCTGCTTTTACTCCCTATAAAACTAACTTCTGATTACTATCCGTATGAAATAACAGCACAA